>JAIXKI010000034.1 GCA_026936105.1 Chitinophagales bacterium
CCTCGCGCTCACGCCCTGTCCGCGCTCCCGCGGTTGGTATCACCGCCGAGGATACGCTGACACCACGTCCCAGGCAAGGACATTCTAATAACGCACACCGTTGGGCAACTAGCCTGTTAAATTATTTTTGATATGTAATTTCAGGTTGTTGTATCGAGAAACCAATCCTAAACAAGGAGAATAATGGATTTTCTCAAAAACTTAACAAATCGCCAAGAACAAATATTCGCCCTTATCGTTAAGGGACTTTGCAACAAGGAAATTGCACTGCTTCTTGGCATATCCGAAAACACTGTCGAACAACATATCAGGTCTATTTATAAAAAATTGGGTATCCGAAACAGAGTAGAGGCAGTTAGACTGTACATGGAGTCTAACGGGAATCCGTTATAGACAAAACTATTAACAGGCATATAGAATACCAGACAAGTAGGTATGTCGCTCTAAACTAATTTTGCAATCTACGGAGGTAAACTGTGAACTATCTTTTTGAACATTTCAAACGTTACCGCAAAGACCTATTTATAGGCGTTACAGTAGGCTTAGTGGTGGGATTTGTAGCCTTGATTACAGGATTAGGACTACAACCTGCAATGGCTTCGCACCCAAAGACATTGTCGTCAATTGCAGACAGCGCTCCAATGCCAGAACTTCCCATCACAGACCAATCCAGCGTTGAGGATATTTTGACGCTAATGAAAAATAGTCACAATTTGTGGAAAACATTAAACGCAGATGTGTTAACAGTTTGGCAACCTGCGAGAGAACCTCAAACAGTATACACAAATATTCAAATCGAACAAATTTCCAAAGCAAGATTGACCATTCAACAGTATAACAATGACAACAAACAAATGTTTGACGTATTATGGGTGAGCGATGGGGAAAAGGCTTACGAACAAGATAATCTGTCAAAAAGGTATACCGAATATACTTTGCCAACATTTGCACAGTCTGTGGACGATTTTGGGTTGCAATCTAATTCTAGTTTAGGTGACTCAGTGATAATTCGTCATCCTATGGCTGTGCTAATACCCTCACCCATTGCTGATTACTTATATCCGACAGGCTTAATGCAACGACAAGGAAAACTTGAAGTGCTTGGGACTGATAAAGTTTCTTCACGAGAAGCAGTGGTTATTGCTTGGGTTGGCTTTGATGAAAAAGGATTACTAACAGGCAAAGCCACTTTTTGGGTAGATTCATACACAGGTGTAATTCTCAAGGCACTAGTTTATGGCGGCGAAACCTGGGACGATGTTGCAGAGGAAACAACAATTGTCAGCATCGTTTTTGATAAAGAAATAGAGGCTGAAGTTTTTGCGTTCAAATCATCTCCTGATTTTGAATATTTGCCGCTCGAAAAATTCTACAATCATTAAACACCATACACTTAGGAGAAACTGCCATGATTAAGAGAACAATTTTGGCTACAGTAATTGCTCTAATTACTGCATCAGTTATAGCACTACCCGCCTTAGCCGCAAGTTACTATATAAGCGAATACGGTAACGATTTTAATTACAGTGGATTAATTAGTTTAAACCCATGCCCAAGTGGATGGACATGTAGAAATAGCAATGCAAAATATTACTATCTTAGGCAAAATGGCGGCTCATTCGGAACTTGGTGGGCGCGACAAGCAGGAACAACGCCTCGCAGAATGGATTGGTGGACGTTCATACCAAACGACGGCACAAGTCAAGTTTTTGGTGCTGTAAGATATCGCATCATCAACCCTACCAATTCTCCAACTGAAAATTACCCCACTACATGTAACCAAAATAATTGGAAAGGTCAAGCCCCGTACATGGGATATTTAAGCAGGGGTAATAATACAAGTTATATGGATATGCAAAATTATTGCGTGGCAGGATATAGTTGTAACACCAGTTACCGTGTATTTTGGGACCGCTCTCAGTTTAATTGGTAACACCAATGCAGATTGCCGCCTCCTCTTTGTGGGGAGGCGGATTACTTTACATTAATAATTTGGCTGAGGATTTTGCAATGAAATATATGCGATTATTTACGGTGTTCTTCTTTTTTTGCGTCAGTTGCGCTTCTTGTATTAATACAGATGACACCGTAACGCCAACTATTACATCAACACCGAGCAACGTTAACCCAACAATAACAAGTACACTGTCTACTACTCCGCATAGCGATTTTATCTCTTTTAATGCCATAAAAGAATCTGGCACTTATATTGCTTTTTTGCCAACAGATTGCTTAAGAAATTACCAAAATTGCTCTTTGTCAGCGATTTACTCGCCTGATATATATCAAAAGGAAATGGCATCTCCTTTAGTGTGGGAGCCAAGCGGGCAAAAATTTGTCATACTGACTAATTTACGCGAAAATCAAGACCTAACTATCGGCACTTTTACCGATGGGACGCTTGAAAGATTTACAATCGAAACATCTGACAGAGAAGATTGTCCAATATGGTCACCTAACGGTAAAATAATATTATTCACAAAAGAAGTATATACTAATGGCGAATATCAAAGCGAATTGTGGACAATAAATGGTGATGGCACTAACCCTAGATTTTTAACAAAAGGAAATTGCGGTAGTTGGTCACCCGATGGACAGCAGATTATATATTCAATTTATTCTAGCGATCAATCTATATCTCAGAAAATTTATGTAATCAATTTTTCCGATACCACGTTAGGCGAGCCATCTTATATAAAAACTGGTTTGGATTATATTGGAAAAATATTTTACTCGCCTGACGGTAAAAATATCGCTTTTGAAGGCGTTAAAGAAGAAAAATGGAGTATTTATTTGATTAATACAGATGGTTCAGGTTTCTTAGAGTTGACACCAATGTTTCCTGACGCAATATCGCCAGTTTGGTCACCAAATGGACAAAAGATTGCATTTACAGCCCATTCGTCTCAATTAGAGCCTAGTGAAATTTACACTATAGATACAAACGGTACAAACTTAATTAATATATCTAATTCCCCAGTGTGGGATGATAGTTACCCATCTTGGGCACCCGACAATTCCATGATAGTTTTTATGTCTCAGCGCGAGACAGGCTTTTCTAATATCTATGTGGTTAATTCAGATGGTACAGGGCTAAAAAAATTGACCGAAGATGACAATAAAATTGAGTGTATGTATCCAAACTGGCAACCTTAATCTTGTGATAGAAACATCATCAATGCGGTGGCGACCTATTTCGGTTATTAACGAGTCTTGCGTTCATAAAGGTTGCCCAACAAAGCGTGCACCTGACGTGTGGGATTCTGCGGCATTTTCGAGCATTT
>JAIXKI010000001.1:0-63151 GCA_026936105.1 Chitinophagales bacterium
CTCTTTTTCCAGAGGGACGGCAAAGATAAGGAGTCTGGCAATTTCTGCAAAGTTTCTTAGTTGATTTTGTCCACAGTTTTACACATCAAAAGCATTTAATGTGGATTTCCGTATTGCTAAAAAGTGCATTCCACCAATTAAGATTTAAACACATTCCTCCTTTTAAATGCAGCGCCTGAAAGCATTTCAGGTAAACTCACAAAGATATTCCTGCTGTTTACCTATTCATTAAATCAATCTGAAAGAAATTATTTGAAAATATTTCCGGGATAAGAGATTTTCACCAAAAACAATCCATGCCCGGGTACCCCGAATTTTGCTTTGGACTGATCCCGTGATTCAATGATGTCTTTAAAATCTTCTACATCTTTCCCTTGCCTGTTGAGCCAAAGCATAGTCGCCACCAATGCCCGCACCATTCCTCTTAAAAAACGATTTGCTTTTATCTGATAGATCAGCAGATCATCCTGGAAAACCCATTTACTCTCCATAATAGCACAATGAAAAGTTTTTACCTGAGTTTTTCGTTTTGAAAAAGCAGAGAAATTTTTGTATTCGGGCAAAGCATTTGCCAATTCTTGCAGCTTTTCAGTTTCCAGTTTATAGGGAAAGAAATAAGCGCTGTCACTCAGAAAGGGATTTTTAAACCGGTAAATCCGGTAATTGTATTCCCTGCTCACAGCATCAAACCGGCAATGAGCATTGTCTGCTACCGGAAGAACATTCTTTACTACAATATCAGCGGGAAGGATTGCATTAAACTTGTAAACGAAATGAGGATTCAGTTCTTTTTCATAATCGAAATGAAAAAAATTTTGCAGAGCATGCACTCCCGCATCGGTACGGGAAGAACCCACCATGACAACTCTTTCTTTTTGCAGGATCTCAAATGCTTTTTCCACTTCGGATTGGATCGAATTGGCATTCTTCTGCGATTGGAAACCGCTGTATGCTGTGCCTTTGTAAGATACTTCCAGAAAGTAGCGGGACATGTCTTCTTAATTACGAAGCATTGCTTTGAACCGGTTGATATAATACGGGTCTTTCAATTCTGACTCCAAGGAGCCAAAATTCTCTATATCTGAAACATGGCCATCAGCCGCATCAAAGAATTCATACTTACCTGCCTCATCTAAAAACAATGTGCTCAGGTTCTTCAACTGTGCGGTTGAAAAACATTTCGCTTTAAAATATTTTTTTGCAACAGATATCATCTCATCATTACCGGTTGATGCGGCCATGTTCTTTCTCAGTTCAAAGAAGTCCTTATCATCAGCTGCAACACAATTATTCTTTGATGTAGCTGCAGAGGTCAATGTATCCACAGCTTTGTCAGGCTTTTCAGCCATGGCTTCTGTTTGTGCCTTTTTCTGATCCGAAACTCCGGCAGTCTTTGCAGCCTCAACATCCATGTCAAGAAATTTAACCTCTCCTTTTTTCTCCTTTGTCACGCTCTTAGCCGCAGCAACCGGTTCCGGTATGGTGATCTTTACCGTATCTATTCCGGACCCGTAATCATCAATATATGTAACGATGAATCCTGCAGTGGTAGAGCTTTCCGATTTTCTGATCACTGTTGATTTTTTGTAGGCTGCAGGGATCACATTATTCTTCACCTCGTTTTGAACCGGAGACGAAACATTTTCTACTTTTGGTTCTGCCTTAGTCATCAGAACAGGTTTCTCAACAACCGGCTTTTCAACAACTGAAACAGTCTTTTCCATTACAGAATCCTTTTTTATTTCCGGTTTCTTTACAATCATTTCCGATTTTTTCTCTTCTGCTTTGGGTTCGGGAGGTGCTTCTTTCAAAGCGGAATCACCTGTTGCCTTCGCCAGCATTTCAGTAAAAGGTGAAACATTGGAAGATGCATTATTCTCATTCCGGTACATACCCGGTGCAGCCATCTGCACTGCCAGTGTTTGCAGATCGAATAGCCCCCATCCTTTATCTCCAAAGTCTTTTATCAGATACCCATGATCTTTGCCACCTATCTTTACTGAAAATTTTTGGTCCGGCCATTTGTTACCCGGAAATCCGACGCTGAAATTATAAGTAGTGTCATACATCTTCGGCATTATGAGGTAGCCCGAAGAAGTTGAGCTGTACACCGAATCATTCATCCGTACAAAAAATGGCTGCTCCTGCTCGGTCTGTAAATACATAAAATATATTTTCTGGGAAAAAGCATTGCACCCTAAAACGATCATCAAAGAGAACAGGATGGATCTTTTCATTTCCTACGGTTGATTAATAAGCAAAAATAGTCGAAATAATCAGATGCGGTTTTGTTAAATCGCCATCTATCCTTTTTAACACACGTAAAAATTGAACTCTTCTATTTTTGCGCTCAAAAAATATTTTTATGAAAAAACTCTTCACGCTTTTTATTTTTCTGAATATAATGGCGGTAGTTCCGGCTCAGGTGAAAGAGCCTGCTGACACTTCCTGGAAAACGATTTACAGGGCTGCTGCCACCAAAACCAACGACCTGGTTCATACAAAACTGGATGTAAGATTCGATTTCGACAAGTCTTACATGTACGGAAAAGCATGGATCACCCTGAAACCGCATTTCTATCCCACTGATTCGCTTACGCTGGATGCCAAAGGAATGGATTTTCATAAAGTGGCCATAGTGAATGGCAAGTCAATGAAAGACCTGAAATACACGAAAGATGATATGCAAATCCACATCACACTTGACAAGACCTATAAGGGCGGCCAGCCTTATACCGTCTTTATTGATTACACAGCAAAGCCCAATGAGGTGAAAGTGCAGGGAAGCGCAGCCATCACCGATGCCAAAGGGCTTTATTTTATCAATCCCCGGGGAAAAGAAAAAAACAAACCCACACAGATCTGGACACAGGGCGAAACCGAAGCAAATTCTGTATGGATGCCCACCATTGACAAACCCAATCAGAAAAGCACAGAAGAGATTTACATGACCGTACCGGATAAATATGTGACTTTATCGAACGGCCTTTTGATCAGTAAAAAGAAAAAAGCAGACGGTACCCGTACCGACTATTGGAAAATGGATCTGCCGCATGCGCCCTATCTTTTCTTCATGGGTGTGGGCGATTTTGCTATTATTAAAGACTCTTATAAAGGAAAAGAGGTCAGTTATTATGTAGATAAAGATTATGCCTCTGTTGCCAGAAAGATATTTGGCCACACTCCGGAGATGATCGCTTTTTATTCAAAAATAACCGGCGTTGATTTTCCCTGGCCCAAATATTCCCAGATGACCGCCCATGACTACGTAAGCGGTGCCATGGAAAATACCACAGCCACTCTGCATTCGGATGCAGCACAGCAGGATGCCAGAGAACTGACCGATGGCAATCATTGGGAAACCACCATTGCTCATGAACTCTTCCACCAATGGTTCGGAGATCTGGCCACAGCCGAAAGCTGGAGCAACATCACCATGAATGAGTCATTTGCCGATTATAGCCAGACCCTTTGGGAAGAGCATAAATATGGTAAAGACGCCGGCGATGAACAGAATTATGAAGACAGATTCGGATACTTAGCTAATCCATCAAATGCGAAAAAGGATCTCGTCCGTTTCTATTACAAGGATAAAGAAGATGTGTTTGACGGAATCAGCTATCAAAAAGGAGGAGCCATACTTCACATGCTCCGGAATTATGTAGGTGACAGCGCTTTCTTCAAATCACTGAATCTTTATCTCAACACTTATAAATTCAAAGCAACAGAAGCGCAGCAATTGAGGCTCGTTTTTGAAGAAGTGACAGGCCAGGACCTGAACTGGTTCTGGAATCAGTGGTATTACGGGCCGGGAAATCCAAAACTCGACATTAATTACAGTTATGACGAAGCATCAAAAAGAGCAATGGTAATTGTGAATCAGACGCAAACCGAACAATTATTTAAGCTGCCCGTTGCAATAGATCTTTACGATGGCAGTGCAAAAACAAGATATAATGTATGGATCAATGACAAGACCGATACATTTTATTTTTCAAGCTCCCAAAAACCGGATCTTATAAATTTTGATGGAGATAAAGTATTACTGGCTACCAAGAAAGAGAATAAAACCCTTGACGAGTATATTTTCCAATACGAACATGCGGGAAAATATGTTGACCGAAGAGAGGCCATTGATTTTGCTTCCAACCACCAGGACGATCCAAAAGCGGTGGCATTCCTGGTTTCGGCCCTGAAAGATAAATATGAAGGTTTGCGCAGTCTTGCTATTACAAGATTGAATTTCAAAAAGCAAAATATAACAGATGCTGCAAGGCCTGAACTGGTAAAAATTGCCAAAAGTGATCCGGTACGAACCGTAAAATCAAGCGCTATTGCCAAACTGGGGACTTTGAAAGATCCGGAATATGCGTCCATTTTCAAAGCGGCTGTCAATGATTCTTCTTACAGTGTTTCCGGCAATGCATTGCTGGCTTTATCTGAAGTGGACAGTTCAGCTGCACTGACCGAAGCAAAGCATTTATCGGCAATGCCGGCAAAAGGGGTATTGTCTTCTGCCATTGCCACCATTTTGCTGAAATCCGGTGATGAAGCTTTGGCTGAAAAGATCCTGGATAGTTTTGAAGAAATGCCTTTAACACAGGACAAATTCAATCTTCTTCAATCCATCACAGAGTTGATCGGTAAATCAAAAAATTTCAGCATCGTAAAAAAAGGTGTTGATGCTATTGTCACTTTCCGTGACGGGATACCGGAATCATTCAAAGATCAGATCAGTGGGTACATCAATGGAATATTGCTGAAAGGAGTGGCCGATAAGAAAAAAGCAGAAGGCTTGCAGGATCAGGCTGACTATATCTTATCCAAAATACAAAGTGGAGATAAATAATTATTGACCGGTAAAATAAAAAAAAGAGGCTGTCTCAAAAGTTAAGATAGCCTCTTTTTTATTCGTATTCTCTTAAGAGTTGGTTGTCGTTTATGCGATCTTAGAAGTGATTTTTTTATTTCGGATACAACCCTCTTCATTTAAGCCGCCCAGGTCATCACGGGGAGCGCAGCAACGAAACTATCTGCCCAGTGTGCAGTTTGCTTCGGCAATACGGTCTGACTTCACACAATGCATCCTTCTTTTATTGCCTCGCAAAGACCCACGCACTTTGGGTCATCACGGGGAGCGCAGCAACGAAACTATCTGCCCTGAGTGCAGTTTGCTGCGGTAATACGGCCTGACTTCACACAATGCATCCTTCTTTTATTGCCTCGCAAAGACCCACGCTCTTTTTGCAGCCCGGTTTATCGCTTATGCGATCGTAGAATTGAATTTCTTACTTCTTATACAGTCCCATTGGCTTAATAAATTCTACCAACCACCGCTGGCTCCGCCACCTCCTCCGCTGCCGCCTCCAAATCCTCCGAATCCTCCTCCTCCGGACCAGCCGCCTCCGCTGCTGCCTCTGTATCCGCCACTCATCATACTTCCAATGATCCATCCTGTTCCAAAACTTCTAAGCCCTCCGCCGCCGCCTTTATTTCCCAGGCTGAGGAGAACTAACAAAATGATGAATATTACGAAGATGATTTCGCCTATGCCTGTTTTATTTTTATTACCATAACCTTCCGGCGCTGTATAAGTCCCGGCTGCGGCTTTGATTATGTCATCTATCGCAATATTAATACCTCTGTAAAAATTGCCTTCCCTGAAATTAGGTGTCAGGTCATTGTCAATGATACTTTTTGCGGTAACATCCGGAATAGCTCCTTCAAGCCCATACCCCACCTCTATCCGGATCTTATGATCATCTTTTGCGATCAGTAAAACGATACCATTATTCTTATCCTTATTCCCTACTCCCCATTTCCTTAAAATTGCAAGAGCCACATCTTCCACACTGTTACTTCCTGTGGTGGGAATGATAACAACAGCTACCTGGTTAGAGGTACTATCGTCATAAGCCACCAGTTTATTCTCCAATGCATCTTTTTGTTCAGCAGTGAGTGTATTAGTGAAATCATTCACTAATCTTGGCGGGCTGGGTCGTGGAGGCACAACTTTATCCAGTTGTGCTGATGCAAAAAAGCTGAAAAGTAATGCCGGTATGAATAAGATTAAATGCTTCATTGGGCCTTAGCTGCCGGAAATAATATCATCAGGCAGTTCGTTTTTATCTGTGTACTTATGATAAGGGAAATATTTCTGAAGATCTTTCCCTAATTCTGAAATTGTCTGGCAGATTCCTTCAGCATAATCTTTTCTCTCAAAGTGATATTCCATCCGCTTCATTATCTTTTCCCAATATTCATTCCCCACTTTTTTATGGATGCCTTCATCTCCAAGAACAGCCAACTGATGGTGTTTCACCGCTACATAGATCAGTACCGCATTCCTTTCCTGCGTCCTCTGCATATTCAATTTTTCAAATACCTCTTTTGCACGGTCCAGTGCATCCACATAACTGCATTTACTTTCAATAAAGACACGGATCTCTCCGCTGCTATCCTTTTCCGCATGTTTTATAGCCTGAAGGATCTTCTGATGCTCTTCTTCTGTGAAGAATTTTTTCTTTCTTTTCAGGAAAGGGATCATTATTATTTTTAAAATTTTATTTCAACGGCTTTATCGCTTCCCGCTTCCGCTTCAAATCCTTCTTTCACTTTAAATCCAAAAATTCCTGCAACAATGTTGGAAGGAAATCTTCTGACCGCCCTGTTATAGTTTGCCACCGATTCATTAAAATCATTCCTGGCCACTCTTATTCTCCGTTCCGTTCCTTCCAGTTGTGCCTGCAATCCGGAATATGCTGCAGTGCCTTTTAAGGAAGGATATTTCTCGATCAGGATGATCATTCGGTTCGCAGCGCTTGCCAATGTATCCTGCAATACTCTTTGTTTTTGATAATTCTCTGCAGTGATCTCAACGGGCATTGACATGGCCCTGGTTCGGGCTTCTGTTACTTGTACTAAAGTAGTCTGCTCAAAATCAGAAACTCCTTTTACCACACTGACCAGGTTCGGGATCAGATCGAGCCTTCGCTGGTATGTGTTCTGCACTTCGGACCATTGCAGTTTTACCTTTTCATCTTTTTTAACCAACCCATTAAATGCAGTTATCACATAAACGGTAACGATCAGCAAAATGATCCCGGCAATGATAAAGCTTCTAAACTTCTTTGTGTTCATCCCGGATCTTTAGAATTGAACTTTAGGCGCTTTTTCAGCCCCTTCCTCAGCTTTGAAGCCTTCCTTCTTAGAAAAACCGAACATTCCGCTCAGAAAGTTCATGGGGAATGATCTTACTTTAGTATTGTAAACATTCACAGCATCATTAAAATTCTTCCTGGAATTACGGACATCATTTTCGATCCCTTCCAGCTGGCCCTGCAATTGTTGAAAATTCTGAGTAGCTTTTAGCTCAGGGTAATTCTCGGCAACTGCCAACAACCGGCTCAGAGAGCCTGACAATTGATTTTGTGCCTGCTGGAATTTTTCCATGTTTTCAGGGGTCAGCTGATCCGCTGTCAGTTTTATGGAGGTGGCTTTGGCCCTTGCTTCCACTACATTAGTCAAAGTAGTTTGCTCAAAGTTGGCTGCTCCTTTCACCGTATTGACCAGGTTATCTACCAGGTCAGCCCTTTTTTGATATTCCGTGTTTACGTTGTTCCAGGCATTTTTCACATTCTCGTCCTGTTTTACCAATCCATTATATCCGCTGCATCCCCAGACAAAGAAGATCAGAACTAAGGCTCCGATAATAAGCAGAGAGAGATTTTTGGTTCCTTTCATTTTAGTAGGTTTTAGTGAAGATTAAAATTAAGGTTTTATAAGATAACATTGACAAGCTCAATTACAAAGCAGATACCAGGCTTTATTTTCTGACAAAATTGCTGCCATTCTCCCCATAAGCTATTTATTCATAGAATACTCCTTCTTGCTTAAAATCTTGTAAATTACTCAATATAATTTCTTAAGGATACGGCATGATTTTCGTCACTAAAATGAAGTTTTAAAACTCCGTTTATGAAAATGATCATCTCTTTAACTATACTTTCTATTACTTTTTTAACAGCCTGTAATAAAAAAGGCAAACCAATTGTTGATCCGCCTGGTCCTGTTGAGATCAAAGATTCTGTATTGGTTCAAAATCTTACACATGTTTGGGAGCTTACCTGGGGGCCTGATAATTTTATATGGATGACAGAACGGGGCGGCAAAGTCAGCCGGGTTAATCCGACAACAGGTGTAGTTATGCCCTTACTTACAATTTCTGAAGTAGTTTCTAATAATGAAGGCGGGTTGCTGGGATTGGTATTGGATCCTGATTTTATGACAAATCATCTTCTGTATGTAGAGTATGATTATAATTCTCCCGGTGGGTATAAAGGAAAAGTCGTTCGATACACTTACAATGGAACTACTTTAATTAATCCTCTGGTTATTTTAGACAATATTAATGCTGCATCCAATCATAATGGTTGCCGCTTGTTAATAAGTCCTGACAAAAAACTATTTATCACTACAGGTGATGCTATCAGATACGACACAGATCCGCAGAGTTTATCTTCATTAAATGGGAAAATATTGAGGCTGAATCTTGATGGTACTATTCCTTCTGATAATCCATATCCAGGCAATCCAGTCTGGAGTTATGGCCATAGAAATCCTCAGGGTTTGGTATTTGCTAATAACACCTTGTATAGTTCCGAGCATGGAACCAATATTGATGATGAGATCAATATTATTGAGAAAGGAAGGAATTACGGATGGCCTAATGTAGAAGGGTTTTGCGATGGTCCAAACGAACAAACTTTTTGTTCAGCAAATAATGTAAAACAACCAATAAAAGCATGGTCGCCTACCATTGCTCCAAGCGGTCTGGATTATTATGATAAAGACGAAATACCCCAGTGGAAGAATTCTTTGTTACTTGCCACTCTTAAAAATTCAAGGCTTTACCAGCTAAAATTAGATGCAGCCCATACATCTGTTACAGAAACCAACGAATACTTTACCAATAAGTATGGAAGAATGAGGGATGTCTGCATATCACCTGACGGCAAAGTATTTATTGGTACTACTAATGGAAGTAATGACAAAATCATTGTGATTTCGAAGAAATAAGTTACCCCTGAGGCACATCTTCACATTATGGATATATTGAAACTTCATTATGATTGAATTGCGGCTATGCCTGGTAAAGTTTTCCCTTCGAAAAATTCGAGCATGGCGCCGCCGCCGGTGGATACATAACTGACTTTATTTGTATAGCCAAATTTATTCACTGCTGCCACACTGTCTCCGCCACCTACAAGTGAAAAAGCGCCTTTTTGTGTGGCATCGGCTACAGCGCCGGCAACACATATTGTCCCATGCTGAAATTGAGGCATCTCAAAAACACCCATGGGGCCATTCCATAGGATTGTTTTCGAATGGAGGATCACGTTGGAGAATTGCTCACAGGCATTAGGCCCTATATCCAACCCCATCCACCCGTCAGGAATACTATTACTGGGAGCATCAGAGATGTTTGCTTCAGCATCAAATTTATCGGCGATTACTGAATCTGAGGGCAAATGAATGTTCACTCCTCTTTCTTCCGCTTTTTTTAAAAGGAATGAAGCAGTTTCGATCCTGTCCTGTTCACAAAGCGAATTTCCTATCCTGCCGCCCATTGCTTTCAAAAAAGTGTATGCCATGCCGCCCCCGATAATGATATCAGTTGCTTTCTCCAATAAGTTTTCAAGAATCAGAATCTTATCCGACACTTTTGCTCCACCGATGATAGCTGTGAATGGCTTTTCTGAATGGAGGAATACTTTCTCTGCACTGGCCACTTCATTTTCCATCAGCAACCCGAACATCTTTTTCTCTCTGGGAAAAAACTGAGCGATCACCGCGGTGGAAGCATGTGCCCGGTGTGCTGTTCCGAAGGCATCGTTTACATAAACATCTCCAAGCGAAGCCAGCTTCTTTGCAAAATTTTCATTTCCTTTTTCTTCTTCTTTATAAAATCTCAGGTTCTCCAACAAAAGCACCTCGCCCGGTTTCAATGAAGCTGCCATTTGAATTGCTTCATTTCCTGTGCAATCAGGAGCAAAGAATACAGCAACGCCTTGTAATAATTTTCTTACATGAGCAACCAAATGCTTCAACGAAAATTTCTCAGAGGGCCCATCTTTGGGGCGGCCAAGATGACTCATTAAAATAACCGAGCCGCCATCTCTTAATATTTTTACAATGGTAGGTAAAGATGCTCTGATCCTGGTATCATCAGTGATCTCATACTTATCATTCAGCGGAACATTAAAATCAACCCGGACCAATGCTCTTTGCCCTTTGAAATTATGATCTGAAAACTTAGACATATTCAAAGATTTTTATTTTTAAAGTTAATGGAAACAAAAATGCCCCGTACCTTTTTAAGTCCAGGATCACGGAGCATTCAGTTCGGTTGTGTTTTATTTGCGGATCAGTTTTGCAAAATAATAAACCGTCCTGACCAACTGGCTTACATAGCTCATTTCATTATCATACCAGCTGACGGTACGTACCAGTTGTGAATCGCCCACTGTCAGCACTTTGGTCTGGGTGGCATCGAAGAGTGAGCCATAACGCATTCCGATGATATCCGTACTCACGATCTCATCTTCATTATAGCCAAACGATTCATTGGAAGCTTCTTTCATAGCGGCATTTACCTCTTCAACGGTTACTTTTTTACCAAGAATGCAGTTCAATTCAGTGAGTGAGCCGGTGATGGTCGGAACCCTTTGAGCCGTGCCGTCCAGCTTCCCTTTCAGGTTAGGCAAGACAAGTCCTATCGCTTTAGCTGCACCGGTTTTACTGGGAACTATATTTTGAGCTGCAGCCCTCGCCCTTCTAAGGTCACCTTTCGGATGCGGAGAGTCTAGTGTATTCTGGTCATTGGTATAGGCATGAACTGTGGTCATCAGCCCTACTTTGATCCCGTACTTTTTATCCAAAACATCAGCCATGGGCGCCAGGCAATTGGTAGTGCAGGAAGCACAGGAGATGATCGTTTCGCTGCCATCCAGGATATCATGGTTGACATTAAAAACGATAGTCTTCAGATCGCCTGTCGCCGGAGCAGAAATGACCACTTTTTTAGCTCCGGCTGCGATATGAGCAGAAGCTTTTTCCTTATCGGTGAAGAAGCCGGTACATTCCAAAACAACATCAACTCCATGATCTTTCCAGGGTATGTCGGCAGGATTTCTTTGCGCATAAACCCTTACCTCATTGCCATCTATGATAACTGAATTCTCAGTAGATCTTACCTCTGCATCAAAACGACCCTGAGCGCTGTCGTATTTGATAAGGTGTGCCAAAACTTTAGGGCTGGTGAGATCATTGACTGCCACCACCTCTATGCCTTCCATTTTATAGATCTGGCGATAAACTAAACGGCCGATCCTTCCAAAGCCATTGATCGCAACTTTTATGCTGTTCATGTATCAAATTGATTTTAAAAATTAAAAATGAGGCACAAAGTTATGAAAACTGCTACCAAAGGCTATATCATATTTCAGTAAAAGAGGCAGATTAGGGCAAAAACATTTGGCAAAAAATTCCGGTGCAACTATCTTTGCACGCCCAACTAAAAACGGGTTTGGAGAGGTTGAAAGCCAGCAAAGTTTTTGAAAAGTTGGCCCGTTCGTCTAAGGGCTAGGACACCACCCTTTCACGGTGGTGATACGGGTTCGAATCCCGTACGGGCTACATAAGGAGGTTCTGATTTTTCAGAGCCTCTTTTGTTGTTCTGCGTTATCTATACCAACAACCTACTTTAAGCAAATAATCAAGCACAAAAGAATAAAAATCATGCGGAGATTTACCATTGCCAAAAAACTTTTTTAAAGAGAATAGAATAATTTGATTCACAATGGCAGAAAGGGTAAACAATCAATGAAAAAATATCTTTTCAATCAGTTTTTGATTTCTAATAATTGTATATATCTTTACATCATATCTCCCGATAGCCGAACGATCAACCCCCTCAGAAATCCAATTTCTTCGTAAGAGCACAAATTCAACTTAACATTTTTAATTATTTCTTTATGAAGAAATTCTACATCTCGTTTCTATTGCTTATTACTTGCAGCTTTTGGGCACAGTCCCAGACTTATGAGTATTTGTTTAATAACAACCTTAATGAAAAAGGGGGTGGTCCGCCTTTGGTAGATACCCTGACCTGCGGAGCCGCAGCACAAGCGGGATTTTCTACACAAGCCGTTTGTACCGGAGGAACGAAAACAGTACTTGATTTTAATGCAGGGGAAGGGCTGGTCTTTGAAAACAGCGGTGGATTTCTAGGACCGAATTCCAGTTACACAATAAATATGCTTTTTAAATATAACACACTTCAAGGCACATTAGGATATCCCTATGTAACGGGGGCTCAGCGATTAATAAATTTTGATACAGCGTCTAATTTCGGAGTTTATTCATTCCCTCCAATCTTAGCTCCTCCGGATGGTGGTGTGCAATTTTATACGGGCGACCCTTTGACTAGTAATACTTCTAACAGGATAACTGCCAATACTTTTTTCCTTTTCACAATTATCAGAAATGCTGCAACTGATTCAGTGTTTATTTATATCAATGGACATAAAGCAGACAGTATCTACGAAACTTCAGGTCTTTATGCCCCACAAAATGCAACTGCACCTATCTGGTTTTTCGTTGATAATGGGATTTCAGAAAATTATTCATGCGAGACCGGCCCTGGGAGTATCAGCTATCTCTCCATTTCAAATGTTGCGTCAACGCCTGAGGAAATTCAAAATTTTTACAGCACTCTATGCCCAAGTGTTTTACCTCTTCAGCTTTTAGATTTCAAAGCGGTAAAACAAAGCGGCTCAGTCAGCTTGTCCTGGTCCTCAACAAACGAAATAAATACAAGCCATTTTGAACTGGAAAGAAGCGCTGATGGAGTAAATTTCAACAAGATCGCACAAATATCAACCCACAACACTCCTGGCATCAATCATTATGGTTATGAAGATATGATTCCTTTGGCCAACAACTTTTACAGGCTTAAGATGGTAGATCTTGATGGTTCTGCGAGTTACTCTTCGGTAATAAATATAACTTTTGAAGGAATAGGGAGCTTTAACTTCTTCCCTAATCCTGCTAATAATGAACTTACAATAACCGGTATTCAAAGAAATGAATATATCAAGTTGTTCAATTCGGAAGGAAAGTTATTATTAGAGAAAAGAGCTGCCGGCCACGTTATGACCCTGGATATAAGTAAATTCTCAAAGGGGATATATATTCTTCAATACTATGATGGTATAAACTTCAAAAACCGGAAACTAATAAAACAGTAATTCCAATAGGTTCTTTCAAAGTAAAAGGGGCTGCCTGGATTCAAGCAGCCCCTTTTAAAATTATTTCCTATTACCGGATTAAATCCAGTTATCAATATTTTCTTTCAAAATATCTCCCACATGATTCCAGGTAAATCTTGAGAGAGCATAATTGTGCCCGTTCTCTCCCATTTGTCTACATTTTTCAGGATTTCCCAAAAGGTTGCATATTTTTTGATAATAGCTATCAATACTATTATCATCAATTAAATATCCATTAAAATCATCCACAACCATGTCCGGTAAGCAGCCGATCTCGTTAGAGATGATCGGTAATTTATATTCCATAGCTTCAATAAAAACAATCCCAAACGGTTCTCTTAAAGTAGGCATACAAAACAATGAAGCCTCTTTAAAATAGGCTGGTAAATCCTTAGGCGCTATTTTACCGATTACTTTACAATTTGGTGTATTCTCAATGTCAGGAGTGCATCCAATTATTGTCAAAGTAGCATCTTTGTGCCTTTCTAAAACTTTCCGGAATACTTTTAAAAGCAAAGGCCCCCCCTTCCTTTCCCAATCAACACCTACAAATAAAATGTTTTTTGAATAATACTGATCGGAGCTTTTATTCGATTCGGGTTTTGGGATATTACTCCCCACATAGGCTACAATCACTTTCTCTTTAGCAACCTTGTATTGATGAATGAGAGAATAAGCAGGCAAGCTTCCGAATGTGAATATGATCGTTGCATCTTTATATATTTCTTTCTCAACTTTATAAATGAATCTTTTTGACCGTAAATACACCCTGGGATCGATTCCAGGGTACAAACAATTGGTCAGATTCGTATGATCTGTATATATAAAATTTGGCGTTCCTTCCAATTTCCCATTAAATATTGATTGAGTCTGAAATGTGAATAGGAATTTTTCCCATTTATTTATCTTTCGCAGCCTCTTGCCAATCTGAATCGAAATATAAGATGTTCTTAAAAACCAGCTACACCAATCACGACGTTTCTTTCGTCCAAGAAGCATCTCCATACCATATTCATAAATAAAATAATAAATGTTGGGTATGTAATGATAAAAAAAAAATTACTTTTTAAAATTTTTAAGGCATCAACTACCTTTATTTCATAATCAGGATAACCTGTTTTTAAGATATGATATATCTTTTCATTTGTATGAGAGAATTTGCCAAACTTTACAAAAAGGATTTTCATTGAAACTGTTTTGTTACCCCTTACACTTTTACTTGCATATCTAAACCTGGTTATGCTTATCCAGGAGTGGCTTTTACTTAAACATAACAAAGAGGAATTTATCGATAAATCTCCAAAAGTGATTCAATAATCCTTTCAGAAGTATTACCATCCCACAGCTCAGGTATGTTACCATGTTTCCAGTCATTTTGAATTATCCTGGTCAAATATTTTTTTAGATTGTTTGGATCAGACCCAACCAATTCATTGGACCCGATCAGGACTGTCTCAGGTCTTTCGGTCGAATTCCTTAGTGTCACACATGGGATTTTCAAAACAGTTGCTTCCTCGGTAATGCCTCCTGAATCCGTGATCACAGCTTTTGCACGTTCAACCAAATACATGAATTCAAGATAGGACAACGGATCCAGTTGGATAAGCCGGGAATCTTCAAATTTCATTTTTTGAAGCATCTTTCTTGTCCTCGGATGTACGGGAAAAATTACAGGAAAACCGGAAGTAGAACTCAGAATGGTATTCAAAATTGTTTCAAGAGTAGTTTCATGATCCACATTGGATGGACGATGCAGGGTGAGTATAAAATATGATTTATTGTGCAAGCCCATTTTATCCCATATTTCAGGCTTCCTGAATCGTTCTTTATTGCAATACAAAGTGTCTATCATTGTATTTCCTACAAAAAAGATCCTGCCGGCATCTACTCCCTGCTTCTTTAAATTATCTCCTGCCATTTCAGTGGTCGTAAAGAAATAATCGGCAATAGAATCGGTAACAATCCGGTTGATCTCTTCAGGCATGGTCCAGTCATAGGACCGAAGGCCTCCTTCCACATGTGCCACATCCACACAAAGTTTTTTTGACGTTATGGAACAAGCCATGGTCGAAGTCACATCTCCTACCACCAAAACTATATCCGGTCTATTTTCCATCAGTTCTTTCTCAAATTTTATCATAATAGCAGCAGTCTGCTCTGCCTGAGTGCCGCTTCCTGCCTCCAGATTTATGTCCGGTTCCGGAATATTCAACTGTTCAAAAAAATCAGCGCTCATCTTTTTATCGTAGTGCTGCCCTGTATGAACAAGCCTGTAACTTATATTTTTGCCTTCCTTCTGCGCTTTCCTGATTGCCCTGATGATCGGAGCTATTTTCATAAAATTCGGACGGGCTCCTGCTACTATTGTAACTCTCATTTCTATAGAAATATTTTTTTAAAAAGACTATCGTTTATCCCTTTTGTCTGAATATTTGATTTATCTTTTCTTTAATAATCAAAAATAAATTTCGAATTCCCGAATAAATAACGTCTCCACATACGTCGGGGTTCCTGCATTAACCGATAAAACCATTCGAGTCCCGATCTTTGCATCCATAAAGGTGCTCTCTTAACATATCCTGCAACTACATCGAAACTGCCTCCTACGCCCATGATAAAGGGAGTCTTGATGATTTCTTTGTACTTATTCAAAAATATTTCTTTTCGAGGTGAGCTTATAGCTACAAATAGTATATCAGCGTTTGAGTCTGCAATTTGACGGGCTATTGCCGGTTCTTCATCAGGGTTAAAATAACCGTTTCTGTAACCTGCAATAATATTTTCACCATATTTGTGTTTGTATAACTCGACAATCTTCTTTACTATCTCTTCTTTTGCGCCCAAAAAAAAGATGCGATAATTTCTTTCTGAGCTTAACTCGACCAGTGCTGACATCAAATCAATACCTGCTACCCTTTCCGGTAATCTTCTATTCAAAATCTGTGAGGCCCAGATTACCGCCTGACCATCCGGATTAATAATATCGCAATTTATAATTGAGTTTCTAAGCTCAGGATCCTTTTGAGCATTTACTATTTTTGCAGCATTAACTACCACATGATGAATCACTCTTTTCCCCAAAATTGCCTGATCAATTCTTTCAAGAGTTTCCTGCATAGTATAATTATCAATAGGAATATTGCATATTACAACTCTGCTCATAGGTCTTTTTAAAGTTTTCAGTTAGCTTTTAATCTAAATTCTTATTACTGATAACCCAAAATATAATGACGAAGTTTATTTTTCAACATCCTACTGTATATTAACTAAATAATTTGACAATCCATAAAACATCCAGGCCTGTGACCATCGTATATAAGAAATCTTATTAGTAAAATATTTCTGCTTCTGATAATAGAAAAACCCTTTAGGTGATTGCATATTCTTTATGGTCCAGAAAATCACCTGATCCACCATATCTCTGTTCTTTTCTAATAAGCCTGAATGTGCTAAAGTCACTACAAGTTGTGCCGGGGCATGAATATCGATGGGGTAAAGAATCTTGTTATAATATTTTGATCTTCCTTTGCTATCGAAAAAATTATTTAAATAGTATTCCATCCCTTTATGAAATGCTTCCGTAAAAGAACTGTCACCTGTAAATTTCGAATATTCTGCAATGCACTCAAGATTGAACCCCGTATGGAAACTATCTATCCATTGATGATGAGGTAAGGTACTATAATACCATGAACCATCATCATTCTGAAAATCCACACAGTATCTAACAGCTTTATTCGCAATTTCGCTTAATTCTTTTTCTCCGGTATAACTATAGATCCTGCTCAATAATTTCGCACCTAATAAAGAAGCATTAAAAACAGAAGTTTGATCAAAAGGCGAATATGAAAAAGCAAAACTGCCATTGGAGCCGGCCGTTCGTTTCAGATCTTTTAAAATGAAGTTTTTCGAACTAATTGCAGTTTCCAGGTATTGCTCACCTCCTGTTATTTCAAAAACATCCAGTAAAGCATTTGCTGCATATGATGTAGCAACAACTGTGGGAGTAAATTTCTTGAAATAAAAAGCCCTCGATTGCCATTCAAAATTATAGCCCCAACATGCACCAGAATATCCACTGGTCTTTAAGTTAACCAATAAATCAGAAAGCCTTATAAGTTTTTGCCTGATCTCTTCTTGATCAAAACTTTCCAATTTCAGAAGATTACAATATCCCGAAATAAATAAGGCGATCCCTTTGGGGTTCAGCTCTTTTTTAACAACGAAAAATTTCCTGAAATTCAGGGGTGACCTTCTAAAGAACTGGATCCAAGCTAACCTGACAATTTTACTTTTCGATAATAAAGGAAGAACTCTGAAAATACGGCTATTCAATCCATCATAAGGATCCCATCCTTTATAGTCATTTTCTTCACAATAATTTTTCAGTTTATTAAATGCCGTAATAATATTTTCTTTATAATTCACCAATATTTATATTTCTTAAAATCCTGTTTGGTCTATCTTTTTTAGAATTTAAAATTAATTCTTATTGACTTATTCATTATATAAATTATCCAAAATACTAACATAGGTACAACTATTGTAAACACTCTCGCTTCAGCGTTCACCAAAGAGCTTCCGCCTAAATATATAAAACAAAACAAGAGAAAAAAACGCACTACAAAATCTATTTTCCTCCAATTCATCAGTGTAGGGATTAAACTAAATAAAATGAGAACTACAATGATACCAGACATAGGAAGCCTTAATAATGTGCCAGGACTTTGAATTCTAAAAGAATAAGGATAATTAAATAATATTCTGCCGATATTACTGAACCAATTCTCTACATATTTTTTCGGATGCGCCTTGATATTTTCTATCGCAATCCTTTTAAATGCATCATCCCGATCTATTGCAGTTCTATATTTATATATCTTTCTGAAATCTTTTTCATGATTCAGTTTAATTGAATTCTCAATATCTTGAAAAGTATTAACTCTATTTTTTACATTGAAAATTCCACCTCTATCTTTTTCATCTTTTGTAGACAATAACACAAGCGTATCATTTTTGAATTCAAGATCATCTGACCAATTCCCGTATTCGCCCTCGTAAGGTGTGGTCATCCAATAAAGGTTATTACCCGAAACAGTAGTCCAGTAAAAGATTCTCCCTGTCAGACTATATGTGTATATTAAATAAGGCGTGGTTGTTAAGAACGCAATCATCAGGATAGTTATTATCCGCTTTAGATTATGGTTTGTTCGTTTTAAAAACCATAAAAAAAGAGCGCCAATCAGCATTACAAGTATCACATACCCAAAAATTACCTTGGTCAAAGCTAAATAACCGATAAGGAAGCCCGATAAATAAATAAACTTTTTTGACTTTACAGACAGACCCGGGTCAAATGCCTTTGATATCCATAATAACGATAACGAAACGAGGAAAATAGAAAATGTTTCGGTAAGTATCAGAGGAAAATTTTCATAGGAATTAAAATAACACGCCCAGAAAGTTGCCCCGATGGCAGCAATTTTAAACGAAGTAATTCTTTGGATTGTCTTAAAAAGGAATACAACAGATAAATAGTAGAAAAATGGATTCATCAGCCTTATTGTTACTAAGGGCAGCTTCCATCCAACAAACGGCATTAGAATCACAGGATATCCGGGTCCACTAGACAAATTGGGGTCTCCCTTTGAAAAATAACCCTGAAGTAGATTTTGCGCATACATAATATACCTGTCTTGGTCGCCCCATAAATCATCAGGCTGAAAATATAAAACGATCAGAATATAGAATAATAAAAAAGGAAGGAATAAAATATATGGATTATGTGGTATTTTAAATTTGCTGTGAGATATTATCATTATGCATTCTTTATCATTCTCAAATTATTGCTTTTTATTTATTGAAGTCCCTAAATGAAACAACTCCTCAAAATATCTCTTATTCTGAAGAGATAAAAAAGCAAGGCTCAAAAATTGAATAGCCGCAATGAAAGTGACACCTCCGACAATAAAAGTTTGTGGATTCTTTTTAAATTGAAGTAATAAACTTTCAGAGAATGCGAATTCAGTACCCGGGCTAAGAGCCTTAACTTCATGTATCCCTTTGATCGTATCATATAATAACCAGATAAGTTCAAACATGGAAAGCGCCATTAATACAGCTCCTATACCAAGAAAGAATATGTATGGCCTGAAGATGAAACTTGACATGATCCCTGAAAAAAACCCTCTGATCACCCTGATATTTGAAGTCCTCTTACCTGCGAATTTATTTTGTTCGGTCCAATCAAGATGTGCCGGAATCTCAACAATCCGTGCCCGTAATATCATGGCCTTATACATGATCTCGGGGTTCACTTCATAGTCTTTGGTCTTCAGATTTAATGTCCTAATGAAATCCCTGCGATAAGCCCTGACCATCCCCGTGTAAGTATGGTATTTTTCCTGTGCAGCCATTCTCATGATCCGGTTCACCCATTGGCTCATCACTCTTCTGGTAAAAGGCACGGCAGTTACATTTCCTCCTTTCATATATGGAGAAGCAATAACTATATCTGCGCATTCGGATACCAGTTTATCCACCATCCTTTCAATATGGTCCACAGAATAGCTCAGGTCAATATCCAGCACCACTAGGATATCTCCTTTTGCGTTCCGGAAACCGGTTTGCAAAGCCCTTCCCAAATTGAGATTATGCGGGTGATGAATGACCCGTATATCCTTTTGTTCATTGGAAATTCCATCTGCAATTTCTCCTGTCTTATCCATACTTCCGTCATCCACTATCAGTATTTCCCAACGATATTTTTCTTCTTTTGTTTTAAGGTAACTGACAATACGGTTGACATGAGCGCTGAGAATTGCTTCTTCGTTATAACAAGGAAGTACTACACTGATAAATGCTTTTTCTTCCGGACTCATGGTTGTAAAAAATTTGATACCCTGATAATTGCTTTGAAATTAAATGTAAAATATACAATTTCTAAAGTTCCTGATTATCTATACCCTGTAGGGCCACCCCGGCTTAAAAATAGGCATCCCAGGCTTTAATGATCTTAAAACCAGGAAAATGATCAAGAGGCAAATGGCTGAAAAAAGTGAAACGGCATCCAAATAATAAAATATTCCTATAAGCAAAATTCCCCACCAGGAAGGGATATTTATTGAGTGTCCCTTATTCAAAAGCTGAGCGATCACAAAAATTAAAATAACGCCATAAGGGCTTAATGTGCCCGGGTAGATCAGCAGTCCGACCGAAGCAAGAACCGGCAGGATAAAATCAAAAAGTTTTTTCCATACTAAAAAAACTAAATACAATCCTGTCATCACTAAAATGCCGGAGACTATTACTGTATAGACGACCGGTTTTTCTAAAGTTATTAAGTTCATACGCAACAAAACGGCATGAAGCGACTGGTTGATTGTTTCATAAAAAGCTAATGGTATGATTCGATGGGCCGGATTATCGGTTATATAACTGATGAATGGGTCTATCCCAAACAAGATGGCGGTTATCCCCGACAGGATAGCTGAAGCGATAATAAAATAAAGCAGAGCCGGCCATTTCTTCCTGGCTATAAAATACAAAATAAAAATTGCCATGTACGGTTTAGTGAAGATCGCCAGCGCCAAAAAAACACCGGCTATTCTCTTTTCTGAATATTTGTGCATCAGCAACAGGTAAAGGAGAAGTATAAAATTTGTTTGGGAATAAAAAACGGTTGAACGGGAAGAGGACAGCAATAAAAGGAAAATAGCAGCCAGCATAACTCCTTTTATTCTATCAGATTTAAATACCTGGTCATAAAGCAGATATATGCATCCCAATACAACACCAACATTAAATAGTGTCCAAACTGTAAGTGCCGTACCATACGGCATCAAGCCCAGGGGGGCAAAATAGAGAATGGTAGGAGGCGGATATAGAAATCCTACATCTACCACTTCATTTACAAATCCCTGATAATCGGAAAAGGGAAGATGCAATGAATTAAAAACTGCATGAAGGCTTTCGGGAAGGTAATAATTATATCCGCTGACGGCCACTTTACCATACAAGTAGAAACAAGTGAAATCCCAGATCTCAGGATGACCGATCCTGTAAATAACTTTTTCACCAAATGTAACCAGCGCCGCCAGAAAGATTGCAGTATAAAAAAGCCAGGTGATCTTCTCAAACCGGGTGCCCGGTTTTTTTAAAATATAAAAACAAAAACAGGCAGCCATTACGAGAATGCTCACTACAATATGCATCATGCCATTCATTTTTCTTATACCAAAATATAATTTCTTTTATTCACTCTGTTCAACTGTTATTCATGCCATACGCCAATCTTTAGACAACCCTGATCCGTCAGTTAAATGAATTAATAATTTTAACCATCTTTGCTGTCACATCCGTTCCAAATATTTCATTTTGTGCAGCAGGAACCCGGAACGATCTTATTTTTGAAACGATGCAGTTGTCAGACGGATCAATCAGCAAATTCCATTTTTCCTCCACGGTTTCCACCCATTCGGTTTCCGTTCGGAGCGAGATACAGGGCTTGTGTAGCATATAAGCCTCTTTTTGAATTCCCCCCGAATCCGTGATGATCCTATTTGCAAAATTTTCCAGAACTATAAAATCCAGGTATCCCTGCGGTTCAGTTGTCAGAATATTGGGTGGAATAGAGAATTTCTCAGATATCATTTTCTTTGTACGCGGATGTACCGGAAAAACTATTTTTTCTCCAAGCTCCCCCAATTGGTTTAAGATATTTTCAAGAACCCAAGGGTCATCAACATTGTAATTGCGGTGAAGAGTAAGCAAATTATATTCGCCTTTATTAAGATTCAGATCAGAAATGATTGTGGATTTTTTTAAGGCTACCGGGATATTATCCTTCATAGTATCCACCATAATATCTCCCGTAAAATAAGTATTCTCCTTCAGGCCTTCTTCTTCCAGAATCCTGACGGCCGTCGGAGTCGGTGCAAAAAGATAGCGGGAGATATGATCCGTGGCAATACGGTTTATCTCCTCAGGCATTCTTTTATTGTAACTTCTCAACCCTGCTTCAATGTGAAGGATCTGTATATTTAGCTTGGCAGCAGTGACCGCACCTGCCAGGGTTGAATTAGTGTCACCGAAAACAATAACAAGGTCAGGCCTGTTTTCACCCATTGCTTTTTCCAGCCTGATCATCATATTACCCGTTTGCTCAGCCTGGGTCCCAGAACCCACTTCAAGGTGTATGTTCGGTTTGCGAATACCCAGGTCAGAAAATATCTTTTCAGACATGGCATAATCATAATGCTGGCCGGTATGCACAATGTATTCCTCGTGGCGGTTTGATAAGGCTTTGGACAGCGGCGCCAGTTTGATGAACTGCGGCCTTGCTCCCACTATGGAAAATATTTTCATGAAGATCTTTTCTCCTCTTTTATTTTAATTTCTTTTCGCTTTCCTGAAAATTCTTCTGCAAATTTTCCCATAGGCAAAAGCTCGAAATTCTTCTTCAGTTTTGTCAGAACCGTTTCAAATATTTTTACCTTCTTTTCCCGTTGAACGTTCATACCCGGAAAGAATTCCAGTTCCGGAGCTTCCTTACTTCCGATCAGATCCAAAGGATGTAACAGGAAACTTGGAGACGTCCGGGTAAGCTTACACATGAAAACGGAAAAGCTTAAATACAATTTCATCAGGGCGCCGGATATATTACTGATATAGATCAGGTAGCTCAGATGAAAAGGTATCTTGAATACCGGCATAGTCGTTACCGGGATCTCTAAAAGGGTCTTGCCGCTGTGCAGCTTCCATCTGTAAGGTTTAAGGGGATAAAAACCTTCCCTGAAAGAGCCGAATAGCTCACTTCTGCTTTTTTTCTGTTCTTTGGAAAGTTTTGACTTCCAGAAATAATACCTCCTCATAAGAGGCGAGATATATGTAGGAAGAATGGAAGCATCAAAAATATAATCCCTGGTTTCCAGTACTTCCAGCAGGTCATTACTCCAGCTGAAGCCCGGCCCGCGAAACATATTTGTCCTTTTGCCTGTAGCTTTCAATATTGCTTCTTCAGCAATCCGTATCTCTTCTTCTATCTTATCTTTTGAATAGGTTTTTAACCAGGATTCATGGTGAAAAGAGTGGTTGGCCACTTCATGCCCTCTTTCCACAATGCTTTTCAGGATCGGGTGATTCTTCTCGATAGCAGCATCCTGCCCCACAATAAAGAAAGTGATCTTTATATCCAGCTTATCCAAAAGGTCCAGGGTGATGGGAATAACCACATCAAGGTAAGAAGGGAAAGACTCCCATCCATCATCCCCGTGAACCTTCATATAGGACCATTTATCATCCAGGTCCAAAGAGATGCATGCGGGTATTTTTTTCTTTTTCATTCAAGCTTAATAATACTTTTAGTTTGGTTTCGGCAACTCTTATTGTTTCATTCACATTCAATGTCCCATCTTTAATATGAGATGTATTTACGATGCTCACACCCGGCATCGATGTCCTGATACCCGGAAGTAATTCAGAGTAATTCAGCTTAGCCACCGTAATGACATGCCTGGCCCGGGCAACTCCGGCAAATTTTATATTCTCATCAGAGATCCGGGAATACATTTTTTTAAAATTCGAAATAAAATAGTTTCTTATTTCTTCTTCCGGGCTGTTAAACATAGGGTCTTCAGAACTTACATATTTCGGAAGATAAACCAGTGAGTGTCCTTTAAAATATTTTTTATCTACCAGCGAAGACATCTCGATGACCCCGGTAAAAGGAACTGATGAATCAGTGATATTAGTGATATAAAAATTGCTGACCGGTTTGTCCAGCAGCACGGCTACGCAGATCACACCGAGATATTCAACATTCATCAGTTTATCTTTTTCATCCCCGGTAATCCCGGAACACAGTTGTGCGGCGATTCCTGAAGGGAGGGTGATAATTACTTCATCAAATTCCTCTGTGCTTCCGTCTGCAAAAGATATGACCGGTTTGGCTTCGGGAGAATTGCTGACTTTTTTCACAGCACAGCCGGTTTTAACTATGATTTGCTCTTCTTGCAACTTTTTTTCAAACGCTTCAATAATGGTCTTGTACCCGCCGGGGACATATCCAAACATCTCCTTTTTCAAACCGCTTTTTCTTGCACCATATAATCTTTGGATCGTTGCCCAGATAAAAACGGCAGAGGTTCTCTGATAACTTTCGCCAAGTTTTGCCCTCAAAAGGGGAAGCCATATTTTATTGAAAGTCCTTTTCCCGGACCATTTTTTTAGCCAGTCAGTGACCGGTATTTTTTCCAGTTTCTTCCAGTTCTTGATCTTTGAAGCAGCCAATATCGTCAGTCCCAGGCGGAATTTGTCAATCAGATTAAGTGTGGGGAATCTCAAAAACTCCATCGTATCAGACATAGAGTAAAGTTTTCCATCAATATAAAAACCTGTTTTCGTCTCCACCCACTCGATTTTATCTTCAAGGCCAATTTCTTTAAGAATCGTTCTTGTACCAAAATCCGATAACAAAATAACATGGTAAAATTTATCCCATTCTATATCATTCATTTTCCATGGACTTGCCAGCCCGCCTAAATTCGGTGCAGCTTCATATAGGGAAACTGAATGTCCTGCCTGTGCCAGGCGATGGGCAAGGGCCATTCCCATGATGCCACCACCTACTATACCCCATTTTTTAGACCCCATTCTGTAAAATCTCTAATTAGTCAAAAATTGCTTTTGCCATTCTATGGTTACTTTTAAACCCCGCTCCAGGTCCCATTCCGGCTTAAAATCAAAATAGGTTCGAAGCTTGGTGATATCGGGAACCCTTCTTCGTACATCTTCATATTTACCAAAGGAAGAATAAGGAATATAATTCAATCTGGGTTCCGATTTTTCTCCATTTACTAATCTCCAGATCAATATTGCCAGGTCTTTGATAGAAATCTCCGAGCCTGACTTCCCCCCTGTATTAAAAACTTCATTATTCGATTTCTCATTTTCAACGCATAAAACAAGAGCGCTTACCGTATCATCAACGTAGGTGAATGTCCTGGTTTGAAGTCCATCACCATGAATATCTATCGGTTCATTCTTATATGCTTTTTCTATAAAGACAGACTGTGGTCCTCCCCACCATGTCAGGTTTTGATTAGGTCCGTATGATCCAAAGAAACGAGTGATGGAATAAGTGAGCCCGTATTCATCATGATTGGCAATTATATATTGTTCACCATACATCTTAGATAACGCATAGGCCCATCTTTTTACATTGGTAGGGCCCATTACCAGGTCCGATTCTTCATTGTAAGGGATATGGGGATTCTTTCCGTACACATCAGACGTGGACGCAAATATGATCTTCGTTTTATCATACGTACATTTTTGCACAACATTTCTGAGCATCAGGTAATTCTCCTCCAACGTACGCAGGGCATTTGTGTACCTAGGTATCTTTTGAGAAGCAAGATGAACGATAACATCTGCTTTGACCCCGTTCATAATTAATGGGTTTGCAATGTCGCCCAAAATAAATTCAAAGTTTGGATTGCCCTTTGCAAACTCAATATTTCGTAAAAAGCCATAATTAAGATTATCTATTCCAATCACGGAATGACCTCTTTCTAAAAGTCTTTTAGTTAGGTTGGAGCCGATAAAACCTGCAGCTCCGGTGATCAATACTTTCATTAAAAATTTATTTTGAGGCAGGAAATTATTCTATAGAAATTATATTGCCCGGGTCTCAGTCACAATACGCAGGTCACTCAGATTATTTGTTTTGTCCATAACCGGGTCAACTAAAAACATTTTATAAAGCAACTGCGTGGATATTATCGTGGTAAGGGCCATTTGATCCACTTCAGAAACTTCTTTTTTACTTCTTATCTTTTTGATCAGGGTATTCACTCTGGAACTGTCGAATAATCCTGTACTGTCTAATTTTTTTTGAGATAAAATCTCAGAAAGAAAACCCGACTCATCGCTCAATAAAAATTTACCGGGAACCGGCGCCCTGTAAGGCTGCTTTATCCTTTTTCTGACCGAGTCAGGTATCATCCCCTCACTCATTTTCTTCAATAAATATTTTTCATTAAGTCCGTTCAGCTTCCAGCGTTCAGGAAGCCTGTTGCAAAATTCAATCACCCGGTGATCCAGGAACGGATATCTCCCTTCCACAGAATTTGCCATCATCATCCTTTCGCCCTGTGAGGAAAGCAAATAGCCTGACATAAAAATCGTTGATTCCAGGTATTGTGCTCTCGATAAAACACTCCACTTCTCAAAATCCGGAGGCAAAAGATCATAAAGGTCATTCACCGGATCATAACTGCTCAATTCGGAAGATATATCCCTTGATAAAAATGACCTGATTCTTGAAGTGTTATGCCATCTGAGTAGATGAGAATAAAACGGATTCTTTGTTTCATTCAGTTTGTATCCGAAAAATAATCTTAGAACTGCCGGGCTGGCATCCCTGATCGAAGGCATGTACGAATATAACCGCGACAATAATCGTGGCCTTATTTCCGACTCCGGTTCTCTCGCCCAGAATTCCCTGATCTTTGCTTCCTTGAAGATATCATAACCCGCCAGGAATTCATCGGCTCCTTCACCCGTGATCACAACTTTGATATTATTCCGGTGTACTTCCCCGGATAATAGATACATCGGAATAGGAGCAGTCCTTAAAACGGGAAATTCAGTATGCCATACAGCTTTTTCAAAAGAGTTCCTGATATCTTCTTCACTACATTTAAAAGCATGATGCCGGGTGTTCAGATACCGGGCGGCTTCCATTTGATAAGAAGTCTCATCATAAACCGGATCTTCAAATCCGATCGAGAAAGTATTCAATATCCGGGGTTCAATACTATGGATCAATGAAGTGACCGTTGTGGAGTCAAGCCCTCCGCTCAAATATGCCCCTACCGGCACATCCGCCCTTAATCTGATCTTTACCGCATCTGTCAGCAACTCTTTAAATTCAGCTACAGTATCCGAAAAAACGAGTGCAGCAGAAGAACCTGGATAAGACAAATTTGATTCCCAGTACTTATAGGTATTGATCCCTTCACTGTTAACAACCATATAATGTGCCGGCGGTAACTGATAGATATCTTTAAACGGGGTCAAAGTTGTTGCAGTAGTCCAGAATGTAAAGATCTGAGCCAGTCCTTTATAACAGATCGCTCTTTCATTTTCAGATAGCGCCATCAGGCCTTTTATTTCCGAGCAAAATGAAAACAACCCATTTTTAAAAGAGTAAAACAATGGAAGAATGCCTACCCGGTCACGGGCAAGGAAACACTCTTTCTTTTTTTTATCCCATATACAGAAAGAAAACTGCCCGTTGAAATGCTGAAGACAGTCAGGCCCATAAAGGGCATACATCTGCACCACAACTTCAGTATCGCAGTTCGTTTTAAGGTGAATGCCTTTTTTCTGAAGATCCTTCTGTAACTCCGGGTAATTAAATATTTCGCCATTGTAAACGATCCAGTAATTACCAGAATCGTCAGTCATGGGTTGCCGGCCCGACTTAAGATCAATAATGCTTAAACGGGCATTCCCTATCGCCAGGCTGTCATTCAAATAAATACCACTCTCATCCGGCCCCCTGTGCCGGATCAAAGAAAGCATCTTTCGCACTTCCTGTTCCAGGGAGAGTTTATTATGTGAGGATAAAGAATATATCCCCGCTATTCCGCACATGAAGTAATGGTCAGGCTACCTTTCTGGTTATGTATTCCGCCATTGCATTAAGCGTTTCAAAATTGGAATCGAGCAATTCGGAATCTTTGGCTTTTATTGAAAAAGTCTCTTCAATAAAATTGATCAGGAGAATGAAACCCATTGAATCGAAAAGACCTTCATCAAAGATCTTTGTTTCGTCTTTTACCTGATCAGGAGAAGTGTAGGTCTCTTCTGCGATATACAATCTGATTTTGTCTTTGATTTCTGTTTTTTTTAATTCCATAGCTTTAAGGTTAATATCCTTTAAAAGTGGTTAAATGATTTTATTAGCTTAACAGTTGAGTTTTTAAAACTAATATCAAAAATTTCGCTTCATAAATCAACTAATTGTAAAATTATTTTTATCAGCTAATCATGGAAACTATTGCAAAATAAAATCCACTTATCCAGTAAATTTTTCCACATTTCAGAAGTCCACCTCGTAGTTTTACGAAATTTTTGATGGTATGAAAGCCAAATTATCTTATTTTTTTTGCAATACAAGAACCCGGATATCTCCTTTAAGGTCCTTTACATAACCACAATAGTGATACTTTTCCGTACTTTCAAAGACCCTGGCAATAAATTCTCCCTGACCCAGGCCGACTTCGAACAACAACCATCCGCATGTCTTTAAATACAAGGGAGCTTTATCTATCAGTTCATAAATAATTTTAAATCCATGTTTACCTCCGTCAAAGGCCAAAACAGGTTCGTGAGCAGCGATCTCTTTTTCCATCTTTTTGAACTTTGCACTTGAAATATAGGGAGGGTTGCAAATGATCAGATCAAAGCATTCGTAATAACTCCTATCCTGAAAGGCTGAGAACAGATTCCCTCTCCTGATCCTTACCCGGTCCCCGAGACCAAGCATCTGTGCATTATCTCCTACGAGTCCCACTGCATCTTCTGAAAGGTCTGATGCACACAGGTGAACTTTGGGATTATTATAGGCGACTGCCAAACCCAGGTTCCCTGATCCGCAACATAAATCCATTACATTCACTTCAGGCTGCTTCTCTGCTAAATCCAGAGAGAGTTCCAAAGCTTTTTCGCCGAGCAATTCAGTTTCTTTTCTTGGAATCAGAGCCCTGCGATCTGATAAAAAATCAATTCCCATAAAGTTTTGCCTTCCTGTCAGATGAGCCAACGGAACATTCTTCACCCTTTGTGCCAGAAGGTGGTGCAAAACTTTAAGCTGCTTCTCATCAAGCACAGGCAAGGGGTGTTTAACAGCTTCAGATGCTGACATCGGATTTCCCGAAGCAAATTGCCAGCAAGCCTTTAAAGTGGAATCAAGGTTTTCTTCCGGTTTATCCGGTAAAAAACGCAGTCTCCCCTCAAATTCAATTTTCAGCTCATCATAAATCTTTCCGGTATCCATTATATCTGACAAATCTCTACCTGCCATTATAAATTCATTTCATACATTTTGTTCCCAATCTGAACAGCAGTTTTCGAATACGTCATCTTCTTCAATATCTTTCCATCTTTAAGCTGCATTACATCCACTCCCTGTCTGTTTTCTCTCCGGCCTCTGAACTTTTCCTCATTGGACGGCCATTCCAATTTCCACTGGAAAACTATCACCTGATGCTTCTCATCAAAAAAGAGTGATTCCCTGTGGAATCTGAACCCGCCATGATGAAAAAACCAGGGTATCCATACTCTCCTGAGCGACTCTTTCCCTGCAATTGCCTTTCCATCCCAGTTCTCAAAAATAATCTCCTCATGAAAAAAATCCATGACAGCTTTCAGATCATGATTATTCCAGCCATCAAGCCATTTTTCAAACCGTTCCTGTATTTCTATTCCTGACAGAGTCATTTTGCAACATATTCTTTAGTTCTTTTTTGTCTATTTTCCCATTAGGGCTTTTAGGCATCTCTTCGAGCAGAATAATTTTTTCCGGCACCATGAAAGACTCCAGCCGGGATACACAATAACGATGGATCGCCTTTTCTTCCAATGAAACCCCTTCTTTCAGCGTCACAACTGCTATTACCGATTCACCTAATAATTCATCGGGTGAGCCCATTACCACAGCCTCTCTCACACCTTCTATTGAGTAGATAATATTTTCCACTTCCGCCGGGCTAACCTTTTCTCCCCTGGTTTTGATAATATCATCATTACGCCCCAGGAAATATAAAAAACCTTCTTCGTCCATCTTAAACCAGTCATTAGAACATAATACCTTTTCACCAGGAAGCTTCCAGGGCTTCAGCATTTCCCTGCTCAGATCTTCCCTGTTCCAATATCCTGACATCACATGAGGGCCGCGGATATGAAGGATACCGGGTTCACCTGCAGCAACAGGGTTCCCATCGGGTGATAACAGGAACACTTCTGTTCCGGGAATTGCCTTTCCTACCGATCCCGGCTTTGAATCCACCAATTCAGGTTCCAGATAACAAACTCTTTTACATTCCGTCAGGCCATACATTTTAAAAATTAGTGCGTTGGGAAAAATATGTTTCAAATCAGGGGTCATCTCATCCGGAAGAGCGGCCGCTGTGTTGGTGACTTTTCCCACCGACTCAAAACTGATGTTATTCTTTTTGCAATAGGAAATCAGCATTGAATAAATGGTAGGCACGCCGGGGAATACTGTAGGCTTGTACTTCTTGATGTTCTCACAAACGGAAGCCAGAAAGATAAATGACTGTTCCACGATCAAAGTACCGCCGATCGTAATGGCCATTAACAACTGATATAACCCATAGTCAAATGCCAGGGGTAGCAGAAGAATGATCCTATCGTTCTCATTCAATCTCAAGTATTGTATCAGGCTCCAGGATGCAAAGACCATGGACTGGTGAGTCATCATCACTCCTTTGGGAAAACCGGTACTCCCTGAAGTGTAGATCAAAGCAGCCAGATCATTAGGTATGACAATCGGCATTTTTACATCTTCAACAGGCCCCGTTACTGCTTCAGCAAAAGAAACCTGTTTCAGGTTTCTTTCTTCATCCGTCGGTAGCGGATCACCCGCAATAATCATTTCTTGTAAAGTCCCTGTTTCCTTTACAGCCGGAATAAATTCATGCCTAAGAATTGAAGCAGTGACCAAAAATTTCGAGCCGCTGTCATTAAGTATGAATTTTAATTTATCGGCCTTCGTCTGAGGGTTGATCACCAGGAAAACGCCTCCTGCCAGCGATGTTGCATAGATAGCCAAAATATTTTCCCATGAATTATCCAGATAAATTGCCACACGGTCACCTTTCTTCAGGCCGGCCTTACACAGATAACCTGCAAAATTCATCGCCTCTTCCTTCAACCTTTTATAAGGATAGGATATCCCTTTTACAATAACTGCGATTTTTTCGGGATCATCATGAGCAGAATTCAGTAAGGCTTCGCCAAGCAATCTTTGCGGAACAGGTCTCACAGTTGACTTTTTTATATCATTAAACAAAATCTTATTAATAATCCTTTATCGGGAGCATCCTGAGATATTCAGTGGTCTTTTGCTTTCTCTCAAAATTCTTATAAATGGAAATGACCTCATTTTCTGTTTTTCCCATAACTTTTGCCACTTCTGCAGGGTTGTATCCGTTTTCATACCCGTACCAAAACAGGTCCATTTCCCGGAAAGGAAGCTGGAAGAAGAATTCTTCCTGGGTTTGTTCGGCAGAATAAGTATCAGATGTGGGTGTGCGTTCAATAATTTCCTGAGGAATGCCAAGATATTCTGCCAGTTGATAGACCTGTGTCTTGTATAAATGAACGATAGGCATTACATCGGCGCCGCCATCACCATATTTTACAAAAAATCCCTGTTGATGCTCATGCTTATTCGGGGTGCCCACCACTGCATAATATCTGGATTCCGCATAATAATACAACATGGACATTCTCATTCTTTGTTTGAAATTGGATGCGGCAACGATCTGTAAATATTCTTTAGGAGGAAGCCGCCTGGTTTTTACTGCCCCCGCCTTATCCACAATGCTGATCAAAAAGACCGGGGGCAGGTTATGCCCTATCGATTCAGGATTGATCCCGATCTTCATAGAATGAAGTAACGGGTTATATTCGGGAAAGATGGCATTAACAGCTTCATCCCTTCTACGGTAGCATCCGATGCCTTCCAATGCTGCTGATATATTTTCTTCGATAACTTTGACTCCAAATTGGTTTGCTAATTTCAATGCAAGCTCTTTGCTGTCATCACTGGAATCTTTTTCAGGCATCATAAGAGCGATCACCCGCTCAGGCCCAAGAGCTTTTACTATTAAGGCCAGGCAAACAGATGAATCAATTCCTCCGCTGATACCGATCACTGCTCCTTTACGCCTGAAAGTAGTGAAAATATCAGACCTTAATTTCTCAACAATTGAGCTAATTGTAATTTGAACGTCTTCGAAGCGGAGAATATCCGGCGAAAACCGTTTTTGTTCTTTTGAGTTCATTTCGTTTTAGTTATTCACTCATTTATTAAAACTCAGATAAGCTTATCCCATAAGCACTACCTTTTTTAAAATTCGAAATTATATTACTTCTCTTTTTCGATTTTGTCTATTACCATATCTGTAAATATCTCAGCTCCCTTAGCATTTAAATGACTATTGTCATAATAAAGATCTTTTTGTCCCAAAAAAAACGGATCATTTGCAAAATTGTAAAAAGGGATTTTAAATTCATCGGCAATCTTTTCAACGACATCCAATGTTATGTCCCGCTTTTCAAACCTGACAAACTTTGGTGAAACAAAAATATATAAGGCAATATTTTTACTGACACACTCCTTAATAAAGGAACGAAAAACGCTAATCATTGTCGTATCCGTTTCATATTTAGCCGATGAACTGTCGATGATCAAAGTACCTTTCCAGTTACTCGTTAATGGCACATATCCGCTCTCGTCCGGAATGTTTTCCCTTCCCTTATTAAATTCAGAATTTCCTGCCCAAATAGTAAACAACATGGAATTGAAAGGATATATCTTAGAGAACATTTTAAGTTTCTCATATGGCCCTTTTAATTGAACAATAGGCCTTATTTCAGGATGTTTATCATAATAAGGCAGTAATGAGGAGAGCCTGTCGTAGTTTTTTTCGTCTTTTTTGAATTCACGATCATAAATGTCCAAAATTACCATACGTGGCTTATGCCTTTTCAGGATGCTTTGCAATACAGCAAAAGAATAGAAAATACTATTTCCATCTCTGCCGGTGTTGTAACAAGATAATTGTAGCCGGTCTTCAAACCTAACGGGAACATAATGATGGTTGGCTGTTGATGCTCCGAATATAAGCATATCAGCATTTGTACTATCTAAAGCATAAGTCGTACGATAATACAAACCGGATGTCTGCCTGAAATAATAATATCTTAAAACGTTGCCAATTGCCAGATCCAGTAGAAACAGGATAGCCAGGAAAGAAAATAATTTAATAAAAATGTGAGTCTTACTTTCTTTTTTATTTAAACTATTCATACAGCTCAACTATTATCAGATTAAAAAGCCAGATAGATAAACTGGCCTCCGTCAAATACCCCTGCCAATAAAATATAGATTATGAGTAATGCATAAGAGACCTGCTGTACTATCCAGCGTTTATTGGAAAAGGCTGAAAAACGTAAAAGTTTAAATTCAGCCTGTATATCATACAAAAGCATAACGCTACAGCCTATGAGAATAAAAAACAGAGTAGAGGGTTTATTATAAAAAAATGTACCGGAATGAGTAAACATTGCTTTAATAATTCCGAAAGCCTGACCGAAAGTTTCTGTCCTGAATATTATCAGACAAAAGCTGATATATAAGAACATGAGCAGGATACTCATGTTGTTGTATAGGGCTGGGGGAATCCTTTTTGACATTCGCTTACGAAATCGCCTTGTAGTATATTCATATATAAGTGCTAAAGCCTGAAGCAAACCAAAAAGAAGATAATTCCATGTGGGGCCGTGCCAGATACCTATAATGGCGAAACTGATGACTAAAGAAACATAAACTCCCCAGATCCCCCATTTTCTTTTTTTAAATGCCAATGGAGTAAAAACATAATCATTCACCCAGGAGGAAAGAGAAATGTGCCAACGGCGCCAGAACTCTCCGATATTCTTTGATAAAAACGGTCTTTGAAAATTTTCCATAAGATTATACCCAAATAGCCGGGCTGTCCCTAAAGCAATATCTGTATATCCGGAAAAATCGGCATATACCTGAAAGGTGTATAAAACCGAAGCGAATATTATTGTTGTAGCGCTTTGCTGATCTATGGTAGACATTACAGCAGACTGATAGATTGCGATCCTGTCTGCAACCACCAGTTTTTTAAATAATCCCCAAACAATCCGTTTACCTCCTTCACTAAGATTCTCGTATTCAAAAAAGATATTGTGTTTCAGTTGTGGCAAAAAGTTACGTGCTCTTTCTATAGGACCGACAGGGATCTTTGGAAAAAACATAATAAATAAGCTGAAGTGCAGGAATTTCTTTTCGGCTTTTTGGTGCTTCCAATAGATATCAATCAGATAACCTATAAATTGAAATACATAATAAGATAACCCAAGTGGAATAAGTAAATTCAGTTGCCAATAAGAGAGATCAACATGAAATAAAGAAAATAATTCCGCAATATTTACAATTAAAAAATTCCAATATTTAAAAAATACAAGTGCACCTATGTTGATGCAGATACCTGAAATCAGAATTATCTTATGCATTTTATCGGTAGTAGAGCTGCCTAGTGCTATCCCAATAAAATAATTAAGCAAAGTCATTCCGGCAATAAAAAAAATAAAAGCAGGCCCGGAATAAATATAAAAAAAGATACTAACTGCTAACAAAGAATAGCTCCGGTATCGGGGTGGGGTCAGGTAATAAATTATCAGCGATACCGCCAGAAAAATAAAAAAGACTAATGTTGAAAATAACATAGCTCCTATAAGATTTAGCCTATTTTATCACGCTGAATAAATACTTGGAAAGAAATACAAACACAATATTAAAATGCCGAAGGCCTTTTCTATAATTTTTCGAATAAGATATCCCATAAAAATCACCCATTCTTGTCACAGTCATAAAATGTCCAATTTCAATTTCTGTACGGTTCGAATATGTTTTCCGCTCTTCGTTTTATCAAAATCATCAACAACCTGTACTTTTACATCCATATGTTCATGAAAACACGAAAAAAAGTCATCTAATATATTTTTTTTATCGATATCTGAAAATCTTTCATTAACCTTGATCCTGTATATCAATTCTCCGGCTTTGTCCTGATAATACTGAAATGCTACCACATTTTCCAAAGTCCATTTCCTCAGAATCACAACGCAAGGAGTTATAACTCCTCTCTTATCCACTACAAAATCATTACTTCTGCCTATTATCGCAACAATATTATTATCAGGATCCATTTCAACATAATCAGCTGTACGGTAACGTACCAAAGGCATTGCCTTGTTACTGATATTCGTACCTACAATCTCTTTTATTGAATTTTCCCCGTTCTTTATCCCAGTATCCAAAAACTCTACTATACTATACCCTTTGAAGAAGTTATAATATCCTTTGTTCACAGCCAGTGCAAATGCAGCATGTTCATTTTGTCCATACAAATCAACGATTGTGGCTTGTGGAAATACCTCCATTACCGTCTCTTTTACAGCAACCGGAAACATCTCTGAGCTGGAAAGAATTCCCCTGATCGAAGGAAGTTCCATCTTTTCTTCTTTTAAAAGTTCATTCGCATATTTACAAAATATCAATAAAGTGGAAGGATATACGTGCAGACAATTGATCCTGTGTCTTTTTATCAAGCTGATATATTCCTTTACATTTTGCTTCGACAGATGATAAGAAGACAAAAGTAAATGGCCATACTTATATTCATAAATTCCTGATGCAGGCCTGTTACCTCTCAATACTGCAACCCTTAAGTTTTCCCCGATCAGCGAAAATGCATGATCAATAAATACTTCTTCCCGGATCACTTCTTTTATCGTTTTAAAGAAATTCAAAGAACGGCCACTGGTTCCACTAGTAGCGATTCTCAATAAAAATCTTTTATTAACCTTCCCGGATATAAATTGATCTTCTTTGCCAATTATATCATCTTTTTTCAAAAAAGGATATTCTTCCATACGGTTTTTTGAGTAGCCGTTCTTTTTATAATAAGGAACATCTTTAATTATTCTATAAACATCTGTGTTATCAAAATTGAGAGGCCGGTACATCTTTCTGCGGTATTGAAAATACAAAGGTGTCAGCCGTATAACTTTATTTAATATATATTTTGTCCAATAATTCATAAATCAGCTTTTACATAGAAATCCGGAACAGGTTAACCAAATTTAAATCTGAACTCTATCTTCTGACAATTTCTTATACTTAAACTTTAATCTTGAAATTCAGTTAAATCCAATTTTTGAATCAAAGGTTTTATTTTACCATTAGAAGTCTTTTCAACTTCGTCAACAATTTCGATATTGATCTGCATAAGCTCCTGAAAACAGTCCTGCATATCATTATAAATATTACGCCTATCCCTGTTCGTGAACTTATTATTTACTTTCAGCATCACATTAAGCTCACCGGCTTTATCCTGGTAATATTGCACCGCTAACACGTTTTTCAGTGTTCTATCCCTTGTAGCAAGGTTGCAAGGCATTATTTTCCCTGAACGGTCAACCACCAGGTCATTGGCTCTGCCGATGATTGAAACAACATTATTTTTGCTGTCAACTTCAACATAATCGGCTGTACGATACTTAATCAAAGGCATCGCTTTATTGGTAAGATTAGTTCCAACAATCTCTTTGATTGAATTTCCGCCATTTTTCAATCCTGTATCTAAAAACTCAACTATACTGTAGCTATCAAAAAAGTGAAAATGGCCTTTATCAACAGCTATCGCAAATGCCACGTGTTCGCTTTGCCCATAAATATCAACTATAGTGGATCCGGGAAAGATCTCTTTGATCTCTGCTTTTGCTGATTCAGAAAATATTTCAGAACTGGATATGATTCCCTGAATTTCCGGAAGCTCAATCTTTTTTTCTTCTAAAATTAATTTCAGATATCTGCAAAACATCAGCATTGAAGACGGGTAAACATAGAGACAATTGATCTTATATTTCCTGATCAATTTCAAATAATCTAAAATATTTTGCCTCGATAGTAGATAAGATGATAAAAGTAATCGTCCAAACTTATATTCAAATATTCCGGAGGAAGGGCTATTCCCTCTTAAAACAGCAATCCGAAGGTTTTTTCCGATCAAAGAAAAGGCATGATTGACAAAGGCTTCTTCCTTAATTATATCTTTTAATGTTTTACAGAAATTTAATGATTCACCACTGGAACCTGACGTAGACACTTTTATCAAAAAAGATTTATTAATCTTCTTTGAAATAAATTTATCCTCATTTCCGATAACATCCGATTTTGTAAGAAAGGGATAGTTCATAAACTTGTCTTTGGTATATCCCTGCTCCCTATAATAAGGCACTTCTTTAATGATCTCCCGGATATAGCTATCATCAAATGTTATTTTATTTCCGATCCTTTTTTTATACTTAAAGTATTGAGGCGTTAGCCGGATCACTTTCTTTAATAAATATTTAGTCCAATAATTCATTTACAATAAATATTCTCTGGAAAACATTATAGCAAGATCAGTATATCATTTTTCATTAAGAATCAACATACCGGGGTTCCCTGCAATAAAGCCTTTTCAGGCAATAAAGACCTGTATATCCCTATCAGTTCTTTTATAACCTGCCCCGGCAGATGCTTTTCTACAATTGCCTCAGAAACTGAGCCGTACTTTATAATCAGTTCTGGGTATAAGATAAACCAGTCCAACGCTTTTTGTAATTGCTTTAAATTTCCAGGCTCTACTAACAATCCATTTTCTTTATCTCTGACTAACTCGGGGATTCCACCTACATTAGTTGCTATTATTGCCATTCCATAAGACATTGCTTCCAGTACCGATACCGGCATGCCCTCAGTATAAGAAGGAAGTATATAGATTTGAGAACGGCTCAGCGCCTCAATTTTATCTCTGTTACTTACCCACCCTAAGTATTCTACCATATCACTTATCTCATCCTTTTTAATCAGATCCTGTAATCTCTCTGCTTCACCATTTCCGCCCACAAAAAGCCTGATCTTCCCACGATACTTCTCTTTATTAGTTGCAATAACCTCTAACAGATCAAAAATTCCCTTTCCGTTACAGATCAATCCAAGGAACAGCAGTGTTATTTCAGATGAATCCCTATTGTCAGGCATCTTTTCAGGATATCCGATCATATTGGGCAGAAAGACAACATGACCGAGCTTAAGATTCTTTCCAAAATAATCAGCCCACGATCGCGACACACAAACGATCAGGTCAGCCCTCTTTAAAAAAAAGCCTACTAACTTTTTTGAAATGAAATTACTATTCTTGTAAAATTCCCTGTATCCGCCTCCATGGATATGGTAAATAACTTTTTTCCTGAACAGATACTTCGCTAAAATAAAAATGATGAACTTTCTATAAAAACTCCCATTGGATGCACCATGGATATGGACGATCCGGATCTTTTTATCTGATATGAGCTTAAAAAAGATCTTAATAATGCTTTTTAGAAAAATAATTATCTTGAATAAAGTGTCCTTTTTTTTGTATGAGCCGATAAAATTGAATTTTTCAAAGTATGTGCTGTACAATTCAATGACCGCTCCCACGCCGCCACGATGTTCCCTGTACTCGGGCCCGACGGTCAAGACTTTTTCAGAAATACATTCCGGGATCTTAAAAGATCTTTTAGCAACATCATCCTGAAACATAATCTTCAAACGATCAGAATTGATAACTTAATTTTTACAAACCGTAAATCAAAAAGCATTGATATCACCCACAAATATCTTATAAACTGTCATGAATATAATACGTGTATCCAGCCAAAGGCTCCAGTTTTCCAGATACCAGATATCACACTCTACCCTTCTTTCCATTTCCCATAGAGACCTCGTCTCTCCGCGGAAGCCATTTATCTGTGCCCAGCCAGTAATACCCGGCTTTACAAACTGGCGAACCATATATTTACTGATTATTCCTGAATAATCATCGGTATGCTTCAGCATATGAGGCCTTGGCCCTACTATACTCATACTACCCATAAAAACATTCAGGAACTGTGGGAACTCATCAAGGCTTGATTTACGTAAAAACTTTCCGAGCCTCGTGATCCTGGTGTCGCCTTTGGTGGCCTGCACCTTATCTGAGTCCTTATTCACCCTCATGCTCCTGAATTTGATGCAACGGAAGGGCTGATTATTCTTTCCGGTACGAACCTGAACAAAAAAAACGGGCCCTCTTGAATCCAACCATATTAATAGTGCCATTAATGGTATCATCCACGACAAGAGGAGAATGATCACAAGACTGCTAAACACAAAATCATAGATCCGCTTACGGACCCTGTTAGCAATATCATCTAATGGTTCTTTCCTAAGAGATAATACGGGCAGGTTTCCAAAATAATCCACATGTACCGGTAATCGGGTAAATGTATTAAAATTAGGCACTAGTTTGAAACGGATACATGCACGGTCTGCTTCCTGCATCAGTTCAAAAATATTAGTATTTCCATCAGGCGGAATGGTTGAAAATATCTCATTGGCCTGATATTGCTTTGAAACTTCGAGAATATTATTCAGGTTCCCCACTATCGGATAGGTAGAAAGCTCATGTACATCGTCTTCATTTTCACAATAACCGATAATCTTAGTATTCAGAGGATCTTCTTCTAATTGCTGCACCAGTTTTTTTGAGATTTCATTGTATCCCACAATAATCACTTTTCTGGCAAACTCTTCACGATTCCGTATGTACTGAGCAATAACAATATAAACCAGACGGTTCACAAAGATCACCAGCCCTATCGACAACAACACGGTCATGACGAACAAACGGGACAGGCCTTCCTGTTTGAAAAGTACAATGTACAGCATGACCAAAGCGAGAAAATAGATATATGAACGCAGCGTTTTCTTGCTGAACAATTCAAATGTGGATATATTATTCTGGCTGTATAAACTGCTAAGCCAGGATGCAAACATCCAGGCAACATTAAAAGCGATCCATAGATTGATATATTTCGAATCCAGCGGGTCCGGAAGTTTACTTCTGTAAAAAATGCGGTCCACTCCGAATGAAACATTCAGCATTAAAAGGTCAAGAAAAATAAAGAAAAACCTCAACAACCGGAAAAATTGCTGATTCATAAAAAGTTATTTAGTATCTCAGTTATAAGGCCCCGAATTTTCTGAGATTAAAAAAGTTATTCAGAGTATTTTTTTAAATTAGCTACTCTTTGCCCTAAGTAAAAGTTAATCTGATCTTCTTAAAGTCTGTCAGGTATATTCAAAGAATAGCGCTATTTCCGAAGTAATTCAGTAGTACAATCAATCATGAATAAATGAGATTTTTAGAGTCATGATACCATTCAATAAATTTCTTCAGGCCTGTTTCAAAATTAAATTTTGGGTCATAGTCCAGTTCTTTTCTTGCTTTGGAAATATCAGCATAAGTAATATCAACATCGCCTTGCTGAGGAGGTAAATGCTCCAGGGTCGCTTTTTTATTCAAAAGATTTTCAATTGAACGGACCATCTGAAATAAAGTAATGGTTCTCGATTCACCTAAATTGTAAATATTATAGCCCCGAAGCTTATTTATACTACACATTATACCTCCTACGATATCATCAATATAGGTATAGTCCCGTGCAGTAGATCCATCGCCAAAAAACGGAATGGGTTTCCCTTCATCTATAAGCCTTATAAATTTATGAATTGCAAGGTCCGGACGCTGGCGGGGTCCAAATACAGTAAAAAACCGGAGACAGGTAATATCAAAGTTATATAAATGACTATATACATGGCATAACAATTCACCGCTCTTTTTTGTGGCTGCATAGGGGGAGATGGGATGATCCACAGGATCTGATTCTGAAAAAGGAACTTTCTTATTATTTCCATAAACAGAAGATGAGGAAGCAAAAATAAATTTAGAAACCTTGCTATGCTTCATGCATTCAAGCAGGTTTAATGTTCCATTTATATTCACCTCGTAGTAAGAGGCTATCTGCAGCATAGAGGGCCGTACACCGGCTTTAGCTGCCAGATGAATTACCATATCATATTTATTTTCCCGGAATATCTTTTGCAATGCAGAGTTATCCCTGATATCTGCTTCAAAAAAGCTAAATGAATTTGAAGCATTTAATTTCTTTAAATTATCCTCCTTAAATTTTCTGGGATAAAACGGGTCGAAATTATCTACCCCGATCACCTCATGTCCATCCAGAATCAGCCTTTCGCCCAGATGTGAGCCGATAAATCCGGCTGCGCCGGTCAAAAGTATTTTCATTAGCCGTCTATTCTATTTTAAAGCCAATTCTTATAATTATACCTTTAGTCCTGGAATACCTCTGTCTGGCATCATACCCCTAATTCTGAAGATTTAATACAAAGTCTTCGCTCGCTTCTTTTTTTTAAGGCACAATGATAAACCTTTAGATAAGAATCAATCATTTTCTGGATCGAGAATCTCTCCATAATTCTGCGATAGCCAGCCTCTCCCATCCTCTTCCTGAGTGAGGCGTCATTCAGGAGAAAATCAATTTTCGCAGCTAACGTTTCCGGATCAGAAGGAGGGATCAAGTATCCGGTTTTCCCATCTACAACAATTTCATTTGTGCCCCCGCCAACGGTTGCAATGACAGGCATTCCCATTGCCATGTATTCCAATATAGAATTTGAGATTCCTTCACCATGAACTTTTGCATTTGTAGTCAATACTCCAATATCGCAGAAATTCAAAAAAGCCTCTATATTCGTTTGTCTTCCCGGCAGTTTAATATATCCTTTGAACTTTGAACCGATCTGGCTTAAAATCAGTCCATAATTAGGACCATTTCCGATTGCCAAAAAAGTAGTATCATTTCTTTTTTCGCATATAATTTTTGCAGCTTTGATATACGTATCATAATCCTTTCTGTCATAAAATCCACCTACCATAGCAACAATATACCTGCCACTGATATCATATTTCTGTCTTAGTTCCTGGTCATTATAAGATTCTCTCCTGATCCTGTTAAAATTAAAACCATTATAAATACATACACTCTTGCTTTCAGGAGCACTATACCCTTTCAGGCCTGCATTAGAGTTCCCGACAATAAAAGTTGAAAAGGGGAAAGATAACTTCGATCTTAAAAAATATCTATTGCTAATGTTCCTTTTTACCGGCGTTTCAACAACCATACCATTCACAAGTCTAATATTTAATAACTTACAGACCGGTGCGCTGTAAAAAGCAGTCATGCTGTCCCAGCAATGAAGTATATCAGGCTTGACCTTTTTGCACAATTTATAAAGCCTAACGAATATGGAAAGATCTTTTTTTGATTTTCTGATCAGGTAATGAATATTCATACCCAGGTCAAATACCTCTTTGTAATGTATCTCTCTTCCCATCACTACGAGTTCAAATTGTATTCCGGGAATAACTCTAAGACCTTTCAGCAATTCCACCAGCCTTCTTTCCTTTCCCCCTGCAGACAGGCCATTTATAAAAAACAGGATTTTCACTTTTTCTTATTCTGTTTTAACCATTCTTCGAATACAAGCAAAGTCCAGATCTTTGAACTGAAGTCACGCATGGTGTTCCGGCTACTTTGAATGACTTTTCTAATATAGTTCCGATCAAGATATTCAGAGCATAAAGGGGTGCCGGTTGCTAATGTATCATCTACAAATTCCCTTAGCTCCTCTTTAAACCAATTCGCAAGAGGTACACCAAAACCTTTCTTGGGAAGCCGGAGAAAGCTTTCCGGAAGGTAATTTGCCATCGCTTTTTTGAAAATGTATTTCTGGCCTGCCCCGTTCAATTTGAACTTGGAAGGTATCCTGAAACTTAATTCGGCAAATTCATGATCTAACAGGGGTACCCTCACTTCCAGCGAATTCAACATGCTGGCCCGGTCCACTTTAGTTAAAATAGAATCAACCATATAGGTTCGCATATCCAGGTATTGCATATTGGATATATCATCCCGGACAGAAGAGGAATCCTTCAAAATACCAATTTTAAAGAACTCAGAAGCCTGATCATGATCGTATCGGGATCTCTTGTGATTTAAAAGCCGGTGTCGCTCAAATTCTGACCATACATTTATATAAGCAAACGAATATCTTTTTTCTTTAGAAAGATAATAGGTAAACCCTTTGCCTTTCATGTTTGGGGGGATCAACTTATGAATACTTCCCCATAAGGTTTTATTCAGAAAAGCACTATTAAAATTAAGCGGATATTTATAAATACTGTTCAGCCATTTGTACGTGGTATATCCAGCAAATAATTCATCACCTCCATCGCCCGACAAAGCTACGGTAACAAACTGCCGGGCCAGCTTAGATACATGATAAGTAGGGATAGAAGAAGGGTCGCCAAATGGTTCATCATAGGCTCTGACCAGTTTTGGCAAAAGGTCAATTGATTGTGGCTCAAGGGTCAGTTCATGATGATCGCATCCGTATTTACGGGCCAGCTCGGCGGCATATTTTAATTCGCTCCCTTTTTCATTTTTAAAGCCGATAGAGAATGTCTTGACTGGTTGGTCCGAATTTTTAGCCATCATGGACACTACCGATCCTGAATCTATTCCCCCGCTCAGGAATGCACCCAGCGGAACATCCGAGATCATGTGCAATTTCACTGTCTCTGAAAGCTTCGCCCTGATCTCTTCTTCCCATTGCTTATCGTTTTTTGAGTGATCGGGTTCAAAGCGTATCTGCCAATATGGCCTTATTTCAATCTTATCTTTACCAAAAGGAGATAATAAAAGATAATGAGCAGGCTGAAGCTTTTTTATTTTCTTATAAACGGAGAGGTCGCTTGTAATATATCCGAAGGCAAAATAAGAGTCAATAGCCTCATCAGATAATGTGCGGTCTATTCCGTCACATTTTAAAATTGCTTTAATCTCTGACCCCAGGACAAACTTTTCATGATCTGAATAATAATAAAATGGCTTGATGCCAAACCGGTCCCTTGCACAGAAGAGTTGCTGTTTGTTATTATCCCAAATAGCAAACGCAAACATTCCCCTCAAATGTTCCAGGCATTCTACCCCATATTGCTCATAAAGATGAACGATAGTTTCCGTGTCTGACTTAGTCCGGAAAATATGCCCTTTACGGATCAGGTCAGCCTGGAGTTCCTTATAATTATATATTTCCCCGTTAAAAATGATCCAGATACTCTGATCTTCATTAGAAAGAGGCTGATGTCCCGTACCCAGATCAATAATACTTAAGCGGCGGAAGCCTAAACCCACATTCTGATTTATATAAAAGCCTTCATCATCAGGCCCCCTGTGAAAAATACTGTCAGTCATGCTTTTAAGCTCAGGCTGGCTCACTGTATTTTCTTTTTCAAATCTTACCAATCCGGCAATACCACACATTTTGAATTCTTTATTTTCTTTTTAAAACTGTTTTAATAAAACGGTCCGCTGCTGTTGAAAAATCGTGATGCTCTCTTATATAAGAAATCAGGTTCTCCCTGCAAAAACTGTTCGCATCCAGGTTTTCCATATAAAATTTCATTTTATTAAGGTCGCCTTTACAGCATACCCCCAATTGAAACTTTTCCAGAATGTTACCAGGGTCAACATTGAGAGAAATTACAGGTGTGCCCGTAGCCCATGCTTCCAGGAAAATATTAGGGAAGCCTTCAAAATTCGAAGTGTTGATCAACGCCTTAGACCCGGCAATATTTTCAATTGCAGCTTTATGCTTCAGCCATCCTTTATATATCACATTCGGTCTTTCTTTCAAACGCACTGCCATATGTTTTGACCTTCTGTCTGCCGGATGTCCAATCACCATGACGTTGCAACGTTCATTTATTATATCCAGAAGTTTTTCAAGATTTTTCGACCCTTTTAAATAGGTCAAAGCGCCAACATGCACGAAATAATCTTCTCTTTTTTTAGCAACAATTGAAATCTTTGAGCAATCTATAATATTTGGATAGACCAATACTTCACCCTTCACCTTAAAATTTTCAGGCTTTTGACCGGAATGCTGCAATAAAACATAATCGGAATTTTTCAGCAGATATTTATAAACTATATCGCTCGGAATATAATTGGACATTAATCTGAAAAGATTAAACTTAGGGAAATATTCATGCTTAGCTTTTTCCCACAAGCTCATTACATCAAGGTCAGAAGCTGCAGCAACCATGAATTTACCTTTTACTTTCCTGCATACGTTATAAACAACCAAATGAAGATAACTTCGCATCCTTACATAATAGAAATCAGCTTTCTGTTCAAAGAGGGCTTTCTTTAATGCCGGAATCCGGTGAGTAAATAATCTCATTCCCCTGATACCTTTATTCCATCCCGGGACTCGTATCAATCTTATCCCTTCACTTGTAGTAAAATCTGAATCCGAATATGGGTCAACAATGATCACCTCATGACCAGCTAAAGCCAAAGCTTTAGCCAATAATGCAATCTGGAGCTCTCCGCCACCGGGAGTTTGATCATTTAATGCCCCCGAAATATTACCAAAAAAACAAAATTTCATTTGAAATTATAAGGCAGCAAAATGCTTCTTAATAGAGATATGTTGCATTTTTTCATGCCGTATCATTTCGGTTATTAAAAGTTATTTTGAATTTAAAAAGTTATATCGCAATTAAAATCTTTTACCAAAATAGCCTATAACCCTGCGAACCGGGCTAAATTTTTTATACAACCCATCTATAACAACCACATCATTCAAAACATTAAAGGTATGGACCCGGCTTATACCCTGGTTGTTCCCCCTTAACTGACCGGCTTTGATTTCCATATAATCATCCTCAATAAATTCAGATTCATTCAGTATCTGAATCTTTTTAATCATTATTGATTCTCCATATCCGTTCTTACAATTTTGTGTCGGTCTGAAAATAGCGCCATTTTCAACAATAAAATTTCCTGCCTGCCGGATGCCATCAATGCCGCTTTTCACAGGGTTCCCGGCATGAGCTTTATAAGGACCCAAAATGTCTTCTGAATAAAATATATTTAAAGTATATTCAGTTTCATGAGTTCCAAGTGCGCCAAAGGCCCAGTATTTATTATTATATTTCAATATTAGTATCCTTAAGAGGTAAGTCAATGAGGTCCTTAACGAATTTGGCGCTGTTAGTCAAATTATCAAATTCATAGCATGATAGTTTATCGTTCTGTGCTGATTCAGGTAACAGATAATACTTATCATTTTCGTGATAAGTAAACGGATATGAGAGATGATTTTTTGTATCCAGAACTGTATTGGCCTCCAGCAATTTAAACTCCTTATTCAATGTCAGTAAATCAATTTTACCATATCCTTCGCGATAATGATATTTTTCAAGTAATATTTCGATATTCTCATCTGTCCGTAATAGGAAAGGGTCAGCTAAAAATCTATCGGCCGGTGTATGAAACCAATTGATTTCTTCATCAAACCTCCGCTTACTCAGGATCCCTTTTATATCAGCCCTGCAAATGCCTATTATCCACTGATCAAATGATAGTTTATTAATGAATCTTTCAATGGTATTTTTTAGCATTAAGATTATCTGAATATTATGGTCCGGAAATAACAGTAAATAATCTTATATTATTTGCTGTGACATGATTTTGAAATTATCCAGCTATCTCAGCAGCAGATGAAATCAAAATCCATCCTTTTCAATCCCGGGCTAAGGTTTGTGAAAAACAAAATAAAGGCTCCCAGGAATCCGGCAAACCGCAGTTCTCATTTAAAGAAGTTTCTGATCAGATAATATTTTCTCCGGCAACATAATTTGAATGTTATCTCAATCAGAAAAAGAGATTGGTCAAAATATACTTTCCGACTGAATTTAATTCAGAACTATTATGTGATTGTACCGTAATCCGGATACTAATAATTTATTTGTTTTTTTTATCCGACATGGCAATTTGCTCACTGATCCAATTATAAGTCCTTGTAATTCCTTCCACCAACGGCTGTTTTGGCCCCCAACCCAACTTTTCTTTGATCAGCCTGTTATCCGAATTTCTCCCTCTCACTCCTGTTGGCCCGGGAATATTTTTAATTTTTATTTCTTTCCCTGACACACCGGCTACCATCTTTACCAGATCATTTATAGAGATCATTTCTTCTGAGCCGATATTTACGGGGCCGGTGAAATCACTTTCCATTAATCTTCTCACTCCGTCCACGCACTCATCAATATATAAGAAAGAACGTGTTTGTTTCCCATCTCCCCAAACCTCTATTTCTCCGCCATTTTCTGCTTTTGCAACTTTTCTGCAAATGGCTGCCGGTGCTTTTTCTTTCCCTCCATCCCAGGTTCCCAGTGGCCCGAAAATGTTATGAAACCTGGCAATGCGTACATCCATCCCATAGTTTCTGTGATAAGAAAGGTAGAGGCGCTCGCTGAACAATTTTTCCCATCCGTATTCGCTGTCCGGTGCAGCGGGGTAAGCTGAATCTTCCGAACACTTTGGATTATCCGGATCTTCCTGGTTATATGCCGGATACATGCAGGCAGATGATGAGTAAAATATTTTTTTAACTCCATGTTTCCTTCCGGACTCTGCCATATTCAGGTTAATAGTGGCTGAGTTATGCATTACCTGTGCATCATGATCGCCGGTAAAAATATAGCCGGCGCCTCCCATATCTGCCGCCAGTTGATATACCTCATCAATTTGCCTGTCAAATAAATTCTCGCAAACTACCGGGTCTCTCAGATCCCCTATACGAAAATCATCAGCATGGTTATTCCCGTACTCATTGTGCTTAAGGTCAATACCCCTGACCCAATAACCTTCATCTTTCAATCTTTTACCAGGTGGCCGCCGATAAAACCTCCGGCTCCGCATACAATTGCTGTTTTTTGTAGTCATAATAAATTTTTGTAAGGATTAAAATAAAGCTAAAAATATTTCTGATTTTGTGTTAAAACTTCATGATAAAGAGGCAAGAAACTCATTCAACAAAGGCGCTTTCCTTTTATAATCAAATAATTCATATGCCTTGCTTTTACCTCTTAATCCTATTGCAGCAGCTTCGTCCGGAGCGTCAATAACAAACTGCATTTTTTCAGCAAATAGCTGCTCCTCATAGCTGCCGGCCAACAGCATATTCACTTTATCTTTGAAATAAAATTTCATTTCTCCGTAATCTGTTGAAATTACCGGATTTCCTGAAGCAAGGTATTCTCCTGTTTTATGAGGAAACCTTGCCGCATCCTGGGACGTCGGCCTTAATGGAATTAAAAGGGCTTTTGCACTTTTATAAAGTGAATACAGTGTCTTTTCGGGTACCCCGGAAAAGAATTCCACCGCTTCAGGGTTGCTTTGCCTGTTCACATAATCCTTTACTTCCTGTATTTCACTGTCTCTTCCGCTAACAACGAGATACAACCTGTATGCTGTATTTTTTTTCAACAAGAAAAAAGAACTGATCACAAAAAATATAATCTCTTTATAGCTGGCAGATCCACAAAACAGAAAATAGGGCTCAGTTCCAATCAACCCGGCGCTTTCATATTTATCAAAATCTGTCAACCCGGGCAATTTCAAATATTTTTTCCGGGGGGCCACTTTTTTAATATGCTGTATCAGGAATTCACTGATAGGCAAGATCCCATCGGTCAGGCGAGGAGCATAGCGATCAAAAAGCCTGTCATTTAATTTTTGTAATAGCTGGTATTTCCCTTTCTTAAATGCTGTGTAATACTCAACATAATTCAGCACTGTCTTGAATCGGAAGAGCCTGGACAATAAAACATAATATACGACAGAGCCAAATTGCCTTGTTGATAAAATGGCATAATAATACGCTCCTCTCTTTTTCATTCTTTTCAGCAACAGAAACTCGTTGATCCTGCCTTTTATCTCGTTTATTCTTCTTTTAAAAAAATTATCGTTTCTGTAGCAGCTACCCGATGCATAAATATATTCTATGTTTTCATAGGAACCTGTGGTTGTCAATCCGGGAGTCTTGATCTTGTTATGAAACCCGTTCCGGCAAATCACTTTTACTTTATTATGCTCCAAAAGGAGGCACTTGGAAATTAAAATTATCTTTTGAGCTTCTGCCAGACCGTAAGGGAAGGAAGAATAGCCTAGAAAAATTATCGATTTTTCTTTGCGCAAAATTTTATTATTTAAGTATTTTCCACTTTTCTGTATGGAAATCGTAAGCAATATGATAATGCCTATACCAGGGACAAAGGTTTATCTTCTTTATAAGCTTTTTCTGAAAGCTTTTATTAAGAAAAAACAACTTTAAAAGGGATGTCCTTAACTTAAGCTTCCGAGATAGAACCGATTTAAATTTTTTGTGCAATTCCTGTGCTTCTGCAAGATAATGATCATTTGTATTTCCTCCGCCCCTCCTGATATCGTGATACCTAAACCCCCCTAAGATTGTATTTACATAATACAATGGGGTGTATTTAAAAAATCTGAGCCAAAGATTAAAATCTTCAGCATATTTCACAGAAATATCAAGTTGCCCACCTGACTGTTCCCATAGTGTACGTCTCCAGAAAATTGACTCCTGTTGAATCCATCTGTAATCGCCTGAAATAATATCGTATATGTTCCTTTCCTTTGCCGGGCTTATCCTTTGGGGGGCATTACCTGAACTTAAATTTGTAGGCATACCGGAAATCCATTGCACCTCGTCAAGACTTGAAAATATTTCAGCAACAAATTTTAGCGTCCATGGGTAATAAAGATCTGAGCTGTTTATCCATGCCATGATCTCTCCTGTAGCCATGGAAAATCCCTTATTGATAGCGTCGTACTGCCCTTTATCCTTTTCGCTAACCCAATAAGTGATGTTATCAGAATATTTCTTGATAATTTCAACACTTCCATCTGTTGATCCGCCATCAATAACAATATATTCCAGGTTAGGATAGCCCTGATCAATTACCGATTTAATGGTTTGTTCCAAATAATCGGCCTGGTTAAATGAAGGAGTAACAATGCTGATCTTTGGGTAATTCATTATAATATTAATTTTATTGAAAACAACTATTACTTACTTAGGAAACCAAATTTCCTCTTCGGATTATTAGACAGTAATTCCATAATCTCTTCATCAGCCATATTTCTAATCTCTTGAGAATAGCAAATTCCTACACTTATCCACATTATGCATAATGCATAGAAAATGTGTCTACGACTGTCGGATAAAGATCTGTCAACCACATAAATATCCAAACCCCTGCCGCCTTTGAAAGTAAATTATTAGAATAAAAAATTCCTTTAATCATTGCGGGTACAGTAATTAGCAATAATAATCCCAGGCTAATGATTCCTCCTTTAAGAATGATATTTAAGTAGTCTGTCTCAATCATTCCCCGATAATCAGTAAAAGCCCCCTTATCGATACCCGGGCAATAATACTTTCCTTCCATTCCTTTGCCTATAATCCAATCTTTTAAATTCATGTCATTATAAAGGCATACTTCCACGCCGGTTCTGGAGTCTTCATCAACTCGTTCAGTAATATTGGCAAAAAAGCTATTTTTATATTTATTATAAAGTTGAGATCCCCCTATTGAAAGGAGAGTAATTAAAAATAAAGATAGTATTACAGTTCTTGATTTTGCCTTGCTTACAAACAGGTAGGTAAAAAAATAACCAATCAAATATGATACTTCCATGAAAATTATTGCCCTCCTGGCACGCAAAATAGCCAAAGTAAGAGTAACAATACTTACAATATATACAAGAAGCATTCTCCCTCTTGAATGATATATATATGAAATCAGTAAAAATCCAGCAGGCACACTAAGGTTTCGGGACAAATACTCCATCAAATATTTATTAGTATCCTCATCCTCTACAACTCCCATTAAGTAGTGCCGGAAATAAATACTTAAAGTAAGATAAATGATGCCCATTACAATGATAACTGTAAATACTTTTCGTAAATAAAAAATATTTCTCGGAAATAAGAGAATAATTGGCAGTAAGTATATGGGCATACCAAACCATCCATCAACAAGAGATAAATAAATAAATTGATAGTTCAATTGAATACCTCTCGCAACTGTCAATAAATTCCACGCTACATATAAAAAGAAAATAAATCGTAAATAGCTGTTTTCTACCCTAAATCTGATAAGGCTAAAAGAAGAAATTACCATAAGAATCAGCGCCCCTATTTGAATTCTATTCCAAAACACAACATTTATAGATGGTGCTAAGAAAAATGAATAAACAGAGGTATATACAATAAACCCCAGCCAAAATACATTCAATGCAAATGAGATCTTATTATTAACATAAAGATCATTGTGTAAATTGTATTTTTTTGGAATTACAAATTGATTCATCAATCAATATTTAATCTTGTGTAAATTATTCACTATTTCTTTGTTTGTCATACTTTTTAATAAATGTTTCAATTTCAAAAAAATATTTTTCAACATCTTGTAGTTTCTGTTCCCCGAATTCCCACCACTTTATCCTTAAAAGGCTACGGATATTTTCATCTGAAAACCTAAATCGTATAATTTTTATCGGGCAACCCACTGCAACAGCATATGGTGGAATATCTTTTGAAACTACAGCACCTGCGCCAATTATTGCACCATCCCCGATGGTTATACCGTCTAAAACAGTTACATTAGCCCCGATAAAAACATCATTTCCAATAGTTATTTTTTTTCTCTCTTCAATTTTGTCATGTTTTGATAATGTTTTTCCATTTTGTTTTAACGTAGAATAAAACATAGGAGCTGTAGAAAGGCCGTTTACCGGATGAATACCCCAGCCACATAAAAAATTGGGGCCTATTGAGCAATATTTGCCAATCTGACTAAGAGATATAACCGAGTTACTGGCTATATATGTCCCTTCAGCAATTTCAGTGTCACTAATCTTATAAGGAGGATAAAACTTTATTTGTTTGCCAATCTTTGACCTAATAACTGATGATCTATAATAAGGCCAATAGATATTATCATCATTAAGCAGTTTTAATTCTGGAATTAATTTTGAAAAAAAACTGAAAAAAAGTTTTTGTACCGTCGTTTTTATACTTTTTCCCATTTTACTGGAATATTTACAAACCCCAAATCAACAGTATAAATTGAGTTTTTACTACCTGTTTCTTCAATTGCAAAGCTTATATATTCTTCATTGTTATCTAAAAATCTTACATTGGGTACGTGCAGCATTGATTGCAAGTAATACCTACCTGGAAGCAGCATGCCATTAGGTATTGTTGCCATAAGTAAATTTTTACACCCAGAAAAAATATAATGTTCCGAAAAAATCGGGTTTAGATTCTTGTCTCTAACAATAAAAGTCAGAGTACTGTCTTTTACAGTCTTGTTGCCATTTATTTCAAAAAGACAATGAATATCATCAGAAAGAGAGAAAGAGTTGCTTGTGTTTTTTTTATCTCTGCTCAAAAATATCTTTTCAAAATAAACATCTTTATTGGCATCTTTATTCCCAATCGAATAAAACTCGCTCTGATAATTAGTAGAGATATACTGATCTATCACTTCATCTACACTTGAATTTTCAGTAATAGTACCCTTGTTAAGAAGAATTCCTTTATTGCAAAGTTTTGAAATTGCAGCCATATTGTGGCTTACAAAAAGAATCGTTCTTCCCTGATCTCTGCTGATATCCTGCATCTTACCGAGACATTTACTCTGAAATTCAGAATCACCAACTGCAAGTACTTCATCAACCACCAATATTTCTGATTCCAGATGCGCTGCAACAGCAAAAGCCAATCGCACATACATTCCACTAGAATATCGTTTCACAGGCGTATCCAAAAACTTTTCAACGCCAGAAAAATCCACTATTTCATCAAATTTCTTTTTTATTTCCCAACGGTGCATACCGAGAATGGCTCCATTCAGAAAAATATTTTCCCGGCCGGTGAGCTCGGGATGGAAACCAGTACCCACTTCCAGCAAGCTGGCAATTCGTCCTTTGATACTGATCCTGCCTTTAGAAGGCTCAGTGATCCTGCTTAAGACTTTCAATAAGGTGGATTTCCCCGCACCATTTCTCCCTATGATACCTATGCGGTCACCCCGGTTCACTTCAAAATTCACATCCTTTAATGCCCAAAATTCTTCTCTGTTTCCCGTACCAGTAGCATTATCTGTATCCACTCTACGGCCAATTGAAAAGATCTTCTTTGTTTTTTCAGCTATCACATCCCTCAACGCAGTATAGCTCTCCCTCTGCTGATGCCTGATCAGATATTTTTTCCCCAAATGCTCAACCCTGATCACAATGCTCATCTCTGTAAACTTATTTTAATTGTAATTTTAAATAATCTACCTGATCTCAGATCAGATCGGCAAAAGTCCGTTCCATTTTTCTGAAATACCAGATCCCGATAAACATCAGTAATATCATGATCACAAAAGACAATACAAGTCCCGGTAAATAGATCTGGCTACGGTCACCGGTAATGGCCCAGCGAAAGCCATCTATTACCCCTACCATGGGGTTCATGGAATACAGTAATCTCCATTTTTCATTTACCACGGTACTGCTGAAACCCACAGGTGAAATAAGCATTCCGAACTGGACTACAAAAGGAACAATATATTTGAAATCCCTGTATTTCACATTTACGGCCGCCACATAGAATCCGGCGCCCATAGAAATTAAAAATACCTGTAAAAGAAAAAGGGGAAGAACCAGGATGGTAACAGGGGGAACAAAACGATACCAGAACATCATGCCGATAAGAATGATGAAGGAAATTAAAAAGTCCACCAGATTTACGATTACGGTACTGGCCGGTATGATCATTCTCGGAAAATAGATCTTGGTCAGCATATTGGAATTCCCAATGAGGGAATTGCTCGCATCGGAAAATGAAGTGGAAAAGAATTGCCAGGGAAGCATAGCCGAAAACACAAGAATAGGGTAAGGCACATCCCCTGAGGGGAATTTAGCGAGATTGCCAAAGATAACGGTAAAGACCACCATGGTCAGGAAGGGACGGAGTACACTCCAGGCCAGCCCGATCACGGTTTGTTTATACCGTACCAGTATATCCCGCCATGCCAGGAAGAAAAAAAGTTCCCGGAATTTCCAAAGGTCATTCCAATAGTTCTTCTTTAAACGGCCCGGATCAATGATCAGATCGAATCCGTTGCTGTCTTTTTCATTGCTCATCGTACAATCTCAATAAAAAGTTGCTTAAACAAATAAAGAAACCAGGCTATCCCTGAAAAGATCCCCGGCCTTTTACTTATGAAACAGCACCGAAAGAAAACCTGGGTTTTGAAAATAAGATCTACCCATCAGAAAACGTAATCTGATATTCAATGCAATTAATAAAAGCCGGCCCGTTTTTCTTTTGGGAATTGCAATGATCCGTATTTAGCGCTATTCTTCTTAAAAACTTTCACTACTTAGCCGCATGTAACGGATAATGCATCTCTATTTCGGCAGCCTCGGAATGCCTTATGACTTCTACGTTCGAGGATTCTACTTCTGCATACATCATATAACCTAATGAAGGAAGCGCCACCTTCACTGTTTTATTCTTTAAGGATAATACCTGGCCTTCCATTTCCATCAGCGGGCCGCCCAGTATGCGCACCCGGTCATTGATGCTGATCGGGGTCTTCTGAAGCTGTATGTTGAAATGCTCGTTGAGAAATCTCCTTATTATTTCGATCTCAATATCGCGGATCACAGCAGGCTTGCCCAACCAGTAAACCAGGTTGATCACTCCATGCGTTTCTCTCAGCATGCTCAATTCCGTTTCTTCTACCCTTACAAAGACATAAGAAGTGAACAGGGGTTCATGCACGATTTTTTTCCGGTCACTCCACTGACGAATCACTTTATTGATAGGACAATAACACTCCACTTTTTTCCGGACCAAATTCTCGGCCACCTTTTTTTCCCACCGGGGCCTGGTGTAAACAGCGTACCATTTTTTGTTCTCACTCATAAAAGCCAGGTTTAACGTTCAGGTTTTTCAATGGTGTTTAAATCGGATCTTTGTTATTCTTTTTCACACCTGAAACCAGGTTTTCCTTCTAAAAGTTTTTTCACAGAAATGGCTACGCCGATATCAGTTACATAAAGGTACCGATCCGGAGTTCTTATAAAATAAAAATAATCCACAATACTACTCAAATCAATGATACCAATCACTGATCCATCCGATCTTCCTCAGTGTTTACAAAATACCTGTTTTGCCTAACAGTTTTCTCTTCTTTTTACTTTGCGGATAAACGTATCCATAACCATATCCATAACCATATCCGTAGCCATTCTTCCCAAAGCCCCTGGATTGAACGCCATTGAACACTATGGCCATATTCTTCAGTTCATTGATCTTATTGTTTGAGTCCAATCTCTGAATGGAGGCTTTCCGTGTGTACTTGTGCCTCACCACGTACAAAGTGGCATCACAATAAGCCGAGAGCACATAAGCATCCGACATCAACCCGACGGGAGCTGTATCAATAATTATATAATCGTAATTATCAGCAAGATATTTCATTAACTCAGGAACTTTTTCGCTGAGGATCAGCTCTGAGGGGTTTTCCGGCAGCCATCCTGAGGAAATTACGTAGAGATTTTCCTGTACCGGCGCTTCCACAATGATCTCCTCCGGCGAAGCTTCACCGGTCAGATAATCGGTAAGCCCTTTGTGAGCTTCGGGCGTCTTAAGTTTTTCCGCCAGCGTAGGGTTGCTCAAATCAAATTCCACAGCCACCACTTTTTTACCTGTCATCGCCAGGCCAATGGCCAGATTAGCAGCAACAAAACTTTTTCCCTCGCCCGATACTGATGAAGTAACCTGGATCTTCTTTCTGTCACCGCTCAGCCCGATAAAGGGCAGCGCTGTTCTCAGGTTACGGAACTGTTCTGCAATAAATGTCCTTTTACCACTCCCGATCACCAGCGGATCCTTTGATCTATGGTACATCACTTCACCGATGACGGGGATGGAAGTAAAATTCTCGATCTCCTGGCGATAAAGAATAGTGCTCTTGAAATTCTCATAAAGCCATACCAGACCCACACCCAAGCCTAATGCCAGGATGACCGCTGCAACATAAATAAGTTTTGCCTTAGGGCTCACGGGTGTGGTTGAAGAATGAGCTTTGTCTATGATCTTACTATTACCGATGGAAGAAATCAGCGACAACTGTGTTTCATCCTTCTTCTGTAAAAGACTATTATAAGTCTGGCTCTTGATTGCTTCCTGCCTGCTGATCTCCACCAGGTCTCTTTCCTTCTTAGGTATAGACTGTAAAACTGAGTTATACTTATTATTAACACTATTAAGATTGGTCTTACTCGTCTCAAGGCTTTGTCTCTGACTATTTATATTATCAAGAATACCTGATTTCGCCTTATCAATCTGATCCTTTAAAGAAAGCGCCATAGGGTTATTTTCCGGAGTGGTTCTCCTGAGCTTTTCATATTGCATCTGATCATCATAAAGCTTCCCCATCATCTGACCAAGCATCGGGTCATTGATTCCGGACAGAGAAGGGGTTACGCTGCTCCCTCCATTTTCTTTGTCCTTTACATATTTTTCCACCTGGTTCAGGACCGAGATCTGGGTATTCACATCATTCAGTCTCTGATCATTGGCGCTGACATTTTCCAGGTAAAGACTACCCTGTGAACTGATATTAATCGAATTGGTGCTGGACCGGTATTGCTGCATTTTCTTTTCAATGGAATCCAATTCATGGCCGACAGTGGCAAGGCGTTCATCCAGCCAGGCAATAGTATTTGCAGCCAGCTTATTTTTTTCATTGATGGAGATCTGACTATACTCGGACATCAACTCATTCAAAATATTTTCGGAGCGACCGGGGATTTCATCCATCAAACTTAAATTAATGACCGATGATTCCTTACTGGTTGGTATAAGAGAGAGCCTCTTTGACAGATCTGAAGCGACTTCACTCGGCGTATTAAGTGTAAAAAATAAAGGGCCTTCAATATTAACACCACTTTCTTTCTGTACAGTAAATCTAAATGTCCCATACGGAGTACTCACCCATTCATTCAGCTCATATTGTTTTCCGCCAAAAACTATTTTCCCCTCGTTATTATTCACTGTAAAATATACTTTTTTGGCTGAGATCACCGAATCCGGTTTCAACGCTTCAATTCCGACCGGTGAGTCCGAATAAGCCGAAATATCCCGATAACGGCCTTCTTCGAACACCTGTGCATAGAGATGAAGTTTTTTGACCACTTTTTGCATCAGCTCTTTTGACTTCAACACTTCCATCTCATTTTCAACGATCTTCTTCGAAGAAAGCAGGTTCAAAGATTCTACCATCCTGGAATCATCATCGCCCTTTTTCTCATCTTTGATCAGGATTGTTGCTTCCGATAAATATACAGGTGTCTGAAATTTCAAATAGAACCAGGCGCCGGTCCCTGCCACCACCAAAAACAAAAGAAATAAAGGCCAGTAAGGCGCAAATTTTAGCCATACCTGCCTCATCAAATTATTTTCACCCATATTTTGATTTACCTGCATAATGTTTTCAGTTTATTTTACCATTCGATCTACTACGATCGCAATCAGGGACAATCCGCTGAGTACGGCAGGCACCCATAACTGCCCCCTGCCGGCGCTTGCCACTCTCGATTTATTGGGTTCCACATATACGATATCATTGGATTTTAAATAATAAAATTGAGAGGACAATAATTCAACGGAATTAAGGTCTATTCTCTTGATCTGTTTGTTCCCGTTATCGTCTTCCCGTATCACCAATACATTATCCCTCCTGGCATAGATCGTCAGGTCACCGGCAAGGCCTATTGCTTCCAGTAAAGAAATTTTTTCACTCGGAACAGAAAGTGAGGAAGGGTGATTCACTTCTCCCAATACGGTGACCCTGAAATTGAGAAAACGTACAATGACAATCGGGTCGGTAAGTAATTTCTGGTCCACCAGTTTTTTGGTGATCGTTTCCTTCAATTGTTCTTTGGTCAACCCCAACGCTTTGATTGTACCCAATATCGGGAACTGTATCGTTCCTTCATTACTTACCAGGTAACCCATCACACTATTGGTATTAATGCCGTTCACGTTGGATATAGTGGTATTCGGTGCATTAAATATCTCCGATGCTTCGGGATTCAGGCTGCTGACCGTAATGCTTAGCAGATCATTCTTCCCGATAACTGTTTCGGGTATCGGTGTACTGGCGGTGATCGTCCCGTCTCCGAGTCCGCTGAAATAGATCGCCTTTTTGGTGCTTACACATCCTATAAAAATCACTGGAACAGAAAGAAATAAAAATAATCTCTTCATCTTATGAATGTTCATTCTAAAAAATTTTAGACCGGAATCAGAAAACAAATTACAGAAACCATTTCTTAAATGGTGTTCACAGGAGGATTTAGCAGGACTAACAAGGCCTTTCAGGGATAACAGATAAATAAACTTCAAACGATTCAACTACTAAAATGAACTGATGAAATCTTGCACAAGATAGTAATTTTACTGAGAAAAGAATATGAAGGAAGATTTTATTTTAAAAATTATTTCTCTTCTTTTATAGAGGCCTCAATGGATTCAAAACCTGAAAAAACAGGCTGATCATAAACGGGTTCAGTAAAAAACATTTATTAAAGTAATGAACATATTTTTGTGACACTCGTAATTCTACGATTGACCGGCATTATCTGACAAAACTCTATTTCTTTTTAAATACAGTGATTACACAATTTTTAAATACATTGATTACACTATCTTAATTCAGAACATTTTTCCGGAAATTTCCCGGAAAATCCCTTAAGAAAATACGTTTGTAATCCGTGGAAATAATGACTTTTTTAGAGCAATGATCAGTCGTCGAAAAATTATGGCGATTGAAAAAGATCTCATCGTTCATTGGCATTGTTTTTGGTAAAAATTATATTCCGAAAACCGAATTGAAATCCGGACGAGATCAAAGAACCAATATTCTGTACATAAAACCAATCTGCGACCTGTGAATTCTTTTTCTGAAAGAAACCTATATCCGTCACTAGCCACGGATGCACTTAAGATCAGCGGAACATTGTACCTGAAGAAGATATTTGTTCCCGTTTCCCTGTTAGTAATATTATCAACTACTGTTTATTAAAGATTAAAAAGAATAAAAAAGAGTATCAAAGCTCTCCCGTTCTCAAATTTATCATTTCAAAAAGGACCGGACACCATCATGAGTCCGATGCAAATGAACTCTATGAAATAATAATTTTGACAATTTCAAAATTATTATTTGCCAATCACCATCGTAAGTTTACGAGCAATGTGGAAAAATTATACACTCCGGTGAATAAGTTCTCCTGTTTCCCCATGCCCGGATCAGTTGTGATAAGATATCTTGAAACCCTATTTCACAAACTTAATTGCACTGCTAATCTACTATGAAAAAACTGCTAACCTTTTTATCATTCAGCGCCTGCCTGTTGGCCATTGAAACGGCCCATGCCACCAATTATTATTTCTCTTCATCCGGAGGGAACGATTCTTATTCCAGCACACAGGCACAGAATCCTGCCACTCCGTGGAAATCATTAGACAAACTGAATTCATTTTTTCTCAACCTGAGACCCGGAGATTCTGTTCTCTTTAAATGTGGCGATACCTTTTATGGAAAGCTAGTGATCGGACAGTCCGGCAACTCCGGATCTCCGATTGTATTGTCTTCCTATGGGTCGGGAGCAAAACCTGTGATTACAGGATTCACGCCTGTAACCTCCTGGAAAAATATTGGTGGAAATATCTGGGAGAGTACAAATGCTGTAAAAAGAAACAATGGTATGCTGAATATGGTAATTATAAACGACAATTTTCAGCCAATTGGCAGATGGCCGAAAGTAACAGCATCGAAACAAGGCTATCTTAATATAGATTCTCACTCAGGAAACACTTCTATTACAAGTAGTGGACTTTCAGGTGTTCCAGACTATACAGGAGGTCAAATTGTAACACGGAAAAATCACTGGATATTGGACGTTGATAATATAACTTCATTATCAGGCACAACAGTCAACTTTACTAATAGTGACCCAAGTTATAATATTCAAAATAACTTCGGATTTTTCTTCCAAAACCATGCAAATGCATGTACACAACAAGGTGATTGGTATTATACCTTGGCAACAAAAAAGTTGGGGATGTACAGTAATAGTGAGCCTTCCGGTGTCCTAGTAGCATCCATTGATACATTAGTAGAGGTAAATCAACATGATTATATAACTTTTCACAACTTAAATATTAAAGGATCTAATGAAATAAACCTAATTATCCGAATAAGTCATTTTATTAACATTGAGAGATGCGATATTTCTTATGCAGGAAAACGTGGAATCGTTATAACCGACGAATGGGATTATCCATATAAAGCAAGTAATATTTCAATTTTTAATTCTACTATTTCTTATTCGAATAGTATAGGCCTCGATGTTGCAAGCACAAAAAACCATTCAATAAAAAATAATTTTTTTAATAAAATTGGAATAGTTGCAGGAATGGGGCAAAATGGAGATGGTCAATATATGGGAGTTTACAGAATTGGAGAAAATAGCTCTTTCACATTTAATACTATGGATTCTATTGGATATACAGCTCTTTATTTTGTTGGAAAGAATATCAATATTAGTAACAACTTAATACAGAACTTTTGTGCAATTAAAGACGACGGTGCCGGCATCTATACTTATGGAAATAATAATTCAGGCACTACGGTTTCAAATAATATCGTTTTAAATGCTATTGGCAATAACAATGGTACAGTTGGAGGGACATGGGCAGAAGGAATTTATATGGATGATGGTTCTAACAATGTAATCATTTCGGGGAACACAGTTGCTAATGGAGTCGAAAGAGGAATTTATATTCATAATGCACACGAAATACAGATCCTGAATAATACTTGCTATAACAATAATCGACAATTATATTTTCTGCATGACAATATTTCACCCTCAAACCCTATTAGAAATATAAAGCTTGAGGGAAACATTTTTGTGTCTAAAAACCCTAATCAACTTGTTTTCGGGTATTCTACAATAAGCGATGATATCTTAAGTTTCGGAACAGCCGATAATAATTACTATGCAAGACCAATTAACGAACCAAAAACTTTTTCAATACCAGGAACCGACAATACGTTGGCCGGATGGCAAAGCTACAGCGGCCAGGATGCTCATTCGAAAAGCTTTCCTAAAACTATAAAAGATGTAAACGATCTGAGATTTGAATATAACGCCACCCAATCACCCAAGACCATCAATCTGGGCGCCACTTATATAGACGTTACGGGAAAAACATATTCAGGCAGCGTCACACTGCAACCTTATACTTCCATTGTTCTTTTATACCAATCGGGAACCGTGAGCAACCAGCCTCCCGTAGCCGATGCAGGGCCTGACCAGAATTTTTTTTTGCCTGTTAATTCTGTTACTCTTAACGGCAGCGGCTCTGATCCGGATGGAAGCATTACTTCTTATCAATGGGCTAAAATCTCAGGGCCTTCTCAATACAACATCGTTTCACCCGGACAGGCACAAACAGTAGTCAACAACCTGGCAGAGGGTGTCTATCAATTCGAGCTGACCGTAACCGATGATAAAGGCGCCACAGGAAAAGATGTGGTAACCGTAACGGTGAAACCTGCCAATAACCAGGCCCCCACTGCAAATGCCGGACCGGATCAGACGATCACCTTGCCGTCCAATACTGTAACGCTGAACGGAAGCGGAAGCGATCCGGACGGAAGCATCTCCTCCTATCAATGGACCAAAATATCAGGGCCTTCCCAATTCTCGATCGCTTCACCCAATAATGCACAGACGGTCGTCAATAGTCTTGTGCAGGGTGTTTACCAGTTCCAATTAACGGTAACGGATAACAAAGGAGCCACGGCTTCTTCTACCGTTACCATCACGGTGAATACAGCGCCTAACCAACCGCCCACTGCCAACGCCGGCTCCGATCAAACCATAACCTTACCGGCCAACTCGGTAACATTAAACGGCAGCGGTAATGATCCGGATGGAAGCATTGATTCTTACCAGTGGACAAAAATTTCCGGGCCCGGTCAATTTTCTATTTCTTCCCCAACAAAAGCACAAACAACAGTAAACAACCTGGCAGAAGGAACTTATCTATTTCAACTGAAGGTAACCGACAATAAAGGCGCTACGGCCACATCCACCGTTACTATAACCGTGAATGCAGCGCCTAACCAACCCCCTACCGCAAATGCAGGCTCCGATCAGACAATCACTTTGCCTGTAAACTCTGTAACCCTGAACGGAAGCGGCAGCGATCCTGATGGAAGCATTAGTTCTTATCAATGGACGAAAATCTCAGGGCCTTCACAGTTCAATATCGTTTCTCTAAACAATGCACAAACCCAGGTCACTAATCTTGTTCAAGGCACATACCAGTTTCAGTTAACGGCGACCGATAACAAAGGAGCCACTGCTACGGATATTGTGAAAGTGGTGGTAAATGCCGCCAACCAGGCCCCTTCGGCAGATGCCGGCTCTGATCAAACGATCACCCTGCCGCAGAACAGTATTACCCTTTCAGGATCCGGCGTAGATCCGGATGGAACCATTGCGTCTTATCAATGGAATAAAATATCAGGACCGGAACAATTTAATATTTCATCAGCCACACAGGCTCAGACCAACGTCAATAACCTGGCGCAGGGCGCTTATCAGTTTGAGTTAACGGTAACGGATGACCAGGGAGCAACCGGAAAAGACACGGTAAGAGTGGTTGTAAATAAAGCAAACCAGGCGCCCGTTGTCAATGCCGGTTCAAATCAAAATATTACTTTACCCGCAGATAGTGTTGCTTTATCCGGAAGCGCTTACGATCCTGATGGCTCCATCTCTTCTTATGAGTGGACCAGAATTTCAGGGCCTTCCCAGTTCACTATTGTTTCTCCTTCGGAAGCACAAACAAAAGTGAGGAACCTGACAGCAGGTACCTATCAATTCCAGTTATCGGTGACCGATAACCAGGGAGCCACTGCCACTTCAACCGTAACCATCACGGTGAATGC
>JAIXKI010000001.1:63161-150984 GCA_026936105.1 Chitinophagales bacterium
TGACCGATAACCAGGGAGCCACTGCCACTTCAACCGTAACCATCACGGTGAATGCAGCTCCTAACCAGGCTCCTGTTGCTGACGCAGGCGATGACCAAACGATCACTCTTCCCACTAACAGCGTTACTCTTTCCGGAAGCGGAAGTGATCCGGACGGAACCATCACAGCTTACAGATGGAGAAAGATCTCCGGCCCGAATTCCGGATACATCAGTAATTCAAATTCATCTACCGCAACAGTATCCGGGCTTATACAGGGAGTATATCAATATGAATTGAGAGTGACCGATAATAAAGGAGCTTATGGCAGAGATACCGTAATGGTAACAGTGAATCCGGCCAACAGGCCTCCGGTTGCCAATGCAGGAACTAATCAGAGTATTACATTGCCGGTGAACAGTGTCACAGTTTCAGGAAGCGGTAATGACCCGGATGGAAGCATTGTTTCTTATGAATGGACAAAAGTGTCCGGCCCGGATCAATACAACATTGTTTCCGGATCTCAAGCTGTGACGGTAATTGATAACCTGGTAAAAGGAACTTATCAATTCCAACTAACCGTTACAGACAATGATGGCGCAACCGCTTCAGACATTGTGGTGGTCACCGTGAATGAAAATGCGAATCAACCGCCCATTGCTGATGCCGGCTCCAATCAAACCATAACCCTGCCCGCTAACAGTGTTACTCTTAGCGGAAGCGGCACCGACGCAAACGGAACGATCACTTCCTATCTTTGGTCCAAGATATCAGGCCCTGATCAATTCAATATTGCATCCCCCGATCAGGCGCAAACATCAGTGACCGGATTGGTTGAAGGAACGTATCATTTCCAACTGACCATAACCGATGATCAGAATGAAACCGGAATAGATGTGGTGATCATAACGGTGAATCCTGCGGCTAATCAGGCGCCGGTTGCCAGTGCAGGCCCGGACCAGAATATAACTTTGCCTGTTGATAGCATTACCCTATCAGGGAGTGGCACTGACCAGGATGGAAGTGTTGTCTCTTATCAATGGAGCAAGATATCAGGACCGGCACAATTCAATATCGTTTCAAATATCCTGGCACAAACAACAGTGAAAGACCTGGTACAGGGTACTTACCGATTCCAATTGACCGTAACTGATAATTCGGGTGCAACAGGGACAAGTGTAGTGACCATAACAGTGAATCCTGCTCCCAATCAAAATCCTATCGCTAATGCCGGGAATGATGTGACCATTTACCTTCCTGCCAATTCTGTTGCTTTAACCGGAAGCGGATGGGATCCTGACGGAAGTATTGTTTCTTATCAATGGACAAAAATTTCAGGGCCGACTCAATTCAATATTGTTTCTGCAACACAAGCGCAGACAACAATTAACAGCCTGGTACAAGGGACCTATCAATTCCAGCTTACTGTTACAGATAATAATGGTGCAACAGCAAACGATACAATACAGGTAATTGTTAACCCGGAAAACATAGCCCCGGTTGCCAATGCCGGCGCCGATAAAAATATCACGCTGCCTGTCAACAGTGTAACACTTACAGGAAGCGGTACTGATACTGACGGAACTATTACTGCCTATCTCTGGACAAAAATATCCGGTCCCGGCCAGTTTACTATTGTGTCCCCAACAAGAGCACAAACCATTATCAGCAGACTGACGCAAGGTGAATATTTATTTCAACTAACCGTAACTGATAACCTTGGCGCAACAGGTGCAGATACAGTAAAAATTATCGTGAATCCCGAAGCTAATCAGCCTCCGACCGCCAATGCTGGAACGAGCCAGAATATAACATTGCCCACCAACAGTGTTACTCTTTCCGGAAGCGGAACAGATCCTGACGGAAGTATTGTTTCTTACCAGTGGACAAAAATTTCAGGACCGGCTCAATTCAATATTGTTTCTGCCACTCAGGCTAAAACGGTGGTCAATAGCCTGGTGCAGGGAACTTATCAGTTCAGATTGACTGTAACAGATGACCGTGGTGCAACTGCATCCGCTATTATAACAGTAACAGTAAATCCTGCACCCAATCAATCGCCGGTTGCCAATGCCGGGCCTAATCAAAATATAACGCTGCCCAATAACAGTGTCACTCTTAATGGAAGCGGGTCAGATCCTGACGGAAGTATCGTTTCTTACCAGTGGACAAAAATCTCAGGGCCGGCTCAGTTCAGCATTGCCTCTCCCACGCAGGCAAAGACTGTAATCAATAACCTGGCATTAGGGACTTATCAGTTCAGGCTGACTGTAACCGATGACCGGGGTGCGACCGCATCTGCTACTGTAACGGTGACGGTAAATCCGGCGCCTAATAAAGCGCCTTCTGCCAATGCAGGAACCAATCAGACAATAACCCTGCCTGCTAACAGTGTCACTCTTAACGGAAGCGGAAGCGATCCTGATGGAAGCATTGTTTCTTATCAGTGGACAAAGATCTCAGGACCGGCACAGTTCAGCATTGCTTCTCCTGCCCAGGCAAAAACTGTGGTCAATAACCTGGTGCAGGGTACATATCAGTTCCGCCTGACAGTTACGGATAATAAAGGGGCAACAGGAACTGCAACAGTAACTGTTACCGTAAACCCGGCACCCAATAAAGCGCCTTCTGCTAATGCAGGGGTTAATCAAACGATAACACTTCCGAATAATTCAGTGACTCTTAAAGGGAGCGGGACAGATCCTGACGGAACCATTGTTTCTTATGCATGGGCCCGTATAGCAGGACCTTCACAGTTCTCGATCACTTCTCCTTCAAGTTCACAAACCACCGTTACCAACCTGGCACAGGGAATTTATGTGTTCCAACTGACAGTAAAAGACAATGCCGGCGCTACCGCAACTGCGCTTGTGACCATTACGGTAAATGCTGCTGTTCCTCCTGCTGCGCCAACAGCCAATGCCGGTGAGGATAAAGTGATCGTGCTGCCGGTGGATTACATAACCCTGTCCGGAAGCGGAAGTACCACTAACGGTAGCATCACTTCCTATGCCTGGACACAGGTATCCGGGCCGTCGCAATCTGTTGTTGTATCTCCTTCTTATTCTCAAACAGTGGTTCGTAGCCTTGTAGCTGGCATCTACCTGTTCGAACTGACAGTGACAGACAGTAAAGGATTAACAGGAAAAGATACTGTTCAGATCACCGTCCAGAATTCCGTAAACAGAAATGTGACACCGATCACAGCGAAGTTGTATCCGAATCCTGCTACAACCTCCATCACCATAGAAATTGATGGGGCAACAGAAAAAACAACCGGCTATATTAAAATCTACAGTGTGTCAGGTGTGGTGGTGTACCAGGAAGAATTCACCAGGGATCTGTTCAATATTTCAAAACAGATAGATGTGAGCAGCTATGCCAATGGTATGTATTTTGTGAACATCACACTTGATACCGAAACGAAGACCACACTCAAATTTGTGAAACAGTAAACCGAAAACCTTTTCATATACTTTGATCATTCAAAAACCCCCGGTATTATTCCGGGGTTTTTTATTTTATGATCTTCGAGGTTCGGGTTTGCCCACTTTCATTCGGGAGAGAATCAATTTCATTTGATAAAATAAATGCGAACACTTCTCTCTTCAAGAAAGTTCATGATCGTAGTAAAAACGAAGATGATCTTTAAAAATAATTTTAAAAAATCAGGGAAGCCCTATTTCAAAATGCCTCTCGGGGATTTGCACATCAGTAAATCCTTTATTGATCAGCCGCCTTTGAAAATCTTTCTGCACGTCATATTCGCCATGAACGATGAACAACTGCCGGACCTGCTGTTTGTCCTGACACCCCAACCACTGGCTCAGGTCCTCATAATCGCCATGTGCGCTCATACTGCGGATGGATCCTATCTCTGCATTCACTTCATGCTCCACTCCGAATATGTGAACATCCTTGTCCCCTGCCAGCAATCGGCCTCCCAAAGAATGAGGTTCACAATAACCGGTCATCAATATCGTATTCCGACTATTCTCAATGTTGTTGCTGATATGATGCTTCACCCTGCCTGCATCGGCCATACCGCTTGCCGAAATGATCACCAGCGGTCCATTCTGGAAATTGAGCATCTTGGATTGCTCCACCGAATTAATATATTTTAACCCTTTAAAAGAAAAGGGATCATTGTCCGATTGCATGATCTTCTGCACCCTTTTATTGAAATATTGCGGAAATCTTTTTACCATCTCTGTAGCAGTGATACTCAGCGGGCTGTCCACATAATAACTCAGGTCGGGCAACCTGTTTTCATTTTCGAGCTGGTTGAGATCATAAAGGATCTCCTGTGTTCTGCCGACACTGAATGCGGGCATGATGAGCTTCCCTTTTTTCTGCAAACATGCTTTTTCGATCCATTTCAATAATATATCGGGTGTGGAAGCCGTCTGCTCATGAAGGCTGTTACCGTAGGTGGACTCCATGATGATATAATCTGCCTGCGGAAAATCTTCGGGTGATTTTAAAATAACATCCCTGTAACGGCCCAGGTCGCCGCTGAAAGTGATCCGGGTCTCTTTTCCGTTTTCCTGAACTTTTATATTTACACAAGCGCTTCCTATGATATGTCCCGCATCGGTGAACATGGCCTGCACCCCGTCAATCACATCGAACCATTCGTGATATTCTTTAACCACTAATTGCTTCACACTCTCCTTTGCATCATCCATGGTATATAAAGGGCGCAGAGCCATCAATCCTTCCATCAGCCTGCGTTTATTAGCGTACCTCATATCATCTTCCTGTATCTCGGCAGAATCCTGAAGCAATACATTGGTAAGTTCGCGGGTAGCCGGTGTGCAGAATATCTTACCCTGAAATCCTTCCTTCACCAGTTTTGGTATCAGCCCTGAATGATCCACATGAGCATGTGATAAGATCATGGCATCCACTTCTGACGGTTCAAATCCGAATTCACGGTTCATCAGTTCAGTGTCTTTGCCAAGACCCTGGAACATGCCGCAATCCAGCAATACTTTTTTCCCGTTCTTCAATGTAAGCAAGTGCTTGGATCCGGTGACCGTTCTTGCCGCTCCATGAAAAGCTATTTTCATATATTCAGTTTTAATTTAAAAAATCTATTTGTTCTTCACCTTGAATGACCAGGTGATCAGAAATTCAGCCACCACTTCACTCGCCTGATTTCTGCCTACAGACTTTACGGTTAAGGTTTGAGCTGATCCTGACCGGACCGCTTCTTCTATGGCCTGTTTTATCTTTTCTCCTTCTTCGCAGGTAAAGATCGTTTTACCGGTCGCTTTCTTAAAATATTCCGATTCCACTTTGATTACAAGCATGGAAACCGCAGGCTGCCTTTTGTATAAATGAAGCATGGACAATGCTCCTGTACTCATTTCTGCAGCCATGCTTAAACAGGCAAAGTAGGTGGAACGAAAAGGATTTTTTGAAAACCATTTGTAAGGTACAACCACTGCGCATCTTTCTTCGCTCACTTCTATAATCCTGATCCCTGAAAAATATGCACTCGGTAATTTAGTCAGAAGGAACAACCTGAATTTAAGCGGATGCTTCATCAACCGAATGAAAGCTGCTGCGGAAGGGTTCATCTATTGTTCTTTATATTGTGCCGGATCCAGAGCTTTGGGACGCCAGGTCAAAAAAAACTCCATCACCTTTCCTCTGTCATAACTTTTCTTGCCGTCTTCCAGATACCCGGAGTTCTGCGTATGGAGCAGCCTGCCCTCTCCGTCCAGAATCAGGAAAACCGGAAAGCCGAAGCGCTGCGGGTATCCGTATTTTGCCAACAATTTTGCGTTATAATTTTCCTGGCTGTAGTTCAGATGATAGACCACAAAATCCAAACGGATCATTGAATCTATCTGCCGGTCTGAATGGATGTAATCATTGAACCGTGCACACCACACACACCAGTTTCCCCCAGCCTGAATGAAAACAAACTTACCTTGTTCTTTTGCCTGCTTCACTGCAGCAGCAATGCTTTGCTCCGCATTATCCCCCGGAGAATATAACCTGAAATTGGCCATGTCCTGGGAGAAAAGGGCAGAACCATTCAACAGAATAAAGAACAGAAATGAAATCTTTTTCATGATTAAAATTAAGAAGACAGGCTCTTTATTAAAAAAATAATTTCCTAAGCAAAGATGAACATGCAGAGAAAACAATAAGATCAGGGAAATATTATGCAGAGAGGAAACAGACATGACCCATAAGGTCAAAGCACTTCGATCTGATTTCTTAACAGGTCTTCAAATTCATCTCTTTTTCTTATCAGGTATGCAATACCGTTTTTGACCATCACTTCGGCCGGCTTGAATCTTGAATTGTAATTGGAAGACATTTCAAATCCATAAGCGCCGGCATTATGAAAAACGAGAAGGTCTCCTTCCCTCACTTCATTCAGGCTCCTTTCCCAGGCAAAAGTGTCGGTCTCGCAGATATTTCCCACCACCGAATATTTCTTTTTCGTTCCTGCGGGGTTGGAGATATTTTCGATATGATGATAGGCGTCATAGAACATCGGCCGTATCAGGTGGTTGAATCCGCTGTTGACTCCGGCAAAAGTGGTGGCTTCCGTTTCTTTGAGCACATTGACCTGCGTGATAAAATATCCGCACTGGCTGACAAGAAATTTTCCCGGCTCAAACCAGATACTGAATTTCTTCCTGTTCTTCTTTTCATAATCACTGAATGCGTCGTACACTTTTTCACCCAGCTTGTAAATATCAATTTCTTTATCTCCTTTTTTATAGGGCACCTTAAATCCGCCGCCAAGGTCAATGGACTCTAATTCTTTAAATCCCGGAATTATATCAAAGAGCACTTCTATGCCTTTGACAAAAATATCGGCATCATCAATATCGCTGCCGGTATGAATATGTAATGTGCGGACAAAAATATCGTAGCGTTCTGCCAATGCAATTGCCTGATCAATTTTTTTAACCGGAATACCGAACTTGCTTTTATTATGCCCTGTGGAGATCTTCAGGTTTCCGCCTGCCATGATATCAGGCCTTAGCCTGATGCCTGCCGGGTAAGAATGGCCGAACCTCCTGCCGAATTTTTCAAGATTGGACAGGCTGTCAATATTGATGTTCACCCCAAGGCTTTGTGCTTCTTCGATCTCGCTGAAAGCAATGCCGTTTGCCGTGTATAAAATTTCATCCGGACGGAAACCGGAATATAATGCAAGCCTCACTTCATTGATGGAACTGCAATCCACACTGGTGCCGAGTGAACGCATAAAACGCAAAATGTTCACATTGGTCAACGCTTTGCATGCATAGAAAAACCGGGTATCACTTTTTTGAAATGCAGCTTTTAGCTTTCCGTACTGCGCTGCAATTTTTTCCGTGTGATAAACATATAAGGGAGTGCCATACTCCTTTGCATACTGAAGGAGTTGTTCGTGCGATAATTGTTCCGGCATAGCCTGCTAAGATATTAAAGGAGAGGCGCTGTTCCAAAACAGTTGTGTATTACTATCGTACAATGCAGATTCCTGCAAAAGAATATTTGCTCACTTAAACTTCTTCGGGAGAGTCATCTTCATTATTGCTGATCAGTTCTCCGGTCTCATTCACCGAGAGTTCGGCATTGGGCTGATCATCAGCGGAACTCTCATCCGGCAATGGCATATTTTTTAATAAGGTAGGCTCCACTGCTTCTTCAGGATTCACTTCCCTGAGCCTGGGTAATTCTTCCGGTGAGTTGATTCCGAAATAATCCATGAAATTCTTTGAAGTGGAATATAATAAGGGCTGGCCGGGTGAATGTTCATTCCTGCCGCTGATGATGATCAGTTCTTTTTCCAGTAAACGCTGAACCGTATAATCGCAGTTCACTCCCCTGATTGATTCGATCTCTCCTTTGGTGATCGGCTGTTTGTATGCAATGATGGCAAGAGTTTCCAATGCCGCAGCAGAAAGGCGTTTCAAAAATTTATCGCCATTCAGCTGGGCTACCGTTTTATGAAAATCTTTCTTGGTAAGAAACTGCCAGCCACCGCCAATCATTTTTATTTCAAAAGGATAAAAATCATTGCTGTATTTTTCAACAACTGCTTCGATCGCACTTTCCACTTGTTCGGCATTGACTCTCTCCTCCATGACATTATCAACCAGTTCTACGATCTCGGCTGTGGACAAAGGTTTATCACCGGCAAATATGAGCGCTTCAATATGAGGTACCAGATCAGATATATTCATATTCGGTATTGGTCAGATTTTATTTGAGTTTAACGGGTAATAGCAAAAGGTCATTGAAACAAATTATTCCTGAATCTTTCGTAGTGACCTGCCGGCAAATTAAACAATATAACCATACACCATCAATACGTTTATTCACACATCAGTTTATTCCGGCTGTGATCTTCTTTATCCCTGTAATGCAGCAGCGCCGCTCACAATTTCCGTAAGCTCGGTTGTAATAGCTGCCTGCCTTGCCCTGTTGTACGATATTTTCAATGCCCGCAGCATTTCATTGGCATTTTCGGTAGCCTTGTCCATGGCAGTCATACGGGCTCCATGTTCAGAAGCATTGGAATCCAGTATCACTTTATACAACTGAGTATTCAGTATCCTGGGCATCAGTTCGGCAACTAATTGTTCCCGTGCCGGATCAAAGATAAAGTCGGCTTTACTGGCGCCTTTTTTTCCTGCCACCCTGGGTATGGGAAGGAACCGCTCCACTGCGAACCGTTGTGTAGCCGCATTTTTAAATTCGCTGTACACGATCTCCACTACGTCGAATTTCTTTTCTTTGAAAGCTTCCATTGCGGCCTGCGCACATACCTGTACATTTTCAAAAGTGAGATTCAGGAAAATGTCTTTATAAGCAGGATCTGTATTGAATTTATGTTTTACAAAATGTTCATATCCCTTTTTGCCAATACTCCAAACCGTAACATTTCCTTTCTTGTATTGTTCTGCATATTTCTCTGCAACGGTTGCTTTGGCAAGTTTTATAATGTTCGCATTGAAAGCTCCGCATAAACCTCTGTCACTTGTCACAACGATCATCAGCACTTTATCCACAGGCCTTTCAGTGGCCAGTGACATTTCACTCCCGCCTTCGCTGTTGCTGACAATATTGCTCAATAACTCCTGCAGTTTTTTTGCATAAGGCCTCATCTGTATGATGGCATCCTGGGCCCTGCGCAATTTTGCTGCGCTAACCATCTTCATTGCCTTTGTTATCTGCTGAGTGCTTTGAACCGAGCTGATCCTGTTTCTTACCTCTTTGAGCTGACCTGGCATATTAAAAATTCTTGTTTTTGATTTTATCCTGTGATCCCACTGAAAAATCTCAGGTTTTGTGTTTGCCTGTAATTGCAGGCATCATTTGGCCTGCAAAGGTAGGCGCTGAGCCGTAAAATTCAATCGTAAAAGGAAAGAAAATAATCCACAAAAAAGGATCAGTCCTGAAGACTGAAATCCCTCTTTAAACCATAAGAAAAATAAAGATTTCCGCCTTCTTTGGTCACTTCTTTGAGAGGTTTGTTTTCTTCTTTATAAAACTCAAGATAGACCGGCCCGTTAACTACATTCTGCAGGTCTTTCTTGCTGATGATCACCCGTCCGTTCCTGACCGTATCTATCTTGTTTATATCCGGGCTGGCAAATGAAGTATCGGTCAATAAAACCCTCACATAATCTACAGGATCGAGTCCGGCAATATCGAATACAAGATCGTTGCGCCTCACCTTTTCGGGTATATTGGTTTTTAACGTGATGGGCTGAAAGTCAAAATCCTCCTTGTACTGCTTGCCATCCAGATCGGTAAAGGCGATAGAGTGTCTGCCGATAAAATCTTTTACAGGCATAGTGACCTCATAATATGCCCCTGATAACCTGGAGCTATCTGCTGAAATTTCCTTTCCATCCAATTCTACCTTTGCCGGCTTTTCCAGCACCAAAGTTGTCCCGCCCGGGCCTGAAAAACGGTATTGCAAAAAAACTGTCATGTCATCTTTACTCTCGTCTCCCCAAACCCTGTAATCGAAATAAACAGATTCCGGATTCACATCCTTGTTACTCCCGATCTCATTGCTGGTACAGGAAGTAAAGATCAGAGAAGCAACTGCAGTAAGGGTGATTAAGCAATTTCTCATAAAAAGATTTTGTAATTGATTCAAAATACAATAATAAAGTTCGTTAAAGAAACCATAATTGATATGCCACCGGCCATTGCCCGGGAGGCCAGTTTAAAAAACTTTTATTTAGATACATAAGGCTAAATAAACCATTTCAAAGCGCTATATCAAACCTTGTGTCCTGCCCGCTTCAAAACGTCTGACATACTCCCGGTTATTGATTATCTTTGCACTCCTGTTGAACAGGAGGTGATTATGTCAAATTGGCTCATGCAGGATCGTAGCATTTTTTTTGACAAAACCCATAGTCCGGCCGGTAATCCGGTCAAACAAATTATGAACTCAAATAAAATGACCGGTCCAACCTTTATAACCCATGATTCAATAAATAGCCTGATGCAAAATACTTTTCAAAAAAATATTAAATTCCCATAATCAATGGCTGGTATCCTTGCAAAGATATTTGGCGGAAACAAGTCTGAAAAAGACGTAAAAAAGATCTCGCCTTACATAGTCAAGATCAATGAATATTTCAAATCGTATCAATCTCTTTCCAATGATGAGCTCCGCGGTAAAACACAGGAGTTTCGTCAGAGGATCAAAGAACATTTGTCAAAAATTGACGGCCAGATCGTATCCAAAAATGAAGAGGCTGAATCACTACACTTCAACGACCTGCTTGGAAAAGATGCCATCTACCAGGAAATTGATAAACTGAAAAAAGACAGGGACAAGGAGATCGAAAAAATTCTGATGGAGATCCTTCCTGAAGCTTTTGCTGTAGTCAAAGAAACCTCAAGGCGTTTTAAAGAAAATACCGAGCTGGAATCCACAGCTACTGAGATGGACAAGGACCTGAGCGTAAAAAGAGATTATGTAAGGATCAATGGTGATAAATCCGTCTTTAAAAATTCATGGACTGCAGCCGGGGGACAAATCACCTGGAATATGGTTCACTATGATGTGCAGCTTATCGGAGGTGTGGTACTTCATCAGGGTAAGATAGCCGAGATGGCAACCGGTGAAGGAAAGACATTGGTATCAACCCTGCCGGCATACCTGAATGCCTTAGCAGGAGAAGGCGTACACATCGTAACGGTGAATGATTACCTGGCCCGTCGTGACCAGGAATGGAACGGGCCCATCTTTGAATGGCTCGGCATCACGGTTGACTGTATTGATAAGCACCAGCCCAACAGCGAAGAACGAAGGAAAGCCTATTTAGCCGACATAACTTATGGAACCAATAACGAATTTGGTTTCGATTACCTCCGGGACAATATGGTTCACTCTCCGGAAGAAATGGTGCAGCGTAAACATCATTATGCCATGGTGGATGAGGTGGACTCAGTATTAATTGATGATGCAAGAACACCACTGATCATTTCAGGTCCCGTAGCAAAAGGAGATGATCAGCAGTATCATATTCACAAGCCAAGAGTGCAGCAACTGGTGCAGGAGCAGGAACGCATTGCGAGAGCATGCCTGAATGAGGCGAGAAAACGTTTTGCCGAAGGTGATGATGATCCCAAAGGCGGCGGTTTGTATCTCTATCGTGCATACAGAGGTTTGCCTAAATACGGTCCGCTGATCAAATACCTGAGCGAGCCTGGCATTAAAGTAAAAATGCAAAAAGCAGAGAACTATTACCTGCAGGATCAGATGCGTAATATGCATATTGTGGATGCAGAGCTGCTCTTCCAGATAGATGAGAAAAACAATTCAGTGGAATTGACCGATAAAGGAATTGCTGCCATCACCAAATCGGGAGAGGATCCTGATTTCTTTATCATGCCGGACATCGGTAATAAACTTGCGGAGATCGAGAAGAGTGAAATGCCCAATGAAGAAAAGCTGAAACAAAAAGAAGTGCTGCTGAATGATTACGCCCAGAAAGCAGACCGTATTCACTCGGTTCAGCAATTACTGAAGGCTTACACTCTTTTCGAAAAAGATGTGGAATACGTAGTCATGGACGGAGCCATCAAGATTGTGGACGAACAAACCGGACGTATCCTGGAAGGAAGAAGATATTCGGACGGCCTTCATCAGGCTATTGAAGCAAAAGAAAGTGTAAAGATAGAAGCGGCTACACAAACCTATGCAACCATTACTTTACAGAATTATTTTCGTATGTATCACAAGCTGGCCGGCATGACCGGTACGGCGGAAACTGAAGCAGCAGAGTTGTGGAGCATTTATAAACTGGATGTGGTGAGCATTCCTACCAATCTTCCCATGATCCGTGATGACCACAATGATCTTGTGTACAAAACCAAGAGGGAGAAGTACAAAGCGGTCATTGACGAAATAGAAAAGCTTCGCAATGCAGGGAGGCCTTCCCTGGTAGGTACTACATCGGTAGAAGTAAGTGAACTGCTCAGCCGCATGCTGCAGCAAAAAAAGATACAGCATAATGTACTGAACGCAAAACAACATGCCCGTGAAGCGCAGATCGTGGCTGAAGCAGGTTTGGCAGGCGCCGTGACTATCGCCACAAACATGGCCGGTCGTGGTACGGATATCAAACTTGGCCCCGGTGTGAAAGAAGCTGGCGGACTTGCCATTATTGGTACGGAAAGACATGAGAGCCGCCGTGTGGACAGGCAGTTGAGAGGCCGTGCGGGAAGGCAGGGAGATCCCGGAACTTCACAGTTCTATGTTTCTTTGGAAGATGACCTGATGCGTATGTTCGGCAGTGAACGAATTGCAGGGCTGATGGATAAGCTTGGATACAAAGAGGGTGATGTGATCCAGCACAGCATGATCAGCAACAGCATTCAACGGGCACAGAAGAAAGTGGAAGAAAACAACTTTGGAATAAGAAAACGTCTGCTGGAATACGATGACGTAATGAATAAGCAGCGTAATGTGATCTATGCAAAAAGAAACCATGCATTGTTCGGGGAGCGGCTTGCGCTGGATATTGACAATGCATTTTCCGTGGTAGCAGAAAGCCTGGTGGCCGGCTTCAGAGAGCAAGACGATTATGAAGGCTTCAAACTAGCCTGCATCGTCAACTTTGCTTTTGATACAAAGATCACTGAAGAAGAATTCAAACGTGGCGATCTGAATACGGTAATAGACAAACTGTACAACGAAGCCACGTCAAATTATCACGATCATAAAGAGCAATTGGAGAAACAAGCCCTGCCGATATTTAAAAATATCAGGGTAACCCAGGGAGCGCAGATCGAGAATGTGGTTGTGCCATTTTCAGATGGGAGAAAAGGGGTTAATGCTCTTACCAACCTGGATAAAACTCTCAAAACAGAAGGAAAAGAGGTGACCGCTGCACTCGAAAAAACAATAACACTTGTAGTGATAGATGATGCATGGAAAGAACACCTGCGTGCCATGGATGATTTGAAGCAAAGTGTGCAGACGGCATACCTGGAACAGAAAGACCCGCTGGTTATTTATAAAATGGAAGCCTTCCAGCAGTTCAAGAATATGGACTCAGAAGTGAACCGGGATATCGTTTCTTTCCTGTGCCACTCTTCGCTCCCTGTTCCGCAGGAGCAACATGACGGAAGACAAACTGCAATGCCGGCGCTGAGAGAAGGTCGTCAGGAAAAAACGGATTATTCAAAGATGCGTGCCAATAAGGAAGCAGTGGATGCAGCAGGCCAGGACTATGCTGCCAATGAAAATGATTACTTTGATCCTTCCGGCGGCACTGCGGTGAAACAGGCTCCCATTAAAGCCGCACCCAAGATCGGCAGAAATGATCCTTGCCCCTGCGGAAGCGGAAAGAAATACAAGCACTGCCACGGAAAAGAAGCTTAGAAAACGAAATATAGAAATGTTTTACTAAAAAAAGAGGCTGTCTCAAAAGTTAAGATAGCCTCTTTTTTGTTCGTATTCCTCTACGAATAGGTTATCGTTTATGCGATCTGCCCTGAGTGCAGTTTGCTTTGGTATCAGTAGTCACGGTGCCGGAATTCGAATCCCAGGCTTTTCGAAGCTTGCAGCTCCGAAAAAATATTTCATTGCTTAAAGCGATATAATAATTGCTGCTAAACAAAATCTTTTGCAGGATCTGGAGATATATTTATCAACAATATATAAGCACAAAAACACTCTATGCCGGCTCCCTATATTTAGAGGTAGTCCGGGAAAAGCACAGATGTCTGGTTTAAAACTTATTGCTACATTTGATATTGATTTTTAAAAACTACATTCTTTTGACATTCCTCTTTAAAAATCAAAAACATACCAGGGTTAGGAAGGAATGAATGAGCATGCTAAGCTGGAGTGAAATATTAATAAGATTATCACTGGCCTCACTTTTCGGAGCGCTGATCGGCCTGGAAAGAGAAAGGAAAAACTGGACAGCGGGGTTAAGAACACACATGATGGTCTGTGTAGGCTCCTGCCTGATCATGATCGTATCTTCCTTCGGATTTTCGGACATTTTGGGTACGGACCGGGTTGTTCTCGATCCTTCAAGAATTGCGGCACAAGTGGTAAGTGGTATCGGTTTCATTGGTGCAGGTACCATTTTATTCTCCAAGCAGGGAACTGTGCATGGCCTGACCACTGCTGCCGGCCTATGGACAGTCGCTGCCATCGGCCTTGCAACCGGCGGAGGAATGTATTTTGCTGCCAGCTCCACAACCGTAATCGCATTGATCATACTTTGGGCATTGCATCCGCTGGAATACAATTATTCAAAAAAATTCAGAAGAAGGACTTTAAGGATCACAACCGATTCCAACGTAGCCAATATCGAATTACTGAAAAATATATTAAGCAAAGATGAAGTAAAGGTGGAAACATTCTCACTGGAGAAAAATGACGGTGAACTCGTCTTCCAGGTAAAATTTGAGAACTTAGGCCAAACGGAAATTGATGCTTTAATGAATGAGCTGAAAAATAATGTTTCCATCAAAGAGTTTTCATGGATAAAATGAATTCCAATTCAGATTTTACAAAACAGTCGTTCTTTAGAAGTTATTTCAGGATATAAAGAATTAACCTGCATCAAATATGCTTTTACTTCAGATTCTTCAGCATATCCGAAGTCATTGATGCAAGATCATATTCTTCTTTCCATTGCCAATCCCTGCGGGCTACAGAGTCATCAATACTTTGCGGCCAGCTTTCGGCAATAGCCTGCCGGTAATCCGGCTTGTAAGAAATGGCAAATCCCGGAATATGCTTTTTTATTTCAGCCGCAATCTCTTTCGGTGAAAAACTCATGCCTGATAAGTTATAGGAAGTACGGACAGAGATCTTATCCGAAGGCGCTTCCATCAGTTCAATGGTGGCACGGATGGCATCGGGCATGTACATCATCGGCAGATAAGTGTCTTCCTTTAAAAAACATTCATATTTCTTATGCTCCAGCGCTTCATGAAATATTTCCACTGCGTAATCCGTAGTGCCTCCGCCGGGAGCAGACTTGTAAGAGATCAGTCCGGGATAGCGCAGACTCCTTATGTCCACACCATACCGATGATGGTAGTAATTACACCAGAATTCACCGGCATATTTGCTGATGCCATACACTGTGGTGGGTTCAATGATCGTTTGCTGAGGACAATTCTTTTTAGGAGATGTGGGACCAAACACCGCAATAGAAGAAGGCCAGTACACTTTATGCAGTTTTTCTTCACGAGCCAGCTCCAGTACATTCAGTAAGCCCTGCATATTCAGGTGCCAGGCAAGGTTAGGATTCTTTTCCCCGGTGGCGGAAAGGATAGCTGCCAGCAGATAGATCTGCGTCACGTTCTGACGGATCACCTGCACATGCATCATTTCCCGGTTCATTACATCCAGGCTTACATAAGGGCCGGTACCTTTCAGCAATTCGTTCTCTTCCCTGAGATCGGATGCGATCACATTGCTGTTACCATAGATTTTCCGGAGGGCAAGAGTCAGCTCCACTCCTATTTGCCCGGATGCGCCGATAACGAGAATTTTTTCTTTTACCATAACAAGAATATAAAATCATGGATCAGGGGACAAGGTTAACGAAAAGGCCAGATAATTCAAATGCAAAGTACAGGAAAAAATCATGAAGCGATCTTTTCCTCACTCAATAAAAAAGCAGGGACATAAACTTCAATGTTTGAATTTATCTTTGCATGATGGAAGCATTTCTCAAAGATCTTTTTGCAGGTCAGCAGTATGATGAAAAGAATTTTTTTCTGATAGCAGGCCCCTGTGTCGTGGAAAATGAAGCCTTACTGATGGAAGTGGCCGGCAAAGTATCGGCAAGCTGTAAAAAACTGGACATCCCCTACATTTTTAAATCATCTTACCGGAAAGCCAACCGCACCAGCAGTTCGTCTTTTACCGGTATCGGTGATGAAGCGGCGCTGCAATTATTACAAACCGTTTCAAAAAAATTTTCATTACCTGTGGTCACTGATATTCATTCTGCTCCGGAAGCAGTAATGGCAGCGGGCTATGTTGACGTATTGCAAATACCCGCTTTTCTCTGCCGTCAGACAGAGCTGTTGATAGCAGCTGCAAAAACAGGTAAGGTCGTAAATGTGAAAAAAGGGCAATTCGTTAGTGGCGAGGCTATGAAATTTGCCGTGGAGAAGATCAAGAAAGCCGGTAATGAAAAAGTAATGCTAACGGAAAGAGGCACCACATTCGGATACCAGGACCTGGTGGTGGATTACCGGAATATTCCCATCATGAAAGCACATGGAGTGCCGGTGATCATGGATGTGACCCATTCTCTTCAGCAACCTAACCAGGCTGCAGGAGTGACGGGAGGAAATCCTGAAATGATAGGAACTATTGCCAAATCTGCTATAGCTGCCGGCGCTGACGGAATTTTTATAGAAACACATCCCGAACCATCGAAAGCACTGAGCGACGGGGCAAATATGCTCCGGCTTGATAAGCTGGAAAATTTGCTGGAACAATTAATTAAGATCCGCAAAGCAGTAATTTAACCGGATCATTGAAGATCTACCACTTCAACCCCGGGGAATTTATTCTTATCAAAAACAAAAGATTTGTCATCCATCGGTATGTTGGTCTTCAGGCTGTTCACAGTATAAGTGTACCGATCTCCATTCTTTTCCAGCACCTTGGTACTGTAAATGGTCTTTGCATTTTTATCAATCAGCAAATAAACCGTATGAAAAGGCTTGCTTTTATCGGTAGGCGTCATTTGTATCTCCTGCAGAGTTTTGTTACCAACTTTTTTTATACCATTTAATGTGTACAGGAAATCCTTATCATAAAAGTTGGTAAAGAGTTTTTGCGGAGTGATGGTACCGTTGGATGCATCGAGTTTGCTTACGGTCACTTCATTTGAAGATTTATCGAAATTCCAGATTGTTGTTCCGTCGCAAAAAATTTCCTGCCCGTTAAAACTGACACGGTATTTTGTCCCTTTCATGCTGACTGTTCCCTTTTTACTGGAAAGAGTTTTACCTTCAGAAGTTTCTACGCCATAAGTAAAGGAAGCCTCTACTGTTTTAAAGGATTTGAATTTGGCGCTTACTCGATCCAAAATCTTTTTAGCCTCAGGATCATTCTTTTGAGCCACAGTCACTCCTCCCATAGCCAATAGCAAACCGAACAAATAAAGTTTCTTCATCTTCGTTTTTTTCTGGTAAAATAATTATCTAAAAAGGTCAGCCGGCAAATATAGGGCAATTACAAAAATAGGATTGGATTAGGCTATTGAAGGTTGCAAATGAGGTAATTATTAACGGCTTTCTAACTGGTTGGATTCAGGTATTGCATTAGTTCCATTTCAGATTTAACAAGCACTTCTCTTGCCTTGCTGCCCTGACTTGGGCCAACAATTCCGGCAGATTCCAACTGGTCCATCAACCTGCCGGCACGATTATATCCCAATTTCATCCTCCGCTGCAGTAAAGATGTGGAGCCAATGCCGCTGCTAACGATCAGACGGGCAGCATCTTCAAATAAAGAATCCCGGTCGGTAAGATCAAAGTCTTTCCCTTCTCCTTCTTTTTCCCCTTCATATTCCGGCAAGGAGAAAGCAATGGGATAGCCACGCTGTTGGCCGATAAATTCCACCACACGCTCCACTTCGGGAGTATCCACAAATACGCATTGAAGGCGGGTAATTTCACCATGAAAAGAAATCAGCATATCTCCCTTCCCGATGAGCTGATCTGCGCCACCGGTGTCCAGGATGGTGCGGGAGTCTATCTTAGAGGTTACTTTAAATGCGATGCGGCAGGGGAAGTTTGCTTTGATGGTGCCCGTAATGATATTTACTGAAGGCCGCTGAGTAGCAATGATCAGATGAATGCCGACAGCTCGGGCCAGCTGCGCCAGTCTTGCAATAGGTAATTCAATTTCTTTTCCGGCAGACATAATCAGATCTGCAAATTCATCAATCACAAGCACAATGAACGGGAGGTATTGATGTCCCTTTTCAGGGTTCAACCTCCGCTTAATGAATTTCTCATTATACTCTTTGATGTTCCTTGCACCGGCTTCTTTGAGCAGATCATAGCGGTTATCCATTTCAATGCAAAGGGCATTCAGGGTATAAACAACTTTCCTGGTATCGGTGATGATCGCTTCTTCTTCACCGGGAAGTTTTGCCAGAAAATGTTTTTCGATATGCCGGTAAATATTCAACTCCACTTTCTTGGGATCAATAAGTACAAACTTCAGTTGCGAAGGATGTTTCTTATAAAGCAATGAAACAAGAATGGCATTGATGCCGACGGATTTTCCCTGTCCTGTAGCTCCTGCCATCAACAGGTGGGGCATGGAAGTAAGGTCAGTGATGTAATTGTCGTTGTCAATTTTTTTGCCCAGTGCTATCGGCAAGCTGTAATTATTGTGCTGAAATTTTTCTGACGACAGCAGCGTCCTCATGCTCACCAGCGATTTCTTTACATTGGGCACTTCAATGCCTATGGTTCCTTTTCCCGGAATGGGAGCAATGATCCTGATGCCAAGAGCAGCAAGGCTCAAAGCGATATCGTCTTCCAGGTTTTTGATACGGGATATCCTCACGCCGGCGGCAGGTACGATCTCATACAACGTGACGGTAGGACCGACCGTAGCGCTGATCTTCTGGATTTCGATATCATAATTGCGCAGTGTGGAAATGATCTGGTTCTTATTATTCTCCAATTCGTTGGCGTCCTGAACAATCTTTTCACTGCCGTGAGTATCCAGCAAGTTAAGTGTCGGGTATTTATAATCCCTCAAATCAAGTGTGGGTTCATAAGGAGGAAGGTTTTCATAAACCTTTTCTCCTTCTTGCTGATCCTGTCCTGTCTTGATTTCAAGTTCCAGTTCGCCGTTTTCTTTTTTCTCTTTATTCGATGGCTTTGTTTCCTTCTCATTTACCCTTTCATTCTCTTCCTTAATATCATTTTGGTGAAGCACTTCTTTTACAATTTCAGTTTCCACGGTAGGTTGCTGTGCTTCCATCTTATCTATTTCATCCGGGGTAAGCTCTTCCTTTTCTATCAAAGTCATCCCGGGCAGTTCAGTTTCCTGTGAAGAAAGTGAAGATGCTCCGTTTTCTTTTATCAACGAATTATCTTTTCCACTCTGAGTTCCCGAATAAAGTTCATTAATTGTTTTACCTGCAACCACCGGAGTGAATTCTTCCTGCTCATTTTGGGTATTGCTTGCTCCACCCGGTAAAGCAGGACTTTCTTCACCGTCTGTAACAGGTCTCTTTTTTATCTGCGGCAGGTTGAATGCAGGATTAAACTGCCAGATGAAATAACCGAGCCACAGAATGATCAGTGCTGAGGCAGTGCCGATAGTTCCCAAGATCCCGGTCATCCAATCACTCACCATTTTCCCGACACTGCCGCCGTATGGAAAACTTCCAAGTCCTGAAAGCATAAAATGAAGGGTAACGGAAAGTACCAATAACCCAAGTGTCACATATTTCAGGTTGCGGCTTACCGAAAACACTTTGCGGCTGAATAATAAATTCACTCCGGTCACAAAAAAGAAAGTACAGATCAGCAGTGATGCGATCCCGAATCCTTTATAAATAAAAAAGTGAGAAACCAGCGCACCTAAACGCCCCAGCAAGTTGTGTACCTTGATACTTCCATCAAACAGAATTGAAAATCCGGCCTGGTACACTTCATTCTGATCTTCTTTCCAGGTAAAGAAATAGGATATGAATGCGATCAAAAGGAAAAGGGCTATGACCAGAGAAACAGATCCCATGATCTTCCAGGTACGTTCATCCCGGGCGATCTGCTTCCAGTCCAGCTTTTCCGTTTTATCAGCTTTCAATGTTGACGGATAGCCTTTTTTTGGTTTTTTCTTAGGACTTTTTTTAGAAGTCTTTTTACGCTTGGGCGCCATGGCAACAAAGATACTATAGTTTATCCTTAGAGTTTCACCGTTTTAACGGCATTTTGTTTAAAGCAAATCATAAGTTTTTTATTGGCAAATCAAACGGGCAATGATTACATTTGAATACCATTGCCATCTGCATGAAACATCCGGCGATCATAGCCCTGCTCCTGTCTTTAACCTGCACTTTTCTGATGCCGGAAAAAGCTTTCTGCCAGGATGATACTTCTTCCGTGTTTATAGACCTCAGTAAATTAAAAAGAATAAAAATTTTTACCGATGACTTTTCCTATGCCTATTCGGGAAGGCATGACAAGCTGCAGGAAAAATTCTCTTCTTTAGAATTCATTCCGGGTCCTTTCAAAGACAATCCTATCCCGGTAAGGCTTACCACCAACAGGATCATATTGAAATTCAGGGTTAGCAATTCTTCTGATTCATCCATTGCCGCATGGTTTTTTCCGGGATATTTTTTCCCTGAGATCAGGTTGTACAATTATGAAAACGGGCAATTGACGGAACTGCCTTCCATTTTTCCGGAAGATAAAAAAGAAAGCTCTTTTAAAGAATTCATTGTTCCTCCTAACGGGTCTATGATAGTGATCGCAGAAATTCTTCCCCTGAAAACTTACACCAATTCTTTAAACCCAAGGTTGATACAGTCAACTTACCTGAACTCCTATATTGCCATCTTATCAGGTGTGAACAGGACTGAAAATATTTTCACTTATATTTTCAGCGGGCTGTTACTGATGATGATCTTTTTTTCTTTAGCTAATTATCTTCAAAATCTTAATTCGGAATTTTTGCTTTATGCAGGTTATGCCTTCTTCATAGGCTTCATGCTTTTTTTAAAGACCGCTTCGATACCGGGAGCCGATCATTTCAATTTTTTCATGGAAGGTTATCTTGATTTTGTCATGCAGGGCATAGGCATCATTTTCTATATGGCTTTCATGAAAAAATTCCTGGACACCAGGACCAGGCACAGGTTTTTATATCATCTCTATAACTGGGGTATCGTGATTGTGATCATTTCTTTGGCGCTGTATAGCTATTCTTATTTCTTCACAGATGATTACCGGCTGCAAAATGAGACAGAGAATGCCGCAAAACTCATTCTGCTGCTGATGGTGGTGATCTTTATCTTCTACAGTTTCCGGAGGAGAAAAGAACATCTGTTGTGGTATATGTTCTGGGGAAATCTTTGCCTGTTTGTATTCTCCCTCATGTCTCAATTCACCATCCTGTTTAATTACATGGTATGGGATATTCAGGGTTTGTTCACCTCAGGGATTTTTTATTACGAGACCGGCATCTGGCTGGAACTGATCTTTTTCCTGCTGGGATTGAGTTATAAAAACAAGCAACAACTGATCACGGAAACAAAAGAAAAAGAGCAACTGATCGCCACCAACAAATTAATGGAATATGAAAAGGAACTGGCAGTACTGAAAGCCCAACAGGAAGAACGGGAACGCATTTCTGCCGACATGCACGATGAACTGGGATCGGGGATGACGGTGATCCGGCTGATGAGTGAAATAGCAAAAGATAAACTGAAAGACCAGGCGCCTTCTGAGATCGGGAAGATATCGGACTCGGCAAATGAAGTGCTGGATAAGATGAATACGATCATCTGGAGTATGAGCAGCAGCAATGATACACTGGATAACCTGATTTATTATATCCGGAACTATGCTACGGAATATTTTGAAAACACACCCATTCGTTGTGAAGTGAATGTACCTGAAAATATTCCCCAGCATGTAATGTCCGGAAATAAACGTCGCAACATTTTTCTTTCAGCAAAAGAAGCACTGAATAATGTGCTGAAACATTCCGGGGCTTCATCTGTGTCCATTGACATTGCAGTAAATCCAAATCTACGGATCCGGATAGTGGACAACGGGAAGGGCATTGACATGGATCATATACGCCGTTTCGGAAACGGATTAAAAAATATGTCCAAAAGAATGGAAGATATCGGCGGTAGTTTTCAAATTGAGAATAACAACGGCACGCTTGTTACTCTTCAATCGCCTCTTTGAACTTTCCATTTTAAAATTGAGATCAACAGGAACAGCCATCCTGCAATGAGCAAAGCTCCGCCTATCGGAGTGACCGGACCTACGATCTTTGCAAATCCTTCATTTTTCCCGTTCATAGAAGTGAGCAAATAAAGCGACCCTGAGAAAAAAATGATTCCCGTAATAAAAAGATTGCCTGCCCACCGTAGATATTTCACCGGGTTCTTCTCAAATAACATTCCTGTTGCCAGCAAGGCAAGCGAATGATACATCTGATACTGAACGCCTGTCTGAAATCCGTGTATCAGTTTTTCGTCGGTGACTATCTTTTGTAACCCATGTGCCCCGAAAGCGCCCAGCACCACGGAAAACAATCCAAAAACAGTGGCAAAGGATAGAAATTTTTTATGCATAAAATATTTTTTGAACTAAAGTATCAAGGTCCAGCGGTTCTTCTTCAATGGTGATGGAAGCCTGCTCATAATAGATCCTTCGGTCAGCAAACTTTTTTTTAATATATGCTTTCAACTGCTCATCCGGCAATTTACTGATCAACGGGCGGTGGTTTTTATCATGAATTAATCTCTCGTATAGGATCTCCATCGGTGTATTGATCCAGACCGTGGTACCCGAGTTATTCATGAACTCGATATTATTAAAATAACAGGGAGTGCCTCCGCCGCAAGCCATCACAAAGTTTTCATTGCGGCCGGTAATGTCGTATAAAATTTCTTTTTCCCTGAGGCGAAAATATTCTTCACCTTCCGAAGCAAAAATTTCTGTGATAGCTTTCTCTTCCCGGGATACCACCTGATCATCCAGGTCAAAGAAATCAATTTTCAATTTTTCGCTGAGCAGCCTGCCGCAATACGACTTCCCGGAACCCATAAATCCTATAAGAAAAATTTTCATGTCGTATCCGGTCTCTCCAATGCGGAGTTTTATTTAAATGCATTAAATCCAGTAATATCCATTCCGGTAATAAGAAGATGGATATCGTGAGTGCCTTCATAAGTGATCACGCTCTCCAGGTTCATCATGTGTCGCATCACGGGGTATTCACCCGTAATACCCATGCCACCGAGCAGCTGCCTTGCATCCCGGCAAATATTGGTAGCTATGTCGCAGGAATTTCTTTTGGCCATGCTTACCTGTGCAGGTGTTGCCCTGTTTTCGTTCATCAATGAGCCCAGGCGCCAGTTCAGCAACTGAGCTTTGGTGATCTCGGTGATCATTTCCGCCAGTTTCTTTTGCTGCAACTGAAACGACCCGATCGGCTTCTCAAACTGTATCCTTTCTTTTGAATAACGCAGCGCCGTATCATAACAATCCATGGCTGCGCCGATCACGCCCCATGCAATACCATAACGGGCTTTCGTCAAACAACTCAATGGCCCCTTTAATCCTTTTATATTCGGCAGAATATTTTCTTTCGGCACTTTCACATTATCAAAGACCAACTCACCGGTGGCAGATGCTCTCAGGCTCCATTTACCATGAGTGGTGGGCGTGGAAAATCCTTCCATTCCCCTTTCCAGAATCAATCCATGGATCTCTCCTTGTTCATTTTTTGCCCAGACAACGGCTACCTGTGAATAAGGAGCGTTGCTGATCCACATTTTTGCCCCGTTCAATACCACATGATCGCCTGCGTCTTTATAATGAGAAAGCATGTGCGAAGGATCACTGCCATGGTTCGGTTCCGTCAATCCGAAACAACCCAGCCATTCACCCGATGCAAGCTTAGGCAAATATTTTTTTCGCTGCTCTTCGCTTCCGTATGCATAAATGGGAAACATGACCAGCGATCCCTGCACCGATGCAGTGGACCGAACTCCGCTGTCGCCTCTTTCCAGTTCCTGCATCATCAATCCGTAAGAAATATAATCCAGTCCGCCGCCACCGTATTCCACCGGAATGGTCGGGCCGAAACAACCCAGATCCCCAAGCTGCTTCACGATATGCTGGGGAAATTCAGCTCTCTGTGCATAATCTTCAATAATGGGAGAAATTTCTTTTTTTACATAACTGCGTACCGCTTCACGAATATGTTTATGCTCTTCGGTAAGCAATTCATCCACCTGGTAATAATCTGGGCTTTGAAATAGGTCGGTCCGGGCTGCCATGCAAGTTTAAAATTTGAAATTATGAATCGGTAATTTAACGCAGCAAAGGTAAGGGAATAGAGGTGTTACAGTTTCTTCAACCCGGTCCGGTGTCATTCCGCTTACATCTGAAATAAAAAGGGATGGAAGATCAAAAAGTTATTCATCCGGATTCTGAATTTTTCAACCCTTGAGATATTCTTTCATTTCCACCTGATATTCTTTTGCAATTTTTCCTGCCTTCTCTGCAAAATCCTCTTTACCCGATGCATAAATGATGGAACGGCTCACATTCACAAGCAGGCCGCAATCTTTATTACTTGCCTTTTCAGAAATATCTTTCAGTCTGCCGCCCTGTGCCCCAACACCCGGCACCAAAAGAAAGTGATCCGGAATGATCTTTCTGATGTTGATAAATTCTTCCGGCTGAGTGGCGCCGATCACAAACATGAGGTTTTCCGCTGTGCCCCAATGAGCAACTGTCTTTAAAACATTCTCGTATAAAAACTCCTCTCCTGTTTTCTGCAGTTCAAAATCTCTTGCCCCCGGATTGGAAGTAAGGCCGAGTACTATGGCCCATTTATTTTTAAAATCCAGAAAAGGCTTCACGCTGTCTTCTCCCATGTAAGGCGCCACGGTGATGGCATCGAAATCCATTCCTGATGATCCCGGGTCGAAAAATGCTTTAGCATATTGCGAAGAGGTATTTCCGATATCACCCCGTTTGGCATCTGCAATTTTGAAATGAGTGGAAGAAATATAATCCTGTGTTTTTATTAAAGTCTCCCACCCTTTTATCCCTCTTGCCTCATAAAAAGCAGTGTTGATCTTATAGCTTACACAGTGGTCTTTGGTAGCATCAATGATCTGCTTATTAAATTCATAAACGGGATCATCATAAGAAAGAAGATGTTTGGGAATCTTTTTGATGTCGGAATCCAATCCGACGCAGAGGTAAGAATGTTTTTGATGGATCTGTTCAACAAGTTGCTGACGGGTCATTGGCACAAATATAAAATTTTCCGAAACTTTAGCCGAAAGTAAAAGTTTTTGGAAAATCAATTTCTGTTATATCGCCACAGTTCTGAATGAAAAACTTTTTAAATGGTACCTGTCTTGCCGCCATCCACCAAAATACTTACTCCATTGACATAAGAAGCTGCAGGTGATGCCAGAAAAGCAACTACGGAGGCCACTTCGGAGGGATCGCCAAACCGTTTCATGGGAATGGTGCTTAGCATTTCTTCTCTGATCTTTTCTTCAGTTGTGTTCCTTCTTTTTGCATTTACTTCGATGAGTTGCTTCAGGCGGCCGGTGTAAATAAATCCCGGCAAAATGCTGTTCACTGTAATATTGAATTGGCCCACTTCATTGGAAAGTGTCTTTGCCCAGGATGCAACTGCAGCCCTGGTGGTGTTGGACACCATCAGGTTATGAATTGGAATCCTCACAGAAGACGAGATGATATTGATGATCCTGCCGTACCCGGCTTTTTTCATAGAAGGTATTGTTGCCTGTGCCAGGATATTGTTGCAAAACAAATGTTGCTCCAGCGCTTTAAGAAAATCGGCCTCTGATACATCCGATGCAGCGCCTGCAGGAGGGCCTCCCGTATTGTTGATGAGAATATGTACAGGGTGATCTTTTATATGAGAACTGATTGCTTTTCTTACTTCTTCCGGTTTACTGAAATCAGCTACAAGATAGTTGTGCGTTTGCCCGGAAGATACATCCAGTTCTTTAACAACGGATCGCAGAGAAGTTTCATTCCTTGCCATCAGGGTGCAGTTTGCTCCCAGCAATGCGAGTTCTTTGGCAATGGCCAGTCCCATTCCCTGAGTGCTGCCGCAAACAACAGCATATTTTTCTTTCAGAGAAAGATCCATGTTCTTTATTAAATTATCAGTGCCTTCTGAATTCAGTGATCTCTACAACTTTTGTTGCATCCGTGTTAGCATTGCGGATGGCGATACTCCTTGTGGCATTGGCAGCAAATTCTTCAAAAGCTTTCCTGCTGATCATATCATCGCTCATCATCACCGGCACGCCGGCATCACCTCCATCACAAATACTTTTCACCAGAGGTATCTGGCCCAGGAAAGGAATATCATATTCAGCCGCCAGTTTTTTCCCGCCTTCTTTTCCAAAAATATAATACCTGTTTTCAGGCAGCTCAGCCGGAGTGAAATAACTCATGTTTTCCACCAGCCCGATCACCGGCACATTGATCTGCGTTTGCATGAACATGGCAATACCTTTCTTTGCATCGGCCAGCGCCACATCCTGCGGAGTGGTAACAATGACCACGCCAGTGACGGGCACGGTCTGCACCAGCGTTAAGTGAATATCACCTGTTCCCGGCGGCATATCCACCACCAGGTAATCCAGTTCTCCCCAGTACACATCGCTCACAAATTGTCTCAGTGCACTGCTCACCATCGGGCCTCTCCACACCACTGCATTCCTTTCATCAACCAATAAACCGATACTCATCAGCTTGATACCGTATCTGTCCAATGGAGCGAGCATGGGTTTTGATCTTCCTACATCCACCATCCCGGGCTTTTGTCCGCGAACACCAAACATGATCGGAACACTGGGGCCGTAAATATCAGCATCCATCAATCCCACCTTGGCGCCTCCCTGGGCAAGTGCCAGGGCAAGGTTAGCTGCCACCGTTGATTTTCCGACACCGCCTTTGCCACTCACCACCGCTATGATATTCTTCACTCCCGGCAACATCGCTTTATTATCGGTTCTTTTTGATGTTGTATTTGCATCAAATTGTATCTCCACCCCGGCATCCGGATCCACATAGGTTCTGATGGCTTCCGTACAGTTTTTTCTGAATGTTTCTTTCAAAGGGCAGGCCGGTGTGGTCAGCACTACGGTAAAAGAAATTTTCTTTCCATCTATATGAATATCTTTCACCATATTTAGGGTAACGATATCTTTTCGAAAATCCGGATCCTCCACATTACTTAAAGCCTTTAGAATTATTTCTTCTGTCATTTTCAAAGTTTATGTTAAAAAAAATTCAGGCATTCAAAGTTACCATTGCTGCAGCTAATTTGTTTTACGATTTAGGCAACTTGTCGTTATTTTTATATCGTGAAGAAAATTGTACAATACGTTGTTGTTTCCGCCCTGTTATTTCCTCTGGCAGCCCATGCCCAGTTTGAAGCCGCAAGAGATTCTGTTGTCCAGCTTTATGGAGTGATCATGACCGCTGACAGTTTACGGGGCATACCGGCAGTAAGCGTGATGGTGAAAGGGCAAAACAGAGGCACACTCACTAACAGCCAGGGCGTCTTTTCCATTGTGGTACTAAAAGGCGACCAGATCGAATTTACGCATGTGAGTTACAAACCCAAAACGATTACCATTCCCCGGAATCTTACCGGAGATCAATATAGTGTGGTACAACTGATGGTGGCCGACACGGTGTATCTGCCTGCAACCATTATCCGTCCACGGCCCACACCCGCAGAATTTGCCCGCGACTTTGTCAATACACAGGTGCCCGATGACGATATTGAGATTGCAAGAAAAAATACTGATGCAGCTAAAAGGAAAATTCTGATGCAAACGCTCCCGACAAGCGGCAATGAAGCGGCGTCACGACAATTCCAGAAAGTAGCGAACCAGGCATACTATTACGGACAAACACCTCCCATGAATATCTTCAGTCCTGCTGCCTGGGCCGATTTCATCAAAGCATGGAAACGGGGAGACTTTAAAAAACAATAAATTCTGCAGTCTTACTTCGCTATTGCTTACTGAAGTTGTAATAACTCCGGCTAAGAGATAGCTCTGCTGAAATGATTTTTATTTTCATCAGTCAAAGATTTAGCAGTGTCATGGCTTACTACAACTGCCCGGATTGTTTATATTCGTTCGTGCGCTCATCATCATAGACGATTATTGCATCTTTCTGATTTTTTTACTGCTTACATTTGCCTGTAATTTTTATTATTTCATTCCTGTTCACTGAGATCTTAAAAAATTTCAGGAGCGGTTAAAATTCAAATTGAAATGGATCTGACAGGAGGTACTATTTCCGTTATCGGTGCAGGCACCATGGGCAATGGTATAGCACACGTCTTTGCACAGAATGGTTTTAAAGTTACGCTGGTGGATATTTCACCGGCGCAGTTAGATAAAGCGATACTGAACATCAACAAGAATTTTGACCGGCAGATCGCAAAAGGAACGGTCACCGAAGAACAAAAGAGATCTGCACTGGCAAATATCAAAACAGAATCCAGGATACATGAAGGTGTAAAAAATGCGCAGTTGGTTGTGGAAGCTGCCACTGAAAATATTGAGCTCAAACTTAAAATATTCGAAGAGCTGGACAGATATTGTCCCGGGGAAACCATTTTGGCCAGCAACACTTCTTCTATTTCCATAACAAAGATCGCCGCAGTCACAGGGAGGGCCGATCAGGTGATAGGTATGCACTTTATGAATCCGGTCCCTGTAATGAAACTGGTTGAAGTGATCAATGGTTATGCAACAAAAAAAGAAGTGACCGGAACCGTGGTTGCTCTGAGCAAACAACTTGGAAAAATTCCATGCGTGGTGAATGACTATCCCGGGTTCATTGCCAACCGCATCCTGATGCCCATGATCAACGAAGCCATTTATAGCTTGTATGAAGGAATAGCAGGCGTTCAGGAAATTGATACGGTGATGAAACTGGGAATGGCACATCCTATGGGGCCATTGCAACTGGCCGACTTCATTGGCCTGGACGTATGCCTGTCCATCTTACATGTTTTACATGATGGCTTCGGAAACCCCAAATATGCTCCCTGTCCTTTGCTGGTAAATATGGTTACCGCCGGAAAGCTCGGAGTAAAGAGCGGCGAAGGCTTTTACACCTATACGTCAGGTAATAAAGAACTGGTAGTAAGCTCCCGGTTTTCATAAATGAAAAAAGCAGGAAGTGGATCTATGATCCGGCGGGCTTCAGTTCCACTCCTTTCAATTCTTTCAACCTGTTCAGTGTTTCTTCCTGGCGTGACTTTTGGATACCGATCTCCATTGTGCAGAACAATTGCAGGTCTTGTTTTAAGATCCCGCTTCCAGTCTGCCTGATGATCTTCATTACTTCATTTATCTGCGTATAATCAAATTGCAAACCATAACGGATCAGGACAGGCTTATGAACAACCGGAGTAAGTTGCAATGCAAGAGCCGCCGCAGTGCGGTAAGCATGGATCAGGCCCGGAACACCCAATAATGTTCCGCCAAAATAACGGACCACAATGACCAGAACATTGGTGACCTGCCTGCTGTCTATCTGCCCAAGGATCGGTTTACCCGCAGTACCTGAAGGTTCGCCATCATCACTGCTGCGGAATAAATTACCATCCGTGCCCATCCGGTAGGCAAAACAATGATGAGTGGCTTTGGGATGTTCTTTTTTGACTGCAGCCATCTTCTCTTTAAAATCCTGAACTGTTTCTACCGGAAAAACAAAAGCGATGAATTTACTTCCACGGTCTTTGAATTCTGCTATTGCAGGCTTCTCGACAGTATAATAGTAATCCGCTGACATCGCGGCAAAGTTAAAAGAGTTATGTTTGCCCTCATGACGGTACAGCAGGCATCAAGATTCATATACCAGCAATTAAAAAAGATCTATGAAGAAAGGGAATCATCGGCCATGGCTGAAATGATCATTGAAAAACTTACCGCCACAAAAAAGACAGAAAGGATCATTCATAAAGAGAAAGAGCTAAACAAAGAACAGGAAGAGCAGTTGCATCAATGGCTTCAACGGTTGATAGGGCACGAACCGGTTCAATATGTTTTAAATGAAGCCTGGTTTGGAGGGTTAAAATTTTATGTAGATAAAAATGTCCTGATCCCAAGGCCTGAAACAGAAGAACTGGTGGACTGGATCATTTCCGATTGTAAATTTCCGATACATGAACTCACTTTACTTGATATTGGCTGCGGCAGCGGTTGCATATCTGTCTTTATAAAAAGAAAGCTTCGTAAAGCAGAAGTGTGGGCCTGCGATGTGAGTGAAGCCGCATTGAAAGTGGCAAAGAAAAATGCGGAGGCTTTAGGTGCAGAAATAAATTTTCAGCAGATAGATTTCTTAAGTGAAGAAGAGCGGAACAAACTCCCTTCATTTTATATCATCGTAAGCAATCCGCCGTATGTGCCGGGAAAGGATAAAAGTCACATGCAGCCTAACGTTTTGAATTACGAACCATCCACAGCCTTATTCGTACCGGATGATAATGCACTCGTTTTTTATGAAGCCATTGCCGGGTTTGGTAAAAAGAAGCTGAATCCCGGAGGCGCTATCTATGTGGAGATCCATGAAGATCTGGGAGAAAAAGTTCTGGAATTATTCCGTTCAAAAGGCTATGAAGCTTTTCTGAGAAAAGATATGCAGGGAAAAGACAGAATGGTGAAAGCAATACCAGCAACCTGAAAAATGAATTCTATTTCACGTTGGCCACCACCTTGGCCGTGTCTCTTTTTGCGATCCGCATGATGCGGAAGACCTCGCCATAAAAAGCCGTAGTGTCCGCATTGATCACCACTGTCGGTGTGTCCACCACAGCTTTCATTCTGCGGATCTCAGCAGTGAGGAAAGAATCCACACTGTTTTTATCTATCAATTTCTGACCGAGATAATAGTTCTGGTTCTTATCAATGCTGACAACGATATTTTGTTTTGCCTTTGTATCTTTTGTTCCCTTGGGCAAACCCACTCTCACCACATTTGGATTGGCCATGGTGGTAGTGATCAGGAAAAACATCAAAAGAATGAATAAGATATCATTCAATGAATCCGTAAAAACCTCTGATTGATCCCTGTCCCTATTTCTTTTTCTGAACTTCATTCAACTGCCTGTTTATATTACCTTGTTGGTTCCTGTAATACATCAAGAAAATCTGCTGCGGCGGCTTCCATCTTGTTCGCCGCCTTATCCACCTGTGTATTAAGATAGCTGTAACCCAGATAAGCGATCAGTCCGATTACCAATCCTGAAATGGAGGTGATCAGTTTTGTATAGATACCCTGTGAGATCACTCCTATTTCCACTTCATTGGCACGATGGATATCGGAAAATAACTGCATCAGCCCGATCAATGTGCCCACGAAGCCGAAGATCGGCGCCGCCTTGGAAACAAATGAGAGCACTGCCAGGTTTTTCTCCATATTGTACATCTCCAGTTGCCCCACATTATCCATACTTTTTTCAATGCTGTCAATCGGTTTTCCGATCCGCTGGATCCCTTTATCAATGATATGGGCCACCGGATTATTGGTATTCTTGGCAAAACTTCGTGCAGCTGTCACGTTACCGCTTACAATATGATCGCGGATGATGTTCATAAAATTGCTGTCCAGTTTTGATACATGGCGGATGGCGATATACCGTTCTGCAAAAAAATAAACTGCCAGCAACAACATCAATCCCAAAGGAACCATAACCCAGCCTCCCATCACGATAAGATCAAAAAAGCTGAGTGGTTCTCCGCTGACGTTGCCGGAAGTGTTTTGTATCGCATTGTTTACTGAATCAACAATCTGTAGTAAATGGAACATACTTTTCGTCTTTATGTGGACAAATGTAGTGTATCAGTTCAAAAAAGGAGGCCTTGTTTTTTCAACACAAATGAATGAACGAAAAAAAAGAATGTCTCGTTGTGCAATACATTCAAGTTTCAGTTTTTTTTAACAGCTTTACCCATTATTTCTGAGGAGCTGTGGTACCGGCCTGTTTAACCATCAGCGCCTGTATCTGTTTCATCGTAGCTTCCATTCCTTCAGCGCTGCCATCCAGAAAAATCACATTGCCCCTTCCGTACTCAGCGAAATTTTTAATTGCCTCTGTCCACATGCTGAATAAAATAACATTGGTATCAAGGTTGGCCTGTTTCATCTGCTCTGCTGCTTCGGTCATTCCCCGGGCTACTTCCTGGCGGAATAAAGCAACACCTTGGCCCCTTAATCTCGCTGCTTCTTTTTCAGCTTCTGCAGATATCTTAATGGCATTCCCTTCGGCCTCTGCCGCTTTTGTTTTAGTGATCAGTAATGCCTGCCCTTCGTTTTCTGCAGCCGCTTTCAGGTTATTTGATGCCACCACTTTGCTCATGGAATCCAGGATCACTTTATCAAATGTGATATCATTTATCTGCAGGTCCTGCAAATGATAGCCCCAATCGGCCAGCACATGATCCACTCCTTCTTTCACATATTCCACGATCTCTTTTCTGAGTCCCAGTATTTCCGCCTGCTTTTTGGAAGCAACAAAAGCACGGATGCTTCCCTCAATGGTACGGATCAGCGCCTGCATCATATCTTTATCGCTGACAAATTTGAATGCCACTTTTTTTATGGTCTCCTCCTGCTGATCAAACACGGAATACAACAGCATGGACTTGAAATATACATTGGCTTGGTCCGCCGTGATCGCCTGGAATTCCAGTTCCACCGAACGGTTCTGGTAAGAAATTTTCCGGAATACATTTTCCAACAGGGGGATCTTCAAATTCAACCCCGGCCTCGCCACCCGGCGATATTTTCCAAACATGGTGATGACACCGACGAATCCCTGGTTGATGGTAAAGAATGAACCCAGGAAAAAAATCAGGACAATCAGTACCCACCAGTACTGGATGATTGTGTGTTGCATAAACTGAAGTTTATTTTGATGGTAAAATTAAGGGTGAAGAATGATCAGATCATTATTGGATAAATAGAATAAATATCAACTCCTCTCTTCCCAGATCATGGCAAGATGCACCATGGTCTCTACGGCTTTGTTCATATCCTGCACGCTGATGAATTCCAGCTTGGAATGAATTCCCTGCATCCCGGTAAATAAGTTGGGGCAAGGCATCCCCATAAAAGAGAGCCTGCTTCCGTCGGTACCGCCCCGCACACTTTCCATCTTCAATTCCAATCCGGCCCTTGCAATGGCTTCTTTAGCATACTCAACAGCATGAGGATACAGATCCAGGATCTCTTTCATATTCCTGTATTGTTCGGTCACGTTGAATTCAAAAGAAGCTTTGGGATAAGTTCTCAACAGTTCTTCGATCTGTGTGCGCAGGTAATCTTCTTTCTTCTTCAATCCTGCTGTTTCAAAATCACGAATGATAAAATCAATAGTGCATTTTTCGGCAATTCCTTCCATCCGGACAGGATGAATGAAGCCCCTGCGTCCTTCGGTTGATTCGGGTGATAAACGCTCCTTAGGCAATGCAGCCAATATCTCGCCAGCTATCTTCAGGGCATTCACCATTTTCCCTTTGGCATATCCGGGATGAGCGCTTACTCCATGAATGATCACTTCCACTGCATCGGCGCTGAACGTTTCGATCTCGAGCGAACCTGCTTCTCCCCCGTCCAAAGTGTATCCAAAAACATTAGGCACTGATGAGGAAGGATCAACTCCCAACTTTCTCATATCCACTTTTGCCGTACCCTGCCCTACTTCTTCATCCGGAGTGAACAGTATCTTTATTTCTCCATGCCTGATATCAGGATGTGTCATCAGGAAATGAACAAGGTCCATGATCGTTGCCACACCTGACTTATCATCTGCCCCCAGCAATGTTTTTCCTGAAGCAGTAATGATATCATCACCTGTCTTGCTTTGCAAATAAGGAAATTCACTCACCCTTAAAACCTGTGAAGGATCATCCGGCAACACAATATTATTTCCCTTGTAACCGGAATGCACAACAGGCTTTACTCCCGTGCCGCTGCAATCAGGAGCGGTGTCCATGTGGGAGCAAAAGCAGATCACTGGAATTTTTTTGGGGCTATTGGAAGGAATGGTGGCATACACATATCCCCATTCGTCCATGTGAGCATCGGACAGACCGAGTTCTTTCAATTCTTTTGCCAAAACACGGCCAAGATCTTTTTGTTTTTCCGTAGTCGGGTGTGCTATTGACTGAGGATCACTCTGGGTATCGAACTGCACATAACGGATAAATCTTTCTGCAGCAGTGAATTTATAATTCTGAAACATAATTAAAATTAAGGGCATCGAATATACGACTAAATGAAGCAACCGGTTTTAAAATTCCGATCCTTACCGTAAAATGTTTCGTTCAATAAAAGCGGTAAAATTAAAAAGCCCAAAGAATGTATCCTTTAAGCTTTTATGTTATTGATCAAAGATGATCTTTTGTATTTTCCCTTTTACGGAGTAATGATCAATGGGCTGCCGCCGACTATTTCTACCAGTTCAATATCAAAGATCAGGTCCTGACCTGCCAGAGGATGATTGGCATCCAACACCACTGCGTTGTCTTTTATCTGTATCACGATCACTTCCAGGTCATGGCCCGAGCCATCACTCATCATCAAAGGCATTCCCACACTTAATTCCATATCTTTCGGAAAATTCGCTTTCGGCACTTCGATCACCATTTGAGAGTTACGGGGGCCGTATGCCTGATTATAGGGAATATTAATCGTCTTTTTTTCTCCAACAATCATCCCGGTCACACCGTCATCAAAACCTTTGATCACCATTCCTCTTCCTACTTCAAATTCCAATGGCTCCCGGCCGTTTGAACTGTCAAACGTTTCTCCGCTGGTCAATTTTCCATGATAATGAACTTTCACTTTGTCGCCGCTTTTTGCTTTTTGCATTTTAATGATTTTAAATTTTAACAGAATCGGCGGTAAGATAGCCTAAAATTTCGAATGGCTGACAGAATCAGGTTCTTCCATTCAGTTAATTTTACAGAAATTTACCCTTCCATATTTAAATGCAAAATGTACATCATGAAAAAGATTCTGATCTTCCCTTTATTAATTTGGCTTTTCAGTTGTTCGGCTCAGAAACCGGCCTCGGGTACTTCAAATAATGATAAGATACTGGCAGGTGCGGAAAGGATTGACCTCTATCTTCCTTATCTGAAAGGAAAACGGGTCGGCATTTTTGCCAACCAGACTTCAGTCATCGGGCATACACATTTAGTGGATACACTGAGGAAACTTGGTGTTAACATTCAGGTGATATTCGGGCCTGAACATGGTTTCCGTGGTACGGCAGATGCCGGTGAAAAAGTTGGAAATTATGTTGACAAACAAACCGGGATCCCTGTAGTTTCCTTATTCGGTCCCAAATCAAAACCGGATGCAGAAGACCTGAAAGATGTGGACATCATGGTCTTTGATCTGCAGGATGTAGGCTGCCGCTTTTATACCTACATAATTTCCATGCAGAAATTCCTGGAAAGCGCCCTGGAAAATCATAAGCCTTTATTATTACTGGATCGCCCCAACCCGAATGGATTTTATGTGGATGGCCCTGTATTGGATTTGAAATTTAAAAGCGGCGTGGGAGCACAGCCGGTTCCTATCGTTTATGGAATGACGATCGGAGAATATGCCACCATGCTGCTGGGGGAAAAATGGCTGTCTGAAAAAGCCAATGAAATCAATGCTTCTTACGCTTCGTTCAAGCCCACAAAAGAAAATCCTTTTTATTTCAAAGTGATCCCCTGCCAGAATTATACACACAACAGCAAATACATTCTACCGGTAAAGCCTTCACCGAATCTTCCGGACATGCAATCCGTTTATCTCTATCCTTCCACCTGTTTCTTTGAAGGCACCGTGCTCAGCGAAGGAAGAGGCACCGACAAACCTTTCCAGGTATTCGGCCATCCGCTGTATCCGAAAAACATGTACTCCTTCGTACCTAAGCCAAATGAGGGAGCTAAAAATTCCAAACACTATTATGAGACCTGTTATGGCTGGAATCTTTCAGGCAGCACCGAACATATTCTGAAAGAAGTGGACCATCATGTGCAGTTGAAATGGGTCATAGAAGCTTATAAACTGTTTCCGGGCAAAGACAGCTTCTTCCTGAAGAATAATTTCTTTGACAGGCTGGCCGGCAATGACATACTCAGGAAACAGATCATAGATGGAAAAAGCGAGGCAGAGATCAGAAAAAGCTGGGAGCCCAAATTAAGTGAATTCAAAACGATAAGGAAGAAGTATCTTATGTATAAAGATTTTGAATAACCCGGATCAATCATTGTTCATTGATCGCTATTGATATCTGATGACCGAGCGGTATAAAGAATTTCGCATTGTCTTCATGGGCACGCCTGATTTTGCCGTGGCTTCGCTGGAAGCATTGGTAAAAGCAAACTGCAATATCGTGGCCGTCATCACTGCACCTGATAAACCTGCAGGAAGAGGAATGAAATTGCAGGAAAGCCCCGTGAAAAAATTTGCCCTGCAACATCAGTTAAAAGTTTTACAACCTGAAAAACTAAAAGACCCTGATTTTCTGAATGAGTTGAGATCGCTCAGAGCAGATCTGCAGGTTGTGGTTGCATTCAGAATGCTTCCTGAAGCTGTCTGGAACATGCCGCCGATGGGCACTATTAATGTTCATGCATCTTTACTCCCTCAATACCGTGGCGCCGCCCCCATCAATTGGGCAATCATCAATGGCGAAAAAGAAACCGGCATCACCACGTTCAGGCTGAAGCATGAAATTGACACGGGAAATATTTTATTGCAGGAAAAAATTGAGATCGGCGATGATGACACCTCAGGAGAATTACATGACCGTCTTAAAGAACTGGGAGCACAGGTATTATTGAAAACTATACAAGGCCTGGCAGAAAAAACATTGACCGAAACGCCTCAATCATCAATGAGTAATCCACAACAACCAAACGAGGAAACTCAAATCTCCGGTCCCATGTTTACTAACTTTGTGCTGAAATCAGCGCCAAAAATTTTTACTAAGACCTGTGAAATTGACTGGCACAAAAATGCAGATGACATACACAATCTCATTCGTGGATTATCCCCCTATCCTGCCGCCTTTACCGAACTCGGCGATAAAACGATCAAAGTCTTCCGAAGTGAAAAAGAAATGATCCTTCCCACTACCAGAACCGGCCATTGGGAATCAGACAAAAAAACATTCCTGAAGTTTGCCTGCAGGGATGGTTATATCCTTCTGAAAGAAGTTCAGCTGGAGGGGAAAAAAAGAATGCTGATCGAAGAGTTTTTAAGAGGATACAGGTTTTAAAACAGGTTACAGGTTATTTGTTGCCGGTTTCAGGTTACGGGTTCACGAAATGAAAATCTTTTGCCAACCTTGTCTTCGATTGTGAATCACGGCCCAGGCATTAACAAATACGATCGCACCGCTTCTGTTCTGTACCTGGCCATGAGCACAAGCCACCTATAATGATTTTTTGCTACAAAATGAATTTTTCACTATCTTACAATATTATCATAATTTAAAATACATCTGGTTCTGTTTTCCTGTAAGGTCTAAATTTAATTTACCCGGGCTTGTCGATCCTATTCCTATTCGGCTCTTTCCATTACTCATTTGCACAAAAAACTACTGTTGTTTACTGACCGGCCGTTTCTTCTCTTGCAGGATACGGTGCCCGAGAAATTCAGTAAAAAGGAGTTTGACCGCCGCACCCCTTCGGAGACCCGGCCCGTACCAGATAACTTTCTGATTGTATATTTTTTGAAAAATTTTTTTACAAAAAAACTCATATGAACGCACAAACCTACCTCATCTCCCTGAGGGTGTTACACATCTTCACAGGCGTTTTCTGGGCCGGAGCCACAATTTATCTTGCTTATTTTGTCGCACCTGCTGTCAAGGCTCTTGGGCCTGATGGAGGAAAGTTCATGCAGCAATTAGCGAGGACCAATAGGCTTCCTGTGATGATGTCATTATCTGCATTATTAAATGTACTCTGCGGGGTTCTTTTACTTTGGGAATTATCCAATGGATTTCAAGGTACATGGATGGCTTCGGCACATGGAATGATACTGAGTGTGGGAGGAGTCCTGGCCATCATCGCTTTTCTTGAGGGTTTACTGGTAACCCGACCGGCAGCCAACATGATCAATAAAATTGGTCATAACATTGCCCAATCAGCTTCGGCACCGACCGCGGAACAGTCACAACAATTGATGGCGCTCCGAAATAAAATTTTTAAAGCAAATAATTTAGCTGCACTTCTTTTAGTTGCAGCAGTGATCCTGATGAGTATTGTAAAATATATCTAGACATTTTTCACAATCGGCTTTCGCTTGCGGAATACGGCGCCGCGGAAAAACACAAAAGGAGTATCGGCTGCCGTATTCATTAGCAAACACGGCCCGGAATCAAGCATCCAGAAATTAATTGGTAACCTGTAACCGGTATGTAGCCACCAGCTTACAACTTCAGTTTCTCCAGCAATTCTTTCGGTAAGGCTGCCTTAGGAAGCACAATACTGATGGTATTGATGGCGAAATAAGGTTCAGATACATTAATGTATCCTTCATAAGGGCCCACCTTCCCCCAGGAATTTTTTACAATGAAAAATGTTTTCCCTCCTTTTGACTTTTCTATTCCCATAAGATGCATAAGGTGATCGTCCTGGGTGGTGAGGTCCTCATACAATTCCTGGCGGATGTTTGCATTATAAGGAGCTTCCTGCATATCCGGGGTGAGTGCATCTTTTGAATAAGTTGCTTTGCCGTCAAGATTCAATGCCAGGCCGATATCCTGCCTGAATCCCTTATTGCTTACATCGGCATCCCAGGATACCGAATACCCTTTTTCTAAGGCGGACTTCACCACATCAATGAATTCATTCAATGGGAGATTGTAAAAAGATCCGTTGGCAAAATTATCCGGTACCTGCAGGATGAAAGGTTTGTAATAAGGCTCGTGTGTAAAAGAAGTAAGGCTGACATAGTCATCCGCATTGAAGTGCAATACATCCTTCGAAAAACTGAGCGGGGTATATTCTTTCCCCGCATAAGTAAAATGATCAGGAGCATGTCCCATATATTCATCCAGAATCTTTGTATAGCCATTCAGCCAACCGGAAGTGATCGGTTGTTTGTTCAATACACTGTCGAGATATCTCTTAAGTGACCGAAACATCTTTTGATGATCATAAGAAGTGGCTCCGTTGACCAGGCCTGTATAATCCTGTAGCGGCATGGCGCCATAGGTGGCCACTGCACGGATCTCATCATGTCCCAGTCCTCCTTCACCGAACTGAGCTTTGCCCTGCCTTAGAATATAATTTTTTGCTTTCTCGATATAAATATTCCGCACGGTAAACATTTCACTGAGGTCTATCGTGCTGTTGTTCTTGCGGATCTGGTCGCTCTCCAGCAATGAAGTGGTGGAAAAACACCAGCAGGTACCTGTCATCGCCTGGTTTTTTACTGAAGTGGCAGCGATCTTCTTTACATCAAAGAATGGAGCAGGCTGAGAACTGAGTCCTGCAGATTGTTGGGCTAAAACAAATGCGGGGACTCCTATCAAAAAATACAGAAGGAAAGATCTTTTCATAAAATCATTTTATAAAATCAGTAGTTTACTTTGACTATAAATTTATTGGTATCCTTTATATCGAGACGTGAAACTGCTGCATCACTGAGGCGAAGCTCCAGCCCCTGGTTCTGCCTGATTCCTTTCATAGCTCCCAACACTTTCGCAAAAACGGACTTGTTATTGTCAGGATTGGTCACCATGATCACCGTGCCCGGGTCCACATCATCCATCAACGCATAATACTTTTCATCAACCCATCCGCTCATGGTCTTAAAAATACCTGAAGTCAAAGTTTGCTCTTTGGACAAAGGGAATGTTTTAATCTGTTGATCAAAATCATTTCTGAAATATCCTTTTCCCGAAGAAGTATTAATTCCTGAACCCTGATCATCGCCGTTCGAAATATTAACGGGCCGTTCTTCAGAGAGGGTTTTCTTTTCTTCAGGCCTGACGGTTGGTTCAACAGCTTTTTGCTTTTCAGTTTCTGTTTTAGCTGTTTCTTTTATCGTCTCCGTTTTATCGCCGGTTTTCATTTCAGCCATCTTTTCATTTATAGCTAAGTCTTTTTTCGCATCATTCTTTGCAATCACAATTTTATTGCTATTGGCTATTTCTCCTGAAGTCAGAAATCCTGCGATCAATCTGGTTCCCTTTGCTACATTATCGCTTGAGATGCCATTCCAGAATTTAAGATCCTCAACAGAAGCTTTAGAACTCCTGCTGATCTTAGAAAGGTCTTCCTTCTCTGCCGCTATCACATACACCGGCGCTCCTTCATTTACTTTCTGTGAAAAATTAGTATCCGACAAAGGGATGTTTATGGTTTGACCTATGCTCAGTCCTTTCGACATATCCAGTGAATTAAAGGAGGCCAGATGTTTGGGAGAGACATTGAATAAACGCCCAATGGAATAAAAGTTTTCTTTCGGTGTGATCTTATGTTCTACATAAAACCCCTTGCTTCCCGGCTTTAATATTAGTTCTTCGCTCTGCGCACTAACAAAGACTGCCGCCATCATACAACACAGGAAAAACAGGAACAGTTTTTTCATAGTAGAAAAATTAGATAACAAAGATGCGCAATTTTCAGCAGAGGCCATCATACGTTTTCTTTTAAAATCCTTAATTCTTTCGGATAATAATTGTTAATACGGTTTGACAAAACATTGATCCACCCGAGAGCGTGGCCTTCATATTGCACCAATTGCCAGCCCTTCATTTCAGGTTTCATGTGAATCTCTTTTTTCTTCAGATATTCTATGGCATTATCACGATCCAGTGGATTTGCAGAAATTGAATCACTCAATAAATTACTCAACGCCAGGGCATGTGCCGGGATCAGTTTATCATGCATGATCCCGCCGGCTTCCACTCCGGCATATTTCACCTGTAACAACTGCATCAGATGTGAAACATCCATGAAATGCCTTTCAGGAACTGCATAAACGTTGTTCTCACGTTTTATAAACCGGAGAGAGTCGCTCTTAAGCCAGTTTGAAATGATCGCCTGTTCTTTTTTATTCAACTGCACCTGATTCTTAACTTTCTTTAGTGGCATATCATCATCCCCAATAATTTTTTGGAAACAGGCAAGAAAAAACCCTTCGCCTTTCACCCTGTGCGGCCAGAAACGATACCCAACTGGCGATTCAACTACATTCCAATTGTTTTCAATTTTTAATTTTAAATCCTGAACTTTAAATTCATCCATCAACCATCTGCAAATGTTTTCATTCTCTTCTTTGGAATAAGAACAGGTACAATAGACCAGTATTCCTTCTTTTTTCAACGTAGGAAGAATATCAGCTATGATCCTTTGCTGGCGCAAACTGCATAGCATGACATTGTTCAGGCTCCACTCATTGATCGCATCGGGATCACGGCGGAACAGGCCGCTGCCACTGCAGGGGGCATCAATTACGATGACATCAAAATAATTTTTCAGCGAAGAAAATTCTTTCGGATCGTTTTGCGTGACCACAACATTTTCAGCTCCCCACTTGATGATATTATCTTTCAGCACCGGTACTCTTGACCGGATTACTTCATTGCTTACCAGCAGGCTTTCTTTTGATATCAACGATTGAATGTGCGTGGATTTTCCCCCGGGAGCAGCACACAGGTCCAAAACTTTTAATGGGCGTAAAAGGTCAACCGACTGGCTCAAAGCCTGCTCCAGGAACATACTGCTGGCTTCCTGCACATAATAACAACCGGCATGAAACAACGGATCGAAAGTGAAAGACGGACGGTCAGATAAATAAACTCCATAACGGGACCAAGGTACCTTTCCTCCACTGCTGAATTCAACATCTTCTATTGAAAATTTTTGAGGATTCACCCGTATGGAAGTGATCTTTTCACCCGATGCATGAACTTTTATAAACGCATCTCTGTCGAAGCCTTCAAGTCCTTCCAGTGATGGTAATAATTCTTCCGGTAGCACTATTCAAACTTAACGAATAATGAGAGATAAAAGTAAAAATCCGGAACTAAGAATGCTATCAGATTTTCAGTCAACCTGCGTAGAAATTTAACCCGGGCCTGCGAGAGACCCGGGTTATCAATTTATTTCAGCAAAGCAATGGCAGCATTCACCTGATCCGTGTATGCTTTTATTGTTCTGGCCACGATGCCTATATTTTCCTGTGCCTCTTTCCAGTTGCGTTGCTCAATCGCTTCGCGGATGCCCGGCAAAGTTTTCACTCCATATCCTGTATAATATCCCGGTGCATAGATCTCATGTTTATACCAGCTGCGACGCGGCAATCCGCCAGGATTGATCAAACTTCTTTCTGCTTTGTATAAAACTTCATTCAACCGGTTCTGTTTTGTTGCCGGAAGTTGTGTAGCGCCTGCATATAACTTTTCAAACTGGTCGCTTGCATCCCCCAACTGCACCATCGCATTATCAAGCTCACTGAAATTAAGGAAAGGAACTGCCTCTTTTTCTACCGGAGGAACATAAGGCTTTGTCGGGTCATGTGCCAAAACAAACAAATTTTCTTTGATCATTTTATTCTCGGTTTCAGTCTGGCTCCTGCTGTTATCCAACAATGATTTCACTTCACTTACATAGCCGTTAACCGTCTTGTAAAAGCTTCTGAAACTAACAGGGATGACATCTGCATTGGCCAAACGCATGGTTATCCTGCCCGCTGTCTTTGACATGGCAGCGCCATAATGAAATCCGGGGTCTTTAAATCTTACAAAAAGATCATAAGAATCATAAATGGAATGATACTCGCCACCGGGGTCTTCACCGCCAAAAGCAACATCCATGGAAGCTATCCCCAAATGCTGCAGGAATGATGAATAATCGGAACCGGCGCCCAATGCACTCAACCTGATATTTTTATTTCCCATCATCTTATTCCTGGTAGCAGGATCTGCCGATGTCATAAATCCGGCATAGCGTCTCTCTTTAATAGAAACATTGGTCTGAGGATCCATCACTTCATCAGCAATCCCGTTAAAAAACGGTTCCAGTGTATGAGAGCCCGATGCATAAATAAATCCACGTCCATTACCATCGCTGTTAATATAAACGACTGCTTTTTGTTTCAGTTCCTGCTGGTGATCTTCTGCCCATTCGGTAGAGCCGAGCAAAGCAGGTTCTTCTCCATCCCAGGCACAAAAGACGATAGTTCTTTTGGGTTTATATCCCTGCTTCACCAGCTCAGAGATGGCTCTTGCTTCTTCCATCTCGGCTACCATGCCACTGAGCGGATCACCGGCGCCATTTACCCAACCATCATGATGGTTACCGCGAATGATCCACTGATCGGGAAGTTCAGTTCCCGGCATTTTTGCTATCACATTATACAATTGTTTCAGATCCCAGTTGAACTCCAGTTTCAGATGCACTTTCTGAGTGCTGGGTCCCACATGATAGGTCAATGGCAAACCGCCCCGCCATGCAGCCGGAACAGGTTGTCCTTTCAAAAGTTGCAATAAGGGTTGTGCATCCGCATAAGAGATTGGCAGCACGGGTATCTTCATTATGGTAACTACCTCTTTTCTGTCTAATCTTTTTGCATCTTTTGTAGCGCCCACATCCGGAGTCAATGGATCGCCGGGATAAACAGGCATGTCCATTACTGAACCCCTCTGCACTCCATCTTTGGGTTTAAAAGGGCCTTCCGGATAAACATCACCTTGTACATAACCATCATCAGCAGGGTCGGAATAAATGATGCAGCCGATGGCGCCATGCTCATAAGCTACTTTGGGTTTGATTCCTCTCCAGGATCCTCCATATTTTGCAATCACTATTTTCCCTTTTACATCCACACCCATTCTTGCAAGTTCTTCATAATCGGCAGGAACACCACGGTTCACAAAGACCAGCTCTGCCGTCACATCACCATCGGCAGAATAAGCGTTGTAAGAAGGCAACTGCTCCGAATACTGTCCGCTGGTTCTGTCTCCGGGCACTGCCGATTCCTGCAATTTGGGTTTATAGCTTTTATCTCCAACTATTTCCAGCACTCTTGTTTTGGGTGTAGGAAACAGGGGATAATAAGATTCGATCTCTGTCTGGTATCCCCAACTGCGGAAGAGATTAGCCATGTATTCTGCATTCGCTTTATCCTGCGGACTGCCCACATGATGCGGATGGGAAGAAAGAAATTTCATCCATTCATCCTGGTTGGAAGGTTTGATCAAGGCATCAAACTGTTTTTCCCAATCCAATTGTTTGGCGGCATTGGCATCGGTAAAGCCCATTAGCTTTTGTTGCGACTGAGCAGTCAGAAAAAGAAATAAGACTGCAGGGATGAATAACAACTTTTTCATGATGTGTGGTTTTTTATTAAAGAACATTGCTGCCTAACTTCACCCGGTCCGGTCAGCTTTGCAGCATGTGAGTCGAAAACAATGATCGTTTATTACAGACAGTCTGCACTTTCAACTTCTGTCAATCAAAACCGGCGGAACAGACAATCATCATGTAATTTAAGGAACAGATCTTTAATTTATGAGATTTCGTGGGATAAACGGTCTATCTTCCATCAATGATTTACAAACTCTTTATCTCAGCGATCAGATCCTGCAGCACTTTCTTTGCATCGCCAAATAACATGGAAGTTTTTTTCTGGAAGAACAATGAATTCTCAATGCCGGCATAACCGGGTTTCATGCTTCTTTTATTCACGATTACATTCTTGGCCAGTTCCACATCCAGTATCGGCATTCCGTAAATGGGTGAAGAAGGATCTGTTTTAGCAGCAGGATTCACCACATCATTGGCGCCTAAGATCAATACCACATCGGTTGTCGGGAATTCTTCATTGGCCTGTTCCATTTCCAGCAGTTTATCATAACTCACGTCGGCTTCTGCCAGCAATACGTTCATGTGGCCGGGCATGCGTCCTGCAACAGGATGAATGGCATATTTCACATCCACACCTCTTTCCACCAATAGTTTTTCAAGATCATGGCAAACATGCTGCGCCTGTGCCACTGCCAGTCCATATCCGGGAACGATCATCACTTTGTTGGCGTATGCCATGAGAACGGAAGCATCGCTCAGTGTAATTTCCTTGTACGTCCCCTGTTGCTTCTTTGCTTCGCCGGTGGCCTTACTTCCGCCAAAAGAACCGATCAGTACATTGGCAAGAGAACGGTTCATTGCTTTGCACATCAGTATGGTGAGCAAAGTACCTGCGGCGCCAACGAGGATACCGCCGGTAAGCATCAGTTTATTGTTGTATAAAAATCCTCCGCAGGCCGCTGCCACTCCCGTAAATGAGTTCAGCAATGAAATAACCACCGGCATGTCCGCCCCACCAATGGGCATCACAAAGAAAACACCATACAATAACGCTATAATAAAAACAGAGTAAAATAGAATATGCCCTTTATTAGTGAATACAGCAACAGTTCCATCAAATCGGTACAGGTCGTTTATATTCACAAACAGATAAACTGCCAATGCAAAGACACCAACTAAAAAAACAAGATTGAGCGTATGCTGCCCTTTGAAAGCAAAATCTTTGATGCTCCCATCCAGCTTTCCCCAAGCGATCATACTTCCCGCAAAAGAAACAGATCCGATGATCAGCCCGAGTAAAATGATCAGCAGTTCACCATGAGGAACCGAAACAGAAAGAAAATTGGAAGGTGGCAAAGAATGGATCTCAGGATGGCTTGTCATCCTGTTAAATTCAACGATTGAGATCAGGGCGGCACAGGCGCCCCCCATGCCATTAAACATGCTCACCATTTCGGGCATTGCCGTCATCTTTATTTTTTTGGCAGCCAGCGTACCAATGATGCCTCCAATGACAATACCTCCGAATATCCATCCGTAATTGTGAAGGCCGTTGCCTTCTTCATCCTTGTATAAAAATATTGTTCCTAAAACGGCAATGGTCATCCCGAATGCAGCCAGCAAATTTCCTTTTCTCGCCCTGTCAGGATGCGCCAGCATTTTCAGCCCCAGAATAAAAGTGACTGCTCCGATGAGATAGATAAATGTTAGTATGTTTAGTTCCATAAAAAATCCGAATATTAAAAATCGAAAACCGAAATGCTTCCGGGTTTTCTCATGTCATTCCTTATTTCTAATCTTTTTGCACAAGCTTTTTTAAAATTGCACCAAAAAATTTGTTTGGGCTCAAATGCTTCCTGAATTAACTCCAATCTTTCGTTTTCAAGCTCGCCATTGTTATCTGTCAAAACATGTTTAAGCCATAGCTTTGATTCTTTTGATTCTTTTCTGCAAACTTTTATCCAGTACTTAAAATCTCCGTTACCAGGGTTTTCATTAGCTTCAATATAAAAGGCAGCAACAGAACCCGAGGAACGAATCAATTGAATAATATTTTCCCGGTTAATCAAATCTTTCTTCAATCTCAAATAAAAATCTCTTGTTCGCAATGAAAATTTTTCTGTTCGTTCCAACAAATCATATATTTTCTTCTTAGCCTCCATTACGAAAGCGATAGTTCGGATTTCGTTCTTATGCCTTCGGGCTTTTCTTTTTCTTACTGAACATTTCCAGCATCCTGTCCGTCACCACAAAACCACCGACCACATTCAAAGTACCCAGTATCACAGCAAGAAATCCCAGGATCAAAGACAGGTAATTATCACTCTCCGCCCTGCCCATGATGATAATAGCGCCGATAATTACCACTCCGTGAATGGCATTGGCGCCGCTCATCAAAGGAGTGTGCAGCACGCTGGGCACATGACCGATGACCTCGACTCCTACAAATATCATCAGGATGACAATATAGATCATCTGCTGATTCTCCTGTATCCAACCAAGTATTTCGTGCATGATATCTTTTATTTAATTCTTTCGTGGATCACTTCACCATTATGAGCAATGCAACTCCCTTTCACCAGGTCATCTTCCCAGTTCAGGTTCAGTTGTCCTTCTTTGGTAATGATAAGATTCAGAAAATTCAGAATATTTTTTCCATACATCTTACTGGCATCGGACGGCATGGTTGCCGGCAAATTAGAATTTCCTACTATCCTGACGCCGTTTTGCACTACTGTTTCATTATCTTTTGTAAATGGCGTATTACCTCCTGAAGAAGCGGCAATATCAATAATGACAGACCCATTGCGCATTGTATCCAGCATCTCTTCCGTTATCAGTATTGGCGCTTTCTTTCCCTGTATTTGTGCTGTGGTGATCACAATGTCTGCTTTGGCAAGGCTTTCCGCAATTTTTGCTTTCTGCCGTTTCATAAAATCTTCGGTCTGCTCCACGGCATAACCACCTGCCTTGCTGGCATCTGCCGCTCCTTCCACTTCAATGAATTTGGCACCCAGACTCATCACTTCTTCTTTTACGGCAGGGCGTGTGTCAAAGACCTCTATCACAGCACCAAGGCGACGGGCCGTAGCAATGGCCTGAAGGCCTGCAACACCGGCGCCCAGTATCAAAACTTTTGCCGGAGCAATGGTTCCTGCAGCTGTCATGAACATGGGAAAATACCGGGAATAAAGATTAGCTGCCAGAAGAACTGCCTTGTACCCGGCAATGTTGGCTTGTGAGCTCAATACATCCATTGACTGCGCTCTCGTGGTACGTGGCAACATATCCAGGGAAAAAACAGTGACACCCTGCTTTGCCCATTGGTGCATCAGGTCACGCACATACAACGGCTGATAAACGCCAATGATGATCTTTGATTTAAGTTTTTCAATCTCGGGTTGAGAAAGAGCATGAATGCTCAAAATAATATCGGAAGACTGAAGGATCTCAGAACGGGATTTTATTTCAGAGCCGGCCTTTATATATTCCTCATCATTCCAGAAAGCTTTTTTTCCGGAATCATTTTCAACATACACTGTTACACCTTTCTTTTTCAGCGCTGCTACAGTCTCGGGGATCAAAGACACTCTGGTTTCAAAGTCTGGTTCTTTCAATAAGCCGATCGTCATGTACCTTATATAAATAAGGCGGAAAGGTATAATTTTTTTTGACTGTAGCCTCTGCCCTTATGATGAATTTCAGCAGTTTTTGTGCAGAAATTTTATGAGCGGCTGTATCCGGAAAGATGAGGATTAATATATATTTTCATTAAATGCTTCTTCTCAGGGAAATCACTTATTAAAAACGGATCCTGAAATGCTGCTTTTCGAGAATTTCGGGACGAAAAAATAATATCCCGAGAAAAAACAGATCTATGCTTAAGGTGATCCTGTCATTCTTTCTGCAATGATCCCAGGCTTCTTCCATTTCTTTGCTCCAGTGAATATCATCCATGATAAGGATAGAAGAGTTGTTGCACTTAGGTAACATCTCATTAAAATAATTTACCGTCGGTATGAGGCGGTGATTACCATCAAAGAAAGCCAGATCAATGGATGACATGGGGGCGATAGAAGTTCCAAGTGTATCATCAAAATTTCCTTCTACCGGTTTGATATTGCGCAGATTCAATGAATCAAAATTTTTTTTTGCGATACCGGCGATCGCCTTAGCCCCTTCAAAGGTCAAAATTGTTGCGCCCGGATTTGCCAGGGAAAGATAAGCGGTCGTAAGCCCTAATGAAGTTCCCAGTTCAACGATCGTTTTCGGTTTGTAATATTTTACCATCCGGAATAAAAGCTGCCCGTACTTCTTTGGTTTTGCCGCATTCCTTGCTATTGAGGCTATGCTTCTTTTTTGAGAGCGGTCAACCACCGAACCGGCGCCAAAGTCTTCAACCGGCAAGATAGTTTCATCTTTTAATAATCTGCTTCTTAATTCTTCAACTTTATTATAAGAGGAATAGTGTGCTTTATCATTCAATACCTGCGTGATAAACCGGAAAACAAATGGCGAATGAGCGCCATGCCCCTTGCTGTTGGACGCCGTGAAGAAATAATTCAGGTATTTTAATGCTACCTCAGTTTTTGAAAACATGAATGAAAGTGAAATTCAAATTTTAAAGAGAAACAAATCACTGGCACATAGATCAAGATAAAAAATTGAATGTAAACCACCGGTTGCCTTCTCGTGTCTCTTCTTTATCGGGAGTCCGTGCCTTCTGCGTGGCCACAGGCTGAAAGATTACTTTCTCTCCCACAACTGAAAAGAGTAATCGTATTGATTTTTCTCGTCAGCTTTATGATCATCTTTGCTGATCAAGCGCCACTGTTTCGGATCCAGGTCAGGAAAATAAGTATCCCCTTCGGGACTCGCTTTGATCCTTGTCAGATAGATCCTGTTTACTTTTTCAAAAGCCAACCGGTAAATTTCACCTCCGCCGATCACAAATACCTCTTTCGCATCCGTTTCCCGTGCAACAAATAATGCATCCTCCAAACTTCTTACGATCACCACACCTTCTGCTTTCCAATCGGGCTGCCTGGTGATCACAATATTCTTTCTTCCCGGTAAAGCTTTACCCAAACCCTGAAACGTTTTGCGTCCCATGATCACAGGCATACCCCAGGTGATGTTTTTGAAAAACTGCATATCATTTGCCTGACGCCAAACCATCGTACCATTTTTACCGATCACTCCGTTTTCGGCAACCGCAACAACGAAAGAGATTATCATGAGACAGAAAGTATAAAATTCAAAATGTAAAATTAACCTATTCTCACTTTCAGGACACCTGAATACTATTTAAAAAAGAATTTCATCTGATTCTTTATTCATTGGAGGATGAATATACTCCTATAAGCTTATCAGGATCAAAAATTCCTAAACTGCAACCGGAGCTTTAATGGCCGGATGACATTGATAATTTTCCAGCGTGAAATCTTCGTAACGGAAATCAAAAATATTTTTAACCAGGGGATTCAGTTTCATTTGCGGCAACGGGTAAGGAGTGCGGGTCAGCTGCAGTTTCACCTGCTCCACATGATTGCTGTAAATATGCACATCGCCAAATGTATGAATGAATTCTCCCGGCTCCAGCCCGCAGACCCGGGCGATCATCATCGTCAGTAAAGAATAAGATGCAATATTAAAAGGCACGCCCAGAAAAACATCTGCACTGCGTTGATACAACTGGCAGCTCAGCTTTCCGTTGGCCACATAGAATTGAAACAATACATGACAAGGCATCAGCGCCATTTTGGGTAATTCGGCAACATTCCAGGCGCTGACGATCAGACGGCGGCTGTCCGGATCTTTTTTTATCCTGCTTATTACTTCGCTTATCTGGTCAATGGCACTGCCATCCTGTGCAGTCCAGTTTCTCCATTGTTTCCCGTAAACCGGGCCTAATTCCCCATTCTCATCGGCCCATTCATCCCAAATGCTCACTCCGTGTTCTTTTAAATACCGGATATTGGTCTCACCTTTCAGAAACCAAAGCAACTCATAAATAATGCTTTTCAGGTGAAGTTTTTTGGTAGTTACCAGAGGAAAGCCTTTTTGCAGGTCAAAACGCATCTGATAACCAAAAAAACTTCGGGTGCCTGTGCCGGTACGGTCATTCTTTTCCACTCCGTTATCCAGAATATACTGAAGTAAAGAAAGATATTGTTGCATAGATGCAAGTTAAATGAAACCGCTGAGTTATTTTGCTACAATGCACGGGTGTGGGTAAGCTGTGAAATGATCAGAAATATATTAACTATTGATTTTAATCATCTTGATTAACTTTACCTCAGTATAAACTTGTATCATGAAAGACACAAGAAGATTTTATAAAGAGTTGGGGAATCTTTTTTATGCTATTGCATCAGCAGATAAAAAAATTGGCCCGCAGGAAAAAGTAAAACTTGACGAAGAAGTGCAGTTTGCCTGGCGGCACTATGACGACAGTACTGACCGTTTCGGCAGTGACCGGGCCTTCCTTATTGAATTCGAATTTGAAACGATGGAAGATCAGATGGCCTCTGCGGAAGAAGCTTTTCAATCTTTCGAAACCTATTTTGGGGAAAGTAAAGACGAAATAGACGAAACAACCCGCAAGCGCATTTTCAACAGCGCCAAACATATCGCAGAAAGTATCCGCGAAATAAACACTCCGGAACACAAATACCTTGACAGACTGAAAAAGCTATTAAAAGTCTGAGATCACAGTTTTCTTCTTTTGATCTCTTTTCTGATCAGCATCATCTCCCTGCCCGTCTGGCCTTTTACAGAAGTATTCTCTTGTGCCCGCCGCATCAGATATGGAATGACATCTCTGATGGGCCCAAAAGGCAGATACTTACTCACCGAACATCCTGCATGTGCAAGATTGAAAGTTATGTTATCACTCATACCATACAACTGGCTGAAATGAACATGTGGATGATTCAGGAGTAATCCTTTTTGCTGCAGCAGTTGCGTTGTATATAAATTACTGTATTCATTATGGGAGGCTACAATAACTGAAATGCGATCAAGATGCTCAATGCAAAACTCTACGGCAGCATTAAAATCCTTATCGGTTGCCTTTTTGTTTGTATGAATCGGTGAAGGGTAATTCATTTTCTCTGCTCTCTTCCTTTCCTTCTCCATATAGGCGCCACGAACCAGTTTTATTCCAAACAGAAAGTTCCTTTCCACTGCTGCTGCATAACAGTCTTTCAAAAATTGAAGGCGGTCCGTACGGTAATGCTGGGTAGTGTTATAAATGACCGGGCGTTTTTTGTTGAAAATATCCATCATCAGAAGGATCAGTGCATCTACAGGATCCTGTATCCACGAATCTTCCGCATCTATCAATACCCCTATGTTTTTTTCAACGGCTGCTTCGCAAACACGGGTCATACGCTCACGCACCCGGTGCCATTCTTCCCTGTCGGCAGAAGAGATCTGCTCCAGCGTGTTCAGATATTTTTTCATTAAAGAACCTTCCTGCTGCTTCATTACTTCACCGAGTTTCTCCAGCAAACCAAACCGTGCGAAACCCGTTACCTTCACACTCATGAACGGAATATTGGGCTGAGTAGCAGCATAATTGATCACCCGGATGAATTCGTCTCTTGCATGATCAAAATTTTCTTCGCCCTGTTTTCCTTCCACTCCATAATCCAGGATCACCTGTACATTATGTTCACCCAGTTTTTTGGCAACGGCAGCAGTTTGCTCCAACGTTTCTCCTCCCACAAATTGTCCGAAGATGGTTTTACGGATTAAGCCTTTCACCGGCAGTCCTGACTTGATAACAGGAGGTGTCATCTTCACGGCCATTTTTACCAGCCAGGGTTTGCTCATTAAAGAAAAAAGAAAACGGGCTTTTTTTAACTGCTTGTCATTTTTGTATCCGAAGGCTAATTCCGTATTGTCAAAAGAAATCTCGGGATGGGGCTCCATGTTTAAAAATTTTATACGCTAATCAATTTGGTTCACAAAGTTAAAAGAATACAGGTTAGAAGAAACTTTCTCATATAAATAGTGAATATGATTTTGCTCAACATGAGTTCTCACTTTTAAATACTGCTATATTTGCGAAAATTTTGTAATGGAAAGTAAAAATGCAGGGGAAAGCCTTACTATAATGACAGAAATAGTACTGCCCAACGATACCAATACTTTCGCTAATTTAATGGGAGGACGGCTGATGTACTGGATGGATATTGCTGCAGCCATAGCTGCTCAGAAACATTGCAATGCAACGGCAGTGACTGCATCAGTTGATAATATTTCGTTTCAGAATCCGATCAAATTAGGTAATGCAGTACATATAGAAGCAAAAGTTTCAAGAGCTTTCAATACCTCTATGGAGATCTATCTGAAAGTATGGGGAGAAGACCTGGTGCAGAAATATAAATACAAAAGCAACGAGGCTTATTACACTTTTGTGGCATTGGACCCGCTCGGTAAACCAAAACAGGTTCCTGATCTGATACCCGAAACTGAAGAAGAAAAGAGAATATTTGACGGCGCTTTAAGAAGAAGGCAATTGCGGCTTGTACTCGGAGGAAAACTAAAACCGGGGGATGCAACAGAATTGAAAGCATTGTTCTTTAAATAACTGTCATATCTTCAAAATAATTTCATCAGCCCGGCTGCTTTGCTGTTATACGATGATGCTTGCCCATCATCATAAATTTCTTACTCTGGCCGATTGCATCCATCACCTGTTCCAATATTACTTCGGAAGGAGCATCATAGTCAATTTGTAAAGGCTCTTTGAAAGTTACCGTAAGCAATGTCCCTTTCTTTTTGAATTTTAACCCTTTCTTATTAAAGGCCCGCCAGAACCCGCTGATGACGACCGGTATCACGACCGGTTTATTTTGTTTAATGATAAAAGCCGTTCCTTTTCGTCCGGGTGCAAATGGTTTGGTAGTGCCCTGAGGGAAAGTAATGATCCAGTTCTTTTCCAGCGCTCTCTGGATCTTTCTTGTATCGGAAGGATCCAGCGTCTTCCTTACTTCTTTGGAACCTTTGACCCAGGTTCTTTTTACTGTCAGCGCTCCCGCTAAAGTAAACAGGCGGCTGATCCAGCTTCCTTTCATGGTTTCTTCTGCTGCCACATAGTTCACACGGGTAAACGGGTTTAATAGATAATACGGGATTCCAAGGCGATCTTTTTTCCCCCACTTCACTGCAGAAAAAATATGGAGGAACGTAATAACATCTGCAAAATAGGTTTGATGATTACTGACAAAAAGAACATTTTGCCCGGGCAGTTTTCTTAATTGCTCCGATCCTGATATCTTGAGTTTATTCACTATGGCTATACCCGGATAAGACACAATGCCCACAATAAAATAAACTATCTTACGGACCAGGCTGAAGCTCTTCAGCCTTTCAGTAAAGGAACTCATCAGCAGATCAATTTTTGGCAAACGAATATTCATGTAATTTAAGGCAATAGGAACAATATCTCATTTATAAAATCTTTTTCAGTTCAGGGAATGAAAAAAGCCCTTATTAAAAGGGCTTCAAAAAAAATCAGGATCAACACCATATTATTCCGGCTTAGCTTCTTCGTTGTTTTCGCCGCTTTCCATTTTCTTCTTCAGATCTGCCAGGATGCCCAGATCACCAAGCGTTGCTTTCTCCACTTTACTCTGCATGCTTTTTACTGCTTTGCGAGTCTTCTCCGCTTCTGTACGGGCTTCTTTTTTCGCAGCATCTTTTTCATCAACCTTGGTCTGTTCCCAAATACGGGTGTGTGAAAGAACGATCCTCTTTTCATTACGGTCAAACTCGATCACCATGAACTGGGCGGTCTCGTCAGCGCCGATACTCTTTCCATCTTCTTTGGTAAGATGGCGGTTGGGGGCAAAGCCTTCCAGTCCGTAAGGAAGTTGAACAATAGCGCCTTTATCATCTCTGCGGCTTACCGTCCCTTCATGAATGGAACCGATGGCAAAAGTCTCCTGTAATGTATTCCATGGATCTTCTTCCAGTTGTTTATGTCCCAGTTGAAGTTTGCGGTTTTCTTTATCAATACCGAGGATCACCACATCAATATTCTGACCTACCTTGGTATAATCACCGGGGTGATTGAATCGCTTCAACCAACTCAGATCGCTGATATGGATCATACCGCCGATACCTGAAGTCAATTCTACAAACACACCATAATTGGTAATATTTTTCACCAATCCTGTATGACGGCTTCCAACAGGAAATCTTTCTTCAATATCACTCCATGGATCAGGAGTCAATTGCTTGATGGAAAGACTCATCTTCCTGTTTTCCTTATCCAGGGTTACGATCTTAGCTTCATGCTCATCACCCAGCTTGAAGAATTCTTTTGCATTGATCGGTGTGTTTGCCCAGGTGATCTCTGATACGTGAACCAATCCTTCCACTCCCGGAAGTATTTCCAGGAACGCACCGTAATCTTCAATGTTGACCACTTTACCTTTTATTAGATTTCCTTCAGCAATGGTCTCAGGCAGCACATCCCATGGATGCGGGGTCAGTTGTTTCAAACCCAGGCTGATCCTTCTTTTCTCGTCATCAAAATCCAATACCACCACATTGAGTTTCTGATCCAGCTTCAATACTTCTGAAGGATGGGAGATACGTCCCCAAGAAATATCTGTGATGTACAATAAACCGTCTAATCCGCCCAAATCCATGAAAGCACCGAAATCGGTAATATTCTTCACCGTTCCTTCCAGCACCTGTCCTTTTTCCAGCTTGCTCATGATCTCGGCACGCTGAGCTTCAATATCGCTTTCGATAAGCGCCTTATGAGATACCACGGCATTTTTGATGGCTTCATTGATCTTCACCACCTTAAATTCCATGGTCTTTCCGACAAACTGATCATAATCTGTTACCGGCTTCACATCAATCTGAGAACCCGGAAGGAAAGTTTCCATTCCGAATACATCAACAATCAATCCGCCTTTGGTCTTTGAGGTCACAGTTCCCGTAACAACTTCTCCGGACTTATGCACTTCAACAATTTTTTCCCATGCTCGGGTGATCCTTGCCTGTTTACGGCTAAGATTCAAATGCCCTTCCCTATCCTCTTTTTCTATCACCAGCACTTCTACTTCATCTCCAATTTTCAGATCGGGTAAGTCCCGGAATTCATTCAATGATACCAGTCCGTCACTTTTAAAACCGATGTTGAGTACAACGTCGGTTTTGGTAAGACCCACAACGGTGCCATTGATCATTTCGCCATCATTGATTTGAACAAAAGTTTTTTCATAGATGTGGTCATAGTTTTCTTTTTCCGCCTGGTTGTAAACTGTTACGTTTCTTTTGTCCAGACTCCAGTCAAAATCGTCATGAGCGCTTACAAGCTCAGCAGGGGCTGCTTGCACGGGTTCATTTGTTGTCGCTGTAGTTGCCTCTTCCTGTGGTTCGGAACCGGCAGACTCCTGTGCATCAGCGTTTAAATTTTTAAAAATTAAATTATTCAACATGTTTTAATAACCCGAAGGGTTTAAAATTCGGGGCAGCAAAGATAGTATTTTAAAGCCGGAGTCATGAAAGGGAATCGGATTCTTTTTTGCAAATACCACGGGAGAAGGAGATCCTGAAATTGACTGTCAGACAGGCGCTTACAAACCCTTAACTCTATTTAAAGGCCAGGGATTTGCCAATACTTGGGCAGAGTTCTTTATATTCACCCAAAAAACTGATTGTACCGGATTTTAAAACCCCTGGTTCGACTTGCCATGATGATCTTTTGCCGGAAGATCATCATCAACCGGCCTGAAGCACTGAATGAAAAAGGTCCGCTGCTGCTTGCCTGCAATCATCCCAATTCATTTCTCGATGCAGTCATCCTAAATACCCTGTTCAAACAACTTGTCTGGTCATTGGCAAGAGGTGATGCTTTTAAAAAACCGTTTTATTCCAAGACACTTACCAGGTTAAAAATACTTCCGGTCTATCGCACCAGTGAAGGCGTGGAAAATCTTGGCATCAATTACGAAACTTTTAAAGAATGTGAAAAAATTTTTTATAAAAAAGGAATTGTCCTGATCTTCAGTGAAGGGAAATGCATCAATGAATGGCATCTTCGCCCGTTAAAAAAAGGAACGGCAAGACTGGCCGTAGGATGCTGGGAAGAAAATATTCCTTTAAAAGTTTTACCGGTAGGGATTAATTACAGTTCATTCAGAAGATTTGGTAAGAATATTTTTCTAAATTTTGGCACCCCGATCACTCAAAATGATCTGGACTGGAATACTTCGGACGGTCAACGCCATCTGGCATTCAACTCAAACCTTAAAAGCCAGTTGCAGCAGATAGTCTTTGAGATAGAAAAAAATGATAAGGAAAAACAAAAAGAGTTGCTGGAGAAAAAACCTTCCTTCATAAAGAAAATTCTTTTGGCAATACCTGCTTTGGCCGGATGGTTGATTCATGCCCCGCTGTATATTCCGGTAAAGAAATTCGTGATCCGAAAAACAAAAAACAATGATCACTTCGATTCTATTGTTATCGGGTTATTGCTTTTTACGTATCCTGTTTATCTCCTGATAATAACGATCCTGCTCTTTATTATTCTGAAAAGTTATTGGATCTTTCTCCTGCTTTTGGCGTTTCCTTTTATGGCGTGGAGTTATGTGCAGGTGAAGGGGCAATTGGACAGATAACTTCTAAGGAAAAACCGCTTCTTAAGTGAAAACAACTTTCACCATAAAATCGTAATCAATCCTCATACTTTAGACATAGAAATCATTTTTATCTTAGGCAACTTTTTTTACTAACACTTTGCTTCCTGTCTGAGGCTTTTGAGATACCCCTAAGATTCCCCAGTGCTACCAGCATTAGTCCAAATGGTTTGCCTGATATTTTATCATCTTTTACTTTACCTGTATCCATTTCTAAAACAGGCAATGCTCTACCCACAATAGTCATCTTTTCTTTTAATGGCGAATCGAAGAAGGCAGAAACTGAAGAGTATATCCATGTTTATCCATAATATCGCCTATCACTGAAGAATAAAGCTGCCTTTGCATAATGTAAAATATCTCATTCTCATTACTGTTTTTTCTCTACATATTTTAAAATTGTGATTGAACTTAGTGATATTCTCGTTTAAAATAAGTCTGCAATAGGAAGGCCAACAGGATGTTCTGTTTCGAATTTATACCCTAATATCTTTGCTATTGTCCCTGCAATCTGAGCATTGAAAAGTTCAGGACCATTTTCTACTTCTCCGGTTTTAATCATACCAGGAACTAAAACAGCCAGCCAGGTCTCATTCGTGTGATTCTCTGATGGGGGAACATCTGGTCCATGACCAACCCACCTTTCACCTAATCCCCTCCCATGATCAACTGCAATAAATAGAGCAGTTTTGTTCTTGTATTGAGGCAATTTCTGAATATATTCCCATAAATCCTGAATCATATTATCGAAGAAAAATATTTTATCAAGGTACTTTGGATAATTCCCATCATGTGCCATATCATCAGTCCAGGCAAAACCAATACTCAATACTTTGGGTTGGTGTTGGCGAACATATTCTTTAGCATGCAAATAGGTAATATAATCCGGTCTGGCTTGTTCTGTTGTATGATATTTTTTTTGAAGGCTGTTTAAAGTCTTTTGCAGGAACGATAAATCTTCAGAATTGACATCGTCATATCCCGCATTTATAAAAAAAGTGCTTCTTTGTTTATTCAAAAAACCATTAGCTCTGTCCCATGAGGCAAAGGAAGCAACTTTGCCTTTAAATTTATTTTGTTTGTCTAAAAACTCAAAAACATTTGTGTTTTTATTATAAACCAGATCATTGGTTTTAAAGGACGTATCTACATATCCGGTAAATATTTCTGCGTACCCGGGATAAGAATATCTTATTTTGTTACGAACAGAGAATCTACTCCCAAGGTTTCTGTTTCCATAAAGCCTGCCTTCTTTTGCAATTGTATTCCAAAGAAAGGGAAGTAACTTTTCACGCCTTTTGTTTAAATCATTATCCCAAAACTTCTCAATCAGTCTATCTGCGTCACTATTTCCATATTTTTTACCGAACAGAAGCATGGAATCTGCTCCGTTGAATATCTCTTGCCACCGGCATCCATCTATCGTTATTAAAATAACGTTTTCTACCTTCGAATTTTCCTGACTGAGGCAACTAATACTTACAAAAAGCAAAGAAGAAAAGAATAAACTTCGCATAAACAATAATATATTTAATTTCATTATTGTCCGACTAAAATCGGGTTAAAAAACCCTGTAATCCTTTACTGGTAAAGATTACAAGGTTAAAATCACTGATGTCAAAATCAGGGGTAGTACCCCCACTCATTTTCATGTAGCAAAAAGGTCTGGCGTGTTATATGTTTTCCTCCATGCTTTATACGTGTCTTTGATAAATGCTAACAACTCAACATAGCTGGTAAGATGCAGCCGGATTACAGTTATCATATTACCAAATGATTTTTTTGTAGCCGCTTTCTTTCTGATAACGACCATCAGTAATTGCGCTATCAATACACAATACACCTGCATCTTAATAGCATTCGTACTCTCCCCCCAGAAGTATCGCAGCGGAAAGTTTTGTTTTATCTGCTTAAACAACAACTCTATCATCCATCGGTTCTTATATATTGTTGCCACCTGAGTAGCCGGTAATGTAAAATTGTTGGAAACAAATACATATACCTTTCCTTCTTCCGTCTTAAAGGTGATACGCCTGAGTTTTAGCCTTTGTACCACAACTCCGCTTTGCTTTACTGCTACTGTTATCAGTTGCTCTTTGAGCACTCCTTTCACATTCTTCTTTCTGGTTCTGTCAACTAATACTTTGGTTACATGATAGTCTGCATTATCCTTCATTCGGGTCACAAACCATACTTTCTGTGCAGACCATTTGGCAAACTGTTGATATACCGTGTATGCTTTATCAAATACCAGCCAACTGTTAGTTTGTAGTTTCAATTGATAGAGAAACCTACGGTCATGCTCTCTGGCTGCTGTCATGCGTACAAATTCTGTAACTCCGCTAAATGCATCCATCAGGGCATGTACTTTAATGCCCCCTTTCTTCTTGCTCCCATCCAGTCGGTTCCTGCCCACTCCCTGCAATAGATCGCTGAACAACCGGATGGTCGTACTATCAATGATTTTTAGATTGCGAATACTTAATCCCTTTAATCGGCTGTCCGAGATAAAACTATGATATTGCTTTAGCAATCCATAGTATATCGTTTCAAAAACCAAATAGCTTCTTTTGGTATTAGCATCCGATAAAGTACTTCTTGCCGGAGCTTTATCAAAGCCCAAATGAATCAGCTTTCCCTCACAGGCCAGAAGACCTTCACACATCTCCCTAAGCCCGTTACAGTAACTTAATACGCCATAAAGAAGACTTGTCAAATGTACTCGCAGGGGCAATCGCTTATAATACCGATTTGCATTATGCTTTTTGTTAGCATTACTTATCAAAGAACTAGGTATTACCTCTAATATTTGTGATAATACCGGCTGTCCGACAAACTTTTTATCTTCGCTCATTAGTTAGCTTTTTTGTTTTGCAACTCAAACCTAACTATTCGGCGGTTCTTCGGAACCGCTTTTTATCTTCTATTCACTAATTTTAGTCGGACAATAGTGATTTAATTTAGACTTAGATTCATTTTCCTGTTAATAAATACAATGAGATATCTGCTATATCCTGTTCTGAAATGCCCATAACGCCAGGGTCGGGCATCAGGCTTTTTTCCTGTTTTTGTCTTTTTGAGATTGTGGATTTTCCTATTGTATGATTTTGACCGGAAATATCTTTTATAATTACATTTTGTGCATTCTCACTTATTAAAAAGCCAAAATAAGAATTTCCATCTTTAGTATTAATTAATAAAGGTTCATAGCCTACCATGATAGAAGCACTTGGATTTATAATCGCTTCTAATAAATTCTCCCGATCAAACTTTGTTCTTATGTTTGTTAAATCAGGCCCAATTGAAGCACCTGATTGTCCCATTCGGTGACAAGAGGCACAATGCGATGCAAAAAGCGATTTTCCCCTGGATAGATCTCCCTTCATTTGTTCAATATCCTCTACAGTATATTTCTTCTGAACTTCTGATCGCTTAAAATATTTCTCCGCCTGAACCCTGACTGCCATACTAGGATTTAGAAAAATATATTTCCCTAATAATGACTTCAATTCTGACGGAAATTTATTCTCAGCAATTGACCCAACCAAAAGTTGACCTCCTATTGAATCTAATGCTGTTTGCTTTAAGATATCTTCGCGTACAGCAAGAGGAAGGTGTTCATCCTGAATTGATTGTATTTTAATTTTGACAGCAGTCATCTTTTTTTCATAAGTAGTTTTGATCTTTAATTTACTCCAATCCAAAAATGCATACCAATCATTGCTCTGCCTGAAAGAAAGCCAGTAAGTAGCATCATCGGCTATATCGTTCATGGAACTTTTACTTAGTGACATCATGCTTTCCGCGGCCTTCTTAGAATTTATAAATCCGATGGCCATAACTGCCTCCTTTCTGTCGGACTCACTCAAGGATGAATCAGTAGCCCGCTTCACCAAATCAGGTAATGCACCTTCCGGGTGTAGAACCCATGCAAATTTGCTCATTCTGTCATCCCAACTTCCCGCGTCCCTTTTTGCAGCTAAAAGTTCTTTCAACAGAGGATAAACCTCTTCCTCTTGCCCTTTTAGTGCATCAGCCAGAGCATTAAGATACCAACGATCGCTACCATCATATTGCTTGCATAATTCCAGAAGAATCGGTTTAGTCTGTGTAAAAGGCAGATCTCTCAGTGCTACCGCAACTTCTCTTCTTACAAAAGAAGAAGTATCATCCTGTAGTTGAACAGCAAATGGAATAATATTCGGAACTACTTCTCTTAACGCCCGAAAGGCAGTTGCTCTTACCTCTTCACTTGCATTGGACAACTGGGATTTAACAATTTCTATTCCTTTTGTTCCTGTTCGGGATAACAACCATATTGCGCGAGCTCTTACGTAAGGATTTTCGTCTTTTAATAACGCTTGGACAGGTTCGATGGCAGCTTCTCTCTGTTGCAATAATGCCAGGAGCGCCATATATCGAACATTGATTGCAGGATTTTTAAAGGCTTCTATTTGACCCTCGGTGGTGGAGAAATCTAATTTTGGTGAATGAAGCCGTTTATTTTTAGGTGTAACCCGGTAAATCCTGCCAATACCGAGCCTATCCTGCATTTGATCTCCTCCCACAATACCATCATACCAGTCGGCTATGTATATAGCCCCATCAGTACCTATAGCAACATCGCTGGGCCGAAACCATTTTTCTTTTTGGGTGTCACTTACACTTTCATCCCACATATACATTACATTATCTTCCTTAAGTGTAGTAATAAAGTTCACTCTTTTTCCCGAAAGCAAACCTGATAATGACCGATAAGGATAATATCCAAATATTATATTCCGACCTGCGTCAGCGCTTAATAACAATCCGCGATATTTTTCTCCGAGTCCATCGCCTTCATTCAACACAATCCCAGTTGGAGCACCTGCACCAGTCCTGTCTCCGGCAGGCATTATGCCCGGGTCGTCCTGATGCCATTGTGCAGTAAATAAGTCCTGTCCTGGCCGCTGATCAGCCTGCCAGGTACGGGTACCGTCATTACTAAAAAAACCTGCATTTGCTCCTTCAGGGAACCAGGCCACACGACATGCAGCTACCTCATCATCATTATCATTTTGCCAGAAATTACCATAGGAATCTTGTGTAAATTCATAGGAATTGCGAAAATTATGTCCAATCACTTTTAAACCGGTACCATCAGGGTTAATCCGCAACGCCAATCCTCCAACCCAAACTTTTCCATCATCGCTTTTCAAATTCCCTTCGTTTGTTTTATGTTTATTAAATTTACTCCATCCAGCCCCCCCGTTGTATACACTCCCTGACCTTAAAGTCCACCCACTCTTGTCCGTGACAATATGAGGGCCGGCATTTCCGTCGTTAAAATATAAGTTACCATCTACTCCGCCAAATAAGGCATGTAATCCATGGTCATGATTTTTTCCTCCAAAACCGGTCAGGAAGATTTCTTTCTTATCTGGTTTATCATCTCCATCTTCATCGGTATAAACAATGAGATTGGGGGAACATGAAACAAATACTTTATTACCAATTACGGCAATGCCCAGAGGCGCAACCAGATCCTTGTCTTGTACAAATACTTTTGAAGAATCGGCAATCCCATCGTTATTCGTATCCTCAAGAATTACGACTCTGTCACCATTCGAATGATACAGAAACTTTGTTGAATCATTCCTAAAATTGCGATAATCAACTGCTTCTACTACCCACACTCTTCCTTTTGCATCTATATCCATATTAGTAGGGTTGTAGAAAAGTGGAGATTCTGCCCATAAATTAATTTCTAAATCATCCGGGAGAAAAAAAGGAATATCTGTTGCTACTCCTGATTTAGGAGAATTACATGAAATCAATAATATTATTTCCCAGATAAGAATTATTAAGGTGGATAGTTTTTTCATTTGTTAAAGAATTTAAGAAAAGAAATATTTGGTCAATTTGTTTGATTAAAAAATACCCATAATCCGTCTTTGCCAGCGACTACTATATCTTTTCTGCCTGTATTATGCAAATCTGCTATAGCGAAAAAAATACCTGCTCCTTTCCCCACTCCTAATGGTCCATAACTGATAACATTCTTGACAAACGATTCACCATTCCACTTAAAATAATAAAGTCCGATTGGATCTCTGCTGCCCGGATCATAGCTATGCGCCCGATACCGTTTTCCGGTGATTAGCTCATTTTCTCCATCGTTATCTATATCTAACCATTGCATAGTATGGTATTGTGATTCAAAAGGATCAATCGAATGTTTTATCCAGGTCCTATTATCGCCGCCAACAGATTTTTGCTCAAACCAATCAAGTCCATAACCATGCCCCTGACCAACTATTATGTCGTTCAGCCCATCTTTATTCACATCTGCGATGATTACCGGGAAACTTGCATCTCCCAATTCAAACTCTTTATGAAATATCCATCCATCTTTAAATGGATTTTTGGGACTCTGGTACCATCCATTATTTACAACAAAATCTCCGGGCCCATCGCCATTGATATCGCCAAAGCCCAATCCATTCTGCTGAAGATTGCCTACGGTAATTTTAGAAAACTTTCCTGTGGGTTTATTTTGGGCGTTTAATTCAAGACGATAAAATACTAAAGGATTTCCAGGCGTACTGGGAACGATTTCGGGGACACCATCTTTATCAATATCTACCCCCATGACACTTTCCACATTACCCGGAGTGTCTATGACATGCAAATTCCATTCGTTATCGTTTCCGGGATTTTCCCTCCACCAGATACTTTTTTTAAACCAATCTCCGGTTATATAATCTATTTTTCCATCTCCATTCACATCTATAGGAATTGTTGCAAAGTCATTCCAATATTGTCCTTTACCAGTTCGATTAACACCACCAATATAATGGCTCTCATAAAAATCCGGTCCTTCATACCAGAAAGCTCCTGATATTATATCCGGTTTTCCGTCATTATTTACATCAAAAACTCCAACAGATTCAAAACTTTCAGCAGCTATCATTTGTGGCCTAAACTTTAGAACAGAAGGCTTAAGTAATGAAGTCAACAGAAAAATTCCGGATAGAAACAAAATGATTAAAATATATTTTCTCATTCTGAAAGGGTTATTTTGAGTTTGATACATAGTTTTACATTTACTAATCAATCCTTCAATGAGACTCATGATTTTAAACAATAATTAAATTTGACAAAACTTCAGTGTTTATGCTGATAATTCTTTGGCTATTTTGAGTGATCAAAGCTTTTCCCATGGATAGTTTACACTGATATTCAATTGAGCCAATGTAATATTTCTTTTTACTGAAATACTTAACAGGCAAAAACTTAAAACATGGTTTCATCGTATCAGAATTTAAATAATAAAACGATAAATTCATCAATTCAAATTGACAACCTGGCATATACCAGGATTATAATTAACCATGACAGGTTTCGTTCCAACCAATATTTTAACAGGCTTTTTTTCGGAGCCAAAATCAGTTCTTCTTACCAATATTTTATCATTAAGTGCAAGGCCTGATATAATGATAGCTTCTTCTTCCTCGGGAACATCGAAGTTAACTGGCCATCCGTATTCAAGAAATTCCCTGTATTGAAGCGCTGCCGAATACACTTCATGAACAAGCTTAACTTCTATAGAAAAGTCCTTTTTTTCACTCCACATAAAAAAAGAATTATTGCCCCTGAGTAACATATGCCACAGCAATTCCCGATAACTTCCTTCACTCATTTGCCTAATCTCTGTGTTCTGCCTATCTTCTCCGATAAAAATTGTATTCCAATGGACAAAACTAACGACCGGTATTCCGGCAGTAACATTTTTTAAGCTGTTACTGGCTACTCGAAGCATGTTATAGAACCACCTGTAATCAGTATTACTGAATTTATACCATTTATAAATATTATCCCAGGTGTAAACGACAGGCATTGCCATTGTAAATCCTGTACGGGAGAAGTTATTGTGCCATTTCCGATATTTTGCATTTTGCTCCTGCTTATAGGGCTGCCATGATTCATGTTTTTCATAATAATCATACCAATACCGGTAGCCATCATTCGGATAATCGCCATAATTCCCTATTAGAGATCCCGGAAATTGAGACAGTACAGGATAACTATATGAATAATATTGTAAATAAGCACGCATATCCATTATTACCCTTTGAAATTTATCATAGCTGAAATTCTTGCCCAGATATTCCACACATCTTTTACATCGTTGAGATGCCTTATAAGAACCATTAACCGATAGGGGGCCATCAATTTCCCAATCCGTATATATAAAGTCAACATCTATACCTTCTTCTTTATACTTTTTAACAAAAGATTCTACTCTTTCCCGAATAAATTCTTTCCGGTAATCAAGTGTGAAGGGACATCCTATTTTATGATCTTTTCCAAAACTATAATCAAAAAAAGGATTTCCGTTTTTATCAATGTGCGCTGTTTTTTCATTACCATCAAAGAACGAATTAAGTAAAGAGGTTGCATCAATATTCACATGTTGATTAAGTTCTTTCTGCACCCGTGCAATTGAGAGAGCTGACTTTAAAGAATTAAATCTTTGATTTTTATCCCACTCCCAGGAGCAAATTATTCCTACTCCTCTTTTATCTAACAATTCTACCAGTTGTTTTGCCTCCTCCATATCCAGATCTCCGGGATCAATAGCAGGCCATAAATATAACGGAAGCCTTTTACCCCTGAAATATTTAAGAGGGGCGGTATTTTCAAGTATTGTATTTATATTATCTGACCACTCTCTGAATTGCCTCTTATCCTTATTATATGCTTTTGAATCAAGAAGCCTTTACCAATATCATTATGGATATCGTAAAAAAGACTCATGAATCCGATTGTTTTAAAAAAATCTCTTCGATTATTTTTCATTCTTATAATTCCAATACATTTTTAAATAGTTGGTTAGTACAAATCAATTATTTTTTCTTAAACTTCATTATCTGTTGAGCTATCTCTTCCCGAACGGATAAAATTGATTGCGAGTTATAATTTATCCCCCACCAGTTCGGAGCAATCTTAGATACAAGATTTGTCACAAATTCTCTTCCTGCTAACGATTCAAGAATAGTAAAATATTTATAATCTGTTAATCCCTCTCTGATATTTTTCAAACGGATTGAAGCAATAGGACCTTTTATCCCACATTCAGTTCCCGGATATATAAGAAATCCTCCTCCGTTATAGGTACCATGGCGAGCTATAAAGCCGGGAAACAACCAGGGATTGTTTACTCCATCAGTCATTGTTGACCAGTAAAGGAGGCCTGTAATTTTATATTGCCAATTTATCCAGGTAGGAATTCGGTAAGAACTTAGATCATTATCGGTATGCCAATAGGGTGGATCGTAATCTTTTTCCTGATTATAATTAGGGTCATAATCCGGTGTCCTCTGTGATATTGCTGTATAAGACCACACCTCATCCCCCTGAGATAATTTTTCATCAATGGTTTTTGGATCAATAAAGGCAAAAAGAGGGCACCAGATATCAACCGATGGATCAATGTCAACCCATGAAGAATCTTGTGGGTAAGTCTGTTCAACAACAAGACGCCTCAAAAAAGGAGCTCCTTCATATACCACCTTACCAAGCTCTAGTACCATTTCGTATGCTTCTTTCGTATTAGGCTCATCATACATGTAGAGATATGCTGACTTATCCCATCCGTTAGTCTTTATATATTGATAATAATCTTTAAAATAATTGATAGCCTTATTCCGATCTGTAGTGATCATTTTTTCTTTGGGAATGTTGGGCATTGGCACTGGAAAATTGGAAATATTTAACTTCTGAATAAACTCTTTTAGTAATTCTGTCTTTTCAGGTACAATATTTAAATGCCCATTTTCCTTCATTTCAGGCAAGAAATAGGAAGGTAAAGGCGGATTAATTCCATTATCAGCCATAAGCTGACTATACCGCAATTCGATCTCTCTAAATTCCTTTGAGTTCGGAGTGACATTAAAATATTGAGAAATATTTTCAAGACCACCAAAATGATTATCATGAACAGGTGCATCCGGAAGGGAAAAATCCCATACATTGAGAGAAATAGGTATGGAAACTGATCTGACTGATGCATCTTCTTTTGAAACTCCCCATTGTGAAGGAGCACTTCTATAAGTAACTTTCAGCAAACCACTATATTTATCAGAAATAGTAGATTGGGGAATTGAAATATCTACCCAAATGGGTTGATTTTGTTCCTTCCAAACCGTAAAAGGAATTCCCACAATTATCTTTTTATTGTTCTTTGTCAGGTTTTCTGAATCCTCTTTATATGGATTCGCTAATGGAACGAGAGGGTCTGGATACAATCCGGGAGGCAATTGAGCTCTTGGACTAGGTTCCCTTACAAGAACATATATTTCTCTATAAAGTCTTATGTTTTCTTTACTTATAATACCTGATTTCCCCTGAAGATCCGTACATTCAATTTGAGTTACCAGGGCAGCATTATGAGTAGCTGAAATAGCGACCTGAAAAGATATAGTTTCATTTCTAGCTCCTTTTATATCAACCTTTTCTGTTCCAAAAGGCGATTGATCTAATCCTATCCTTTCCATACTATTCATCGAAGTCAGCCTGACAAAGTTATTTCCTTCAACATTCACCTCTTTATTCGCAGCACTGTCTTGTTTATCACCCTGATTACAGGATAGGCTTCCCAAACTCATTAGAAAATTAATCCCATAAACATTTTCTAAAAGCTAACTTTAACAAAAGGGAATTGTATTTCATATCTATCGTATTTTGGAAATCGGTAGAAAAATAAATTTTCATCTTATAATCTTAAAAATAATTAAACCTAATTGTTCATATATTCCTGATCCTTTCCCGATACTTTTCTAAATCAGTTACTTTCTTTTTATTTTTCTCTGCATCTTTAATTAATGATTCAATATCATCCTGGATATTTGTGTTGATCATGTCGCCATAAGGCTTTCCAACGCCTAAATTCAAAGGCCAGAGCCTGGATTCAGAAACTTTTTTAAGCGCTTTCTTATATTGATGATTTTCGAGATAATTCAGCGCCAGCATGAGCTTGGTTTGTAGGTAATACTGGTGCCCGATCGTTGCATTTTCAAAAGGCAGGATATTTATTTCTGTCAATACTTTTTCAGCGATGTCAAATCTATTATTGGCCATTAATGCTTTTATATAGATCATTCCGATAATATAGTTATCTGAATGGCTTTTATAATAATCCTGAACAGTTTGAAGGGCATTTTCATTTTCATTTATTTGCAGATAATATTCAGCCAGTTCTTTTTTATATCTCCATTCATTTTCATCTAATTCAATAGCTTTTTTCAGATCCGTTAATTTTTTACTTCGCTCTGATATATTATAAAGTCTTGATCTCGTGATATAAAAAGGAGCAAATTCTACGTTAGTTTCAATTTTCCCCAGTAAATCCTTTGTGTTGGATTTATTATTTCTAAAATTTTGTATTAAAGCAGAATAATAACCAGGTTTCCAGTCAGCAGTGTTTTTCATTGCCCACTCCATTACTGCCTGAGTTTCTTCTCTGAACGGGAACATCATTTTGGGGCTACCTTTTTCAGCTACACTCAGTTTCTGTTTAATCTCTTCAGGATTATCACGGTCTAAGAAAGCCTGCCAATATTCTATCAAATTATTCTTTTGAGGGGCCATTTTCAGAAGCTCTTTGCTTTCCTCTGTTCTTCCTAAATTGAAATACCAGATCGCCATTTCAAGATACGTTTCATCCGGCAACTCGCTTCTGATAGCTTTTACAAAAGCTTCTTTAAAATCTTCAGTTCGATTTTTCCAGTAGAATTCAAACGCAACAAAATGATTTAAAGGATTTCGTTGTACTATTTGATCTTTAGTTTCATTAAACTTATCATTCAACTTAAGAATACGTTCCGCAACAAGCTTTAATTGCAATGCTGTCATATTATCGTAATCAGACCTAAGTGCTTTGACAGCATAACTATGAGCCGTTTCATATTCATTTCCAGAGAAATACATTTTACTTAATTCAGTAAAAGCAGCACTACGGTAACCAGAGGAAAGACTAGCTATTTCAAATGCATCAAGTGCATCAAAATAGTTACCTGCTTGTTTCGATGCGAGGCCGAAAATAAAATTAGCCTCAGGATCATACGTATCAATAGCGAGACCTTTTTTTGCATAAAACAAAGCAGAATCAAAATTCAGTTTTCTGTATTGTAAACTACTCATCTCAACTATTGCTGGTAAAAGTGAGTGGTCTTTTTGCAACGATTGCCTGAGATAATCTTCTCCCTTTGCAATAGCTCTTTGATTCAATGCATCTCTTCCCAATAAATACAATCCAAATGCAGAATTCCAATCGAAATCTGATGGAGATACCACAGGCCTGCTCAGGTCATTTTTCATTACATCATGAAGATCAAAATAAGTAGTTCCTAGTTTGAAGCTTGAAAGCTTTTTACCTTTAATATCAGTGATCGTTTTTGTCAAAGTCTCCAAAGGGCCGATTTTTATCTTCTCTTTAAAAATTGTATTACCCTCGTCATCAAAAATTTGAAGTTCATCAGTAATCTCTCTCAGTGCACCGAAAAGAATTTATACTATTATTTATTTTATATACACCGTTTAAATCTGCAAAGTCCACTCCATCAGTCTGGCTGAACGGATACCAATATTCGGTCCACTCATCCGATTGGTAGGGCAGAAAGCCTTTTTGTTTAAAAGGCGAAAAACTGCTTTTGAATGCATTCTGATTAAATAACCTTCCGCTTTGCATTTCGACGTATTGTCCGCTATGATCAGTTAATAAGTTTTCCCAAATTTTACCAGCATCTGAAAGAGCCCACAGAAATACTTTTTTCCCCGGTTTATCATCCCTGTCTGAATAATGTATCATTCCATAATTTTCTTCAGGCCAAAATGCCCCAAAGTATTTCGAATATTTACCGATAATGTGGTAGGACTTGCTACCACCAAAATTATTTTGCCCATAAATAGAGAGATTTCTCCCATTTTGTGTGTCTATCGGCCACGAATGTGGATTCCCGTTGTGACCAATGTAAAAAGTACCTTCTCCTATGAGGTGAAGACTATCACTTGCCTTTATAGCCAGATTCATCCAGGTATAATAAGGTTCGGTCAAAGGGCTGTAATTATGCCAGAAAAAATGAGTAAGAAAATATGCTTTGTCTTTGGGGAGCCTTATTTCAACTGTCCATATTGATCTCGTAAGGAGATCTAAACTACTAATTATGCAGCTTGCGCTTCCATCTGAATTTGATCTTACAAAATAATCCAAAGGGGTTGCAACTGTAGGAGCGTGTCCAAAAATTCCAAAATTAGTCTCTATACCACCACTCGTCCATGGGCCACGGAGCGCAAGATCCCTGAACTTAACTACATCATTATTGTAAATAAATGGTTTCCCATTTTTCTTATCTATCGCCGACCATATTTTCCCCCCTATTTCGGGGATGATTTGTAATTTGATATAGTCGTTCTCCAATTCTACAACCTTCCATGCCTTTTTTACAGGCTTAATGGTAAATCCATCATACCGAAAATATGGATAAATGCTTGCGTCATTTGCAATCTGATCTGTATTTGCCACCGGATCGGGATCCGAATAAGGATAGGTAACGAATTCTGTTTCTACCTCTTTTACAGTTGCATCACTTTGTCCGAAAGCAAACAACGGAAATACAGTGAAGGCTCCAAATACTCCAAAGATTAAAAAACAAAACTGTCTTTGCATTACTAAAAATGCTTTTACTGTTTTTAATTTAAATACTACATTCAATTTCTTCATCAGAGTTAGCTTATATTATTTCTATTGATTTCCGTTTCGTTGTATTATATTCCAGATTAAATTTCTTATAAATGAACAAATCAGATTTTAATGCCTCATTACTTTTAAAGAGATATATCAATTCTCCGACAAAGCTTCCAGGAGATTTCTTCTATTCTCTCTAAAGGTCAAGACATCGGTATTATAACTATCAAAGGAATAAATCATACGGTCACAATAAGCTTTCGCCTTTTCAGGATCCTTTCTTGACAACATTTTTAATAAATTAAAATCTGCTATCCCATCTCTCTGAGCATCAAAGCGAATTGAACTGTACAGTTTTCTGAATCCCGGATAGACGATGGCCCCATCTCCTGCGGGAAATTTATCATCAGCAAAAGAACCATCAAGGAAGGGATGATCATTCCAGGCATTAAAACCCCAATGAAGATATCCTTTCAGGTCATATTTGAAATTAATCCAGAATAATAATCTCGGTTTGATAAGCGGTAACTCTATAAACCTGTTGGCATAATTTCCTTGAGGTCCTGTGCATACATACGACCATACCTCGTCTCCCGCTATTTGTTTTCCTCTATAGTAATCATAATCTTTGTTCAATTCATCCAGGACTGGCACGTAAATATCAACAACATCGCTTAGGTTTTTCGTTACAATAGCGTCCATAATTGGAATATCTGGTGCTAACTTCTTAAAAAATTGGGCAATTTCTACATAAGATTTGTACGTGGTATTCATTGGTTCGTCCCCAATATGCTGAACGTATATATCGTACCATCCTTTTTCTTTTAAATGATTTACTAATGCAGGTATGAATTGTTTATAAAAATTCTGAGCTCTTTCATTGGATAGCGGTAGAATTCGTATAGACTTAGAATTTCCTGTAATCTCAGGAACGTATAATCCAAATGGAGTATTAGGACCATTAGAAACAGTACTTATATGCCCGCCTTCTATTCTTTTTAAAGCCCCAGCTTTCATAAATATTTCTACCATCTTATCAAAACGACTAAAATCAATAGTATATTTTTTATCGTCAAGTGTATATTCACACAATTGTACAGGAGAAACTAAAGCCATATTTTGGCCAAAACTTGCCGCTTTTTCTGCTACAACTTTCACCAAATCCCACCATAAAGGCGAATAAAACTCCACCGCCTCGCCATTATTCATAAGCGTAATTCTTTTTCCATAGAGGTAAAACCAGTTAGTTACCCAAAGTTCGTTTTCCTCAATTGTTACAGGATATACTTTAATTTTAAAGTCTGAGCTTAGTTTTACTTCTTTTTTATTATTATTTTGACCTTTAATCGTCAATTTCCCAGTGTAGACACCTTGTGGACATCCTTTGGGAATAAAAATAGAAATCCATACCGGTTGATTGAAGTCAGGCCTTAAATTAATCTGAGGCGTATCAATAATCGGGTCAGGGAAAAATCCGGATGATGATATCAATTTATCAGGGGGAGAGTTACCAATTGTCTTGCCTACCCAGACATAATCAACATATCCGTATTTTGTATTTTTATTATTGATAAGTGAAAAACCTCCACTGACCTGATCTATTTTTACTGAGACCCCGGAAAGGGGGAATGGGCTTCTGAGTATAAATTGTAAAGTAGCATATTCACCCCGTGCCACATCAGCTATTGCATCGTTAACCGGAAATATGTTTGTTTCAGGGAATATCTTTATTAAAGGATCTACATAAATCAGATCAATACCGGAATTATTCTTTCCACTTTCAGGATTGGGAACCATTATGGTCTGTGAATATCCATTTGATACTAATAAAACAATTCCTATTATTACAAAAAAAAGCGATCTTAATTTAGCCATAAAATAAAATTTTAAATTACAAAATCACTACTTTAAGCTTAACAATTTCATAGCAATCATAAGTAGTTTAGTACATTTTTGCTTCTAAAAAATATTTCTTAAAATCTCGTTCCTCAATAATCATCATTTAATGCGAAAACAGGTTTTCTGTACATCCATTTTCCCCTCGTGAAATCAGGGAATTCAACAACCTGATTTCCTAAGTCTATTGAACGTTCACTTAATGGAGTAATAACACTCCAGGTAGCAGCATCATATACATCCATTGGAGTGGGCAACTGTCGTTTTACGGATTCAATAAATGAATTGATAACAAAATAATCCATTCCGCCGTGCCCGGCGCCTTCAGCATTTTTTTCCAATCTTTTCCACAAAGGATGGTCATACTTCTGAAACCATTCTTTTTGGTCATCCCATTGGTCTGGTTTCGATTTATCTTCAATGTAAATACCTTGATTTATATCCATCCAGAGTCCATTGGTCCCCTGTACACGAAAACCCAAAGAATACGGTCTTGGAAGATTGGTATCATGTTGCAGGAGTATGGTTTCACCATTTGCGCACTTAATGGAAGTGGTCACTATATCTCCCAACTTAAAATGAATTTTGGCATTGGGATGGTCTTTTCCTCCATGTTTAACTATATATGAATGTAATCCTCTCGACTTAGTTGAAAAAGAGCTTAAATGAGTAAATCTGTTACCTCTATTGATATTTATAAAATGGGCTATGGGGCCAATTCCATGAGTAGGATAAAGATCTCCGTTTCTGTTAATGGAATGTATGGTCCTCCACCTTGCCTCAGAAAATGCTTTCTCGCCAAATTCAACTCCCCTGCCGGGTGGATCTTCCCCATTATTAAATTTAACACCTTGTAAGTCGTGTTGATATCCGCCCTGTAAGTGAATGAGCTCTCCAAATATTCCCAGCCTGACCATATTTAAAACTGCCATGACATCTCGCCGGTAACAAACATTTTCTAACATCATCACCTGACTGTCAGATTTTTCCCATTCGTTCACCACATCCCAATGGTCTTGTAAAGTAATTCCCAATACCACTTCTGTGCCTATATATTTTATACCGGCTTGTATCGAACCAATGATCATTTCAGTATGCCACTCCCAGGGTGTTGAAATGATAACAGCATCTATGTCTTTCCTCTCCAAAAGTTTTTTCCATGAATAAATATCCCCCATATAAATAACCGGGGCTTTTTTGCCGTTTCTATTAATGATGCTAATAGATTTATCCAGCATATGCTTATCAATATCACAAATGGCAATTACGTCAACATCATCTCTTTTTACCAATAACCCCAAATGACTTTGCCCCCTGTTGCCAACTCCTATCATTCCTACACGGACTTTTTTTTCTGATAAGCTGCCAGCAAAAACTGTGTTGTAACCTGGCAATGAGAAGGAAGCTATCACCAAGCCGGTGTTTTTAATAAATTTTTTCCTATGCACTATTGAAAGTTTAAAGATTAAATTTCATGAGAAAAGAAATGCCCTTTAGTTTTCAAATGAAAATAACTGAGTGTCGAATATTTTTTAAATGTCAGAATATAAGCCAAACCAATATTTTTACCAACCAGGGTTCTGTTGTAAATTGCTATTCAATGCCAGTTCTCTTGTCGGTAATGGCCACAGGTAATCCCTTTGTGGTTTAAACGAGCGAAAAGAAGCAGCCTCCAGCAACACATAACCATCGGCAGATAATGGCGGGGGAGTGCTGGCTGTCAAATCTTCATTTACGAAATATTTTCTACCTAAGACTTCTTTAGGTGAAACAATTTCAGCAGTTTTCCATCTCAGAATATCCCAATAAGCAAATCCTTCAAATGCCAGTTCTACAGTCCTTTCTCTCCTGATCTCAGCTCTCATATCCAATCCATTCGCTTGCACAAAAGAATTTGTCAATAAAGGAAGTTTATTTATATCATTATTTGTAGCACGATTTCGCAATAAATTAATTGTCTGATTCAAATCTCCGTCACTAATTTGGTCATTTAATTCAAATTTTGCCTCTGCATTATTCAGTAGAACTTCAGCATATCTTAAAATAATAAAATTGACAAATTGCTTACTATTCATGTAATCACAAATTGAAAAATATTTTCTCGATACATATGTTCTGCCCGCAACATAAGGTTTTATCCCTCCTTGAACGGTGATATAATCCATCGTATTGTTAAAAACGGACATTTCAAACCTTGGATCTCTGTTTCTGAATTCTGTTATAGAGCTTGTTTGATTAGCCAATGAATCATATGGAGAAAAACCGGGAGGGAGGCCATCTTTATATAAATAGGCTTCCACCATTGCTTTGGTAGGTTGCATATTACCATCTCCGGGGAATGCCCTGCCAAAAGGATGGAAAGCAATTATATTATTAGTATTCTGACCATACAGCCGAACTAACATGCTTTCCTTATTAGTCGCATAAGTATAGTTTTTTGTTGGACCATACCCCATTTGAATTGGATTACCAGCAGGACCACCATCGTATTGGAAAAGATAGAAGTAGCTTTTTTCCCCCTGGCTTGTATATAGCGCATGTCTTCCTTCAGACATAACCGTACTACTTGCATCTATTGCAGCCTGTAAATTCCTTTGACTAGTAGGTAAATTCCTGAATTTATCCCAGGTACCTTCAAATAACGCTACTCTTGACTTATACCCAAGCGCTGCGGTTCTGGTTATTCTGCCATAATCAGTTGCTGCTTGTGCATCTGGTTGAGGGCAATAATTAGCAGCAAAATCGAGATCAGCATAAATAGAATCTACAACTTCCTGCCTTGGTGTACGACTTGCATAGAGATCCTCGCCAACCGTAAGAGTATGGTTGTAATAGGGTACATCTCCAAATCGTTTTACCAGTTCAAAATAACCTAATGCTCTGAAGAAGTGAGCCTCTCCCTGATACTTATTGATTTCATTGATATCGCCGGTAACGTTTTTTGACTTTTCTAAAACATTATTGGCAGCCCTTATCAAAGCATAAAAATTTGTCCATTCAACAGAATTAGGTTTTGCAATTCTTGAACCATCTCCAATGCCAATAGACCCATAAGAATAACCAAAGGTTTTATCTGAATAATTATCTTGTAATGGTGATGGATTCCCGGTTGGGTCATCATACTTATTTATTCCTATACCGTTCAAAAAAGTGTAGAGATAATTACATCCTTGTTTCAGATCAGATATATTTTTCCAAAAACTTCCATCTGAAAGTTGAGTTTCAGGAGAAAGATCTAATTTTTTCATGCAGCCAGTTAATAAAGCTAAAGATGTACTTATCATCATTAGTGTGCCTATAATATTTTTGATCTTTTTATGTTTCATTGTAGTAACATTTTAAGTTTTAATACTAAATCAAAAATTGAGAAATTAGATTTACAAAAAGTCTTTGAGTATCTGCTATAAAGTAATATTTAAACCAAAAGAATATACCGCAAAAAAAGGATATGCGTAAGCGACATTATTGGGGCTTTCTGGATCGAAATATTTATACCATGCTTTCCTTACCGTCCAGATATCCTGGCCACTAAAGAATATTCTTATTTGTTGAGCTTTGATCCTTTCTAACAAGCGAGATGAAAAAGAATAACCAATTTGTAAGTTTTTCAATCTTGCATAAGCTCCGTTCTGAACAAAAGCGCTGTTAATATGAGCGTTGGTGCTTCCCCCAATAATTAACCTTGGAAATCTTGCATTTCTGTTAGTGGGTGTCCAGAAATTATCCACATAAAAAGCAAGAGGCGATCTCCAACCTTCGACAAAGGCAATTGCCTGATTAGGATAAATAATAAAATTTCTCTTGGCTACTCCTTGAAGGAATACAGTAATGTCAAAATTTTTCCATTGTGCATTAAGATTAATGCCAAAGCTATATCTTGGTGAAGTATTCCCTAAATAAATAAGATCTCCATGATCTTCTTTTGTACCAACTCCGCCATTAATAAACCCATCACCATTAATATCCTCATATTTTATATCTCCCGGGCCTTGTTGTGCTGTTCCAAACTGCTTAGGGCTATGTGCCACTTCATCATCACTTTGAAAATATCCCAGGCTTTTATAGCCAAATATTGAATTAATCGGTAAACCGGGTCTAGCCACATTAAGCCCTTCGCTATAAACCACATTTCCCAGATACTGGGTTATTTTATTTTGATTATCACTCAGATTAAGCCCAACTCCATATCTGAAATTCCTGATCCCGTCTTTCCATTTGATCTCAAGTTCCCATCCTTCTGTTTTCATAGCGGCTCCGTTTGTTGTACTAGGAGAAACGCCCAAAACAACCGGTAAATTAATGACGGTTAACATCTTATCATTCTTTCTCCAGTAATAATCAAAACTGCCATTCAGTTTTCCGTTAATTAAACCAAAATCTAATCCAATATCAGTAGTGGCAACTTTTTCCCAACCAAGGGCTGCTGATGGTAAAGCATTTTGAAACAAAAAAAGTGTGGCTTGATTGTTAAAAGGATACACTCCGGTATTCAAAAGTGGTACAGACATATAATTATTGGAATTCAGTCCTCCCAGTTGTGCATTGCCCAATTTTCCCCAGGAGCCTCTCAACTTCAGTTCGTTAATTGCACTTAAGTTTCTCATCCACCCTTCCTGTGAAAGACGCCAGGCAACGGAAAAAGCTGGAAAAGTTTGACTCTGATACCCCGGGGCAAGTCGAGAGCTGGCATCATTTCTTACCGTCGCCTCAAAAAAATATTTATTTTTAAAGTCATAATTAAATCTTCCAAATATTGATTGCCACGCATTCTTCTGTATATTATCAGATATTGATCCTAATGGAATAGAATTATCCGTAGTATAGTTCAGGCTGGCTAAATTCCTGCTTGTTATATTTCCCTGAGATGCATAGATATAATTAAAATTATACTGCTGAAATTGATACCCTCCAAGTACATGAAAATGATTATCCGAAACGTTCAAATCATAATCTGCCAACGTATTAAAACTATATGAGATTACAGAAGCTCTAGATCTTTGCATTGATCCTGTACGGCTGATGGCCGCATTAGGTACAAAAGTTTGCTGAGACGCATTCCAACTGTAGAGAGGAACCTGTTTTGCGAAAATGTCATTATTTTGTTGTTCAAAATGGGGACTCAAATTAGAGCTTAACACAAGTCCTTTTAAAAGATGATCAGCTTTTAAAGTAAAAACTCCATCGAAAATATTTTTAATTAGTTCGTTTGATCCCCCCTCTTTTAACGTAGCATAGCTGTTGGTGCTATTAATGTCCATAAATTTTGTGTTATCACCGGGCACAAAAATTGGGTAGGTTTGTCTGAACGTATAAATATTATATAATAATCCATAATCCCCGACCACTCTGTTAACTACTGCCTGCTCCATCTTATTATTAATGAAAGATAATCTGGAATCCAGGCTAAAGTTCTTATTAAACTTGATATTCAAATTCATTCGTGCATTATAACGCTGTTCTCCGTCAGGGCCAACTTTAAACATACCGTTATTTTTATTATACCCTAAGCCTATAAAGTATTTGGTACTATTATTTCCGCCTGATATATCAACATTATTTTGCCAGACAGTGATTAACTTTTTAACCAGCGTATTTACATAATTATTATTATTGTCATAGAAATACCACCCATCAGGGTCATCAGGAATAAAAGTTATTGAAGGATCTAAAATTTTGTCTATCATCTCTGGCGGGAATCCCATTGGACGACCTGCATTTTTTTGTGCTGTATCCTGAAGCCGAAGAGACTCTGCAAGTGATACTTGCTTTGGCAGGTCAATTGTCTTCTTTAACTGGTACATACTGGTAAAGCGAACCCTCGTAGGTTCATCTTTGCCGGCTTTTGTAGTAATTAATAATACACCATTCGAAGCTTTTGCTCCGTAAATAGCTGCTGCCGAAGCATCTTTTAGAATAGAAATAGACTCAATATCATCAGGATTAATTAAAGTCAGATCACCATATTCTACTCCATCAACAACAATTAAAGGATTATTGGTACCATTTAGAGATGAAAATCCGCGTATGTTCATGTTCCAACCTTCAGCGCCTGGCATGCCACTTGTCCTCGTTACGACAAGTCCTGGAGAAAGTCCTTGCAGTGCCTGAATCGTATTATTAACAGGGCGATTCGCAATTTCCTTCATGCTAACTACAGATACTGCCCCGGAAACACTTTCTTTTTTCTGTGTCCCATAGCCGACAATGACTACCTCGGTGGCAAGTGTCTCCTTCACTTCCATCTTAATAGCTAATGCATTCGTATTCTTCAGCAGTATCTCAACACTCCTGAATCCTACCATCGTAAACACCAAAACATCTCCTACATTCGCCTCAATACTAAAATTCCCATCCGTAGCCGTACTCGTCCCCCGTTTTGTTCCCTTTACTACTATTGATACACCGGCTAATGGATTTCCCTGGGCATCTTTTACTACCCCGCTGATAGTAACATAAGTAATTTCAGGAACGACCTCTTTCGGAGGGTTGTTCACGTTGACTTGCGATACATTGACAGGAATATCTGTTTTTTCAAAAATGGTAATCGTTCTCTTCGCAATGGCGAAGTCAAGAGGCTGATCCTGAAGCGCTTCTTTTAGTACCTCATCTACCGGCTTGTTCCTGACATTCAGCGTTACCCGTTTTGCTTTTTCTAATATCCGGGAATCATAAAAGAATACAAAATCAGTCTGCTTCTTAATCTCTTTAAATACTTTCTCTAACCTTTCATTTTGCACTGAAATGGACACGCCCTGTGTTTTAGCTCCCGCACTGGCGGTCAAACATGAGGCAAATAAAAGAATGGCTGTGAGTCTCATAAAAAACAGTGATTTTCTGATGAGCACACGTCGTTTGGAATTGACAATGAACTTCATAACTTTGTTTTGGTTTTAGTTTTTTAATAACGATGAGTAGTCCTCTGATTTATTTAAAAGAACCGAAGCCATCCACAGGAAAGTGTTCGCTGCACTTTCCTGTTTTCTTTCCGGTATCAGCTAAAAATTTATTTTCATGCCAGTCATTGCAAAGCCGCATGATCGGGGAATACAACCAATTCTTTCCCGACAATTTTGAAACGAACCTTATTCTTCTCTAAAATCTTCAACACCTCGGACAAGTCTAAATCACGCTGGATAGCGCCCACAAATTCCCGCGGCTCATTCCGTCCCTGATATACCACATCCACATCATACCAACGGGATATCTGACTCAACACGGCTTGAAGACTGGCATGATCAAACTGAAAGTATCCATTCTTCCAGGCCATCACCTCGTCTAAATTCACTTCCTTCTCAACCTTTATTCCACCGCTTACCTTTGCCTGTTCTCCCGGTTTCAGTAAGCTGCTTGCCTTGCCATCCTCCACTTTCACTGAACCTTCCAGCAAGGTTACTTTAATACCCGATCCATCGTCCCGGAAAGTATTTACATTAAAGTGAGTACCCAATACTTTCACCTCCATATCACCATAATTTACAATAAAGGGCTTGCTCACATCATGAGCCACTTCAAAATAGGCCTCTCCCGTAATCTCCACTTTTCTGTCTTTGCCAACGAAAGCAACAGGATAAGTAATGGAAGACCCTGCATTGAGCCAAACCCTGCTCCCGTCGGATAAAACCATATTGACAACCCTGCTCCCTCTTGGATTTGTCAGAACGTTATACTTCAACTCATTTGTGATCTCTCCGGAGGCATCCTGATATACTATCTCTCCTGTAGAAAGTTTTACCAATTTTATATTTCCTTGTACTGCCAGGGATCCGCTCCCTACACTGTCCAGAAAAACTTTCTGGCCGTTTGCAAGCGTAATCATGGCCCTGTTAGTCTGTGGAGCTTTTACATCATTGGTTATTGCTTTGGCAATTTTTACCGGCGTCTTTTCTATTCTAAAAAACTCAAATAAACTATACACTCCAATCAGAAGTAATACAGATGCAGCTGCCCACCAAAATTTGCGTGATAGCTGCAAAACTGTTGCCCCCTCTCTTTTTGTCTTGCCGCTTATCTCATTCATGATATGGCTCTTCATTATTTGTCGGATCCATCTCTTCTCATTTTCGCTCCATTGTAATTGGCCCGTTTCCTTTAGCCGTTCGTACCAATCTTCAATTAGCTCTTTTTCAGTCTCGGTACAAGTCCCCGCCATGTATTTTCCTAAAAGTTCTTTGATCTGCTCAATGTCCATTAAATGCTGTATTTATATAATAGTCCGCTCAAAGCCGTACAGGGGGTAAAAGAAAAAATATTTTCTTCCCCGGTATAACGTAAGGAAAGAATTTTGGCCCCCTTTAATGCATAAATTGAATTCAGCCTCTTTCTTAAAGACTTCCAATAACAGGGACAATCATTAAATAGCTTTGGGAAAAGACAAAAAGAGAATGATGATAACTCTGCTAATGTACGGAGGCAGATTCACCTGGATAAAATGAAGAGCATGTTGTATATGCTTCCTTACAGTCTCAATGGAGATATTCAGATGATCGGAAATTTGTTTATGGGTCAGGTGTTCATACCTGCTAAGTTTATACACTTCTTTCATCCTGACCGGCATCCCTTCTACTGTTCGTTGAACAATTTCCCGTAACTGCTTTATATAGATCTCTGTTTCAGCATCAACAGGAGTATTACTTACAATAGTTTCGGTAAGTACAACCAGATAATCACGTCTGGTTATATTTTTTTTTATGAAATGAATGCAATGATAACGAACACTGGTATGAAGATAAGCTCTTAAAGATCCGGTAATCAGTAATTCACTCTTACGTTTCCATATTGATAGAAAGACGTCCTGAACAATATCTCTCGCACTTTCCTTGTCCCGCAATACTTTTGCAGCCGTAACAAACAATTCTTCCCAATATTTTTGAAATAAAACATTGAACGAATTTTGATCTCCTATGGCTATTTGTTGAAGTAGCTCTTCATCAGATTGTTTACTCACTTTAGCCAGTATGTTTTGATAGCCTGACATATAAAGTAATTTTTTTCATCTTATGAAGTTGATTTTAACAAATTATCAAAAAATCTTTACCGAAATTAGGAAGTTCTTGAAACAAAAAATCAACTTTTCCTCTTTGGTTAATAAGAGATATTTAAAATTTAATGGCTGAAAGATTGGTAAAATAAATCAAGTCAGTTATCAGTTCTTTTAAAAGCCTTTATTTTTAAGTTTCTATAGATCTAATAAGAAATGAAAAATAATTTTTTCGAAATCTTCATTTTCGTTCCTTATACTTTATCATTGCAATTTTTTAAAGACAGCTTCCTTCGGCTGCATCTCGTCCGATAAAACTATTATTGAGATCTGGCTAATTTTTTTGGTATTTACTTTCTTAAAAGATTTATTGCAAAACGAATTCTATGATCTTAAAATTCAACTTCTAAAAGCATCATTATCCCGATGCTGATCACGAATTCCAGATCCGCAGTTTCAGGAAGTAAATAAATTGCTGTTCTTCTTCTCTTCTTCTTCAATGATACTATAATCTGAAAGAATGTCGGCCTTAATTTTCCTGACACATACATCATGTTCAAAGTGTACGGAAGGTTTTCCATCTTTAGTTCGTACGGTCCAGCCATCATTTGCGGTATAAACATCTTTCTTTCCAAGATTGATCATCGGTTCTATTGCCAACACCATCCCTTCTTTCAGTTTTGTGCCGGTACCTCTTTTACCAAAATTGGGAACCTGCGGGTCTTCGTGCATGTTTTTGCCTAGTCCATGTCCTACTAATTCTCTCACCACTCCATATCCATATTTTTTTTCGGTGTGTTCCTGTATGGCAAAAGAAATATCGCCAATGCGGTTGCCGGCAATGGCTTTTTCAATTCCGAGATATAATGATTCTTTTGTGACCTTAATTAATTGTATCACATCTTTACCCGGGTTTCCAATAGCAAATGTATATGCATGATCACCATGCCACCCATTTAAAATTACACCGATATCAACAGAAATGATATCTCCACCTTTCAATTCATTTTTATTGGGGAAACCATGCACCACCACATCATTTACCGACAGGCAGGAATTGAATGGATAACCATTGTAATTTAAGAAAGACGGAACCGCATTATGGTCCCTGATAAATTCCCCGATCATTTTGTCAATAGATAAAGTAGTAAGCCCGGGTCGGAGGATTTTTGCAACTTCAGTTAAAGTTTTACTGACAAGTAAAGCGCTCCACCGCATCTGTTCTGCCTGTTCATCGGTTTTATAAATGATCATAACGCAAATATCTGTTTAAAAAACAAAACCCGGCAAGCAGAAACTTACCGGGACTTCTATCGGAAATAATTTCAATTTTAATATTGTATGGCTGAAGTGGCCTGGCGTCCCTGCAATCGGCCGCTTTTCATTAAACCATCATACTGGCGCATCAGCAACTGAGTTTCGATCTGTTGCAAAGTATCCAGTATCACTGCAACCATGATCAGCAAAGAAGTACCGCCAAAGAATGAAGAGAATCCCTGCGTAACCCCGAGCCGCTGAGCAATACCAGGAAAGATACCCACTATTGCCAGAAAGAGGGCTCCGGGTAAAGTGATGCGGTCCATGATTGTTCCGATATAATCCGTCGTTGGCTGACCTGGTTTTACTCCGGGGATAAAGCCGTTGTTCTGCTTAAGGTTATCGGATATCTGCTTGGGATTAAAGATTAATGCAGTGTACAGGTAAGTGAAAACTACCACCACCAATGAATAAATAACCATATACCAACCATTCTGAGGATCGGTAAACATCGAGTTTAAAGTCTGTCCCCCACCAATTGTGATCAGAGTAGGAAGAAACATGATGGCCTGTGCAAAGATGATAGGCATTACACCTGCACTGTTCACTTTCAACGGTAAAAACTGGCGGGCTCCGCCAAATTGTTTGTTCCCGACTATCTGTTTGGCATAATTAACAGGCACTTTCCTTGTTCCCTGTATCAGCAAAATGCAACCCAAAATGATTCCAATCAGAACGGCTATTTCGATAATGAAAATTAATATATCACCGCTGCGTACAGATTTACTTTGAAATTCCTGTAAAAAATTCTGAGGAAGGCGGGCAAGGATACCGATCATGATGATTAATGATGCCCCATTTCCCAATCCTTTGTCCGTAATTTTTTCTCCCAGCCACATCACAAATATAGAACCTGCCGTCAGTACCATAACTGTAGATAACCAGAAATAGGGACTGAATCCTGCAATCATTCCACCCTGCTGTGACATACGTTCGAGGTATGTAACATAGGCAGAAGACTGGAGTGCAGTAACTGCAACAGTTATGTAACGGGTATATTGATTGATTTTCTGCCGGCCGCTGTCTCCTTCTTTTTGCAATTTTTGAAATTTGGGAACCAGTACGGTCATCAATTGCATAAAGATGGATGCAGAAATATAAGGCATGATCCCTAATGCAAGAATCGAAGCCTGGTTAAATGCTCCTCCGGAAAAAGCATCTATCAAACCAAGAATACCATTATTGCTGCCGACTGACTTGAGTGCAATCGGGTCAATACCGGGCAATACAATATGTGTACCTACCCTGTAAACAGCGATAAGTAATATTGTGTAAAGTATCTTGTTACGAAGTTCCTCGATACTCCAGATATTTCTCAGCGTCTTAATAAATCTTTTCACTGGGTTAAATAAAGTTTAAAAACTCTTAAAACATAAAAACGCATTTTCAATGCGTCATTTGCAAGGTAGAAAATTTATTTGATAATCTCGACGGTTCCGCCTGCAGCTTCAATGACAGTTTGCGCTTTGCCGCTCACTTTATTCACTTTGAAACTGAGTTTTTTCTTCAGATCGCCATTACCAAGAATTTTCACTTTATCATTTTGCCCGATAAGTCCGTTGACATAAAGTGTCTCAAGGCTAAATTCGGTGATACTGTATTTACCTGACAATTGTTCAAGCTGGCCGACATTAAATATTTTGTATTCCACACGATGGATATTTTTAAATCCACGTTTGGGAATACGGCGCTGAATCGGCATCTGGCCACCTTCATGAGACATCTTTCTTTTAAACCCGCTGCGGCTTTGATGGCCTTTGGTACCTTTAGTAGATGTTCCGCCATGCCCGGAGCCATCGCCACGACCTAATCTTTTTTCTTTATGTGTTGCTCCTTTGGCCGGTCTTAATTGATGTAATTTCATTTTTTATGTTTTATACTTACGCCCTGAAAAGATCAGAGCTCGCATTTTAAAAAATCAATCGAGTTCCTCCACCTTCACCAGGTGGTTCACTTTGCGAACCATGCCTAATATCTGGGGAGTTGCATTCACTTCTTTGGATACATTAGTTTTATTCAGTCCCAATGCTTTCAATGTTTTTTTCTGGCGCTCCGGCCTGTCTATAGGACTCTGTACTAATGTTATCTTGATCTTTTTCATATACTGAAATCATTTATTCATTTTACCGGCAATCCAATATCCGGATTAAGGCAATTGATATATCACATTTATCCGTTAAATACTTTTTTCAGGCCAAGAGTTCGTGTTTTAGCTACATGCACCGGCTCACGTAACAAAGCAAGCGCTTTGAACGTTGCTTTTACAACATTGTGTGGATTGGCTGATCCCAATGATTTTGCCAATACGTCTGTTATTCCGGCACTTTCCAGAACGGCACGCATGCTGCCCCCGGCTATAACTCCGGTACCGTGTGCTGCAGGCTTTACCAACACTTTTGCAGCGCCTTCTTTTGCCCACTGTTCATGGGGAATAGTGCCATGCATCACAGGAACACGGATCAGATTTTTCTTTGCATCTTCAATACCTTTTGTTATCGCTTCCTGAACTTCCTTTGCTTTTCCAAGACCATGTCCTACCACACCATTTTCATTGCCTACAACAACCAATGCTGAAAAACTGAACGCACGGCCACCCTTGGTGGTTTTTACCACACGATTGATAGCCACTACTTTTTCTTTCAGTTCCAGGTCGCCGGGTTTCACTCTGCTTACATTATATTTTGCCATATCAGATTTTGAAATATTTAAATTAGAATTTAAGTCCTCCTTCCCTGGCTCCGTCAGCAAGAGCCTTCACCCGCCCGTGATATAAATAACCTCCACGATCAAAAGTCACTTCTTTCAATCCAAGATCAGAAGCTTTGCGGGCGATAACCTGCCCCACCAACTTGCTTTTCTCACTCTTGTTTCCTTTTTGTGCCAGAATCTCTTTATCTTTTGATGATGCAGAAGCCAAAGTCATTCCATTGTTATCATCAATCAGCTGTACATAAATATCATTATTGCTTCTGAAAACAGATAAACGGGGTATCTGGGCGCTTCCACTAATTTTTTGGCGTATGGTATAACGGATCCTTTGCCTTCTCTCTGTTTTTGCTTTTGAATTCATATTCTTGTTTCTGATTTATACGTTATCTCAATTTTATTTTCCTGCTGCTTTACCGGCTTTCTTACGAACCACTTCACCTACATAACGTACACCTTTGCCTTTATACGGCTCCGGTTTACGAAGGCTGCGCAACTTGGCAGAAACTTGTCCCAGCAATTGCTTGTCAACACCCTCCAGCGAGATGATCGGATTCTGACCTTTCTCCTGTGTGGTAGCAACTTTTATTTCTTTGGGGACTTCGAAAATTATATTATGGGAGAATCCCAATGAAAGATCAAGAACATTACCCTGGTTAGCAGCCTTAAAACCAACACCGATCAACTCAAGTTTTTTGTGGTACCCTTCAGTTACTCCTTTAACCATATTAGCGACTAAAGCACGGTACAAGCCATGCAGTGCCCTATGGCGGATCTGGTCAGTGGGTCTTGTAAAAATCACATGGCCGTCTTTCACTTCCACCGTGATATCACGGTCAATGAATTGCTGCAGCTCACCTTTTTTCCCTTTTACCGTCACTGCATTATCCTTGCCTACCGTGACTGTAACCCCATCGGGAATATTAATTGCTTTTTTACCTATCCGAGACATAATAATTTATTTAAATTAAACAGGTGAAATATTAATACACATAACAGAGAACCTCACCACCAACATTCTGAGATTTGGCTTCCTTGTCAGTCATCACTCCCTTTGAGGTGGAAACGATCGCTACGCCTAATCCATTTTTCACCCGGCGAAACTCACCCGGTTTTGCATATTGGCGAAGGCCGGGCCTGCTGACCCGTTCCATATTATGAATAGCCGGCTGTTTGGTAGCAGGATCGTATTTCAATGCGATCTTGATCACCCCTTGCTTGCTATCATCTTCAAATTTGTATTTCAGAATATAGCCCTGGTTATACAATATCTCTGTCATGCGCTTTTTCAAGTTTGAAGCGGGTATTTCAACAATTCTATGGCCCGCCATCTGTGCATTACGGATTCTCGTCAGGAAATCTGCTATAGGATCTGTTACCATAATAATGATCTTGTATTAAAATTTTTAAAATTCAAATTACTTAAAGGGAAACCCTTCTTTTATAATTTACCAGCTTGCTTTTCTCAGGCCGGGAATCTTTCCATCCAATGCCATATCACGCAAAGCAATCCGGGATATCCCGAAATAACGAACATATCCTCTTGGCCTGCCGCTGATCTTGCATCGGTTTTTCAACCGGACTTTCGAAGAGTTTTTCGGAAGTTCATCCAGCGCCTTCCATTCGCCTGCTTTTTTCAGTGCTTCTCTTTTGGCAGCATATTGTGCCACCATTCTTTCTCTCTTTTTTTCACGGGCTATTACTGATGTTTTAGCCATAATGTTTATTTCTTTTTATTGAGTTATGATTTATTTTTTATGTCTTTAAACGGCATTCCTAATTCTTTCAGCAGTTCGTATGCCTCTTCATCCGTATTGGCAGACGTAACAAATGTGATATCAAATCCGGTGATACGGTTTACCTTGTCAATATCTATTTCCGGAAAAATGATCTGCTCCGTTACGCCCATAGTATAATTACCGCGGCC
>JAIXKI010000003.1:0-14587 GCA_026936105.1 Chitinophagales bacterium
ATATTGATAAGGAAGTTATTATTTTTAACTAATAATACAAAAATCTTTTAGAATTAGTCCAAAGATAAGAACAAGTGAAATTCTCCTGTTTTTAGTATTCATCCATTTTCTTCGTTATTTTTGAAAAGTTTGCTTTTCTATGCAGAAAATTGTCTTTACAGAAGAATATTGCCAGCCGGATAACCTTCGCCCTTTTACCCTGACAAGGCAGGTTCAAGATATAAGGGTCGGCATTTTGACCATTCGCGAAAAATGGGAAAGATTGCTGAGGCTTCCGTCTTTTGACAAGAAAGAAGATGATTATAAAGACCTGGATCGTTCCGTAAATCTTGATGAGGCAGTTGGGAATTCAATTTGCTTTTTGATAGATGGAAACATTCTCCCTGACCCTCGGATCATAAAAAAAATTAAGAAATTAAAGAATGGAGAATTTGTCGCGGCGGCCGATGGCGATGGATTTGCATTCCGGTTTACCAAAAAAGAGATCAGCGAAAGACATAAGATCAGGGTAAAGAAAGCAGTCGTCATAGATGAAGAGATCAGATCGGTACGATTCCCGTGGGATATTTTCGGACTCAATGACTGGGCCATCAGGCAGGATTTTGAATTGCTGACCAGGAAAAGAAGATCTGCCTCTATTTCCAAAACAAACAGATGCATCCGGCCATCTAAGATATTTATTGAGAAAGGCGCCAAAGTGGAGCATAGCATATTAAATGCATCAACAGGCCCCATCTATATCGGGAAAAATGCGGAAGTGATGGAAGGCTGTACCATCCGCGGGCCATTTGCCCTGTGTGAAGGAGCATGCCTGAAAATGGGATCAAAGGTTTATGGGGCCACCACCATCGGGCCGTATTCAGTGGCAGGCGGAGAGATCAAGAATTCGGTCATATTTGGATTTTCCAATAAAGCACATGACGGTTACCTTGGAGATTCTGTGATCGGTGAATGGTGCAACCTGGGAGCCGGCACCACCAATTCGAATCTGAAAAATAATGCAAGCATGGTGAAGGCATGGACTCCGCAGGGAATGCAAAGCGTAGGCAAGAAGTGCGGAGTGATGATGGGTGATTACTCAAAAACCGCAGTGAACACTGCGATCTATACAGGCACTGTCATCAGCGTTTGTTGTAATGTTTTCGGATCAGGCATGACGCCCAAATATGTTCCTGCTTTTTCCTGGGGGAGTGAAGGAGTGAAGCGCTATGAATTAGAAAAAGCTTTGGAAGATATTCAAAACTGGAAGCAGCTGAAAGGCCAATCGCTGACAGATAATGAAAAACAGATACTCACCTATATCTTTGACCACTTTTAAATATTTCTTATGAGAAAGCAGATAGCTGCCGCAAACTGGAAAATGAACCTGACCTTTCAGCAGGGAGAAAAATTGCTGGATGATATTCTGATTGCAAATATTCAACTCAGCAATGACTGCCAGGTCATCTTTGCCGTTCCGTTTCCTTACCTGATTATGGCAAAGAGCGAAATAGAAGAAGAAAAAAATTATGCGGTGGCTGCGCAGAACTGTTCCGATCAGAAGCCTGGAGCTTACACCGGCGAGGTTTCGGTTGAAATGCTTTCTTCCATCGGCATCAGTCACTGCATCATTGGTCACAGTGAACGAAGGGAGTATTATCATGAGACCAACAGCATTCTTGCCGCAAAGGTGGATCGCTGTCTCGAAATGAATATCACCCCGATATTTTGTTGCGGTGAATCTCTGAAGATACGTGAGTCGGGAAGTCAGGATGATTTTGTGCGATTGCAGCTTGAGGAATCTTTGTTCCATCTCGGGCCTGACAGCTTGAAGAAGATCATCATTGCTTATGAACCTATCTGGGCGATCGGTACAGGAAAGACGGCTACTACGGCCCAGGCCCAGGAAATGCATGCCTTTATTCGTTCTGTGTTGTCAAATAAGTATGGCAGCGAAGTAGCAGAGTCGATTTCCATTCTCTACGGCGGCAGTGTGAAGGCGAATAATGCTAAGGAATTGTTTAGCTGCCCCGATGTTGACGGAGGATTGGTAGGCGGTGCTTCCCTCGTAGCCTCTGAGTTTATACAGATCATCCGTTCTCTGAAATAAGATTTTTGAGGAACAGTCAGCTCGCTTTCTTTTATTAAAGATCATCTGCTGCGGGCAGAGATCTGTAAATAGTATATTTGATGAATTATGCCCGGTATTCAGGTCAGCCGTCTTATTTATAAAAATTTTGTCTGGAGATTCTTTTTTTATTTCACTTCCCTTCTTCTCAACATTGCTATTGCAAGGATCCTGGGTGCTGAGATCAGCGGCAACTTTAATTTTTTTCTGAATGACCTGAGTTTTTTCCTGCTGATCGGAAGCCTCAGTCTTGAATCGGGGATCATTTATTATGTTAGCAAAAATGAAAGCCGGGAGACGCTGCTTGCTTCATTTTCCGTTATATGGACGGCTCTTGCTTCAGGAATTATCAGTGCCATGTTTTATTTATTTTATTCGGATCAGCATGGAATTTTTTCAGGAAGCTTCCTGGTTTTTTCCTGCATCACTTATCTGACCGGTATATTCCTGACAACATATTTTACTGCTTTTTTTTACAGCCGCGATAATTACAAGGCACCGAATGTGGTTTTGAGCATTTCCAATTTGCTACTCTTTCTGTTCATCTGCGGACAGAGCCTCCGGGGCATTGTGAACATAAAATTATTCTTCTTTCTTTTTTTCATGTTCAGTATCCTGCAAGGAGTTGTGATCGCCGGCATTTGGTTTATTCAAAACGGATATTCCGTGAAAATGAAACCCGTAAAACTGAGCAGCCTTTCTCCTGTTCTTGTTTATTCCCTGAAAGCATTGATCGGTAACATTGCATATTTTTTATTATACCGCATAGATTATTGGTTTGTGGAATACTACTGTTCAGCCAAAGCCCTAGGTAATTATATCCAGGTCTCTAAAGTGGGGCAAATGCTTGTTCTGCCCCTGGTGATTATGGGCGGAACTTTGTTTCCTCAATCATCAAAAGACAATATTTCTTTCGGATCGCCGGTGTTTAAAAAAATACTCAGGATCGTCAGCATAATTTATCTTACGGGAGCACTGTTCACATTAATTGCCGGAAAACAACTGATCCTTTTTGTATGGGGCAATGATTACGATGAGATGTATTTTCCTTTGTTGCTCATGTTGCCCGGGATCATCTTTCTTGCCATATCTTATATTTTTTCACCCATATTTGCCGGCAAGGGCAAGGTGGAATACAATGTATATATCAGCCTGGTGACATTGGCAGTGGTAATCGTTTTCAATTTTTTACTGATCCCCGGATGGGGAATACAGGGAGCTGCCCTTGCCACCTCTGTCGGATTTCTGATGATGATGATATTATATGTTATTATTGCAAATAAAAAAATGGGAATGTCATTACAGTAAATTACTGATCGCAGATGAATGCAGTGCAAAACAATATTTATGCCAGCGGAGAATATCTCTCGAAAAACCCGACATGGGGAACAGAAGACAGCCGGTGGAAAGCGGAAGCAATTAATAAGCTGATCAGGAAAAATAATATTCATCCATCAACTGTGGCTGAGATCGGATGTGGATATGGAGATATACTGATTCATCTTGCGGTGCTTAATAGTGACATAAAAAATCTTTATGGATATGACATCTCTCCCCAGGCTATTGCAGAGGCAAAAAAGCGTGAGACGGAACATATAAAATTTTTTAACGCTGATTTCCCCAATGAAAATACAAGCCTTTTTGATCTGGTGCTGATGATAGATGTTGCAGAACATGTTCCCGATTATCTCGGATTTTTAAAAAAACTCAGGGATACAGGAAAAGAATTCATTTTTCATATTCCTCTGGATCTTTCCTGCCGCACCATTTTCAAACCTCATGTGATCCTTCAGCAGCGGAATGATGTGGGGCATCTTCATTATTTTACAAGAGAGCATGTGGAATGGATCCTGAAAGACTGCGGTTATGTGATCAAAGACCGGTTTTACACTTTATCGGAGACAGACAGGAATAAAGCAAGGTCATTTAAATCTTTTATAAAAAAGATGCTCCGGCGATTTTCATATTTTATAGCAAGGGAAGCAAGCGTAAAGTTGTGGGGAGGTTATTCTGTAATGATCTATTGCCAAAGAAATGATTAAATATGTTTTATGGCTGCCTTCCTGGTATCCGGACAGAAACAGTCCGTACAATGGTGATTTTGTTCAGCGCCATGCAAAAGCCGTTTCAAAATTTCACCCGGTTCAGGTCATATATATTGTCCGGGATGAAGCCGGATCGGTTACCCGTAAAATATTTGTTGAAGAATCAAAAGCCGGCGGACTCAGTGAGAAGATCGTTTATTATTATTCACCTCATTTCAGGATCAGGTTCTTTGATAAACTTTTTTCTGCTTTGAAAAGCAGGAAGCTTTACAAGGAGGCTATTACGGATCATTTTCAAAAACATGGCAAACCCGCTTTGGTTCATGTGCATGTGGCTGTAAGGACAGGACATGTAGCAAGATGGATAAAAAAGAAATTCAGGATCCCTTATTTGTTGTCGGAGCATTGGACAGGCTATTTGCAGGAAGCCCGGGATAATTTTTTGAATTACCCTTCTTATTTTAAGAACAGTATTGGAAAAACAGTCAAACACTCTGACGGAATCAGCGTCGTGTCTGATTACCTGGGCAGAAGCCTTGAGAAGATATTTAGAAAAATTGATTATAAAGTGATACCTAATGTAGTGGATACTGATATCTTCAAGCCTGCTTCGTCAGAGTTTAAACAAACCGGCCATTTTATTCATATCTCCGGGCTGGACTATCAGAAAGATCCTGAAGATATTTTAAAAGCATTCGGGATAGCAAAACAAAAAGGTTTATCGTTTCATCTGACGGTTGTCGGGCCCGAAAGAGAAGACCTGAAAAACCTGGCAAAGGAATTAAAAATCAATGACAGCATAAGCTTTCTTTCCGAAATGCCGCAGACAGAACTGGTGAAATTCATGCAGCGGTCGGATGCATTCATTCTTTACTCCCGGTATGAAACTTTCGGCTGTGTGCTTATTGAAGCCAATGCCTGCGGGCTACCTGTTATTGTGAGTGATATTGATGTATTTCATGAGATCGTCAGCAGCAATACAAACGGGATCTTTGTTGCTAAAGAAAATCCTGAATTATTAGCTGAAAAACTCATTTGGTTCCTTCAGAACAAACAACAGTTCGATCATGATAAAATCATGAACCGTGCACGTCAGCTATATAATTTTAAAAAGGTAGGGGAGCAGTTCAGTGACTGGTATTCCTCTGTTCTGAAAAACTCTTAGCCGTTCTTTAACCGGTTTACCAGTGAAATATATTCCTTCATTGCATCTACTTTGCTTTTCCCTTTTAAAGATACCCATGCCTGATGTTTTGCTTTAGCTACAAAATCAAAAGGATTGGAAGGAGGATCTGATTGATTGTCCCCTTCTGTGGCTTGTTTATACAATGAATACAATTGAAGCAGTGTTTCATTATCCGGGCGTTCAGCCAGTTTTTTGCTGTCTGCAGCCGCTTGTTCAAATTGTTCTGTCAGTTCCATATTTATAAGGGTTTTGTTAATATTGAAAAGGGAGGCTCAACTTTCCTCATCAAATTCTTCTTCGTAACTTTTATTGCTCAGGTTCATCATGCTTCCGATCAGGTCTTTGAATTCTACTTTTCCTTCAAACACTTTTTTACTGATCAGTGAATAAGCAGCAAGACCGTGCAGAACAAATTCCATCAATAATGCTGCTTCATTTTCATTGGCGTGATTGAAATATTTTTTTACCAATGCATGAAGTCCATCCACTTTATATAGCAATGCAATTTTATCTTTGTCCTTTGTGTTAAAAGAGATATTTAAGTTATTCCCCTTGTCAAACCAGGAAATGATGGAGCGATAAGGATTTTCTTCTTTCGGTTTCCCTTCTGCAGCCGGCTTCACTCTTTTTTTCAGTACCTCCGGATTGGGGAAATACTGAATGAACTGTGTCCGTATTGCTTTGTCCAGAAGGTTCATGGCAACCTGGAAGGGCCCTTCCTGTTCTCCTTCGTACACCAGTTCGATCTTTCCGGTGATCGAGGGAATGATACCGATGAGGTCCGATATCCAGACCTGAGTCTGATCTTCCTGGTTCATAATAGATCTTAGTTCGGCCGCACTGACCGCATTTTCATAGGCAGAAATAGTAAGACGTGCACTCACACCGCTTTTTTTATCTACAAACTCACTTGCCCTTGCTTCAAACGCCACTTGTTCGATCAGCCTTTTGACAAGATCGCTTATCCTGACCTTTGCTTTTTGTTCTTCCTGGATCTCTGCTTCCTGTTCTGTAATCTCCAGCGCCGTTTCCAATGATTTCGGATAGTGGGTCAATATCTGGCTTTCGATGCGGTCTTTGAGTGGAGTGACAATTGCTCCACGGTTGGTGTAATCTTCCGGATTGGCCGTGAAAACAAAAACTATGTCGAGCGGCATTCTCAGTTTGAAGCCGCGTATCTGAATATCGCCTTCTTCCAGTATGTTGAACAAGGCCACCTGTATCCTTGCCTGCAGATCAGGCAATTCATTGATCACAAAAATTCCCCTGTTGCTTCTGGGTATGATGCCATAGTGGATCACTCTTTCATCGGCAAAACTCAAACGCAGATTGGCCGCTTTGATGGGATCAATGTCGCCGATAAGATCGGCAACACTTACATCCGGCGTCGCCAGTTTTTCTCCATACCTTTCATTGCGGTGGATCCAGTGTATGGGAGTCTCATCTCCATGTGCAGCGATCAGGTCCTGTGCGTATTTTGAAACAGGGTCCAGCGGATCATCATTGATCTCACTTCCTGAAACCACCGGGATGTATTCATCCAGAAGATCGGTCATCAACCTTGCCATCCTGGTTTTTGCCTGCCCTCTGAGTCCGAGAAAAAGAATATTGTGTTTACTTAAAATTGCCCTCTCCACATCAGGTATCACACTGTCCTCATACCCGATGATACCCGGAAAAGTTGTTTCTTTATTTTTCAGTTTGTCAATAAGATTTTGCCTGAGTTCTTCTTTAATACTTCTTGGCCGGTATTCGCTTTTCTTCAGCTCACCTAGTGTTTTTATATTTTTTGTATTCATAAAGTTTTTCTCTGTTTTAAAATTTGCATCATCATCTTTTATCCTGCTATTATCTTAATTTGTATAAAACTGCTTTGTTATCGGATCATTTTTGTTTTCTTTCATTTTAGTTTCCTGATAAACCGGTAATGCCGGAACCGGAACATTTTTTTAATACACGGTCTTTCTCTTGCCGCTTTCAAAGTCTTTAAAGATAAATGCACCCAGTCTGTCCAGTGTGGCAAAGAAGGCTTTACCATTATTTGTTTCGGTAAATTCCTGAACAAACCGTTGCAGATAAGGATCAGTGGCGATCATGAAAGTAGTGATGGGGATCTTCAGTTTTTTACATTGGGCTGCAAGGTTCATGCAGCGGTTCACCACCTTTCTGTCAAGGCCGAATGCATTTTTGTAATAACGCTTTCCGATCTTCAGGCAGGTGGGTTTGCCATCGGTGATCATGAAGATCTGTTTGTTTGGATTTTTTCTTCTCCTGAGTATGTCCATCGCCAGTTCCAGCCCGGCCACCGTATTGGTATGGTAAGGGCCCACTTGCAAATAGGGGAGATCTTTTATTTCTACGGGCCAGGCATCGTTTCCGAACACAACAATATCCAATGTGTCTTTGGGATATTTCGTTGTGATCAGTTCACTTAAAGCCATGGCAACCTTTTTTGCAGGAGTGATCCGGTCTTCACCGTAGAGGATCATGGAGTGGGAGATATCAATCATCAGCACGGTGGACGTTTGTGATTTGAAATCTGTTTCCCGGATGGAAAGATCATCTTCCTGCATGTTGAACATTTCTACACCATGATTGATCTGCGCATTGCGTATGGATTCGGTGAAGTCAATCTGTTCCAGCATGTCACCGAACTGGAAAGGTCTTGTTTCCGGATTCACTTCATCACCCAGCCCGGGTTTAAAACTGTGATGGTCGCCTTTCTTTGATTTTTTCAGCTTACCGAAAATTTCTTCAAGACTTCTTTTGCGGATGCCCTGTTCTGTCTTCGGGGTGATCTTTATTTCACCTTTTTGATTGTCTTCGGTGATATATCCTTTTTCTTTCAGCTCATCAATGAAATCGCCCATACCATATTCTTCATTGGTCATTTCGTATTTTTTATCCAGTTCGTTCATCCATGCCAGTGCTTCGGACACATCTCCGCTGGTATAAGTAAGCAGCTGAATGAAAATATCAAGCAATTGTTCAAAGCGGCTTTTGCCTTCACTTCGCGGATCGAATTTTGTAAAATGAAAACCTCTCATATCTCAACGTTTCGAATGTTTACCTGCGGATAAGCAATTTACAATAAAATGCTCAGGAGGCAGAAGTAATTAACAACAGCTTATCTTCTGCAAAGTTTAATAAAAAAGCTCCGGTTAAGGAGCTTTATAGTGCGATACCGTATTCTTTACAATTTTTTTATTTTTTTAAACTGTCTTTCTTGTTTGCATTTCCTGAGGAATCAGCAGGTAATGCCGGAGGGTTGGTTTCGATTGCCGCCTGTGGTTCGTATCGCTGTTCCAGCATTTCCAGTTGCTGGAGCAGATATTCATTGTAAGCGGCATCTCCTGTTGGCCCGTCAAAGAATGAGAAGAGGTCACTGCGGTTGGTGCGGAGATAATTGTAATAATTCTTTTCCTGAGTCATATCCTTTTTTAGTAACTCTTTCACCTTTCTGGCAAGTACAGTGTCTTCAGCTTTGTAACAAGCTTCCAGGAAGACCAATCCGATCATGTCGTTATATTCCCTGTCTTTATTCGGCATTGCATAAAGAAGGTGATCATTGCTGATCAGGCTGTCCGCACGTCTTAAAATCTGCCTTGCTTCTTCTTTTCTGCCGATGTCTGCGAGGTTGCCCGCAGTTTCCGCGTATACATTTCTGATTTCAAGAGCATGCCTGCGGTTCTCTTCATCAAAATAGGTTCCTTTAGGGCTTGTAAATACAAATTTGTTCATCACATTGTCCTTTTCAAAATCGAGATTATTTTCTCTTGCCTGAGCCCTTACTATCCAGTTGCTCCCCTGATTTTTAGTCACAATGGGAACCAGCCTGTATGTCATTCCATCTTTCCTTAAGAACTGATCCAGTCCTAAACCGGCGCTGGCATAAGGCATCGTGAAATAAATAGGCCGCTTCCAATTGTTGGCTGCAATGATGTTCAGTATCATCAGGTCATTACGCTGCAATGAATTTCTTCCTAATTCAAATTTCACATCAGTAAGGACATTGTCTTCCGGGTTTACTGTTCCATTTGAGCGTACAAGCGACGTATCAACAGGTATGCTGAAACGTCTGACAGGATATGTATCGGGACCTTTGTCTCTTCCTGTTTCAGGATCAATGTTGGGTTTACCCAACACATTTTTCATAAAATCATAGAGAGAATAATATGCAGTCTGTGAAATATTCGGGTTATTCTGATCAGGCTGATAATAAACAATCTCCCTGTTATGACCTTCAATTTGTTCGGGACTCCAGATCACATTCACAGAGTCTGCATCATTCACTTTATAGCGAAGCTGGTTGATATACCAATCAATGCCCAGCAGGCTGTTGTTGATGATCCGGATATCAGGTCTTACTCCTTCCACTTCCTGTGCATACCATAATGGATAGGTATCGTTATCCCCGAAGGTGAACAGAATTGCATTGGGAGCACAGCTTTCCAGGTAATCCCGTGCCATGTCAGGAGCTAAGGTCTTGGTGCTGCGGTCATGGTCATCCCATTCCTGTTGCCCCATAATGATAGGTACGATCAGGCACAAAGCAGTTGTTGCAATATTTAATGAGCGTAAATTTTTTCCGCCTGAGGATATGATCCTGAGTACGAACGGTACTGCCAGAACAAGAATGGCATACATTGCCGTGACCGATAAGGAAACGATCAGCACATCACCTCCTGACGTGGTAGGCAGGCAGCTCATTAACGTAATAATGAATGTGAGGATGCTTCCATACAGCAGGACATCCTTAAAGGTCTTTTTGTCTTCTTTTTCTTTACTTAGTTTGAAAAATGAGATCACAGCAAGGCCCAGCCAGATGGCATAAGCATAAAATGAACCTGCATAAGCGTAATCACGTTCACGGGGCTGATTGCCGGGTTGATTCAGGTAAAGAACAATGGCAATACCGGTAAAGAAAAAGAGCAGGAAAGTAACAATCCAGTCTTTCCGGTTTTTCAGATACTGATACACGCATCCCAATATTCCCAGCAGGAAGGGCAGCATGTACATTGTATTATGCGATTTATTATTCTTTAGTGAATCGGGCAGTTGGCTCTGATCGCCCAACCGGGTATTGTCAATGAAAGGAATGCCACTGATCCAGTTGCCATCCCTTTTATTTCCCAGGCCTTCAATATCGTTTTGCTTTCCTGCAAAATTCCACATAAAATAGCGCCAGTACATCAGGCCCATCTGATAAGTGAAGAACCAATTGAGGTTATCACCGAATGTCGGTTTCTTTACTGCGATGAGATCACCGGGAGATAAGACCTGCCCCCTTCTTACCCTGATAGCATAGTTATCGTCAATGTTGTAGTTCTGGGTCTTTCCTGCCTGGTTTTGAGTTTGAACGATGCCTTCACCCACATTCATTACAAAAACAGATTCCGGGGCAGTAATGGTGCCAAGTTGCAGCCAGCTGATGTAAAAATCAAAATGGCTCTGATCATTGCTTGGGTCCCATACTCTCGGGAACAATTGCTTGTCGGAACTCTTATATCTTACGGTCTGGTTCCTTCCGATCTTTATGTACTGATCTTTTCCTTTCACATATTGCATTTCACCTTCATCGTAAGGGCTTCCGGTTGCCGGATCATAATCCACTTCTGCAACGAAATTGGGGCCATAGACCAGAGGAGCGCTCCCGTATTGCTCACGGCCAAGATAATAAACAAGGTTGATCGGGTTGTCCACATTGTTCATATCAATGGAAGGATTGGCATTAGAGCGGATCAGCACGGTTATGTACATCAGGTAACCCAGGGTCATGAATGCAAAACACCATAAGGAAAGTTTCATTACTTTCAGTGCATTGCTCTTGATGTACTTTCCTGCAAAATATCCCGCAACAACAATGATAGCAAATTTGAGAACCTGTCCAAAGACAGAACCGGTGGTGGTGAAAAAAGGAAGGGCAAACAAAGCCAGGAAGATGATGAACCATGCGATCATTTTCATCCTGGAGAAATTTTTCTCGTTGAAACGGAGTCCCCAAATGATCACAGCTGCCAACGCAATAAAATAGAATGCAAATCCCGAGAAGAAAGGCATCTTCAGACTGTTGACGAAAAAGATATCGAACAAGCCTGCAGATTTCATGGAGTATTGAATGATGCCTACCTGCACAATGCCAGTGATAATACAACCTATGATGAATGCGATGATCGCCCCTTTATTGGTTGCTTTATAGCGGCGATAATAATAGATCATGATGATGGCAGGGATAGTAAGCAAACCCAGCAGGTGAACGCCAATAGCTAACCCCAGCATGAAGAAAAGGAAAATGATCCAGCGGTCAGCTTTTGTTCTGAGTGACGCATCATTGCCAGCTCTTTCATCGGCATGTTCCCATTTGAGTGCAGCCCAGAAAACCAAGGCGGTGAAAAATGCGGACAGAGCATACACTTCACCTTCACCGGCGCTGTACCAGAATGAATCGCAGAAGGTATAAGCCAATGCGCCAACGATACCCGATCCCATTGCAGTGAATATCTGTTTGCCGGTCAATGTTTCACCACCGCTAACCAGCATTTTACGGGCAAAGTGAGTAATAGTCCAGAAAAGAAATAAAACGGTGCCGGCACTTGCCAGTGCACTCATGGTATTGACAGCATTGGCAGCCTTGAGCGGACTGTTGCCAAGCAATATAATGAAGAATCTCCCCAACATTACGAAAACGGGTGCTCCCGGCGGGTGAGGTAATTGTTGTTTATAAGCACAGGAAACGAATTCGCCGCAATCCCAGAAGCTTCCCCTTGCCTCCTTTGTCAGGTAGAAGGTCAGGAAAGCGAGAATGAATGCGACCCATCCGGTAATGTTGTTGACTTTCTTAAAGTTCATAAAGAGTTGGTTTTGAGACAGGCAAAAATAGGGATATTCGGTTCACCGAACACTTTGTATTATTATGGATTTCGTTAATCAAAATTCAATTATAGCAACCCGTTGTTTATCTATTCAAAAAATACACGAACTGTCTGGTAGGCCAGTTGGTTTTGAAGAATGCCGGATGCCTGCATTGCCCTTTCTGAAAATCCTTTTAATCCCAGTAAGCCTGCGGCATTGCCTTTGTTGATAGCGATCTCCAGATAACCGGAACTATTGAATAAAGCCAGCCTTTCTCCTTCAGGTACATCAGCATAGGAGCTGCTGATACGGTTGATTACTTCGCCTCTCTTGAAGACGATCCGGAAATTCCTTCCTGCCCTTTGTTCTTCAAACTGATCCCTTGTGATATTGATAATCACATTTTCAAAATTATCAATGAAAAGTATCTGGCCTTCTATCCAGTTGCTACCTAACATCGGACGCAACTGGTTTTTCTGAACGTAATCAACATCGGGAATACCTATATGTTGCATCGGTTCGCCTGAAATAAGGCGATGGATCACCTCTGCCATAGCTGAAGCGATCTGGATCGTATTTCTTGTTCCATTATCTTCAAAAGAAATGCCTGTCACTGCTTCAGGAGCGTCTTCCAGTATCATGGTCAGCAACCCATTATCCGGGCAAAGCAGATATTGATCTTTATGAAATGCCAGTAGTAATTGTTTCAGTTTACTGTCAAACAAACCGACCATAATGACATGATAGGTAAGCTCGGGAAAATTTTTTATGGCACTCTTACAGAGATAAGCTGCCTGTGGATAATTAAAAGGAGATATGTTGTGTGAAATATCAATGATGTTCATCTCCGGATCCTTCTTCAGAAACCGGGCTTTCACGGCAGCTACCAGGTAGTCTCTGATACCAAAATCCGATGTTAGGGTCAGTAAAGGCATAATCGGTATGAAAACCTAAACAATTTCGTTACTTCAGAAAAATAATTCAGCTTTATCAAAACTGAATTGCATGCCTGATTAATATTTCATTTTATCAGTTCTCCGTTTTTGAAGAAAAATCTTTTTGCCAGCCTGTCCGCCGTTTTAGGGAGCAATTTATTCAGAAGAACAGTACTTTTTCCCTGTGAGGTAAGAACCAATGTTCTTCTTTTATTTTTGATGGCTCGCAGAATATGTCCGGTACATTCTTCGGCGCTCATCATCTTCCCTTCATCCATAGGGCTTTCTCCCTGTTCATTACCATCTTTATTCAATGCCACATTACGGATATTGGAAGCGGTGAAGCCGGGGCATACCCACATGACATGCACTTTATCAAAAGATAATTCTACACGGATGGCTTCCAGCCAGCCCTGCAAGGCAAACTTACTTGCCGAGTATCCGCTTCTTCCCGGAAGCCCACGATAACCTGCTACGGATGAGATACCCACAATAGTTCCTTTGTTTTCAATAATAGAAGGCAGAGCATATTTGGTGCAGTAGAGTGATCCGAAAAAATTAGTGTCCATCACTTTTCTGAATACTTCAATATCGGCTTCCTTAAGCATTGCTCTCATGGAGATCCCTGCATTGTTGATCAGAATGTCTATATGACCGAATGCTTTCAGAGTGGTTTCAATAAAACGGCGACAGTCGTTTTCCACACTTACATCACAAACCATGGTGTGCAAGGGTAGTGAGGCATTCTCCGACTGCAAATGATATAGTTTGTCATGATGTCTTCCGCAGGTCGCTACTTTGGCGCCTAAACCCAGCAAAGCATTAACCAGAGCTTTACCAATGCCATCCGAACCGCCCGTCACCACCACCACTTTATCTTTATAATAGTTGGACATTACAAATACTTAAGGTTACAAACCTACTTTAAAAATTTCCATTCAAAAAAAATGTAAAGGGAAAGGGCGGAAATTTTATTTTTTGAAAGATGAGTAAAAGGCATGACCAGGTTTTTCTTGTGATCCTACAATTAGAAAGAATATCGAAAAGCAGTTCACCCCTCCCGATAAAATCGGGGTGCTCTACCTTTTAGCGATCAGGGATTCAATATATTTTCTTGACTTCATTTTTTTTATTTGCTGTTCCCTTTTTTTGGCATCGGTGAAGGAGTCGAAAGATTCGGTGTATATCAGTTTCCAGGGAATACCCAGGCTGGTAAATTTTGAGTGGCCGAGATTGTGTTCGTATAGTCTTCTTTCTATGTTAATACAGGCGCCGATGTAGTATTTATCCAATTTTTCAGAGTATAGAATGTAGGTAAAGGGCATAAAAAAAGCCTGGATTGATTCAGGCTTTGTGATCCCGCTGGGATTCGAACCCAGGGCCCCAACATTAAAAGTGTTGTGCTCTACCAGCTGAGCTACGAGATCGTTGTTTAAAAAATAAAAAGAATTATGTTGATTCG
>JAIXKI010000003.1:14687-146376 GCA_026936105.1 Chitinophagales bacterium
AACCCAGTGCCCTCCCGATAAAATCGGGATGCTCTACCAGCTGAGCTACGAGATCGTTGTTTAAAAAATAAAAAGAACTATGTTGATTCGAACCCAGTGCCCTCCCGATAAAATCGGGATGCTCTACCAGCTGAGCTACGAGATCCGGCGTTTTATTTTAGGAGTGCAAAAATACAGTTCCGTTACCTTCATGCCAAAACTTTTCCACTCTTATTCTCCACTTTCATTATTTTATTCTTCAAGCGCTTTCTTCATCCTCTCCAGCACTTTTTTCTCCAGCATTTTTTGTGCGACAAGGATCATGTTTTTAAAAGCGACAGCCTTGGAAATACCATGACCTATGATCACAGGTTTTGCTACTCCCAATACGGGGGTGCCCCCATAATTTTCAAAGTTAAATCGCTCAAGATAATCATGTTGGATCCGCTTTCTGTGTGTGATCTCGTAGAGCGTTTCTGCCAATTTTAAAATGATATTCCCCGTGAATCCGTCGCACACCATTACGTCCGCTTTTTCAAGAAGAATATCCCTTCCTTCCACATTGCCGATGAAATGGATTTGTTTGTTATTTTTTAAAAGCGGATACGCAGCCTGTGTCAGCAAATTCCCTTTCCCTTCTTCCTGACCTACATTCATCAGCCCGACCTTTGGCTTTTCAATACCCAGTATCAAATGTGAGAAAACCGACCCCATTACGGCAAACTGATTTAGATGCTCGGGCTTACAATCTACGTTCAACCCGACATCAAGTAGTATCCCTGTACTACCGTCTTCTTTGGGAATTACGGTGGAAATGGTTGGCCGCAACACTCCTTCAAGAGCTTTGATGCTGAATAAGGTGCCTACCAGCATGGCGCCGGTGTTTCCCGCACTGATGAAAGCATCAATTTTCCCTGACGCAAGTAATTGAAACCCGATGGCAATAGAAGAACGTTGTTTTTCCTTGAGGGCTTTGGTCGGATGTTCATGCATTCCGATCACTTCTTCAGAGGCTATGATGCGAAAATGTTCTTCAGGAACCTTGTGTTCCTTCACTAATTTTTCCACATATTTTTGATCTCCGATCAAAAACAGGGTAGGAGATTGTTTTTGTTCCGATAAATATTGAGCTACACCCTTCACTGCTTCCAGCGGGGCAAAATCACCACCCATCATGTCGAGACCGATATTCATTAAAAGCTGTAAAATTAAAATTCCAAATTCCGGTCAGCATCGGCTGAACAGATTTTGGAATCAGGTATCGTTGGTATGCTTTTACTTTTTAATCGGGGTCTGTTCGGCAACCACTTTACCCTTATAGTAAAGTTTACCTTCACTGACATGTGCACGGTGACGTACATGTTTTTCTCCCGTCGTGCTGTCTGTACTCAATGTAGATGCCACAGCTTTATAGTGCGTTCTACGCTTTGCACTGCGTTGCTGACTATGTCTGCGTTTCGGATTTGGCATAACAAAATTTTTATTTTTCTAAATCAATTATCCAGGTCTTTAAATTTTTCCAGCCCTTTCCAGACAGGGTTGGAGTGATCCTCTTTGCCGGCGTCTAATTTTTTAAGCAAGTCCAGTGCTGCCGGGTTGCAATAGGGACCGTCCATGTTTTCATAGTTACAGGTCTTGTGCATAGGAATGCTGAGGTTGATGAATTCGTAAATCCAGTTGGAGACATCAAGATGGCTTTCACCGCGGCCGATGTAGTAAACATCCGGATCAAGCTCTTCTGCGTTCATCACCTCAGGTTCTTCCACCATTTTCACGGTGATATTGAATTCATCCCATAATTGAAGTGGAAGATCATTGTTGCACCGGTCACAAACGACCTGAAGGTTGCCGCCGATCTCGAACTTTAAAAGCATGAATCCATTCTTTTTGTCCAGTGTCAGTTTGACATTGGCCTTGCAATTCTTAAAATCCTGCTGCTGGAAATGCTCAAAGAACTTATCGGTAATGTCATAGTTGAACTCATGAACTCCGGGCTTCAGGCCCACAAATGCTATCTCAAATTCCCTTCGGTAGTTCATGGCTCTGCTTTTACCAAAATAATTCAGGGACGCAAAGGTAGGGGATTAATGCCGAAATTTGGGACTGAAATTCGATTATTTTCCGACTGCTTATGTAATTTAACGGCCTGATTTGAAGATACTTAAAAACTGATCGTTTGCAAAAATTTATTTCCCGCCTGTTTACCAGGCTGATGAAAAGCTGGAGCTGGGTACTGCTGATCGTTTTGACCATTGCCATCAAATGGCTTTCATTTTATCCGGATTGGGTGGAAAGAAATTATTCATTGGGTGTCTATCCCGTCATTTCAAAGGTGCAACGCTTTCTTTTCGGATGGATCCCCTTCAGTCTGGGAGATGTGTTTTATGCCTTTTTGATCCTGGTCATTCTTTTTAAGACATTTCAGTTTTTCAGATTACTGTTCAGAAAAAAGACCAACCGTGCATATTTTATATCCGGACTGCAGCAACTGATCTTCTTTTTTCTTTTTTTATATGTCGTGTTCAATTTGTTGTGGGGATTGAACTATAACCGAAGCGGAATTGCCTCACAGTTGAAACTGGAAGTAAAGCCTTATACCGTTTCCGATCTGGATACTTTGACCTCAGTTTTAAGTGAGCGGCTGAATCAATATTCCGACTCAGTGAATCCCCAAAAAAGAAAATTATTGAAGAAAAAGAAGAATCTGTTCGGTGAAAGTTTCGAAGCTTATAAAAGCGCTGCAGTTCAGTTCCCTTTTTTGAAATATGAAGTGCTTTCGGTGAAGCCATCCATTTTCAGTTATGCCGGAAACATATTGGGTTTTCAGGGATATTATAATCCGTTTTCGGGGGAAGGGCAGGTGAACACCACCATCCCTGCATTTTTGGAGCCATATGTGGCCACGCATGAAATGGCCCATCAACTGGGATATGCCAAAGAAAATGAAGCCAACTTTGTTGCCTTCCTGGCTTGCAGGTCATATTCTTCCAATGAGTTCCGGTATTCACTTTATTTCAATATGTATCTCTACGCCATTGGAGAATTGAGTGTTCGGGATAGCCTGAAAGCGAAACAGTATCAGGAAAAATTAAGCCCGCAGGTGATCAGTGATATAAAGACTTTACGTTCTTTCTATAAAAAATACAAGAATCCTGTTGAGCCCGTGATCATTTGGTTCTATGGCCATTATCTGAAAGCCAACAATCAGCCGGCAGGCAAACTCACCTATGACGAGGTGGTATCATGGATGATCGCTTATTATAAAAAATTCGGAACAGGAGCTCTTTAACATCCGGACTACTGATATTTTCCTTTTTATATCTTAAGCTGGTTCAATATAAACTCAAAAATAAAATTCCAGTTATCTATTAACTGCTCCGTGCTTTGCCCGCTGCCGTGACCGGAGTTATAATCCATGTGAAGAATGACAGGGCTTACCTGCCCATCATTATTTTGTGCAGCAGCAACAAATTTCTTGGCGTTCATGGGATCCACACGGCTATCAAAGGCGCCGGCGGTCACAAGCATAGACGGCATATTCACTCCTTTTCGGATATTCTGATAAGGAGAATAGCGCAACAGCCATCTGAAATCGGCAGTGCTGTCAGCAGTCCCGTATTCAGGAATCCAGTAGCGGGCAACCAGGAATTTATCATACCGGATCATATCAAGAAGAGGTACTTCACACACTATTGCCTTGAACAGATCCGGCCGTTGGGTTGCAGCTGCTCCCATCAGCAGCCCGCCATTACTTCCGCCCATGGCAACTATCTTATCCGGGTTGGTATAATTTTCTTTTATCAACCATTCAGCACAACTGTAAAAGTCATCAAAACAGTTTTGTTTCTTATCGAGCATTCCATCCCTATGCCAGTTCTCGCCATATTCGTCGCCACCTCGGATTCCGGCCTCCACTACAATAACACCACGGTTGATCAGCGAAGCATAGAATCCATAATATCCCACCTGGATTCCAATTTGGAAACCTCCATAGGCTGTCAATAGTACCGGATTATTGCCATCGAGCTGAATATCTTTTCTGTGGACGACAAATGCCGGAACTTTTGTACCGTCTTTTGACTGATAAAATTTTATTTCACCTGTTATGTTGCTCATATCAACAGGAAGTTCTCTTTGATAATACAAGCGCCATTTAAAATCCGCAGCGGAAGCAACGAATATTTTTGCTGTGGAAGTGAATGTATTCAAAGTGAGATAAAGAGAGTCTTCTTCCCGGTTATAACTTATACTCCCGACATCCCCGGTTTCAGGCAGTTCGAGTTGCCTGATCTTTTTCCCATCCAGATCATATAGAGTCAGCCTGCTTTGGATGTCCTTTTTATCCTGTAATATAATATTGTGCTTTGTTACGATATAGTTCTGCAATACAGTTTCCCCTTCAGGGATCAGTGTTTTCCAATTTTTGTATTCGGGTTGATTTACGCTGGCAACCATCAATCTGTAGTTCGGAGCATTGTCGTTGGTTAGAATATACAGTTTGTCTCCGATTGCTTCAGGATAAGCGCTTGATTTATCGCTCTCATACACTAATATGCCTTTATCACTTGTTCCGGTTTTAAACATAAAAACTTTATTGCTGTAAAAATCGGATTCACCGTAAAAGCTCACATTCGCATAGCGGTTGTCATAGATGAAAAAATTGTTTTTTGCGTCTTTGGTTGTACCTACGAATTTTGCTTTGCTTACAGGGTCTCCGGCTTTCCACAAATAGGTTTTCAATGGCAACTGTTTATCTACATCTTCACTGGTTCGTATGGTAAAATAAGCATGTTGTTGATCCTTTGTCCATTGGAAGTCAAAGATATTTTCGAGTGGAGGATAAAGTACTTTCCCGGTTCTTGTGTCAATGATATAAACGGAAGCGATTTCTGCTCCACTTTTCTGAATGCTGACTGCGGCACGTTCACCGTCGTATGTGTAGGTAAATCCATTCGTTGATGTGTTGCCTGTGGTATCTAGTTGAACAGGATCCCAGATAAGTATCTTTTTCCCGTTCAGTACCGTGTAAAGTTTGTCTTGCTTATCACCTTTCCTCTTTACGGATTGAAAAACACGCTTGCCAATTTTTTGAAGCGGGCCCTGGTAATCCATGTCTATAAAATCAGCGATATCTTTCCTGAGACCATCGTGAACTTTTTGCGTAGCATTCAGGTATTGAATGCCATAATCATGCTGTGCTTTTGTCCATTCAATTACTTTTGGATCAGTCTTATCTTCAAGCCAGCGGTAATCATCGGTCAGAATAACACCGTGTAAAGTGTCCCGCACCGGCAATGAAGTGGTGGCCGGTGGCTGGAATTTTACTTGTGCATTTGCTTTGGATGCAATAAAAACAAGGATAATTAAGAATTTTCTCATAAATGTCCCTTTAAATATTATTCAGTAAACTGTCAACTTTTATTTAGCCTGAAATTTCGAATACACTCATTAAAACTTATTCTTCCACATCATGCTCTCCACCGGTTTATCCGGCTGTCCGCTGTATTTGGCGTCTTTCTTCTGATTATACTTTGTCTCAATTTCACCTTCTACGGGGAAATAGATGAGTTGTCCCACCGGCATTCCTTTATATATTTTTACGGGCTGCTTAACTGAAATCTCCAAAGTCCAGTGACCACAAAAGCCTACGTCTCCTTTTCCGGCAGTGGCATGAATGTCTATTCCCAGACGGCCCGTTGAGGATTTTCCTTCCAGAAAAGGAACATGAGCATGGGTTTCTGTGTACTCTTCCGTGACACCGAGGTAAAAAACATGCGGTTGCAGCACAAAACCTTCATCCGGGATTTCAAAATATTCTATCGTATTATGTTTTTTGGCATCCAGTATTTCATCTTTATACTTGGCCAGCCATTTTCCAAGGTGTACATCATAAGAATTGCTGCCCAGGCATTCCCTGCGGTACGGTTCAATCTTGATGGTGGCTTTTGCGATTTCTTCCAGAATTCTTTTATCGGAGAGTATCATTGGAGCAGAGTGATTAATTTTAAAGCTGCAATTTTAAATCTTAAATTGGTATTGTGCCTGTTTTTTTTCAACATTCTATCAGTAATACAACACGGCTCGGTATCTGGAAGATAGAAGAGACGGAAGAGTTTTTTAAGAGGAACGTGCCACAGCACCGGGATGTGACTCATCCGCATAAGAGGTTACAGCATCTTGCGGGAAGATTTCTATTGCAATTTCTTTTCCCTGATTTCCCTTATGAGATGGTCCGGATAGCAGAAACAAAGAAGCCCTATTTGCCGGGAGAACAGTTTCATTTTTCCATTTCCCATTGCGGCGATTATGCTGCAGCCATTGTCAGCAAAGATCAAAGGGTGGGAATAGACATTGAAATTCCGGTAGAGAAGATCATCAGGATCCAGCATAAATATTTGTCGGATGAAGAAAGAAAACTATTCAATATTCAACTGCCCGGGCCTGATTACCGCAGGTTGACCCTTCTCTGGTCTGCCAAGGAAGCCGTATATAAATGGTTCGGAGATGGGGAAGTGGAATTCATTGAGCATATCAGGTTAAAAGGAATCAATGAAAACGATAGAACGATGCAATGCCGGTTTACCAGGAACGGCAATGGGCTTACTATCCATTACCGAATCTTCGACCGCATTGTGCTTACCTGGCTTTCCTCCTGATCATTCTTCTTCATCCGGTCCGTTTTCGAGGAGATTGAGATCCACCGCATCCGTGCCGGCTATGCCTTCCACCGATCCCTGTATATGAGCTGCGTTCAATAAAATCTTTTCCAGTTGCTTTTCTCTTGCTTTCCAGAGTTTTTCCATAGCATCTCTTTCTTTCTGAATGGAAAGTTTCATGCTCATAAACCCTTCACGGATCGCTTTCCATTGTTCTGCAAATTCAGTGCTGGTGAGATAATCATAAAGCAGGTGCATTTTGTCGCCTTTGTTTTCATGAACTTTGGAAACCTGGTACACTTTGATGATCCCATCACGCAGAATATGCGCCAGCGCCTTTACTTCAGAGAAAGTGCAGATCCATACTCCCTCTTTCGCACCGAATGAATTCATGTCTTTAGGCATTGCCTGTGTCACGATCACGGCAACTTCTGCTTTCTGATTTCGCATATCAGCTTTCAGCTTCTCGATCCAGTCTGGCGAAAAATCTTTTGTTCTTTTACTCTCATAAATAATCTTGCCGCATACTTGTCCAAAATTATTCCGGACAGTCTGGATGCAATCTGCTCCCCGGACGCCTTTGCCCACTTCTTCGATCAGGTCAAACGGGAAGGCATTGCGCAGCATTTCTTCCAACGCCAGTTCCTGCACTTCCCCTTGCAATTGCATGGATCCCTGATCGGCTTTGCGCTTCATTTCTTCTGCAAGCTTTTTCTGATCTTCCAGTTGCTTTTCCAGTTCTTTTAATTTCAACTGGTATTCATTTTCCTTCAGAGAGGTTTTTTGTTCTTCGATCTTTCTGATCTCGGATGAAAGCTTTTCTCTTTCTTCATTCAGTTTTTTCTGGATATTTATGTCCAGTTCTGCTTCTTTTGTATTTAATGCCTGTTCTTTTTGTAAAAATTCCAATTCCTTCTGCCTGGAGGCTTTTAATTTTTCTTCATTGTCTTTATTGATTTGTTCCAGCAGCCTGAGTTTACTCTCAAAATCAGAGCTGATATTTTTACGGAGATTTTCCTCCAGCTCTTTTTCTTTTTTCTTTTTCCATTCTTCCGCTTTTTGATTTACTTCTTTGCGGATCTCTTCACGGATGGATTCATTAGGTTCAAATTCCTGATGGCAATGCGGGCAAACTATAGTAGAAGGCATGGATAAAATGTTTGTTTCAAAACTACAAATACTCTTTTGCAAATGATGTATGTAAAATAAAAAGAGGCTGACTCAAAATTCTTTGCGGAAGATTTGCGGACGAAGCATTCCTTTAAATTTTTTAGTTACACAAAAAGCTTCAGTCCGTTTGCAAAACCGATTTTTAAGACAGCCTCTCTTGTGCCCGAGACTGGATTCGAACCAGCACGCCGTTTCCGGCGCTACCACCTCAAAGTAGTGCGTCTACCAGTTTCGCCACCCGGGCAAATGAGGAGTGCAAATTTAAGAGCTTTTATTTCTTTAACACAATTCTGAAAGTGGTTCCTTTTCCCGGCTCCGAATTTTTTACAAAAATCTCGCCTTTGTGATATTGATTTATGATCCTTTTTGATAAGGTAAGACCCAATCCCCAACCTCTTTTTTTAGTGGTGAAGCCGGGTTTGAAAACTTTGGAAATATATTGCCTGGGTATCCCCTTGCCGCTGTCGGCCACGTCAACGGTAACGGTGTTGAACCCGCTCTGAATGTCAATGTTGATATTTCCTTTTCCTTCCATGGCGTCGAGTGCGTTTTTCAACAGGTTCTCGATCACCCAATCAAAAAGCGGAGCTGAGATCAGTGCCTTTACATTCTGCAACCCGTGTGTGTCCACCGAAATACTCACTTTATCCGAAGCCCTTTTGCGGATATAATCCACCATATTGCTGATCTGTGGCACCAGGTCAATGGATTCCAGTTGCGGAGTGCTTCCGATCTTTCCAAAGCGGTCGGATACCAGCCTGAGACGGCTCACATCTTTTCCGAGTTCCGCCACCATATCTTCATTCCCCGGTTTTTCTTTCATCATTTCCAACCATCCTTCAAGAGATGACACGGGTGTGCCCATCTGGTGAGCGGTTTCCTTTGCCATTCCTGCCCAGACCTGGTTTTGTGCGGAGCGGTAACTGCTTCTCAGTGCAAGAAGGGTGACAATGACGAACAACCCAACGATCAGAAGCTGAACAAAAGGGAAGTATCTTATTTCATTCAGCAATTCAGTGTGGCCGTAATAATACCTGTTGAACTTATCAGGATGAAAGGGATCTTTCCATACTATCGGTTCATTCAATGATTTCAGCTTGGCTAATTTTTTTTTCAAATAGCCTTCACGCTCCACTTTGGAAGAATCGAGATTGATGTATTCCAGAATGCTGTCTTTTTCATTGGTGACAATGATGGGGATATCTGTATTATTTTGAGTGATGGCAAAAGCAAGGTCGGTATTGGAAGAATCTTTGGGATCCAGCAGTACATTGCTGGCCAATACCCATTCCGTCACTTTTTTCTTTTCTTCCTTTTCTATCTTTCTTGCGAGATAAGCGGAATAGAAAATGGTCCCTGTTACAATGCATATTGCTACGAAAGCCAATCCTGTTCTCCATGTAAATAATTGCTGAAACATGTTTCGAATTTAACAAGGATAAACCGGCTTGCCTTATTTTTGAATAAATATTTTATCACTTGCCGCTGTCACCCAAAGTGTCTGTTGTCATATTGAACTGGAACGGGAAAAATTATCTGGAAAAATTTCTTCCTTCTGTCCTGGCATCTGCCTATCCTTATCTTGAGATCATAGTGGCCGACAATGCATCTACCGATGATTCAGTTTCTCTTCTCCGGCAAAAATTTCCATCGGTGCGGGTTATACAACTTGATAAAAACTATGGATTTGCCGGAGGATATAACAAAGCTTTGGCTGAGGTAAACTCGGATTATTATATGATCCTGAATTCAGATGTGGAAGTTCCCAAGGGATGGCTTGAGCCCATGATGCAGCTTTTAGAGTCGGATCTTTCCATTGCAGCATGTCAACCGAAAATCCTTTCATATAATGACCGGACTAAATTTGAGTATGCGGGAGCTGCGGGCGGATGGCTGGATAAATACGGATATCCATTTGCCAAAGGCAGAATTTTCGATGTGATAGAAGAAGATCGTGGCCAGTATGACCGGTCGGAGCCGATTTTTTGGGCAAGCGGCGCTGCACTTTTCATCCGGTCCGGGATCTTTCATGAGATGAAAGGATTTGATGAGTATTTTTTTGCACACCAGGAAGAGATAGACCTGTGCTGGAGGATACAACTGGCAGGATATAAAATCTATTCCTGTCCTTCATCAGTGGTTTATCATGTTGGCGGAGGCACATTGCCCCGAACCAATTCACGCAAGACCTATCTGAACTTCAGAAATAACCGGATCATGTTGTCCAAGAATTTGCCTTTTGCATCGAAGGTTCGTGTACTTTTTGTAAGGGGAATCCTGGATAGCATCTCGGCAATGAAAGGATTGTTATCGGGAGATGGAGGTTATTTTGTTGCCATTCTCAGAGCGCATCTTGCTTTTTATAAATGGCTTTTATTTTTTCGCAAAAAGAGTGTGTTGCCGGCGGTGAGACATAATAAAGTTTCAGGATATCTTGACAGGAACATAGCCTGGCTGCATTTTGTGAAAAAGAAAAAATATTTCTCAGAAATTGTAACTAAATTAGATTGATTATTTTTGCGAATCCTTATTTTTGTAACACAACTAACAGCTATGACCACACAAGAGGAATATCAGCAGGATCTTCGAAAAGTACAGGGTAGCGACTTCACTCACAGTTGGGTGTCATCCTCCGCATTCCTGTTTTATCTTCAGGTATTTTGCTTCTGTGCATTATTATTAGGCGGATGCTATATGCTTTATACCAAGAGGTTCCATAAGCCTGATGTGACCATACAGGAAAGCACTCTCTACACACCGGTATATAAATAAAATAGTAAGGGCAAAATTTTTTTCACATGGGCTCAATTATTAATTTTGCTGCCCGTCAGATCTTTATACTTACTTATATGCGGAAGTAGCTCAGTTGGTAGAGCGCAACCTTGCCAAGGTTGAGGTCGCGGGTTCGAGCCTCGTCTTCCGCTCCACATCCATCAGTAAGCTACTGGTGGATTTTTTAGTTTTAGCTGTTCCTGCCCCGGTGGTGGAATTGGTAGACACGCAGGACTTAAAATCCTGTGGGCCGTAAGGCCTGTACGGGTTCAACTCCCGTCTGGGGCACTTTTTAAAAAGCCGTTCCTTTTTTCTAAAGGACGGTTTTTTGTTTTCCCTCATTGCCCTGAAAAAATGTAAGTGTATTCGATCTTTCCCGTCATCATCTTGTCTTTATTGTATAGGGCTTCTTTCGTCTTCAGGCCTTTGTCATTATAAGCATATCTCCAGATCAGGTATCCAAGATTCTGGTTGGATAAGGTAGTGAGTTTCTGAATTACATGATCGCTTTCATCATATTCGAACATAAGGTCAGGTAAAAGTTTTTTCAGTCTTTCATTATAGCGGACAATATCGGTCAGTCTGTTTTTATCATCGTAGTAATAATAGATCTTTTCTCCCGCATTCCCGTTCCGGAAAGATTGTTCATCCTCCACATTCCCTTTTTCATCGGTGTGGAATTTGTATTCGGCGCTATCCTTCCCGTCAATCACCTGGATCATTCTTTCAGGCCTACCTGCTGCACTATAATACCAGTAATGGACCTCATTCGAGTTGATCTCATCACCCGTGTCTTTTGTGTTGTTCCTTATCGAACTGATCTTCCCGTCGGCATCATAAGTGTAAGTGGTGATACTTTTCAGCCCACCACTCGAATCTGTTATACTCAGCAATTTTCCCTGCTCATCAAATTTTAAAATATTTACGGTTATATCTGTTCCCTGCCGGGTGGTGGTCATTAAGACCGTTCCGTTTTGAAGTATTTCTTTTTTCTCATCAAAATCGCTTGTAATGACACCTTTTGGGTCATATCCTGCTGCGGTAATGGTACTTACCTTATTTAAAAGATAACTCTTCATTGACCGGTCTGTCTCTTCAGAACTGACGAGATCTTTGTAATAATATTGTGCAAAAGAAGGCAGGGATGAGAAAGCAAGTAAGAGCAGGAACAGATCTTTCATTGGCGGGTTACATTTCGGGTTCAAAAGTAGTTGAATTGTTCAGTAACGTAAAAGGAAACACGCTTGTATTTTTCTGCTTATTTTTAATAAAAATTTATAGTGGCACATGGCCATGAAAGGAAGGAAAAAAAATGCCTGAACTGCGGCGCAACAGTCTATGGCCGCTATTGTCATGTATGCGGGCAGGAAAATATTGAGCCCAAAGAAACCTTCTGGAACATGGTGCTCCATTTTTTTGCCGACATCACTCACTTCGACAGTAAGTTTTTTAAAACGGTAAAATACCTGATAGTCCGCCCGGGGTTTTTGTCAAAAGAATATTTAAAAGGCAGAAGGGCAAGTTATCTGCATCCTGTAAGAATGTATGTTTTCACTTCTGCTTTTTTCTTTCTTCTTTTTTTTAGCTTTTTCCGCTCAAAACACGATCCGGCTGCAGCGCTGAACACGCCATTGCCCATGGAGGACAGGAAAGAATACATCGAATTACTGGAAAAGAAACTGAGTGCAGACAGCTCAAACACAGATCTGAAAAATAAATTGCTCTGCGCAAAAGACACTGCCTGCCTGGTGACTGTTAAAGATCTTCTTAATTTGGAATCGGAAGGGTTTAGCATCAGCTTTGACAATAGAGACTATACGTCGCTGCATGAATATGATTCTGTCCAGAAGTCTTTACCGGCTACTCAGAGAGATGGCTGGTTCATGAAGAAAGTGAATAGGAAACTGATTGAAATGAATGCGAAATTTAGAAATAACAGAGATGAGACTGTTAAAGAAATCAAGGAAAGTGTACTGCACCGGCTGCCTTACATGTTTTTTATATCATTGCCCCTGTTTGCATTATTACTGAAACTGCTTTACATAAGGCGTAAGCAATTTTATTTTATAGATCACGGCATCTTCACTATTCATTTTTACATCTTCAGTTTCCTGGTAATGATCGCATTCTTTACCGTTGATAAGCTCGAGGCTGCCCTCGGATGGAGATTGTTTAGCTGGTTCGAATTCCTGATTTTTATAGGTTCGCTTTTTTACTTGTACAAAGCGATGCGTAATTTTTATGGACAGCGAAGATTTAAGACCTTTGTAAAATTCCTGATCATCGGTTTTGTATCTGTAATAATGCTATCGGTTTTGTTTGTTCTGTTTTTAATCTTTTCAGCGGTCACTATATAAAACTTCAGTATGAAAAATGAATTAAGCGCTGCATTCCTCCGTTTAGTATTCATTATGGATGATCTGAGGGAGAAATGCCCCTGGGATAAGAAGCAAACCATCAGCTCTCTTCGTCAAATGACCATTGAAGAAACCTATGAACTTGCTGATTCCATCCTCGATGAGAACTGGAAAGGCATCCGCGAAGAATTGGGCGACCTGTTGTTACATATCGTGTTTTATGCAAAGATCGGCAGGGAGCAGAGCCAATTCACACTTGAAGAGGTCATCAATGGTATTTGTGATAAGCTTATTGCCCGCCACCCTCATATATATGGCGATGTGAAGGTGAATGATGCAGAGGATGTCAAGAAAAACTGGGAGAACCTGAAACTGAAGGAGGGAAAGAAATCGGTATTGGAAGGGGTGCCGGTCTCGCTGCCTTCGCTGGTGAAAGCTATGCGCCTGCAGGAAAAAGCAAAACAGGTGGGATTTGAATGGGAAAATAAAGACCAGGTCTGGGAGAAAGTGGAAGAAGAGATGAAAGAACTGAAGGAAGCCGTGTCTTCCGGTACTCCGGCTGAGGCGGAAGAAGAGCTGGGCGATGTATTTTTTTCGCTGGTCAATTATGCACGATTTTTGCAGATCGATGCAGACCGGGCACTTGAATTCACCAATAAAAAATTTATACAGAGATTCACACAAATGGAGCAATGGGCGCTTCAGCAAGGGAGGGATCTGAACAAGATGACCCTGGAAGAAATGGATGCCATCTGGAATTCAGTTAAGCAAAGAGGATCGGTTTGAAAAAAAATGCCTTATATAATTTCTTAGCGCATTACGGTTTGCTGGTGCTGGCAGCCGTATTGTTCATTTTTTCAATAGGATTCAACAAGATCTATTCGGAAAACACTTCCGTAAGCAGGGAAGTGCGCTTGCTCGAGAATTATCTGCATCAGCAGGAAAAAGATTTTTCTGAATTTTTACAGGATACTTCACTGATCAGGAAATTATATGATAACCGGGAATCAATTGAGGAGTTTGATAAGGTTGTTGCAAAGAAATACGGAATATTCCTGGTCTCAGAGAATATTTTCGGAGAGGCAAAGGTTCGTTTTTGGAACACTCAGGTTATCCTTCCGTCACCAGAAACATATCAGTTGGATAGCGGGGAATACCCCCAACGTCTTGACAATGGTTATTACCTTACCATAAAGAGTATCATGAATCTGCCGGGTATCGGCAACCGGATCTTTGTTTATGGCATGATCCCGGTAGAATCTGATTTCTTTATTGAAACGGATTATCTCCCACAGCGGTTTGCTTACAGCCGTACTGCGTCAAACCGGGTGATGATCAGTAATACCGAAACCTCTTTTCCTGTAAATTCCGTTTCCGGTAAGACTATCTTTTATCTTCAAAGAGCTTTGAAATCTACCGGTACCGTTCCTTTTAATGATATCTGGACCATCATACTCCGGTTCAGTGCATTGTTCTTTTTACTGATCTTTTTTCATTTGCGTGCGGAAACTGTTGCCCGAAAGAAGAATGCATTGAAAGGGATAGCGCTTCTGGCCATCCTGTTGTTTTCATTACGGGTTCTTATTTATTTTTTTCCTTCTATTCTCAACTTACGGCAATTTGAATTATTCGATCCTTCCATATACGGTTCGAACATAGTGCAACGGTCGCTGGGCGATCTGCTGATCAATGCTGTTTTCTTTTGCTGGATCATTCTGTTCGCATGGTCCAAATTGCAGCATGAGCAGGATCTTGCTTTACGTTTGCCTTTAAAACTCCGATGGATTACCGGATTCATTTCATTGTGCCTGCTTATACTATCCACTTTTCTTCTGGCCACTGTGATCCGGAGCATGGTGTCTGATTCAAAGATTTCCTTTGATGTTACGGATTTTTTCAGCCTCAATGCATACAGTATCGTGGGGTTTGTGGTGCTCGCCTGTCTTTCCTTTGCTTATTATTATTTCACGCAACTTTTATTCCGGCTGATCTTTCCCTTGTTTGCCGGGAGAACCATGATTGTTTACTTCACAATAGGAATTGCAGGGCTTGCTTATCTTACCTTTCGCTCCGGCGATCCTAAAGTATTATTTTATCTTCCTGTTTTATTATGGCTACTTGCCTATACCTGGCTGGTGAACAGGCAAGGCCTTCTTATCGGTAAGATCCGCATCAATATTGCCGGAATACTTTTCTGGATATTTATTTTTTCCGCTTCCATTTCCATCATTCTGCTGACGGAAAATAAAAAAGTGGAGTGGGAAAAAAGAAAAGCTTACGCGGAAAAGCTGGTGGATCAAACGGATCCTTCCAGCGAAAGATTGCTCAGTATTGCCTTGCAATATCTTGACAAAGGTTTTTTGACCGATAACTTCAGCAGATTCTATGATGAAGATGAAGGAAAAAAATTCAGGGATAGCATCATAACCGAAAACTACCGCGGCTACCTGAATAAGTATGATACCAAACTATATGTTTACGACAGTTCCGGAAAAGGGATCAACAATGATGATCAGACAAGTTATGAAGCATTGAAAACAATACTGGGACAGTCGAAACAAACCAATATCCACGGTATTTATTATTACGAAACTTCCTTTGACCAGTTTACCTATATTACGGCGAGGGAAGTGTTTGATGATGAGGGCAGACTGAGAGGATCGCTGTTCATCATTTCCAATCCCAAGAAATACAGCAGCGAAGCTTTGTTCCCTGAACTCTTTAAACAGTTGAAACAGGGAGAGGCTGAAAATTCCCCGATCTATTCTTATGCTATTTACAATAAAAAAAGATTAGTATCGCCATCCAATAAATATCCTTTCCCTACCACTATTACCGACCAGGAATTGCCCAAACAGGAATATGAAAGGAGGGTCAATGGGGATTATGATGAGCTTTGGTATCGTGCCAGCAATGATAAAGTAGTGGTAATGGCCAGGAAAAGTGATGCAGCCATTGAGGCGATCACATTGTTCTCCTATATCTTTTGCTCTTTTCTCTTTCTGGTGGCTTTGGTGCAACTGATCTCAGTATTGCTGAAAAATATTTATTACCATGAGGGATTCAAAAAGATATTCCAGTTGAACATAAGGATGCAGGTGCACGGCACCATCATTTTTATCAGCGTTTTTTCTTTCCTGGTGATTGGTATTGTAACTCTTTCTTTTTTCAAAAGCAGATATAATACCAATAATGCCGACAAGCTGAGCCGTACTATGAGAATCATGGTAAATGAGATTCAGAAAAAGCAATCGGATCACAGCACCTTCGATGATATGGTGATGATCTATGACTCGGTGAGCAACTACGATCTTCAAAAACTGGTAGATGAGGTTTCTGACATTCACGACATGGATGTGAATGTTTACGATATTGATGGCAACCTGAAAGTTTCTTCCGAGGCAAACGTGTATCGAAAAGGAGTGCTGAGTACAAAAATGAACCCTGTTGCTTATTATTACCTGAGCAGGCTGAGGCAGGTGCAGCGTGTACAGAATGAGAAGATCGCTGATCTTTCCTATATCAGCATATATGCTCCCGTACGTGATGATGATGGTAATGTATATGGTTATCTCAACATCCCTTATTTCGCTTCTCAAAGAGAGTTGAACCAGGAAGTGTCAAATTTCCTGGTGGCAATCATCAATCTGAATGCATTCATTTTTCTTATTGCCGGTGTGATTGCTTTGTTCATCACCAACCGCATTACCCGTTCTTTCTCGCTGATCAGTGAAAAGATGCGGGAAGTGAACCTGGGAAGTAAAAATGAAGAGATCGCCTGGAACCGTGATGATGAGATAGGCGAACTGGTCAAAGAATACAACAAAATGGTGGACAAGTTAGGAGAAAGCGCAGCTGCTCTTGCCAAGAGCGAAAGGGAAGGAGCCTGGAGAGAAATGGCCAGGCAGGTGGCACATGAAATCAAGAACCCGCTGACACCGATGAAACTGAGCATTCAGTATTTGCAGAAAGCAATAGACAATAATCAACCTAATGTAAAAGAGCTTTCTTCAAATGTTGCCAGGACACTGGTGGAGCAGATAGATCACCTGTCCAAGATTGCGGCAGATTTTTCACAGTTTGCCAATATCGGGAATGCACATGTAGAATTATTTGATCTGCATGATGTGATCAGTTCATTGAAAGATCTCTACCGTATCAATCCCAATGTGTCCATCAGTTGGGAACCTGTGCAGAATCAAGTTCTCCTGATGGCTGATAAAACGCAAATGAACCGGTTGTTCACCAATCTTTTTGCCAACGCATTGGAAGCATGTAACGGAACGGGAAAATGCAGCATTGAAGTAAAGGAAGAACAAAATGACGGACTGATACAGGTAAATGTGAAAGATAACGGCGAAGGCATTCCCGAAGAAATGCAATCCAAGATCTTTACTCCTAATTTCACTACCAAATCGTCCGGCACAGGTTTGGGATTGGCTATGTGCAAAGGGATTGTGGAGCAGGCTAAAGGAAAAATCTGGTTTGAAACCGAACAGGGGAAAGGTACCACATTTCATGTACAGTTGCCGGTAGCAGCTTTATAAGTATTCCGTCTCTTTTTAAGAAACCCTGATTCATTTTATTCTATTGAACTAATCCTCCATTTTGGACTTGAAATTCCGGATGATCTGCTGACCACGGATTAATATTTTCAGACTTCTTCTTTTTAACGATATCACGGCATTATCTTTTTGGTGTTCGTTCATACTGTGTTTGTAGCTGGTCAGAATATTTTTATAGGAGAGTGTACCCGATATCGAATTATCCTGTTTGCTCAAAACGGGCAATACATCCACATTTTCTTTTGCCATCAGTTCCACTGCTTTTCTGAGACTGTCATCTTCATGGACAGAAGCATTTTTTCTGCGGACCAGTGATTCAATGTGAGTATTCGGATCATGATGTTTGCTGAACAGATTGGAAGCGCTCAGAATTCCTTTGTATTCGCCGTCTGTTGTAGAGAGGATAAAATAATTTTCCTTGTAACCGGGTTCTTTATCCAGCCAGTTAATGACATTCTCTATAGTATTATCCGGGCTGAATACAAGACTGCTTCTTTCCATGACCTGATCTACGGTAATCTTTTCCAGGATGTCAGGTTCATAAGAAGTGGGTGCTTTCACTCCTTTTCTTGAAATTTTTTCAGTCATAATAGTGTTTTCCATCAGGAAAAATGAAATGATATAAGATGCACTGCAGGTTGCCAGTAAAGGAACCAATGCCTTGGTTTGCCCGGTTGTTTCCAACGCAAAAATAATAGAGGTGATAAATGCTCTTGATGCGCCGGCAAACATGGCAGACATACCTACTAATGCTGCAAGGGGAACGGTGATCCCGACAGAAGGAAAAAGATCAATTGCTAATTGTCCTAACAAAGCGCCCACTGCTCCGCCAATGGTCAATAAGGGAGCTAAAGTACCACCTGATGTTCCGCTGCCTAATGCAATAGCCCAGGAAAGAAATTTGAAAATACATAATGATACTACAACCTGCATGGGCAAATTTCCGGTAAGAACATTGGTGATATTTTCATATCCGACTCCCAGAGTATGTGGGGCAAAATACCCGATGATACCAACAGCTAAACCACCGATAGCAGGCCACCACATCCAGTGAATTGAAATTTTTTCAAAACTGTCTTCTATGAAATAAACAATTTTAGTGACAAACACAGAAATTAATCCAATTACAATTCCAATGATGCTATAGCCTGCGAGGGCTAAATTGGAAGCTGTGTCAATCACCTGGCCTGAACCAAAAACGGGTTCCTGTCCAAAAAATAGATAGTGGCCTGCAGCCCCGGTGATGCATGCCAAACTTACCGGGATGATGGAACGGGGAGAAAATTCGAAAAGCAATAATTCAATGGCTAAAAAGATAGCGGCGAAAGGGCTTCCAAAAATGGCTGCCATGCCTGCGGCAGCGCCGGCAGTCAATAATATTTTTCTTTCCTGCGGAGTGATTTTTAATAATTGACCAATCGTGGAACCTAAAGCCCCACCTGTTGCAATGATTGGGCCTTCTGCACCGAATGGCCCGCCTGTTCCGATGGAAATAGCTGAGGAAATAGGCTTTAAATACGTAATCGTTGGTTTGATTTTGCTTTGATTGGTGAGTATTTGTTCCATAGCTTCGGGAATTCCATGACCCCGGATTGCTTTAGAACCATATAACGCCATCAAACCTACAATGACACCTCCGATAGCCGGTATAAAAATCACCCAAATACCCAGGTGATTATCGGCGGGGCTTATGGCAGTAATAGTGAAATTTCCATAAAAAGAAATATGAGTGATGAAATTGATCAGGTAAATTAATCCTTTTGCGATAGCACTGGCTGCAGCCGCTATCATTACCGACAGGGCAGCAATGAGCAGTAGCCGGTTTTTGTTGGATACTGATGCGGGCTTAATATCTTCCGCTTCCAGGGTAGGATCTAATGCAATTGAAATCGGAATATTCTTTTGTGATAAATTGTTTGCCATACTGTCCGGGATAATTAAATTCAATAATATCTCCGTTATTATATATAGGCGGAATTAGTTTTCGTTTTATTCCTGATCCGCAAAGGTACAGATAATGAGTAATGGGATCTTCTTAAAAGCAAATAAGCGAACGGACATTTATAAATGATGGGTGGTTGCCTCTGCTGATGTTCCTGAAATCAGGTTTACAGAAAAGAGCTTAATTTGCAGCAACTGTTTTTAAAACTGTATTACAATAATCATTACATCATCAATTATTATGAAAAGAATTCTTTGGACGGTTGCAAACTGCCTGTTGGCTGTGATACTTTATGCTCAGCAAAATGTACTTACAACGAAAGATTATGAACGTGCAGAAAGTTTTTTATCATACAATACACAACCTCTGATTGACAAGGGAAGTGTGCAACCTCACTGGATGGTCGGAGATAAATTCTGGTATCGTGTGCTGACTGCACAAGGCAGTGAGTTTATATTGGCAGATCCGGCAAAGGGTGGCCGTGTTCCTGCATTCGATCAGCAGAAATTAGCTACCTCTCTTTCATCTGCATCTGGAAAAGAATATACAGCATGGATGCTGCCTTTTGTTTCTTTCAATTATTCTGCTGATGGTAAATCAATAAATTTCCGTGCGGATGGGCAGGAGTGGAATTGTGATCTGAAAACTTATAAAGTCTCGAAAGCAGGTACCGGGAGCGATCAGGGGCAGACAGGTGGGTTTGGAATGAGAGGCGGCGGATTTGGGTTTGGCAGTAGTTCCACATCACCGGATGGAAGCAAGACGGCTTTCATCAAAGATTATAATTTGTGGATACGTGATACAAAAACAAAACAGGAAACACAATTGACCACCGACGGAGTAAAGGATTTTGGATATGCCACAGATAATGCCGGATGGAAAAGCAGCGATCGTCCTGTTTTAACCTGGTCGCCTGATTCCAAAATGATCGCAACCTTCAAGCAGGATCAGCGCAAAGTGGGTGATATGTACCTGGCTACTACCAATGTCGGGCATCCCAAATTAAGCGAATGGAAATATCCTTTGCCGGGGGATAAAGACATTCCGATGCTTCAGCGCTGTATCATCTTTGTAGATCAGCCCAAAGTGGTCTTTCTCGACATCCCGATGGATCCGCACCGGTCCACACTTGGTGATGATATTACCATGGGAGGCACATTGAATGATGTGAACTGGAGTGATGATCTGTCAGAACTTGCCTTTGTTTCCACGTCAAGAGATCACAAACAGGAAAAATTCCGTATTGCCAATGCGGCTACCGGTGCAGTGAGGGAGGTGTTTGAAGAAGTGGTTCCTACACAATTTGAGTCGGGAGATGGAGCTATCAACTGGCGGTATTTATCAAAAACAAATGAGATCATCTGGTATTCCGAAAGAAACAATTGGGGGCATCTTTATTTATATGATTCAAAGACCGGTCAGTTAAAAAACCAGATCACCAAAGGCGACTGGCTGGTGACACGGGTGCTGAAAGTGGATGAAAAAAAACGTGTGATCTATTTTATGGCAAAAGGATTACAGCCTGAAAACCCGTACTTTTCTTCTTTTTGCAGAATTGATTTTGATGGAAAGAATTTCAAAGTACTTACCCCGGATTCAGGTACGCACAATGTGACTTTTTCTCCTTCGGAAAATTATTTCATTGATAATTATTCAAAACCGGATGTGCCGAATACGTTCGCTGTCCGTGATATGACCGGAAAGAAAATTATGGATCTCGAAAAGACCGATGTCTCACGTTTGGCAGCTGCAGGATGGAAGCCACCTGTTCCCATCACTGTGAAAGCTCATGATGGTAAAACAGATATCTATGGATTGATGTTCCTTCCCACACAACTGAACCCGAATAAAAAATATCCGGTCATTGATTATATCTACCCAGGCCCGCAGGGCGGAAGTATAGGAGGAAACTGGGGATTCAGTGCGTCAAGAGGAGACAACCAGGCATTGGCAGAATTAGGATTTGTTGTGGTGGCCATTGAAGGTACCGGCAATCCCGGCCGTTCAAAAAGTTTTCATGACATGTATTATCCTGACATGAGTACAAACACATTGCCGGATCAGATTACCGGAATTCGACAATTGGCTGCAAGATATTCTTATATTGATACCAGCAGGGTTGGAATCTGGGGTCACTCGGGCGGAGGCTTTGCTACTGCTGCAGCCATGTTCCGCTATCCTGATTTTTTCAAAGTGGGAATTTCTGAATCAGGAAATCATGACAATCGTAATTATGAAGATGATTGGGGTGAGCGTTATATTGGGTTGCTAACAAAGAATACTGATGGAACTGATAATTATACCGCTCAGGCCAATCAAACCTATGCAAAGAATCTGAAAGGAAAACTTTTGCTGGCGCACGGCTTGATGGACAACAACGTACCTCCTTATAACACCTTATTAGTGGTGGAAGCATTGGAAAAAGCAAATAAAGATTATGATCTAATTATTTTCCCGAATTCGGCTCATGGATACGGACAGTATTCTCCTTACATGATGCGCCGCCGCTGGGATTATTTTGTAAAGAATCTATTGGATGCTCAGCCGCCAAAAGAATATGAAATGCATTCAAAAACAGATCCGAGAAACCAGGCTGGCGGAGGAATGTTTGGAATGTAGCGGTTGAAATAAAGAATTCTGTTTGAAATTGCGATATGCGAACCGGGAGGTTCGCATATTTTTTTCCGAAAACACCCATTGCATTAGTGTAGTCACGAAGGCGAGGGCTTGCCAATATTCATTACTTCTCATTCTGAAAAAAGATTTAGCTGCCGTATCTTTGCAGCCCGAAAAAAATAATGATAAATGATCAGTGTTAAGGATTTAAAACTGGCTTACGGAAAAAGGGTTTTGTTTGAAGAGGTGAATCTCAATTTCACCAAAGGGAATTGCTATGGCGTTATCGGTGCAAATGGTGCCGGTAAAAGCACTTTCCTGAAAATTTTAAGCGGTGAGATTGAACCGAACAAAGGAACAGTGACTATCTCTCCCGGTGAAAGGCTTGCTGTATTAAAGCAAAACCAGTTTGAGTTTGATGAACAGACGGTATTGAACACGGTAATGATGGGTCATAGTAAATTATGGGCTGTCATGAAAGAGCGGGAACATATTTATGCACTGGCCGATTTTACCGAAGAACATGGAATGAAAGCGGCAGAGTTGGAAGGTGAGTTTGGTGAGATGGGAGGTTATACTGCCGATAGCGATGCTGCCACATTGTTAAGTGAATTAGGCGTGAAGGAAGAATATCATAATTCTATGATGAAAGATATTCCTTCCAATTTAAAAGTAAGGGTGCTTCTGGCACAGGCGCTTTTCGGGAATCCTGATATTCTTTTGCTGGATGAACCTACCAATGGCCTGGATATCGAAACCATCAGCTGGCTGGAAAATTTTCTCGCCGATTATGAAAATATTGTTTTGATCGTCAGCCATGACCGTCACTTCCTGGATTCCGTTTGCACTCATGTGGCAGATGTGGACCGCCAGAAAATTAAAATATTTACCGGCAACTATACTTTCTGGTATGAAAGTTCGCAACTGATGGCCCGTCAAATAAATGACAAAAATAAAAAAGTGGAAGAGAAGCGTCAGGCATTGCTCGACTTCATTGCACGCTTCAGCGCCAATGCTTCAAAGAGCAGGCAGGCCACTTCCCGTAAAAAGGCATTGGAGAAACTAAGTATCGAAGAAATAGAACCCAGCTACAGAAAATATCCCGGAATTATTTTTCAGCCTTTGCGTGAAGTGGGTAACCAGATACTGAATGTAGAAAAATTGAATAAATCTGTTGAGGGAAGAAAGCTTTTTGGCAATGCCACCTTTACGGTAAACAAAGGAGATAAGATCGCATTATTGAGCCGTGATCCTCTTGCGGTAACTGCCTTTTTTAATATCATCACTGCAGAAACCCTGGCAGACAGCGGATCGTATGAATGGGGATCCACCGTTACACATGCTTACCTGCCGCAGGAGAATGCCCAATATTTCAACGGAGATCTGAGCCTGATGGACTGGCTTCGCCAATATGTTCCATCGCATGTGGCGGATGCGGATGAACCTTTCCTCCGCGGTTTCCTGGGTAAGATGCTATTCAGCGGCGATGATGTGATGAAGAGGGCAAATGTCTTAAGCGGTGGTGAAAAAGTGAGATGCATGATCAGCCGCATGATGCTGCAAAGCCCGAATGTGATCTTATTGGATCAGCCCACCAACCATCTTGACCTGGAAAGTATTCAAAGTTTCAACGAACAATGCATTGCTTTCAAAGGAATCGTTCTGCTTTCAAGCCATGACCATACATTTATGCAAACCGTTGCCAACCGCATCGTTGAACTTACACCTAATGGTACAATTGACCGTCTTATGGAATTTGATGAATACCTTACCGATGAAAGAGTGAAAGCATTAAGGGAAGAGATGTACCAATAAATGTAAGGTGGGGTATCATTTACATCAGTTGAAAATTTTTCTTCAGAATTTATTGTGATGCATGATCTGCCCATGAATTTTTGGAATTATTGTGCCCCAATATTTTAAACAGATGTAACACATAAGGAAACAGGGCGTCCATGCTTTCGGATGCACCACGTGTTGAACCGGGTAAAGCAAGTATAAGCGTATTGCCTTTTAATCCTGCTACACTTCGTGAAAGCATGGAATAAGGCGTTTGCTCCTGCCCGTAATTTCTTGCAGCTTCACTGATGCCCGGTATTTCCCGTTCAAGCATCGGGCGAATAGCTTCGGGTGTCACATCTCTTGCAGACAAACCGGTACCACCGGTCAATATGATCAAATCCACGTTGGTATCACAGAGAGCTATCACTTTGTCCTGTATTACTTTTATTTCATCAGGGATGATGCTGTAATCCTTTATTGCTATATTGAATTTTTCAAGCTTGCTGATGATCGCTTTGCCGGCAGAATCCTGCTTTTTCCCTGCAGAAACACTGTCGGAGCAAACAATCACACCTGCAGAGAAGCTTCTTTCCATGTGATCTCCATATTGTGATTTACCGCCTTTTTTCTTTACCAGTTTAATATTTTTAATTTCAATTCCTTTATCAATTGGTTTCAGCATATCATAGATAGTGAGAGCGGTCACTGAAGCGCCGTGCATGGCTTCCACTTCCACTCCGGTACGGTAGATAGTATGCACTTCTGCCTCAATAATGATATCCAGACCTTCGATCCTGTGTTTTATGCTTGCAAATTCGATCGGGAGCGGATGGCAGTCCGGGATCAAGTCACAGGTCTTTTTTATCCCAAACAGACCTGCCACACGACTGGCTTCAAATACATCGCCCTTGGGCACGGTTTTATTTTTTACTGCGCTTATCGTTTCATCGGAACTTACACTGACAACGGCCTGAGCAATGGCGCTGCGGTGAGTTTTAATTTTATTGGTTATATCTATCATAGTTTGTCAGTTATTGATTTTCCATCTTGTATTTTCATTGGAAAATATCTCTTTTCCCCATACGGGCACTTCTTTTTTTATACGTTCTACTATTTCCTCACAGGCATCCATGGCATCTTTGCGGTGAACGGAAGATGTGAAAACCATTAAACTGATCTCGCCGGCTTTCACTACACCGAGGCTGTGATAGATGTGCATGCAGATCAAAGGAAATTTTTTGAATGCATCTTCCCTGATCTCATGAAATTTTTCTTCTGCCATTTCCCGATAGGATGTGTATTCGATTGCCGCAACTTCCTGTTCTCCGTGTTTATCATTACGAACCTGCCCCAAAAAGATGCTGTGTGCACCGATACTGAACTTCTTATTGTGTTTCTCAATGGATTCAGCAATGAAAGAAGGACTGACAGGGCCCTCGACAAATACCTTATGTTTTTTTTCGGATTTCATTAAACTGAGATTGATGTTTCTCCTTTTTTTAAGGTCTTTATATATTCTCCCCAGGCATCAACTCCTCCTTTCAAGCTGTATGCCTCACATTGAGGATATTTTTCTAAAAGTATGTTCACTGCGGTAAGGCTTCTCCTTCCTGACTTACAGAAAAAAATGATCTTATTTCCGGTGGGGATCGAAGAAGCTGATTCCCTGAAACGGCTTAACGGAATTGTCGAATAAGAAAATTCGTGTATTGCCGGTAGTTCATCCGGTTCCCGCACATCAATAATGAAAAGATCTTCCTTCTTTCTCATTGCATCAAGTTCTTCACTTGAAATTTCATATGAAGAACCTTCATAACCGCAAAACCATTCGTAATTAAAATTTGTAAATTCTTCTTTTGTGGCAGGGGCAATGGTATCTTTATTTTCTGAGGGTGAAACTTCAAATTCGTAAAACAGATTGCTCAGAACATTATAAGAAATTATTTTATTGCAAAGCGGAGCGCCAATCCCGGTTATGATCTTTATGGTTTCTGCTGCTTGTATAGTTCCGATTATTCCCGGCAATATTCCCAGAACACCGGCCTCATTGCAGGATGGAACAGACTCAGGCTTGGGAGGTTGTGGAAACAGGTCACGGTAATTGGTGATGATCCAGGTCTTTTTATCAGGTATGTTGAACACTCCGGCTTGCCCTTCATATCTGAGGACAGCGCCATAAACCAAAGGCTTGTGTAGCAAAACACAGGCATCGTTTACCATATAGCGGGTTTCAAAATTATCAGTACCATCTGTTACGATGTCATATTCAGCAATGATATCAAGTGCGTTTTTTGTTCCCAGCTTGACTTCAAAAACCTCTAATTGAATTTCGGGATTGAATGACTTCAGCTTTTCTGCTGCTGTTGATGCTTTGAACTTCCCGATATCTTCAACAGCATAAAGTGTCTGCCTCTGCAAATTGGAAATCTCAACCGTATCAAAGTCAACAATTCCGATCCTTCCGGTGCCGGCAGCCGCTAAATATTGAAGAGCAGGGCAACCCAGGCCACCAGCGCCGATCACCAGAACTTTTGCCCGGAATAGTTTATCCTGTGCTTCGGTACCGAAGTCTTTAAGCGCTATCTGCCTCCCGTATCTTCTATATTTATTTTTTGGGTCCATCTTTATTTATCCTCCCGAAAAAGGCGGAAGCAGGGCCACCGTATCCTCATTGTGCAGCTCCGTATTTTTCTGTATTATTTTTTTATTGACGGCAATTAGAAAATTACCGGATTTAAGCTGGGGATAAGTTTTTTCAAGCACTTGCGTTAACTCGCCGGTGCTGTTGACCTGAAAAATTTCCAGTTCGCTTTTCCCGGTGATGTCTGCGATCTGGCCGAATGCAAGTACATTGATTTTCATGATCCTGATGTTTTTAAAGCTTTTTCAAAACTATCCTTGTCATTCACATTGGTAAATACACTGTCATTGAATGAATCATTGTTTTCTGTATTTATTTTTAACAGATCAAAATGAGTGACCATCTCCTGTAATTTAAATATTCCTTCTTCAATGATCTGCCTCCATTTCAAAAGGCAGTTTTTAGAATAAACCCCAAACAAAGGCTGGATTTTCCCTTTGTGTAAAGGTAGAGTTATTTGAGAATGGGTTGACTGCTGAATGATATATTTAATAGCTTCAGGAGTGACAAACGGCATGTCGCAACTCAAAACGAATACTTGTGGTTTATCCGTATGAAGCAGGGCTGCATGAATGCCGCCTGCGGGGCCAATATCATGTATCATGTCAGGGATCACATCGCATCCGAACTTATTATACTCTGCATTATTGGAAACAATGAATACTTCCTGTACAGCCGGACTGATTTGTTTGATAATCCCCGAGACTAAAGGTTCCCCGTGGAATGAAAGCAATCCTTTATCAGTCCCCATCCGGCTGCTCTTTCCGCCTGCGAGGATATAACCATCTATTCCTTTTATTTCTTCTTCCATGCAGGGCCTTTTAAGTAAACAATAATTTTATGGAAGCGATCAGCAAAACGGCTGCTAATATTTTTTTCAAAACATCACTGCCGATCTTTATTGAACCGAAATAAGAGCCGGTCAGGCCCCCTGCTAAAGCAACCAGTATCATCCATGACATTTCAGAGCTAAAATGAAATTCTTTGGTAAATATTCCGGCAAGGCCTGAGAGCGAATTTACCAGGATGAACAGGGCAGATACCGCTGCGGTTTGTTTCATATTGGCCCAGTGCAATAATAAAATGACCGGGCTTAAAATGATACCGCCGCCGATACCGATCATTCCCGAAAGTATTCCGATTAATCCTCCGATCAGCAGAGAGCCTGGTATATTTTGTTTTTTTATGTTTTTTTCTTCCGTGAATTTTATTCCGCCAAGCCGCACTACCGGAAAAAGAAGAAGAACACCGAGTATTATTTTGTACACATGAGCGTCAATTGTAATTAGTCCTCCGATGAAAGCAGCCGGGATAGAAGCAATGGCAAATGGCCAGAATAAATGCCAGCGGAAATGGCCTCCCCGGTAATATTGAATAAAAGCAATCAGTGAGACAAAAATATTCAGGAGCAACGCTGTCGGCCTCATGATCTCCGGCGTGAAGGAAAAAAACGCCATCAACGCCAGATAACCGCTGGCTCCGCCATGTCCTACCGAGGAATATAACATGGCAATTAAAAAAAGAAGCACATAAAAAAGGATGTCAGTAGACATTATTATCAATGGTTTCACTGCATAAAATAATAGTAATTCTCTTTCATGGAAAAAGAGCAAAGCCATTAGATCATCAGAATATTCACCGGATCTCCTTTCTGAAAATATTCTTTGTCTTCCTCAAGTTCTATGATGCAATCCGCTTCTGCAAAAGAATTCATCTTGTAACTTTCCTGGTGTTTTAGGATCAGGGCTTCACCATCCATAACTTTCCCTTTCATAAAATAGGTTATACCTGCCTTTTTTACATATTCATTTGCCAGCGGAATTCTTTGCCGCCTGAAAATATCTCTCTTTATAAAATTGCTGATGGCAATGGAAACGTATTCATAAAAGCAGGTAAGAGCAGAAGCAGGATTGCCCGGAAGGCCGAACACAAGAGTATGATCTTTTTTCCCGAAGTACAAAGGCTTTCCGGGTTTCTGTCTTACTTTATGAAATATTTTTTTCACGCTGCATTTTTCAAGTGCAGTCGTTACAAAGTCGTAATCACCTACAGAAACGCCACCGGTCAGCAAAACAATGTCGGAGGTCATTTGCTTATTGATGGCATTTATTGTTTCCTTTTCGTTGTCTTCTGCCATTTCAACGGAAACGGGTTCAATATTGAATTGCTTTAACACTGCACGAAGGGCGAATGAGTTGGATTCATAAACTTTGCCTTCACCGATCTTATGATCTGCATTGATCAGTTCTTTCCCTGTAACTATAATACTGATATCCGGATTTTGATAGACTTTTACTTTATCAACACCTATTCCTGCAAGGAATGAAATGGAAGCAGGGGTGAGGAAATGATTTCCGGGCAATGCCATTACATTTTTTTTTGTTTGGGAACCGCAAAGCCGGACATTACTCCCTTTACTCAGTTGTTCGTCTTTTATTGTGATGTGGTTTTCGTGAATAGATATTTTTTCCTGCATTACCACCGTGTCGGCTCCGGGTGGTAACGGAGCTCCGGTAAAGATCCGTATCGCCTGATTCGGGTGGACCTTTGTGTCGGAGAAACTCCCTGCCTGTACTTCACCGGTTACCAACAACTTTGAATTTTTATCCCACTGATCATAAGAAAAAGCGTATCCATCCATGGCTGACTGATCGAATGGCGGTGTATCTATAGGTGAGTACACGGCTTCTGCCAAAACATAACTGCTTGCATTAATTAGAGGCAGCCAGTCAACTTTAACCTGGTCACAATTTTCAAGGATCATTCTTTTTGCTTCATTTATTCCAATCATTCTTCTTTCTTTTTTGATCTCTTTATTTTTTTTACCCCGGCGATCCGTTTCAGCATATTTCTGAAAATAAAGTAATGGAAGGGTAGCATGACATACCAATAATTACGCCCCATGATCCCCTTAGGACGAAAAGTAGCCGTTTGTTTTAAAATACTGCGGTTCTCATTTTCTACTATGGCAAATTCAAGCCATGCTTCACCGGGCAATTTCATTTCTGCGTAAAGGAGTAAGCGATAATTTTTATGATCGGCAAGTATGACTCTCCAGAAGTCAATGGTGTCGCCAGGTTCGATATCCACTTTACTCCGCCTGCCGCGACTCAACCCCACGCCGCCCATCATTTTATCCATCATTCCACGTAGTCTCCACAATTTATCTGCATAATACCAACCCTGCTCCCCTCCGATACCGAAAAAGCGACTGGCTACTTCTTCCACTTTGCTCTTGTCAATCTCCACCCATCTTTTATCCTTGAAGCATCCTTTCACAGGCACTTCTATATGCTGGTTCACATCGAGATACCTGAGGCTGCTTGAAGCAGAATCGGTCCAGCTGGAAACCACCATATTTTGCTCAATCCTTGCGAAGGCCATTTTTATTGCATCTTTATAAGAGATCAGTTCCTGCGGTATGATCTCGCGGATGGAGTTCTCTTTGCAAATGACATCGTTCTTCATGCTTTGCACCAGTTGCTTGGCAATGATGAAATTGGCTGAAGTGGATAGATTGATCCAGTGTGCTGAAAGCCCTGGAAAAAGCACCGGCAGTGTGATAATATAGCGCTTGTATCCACGTACAGCAGCGAAATCCAACAGCATTTGTTTGTAGGTAAGCACATCAGGCCCGCCGATCTCGAAAGTCCTGAAAAAAGTCTTTTCATTCATCAGGCAACGGTGAAGGTAATTGATCACATTGCGGATTGCCACAGGCTGGCATTTTGAATTGAGCCATTTCGGAACGATCATGATCGGTATTTTCTCTGTAAGATCACGGATGATTTCAAAAGAGATGCTTCCTGAACCTACAATGATACCTGCTTCAAGAATGGTGTAAGCTATCTGTGAATTCATGAGTACTTCTTTCACCATTTTCCGGGCTAATAAATGCTTGGAAAGATTTTTTTCATTGCTGATACCACTCAGGTAAATGATCTGCTTTACATGAGTGAGGTTTGCTACCAGTACAAAACAACCTGCTGCCCGAAGTTCATATTCTTTCAATGTGGTGGAAGTATCACCGAGTGAATGAATGAGATAATAGGCTACATCAAATTGTTTTTTGTTGAAGTGCTGTACCGCATATTCCGGATGAAGAAAATCAAATTCAATGATTTCGATTTTTTCCAACAGATCAGGCGAGGGTTTGAACCGGTGAATATCTCTGACCACACAGGTGACCTCATGACCCGATTCCACAAGAACCGGCAACAGCCTCATCCCGATATACCCATTGGCGCCGGTAAGCAGAATTCGCATATTTAATTTTATTTGCTCAGCCGCCGATATTGATCATGCTTCGGTTGCTTATTTTTGAACTGTCCAGGTTTTTATAAGTTGTTCCGAACTGTCCGCCCTGAATTTCTTTTTTATCCCATACACATTGTTGGATTAATGGAACAATATCCGATCCTTTACGCAAGGCGCCTAAAATGTCCACTTCTGTTTTTGAAAAAAGGCAGTTTTTCATTTTACCATCAGTAGTTAAACGCAATCTGTTACATCCGCTGCAAAAAGGCCGGCTCATGGCGCTGATAATGGCAAAAGTACCTTTATGCCCCGGGACCTTATATTTTTTTGTAGTGTCATGCCGCTCATCTTTTTGTTTGATGAAGTCAAATCGTTGTGAGATCAGCTGCAGCATTTCATCCTGTGAAAAAACTTTCTCTTTGCTCCATCTGTTCCCGTCAAAAGGCATGAATTCAATGAACCGCACCTGTATGGGCTGATCTTTTGTCCACTCTACAAAACCGGGCACCTCATCTTCATTCGTGCCTTTCATGATCACGGTATTTATTTTTACCTGGAAATTATTTTTTAACAGCAGACTGATGTTCTGAAGAACCCTGTCAAATTCATTTCGTCCTGTGATCAAAGCATTTCTTTCTCTTTTAAGCGTATCCAGGCTCACATTCACCGATCGTATTCCTGCATTCTGAAAAGTTTCTAAAAACTCATGTACAAAAACACCATTGGTGGTGATCACAAGTTCTACGGGATATTTGGACAAACGCCGGATTATTTCTTTGGCATCTTTTCTCACCAGGGGCTCTCCGCCGGTCAGCCTGATCTTATTAATACCCAGTTGTACAAAAGTTCCGGCAATGGTATCAATTTCATCAACAGACATTTTATTGGCCTGCGAAAAGTATCCTTTGGGAAGATCAACAGGATTGCAATAAGTGCAGCGCAGGTTGCACTTATCGGTGAGCGATATCCGAAGATAATCATGAATCCTGTTGAAAGTGTCTGTCAGCATGTTACTCTTATTTTGCCGGTTCGAATTTTGCCGGCAATTTAATTGAAAAATACTTTTTCATTTTCTCTGTTATCTCATCCAGATCATCAGCGGTCAGATATTTATGTGCCAATGGGAACACTACATTATCTTCTCTGAAAATATGAAGACGAAGCAATTCCACCAGGGAGAGGCCCTGCTCAATGGCGGTGTCGGTCAGCAGTGCATTGGAAACCGGATCAGTAATGCGGGAAGTGATACCCATCAGGCTAAAAGTCAGGGTAGCCAGCTCCATCATTTTAATATGATCATTCTCCAGCATGTCCACTGCAGTGTCCGGTACCGGCCCTATGCCGTGCTCTCCGTTTTCTAACATCCTGTCATGGATATAAGGGAATAAAACTCTTTCTTCTTTCAGGTTATGCGATACTATATTATTATCAAGAAATTCAAAAAATTCTCCGAGCTTTTTGTTCCGTTCTTTGTTGATTCCTTCCCTTTTAATTTCCAGTAAAGTTTTTTCAAGTTCTTCAATTTTCTTCAGGGTGGCTTTATGTTCATTCATGAACAGTTGCAGAATGGGATGCAAGTCTTCAAAAGGTACGGCATCCATTGCCGGGGGTTTATATGCTCCCGGCGGATCCATCGGCGAGTAAACGGGATCTGCTCCGTCATCTTTGTTTACGAATCTTTTTATGTAATCGTCTTTTTTATTTTCGGGATTTGCAAATATGTTGTTCATGTGGTTTGTTTGAGTAATAAAATTTGTACTACTAATTTAATGAATTACTGTGTCATTTTAATCTGGCTGGTTCACCTTACAGGGATGAGAATAATCATGTTACAATTTTATCCGATTTATCAGTATGATCCTTTTTAGGGTTGAATAATGAGAAAAGGCCTTTTAGCATCCCGATGAATGTAAGAAGCCATGCGAATAAGGCTGCATAAACAAAATAGCGGGGGATTGGTAACAGAAATTCAAGATTCATGGCATGAGTCATTCTTAATGTGGAAACGGTGTACATTCCCAAAGGGAAAACGGCTCCCCAATACAAAGGATCGTAAGTGAGCGGAAATTTCTTATATATATGCCGCCATACGGCAAGGATCAGCAGCATCGGTATCCACCAGGTTCCGGTAGCCCAGTAAAATACGGTAAATCCTTTCAGAAACGGCAGCAGTGATTGTAAAAAAGGGGCATGGTCCACATTGATGATTAGTAATGAACCTGCCAGTGTGGAAATTGCCATAGCTCCCATATTGATCCAATAAGGAGGAGAAAGGTCACTGGGTAAGAATTTGAAAAACGTATAGCGATAAAAAATCAGCGAGATCATCCAGATATAAAGCATGCCACCCCAAAGCCACATGGACAAAGCAAAAAAATTGGCCTGCAGTTTGAAAGGCTGCTCCCAATGCGAAGCAATGAGTGCAGTTAACACTGAAATGGCTTGTGTGGATACCACGGCAAGAAGCCAGGCGCCTGAAATCCCTTCACCGAGGCGGGGTTTGTTTTCTTTTACGGTGAGGGTGGTGAAAATAAGATAGGTGATTATGACCCAGAGAACAACGCCGAATACCCAAAGAAGTCCTGCAGTCCTGTAATCTTCGCGAATGATGATGAACTGGCTTCCCATGATACAGGTACCTGCAATGACGGTAAAGAATCCCGGTCCCCGCTGATGATTTTTGATGTCAGATAAAAAAGATGATGTGAAATAAAACAAGCGGATGATAAATAATATCCATAGAATAATAAAAGCAGCCAGGTTCAACCAAAACAGTGCAGAGCCAATGACAGGCATATCCAGCAAATGAGCTGCAATGGATATGATTCCGGTGGCCATCACCATCCCGAAATAGGCAGGAGAGAGGTCTTTTATCATCTCTTTGAGCCGGACAATGAAAAAGCTTGAATTTTCGGGATCCATATTCAATCAATAAAAAAGTATTTGTTCATTTCCTTTTATCGTATAAAAACATCTTCATGAATTTCGTGCTAATCATTTCTTTTCTTTCTCCTGCATGATGGTTTCTCTCGGAACAGAGAACACCCCGACTCTCTTATGGGCAATTGCAAATCGCATCAGGGCCAGGCTGATCAATGTGATAACGGCAAGATAGATCCAGCAACTGGTCCAAACGCCTGTTGCAGTCAGTAAATAACCAAAGAGAATCGGGTCAACGAATCCGCCCAGGCCCCCAATCACGCCGACTATTCCACCCACCGTTCCGATATCTTTCGGATAATAGTTTGATATGTGTTTGAATACTGCCGCACTTCCGATACCAAACATGATCCCAACCAGGAAAACCAATCCGGAAAAGATCCATTTGTTTGCCTGGAAATAAACTTCAGTGATTCCTTTTGAGATCAGTTGCCCTTTGCTGATCTTTTCACCTTGTTGCACAATAGGCTCCTGCCAGCTCAACGTGGTGGGAAGAAACAAAAAACCTTCTTTATCATGATGGATGCCGAAACGGATATTAGCCTGGTCTGCCCCATCTTTTTTTGTTTGCAACGGGAATGCCATTTTTTCGTTTTCAGAGTTTTCATCGCCAACTACGATAAGGCTGTCAGAAACAAATTCCACGATACCTGATTTTGTTGCCATAATGCCTTGCCCCGGTGTACGGATCTCTACCCGCGGAGGCATCAGTAAAACAAGGCAGACAATACATACGCCGAACACCCAATAGAGAACCATTCTTGCACCAACTTTGTCGGACAGCACTCCCCCTGCTATGCGAATGATCCCGGAGGGCAGGTTGAATGCAGTAGTCATAAAGCCTGCAGTAACGATGGACATTGAATATACATTGACATAATAGGGGATAAGCCATTGGGTCAATGCGACAAAACTTCCAAACACAACAAAATAATATAATCCGAATCGCCAAACCCTTGCCTGTTTTAACGGGGCAAGCCTTTGAGAGAACGTTTTAACCTCAGATGGTTTTTTATGCTTTGTGAATAAAAGGAAGATGATGCCTGTGACAATAAGCAGCGCTGCATATAATTGAGGTAAAATTCTCCAGTTCTCAATTTGGGTATTATTGTTTGTCAGTAACCTTAAAATATTCGGAGCAAAAAGCGTGGTGAGGGCAGCTCCTATATTTCCCGCACCGAAAATTCCGAGAGCCGTTCCCTGTTTCTCTGCCGGGAACCAAAGAGAAGTATAAGCGACACCTGAAGCAAAGGAACTTCCTGCAATTCCAAAACCGAAACTCAAAAATAAAAATGTGCCGTAACTATTTGCCTGAGATAAAAAAAACATGGGGATGGCGCTGAGAAATAAAATAATAGCCATTACCCATCTGCCTCCGAATTTATCGGTGAGCATCCCAACGGGTAAACGAAGAACAGACCCTACCAATACGGGAACTCCGAGAAGCCAGCCGATCTCTACTGAGCTCCATTTGAACACATCGTTGTTTACAAGATAGGTGATCAACACGCCATTGATCATCCATGCTGCAAAACATACGGTAAATGCCAGTGTACTCAAAATCAAAGCCCGGTAAGATAATCCTGAAATCTTTTGCTCCATATCACAGCCATTTTATTTTTCGAATGTGTGTTCAATTTTTTTCCCGGATCATTTCACAGCTGCCCGTTTATTTCAGTTTACTATGATACCGAAGGAAATAAATCCCCGCCAATGAACGATACTGATCCGGGATTTGAATATTTTGAATTACTGAATAATCTGAAATTGCAAAGAAGGCTGAAAATATTTTTTATTGTTTTGTAAAAATCATCCTTCCCTCGCCTTTAAATTTTTCTGAGCATCTGACTCTGTATTTTCCACCGGGCACCATGATGCTGTCTTTGGGCACCGGGTAAAAGGAATTGCAACCGTGGTACTTGACTCCATCCAGCTCGTATTCAAATGCTATTCCCTGGCCTTTTGCAAAAACACTGCAATAGCCTACGGTTGTGCCCTGTACAAACACAGGATTTTTCAGCAATGCCGCTTCTATCCGGTATTCCTTAATAACCAAAAAGATCAGGATGATCAGTATTGACGTTACTGTTGCGCTGATGATTCTTTTTTTCACGGACCCGGCCCTGATGAACCTGAACAAATTAAAGATGATGCCGCCGGCAAGAATGATCATCAGGATGGTTTTTACCACCTGGCTGATAAATAACTCATCATCTGTTACAATGTTCAGTAACATGGTTACGTGTTTTTAGGACGTTGTAGCGACCACGGTGTCTGGCTGCTTCTGACTTTCTTCCGGTTCCAGTACCACATCACCTGCTGGTAAGGGCGCCACAGATAGTTCAATGGAAGCACCAGCATATGTACCAGGCGGGAAAATGGTATGATGCCGATGATAATAAATGCCGTGGCAATGTGAAGTTTGACCACCCAGGGGAGCAATATCACGGCCGAGGTATCCGGTTGCAGCTTAAAAATGGAATACAGGTATGGTGTCAATATGGTGGAGAACCAGGAAGACCCCCACCTGAAATTATATGCGATCCAAAGTCCGGCTATGGTCTGAAGGAGAAGTAAAATATACACTACGAGATCCATTATGTTGGAAACCGGTTTTAAGCGGGCCGTAGTGTACCTGCGGATGATGAGATTTATTAAACCGACAAGCATGCTTATGGCAAAAATAAATCCGGTGATCTCGAGTATTAACAGCCGTACCGGCTGGCTGTTCCATGCAAGAACGGCTTTGGGCACAGCGAATGCAAGAAGGTGGCCGCAAAATACAAATAAGATGCCCCAGTGAAAAGGAACGGAACCGTAAAACAGTCTTCGCCCTTCCAGGAACTCTGATGACAGGGAGGAAAACTGGAATTTTCTGTTGGTATAGCGGTAAATAGTTCCGATAAGAAAAACTGCTAAGGCGAGGTAGGGCAGTGCGATCAAAATAAAATTATCGAGGTAGTTCATGATAATATATTTTACAGGTTCATATTCGGTTTAAAACTTTTTATTTTTCCGTAAGCATTTCTGATTCTATATTCTGGCTGAAATCTTTTACCGGGTTTTCTTTGAATCCTGCAGGATTATTAGGATCAGTCATTTCCTGCATGTTGCTTTCTTTTTTATCCGGTTCAGGGTCATATCCGAAATCTGCTTTTAATGCCAGGAATAATGCCGCAAGGCAACTTTGGTATATCGTCCGGTTATTCGTTGAATAGTCCAGGATTATCTTTTGATGCTTTTTATAAACCTCATCTTTCTTTTCAATTTTTTCAGGAGAAAATTCAGCAATCATTTTTACAACAGCAGGCAAAATCAGCAGCGCTACAATTTCATTTCTCAGGTCGGCGTCCTGTATTTTGGGCAACAGCCTTAACAGGTTGGGCAAATGATCCGATAGTTCCGTATCGCAATTGTTCCCGGCTTTCTGGTGTTCTTCATTAAGATGCACCAGCAGTTTGCCCCTTTTGTAATCTTCTCCGAATAAAATAAAGCCGATATCCAGCGTGGTGATGGCCTGTATGTCGAAGGAGCGCAGGAAAAGTTCCTGGATCTCCACGATCGAAGAAGCTTCCGTAAATGCCACAAATCTCTCTAATGCTTCTGCCGCTTCAGGATAATTTTTCTGCAGGGTTTCATAAACTTCCCTGACATTTTTTTTGTATTCTTCATTTTCCGGATACAGGAACAACTTTGCCATGATCTCATAATTCTTTAAGGAATGAGGCGTGAGGTTTGTTGCCCCTTTTTTGATATCGCTTTCTGTTTCCATATTGCATACTTTAATTGGTTCTAAATACCCCGTTTAACCTGGGATTTTATTCCAAAACCGGTATCACCCTTTGTGTCGCCGGTGAAATCCATCATTTCAATAGCTTGTTCCCGGTGAGCTGCCGGAATGACAAACCGCTCTTCAAACTTGGGAAGGGATGTCAGCGCATAAATGGCATCGGCAGTTTCAGCATCAATTCCTGCATCTCTTAATACTTCTTCCGCTTTTTCATTGCTCACGTCACCTACCGTCACTCTTCTGCGGTGAATGCGGACTGCCATTAATTTTTTCCATTTGTCTTTTATCATTTCTTCATCGCCGGCGCTGAATAAGCTGGCAATGTATTTTAAAGGAAAGCGGATCTGGTCCAATGAACCCCACAGTTCTTCCGTACTGGTATCATAGAGCCAGTTGTCATTCCATTTTTTTGCGGCAGGGTGCATTTTGTCCGATTGTTCTTTGTTGTCCACTTTTTTTACAGTTGCCATTACGGGGAGTAGTGGTGGTACATAGAACAGCATGGGCAAGGTGCGGAACTCAGGATGCAGAGGTAATGCAAGTCCCCATTTCTTCACAAATTTGTACACGGGAGAAAATTGTGCTGCATGGATGGTAGAGTCCGCAATTCCATTTTCTTTTGCAGCCCTGATCACGTTCTCATCAAAAGGATCCAGGATAATATCCAGTTGGCTTTTTACAAGGTCCTTCTCATCTACGCTGGCAGCCTGTTCAATTTTGGATGCATCATACAGAAGGACTCCCAGGTACCTGATCCTTCCAACACAGGAATGCATGCAGGCAGGAGCGAGGCCTGCTTCAATACGTGGATAGCAGAGAATACATTTTTCCGATTTGCCGGTGTACCAGTTGTAATAAGATTTTTTATAAGGGCAGGCAGTAACACACATTCTCCATGCACGGCATACCTGCTGGTTGATGAGCACTATGCCGTCTTCACCACGTTTGTAAATAGCGCCGGATGGGCAGGAAGCCACGCAGGCGGGATTCAAACAATGATTACAGATTCTCGGAAGATAAAAGAAAGCCATTTTCTCTAATTGAAACATCACTTCCTGCTCTTCGGGAGAAATGTTTTTCATGTTCGGGTCATTACGGGCATAATCAGGTGTGCCTCCAAGGTCATCATCCCAGTTGGGTCCCATTTTTATATCAATAGGTTTCCCTGTAACTAAGGAAACAGGACGTGCAGTCGGCTGATCATCTCCTTCGGGTGATTCAATAAGGTCGAGATATTTATAGGTGAAAGGTTCGTAGTAATCATCAATGACAGGAAGATTAGGATTATAAAAAATGTTTACCAGGCCGCGTCTTTTCCCCGCGCCTTTTAAATTGATCTTCCCGTTTTTCTTTTCCCAACCTCCTTTATATATATCCTGGTCTTCCCATTTGGTCGGATAACCGGTTCCGGGCTTTGTCTCCACGTTATTCCACCACATGTATTCTGCTCCTTTACGGTCGGTCCAGATATTTTTACAGGCGATGGAACAGGTATGACAACCGATACATTTATCCAGGTGAAAAACCATTGCTATTTGCGAGCGGACATCCATAGTCAGAAATTTTTGAGTTTAAAATTTTATTTGGTTACGAATCACCATACTAATTTTTCCATCTTCTTTACAATGACATGTGTATCACGTTGCGGAGCCACAGGCCCCCAATAATTAAAGTGATAAGAGAACTGGCCATAACCGCCATTCAGGTAATTAGGTTTCAGGTGTACCCTTGTTACGCTGTTGTGGCCACCACCTCTGCGGTTTCCTCTGAGTTGTGATTTGGGAATTCCGACGGTTCTTTCCGGTACATGATACACAATGCATACACCAGGAGGAATTCTTGAACTGACCACTGCTCTTGTTACATAGACGCCATGGTCATTGTGTACTTCTACCCAATCATTGTCTTTGATGCCCAGTTCTTCCGCATCCACTTCACTGAGCCAGCATGGTTCAATACCTCTTGATAGCGTAAGCATTCTCAGGTTTTCCATATAGGTAGAATGGATATGCCATTTCCCGTGAGGTGTCAGGTAATTCAAAGATTTTGCTTTCCCTTTTTTCCAGGTTTCACGCAGATCACCATACACTTCGGGGCAAGGCGCCGGTTTGAATGTGGGCAGATTTTCACCGTAAGCAATGTATAATTCCTGGTCAAGATAAAAATGCTGGCGGCCGGTAAGCGTTCTCCATGGTACCAGTCGTTCAACATTGTAAGTATATGCAGAATATGCCCGCCCGTTATTCATCAAGCCCGACCAGACAGGTGAAGTATTATACCGGTGAGGTTTTGCAAGAAGATCTGCATAACGGATCTTCACATCTTTGCTTCCTTCGGAAAGATCAGCAAGGACAAGGCCTGTCTTTTTTTCCATGTACTTGTAAGCCTTATCTGTGAGTTTACCATTGGTCAGAGTAGAAAGGTGAAGTACCGCATTGGCTGCCCATTCATCTTCCTGAATGGAAGGAAGTGTTTTGCCCTGGAATTGCCGTTGATGGAAATGATGTGAAGTGCACATTTCATCATATTCCTCCTGGCACATATAATGATTACCATGTGCTCCCAATCCTTTTTCACGGATGGCCTCTCCTAATGTGATGTATTTTTCATAAATCAACGTGTAGTCCCGTTCTACTACGGAAAGTTTGTGCATTGATTTACCGGGCACCGCTTCACATTCTCCTTTGTACCAGTCTTTAATTACGGGCTGGGTGATTTCGTCAGGTGAATCGTGTGACAGCGGAGTAGCAACGACGTCCTTCTGTACTTCCGAAAAATATTTCTTAGCCAGTTCACTGGTAGCTTTTGCAAGGTGTTTGAAAATGTCCCAGTCTGTTTTTGATTCCCAAACCGGGGCAACTGCCTGTCCGAGCGGATGGATGAATGAATGAAGGTCTGTTGAATTCAGATCTGCTTTTTCATACCAGGAAGCTGCTGGAAGAACAATATCAGAATACAGCGCTGAAGAATCCATCCGGAAATTAAGATCCACGACAAGATCCATTTTTCCGACAGGAGCTATATCATGCCACACCACTTCTTCCGTTTTTTCATCAGAGTCTATACCGATGGCATTATTATGCGTACCCAGATAATGTTTCAATGCATATTCATGGCCTTTCATGCTGGCAAGGAGTGCATTGCCACGCCAGATATACCACACTCTTGGAAAATTTTCTTCCGCATCAGGATCGTTTACAGAATATTTAAGCTCTTTGGATTTTAATTTTTCGAGAACAAATTTTTTGATATCCTCATCTGTTTTTGCTCCTTTGGCTATTGCCTGCTTCGAAAGTTCTAATGAATTTTCATTGAATTGGGGATAGAAAGGCATCCAGCCATTTCTTACTGAAGTAAAAATGGTATCTGCTACATGTTTGTCTGTCCATTTGTTTTCAGGAACGGTGTTGTATTTTGAATATTTCCCGTCATACCGGTACTGGCAGGTATTGATGTAGTGCCAGAGCGGTGCCTGCTGCAACCTGGATACCGGATACCAGTCCTTTGCAAAAGCGATGGAGGACCAGGAATCAACAGGAGCTAATTTTTCCTGTCCTACATAGTGATTCAGGCCGCCTCCGTTTTTACCAACACATCCGCAAAGCATTAGCGCCATGGCTGCTGACCGGTATGTGAGATTTTGATGATACCAGTGATTGACGCCGGCGCCAACTAATACAATACATTTTCCCCCGGTGATGTTGGCAGTATCTGCCCATTCCCGTGCAAACTGAAGAACGGTTTTGGAATCAATACCTGTAAAAATTTCCTGCCATGCTGGTGTATAGGCAGCATCAGGGTCTGTATAATCTTTCGGGTAATCACCGCCGAGTTTCCTGTCCACTCCATATTGAGCCATGGTTAAATCATACACGGTAGTAACCGGAATTTTCCCGTTGACGGTATCAATCCATTTCACCGGCACTCCACGCTGCACTTTTTTATTGAGCCCGAATTCTGTAAACTCAACCTGGAGTACTTCATCTTTCATGTCCAATAAAGTCAGAGCAGGATCAAAGTTCAGGTCGGTTTCACCACATTCATATTTCATATTCCATTTGCCGCCATTCTTATCCCAGCGGTAACCCATGGTTCCTTTCGGCACCACATATTCACCGCTCTTTTCATCAATGGACAAAAATTTCCAGTCCCCGTTTTCAATGTCTTTCCATTTTGCGAGCTCGTTGGCACGAACCATGCGGCCGGGAGTGTAAGAATTGCCCGATTTGTCCAGGTGAACGAGCATCGGGCTATCCGTATATCTTTTAACGTAATCTATAAAGAAGGGTGTTTGTTTTTCGTAGTGATATTCTTTGAGAATGATATGGCTAACAGCCATCCAGAAAGCGCCGTCGCTTCCTGCATGAAGCGGGATCCATTGGTCCGCATATTTGCACAACTGGCTGAAGTCCGGTGAGAATACAACAGCCTTTGTTCCGTTATGACGTGACTCGGCAAAAAAATGACAATCCGGTGTTCTTGTCATATTCAGGTTGGTACCGATATCGGCAATCATTTTTGCATTATACCAGTCAGCACTTTCGCATACATCAGTTTGCTCGCCCCATATTTCAGGAAATGCAGGAGGCAAATCACAATACCAGTCATAGAAACTGAGGTTCACCCCGCCAAACAACTGAAGAAATCTTGCACCTGATGCATAGCTTAACATAGACATGGCCGGGATGGGAGAGAAGCCGATCACACGGTCGGGCCCGTATTTTTTTGCAGTATGAAGATTTGAGGCAGCCATTATTTCCAGCACTTCATCCCAGGAAGCTCTTCTAAAACCACCTTTCCCCCTTGAATTTTGATAACGCTTGCGTTTATCTTTATTATTCTGAAGATTTTCCCATGCCTTTACGGGATCGCCGCCTGCTTTTTCTTTTTCTTCCCGGAAGGCATCCAGCAGTGTGCCCCGAATGAGGGGATATTTTATACGCAACGGGCTGTACAAATACCAGGAATAAGAAATTCCTCTCTGGCAGCCTCTCGGCTCATAAGGAGGCAGATTGTTTTCCAATAATGGATAGTCCAGTTGCTGTGTTTCAAACACCACAATTCCTTCCTTCACATGAATTTGCCAGGAGCAGCCGCCGGTGCAGTTCACTCCATGCGTGCTTCTTACTATACGGTCATGCTGGAAACGGTTGCGGTAAAACTCTTCCCATTTCCTTGTCTTTGGCGAGATGATGTCTGTAATCCAACTCATGGTTTGCTTATTAATTGTTTAATAATTCTTGTTTGTCCTGATCAATGCATACCGGTTATAATTCATAACGATTTGATTTGCCTTTTGAAAACGAGGAAGTTAACAGGTCTTTTTTTTCTTCTGATCCAGAAAAAGGAATACAATCCCAATAGAATGACAATGCCTCCTATGCCCCCGGTGAGGAGGTAAGTTCCAAACTGGTTTGTTGTATTTTCGGGGGCTTCTTTATCTGCTTCTATGAGAAAGGCTACTATGTCAGCAACTTCCTGTTTGGTTAATGGCTTGTTCCCGTAGGTTTCTTTCATTTGCGGATAGACCAGGCCTGAGACTACTCCGGACACACCAACAGGAGTTAACCTGGTAATGGCATGAGTAAGATCTTTTGCCAGGGCTCCACCGCTGATGAAACCTTTGATATCTACATTATGGCAGGAATTGCAGGAAGCGCCTCCGTTTCGAAAACGGATGTTCCCCACAAACAATTCTCTTCCCCGTTCACTGTTACCTGAGGGGGCTTCATTCTTTTTTGCATCTGTACCGGATGTGCCGCTTTCCTGTGAAGATGCCACAAAGGAGAGTGAGAAAAACAAGAGGAATGTAATTGCTGAAAGGTGGATGATATTTTTCATACCGGACGTTTTGGTCTTTTTGATAGAAACACTTATAACTCTTTGCTTCACATTAAATTCCCGACTTCAAATCCGAAAAAAGTTATCAATAGCAAAGGTATCTTTCAGACTTTCTGAAAATCAGAATAACATTCCAGTAATTACGATTTCGTAATTTTTTTAGGAAAAGAAAGATTATAATGCTTCCGTCCTCTCAGGAAGAAAGGCTGGCAACAAGCTGAAGCTTTTTTATGTTGAGATGGCTGAATTCTTTTGCAGAACATTTCAACAGGCCTTCTTTTTCGAAATCCTTTAATGTTTTTGAAACCTGTTCTTTTGTAGTGCCGGCAAGGTCGGCAATATCCTGCCTGCATAAGCTTATTCTGAAGCCTTGTTCTTTTTGCCCGTATTCGTACGTCCTTGCCAGGGATAAGAGTGTTTCGGCTACTTTTTCACGGACAGATTTATGTGCCAGGTAAATTGCTTTTTTTTCAATCCCTTCCAGTTCATCCAGAACTTTGCTTATGAGATGCTGCTGCAGGAGAGGGCTTTTGATGGTGATATCATGAAACAGATCATAAGCTATGTAACAATATTGCACCTCAGAAGCGGCAGTTGCAGAAAAAGTGTGGTGAGTGTGCCCTTCAAAGAGTCGGTGACCGAAAATCGAGCCTCTTCCTGCAATGCGTAATATCAATGGCCTTCCCTGTTTACCATTCAATTCCACTTTTATGAAACCTTTTTTAATAAAACATATACCGGCTACAGGATCTCCTTCAGAAAAAAGCCTTTCTCCTTTCTTAATTTTTTTTGAAATCTTATAGGTACTGATCGCAGTGAGTGTTTCTACTTCGCAGCTGTCAAGAACCGAGCAACCCCTAACTCTGCATGTGATGCATTCTGTTTGTTTTAATGTCATAACAGATGGCTTTTAATTTTATTAAGCGATAAATGAAAAGCCGAAAGATCGATCATTTTCTTTTCAAGGGTCAAGGCCTGATTACGTTTCACTACCTAAAGATAGATATCTTGTAAAATCAAACCAAAGTAAAAATGAAGGGGTGCCGGCCACCTGTTAATACGGGATCCTCATAAGCCCCTTTGTGAAATGAAGTAAGAGCATATCCTTAGGAAGATCCGAACAACGATTTTTAATAAAAGATAATCGTCATCAGACTGTGATCTGAGTTTTGAAATTTCTGAGAGATCAGATTCCTTTTATTTCCTTTATCCCAGCCAGCCATTCTTCAAATTGTTTTAATGAAAAGCTGCTGAGGTTTTGCTCTTTGAACAAACCGCCCTTTTGCGCAGCCAATACTCCGTACCTCACATCATCAAACCCATCCAGTGCATGGGCATCCGGGTTAATGGAGATCAGCGCAGCTTTTTCCAAAGCATAATCAATATATCTCCAGTCCATATCAAGCCTTACCGGGTGTGCATTCAATTCAATTACCACATAATTTTTTGCACAGGCATCAATGATCGTTTTATGATCCACCGGATATCCGTTTCTGCTTAAAAGCAATCGTCCTGTCATATGGCCGAGAATGGTGGTATATGGGTTTTCAATGGCTCTCATCAATCTTGCCATAGCTTTTTCTTCCGTCATTTTCAGATTACTGTGAATAGAAGAAATCACCAGGTCAAATGTTGAAAGAACATCGTTGGAATAATCCAGGCTGCCATCATTGAGAATATCACATTCAATACTTTTAAAAATCCGGAAGGGATTCAGTTTCGAATTCAATTCATCAATATACCTGTGTTGCTCCCTGATCCGTTCTTCATTCAATCCATTGGCGTAGAATGCCGATCTGGAGTGATCGGAGATCACCATGTATTCGAATCCTCTTTTGATAAGTTCATTAGCCATTTCTTCAATTGTATTCACACCGTCGCTCCAGTTACTGTGTGAGTGGATCAATCCTTTTATGTCTTCCGGTTGTATCAGATCGGGTAAGGAGTTCGTTTTTGCTTTTTCAATGATCTTTGCCGATTCGCGGAGGGCAGGGGGAATGAAAGGCAGGTTTACCGACGAAAAAATGTTTTCATCTTCTTTTGAATGGCTGTTAAACTTTGCTGATGGAAATTCTTTGAAGAATGCTTCAAGAAATTCTTTGGATCCAGTGGTCCTGAAAAGTTTTTCTTCCATCACTCCTTTGCCTGAGTATATCCGCAACTTCAATCCGTTCTTAAGCTGATAGAGGAGCGAGTCTTCATTTTCTTCCAGAAGTTCCGGTGGCTGTGGAGTAATGAATTTTTGTTTGATGATATTCTTTTCTTCGGGTATCACAAACTCCATTTCTTCAATTACCGGGCTTTGTCTCCTGTATGCGCCTGTAACCTGTACGGCAACGGGAGAAAATGTTTTCCCGAGATAGCTCCTGATCTGCGGAAATATGGCTTCCGCTTCTGCAAAAAGGAATTGCCCCAGGTGCTGATTATAAAATTCAATGGAATCTTTTATGTTTTGTTGTGTCTTTTCTCCGAAGCCTTTATAAAGCGTAAGCCTGTTCTCATTGCAGGCATACAATAATTCTCCTATAGACTCTATGCCCATTTCTTTCCAGATAGTGTGAATCTTTTTCGGGCCAATCCCTTTTATGTTCAGCATTTCGATCACTCCGGGAGGAGTTTGAGAAATAAATTCTTCCAATACGGACAGCTTTCCCGTGCCGAGCATTTCCAGTATTTTTTGCCCGGCGCTTTCTCCAATACCTCTGATGGAAAAGATCATTTCATGAGTCATGTCTGAAAGCTGTGCCGGCAGCTTTTCAATATTAAAGGCTGCAGAAGAGTAGGTTCTTGCTTTGAAAGAATTTTCACCGTGTATATCCATCAGTTTGGCAAGTAGCGAAAAATTACCGGCAATAGTGGCATTATCCATAGCTGCAATTTATGCTTTCGGTGTGAATGGATGAGAAGGAGTGGAACTTGGGTAAAACAAAAAGTCCCCCGGAAAACGGGGGACTTGTATTAAATTTTAGAAAAGTTCGAACTTACTTTTTCTTTTTTGCTACTTTCTTCTTAGCGGCTTTTTTCTTAGGAGCTGCTTTTTTCTTAGTAGCAGTTTTCTTCTTTGCTTTTGTAGGCATTTTCTAGAATTTAATTGTTAGTAAAAACGGGTTATCGATAGTAAAATAGTAATTATTTTAAACTATCAAAAGTTTTTTTTAAAAATGTGAATAATGTGAGGAGTCCTCAGGCCTGAACTTCTGTTACAGAACGTAAGTTCTGTTGTTTCTTCCTTTCCTGAATTCAACAACGCCATTGGTGAGAGCAAACAAAGTATAATCTTTTCCTACACCAACATTCTTTCCGGATGATACACAGTTACGTTGACGAACGATGATATTCCCGGAAATGGCAGGCTGGCCTCCGAAAATTTTTACTCCAAGACGTTTGCTATGTGAATCACGTCCGTTCTTTACACTGCCTTCACCTTTTTTATGTGCCATATTTTAGATTTTAAAAATTATAAAACCCTGATCTTTTTTTCAGTTGTTATACTATGCCTGTTACTTTAATCTGGGTGTAAGCGGTGCGATGCCCTTTCTTTTTATGAAAACCTTTTCTTCTTTTTTGTTTGTAGGCGATCACCGTATCGCCTTTCACCTGGTCCACAATCTCTGCTCTCACTTTTGTCTTTACAGAAGATCCTACAGATACTTTGCCGTCATTGTCAGCGAGTAAAACTTCCAGATCCACTTTATCCCCTGCTTTTCCTTCCAGATGAGGAACAAAAAGAGTCTGGTCCTTGGTTACGGTAAATTGCTGACCGGCTATTTTAACAACTGCTAACATAGTCTGAAAATTAGGAGGGCAAAGGTAAGGGAAAAACTTCTTCCGGCAAACGGAAAATCAAAGATTCATGGCCGCAAATTAATATGGTTTCTGCGCTTATCCTTTATATTTTTGCCTTTGCTTGCCATTATTGAGAACATGAAAATCAAGTCATTCTTAGCCAAACCCTACGCCTCCTATATATATAAAGGTATCCGTAAGGGGATGGAGACTTCGGTTGAGGACCAGGATTCTATCCTTCTTTCTCTTATAAAAACCGGACAGACAACTGATTTCGGAAAAGAAAACGGCCTTAAAGAGGTGAAAGATTATGAGGGATTCCGCCAGGCGGTCAGGATCCGGGATTACGAACAGATGCGACCTTATATTGATCGTATCAAGGAAGGAAAGCATAATGTATTGTGGAAGGGGAAGCCCATTTATTTTGCCAAAACATCCGGCACCACCAGCGGCATCAAATACATACCGATCACAAAAGATTCCATACCCAATCATATTCATACTGCACGCAATGCTTTGCTTTGCTATATGGCCGAAACAGGGAAAACCCAGTTTGCCGATGGTAAAATGATCTTTCTTTCCGGCTCGCCGGAACTGGAAAGAGTGGGCGGCATTCCCACCGGAAGGTTGAGCGGTATTGTGAATCATCATGTGCCCCGGTATTTACGCACCAATCAACTTCCGTCTTTTGAGACCAATTGTATTGAAGAATGGGAAACCAAAATCGAAAAGATAGCCGATGAAACAATCGGACAAAAGATGACACTCATCAGCGGCATTCCGCCATGGGTGCAGATGTATTTCGACCTTCTGAATAAACGTACAGGAAAAAAGATTAAAGATATTTTCCCTGACTTTTCGGTAATGGTATATGGAGGCGTGAACTTTGAACCTTATAAAGCTAAACTGACAGAAAGCATCGGAAAGGAAGTGGATGGCATAGAAACATTCCCTGCTTCCGAAGGGTTCATTGCATTCCAGGATTCAAGAGAAGCGGAAGGCTTGCTTCTGAACACCGATAGCGGAATTTTCTTTGAGTTTGTTCCTGCTGCCGAGATCTATAAAGCAGACCCTACCCGTCTTTCATTAAGAGAGGTGAAAGTGGGAGAAAATTATGCACTCATCATCAACAGTAATGCCGGCCTTTGGGGATATAATATCGGTGATATGGTAAAATTTGTTTCCACCAAACCTTACCGTCTGATCGTGACAGGTAGGACGAAACATTTTATTTCTGCGTTCGGTGAACATGTGATCGGTGAAGAAGTAGAATACAGTATGATGAAAACAACGTCCGGCAACCATGCATCCATCACTGAATTTACCGTAGCGCCTTATTTTGGCAAAGAGGGAGAACAGCCTTGCCATGAATGGTATGTAGAGTTTGATAAAGAACCTGATGACTTGAAAGGATTTGCATCTATGCTTGATGAAAATCTTCAGGATAAAAATTCTTATTATAAAGATCTGCGAAAAGGAAATATTCTGTCCCCGCTGAAGATTATTCCTGTAAAAAAGAACGGGTTTATTGATTTTATGAAGTCGATCGGAAAATTAGGCGGACAAAATAAAGTGCCGAGACTGAGCAATGACCGGAAGATTGCAGATGGGTTGCAAAACTGGAGATCAGAATGATTGTGAGCTAAGCCAAACGAATGACAATGGAGATATTTGTCAAATTAATTCAATTTAATTATTTTGACCGTTACAATTGATGAGCACAGAGCAACACATAAAGCGTATCGCTGTTTTTGGTTCTACAGGTTCTATCGGATGCCAGGCATTAGATGTGATCGCTGCCAATCCTGATAAATTCAGTGCAGATGTGCTAACGGCACAGAACAACGAAGACTTGTTGATACAACAGGCGCTGAAATTTTCTCCGAATATTGTTGTCATTGGCGATAATAAGAAATACCCGAAAGTAAAAGAAGCGCTGAACGAAACACCCATAAAGATATTTAGCGGTGAAGAATCCCTGGAAGAAGTGGCGGCCATGGATGTTTATGATTTGATGCTGGCTGCCATTGTTGGCTTTGCCGGATTAAAACCGACTTTGAAAGCGGTCAGTTCCGGAAAACCGGTGGCTCTGGCCAACAAAGAGACCCTTGTTGTGGCCGGTGATATTGTGATGAGAAAAGCTGTGGAGAAAAGGATACCCATCATCCCGGTGGATTCCGAACATTCCGCCATTTTTCAATGCCTGATCGGAGAAGCAAGAAACCCGATTGATAAAGTGGTTCTTACAGCTTCCGGCGGCCCTTTCATCGGCCGCAAAACAAATTTCCTGGTCAATGTTAAAAGAGAACATGCGCTTCAGCATCCCAACTGGAACATGGGCGCCAAGATCACCATTGATTCATCCACGCTGATGAATAAAGGGCTGGAGATGATCGAAGCAAAATGGCTTTTCAATCTGAAACCGGAGCAGATACAGGTTTTGATACATCCTCAGAGCATCGTACACAGCATGGTGCAGTTTGAGGACGGAAGCATCAAAGCACAACTCGGATTGCCTGACATGAGACTGCCCATTCAGTATGCATTGGCTTTCCCCAGAAGGATCAAAAATGATTTTCCCAGGATGGATTTCAGAAAATACAGTTCCCTGACATTTGAAGAACCTGATATCAGAACATTCCGTAACCTGGCGCTGGCAATGGAAGCCTTACAAAAAGGAGGCAATCTTCCCTGTATCATGAATGCTGCCAATGAGATTGCGGTTTACGCTTTTCTGAAAAACAGGATCGGATTTCTGGAAATGACCGACCTGATCGAAAAGACTATGCAGAAAACTCCTTATATCAGCAGGCCTACTCTCGAAGAGTATATCGAAAGTGATGGATATGCCCGGACTTTTGCTGCAGATATCATTCATCTGTGAAGCTTCTTCTTAAGGAATTTCAAATTTTGATCTTTGGTTCAGAAAAGTGAGTGATTTCACTGATATTTGCAGTTTAATTTTTAAAAAGAGCACAGGATTTAGTTCAGGAATATTACAAAATGAATCATCTTTTAGCGATCAATTGGTCAAATGTGGGTTTACAGGTAGGACAGTTGCTGCTGGCTTTATCAATTCTGATCATTCTCCATGAATTCGGGCATTATATCACAGCACGCTGGTTCAAATGCCGCGTGGAAAAATTCTTTTTATTTTTTGATCCCTGGTTTGCGCTGGTAAAAAAGAAAGTGAAAGACACGGTATATGGAATTGGCTGGCTGCCGTTGGGTGGTTATGTGAAGATAGCCGGTATGATTGACGAAAGCATGGATACTGAAGCCATGAAGCAACCTCCTAAAGAATGGGAATTCCGGAGCAAACCTGCCTGGCAGCGCCTGATCATCATGCTGGCCGGTATTACCATGAATGTACTGACCGCATTTGTGATCTATGCTTTTGTCCTGATGATCTGGGGCGATAAGAAGATCCCTGCCAATTCATTGAAATATGGCGTGCATGTTGTGGACAGTACTTTGTATCAGATCGGAATCCGCAATGGCGACAAAATCATTGCCATCAATGGGAAAGCGGTGAATGATTATGAAAAGATGTTTCGTGAAGTGATCCTGGCTGATAACATAACTGTTGAACGCAATGGCCAATCACTTAACCTGAAATTGCCTGTTGACCTTTTGGGCCGGCTTATCGAGAACAGAAAAAAAGATGTCAGCTTTTTCCTGGAGCCAAGGATCCCGGTGATGGCCATGTTTGTACCGGACACCACCAATGCCTTTAAAGCAGGTCTCAGGAAAAATGACCGGATCATCGGCATCAATTCTGATACGGTTGAATTTTATGATCAGCTTAAGAACGACCTGCAGGAGCTTAAAGGTGATACAGTGGATCTGCACGTCATCAGGGATGAAAGTGAGATCAGTTTCAAAGCGCCGGTGGATACTGAGGGAAAATTAGGATTCATTCCATACGGGTATGGGAACTATATACAAATGGACAGCCTGGGCTGGCTGAAACTGAATGTAAAGAAATACGGTTTCTTTGAAGCATTTCCCGCAGGTGTTAAAAAGACCGGTGATGAATTGTCTTATTATCTTGCTCAGTTCAAAAAGATCATTAACCCCAGGACCGGCGGATACAAAGGAGTGGGAGGTTTCAAAGCCATCGGTTCCATTTTCCCGAAATATGAATGGGATTGGGAATCTTTCTGGAGGATCACGGCATTTCTGTCCATCATTCTTGCTTTCATGAATCTGTTGCCCATCCCTGCATTGGATGGCGGCCATGTTCTCTTCACCTTATATGAAATTGTGTCCGGACGAAAACCGAGTGAGAAATTCCTGGAATATGCTCAGATAGCCGGCATGGTCATACTTCTTGCCCTGATGCTTTATGCCAACGGCAACGACTGGTTTGGCTGGGGCAAATGATCTTAAAGGTCTATTCCGATCTTCTTCATCAGCAATGAAGCATTCATGCTTTGACAAACACCATCCTTGATTTTATAGTCGAAGAAAAGTTCTTCATTCTTCACCTGCACATCAAAATGATAATTGTGGAAATTGCCGGGATAATCTTTTACAAGATCAGCCAGTTCCAGATCGTGGGTAGCCACGATGCAGGAAGCATTTTCCCGGATCAGTTGTTTCAGTAAGGCTATTGATCCTGTATGCCGGTCGGCCGAGTTAGTGCCGCGTAATATCTCATCCAGAAGAATGAAAACGGTTTCCTTCCTGCTTACCGCTTCAATGATCTCTTTCAGTTTTTTCAGTTCTGCATAGAAAGTAGATGTGTTTTCTTCAAGATTATCGCTGATCCTCATGGAGCTCATCACTTTCATTTCAGATAGTGTCAGCTTTTTGCAGCAGACAGGAGCACCCATCATTGCCAGAACAATGTTTACTCCAACACTTCTCAGGAAAGTGCTCTTGCCCGCCATGTTTGACCCTGTCACCAGGTTGATCTGCTTTGATCCTTGTGTGGAAAATGAGTTGTTCACCCTTTTTGAAGCGGGTATGAGAGGATGCCCCATGTCTTCTGCAATGAAAGCATATTTTCCCCTGACAAATTCAGGATAAGTCCATGACGGATGATTGAATGCTGCCGTACCGAGACTAATCAAAGCCTCAGTTTCAGCCAATGTGTCTATCCACAAAGGCATCCGGCCGCTGAATTCTGTTTTCCATTTTCCCAAAGAAATAAATTGTTGCAGGTCCCACAGAAAAAAACTGTTCAGAGGAATATAGATGATCGGATTGTAACGATAATCCAGCCTTGCCAGTATCTTTTTCAGCCGTTCAATGGAATGAGAAGCATTCTCCGGTTCCGTTTCTATCGTTACTCTGAGCTTTTTTAGAAGGGCACTTTCAAATTTATTTTTTTCGATCATTCTCATGCTTTGTTCCAGGGTTTCCAGTTTGGGCACGGTCTTGTTGAGTTTTGAATATTGTTTATTAAAAATTTTACTTACATAAGAGGAAACAGAAAAGAAGAGGATCAGTAAAAAAGTAAAGAGGGATCCCGGAATGATTTCAAAAAGAAACAAGAATAATACAGTTAATGTGATGACCGGGTAAGCATAGCGGAATAAACTGAGCCAGGATCTTGTTGCCAACGGATCTTCATCTTTTCTCCATTCGTTGATCTTGTGCTCATCATCAAGGGTAAAAGGATTTTTGATCCCGTAGGCACGGAACTGTAAACACCATTCAGGTGATTTGCTTAACTCTGCGGATGCTTCCTGCCTTTGCAAAATAATCTCACCGGATGAAGGGTAGAGTAGCCAGTCTGCCATCCTTAGGTGTCCTTGTTCAGAATTGGTCCGGTTCAGATATTGATACAATGATGCTTTACCGAAAAGATCCAGGTCCTGGGCATAAGCGTGATGGGCGGGACAAAGTTCATCTCCGCCTTTTAGGTTTTGAAAATCGAGATCAAGAATACGGATCTCGTCTTTACAGATATTCTTCAGCAGATTATTGTTTTCAAGAATTTCTTTATTTTTCAGATCTTTGGAAATGGCAAGCGCAAATGCGGCCACAAAAACCCAGAAACTGAGTAATGCAACAGGCAGGGAGGCTGCCCATAGTTTCCAGACAACAATAATGGCGATGACCGCAATGGCCAGGCGAAGCAGTGAAAAAAGAGTTTTTCTTTTCTGTAATTTTTTTTCTTCAATGTTAAGCCTGTCGGTTTGCGATTGGTAAAATTTTTTGGGACTGATCGTTTGCATGCTGTAAAACTAATCTTTTCGGTTTTCCTGAGGCAAATTTTAGATGAAGCAAATAAGGTATTGATCTATTACAGAGGTATTCGTCCCGGAAGTTTTTTTATTCATCGTTTCATATTCTTATTGCAGCAAATGAATACCGGCCAGCCTTGCAGATCGTGATTTTTGTTGACGGTTATTTTACTCCATAAATATCCACTTTAAAATCTTTCATTTTCAGATTGATGGGTAATCCCTGCCGGAAAAGGGATAATTCGAAACTGAGATTTTCATATTGCTTGTAATCGTTCAGTTCAAACAGGTCATTGGTAGAAACAGGGTTCCACTGCCCCCGTTTGTAACCGTTTCTGGTCATCAATACGAGATCACGTTTGGTCCAGTACAAATATTCTTTACCGGTATTTTCTCTGTTGATCAGGGAAAGCCTGAATGAAGGCTGTCCTGCAGAGTCGGTACTGGTGAGATTGACATTGGCTGAAACATCAATATACAGGTAATGATATTCTTTGGGAACTTTAAATACAGGCATGGTGGTTGTGTCAGAATTTTCCGTTGCATAAATACGAACCGGAGGATCGCTGAAACTTGTCAGCAACTTTCTTTCCCCGGTAACAGGAAGCTTGTCTTTAGGAAAGATCTTGTTATTGTCACAAACGTAAGAATTGATGATCTTGAAATTTTCCAGCAACCGGGTGATATGTTGTTGTATAGAATCGTTTCTGTAATCATCCATCATCAGATCGGGTGTAAGTTTGTACAGCATCCCTTCCGAGAGCATATAATCTTTATAAATATAGTCATTGATCTCGCGGCTCCATGACATAAAAGGCATGGATTGAATATTCCGGAATGAAGTGCAGGTATCCAGAACATCTGCCATCCAGTTCACTTCCTCGGGCACATAAGGCATTTTATAATTATTGAGGATCAGCGCCGAGATGGTAGGAGCAATATTGTTATGCGAATTCACGGAATAAAATTTATGCGGCATTTTAAGCATGGGGGAATAGATGATCAATGGAACATGATAGTCGTCAATATTCCCTGTGGAAGGAAAGGAGCCAATATGGTGATCTCCTGTGATAAAAAAAATGGTATTGGAATATTCGGGACGCTTTGCATAATCAGCGAAAAACTTCCTGATACAATCATCCGAAAACATGAAGGTCATCAGAACATTTTTAGTGGCGATCAGGGTTCTTTTTACTCCCGGTGAAACTTTGATCTTCTTCATCTTTTCATCAAAGAGCTTGCTGTACAGGGGAGATTGGTCAAAAAGATAAGGCATATGCGTGGTAGCGGTATGATAAATGTTGAAATAAGGGATCTTCTTCAGAGAATCCATGATCACAAAACTCCTGTTGTACAATGCATCATCCGGATATCCCATGCTCCATCCTTCTTTTCCCACTCCCATCATTTTATATTTGGGACCGAAATGCGATAAAATAAAATCTGTTCCCTGCAGACGGATATACCCGCCCATGTTATCAAAATCCGGATTGAACCCGATCATGAAGTTAGTCCAGTAACCGTTGGCTCTTAAAATCCTTATTAAGGACAAGTGGTCCGGCATAACGCCCATCAATGAAAATCCTGTCTTGCCGTAAGGCAGTGACCCCGTCAAAGCAGGATGTGCAGCAAAAGTTCCCGGAGCCGTGCTCAGAAAATTATCCCATACCAGGCTTTTGGAAGAAAGTGAATCTAAAAAAGGAGTGAAACTGGTGGCATAGGCTTTGTCACCGCTGAAATCTCTTGATAAACCTTCCACTACCAGCAACACTATATTCGGTGGCGATTTCTGAAGGTTAAAAAAATTCCCCAATACATCTTTGCTGTCATTTTTGTGAAGCAGCGGATATTCTGCGCCTGTGTAATTGAAAGGATGATTTTGCTGATAAAAAGAAACGGCTTCGGCCAGTTGTTGATCATTCAGCTTTCGGGAATTGAAATGGTCCCTCGTCCTGAAATAGTTGTAGCTGTCATTAATCCAATAGCTGAACTTATTTGATTCGAGGTAATAAGCTCCTGGCTGACTGAAGTTGCTGATGGAAGGGATGGAAAATTTGAAAAAGATAACACCAAGCAGTGAAAGGCAGGCCAGAGTAACAGATTGCCATTTTCTGAATTCGATCCGTTTGATAAGAAAATAAAGTAAGAAGTATCCGGTAAGATAGATAACAAAAGGGATCAGCACAGTAAACCCGGTTGAAAGCATTTGCTTTGCCGTGATCCATGAATCTGCTGCTTTCCGGGTAAAAAATTCATGATCGAAAGGGCGTGTTCTTTCGGAAAAAACAATGATCAGTGACAGATACAGTATGATCATTATTATATTCAGCAGGTGAAAAGTGAAGCCGGCAACTTTTTTACTCCATAATGAGATCAGGAAAAATATCAGAAGAAAAACGAAACAGTATATCAGAGCAGCCCAGGCATCATAGAATATTCCTGCCAGTTCGTACCGGTAAGAATGTTCCAGGAAATATTTGGATGCCACCGTAAAATATTCAAATAACCTGACAAAGCATACAGTGATCAGGAAACTCAGCGTGATCGCAGCCCAGGATTGTAACCGGCTGCCGGAATAATTCTTCATTGGGGAAAATGAAAGGCTAATTTATATTTTTTATACGAACCGTTATATTCTATAGCCGGGCATTAACGAATTGATAAATGCACAATTCAGTTTATACAATGTTCATGTGCCGGGAAGTAATCTTTTTAAATCGTAAAAACTTTAATTCGTACATTTATCGCCTTATTTTAAAACCAAAATAATTTTAAATGGACATTAATGATCTGTTGAATAGTGATCTCGGAAAACGATTGATCAATGATATCGGTTCACAAACAGGGATATCAAAGGCCCAGACATCTTCAGTCGTAAACGCTGCAGCTCCTGTGCTTATGGGAATGCTTCAAAAAAATGCAGGCTCTGAACAAGGGGCCGCCGGAATTCTCAGCGCTTTGAATAAACATGATGGAAGCATATTGGATAACCTTTCCGGCTTCCTGGGCTCAGGCGACTTCTCTGACGGTGATGGTATTCTTGGCCATGTACTCGGCGGAAAAAGGAGTGCAGTGGAAAACGCCATCAGCGCCCAAACAGGAGTTAGCTCCTCAAAAGTATCAACCATACTGGCCATGCTTGCTCCTATACTTATGGGATTTTTGGGTAAGCAAACCAGGGCTTCAGGAAATATTACTGACAGCACGGGATTAGGCGGTTTGCTTGGCGAATTGTTGGGATCATCGGGTGGTTCCTCATTAGGCGGCGGTATCCTTTCTTCTATACTCGACCAGGATGGTGACGGACAGTTAAGTGTCAATGATGCCATCAGCGCTATTTCAGGTAATAAGAAAAAAAGATCAGGAAGTTTGTTGGGCAGAATTCTGGGAGGTTTGTTTGGAAAAAAATGAGCAAAATACCTTTGAAGTATTTATGCTACAATTCAGGAAAATCTCAATGGATACAGCTACCACTGCATTATGCTGAATGGTTAAAAATTTTTGTAATTATTTTCATTTCCGTTGGGTGGAAGATGTCTCTACATCAGTAGAAATTTCAGCCCGCCCGTTTTTCGCTGGGTGTTTTTTCTTTAGTTAGAGCCTAAATTTAATTTTTGTATTTCACTTTTCCATGCATGGTCTTTTCCGGTTAATATCAGATCGAAGATTTCATGAAAAGGCTACAGGTTCATTGTAAACCATTCAATGAAAGAGCATATTTAAAAAGCTCTGAATTTTTTATAATAAATGAACAAGTGGTTAAAACCCGGCTCAAAAAATCCTTATCTTCCCTGTCTGAAATAATTTCAACACAATGGGCATTAAATTCCGGCTCACCGTTCTCAGCTTTTTTCAATTTTTTGTATGGGGTGCCTGGCTGATCACAATCGGCACTTATTGTTTGAATGCAAAAGGATGGACCTTTCCTGAATTTGGCGCCATCTTTTCCACCATGGCCATATCTTCTTTGTTCATGCCGGCGCTTGCTGGCATCATAGCCGACAAATGGATCAATGCAGAAAGATTATATGGTGTTCTTCAGATCCTTTATGGAATCATTCTGCTGTATGTACCCAAAGTGAATGACCCGGGTACTTTGTTTTATGTGATCCTTCTGGCAATGATTTGCTATATGCCCACCATTTCATTGTCCAATGCCATTGCTTATGCAATCCTGAAAAAGAACGGGTATGATGTGGTGAAAGCTTTTCCACCCATAAGGGTCTGGGGCACTATCGGTTTTATTGTTGCCATGTGGACTACGAATTTGTCTGGCAGTAAAGCCAATGCCGATCAATTCATCATAGGTGCGGTAGCTGCTCTTTTGCTTGGAGTTTACGCATTTACTTTGCCGAAATGCCCTCCTCCTAAATCCATTTCGGAAAAAGCCGGCATAGTGGAACAGCTGGGTTTGAATGCATTCAAATTGTTCGGGAGTTATAAAATGGCGTTGTTCTTTATTTTTTCCATGCTCTTAGGCGCTGCATTGCAACTGACCAATATGTATGGTGATTCATTCCTGAGCGGATTCGGCACTAACCCTGCTTTCAAGGATTCTTTTGTTGTAAAATATTCTACCATCATTCTTTCCATATCACAGATGTCGGAAACTTTATTCATCCTCACTATTCCTTTTTTTCTGAAGAAATTCGGGATAAAACAAGTGATGCTGATGTCCATGTTTGCCTGGGTGTTCCGTTTCGGACTGTTTGCTTTTGGTGATCCTTCTTTTGCAGGCACTGTCATGATCATCGTTTCCTGCATTGTTTACGGAATGGCATTCGACTTTTTCAATATATCAGGTTCTTTGTTTGTGGAGACTACTACAGATTCATCCATCCGCTCCAGCGCCCAGGGATTGTTTATGATGATGACCAATGGAATAGGGGCTTACCTCGGCAGTGTGGTCAGCGGTTATGTGATCGGCAAATATTTTATTAATCCGGACGGCAGCAGCGACTGGCATGGCATCTGGCTGACCTTTGCCATCTATGCATTGATCGTTGGTATACTGTTCAGTATTCTTTTCAAACATAAACATGTGCCGGGAGAAGAAGTCGTGATCAACCATTAGCATTTAGAAAACTTTGAAATAAAAAAGAGTGCCACAGTATCTGACCGTGGCACTCTTAGTTTTAAAGAAGTTCATTAACTCAGATGAGCTTCAATCTTTTTTACAAAGTTTCCTTTGGGTTGGGCGCCTATCAGTTTATCAACCAACTGGCCGTTTTTGAAAAACAGAATAGCCGGAATGGAAGTGATCCCGTAGTTCATGGATACCTGCGGATTTACATCCACATTCACTTTACCCACATTTACTTTCCCGCTGTATTCTTTGGAAAGATCTTCGATGATGGGGCCGATTGCACGGCAGGGGCCACACCATTCTGCCCAGAAATCCACTACACTCAGTTTGTCTGAAGAAAGCACTTCAGTCTGAAAATTGGAATCATTAAATTCTTTTGCCATTAGTACAAGTTTTAAATTTTAATTGTTGAGGACTGCAAATTTAAGTCCTGGTCTGATAATAAGCAATGTTGACATAAAGTTGTGCAAAACTTGTCATTGTTGTGCCCGATAACCTGACAAAGTTGTGTTGAGTGTAAAACCGGATCTTTGGTACTTTTTTCAATAGAACGTGAATATCCGGAACATATACCCATATCCCTGCATTTTAGGTATTTTAGCTGTGCTCTTCCCGGAGATAACAGATCTCATCTTCGTTCTATATAATTGGCTGTTTATCCGCCTTCCGTAAGCTTTTACGGAACTTTTTCTTACTATATCATGCAGATACGTTCAATCTGTATCACAGGGATTATTGTGGACAAAATTTTTCAGTAAAACTCAAAACAGCTAATTACGGGATTCAGCCTGGTTTTTGACCGTGTCCGTTTTTTTTTATTTGAATTAATAGTATATGTGTTGCTGAAATTTGTAAAATCATTATGAAGGTCAGGCAGTGATCACTTCCACTTCAAGGTCGGGCCTTTGCTGAAGGAATTCGATCATGTCATTATTCATTTCAAAGCCACTATTCATGCTGATCAGGCTTACTTTCAATTTATTTTTCGGGTCCTGAAGACTGAATTTCAGCATGGCATTTCCCGGATATTCTTTCATATTTTTTTCTACAAAATTGATAATCTCCTCGTTGATGAGACCGGGATGTGTATGAATGTTCAACTGTTTGGTCAGCTGCTTTTTCATGGTTTCTACTAATAATACATTAAGCACTTTAAATTCAAATTCATCTTTCTTAAAACGTTGTTTGAAATAACCTGTAATGAAAACAGTGTTACCCTGCTGCAGCATATTACTGAATCTCATGTAATCTTCGCTGAAAAGTATGATAGTCGTTTTTCCCGAATAATCTTCCAAAATGAAATTTCCGTATTTATTCCCCTGGCGTGAGATCCTGTGCTGCGCTTCCGCCACGAGCCCTATCAGGCGGAATGTCATATTGGGATTCGGACTCAGCGTGATCGTTTCTTTGAATTCATTGAAAGCAGCAAGCGTAGCGACTTTGTAATGTCTCATCTCGAATTTATAATGATCCAGCGGATGTCCGCTCAGAAACATTCCGGTCACTTCCTTTTCATGTTCCAGCTGTTTTGTCAATGGCCAGGGTGCACAATCGGGCATTCTTGGCGGAGTGATATCATCCAGCATGGGCAGGTTGCCAAATAATGTGTTCGTATTTGATGCATAATTATTTTGATAGATCTGTCCGAAGCGTATGATCCTTTCCATTCCGGATATGTTTTCATCAGGCGGCGTAAAGAAATATTGGGCACGATGCAATTCAGGAAAACAATCAAAAGCGCCTGCATAAGCAAGACTTTCCAGTGTCTTTTTATTTACGGTTCTCTGATTGATTCGTTTGATGAGATCAAATATTGATTTGAAATTCCCGTTGTTATTTCTTTCCTCAATAATGGCTTCTACGGCTGCTTCTCCCACACCTTTCAGGCCACCCAACCCGAAGCGGATCTCACCGGCTTTATTCACAGCGAATCCTTTGTGTGATTCATTGATATCAGGCCCGAGTACTTTCAACCCCATGCGCTTGCATTCTTCCATGAAGAAAGTGATCTTCTCAATACTTCCCGCATGGTTCAACACAGCCGCCATGTATTCGGAGGGGTAGTGTGCTTTCAGATAGGCAGTCTGATAAGCTACATAAGCATAACAGGTGGAGTGTGATTTGTTGAATGCATATTGGGCAAAAGCTTCCCAGTCGCTCCAGATCTTTTCCAGTTCTTCGGGAGGATACAGATTTTCAGTGGCGCCTTCAATGAATTTTGTCTTCATTTTGTCCAGTACTGCTTTTTGTTTTTTACCCATCGCCTTGCGCAACACATCTGCATCGCCTTTGCTGAAGCCGGCAAGTTTTTGCGCCAGCAACATCACCTGTTCCTGATAAACTGTGATACCGTATGTTTCTTTCAAAATATCCTCCATTTCGGGAAGATCATATGTAATAGGTTCACGCCCTTGTTTGCGATCAATGAAATTAGGGATATATGCCAGTGGTCCCGGGCGGTACAATGCATTCATTGCAATAAGGTCATCAAACTTATCAGGCCTCAGTTCCCGGAGATATTTCTGCATGCCCGTGCTTTCAAACTGGAAGGTGCCAATGGTGGCGCCGTGCTGATATAGTTCAAAAGTTTTATTGTCATCCAGCGGAATCTTGTCAATATCAATTTCTATTCCTTGATTTTTCCGGATCAGTTCGAGCGCATTTTTGATTATGGTTAATGTCTTCAATCCGAGAAAATCCATCTTGATCACCCCTGCATTTTCAATAACACTTCCTTCTATCTGCGTCACCCAGAGCGAAGAATCTTTTGCCGTGCACACCGGTATCAGTTCCATCAGGTCTTTCGGCGCAATGATGATGCCTGCTGCATGAATACCCGTATTCCTTACTGAACCTTCCAGTCTTTCTGCTTCATGCAATACTTTACTTTCAATGCTGTTTTCCTGGTCGTAGATCTCTCTCAGTTTATTGACCTTTTCGATGTCTTCATTTGCCAGCCCTTCTTTTTCTTCCAATGATTTTTCTGAATGCTCATCTTTGTCGTTGCCTGCATCTTTTAATTTGATGGGTGCGTGCAATAACCTTTTCAAGGTGATGCCAATAGGCCTGTCGGGGATCAATTTGGCCATTGCATTCGATTCAGGCAGAGGAAGGTCCATCACGCGGGCCACATCCTTGATGCTCATTTTTGCGGCCATGGTACCATAGGTAATGATCTGTGCCACCTGGTTCTTTCCGTATTTTTCCACCACATAGTCAATCACCTTTTGCCTGCCTTCATCATCAAAATCGGTGTCAATATCCGGCATGGAATTTCTGTCCGGATTCAGAAATCTTTCAAAAAGTAAATTGTATTTGAGGGGATCAATGTTGGTGATACCGATGCAATAAGCCACAACGGATCCAGCAGCGGAACCACGGCCCGGCCCGATGAAGACACCTTTGCTTCTTCCTGCTTTGATAAAATCACTTACAATGAGAAAGTAACCGGCAAAGCCCATAGTTTTGATGGTGAACAATTCAAATTCGATCCGTTCCCTGATCTCATCAGTGATCTCATGGTATCTGTTCCGGGCTCCTTCATAAGTCAGATGTTTCAGGTATTCCCATTGATTCAATGATTCGGGAGAAACAATCCTTTTCTGAAGTTTTTCTTCTTTCGTGTGAATTTTATATTCATCGGGAATAGGAAATGCAGGTAGCAGGATGTCTCTTGTCAGGTTCAGGAGATCAATTTTGGAAACCACTTCATTTGTATTATCAATGGCTTCCGGCAGATCACTGAAATTAGCTGTCATCTCCCCGGTGGTCTTGAAGTAAAACTGATCATTCGGGAATGCAAATCTTTTATCTTTTACATACACATCATCATCCGTGAATTCACGAATGGCGGGAGTAGCTAATTTTTCCCCGGTGTTGATACAAAGTAAAATGTCATGTGCGGTGAAATCGCTTTGATCCACATAGTGTGAATCATTGCTAGCGATCATCTTCACCCGGTACTTTCTTGCCAGCTTTATTAATACTTCATTTACTTTATTCTGTTCTGCAAGCCCGTGCCGTTGCAGTTCCACATAGTAATCATCCTGGAAAACATTGAGCCACCATTTGAATTCATTTTCTCCTTCCTCTTCACCCTTTTTCAAAATAGCCTGAGGCACACTGGCGCCGAGGCAGCAGGTCGTTGCGATCAATCCTTCATGATAGCGAAGGATCAGTTCTTTATCAATGCGGGGGTACTTGCTGTACAAGCCTTCTATATATCCAAGCGATGTCAGCTTCACCAGGTTGCGGTAACCGGTTTCATTTTTTGCCAGTAATATCTGATGATGTCTCGGGTCTTTCTGTTCTTTGGTAAATGATTTTACATGACGGTTATGTGTGATATAAAACTCGCAGCCTACAACGGGTTTCACTTTCAGGTTACCACTTTCATCTTTATGTCTATAAGCTTCGGCAACAAAGTTGAAAACACCGAACATGTTGCCGTGATCGCTGATGGCAATGGCAGGCATACCATCTTTGATCGCTTTCTGATAGAGGCCTTTGATGGATGCCGCTCCATCTAAAAGTGAGTACTGTGTGTGAACATGTAAATGGGAAAATTTCATACCACTCAGGATCTAATTCATTCGTTTAAAAGACGATAAAAGAATTAACAAATTACAACTTCAAATTTCGTTGAAATATTGATAGGATTCCGGAAAAATAAATTTAGTTTTGCACGTTCCTTAACGATACTGCTTCGTGATCCACCTAAAAAAAGACCCTTATGGTAAAGAGAATTCTTCCCGCCATATCGCTTGTCCTGTTTCTAGGTAGCTGCAGCGCCTTAAAGCAAATTGATGTTTCAAGTGATAAACCCGTTACGCCGGTTGCGGCTTATGCTTCCGCAAAGGATCGTGCTGTATTGAGCGATGAACATGTGAAATTCCTGAATAATATTTCATCGGAGCCGGCCAGGCCGGAAATGCCGGTGTCTTCTACAAAGCGTGCTAAAGGGCCGAACAGGGAAGTTCCGGCAAATGAATTCATAAGTTCATCTTCTGAGAAAAATGTTTCTGCATCATCAGCATTGCAAATAAAATATGCCGGCATGATGAACATAGATCCGGCGAAGATCAAAAACCTGGACCTGTACGGATTTATTGATGACTGGTATGGCACACCGTATAAATTAGGCGGTTCTACCAAGAAAGGTATTGACTGCTCGGCTTTCGTCCAGTTTCTTTTTGCATCTGTTTACGGAATTACATTGCCCCGCACTTCAAAGTATCAATATACTTCCACGAAAAGAATTTCAACTACACAATTGAAAGAAGGAGATCTTCTTTTCTTTCACACCCGCCGGAATTTCAAGGGAGTGACGCATGTGGGAGTATATCTTCAGAATAATAAGTTTGTGCAGGCCTCCAGCTCCGGAGGTGTTACCATCAGTGATATGTACGATCCTTATTATGTAAAACACCTGGTGGGTGCAGGCCGTGCCGTCGCTGATAACTGACCTTTCAATTTATTTTATTCCCATTCTTTTCCTGACAGTTTCCCATACAGGCTTTATATCCGGCGAGAGATTGAAGTAAATCACTCCGCCAGCATAAATGATTATGAAAAGCAAGCTCCGCAGCACCATCGCCATGAACCCATGCATGTTGTGAAATGCAAAATAACAAACTCCGAAACCTGCGAGTGCCAGCAGGAGTGTGTAGATACTGGGCAAAGTGAATGGGAATAATTTGAATTTTATCCAAAGGAAGGCAATACGGATCAGGTTGTAAATGCTTATGGAGATGATATTGGCAAATGCGGGTCCGATAATCCCATATTCTTTTGTCAGGATATAAGTAAGCGGAAGCATCAGACTCAGTAAGATCAATCCGCTTACCAGTTCAAACCTCCAGTAAGTGGAAGTGGTAATCAGTTGGGCATTCACTCCGGTGCCCATGTCAATGATCCGTGCAAGGCCCAGGAGAAACAACACATCAATGGCTTCGAGATATTCAGGTTTCAGATTAAATGTGGTTACACCATCAGCAAAGTTCATCCAGATCAGTACAAAGATGCCGCAGGAAAAAATTAGCAGATTCAGGGAGGAACGCTGATAGATCCTTTGCAGCAACGGAATGTTTTTATCTTTCCACCCTTTGGATAAATGAGCTATGGATGCAGCTATCACTCCTCTTTGTGGTGCCTGTACCACGCTGCTTATCACGGTCGCCAGCGTATAGATGCCGGCTTTGTCCAGCCCTTTTAATGAAGCGATTACGAAAGTGTCGAATACCTGTGACAGGGTAAATATGAAAGTGCCCGAATAAACATAAAGACATAAAGCCAGTATCTTTTTAAAAAACCTTCGTGTGACTTTACTTACGTTGAAACTAAAATGGATTTTTTTGGTGGCAACCAGGTAAATAAAAAGGATGATGGCAATGCCCGGATAAGTGAAGGCGAAAAATTTTATGAACAAGGAAAAATCTCCGATAATGCCTGTCACAAACAAAACGATGAAAATGGTTGTGAAAAGCCGCCATTGCACTTCCCTGAGAAAATTGGTGAGTACCGATTTATGAAGATTCCATGCATAAGCTTCCAGAACGGTATAGATGGTAAGTCCGAAACCCATGGGGAACAGCCAGTAATAATAGGTCACCAGCATCTGGGAATTCCCGCCGAATTTTCTGACCACAAGATGTTTTAAGGCAATTCCCGCTATCAACACCAATATGAATCCGATCACACTGATGAGCAGCGCCCAGGTGATCATGTCATTTTTCTTTGGAGGCAGGTTGTCATTGTAGTATGGGTAGAATTTAAAAATAAAAGAAGGCATAGCCATGCCGGCAAGCGCTGACATCATGATGGAAATGGCGATAAATATACCTGTCAGCCCGTATTGTTCTTCAGTGAAAAGCCCTTGTTTGGTAAACAGATAAGTATTTAAAAGTCCGATGGCAAAACCGAAATAGATCACTAATGAGGAAATAATGCTTTGCCTTCGGATGTCGCTCATGAAGTAAAGATAATGAATAGTGAATGGCTAACAGACAAGGTTCAGGAGTGAAGGCTAGTCCACTTTCTTTACGGTGATGTAAAAGTTTTTATCTATCTGCAAGCCGTCTTTAATAGCATCCGATACGTTCATCTCTTTCCATTCCGTTGCCGGGTACAACCAAACGGACGGATCATTGGCTAAACGCACCGGCATATTGAACCCCTCAACACAGTTTGTCCAGCGATAGGAAAGCTTATTGTCGCTGATCCGGTACTCCAGCACAGGGATCTTTGTCGTTCTTAAATACTGGTCAAATATTTTAGAAAGATCTTTCCCTGATTCTTTACTGAAATAGTTTTCGATATCTTTTGAATTGACGGTTTTGTGATAGAAAGTTTTAGTCAAACCTCTCAGTATTTTACGGAATAAATCATCATTGTTGATCACCTGCCTGATCGTATGGATCATGTTGTTTCCTTTGTTATACATATCACTGCTGCCTTCCTTGTTCACACCATAAGGCCCGATGATCGGACTGTCATTCCGTATCGTTCTGCGCAAGCCCTGTGTATATTCATCGGCTGCTTTTTTCCCGTCCTGGCATTCTACAAAAAGTGTTTCGGTGTAGTCGGTAATGCCTTCATGCACCCACATGTCTGCCACATCGTTGGTAGTGATATTATTCCCGAACCATTCATGGCCGCTTTCATGTATGATGATGTAATCCCATTTCAGCCCCCATCCGGTTCCCGACAGGTCTCTTCCGAGATAGCCGTTCATATAATGATTACCGTAGGCAACTGCACTCTGATGCTCCATGCCCAGATGAGAAGTCTCCACTAATTTATAACTGTCTTCATAAAAAGGATAGGGCCCAAGCCAGTATTCAAAACAATGAAGCATGGGTTTTACATTAAGGCCAAATTGTTTTTTTGCTTTTGCCAGATTATAATCCAATACCCAGTAGCTGAGATCCAATACTCCTTTTTCGCCCATCATGGTATCGGTAAAGTTTACATATTTTCCGATGTAGGGAATGATATCATAATTGTTGATCGGGTTCACTACATTCCATATCCATGTAGTAGTACCGTTTTTATTATCCGTTTTGTCTTTCAGTCTTCCATTGCCCACTGCCACTAAAGTATCTGGAGCAATGATCCGAAGTGTAGCGCCATTATCCGGCTCATCACTCTGATGATCTTTGCATGGATACCATACACTGGCGCCGAGCCCCTGGCATGCCACCGTCATCCAGGGCCTGTTTAAGCTGTCTTTGGTAAAGATCCAACCGCCATCCCATGGAGGATTCCTTGCAATTCTTGGATTACCATGATATACTACGCCGATCGTATGGACTGAGTTCAGTTCTGTTTTAGGCAAAGGAACATGCCAAACATTTCCTTCATTGTAATATGGCTTTGGCGGATAATTGATATATAGTTTACCATCGTAATACAAAGTATCAATGGTCAGGGGCTGCTGAAGGTCTATCTGCATATAATCCGAATGATCTTTCTGAACCACTTTATATTCTATGATCACTTTTCCTTTAATGGACTTCTCATTATAGTTGGGATCAATCGTAATGTCGTAATGCAAAACGTCCCACCACGATCTTTCGGGGCCTATAGTGCCGCGGAGCGTATCCTGGTGAGTGAACTTAGTTTTGTTGTTCAGCAACTGTGCACGGGAAAAATTATTGAGGCACAATAAAAAAAATGATCCGCAAATAACGTGGAGGATGTATTTTGCCATAATCTTGTTTGAAGATGTAAATTTAATCGTTCAATATCAATTATGATCGTTAAAAGGAAATATTGGTTGCTCATCACTGCTTGCATACTGATGATATCCTGTTATAATAAGAACAAGGAAGAGCGGAATGTTTTTCATTACAATGAGACCACCGGTATTGCATCTCTGGACCCTGCATTTGCAAAGAATCAATCCATCATGTGGGCAGTACACCAATTGTACAACACATTGGTGGAAGTGGATCAGAATTTGAATATCGTTCCTTCCCTGGCCAAAAGCTGGGATGTGTCGGAGGACAGGCTAACCTGGACCTTTCATTTGCGTGATGATGTTTTTTTTCATGACGACCCGGTTTTCGCCGGAGGCAAAGGCAGAAAGATGACTGCCTCGGATGTGGTGTACAGTCTTTTGCGGATCATAGATAAGGAAACGGCAAGTCCCGGCGCCTGGATCTTCAATCGGAAAGTGGACAGCCTTCATCCTTTTACTGCCGTTGATGATACCACTTTTCAGATAAGACTGATCCAGCCTTTCAAGCCTATGCTGGGAATACTATCCATGCAATACTGTTCTGTGGTTGCAAAAGAAGCGGTGGATCAATATGGGAATAATTTCCGGAGCCATCCTGTAGGCACCGGCCCTTTTCAGATAGTGGCCTGGGAAGAGGGGCAGGCTCTGGTGTTGAAAAAAAATGATCATTACTTTGAAAAAGACAGTACAGGCAAACGGCTTCCTTATCTCGATGGAGTTAAAATCTCATTTTACGACAGCAAAGCCACCGAATTTTTATTGTTCCGTGAAAAACAATTGGAATTCATCAATGACATTGAAGCTTCGTTTAAAGATGAAGTGCTGACCAAGATGGGATCATTGAGAAAAGAGTGGGAGGGGAAGATCATATTACAGACACATCCTTATCTGACCATAGAATATTTCGGCATCCTGGTGGATACGGCCAATGATCTGGTAAAAAATTCCCCGATGCGTTTCAAAGCGGTTCGCCAGGCCATCAATTACGGGTTTGACCGGAGAAAAATGATCCTTTACCTGAGAAATTCATTAGGTACTCCTGCTGAATCGGGATTCGTTCCTCTGGGTCTTCCTTCTTTTGATTCTACCCTGGTCAAAGGATATACTTACGATCCGTCCATGAGTAAAAAATTGTTGGCAGAAGCTGGCTATCCCGACGGGAAAGGATTACCTGTGGTAAAACTATTGACCATACCAATCTATTCCGATATGGCAGATTTTGTTGCCAAACAATTAAGTGAGATCGGAATTCCCATTCAGGTGGAGGTGATACAAAAATCATTGTTGCTGGACCTGACCGCCACTTCCAGAGCCTTGTTCTTTCGCGGAAGCTGGATAGCAGATTATCCGGATGCTGAAAATTTCCTGTCGGTTTTCTATTCAAAGAACCCGGCTCCTCCCAATTACACCCGGTATAATAATCCTAAGTTCGATAAGTTGTTTGAAGCAGCGCTGAAAGAAAACAATGATTCCTTGCGGTATGAATTGTACAGAGAAGCCGATCAGTTGATGATCCGTGATGCGCCGGTGGTTCCCTTGTGGTATGATGAAGTGGTGCATTTCGTGCAACCTTATGTAAAAGGATTTGATGCCAATGCTTTGAACCTGCTGGAACTGAGAAGAACAAAACTGGAGAAATAAAACTTGAGATTCTTGCTTATTTCGGTCATATCTTTTTACAAATGGATCTGATGATCTTTTCTGCATGTTCCCTGGAATTTTCTATGAACAAACGATGGGTGTTTAGCCCCCCGCAAATCACCCCGGCGAGATAAAGGTCAGGGATATTGGTCTGATAAGTTGTTTCATCCACTTCAGGTTTCATCACCCCGTCAGCGGATAAGTGCACTCCCGTTTTTCTTAAAAAATCAAGATCGGGCTGATAGCCCGTCATAGCGATCACCCAATCATTTTCCAGACTTATTATTCCTTCAGGAGTTTTTATCAGCACTTCTTTCTCTCTTATTTCTTCAAGGGCGGAGTTGAAATAAGCTTTGATGGATCCTTCGCTGATACGGTTCTCAATATCGGGTTTCACCCAGTATTTCACTCTTTCGCCAATAGAATTTCCTCTTACCACCATAGTTACTTCAGCGCCTTTTCTCCATGTTTCCAAAGCAGCATCCACTGCGGAGTTGCTGGCGCCCACCACGATCACTTTCTGAAATGCATAGAAGTGCGGGTCTTTGAAATAGTGAGTCACTTTCGGCAGATCCTCTCCCGGCACATTCAGCAGGTAAGGAATATCATAGAACCCCGTTGCAATGATCAAAGAACTTGCCGTGTATTGATCTTTATCAGTAGTGACTATAAAATTTGTATCCGGGTGTTTTTCTCCTCCATTTTGTTTTTTGTCTTTTGAAATTTGTCTTTTTATTTCCATCACTCTCTCAAACAAATGAAAGTTTAATTTTTCTGCCTGTGCCACTCTCCGGTAGTATTCCAGCGCTTCGGACTTTGAAGGCCTTGCATTTTTGGAAACAAAAGGGATACCACCTATTTCCAGCCTTTCCGAAGTAGAAAAGAAGGTCATATTCTCCGGATAGTGAAACAATGAATTCACCAGGCATCCCTTTTCAATTATAAGATATTCAAAACCTGCTTTTTTTGCTTCTATGCCGCAGGCCATCCCGATAGGCCCTCCGCCGATAATGATAATTGGATAATGCACTTTTTGTAATTTTTACAAATGTAAAACCGGATAAGCCTAAAAATGTTTGGATGATTTATTGGTAAATTTGATACATGTCAGTGTTCAGGATCAGGGAAGCCGGTGTGGAGGATGCGGAACTCATTGCAGACATGAGCCGCCGGACTTTTTTCGATACTTACTCACCTTATAATGAAGCAGAGGATATGGAGTTGTTCATGAATGAAATGTTCACGAAAAAGAATTTGATGGAAGAGGTGGGGGCTAAGAATAATATTTTTTTACTGGCTTATGTGGATGAGCGGCCTGCTGGCTATGTGCGGATGAGGGAGTTTAACAATCCGCCGGGACTGGAAAAATTTCCTGTGATGGAAATAGCGAGGATCTATGTAGAGAAAGAATTCATCGGCAAAGGTGTAGGACCTGCTTTGATGCGCCGTTGTATTGCTATATCCATAGACCTGAAAAAAGAATTGATATGGCTGGGTGTATGGAAAAAGAATTTCCGTGCCTTGTCCTTTTATGAAAAATGGGGTTTTGAAAAGTTCAGTGAAACAGTTTTCATTCTGGGTAGCAGTGTACAGTCGGACTGGCTTATGAGGAAAAAATTAAAGTAATCATTGCACGATCAGCCGGCCTCGGATGACGATCTGCGCATTCCGATCCGTGATCAGATATAACACAATTCCTTTTTGAGCATGCAATGATGAAAGTGTTATATTATCTGAATTGAAAGTTTGAGAAGAAAGTAATCTTCCGGCTTCATCAAAAAAAAGTATATTCAATACCCTGCCGTTTCTGCCTGAAAGATGTAAAGCCTGATTTGTACTGACCGGATTAGGATATAAAGAAATTTTATTTTCACTTCCCGGGTTCACCATAATTACTTTTGAGTATTTGGAATAACCCGAAAGCCCCAGCATTATAAGACGGTAATACAGAACACCACCCGGAGGATTTACATCCTCGTATGAATAATCAGTAGAGGCAAGGTTATTATTACTGGGAATTGAAGTTATAGTTTTAAAATTGATGCCATCTTCGGAACGCTGCACTTCATAAGAGGTCATATTTATTTCATTGGCTGTGGTCCAGTCCAGTGTCACCGACCTGTTATTCTTCGTTGCAGAAAAGTTGATCAGATTCACCGGTAATGTCACGAAATCATAGTACACAGTTATCTGAACGTAGTCAATCTTTCCGGCAGCAGCTCCGTTTGTCGCATTGATCTTTCTCGCCGAAATTGCCACTCCGAAATTTGGTGAATTAATATCGTCAACGCTCCAGGCAAGCCCCCAGGTGTCTCCTGCATTTCCATAGGTTTGGGTTCCGTCTGTGATAGGATAAGTTGCACTGACGGCTTTTTCATCACCTTCAATCACTCCGTTCTTTACCAGTTTGATACTGTTGTCAATGGTCATTGAGTTGGCATCTGAACGTTCTATCTCAAGCACAATTCCGGAGATAGTTGAACCTGACGGAATATTAAAACCGAAACCGTTAATGACAAGATAATCTGTATAACCGTTCTTTACTGTTATGGTGCCAAAGGTTGTGTATGAGTTATCACTTGCTGCCGTATTTCCGGGGTCATTCCATGTCTTGCTGGAGCCAGGTATGGCTACCGTAGTAAAACTATTTCCGGGAGACGGTCCTGCAATTTGCCCGGATGAATTTATCCGGGTAAAAAAGGCCAACGATAATAATAACAGGTTTTTTTTCATAAACAGTTTAAAGGATCACCCGCAAAAAAGCTTAGAAAGTTATTGCAAGTTCTGGTAACTAATAAAAAAGATTATTCGCAAATGTTAATATCGTGTGGAGTAAAATAGTTTTCAGGGATCCAGGCTGGTGAATGAAAATGTTGAAATGCGATCTCATTTCCCGTTTTTTTTTCGTACTGCTTTCGCCACAGATGAAATTTGAATGTAAAAAAGTTGGATGTATGATCATTTATTTTTTGAAAAAATTAAGAAAAATATCATGGATAATTTTTTTAATATAAGCGGAATGGGTACATTGCCCTAACTAAATATTTTTTTATGAAACTCCTCTTAACCATTTTATCAGCAACCGTAATTATTTCTTCCTGCACCGGCGGTTGGTCTGATGCACAACGAAAACAATTTGTAAAAGAATGTGCCGATGCTGCTGCCGCAGGTATGGGGCAGGAACAGGCAAATTCTTATTGCAGTTGCATGGTGCAAAAACTGGAAGCCAAGTATCCTAACTACACAGATGCCGCAAAAGTTTTGCAAGCGCCCAATGCACTTCAGACTCCGGAAATGCAAGCGATGGTTCAAGGTTGCCTGAACGGAACAAACGCTGGTAATGCGGGAACGAAAAATAATGGATTAGGGGGCATCTTCGGTGATGGAAACAAAGGAGGTAATGAAAATTTGGGAGGTACAGGCAGGTGGAGTAAAAATGATGAAGACCAGTGGATGAATATATGTGCAACTGATCCTAATAACAAAGCGCTTTGTGCCTGCGTACTGCAAAAACTGGAAGCTCAATTTGCCAGTTACGATGAAATGAATCAAAAAGGCACTCAGGAACTGGGGCAACAATTAGCTCAACAGTGCCAGCAGGAAATGGGAAATGGCGGCGCTATGAATAATGGTGGCGGAATAACAGGAGGTGGGGGAGCATGGTCAAATGCAGACGAGCAAAGTTTTTTGAATACATGTCAGACGAATGCAACGAATGCGGGGGCAGACCGCCAGACTGCAAATGCTCATTGCAGTTGTGTATTAAAAAAGATTGAGGCTAAATATCGTACTTTGAATGAAGCAAATCAAAAAATGACTTCACAGGAAGTGAATGCCATAGAGCAGCAATGTCTCCAGGAGAGAACCGGTGGTAACCAGGGCGGCGGCTTTGACGGTTATGGGAATGATGGCGATGATGGTGATTAAAAGGGGAACTCTTCCTGTTTAATAAATAAATTACTTTCTTAGGGGTTGTTTCAAATCTTGTCTTTGAGAACCGGCTTAAGCAGTTCTTCCTTTCAAAAGACATTTGAAACAGCCCCTTTAGGTTTTATCCTCCTTGTAGCCTAATTTTGCAAATCTTAAAAAATCTACGAACAAAATGGCAAGATCAATTCAGTTCCGTGAAGCATTGAGAGAGGCAATGTCCGAAGAAATGAGAAGAGATGAACGAGTTTTTTTGATGGGTGAGGAAGTGGCAGAGTATAACGGCGCTTATAAAGTAAGCCAGGGAATGCTGACTGAATTTGGTCCCAAGAGAATAATAGACACACCGATCACTGAATTGGGTTTTGCTGCAGTAGGTGTTGGAGCGGCACAGAACGGTCTTCGGCCTATCGTTGAATTCATGACCTGGAATTTTGCTGCCTTAGCCTTAGATCAAATTCTAAACACTGCTTCTAAGATGCTGGCAATGAGCGGCGGACAAATACACTGCCCGATTGTATTTCGTGGACCCAATGGATCCGCAGGCCAGTTGGGGGCACAGCATTCCACTGCATTTGAAAGCTTGTATGCCAATATTCCCGGCATCAAAGTAGTTTCTCCAAGCAACGGTTATGATGCAAAAGGATTATTGAAACAATCCATACGATACGAAGAAGATCCCGTGGTATTCATGGAAAGCGAAGTGATGTATGGAGATAAGTCAGAAGTGCCGGAAGAAGAATATTATATTCCACTCGGCAAAGCTGATATAAAAAAACAAGGCAGAGATGTTACTTTGGTTTCATTCAATAAAATGATGAAAGTGGCTTTAGGTGCTGCGGATGAGTTGGAAAAAGAAGGAATCAGTGCAGAGGTTATTGACCTCCGTACCATCCGGCCTCTGGATTGGGAAACAGTGCTGGAAAGTGTGAAGAAGACCAACCGCCTTGTTATTGTGGAAGAGCAATGGCCTTTTGCATCCGTATCTTCAGAGTTGTCATACAGGATACAGAAAGAAGGATTTGATTATCTGGATGCACCGGTACGCAGGATCACTTCTGCCGATGCTCCTCTGCATTATGCTCCCAATCTTGTTGCTGCTGCATTACCGGACGTCCCAAGGACAGTCAGGCTGGTGAAAGAAGTGATGTACCTGAATAAGTAATAAAGCGGATTTCAGAGGGATCACTGCTGACCATGCGAAAGATACCCATAGGTTTATATATGTAAGAGACCTATCCCGGAGAATTAATAAATGAGTTGTTTATTTTTCTGCTTTTAAATTCATTTTTACCCAATTTGATTCCGGAATGCAGAACCGGTATGAACTTCAGAGCTTTGCTATATTTTTATAATGAAAAATTTATGTAATGGCTGATATTTTGATCATTGATGATGAAAGAGCAATCAGAAAGACATTATCAGAGATATTGTCTTTTGAAGGCTACAAGATAGAAGAAGCATCCGATGGAGAAGATGGCCTGAGAAAATTTAAAGACAAGACTTATGATGTAGTATTGTGCGATATCAAAATGCCTAAGCTGGACGGAATCGAATTTTTACAGAAAGCAGGTGAGTTTAACCCGGATGTTCCTATCATTATGATATCTGGCCATGGAAATATTGAGACCGCAGTGGAAGCTGTGAAGAAGGGTGCTTATGATTATATTTCCAAACCCCCGGATCTGAACCGTTTGCTGATCACAATCCGCAATGCAATGGACCGCAGCACCCTGGTAACCGAAGCGAAAGTATTGAAACGCAAGGTGAGCAAAGTACAGGAGATGATCGGGGAATCGGAACCCATGAAAAAGATCAGGGACACTATCGAAAAAGTGGCGCCGACAGATGCAAGGATTTTGATAACCGGAGAGAATGGAGTGGGTAAAGAATTGGTAGCAAGATGGGTGCATGAAAAAAGCAACAGGGCAGCAGCTCCATTGGTGGAAGTGAACTGTGCTGCCATTCCCTCGGAACTGATCGAAAGTGAATTGTTCGGACATGAAAAAGGATCGTTCACTTCAGCCATCAAACAGCGGATCGGAAAGTTTGAGCAGGCAAACGGCGGCACTTTATTTTTAGATGAGATCGGTGATATGAGCCCGAATGCGCAGGCCAAAGTACTGCGTGCATTGCAGGAAGGAAAGATCACCAGAGTGGGCGCCGATAAAGATATCTCCGTTGATGTGCGGGTCATTGCTGCCACTAATAAAGACCTGTTGAAAGAAGTGGAGAACAAGACATTTCGCCTGGATCTTTATCATCGTTTAAGCGTCATTCTCATTCATGTGCCTTCACTGAATGAAAGGCGTGACGATATTCCCTTGCTCATTGATCAGTTTCTCGAAGATATTTCTTCAGATTATGGATCAGCAAAAAAGAATATTGAACCGGAAGCCATTAAGTTATTGCAACAATACAACTGGACAGGAAATATCCGTGAGTTAAGAAATGTGGTGGAAAGATTGGTGATTCTTTCGGGAAAAAGTATCACTGCAGAAGACATAAAAAATTATGTATTGCCCAAGTGATCTGCTCTTTAAGAAAACTTTCGGCAGTAAAATTTTGACAGGCAGATTATTATGATAATTTTGCCCGCTAATATATCCTGATATGCCTTTATCTCAATTGCTGGTAATTTATCTCATCACCCTACTGTACATGATGCTGCCTTCTTATGGCTTTGCAAAATTATTTGCCAAAGCAGGAGAAGCTCCGTGGAAAGCATATATCCCTTTTTATAACACATGGGTGATGCAGGACCTTGCTCAGCGTCCTAAACACTGGGTCTTCTGGCAATTGATTCCTGTGGTAGGATGGTTCATCACTCCGGGTATCTTTATTGAGTTTGCAAAACTTTTCGGGAAATTTTTAATTGGAGAACATACCCTCGCTTCATTAGTCCCTTTCTTTTACTTCCCATACATCGCATCAAAAAACGATACAAAATTCATCGGCCCTGAAGGAGTAAAGAGATTCAGGAAAAAGGGATGGCGTGAGTGGGTAGATGCAGCCATATTTGCCGTAGTGGCAGCCACCCTGATCCGCACTTTTGTTTTTGAAGCTTATACCATTCCTTCCGGCTCCATGGAAAAAACCTTGCTGATCAATGATTTTTTATTCGTCAGCAAATTCAGTTATGGCCCACGCATTCCCAACACTCCCTTATCTATTCCTTTTATTCATAATTATATTCCGGGGCTTAACTGGAAATCATATTCTACAGCAATTGAATTACCGTATATCAGGTGGTTCTCTTCTCCGGTAAAGAGAGGTGACGTAGTGGTATTCAACTTTCCTAATGGCGATACAGTTATCCATAAGGCAGGATTTGAATCCGCCAATCCATATTATGATGTGAAACGCAGAGCTGCTGCGGGCTCTGCAACCGATCAGATGATTCTGAATGACCCGGTCAATTATCCGATTGTTGTGCATCCGCCTGATAAGACCGACAATTACATCAAGAGATGCATGGGCATTGCAGGTGATACGCTGTCCATCATTCACGGTGATGTTTATATTAATGGTAAGAAACAAATCATCCCGCCCTTTTCGGAAAGAAATTATGTGGTGGAATTGAAAGACAACAGATCACTCGACCCTGATTACCTCAAAGATCTCGGCATTATGATCAATGAGACTGAAAGTACTTCTGATTTGAATATGATGGGAAATTCCATCTATCTGATCAATATGACCGAAAAAGAAAAGAGCATACTGGAAAAATCTCCGATTATAAAAAGTGTACAACCATATTATATCAACACCCCCGATCCGACCACTTATTTCCCTTATGATACGATCCATAAATGGTCGGTGGATGAATACGGTCCGATATGGATACCAAAAAAGGGAGCTAAAGTGGAGTTGAACGATTCTACTTTCCCAATCTATCAAAGAGCCATACGGGTATATGAAAAGAACAGTTTGGAGAAAAAAGACGGAAAGTATTTCATTAATGGGAAAGAGGCGACAGACTACACTTTTAAAATGAACTATTACTGGATGATGGGAGATAACCGCCAGGGTTCTCAGGATTCACGTTTCTGGGGATTTGTACCTGAAGACAGGATAGTAGGTGAAGCCTCTATCATTTGGTTTAGTTGGAAAGATGGACCGAGATGGAACCGCCTTTTCAGATCAGTGAAGTGATCACAACCTATGCCATAGATTTTTGTTGTATTAGAAGTTCGCCAATTTATCATTAACTTTTATCTATGAAAGAAGAAAGATCAGAGTTCAGTTACCGGGTTTATGATGATATCAGTGAACTGAATGATCAGGATGCCCGTTTGCTGAAAGAAGCCAGAGAAGTTACAAAAGAAGCCTATGCTCCTTATTCCAACTTCAGGGTGGGGGCAGTAGCTGTACTCGAAAACGGCGAGAAGGTAACAGGAACTAACCAGGAGAATGCTTCATTTCCGGTTGGCATTTGTGCCGAAAGAGTTTTATTGGGAACAGTGGCTACACTGCATCCTCAAGTGCCTATTGATACGATTGCTTTAAGTTATAAAAGTGACAGGCAGGAAAACGATCATCCGATCTCTCCCTGTGGCATGTGCCGCCAGGCATTGGTGGAATATGAAACCAGAGTAAATAAGCCGATACGGCTTATACTGAGCGGTCAGAAAGGAAAAGTATTTGTGATCGAAACGGCAAGCATGTTGTTACCTCTGGCGTTTACGAATAAAGAGTTGAAGTGAGAAAGTAAAAGTTAAAAAGGTAAAAGTCAAAATTCAAAACCTGTCTGACGGCAGGAAGGATCAAACGTTTAAATATAAAACAGCAAAACACTTTAAAGAGGGGAATCTTTTAATTTTTAATTTTGACTTTTGAATTTAAAAAAGAGTCTGTATCCCATAGGCCACTTTCGCTTCGTGTTCCAATAACCATTTTTTTCTCCATAGCCCGCCGCCATAGCCCACCAGGTCCCTGTTCGATCCGATCACACGATGGCAAGGGACAATGATGACAATATTATTTTTCCCGTTAGCATTGGCTACCGCCCTTGTTGCTTTGGTATCACCCGTCATTCTTGCCAGTTCCAGGTAGCTTATGGTTTTTGCAAAAGGAATGGTGAGCAGTTCACTCCACACTTTTTGTTGAAAAGGAGTGCCGGGCTGCTCCAGCGGAAGATCGAACTGCCTTCTTTCCCCGTTGAAATACTGTATCAACTGCTCCAGGCATTGGATGAGCAGCGGAGGCAGGTTTCTTTTTCTTCCGGGCATTTTAGTGGTCTTATCATGAAAGGATACTTCGCTGATGAAGTTTTCAGTTCCTGTTATTTTCAGCAAACCGATAGGTGATTGATAATATGTGGTGTAAACAGTACTCATCTTTATCCAATCTTCCTCCCATTACTGACAGCATGTTCGGCTTGCAATAAAATTACATTATTGTTTTCATCATAAACACCTAGTACCAGGCATTCGCTGAAGAAACCTGCTATTTGTTTGGGCGGGAAATTGACCACTGCGATCACTTGCCTGTTCATCAGGTCTTCTTTTTTGTAGTGAAAAGTCAGCTGAGCTGAAGATCTTTTTACGCCCAGCTCACCGAAATCTATCATCAATTGATAAGCTGGTTTCCTGGCTTTAGGAAAATCTTTTACGTCAATGATAGTACCGCTGCGGATATCAATTTTTTCAAAATCTTCCCAGGTTATGCTCATGATCCTGTATTGTTTTTTATGCCAACTATAAATGTACAAAGTAGTTTTGTAAACATTCTTTTGACGATTAAATCCGTAACATTTAACTTGAATCAAATTTGAAGTATGAGCCGGAATAAAAAGAACAGCAATATCAGCCGCCGCAAATTCATCCGCAATGCTGCCATAGTGGGCGGAAGTTATTTTATTGTGCCCAGGCATGTGTTGGGAAGAGGATTCATTGCACCGAGTGATAAACTCAATATAGCCGGTATCGGCGCCGGCGGTAAAGGTGAAGATGATCTTGCCCAGTTTTCTAAAAGCCCTAACGTGAACATTGTGGCGCTTTGCGATGTGGATGACAGGCAGTCCGTAAAATCAAGACAGCGTTTTCCCAAAGCAAAATATTATAAAGATTTCCGTGAGATGCTGGGAAAAGAGAAGAACAATATTGATGCCTGCTCCATTTCCACTCCAGACAATACTCATGCTGTGGCTACACTGGCTGCCATGCAATTAGGCAAGCATGTTTATACGCAAAAACCATTGACGCACGATATTTACGAATCGAGGATTCTGGCACAGGCTGCAAAAAAATATAAAGTGATCACACAGATGGGCAACCAGGGCGGATCGGGCGATGGCGTGAGAAAGACCAAAGAGATGATAGATGCGGGAATGATCGGCGATGTGAAGTCTGTTCAGTGCTGGACCAACAGGCCTGTCTGGCCGCAGGGAATACCTACGCCTACAGGGAAATTCGACATCCCTTCCGAGTTGAACTGGGATCTGTGGATAGGCCCCGCAAAAATGATTGATTACAATCCGGCATATCTACCTTTTAACTGGAGAGGATGGTGGGCTTTCGGTACCGGTGCATTAGGAGACATGGCTTGCCATATAATGGATCCGGCATTCCGTTGCCTGCCGATAGATTACCCGAATGAAGTGGAATGCAGCATTGCCACGATCTGGAGAGCCATGTGGGATGACACCATGAACCCTGACAGTTGTCCCCCTTCCTCTATCATTCATCTGAATTACCCGAGAAAAGACGGGAAAGGAAATATAAAAGTTTCCTGGTATGATGGAGGTTTGCTTCCAGAGCGGCCCGATGAATTGAAGCCGGGTGAGGCTTTTGGAAATTGGGATGGCGGCTTGTTGTTCATAGGCGACAAAGGAAAGTTATTGGTTGATTGTTATGGAGCCAACCCAAGGTTGTTACCGACTATACTGATGAAGGAAAAAACCATGCCTCCCGAAACGATAAAGAGAGTTCCTGAAGGCCATTACCTGCAATGGGTGAATGCATGCATTGCCGGTTACGGAAAAGGAGAAACCAGCTCGCCTTTTGAATATGCAGGGCCTTTTGCCGAAAGCATATTGATGGGTAATCTTGCCATCCGCAGCTATATGATGAGAAATCCAAAAGGAAAAGGATGGGATGATAAATATCTTGGCCGCAAAAAATTGTTGTGGGATGCAAAGAACATGAAGATCACCAATTTTGATGAAGCCAATGAGTTTGTCAGAAGGAATTACAGGGAGGGATGGACTTTGACTTTATAGATCAAATGAAAGTGATCAGTCCAGAAGTTTGCTCAGGTCTTTAAGTTCATTCTTTTTCAATTCATCTTTTTCTTCACTGAAGCATTTGCTGAATTCATCCAGCAGTTGCTGAATGATCTTTTTATTTTTCAGAGGCTTGAAATAAGACCCGGTGGGAGGAACCGCTATTCTTTTGAAATAACCTTCCACGTCCTGATGGGTGAATACCTGCCCGGAAGTGGGATCAACAAAAAATTCGATCTTGTTGATCGGGTTGGGGAGTGATTCATCAGAATATCCCGGTTTGAAATAAGCCAGAATAAATTGTTTGGGAATATTGACCGCTTTTACAGGAATGTCGAGCAGTTCACATAATACAAGGTACAGGATTCCATTGCTGATCTGGTTACCGCGTTTTGCTTCCAGCACTTTATGGATCAGAAAATCTCCGGTCTCCTGGTAGTTGGTTTCATTTCCTTTCAATCCGTAATAACTGTATAAAATGCTGGTTACAATATTCACCTGTTCCAGCGGAGTGAGGTAGTTATTCAACTCAAGCCAGATGTTTCTCCGCACTTTTTCGATCTCCTGCATGACGGAAGTGGTGGACAAATCGGGATAAAGAAATTTACCTACCAGTAATGCACCCAGCATCAGGTCGTGATGGCCCGATACACTCCATTGACGAAATTCCTCGGTAAGATCCCTGTAATGCAGTTTATGGATGAGCAGTTCGATGCGATGCTGTACTTCCAGATTGGGGGTGGTTTCCCAAAGGTTTTCCAGGTTAGGAATCACAGGCATTCCATAGTCAACAATTTTTTGAGTGACGGCGTCAAAGACTTCTTCATCAGGGTCGTCAATCAAATGAAAGAGGGCTGTTAATTCTTTATTTGTTTCCATGGTGGCGGTAAAGAGTTCGGTAAATTTCAGCCGTTGTGCTCAAAGGGCTTCGTTAAAATTTTCCACAGATGGGGAAAGGTATTCATGTGTGAAATCATATTGATATCATCATTGGGAGGATGATGATTTTACTTTTTTTCTTTTGATCCTGATGGTTGCGTTTTTTTGAAGATTGCTTGACAAACGAGATTCATATCTCTTTTTTCCGTCATCAATGATCATCAATGCCGTGTTGGGCGGAATGGATCCGAGGTTGTCTGCAAACATGGTCAGTTCATTTACTTCTCTTGTACTGTCCAGTACAAAATCGAAGTGGACCGCACGGGTACTCAACATCTGATGAAAAGCAATGAGTTTGTTGTTATAAAAAATAGAAATGGAATCTCCATCCACTTCACCATTATCATAAAAATCCACTTTCAAAGAATCTGATCCTACTTCAATTTCATTGACGATCTCATTTTCTCGTTCGGTATATTCTTTTTCAATTACATAGTTGATCACTTTTCTCGGAATAATATTTACGGCCACTGCCGTATCAGTAAAAGAGGGCTTCCAGACCTGGAAAGTTTCTTTGTATTCGCGGATAGATCTCAATACTGAATCTTCCTTACTGATGTCTGCATTCAATCTTAAATTGAAATTGATATCGGCACAGGTGTACTTGTATTGAGGAAGGCTCACAAAAGCACCTTTAAGATTCGAACCTGCTTTGGCTACCATCAATGTGGCACGAAGATTCATGATGCAAAAAACTTCCAGATCAGAAGTGGAGGCATGATAGGGGATGGGGATCTCATACAGATTCAGTTCCCTGGTGGCTGTGTTATAATTCCCTTTCACCTGCAGACTGCGGTAAGTGTTTTTAAAATAGTAATTAAGAACACCTTTTACAAATCCTTTATCCTGGTTTAAAATAAGCTCTACCAGATAATTGTTTGCGGAGCCGGAGGTTTTCACATTGGCAAAGCCATACCAATATCCGAAAACGCTCTGTGCATTGACACATAGAGAAATGTGCAGGAAGATAATTATCAGGGTTCTTTTCATTCCGGTTTGGCTTCTGTCTGCAAGATAATAACGATCTTCCGGCCTTCTTATTTCAGGTGTCTTTTCATTTCACGTTCCATTTCCTTTTGCCTGATGCTTTGTCTTTTGTCATGCAGTTTTTTCCCTTTGGCCAGACCGATCTCAATTTTGGCAATATTTTTTTCATTGAAAAAGATTCGCAGGGGTATCAGCGTATAACCTTTTTCTTTCAGCTTTGACTCGATCTTTCGTATCTCTTTTTTTTGTAAAAGAAGTTTTCTGTCACGGGTCGGTTCATGATTGTTGGCAGTGCCATGAGCATATTCGGCGATATGCAGTTGTTTGAGCCAGATCTCTCCTTTATGAATGAGGCAATAGCTGTCTGCAAAACTCGCTTTGCCTTCTCTGAGCGATTTCACTTCTGTTCCAGTCAAAACCATTCCTGCCACATATTTACTGTCTATGAGATATTCAAAAAAGGCCTGTCTGTTTTTTAGCTCTGCCATTAATGAAGATAATAGGCAAAAATACCTTTAGAAATTCAATTGATGAATGTAATGAGGAATTAATCCCTGAAAAGTGTAAGTACTATAGCCAGTTTTTCTTTCAGCTCTTTACGGGATACAATGAAGTCCAGGAAACCATGTTCCAGTATGAATTCACTTCTTTGGAAACCTTCGGGCAGGTCTTTTTTAATGGTTTCTTTGATCACTCTGGGGCCGGCAAATCCGATCAATGCACCGGGTTCTGCAATATTCAGATCGCCCAGCATACCGAAGGAAGCTGAAATTCCTCCGAAAGTAGGATCGGTAAGAAGAGAGATATAAGGAATTTTTGCATCACTAAGTTGAGAAAGTTTACCACTGGTCTTGGCCAGTTGCATCAATGAGAATGCGCTTTCCATCATCCGTGCACCTCCGCTTTTACTGATGACCAGAAAAGGAAATTTGTGCTGGATGCAATAGTCAATTGCTCTTGAAAATTTCTCTCCCATCACACTTCCTAAAGAACCGCCGATGAATTCAAAATCCATGCAGGCAATGACAATATTGTTCCCTTTTAATTTTCCTACAGCTACCCGCATGGAATCTTTCAGGTCTGTTTTACTCCATATTTCTTCCAGTCTTTTCTGATAGGGTTTCAGGTCGGTGAATCCCAAAAAATCTTTACTCCTGATGTTATCGAACAGTTCGATGAACAAATTGTCATCAAAAAGAATCTCGTAATATTCTGCGCTGTTGATCCGGTGATGATAGCCGCATTTTGGACATACGAAAAGGTTCTCTTTCAGGTCTGCTATCGTGCAAATAAAATTGCATTGAGGACATTTTGCCCACAATCCTTCCGGAGCTTCTTTCTTTTCTGAAGTCTTGGTACTGATCCCTTTTTTGATCCGTCTGAACCAGCTTGATTTTGATTCTTCGGTCTTTCCTTCTTCACCCGCCAGATTCGCATCAAAATCCTCAAATTGCTTAGCCATACTCAGTTGTTGAATCACAAATATAGGGAAGTTGTGAAAAGCTTATAATCAGCTTCTTTTGCAAGCTAAACTTCCCTATGAAACATTGATCATTAAAGTTATAAAAGCTATTTCTTCAATTGTGTTTCAAACAATTTGAATATCCTCTTATATTCATCTGTCCAGCTGCTGGGTTCTACAAAGCCATGGTCCTCCATTGGAAAAACGGCCAGCTCCCAGTTGTCTTTTCCCAATTCAATCAACCGCTGTGATAATTTCACCGCATCCTGAAAATGTACATTCACATCAACCATACCATGGCAGATCAAAAGATGATTTTTTAAACCTGATGCGAAATAGTAGGGTGAACTACGCCTGTAGGCAAGGCTGTCGTTATAGGGTTCATTTAAAATATTTGCTGTATATCCGTGATTATAATTGGCCCAGTCGGTCACGGGCCTGAGTGCTGCGCCTGCCTTGAACACATCAGGTGTTGTAAATAATGCCATCAGGGTGAGGAAGCCTCCATAAGATCCGCCGTATAATCCAATATGTTTCGGATCTACTCCGAATGTTTTTACCAGATAATTGGCTCCGTCCACATTATCATCAAGATCTTTTCCACCCATATGGCGGTAGATAGCAGTTCTCCAGTCCCTGCCATACCCGGCACTGCCGCGATAGTCTATATCCAAAACATAATAACCGTTATCGGCAAGCATATTGTTAAACATGAATTCCCTGAAATAATCACTCCACCACTTATGTGCATTCTGCAGATAACCGGCACCATGTACAAAGAGCGCCGCCGGTTTCCCTTTGGCCGGTTTGGAAGGTTTATAAAGTCTGGCATAAACTTTTGCTCCATCTCTTGCCGTAAAGGTGATCACTTCCGGATCTCTCCACTTATAGGATTTGAATTCTTCGCTTTGTGCTTTGTCAGTGATCTGAACTGCTTTGCTTCCTGGTTTATTCTCCTGCAGGTAGAGTTCCCATGGTTTATTGGAATAAGAATAAAGTACGGCAAGCCACTTTTCATCAGGAGATACCGTTACATTGTTGGCACCGGTCATGGTGGTGATACGTTCTGCTTTTCCACCGCTAACCGGCAGCCGATAGAATTGCTTTTCACCGGGATGAACTTCATTGGTGGTGATGTAGAAATATTTTTTATCTTCTGAAAGCTGTGCCTTCTGTACTTCATATTTGCCTGAGGTCAAAGCTTTCTTTTCGCCGCTTACAACATTTACCGTGTATAAATGAGAGTACCCAGTCACTTCCGATTGATACCAGAAAGTGGTTTCATTGATCCAGCCTGTACTTGGGGAACCGAATCCAAACCCGAAGCCGCCGCTGGTTCCGGGGCCGCCTATCCATGCTTCATCTCTCTGGCGATCCAATAATTTTAAACTCTTGCTTGCAGTATCCCATAGCATCAACCAACGATCTTTATTATCCTGAGCACGGATATCAAGGACAGCGTAAGTCCCTTCGGGTGACCATAAAGGCAATGAAAACGTTACAGTACGGTCCACAGGATTTTTGGATCTCTTCTCATACATCGTGGGATAATCTTTTAAATAATCAGGCAGGTCTTTGATCCCCGGGATCTGATCCACATTCATTGAGAAAACCGAATCCATTACCCGGTCATAGATAAAAAATTTAGAAGAACTTTGAGGTGATCCCACTTTGGTCCGTCCCGGAATATCAACTGTATAACCTGATTCGGTAACATAATTGGGAACTATCGTTGACTTTGCATTGGCAGGCTGATAAAATATCCTGTATCCCACAAATCTACCATCAGGGCTCAGGCTGATACCCTGCAGGTTCCCTTCACCGATATTGATCTTTCTGAGTTCTTCTCTTTTTGGTAAACTTTTATTGTAAGCTACCGAAGCTTCTCTTTTTTCTTTTCTCTCACGTAACACCTCAAAGTGTTCCATTTGATCTTTTGCCAGCCATCTTTCTTCCTGGTTCTCGCCTCTCTGGTTATTGAATGATTGATTACCGGAAATACCGCCACGGGTTCCACCTCCTCTTTGAAAACCTCCTCCCGAAAAAGAGGAGGCTTCGGCTCCACCTTTCTGTAGATTGGTAAGTTGGATAGTTTCGCCGCTTGATATATCCCAGGCAAAAAGATTTTGATTGTGTGAGTACACGACCTTTTTACCGTTAAAAGAAAATTCCGGATTGGATTCCATGTCCGGTGTTTTGGTGATCTGTCTGGTCACTCCGGTTTTCACATTGGTCATAAAGATGTCTCCATCCTTGCTGTACACAAATGCTGAGAGATCATTGTTCCATTTCAGGCTGAAAGGCATCAATATATTTTCCTTCTGCTCAATGGTGGCCTTTACCGGCGTTTTATTACCCAGCGTAATATAATAAAGCGAATCTGCCGGTGCTTTATCCGGGTTCCAGTTGAAATAAAGAAAATTTCCGTCTGCACTCCAGAATGGATTGGAAGGAGAGGAGCCGATCCATTTAGGATCACGCATGATCTTTTCAACAGTCAGCTTTCCCAATTTTTGCTGAGCAAAAGAATTGATGGAAAAAGCGATCAGAACAAGGATGATGATTCTTTTTAACATGACAAAGGATTTAGGCCTTAAAAGTATTGAGAAATACTTTTCGGTAATCACTTAATTTACCAGCGGTAATCCCTGATATTCAGAAAGCTTATTTATCACCTATTGCATCGGGGTCATAAACAAAGCGAACCATGGCGCTTTTTGTTTCGGTGGAAGTAAGATAAAGAAGATATCTTTTTTTTCCTGCGGTAATAATTAGTATGGCAGTGTTGGGAGGAATGCTTCCCAGGTTTTCTGCGATCATTTCCACTTCCTGAAATGTGTTGGCAGGATCTATCTTCAGGTACATGGTAATGGGCTTTGCGCTGAGCATTTGATGGGTCACCGCCACTTTTTTATTTACCAGTACAGTAACGGAATCACCGTCCACAATTCCGTTATCGTAGAAGTCTAAACGAATGGTTCCTGTATCCACTTTTATCTCAGGTATTTCCCTGAAGGCAGACTGAACTTCTCTGGAGAGAGAAATCGCACCACCCTGGCAATCTGCCAGGGTATTCTCTACATTGCCCGACCAGTTTCCGCTAAGCGTTTCTATTTCTCCGGTTTTATTGTAATGCAGTTCAAATTTTTTAATACAGATTACGCAGCGTACAGGGATATGGTAAGTTGTGATTGCCGTTTCCTGAAGGATGATCTTTTTTGAAGAAGGATCATAGCTCCCCGTAAATTTTTTCTTTACATAATTATTTATATCCTGGTAATGATAGGAGTCACCTGTTGCATGAGTTCCTTTGATGTGAATTTGAAGTTCAATATTATTTTCCTGAAAACAACCGTTCAGAGTCAGCGTACCTTTCCAATAACCGTTCAGATTTTGGCTAAATGCGTGACCGCACATACTCAGAAACAGAAATATGGCCGCAACTTTTAATTTCACCCTCAAAAGTTAGTGACAATTATAATTGCGAATTGTGAAAATTGAATTAAATGGATATTTAAAATGCTTTCTTAGAAAAAGTGTTTTCTTTCAGATAACCGTTAAAAGTGATCATCTGCCGGAAAATACCTGTTGCCCGGAGGGTGGCAAAGCCATTGGAAGAAACATGAAGTGATAAATGATAGTTCTCAGAAAGGTCTTTTGTATTGATGGTAACATTCCATCCGTTTTTTCCTGCCTTCCTGGTTTTGTAATCAAATTTTACCGAAGTGAAATTTATCCCTGCATCTTCAGGATCCATGGGTGCCTGATAGGCTCTGCCGAAATAGGGAAGATCAGCGATCAGTGAATCGGGTGTGACCTTAAGTTCATTATCGGGACTCAGGACAATATTTCTTCCTGACAGAGTGATCACATTCTGAGCAATGAAAATATACTGCCTGTTATTTATCATTATTTTGATATCATTCCTTTTCTGTTGGGAAAAAGAAGCTACAGGTATGAAAGTACACAAAAGAAAAACCGGTAAGAACGATTTAAGTTTCAAAAAGAAATTCATAATTAAGAATTTTCCAAGCAGATCCTTATGTTCAAACATTTGATAAGTTCAGGGGTTCCCGGATCATACTTTTTTAAGAAGAAATTTGTAGTACCGCAATTTTAAGGGATCCATGAAAACAAAAACGCCTCCCATATTATTTTTCGTTTGGATATTTACAAAATAGTGTGAATCAGCCAGGTATATTGATGTTATGGAGACCGGAATCTGTGAATCATGACCGATTACAATTTTATTGTTTTCTTTTCGTTAAAATGTAATCCAATATCTTTTTAAAACCAATAATTCGACTCTATGAGCAAGCCACTGTACAACGATCAGGCATATATTGCCGAAGAGTTTCAATACATGGATGAACATAATGCGCAGGTTGCCCGGCTGGCATTTTTCAAGATCAACTCTTACAAATTGTCTCTTATCAAAGCTTCGTTTTGCACTACACGTGAAGAACTGGAAAGCCTTATCAAGAGTACTTTATTGAACTATGCTGAGCCGTCAGCGATACTCTCCGGTCTTGGCTTTTTTGATAATGAAATAGATAATTGATTTTATTGCGTTTTCCTGATTCAGCACTTCCCGCTTTACGGACGTATAAAAATTATTTACCGGCCAGTCCATATCTGATGTAAGGTATTACGGTTTGTACATGAATAATTCCTCTCTATTAAAGCAGCATATTCATGAATGCGATGGTCTAACCTGCAAGTGGGGCAGAGATTATAATATGACAGGTTGGAATTTCATTATTAATTTTTTGAGGGATTATCTAAAATTTTGTGCTGACTTTTATTCATATCCGGCCCAAAATGTATAAATGTATATTTTCCTAAGTATCCCTGAAGTTTGGTTAAGCCGGTAAAAATGGAGTAAAGTTGGGCTGCTTGTTTCTGCAAAGCTTTTGTTGATCAGTCTGTTAGTTATTAAACATTTTTTGAAGTTATACCCACTTTGTTAAAAAATAAAAGTTTTTATTAATTAAATAAATCCTCCTACTTTAGTACTCATTTAGGACTGTATTTTGGAAAGATCTGCTAAGTATAAGAAAGAAATTATTAAGGAGCTGTTTTTTAAAAGGGTGCTGTCGGCAGGAGACATTGCTACGGTTATCCAAAAGAGCCAACCAATGATCGGTAAGATACTTAATGACCTTATCAAAGAAGGCTGGATCGTTGAAAGCGGCTATGCTTCTTCCACCGGGGGAAGAAGACCACAGATGTTTTCCCTCGCTCAAAGCAAGTTTTACGTTGTCGCCGTAGCGGTGGATCAGCATATCCCCAGGCCGCAATAATTGATGCCACCCAGAAGATCATTGGTTCTGTAGAAACACTTCCGCTTGATCTGAAGGGCAATGCTGATGCCGCCGATAAAGTAGCTGATTTTATCAATTCATTTATTAAAAAGTCCGGCGTTCCCAAAAGCAAAATAGCAGGGATTGGAGTCGGAATGCCGGGATTCATCAATACAAACCGGGGTGTCAATCACACTTACTTTAAAAATGTTCAGGGCAGCATCGTTGATTTTTTAATTAATAAAATGGGCTTGCCTGTTTTTATAGAAAACGATTCCAGTGTCATGGCTCTTGCAGAATTGAGAATGGGCACCGCAAGGAACAGGAAAAATGTAATGGTCATCAATATCGGATGGGGTATCGGGCTTGGAATGATCCTGAATGGGGAGTTATTCAGGGGAGACAATGGTTTTGCAGGTGAGTTCAGCCATCTTTCCCTTTTTTCAGGCAATAAGATCTGTGATTGCGGAAAAGCAGGATGTCTGGAAACTGAAGCTTCGCTGTACGTAATAGCCGAAAAAGCCATAGAGGGAATTAAAGAAGGAAAGGTTACTGTATTAAAAGGCTTATCACTGGACAATATACTGCTCACATTAAGTAAAATATTTTCTGCGGCAATACACGGAGATAAATTTGCCGTTGAGTTATTATCGGATACTGCATTTAAGATCGGCCGCGGTGTTGCCATTTTAATACATATTATTAATCCGGGACAGATCATTCTTACCGGGAGAGGTACCGTAGCCGGCAAATTATGGCGGGCTCCTTTGCAGCAGGCTTTGAATATGTATTGCATTCCGAGGCTGGCTGAAAATACTACAATTGAAATATCGTCGCTGGGAGATAAGGCGGGCCTGATGGGAGCTGCCGCCCTGGTGATTGAAAATAAAAAGAAGATTTTATTATTGGTAAAACGGGTAAAGTAAAGAATGGAGTTAAGCCTAAGACAAAATCGAAGAAGACAAAAGCTGCAGTGACATCATAGGTTCAAATAGCGGAGCGTGAATGCGGCAAATGCGGCTGATAACATGTGAAACCATAATTCATAAATAAAATTTCATAACCAAAAAACAAACTCGATGAGAAAGTATCCCCCTCCCCAATTTTTGCTGCTTCTTTTCGTTTTTCTTTTTTCAATTACAGCCCAGGTCTTTGCACAAACAAGGACTATTACGGGTGTAGTTAAAGATTCCGAAAACAAGCCGCTGGCTTCTGCTACCGTTACGGTTAGAGGTAAAACTATTTCAACAGTCACCTCCAATGATGGTAGCTTTAGCCTGAGCGTTCCTACAGGCGCCATAGAGCTGGAAGTAAGCTTTGTTGGCTATACCACAGCCGTTGTGCCTGTTAGTGCCACTCAAACATCAGTGACGGCAACGCTCACAGTTTCCACAGAATCACTTAACGAAGTGGTGGTTACGGCCCTTGGTATTAAAAAACAAAAAAGATCCATTGGTTATTCTACTACCGATGTTGATGGTTCCAAACTTGTCAATTCAAGAGTTACCAACCTTGGTGACGGACTGACCGGTCTCGTTGCGGGTGTCAACGTCGCCGGTGTAGCAACCGGTCCTTCAGGAAGTAGCCGTGTTACTATCCGTGGTAATTCCTCTCTGGGAGGAAATAACCAGCCTTTGTATGTTGTTGACGGAATACCTTATGACAACTCTAACCAGGGAAGCGCCGGACAATGGGGTGGCGCCGACTTTGGTGATGGATTGTCTAATATTAATCCTGATGATATTGAAAATATTCAGGTGTTGAAAGGTGTTGCTGCATCTGCCTTGTATGGTTACAGAGGTGGTAATGGCGCTATTCTGATCACTACCAAATCAGGGTCAAGATCAAGAGGAGTTGATGTTACGGTGAATAACAATTTTACTACAAACAAAGTGATTGACCTCAGGGATAATTATCAGTGGGTATATGGTCAGGGCTTGCAGGGATTGAAACCGGGCAACCAGGCTGCAGCTTTGGATGCGCCGTATGATGGATGGGGCGCTAAAATGGACGGATCCAGTGCTGTTAACTTTTTAGGAGATACCTATTCTTATCTGCCGGCTAAAGACAATTTTAAAAATTTCTTTGAAACAGGCCTTTCCAACCAGGCTTCTGTTTCGGTATCCGGCAGCAGTGATAAAGTAAATTACCGCCTGGGCATATCGGATCTGCATATGAAGACGGTAATACCAAATTCAAATATGCAACAACAGGGTATCAATCTCAATACCACTTATCATGTGACCAGGAAACTGGATGCTACTGCAACAGTGAATTACATTATTGAGAATGTGAAGAACAGGGCATCTTTTTCTGATGCGCCCGGTAATGTGATTGCAGGGCCTTTATATCTTGCTCCATCTTTCGATATCCGCTGGTTAAAACCAAGGGTGAAAGATGACGGGTCAGAATTGTTGCCCGGATCTGATATATACTTTAACAACCCGTATTTCGTAGCGTATAATTTCCAGAACAAAACCAACAGAAACCGTCTTACAAGCGGACTGACATTAAAGTATGATTTCACTGACTGGCTGAGTTTGCAAGGTCAGGTAAGCCGGGATGGATATACGTATGATGTAAGAAATATTACCCCTACCGGAACCGGATACAATGCCGGTGGTAATATCACTCAATACACTACGAATTATCATGAGACCAATGCGAACTGGATGCTGAACTTCAATAAAAAATTTGGTGAGTTCTCCGTTCATGCCAATGCCGGAGGAAACATTCAGGATGATATCTGGTCACAATCCGGAGTTTTTGGTGCTGCCCCTTTTAATGTACCTTACTTCTATGATGTATCGAATGTGACCAACCGTCCATTTTCTTACAGCTATTCGCATATGCGTGTGAACTCTGTTTACGGATCTGCTGATGTTGGATACAAAAATTACTTATTCCTTACAGCAACAGCACGTAATGACTGGTATTCTACTTTAAATCCGAAGACCAATAGTTACTTATATCCTTCAGTAAGCGCCAGTTTTGTATTTACAGATGCATTCAAACTTCCTGATTTTGTTACTTTCGGTAAGTTGAGAGCTTCTTATGCAATTTCTTCAAACGGAACTGATCCTTACAGGAATTTGCTTACCTATGGCTTGCAGGGCTTCTCAATAGGAGGCCAGCCTATCGGAGCCATCAATCAATCAGATATTCCCAATGCTTTTCTAAAGCCGGTTAAGATACAGGAGCAGGAGTTCGGCCTGACCATGGACTTCCTGAGCAGCAGGGTAGGCTTTGACCTGGCAGTTTATAACAAGAGAACATCTGATGATATTTTAGGTGTTACCATCAGCCCGACATCAGGCTATAATGGCAACGTTGTGAACATTGGTAAATTGAAGAATGTAGGTGTTGAATTGTTATTGCACGGCACTCCGATAAGCACAGCTGACTTCTCATGGCAGAGCACATTGAACCTGGCTTGAATAACAATAAAGTAATGCAACTGGCACCGCCTGACAATAACCCGATTGTTATTGCAGGAGCTTTCCCAAGATGGGGTAATGGCGTGAACCTTCAGAATATTGTCGGTTATCCTTACTCTCAAATTGTTGGATATGCATACAAGAGAGACGCTAATGGCAATAAGATCTTTGATGCCAATGGTGAGCCGATCCCAACAGATCTTCAACCGCTTGGCTCCGGTGTTTATAAAACAACAGGCGGTTTCAATAATGATCTGCGTTATAAAGATTTCACGCTTTCTTTCCTGTTCGACTTTAAATATGGTGCCAAGATATACTCACAGACCAATCTTCTGTTGTATGAGTATGGATTGCACAAGGCAACCCTGGAGGGAAGAGAAGGCGGTGTAATCGGGAAAGGTGTCACAGAAGATGGTAAGACAAACACCAAGAGCGTAAACGCACAAATCTATTTACAGATCTGGCCTCCGGTTCCAACTATATAACTGAGGAGTTCGTATACGATGCAAGCTTCATTAAATTGCGGTCTCTTTCTTTAACATATTCTCTGCCGCAAAAACTTCTGGGTAAAACATTCATCAAAGGCGCCTCACTTTCATTGGTAGGCCGCAATCTTGCGATCCTGATGAAACACACACCGAATATTGACCCGGAATCTGAGTTGAACTCGACCAATGGTCAGGGCCTGGAACTTTCCGGATATCCTCCGGTCAGGAACCTGGGCTTTAACCTTAACCTTAAATTTTAATTCAACTTAAAAAGAGATAATATGAAATTTAAAAAACTTGCAGTCTTGACTATAGCGTTGAGTTCTATAATCTCAAGTTGCGATAAGAATTTCGAACAGATCAATATTGACCCGACCAAGCTGTCGCCGGCCAATATGAATTATAATTACCTGTTCACAAATGCCCAACTGATTACTTCGGGAAACAGTGATGGCAATGCTTATGAAGACTGGCGTAATAACCTGATCTACGCCGGATGCATGATACAGCATTTATCGTCACTCACCGGATACTGGGCAGGAGATAAATACACGTATAACTCAGGGTACAATTCTGCTTATTGGGATGCAAATTTCAATAACAGTATCAAAAGCATTGTGGATGTGATTGAAAATGTGAAAGACAAACCTGAGTTTGCAAATTTTTACAACATTGCCCGCATCTTTAAAGTGTTCCAGTTTCAGCGCATGACTGACATGTATGGAGATATTCCTTATACCCAGGCAGGATTAGGATATAAGGAAGGAATCACTTCTCCTGTATATGACAAGCAGGCTGATATTTATGATAATATGTTAAATGAACTGAAGGATGCTGCCACAGCTTTGGATGCAAGCGCTCCTAATACTATAGGAAGCGGTGACCTGGTTTACGGTGGTGATGTAAGCAAATGGAAGAAGTTCGCTTATTCAGAAATGGTTCGCATAGCCATGCGCCTGACAAAGGTGGATGCTGCAAAAGCACAGCAATGGGTAGCCACTGCTTATGCCGGTGGTGTTTTTGCATCCAATGACGATAATGCTTTGTTACATCACGAGGATCAACCCTGGAGCCCTCCTTCCAATGGTAATGGATGGGTTTTAGATGTAGTGGATCCTGCTGCTGCAAAACTCAGCAAGACATTTGTCAATATGCTGAAGAGTACAAATGATCCCCGGTTAAGATACATTGCAACGGTGGCAACCGATCCGGGTGATGGCAGTGATATGGGAAACAATGATCCTTCTATTCAGATTGGGATGCCTAACGGTTATGATGGTGGCGGCTCTAATCCTATTACTTCCGAGCCTGATTACCCGGGAAGTGTTAACAATTATTCCATTGTCAACAGAACCACATTTGCAAGAGTGACGGCTCCGACTTTTTTCCTTACTTACTCTGAAACCATGTTGCTCCTGGCAGAAGCTGCTAAGAGAGGATGGATATCTGCAACGGCCGGTACGCTGTATAATGCGGGTGTGACTGCAGCTATACTGCAATTGAATCAAACCGGCGCAGCTTTAACTGCGGGTGATGCATCTGCATATCTTACGGCCAATCCCTACGATGATGCCAATACGCTTCAGCAGATCAACACTCAGTATTATATCACCACTTTCATGGATGAGTATGAAGCATGGGCCAACTGGCGCAGAAGCGGATTTCCTGTTCTGACACCGGTCAATTATTTTGGTAATGTGACCAATGGCACTATACCACGCAGGTTCACTTACCCGACCAATGAGCCCGCCGTAAACGGTGCAAACTATAATGCTGCTGTTGCCGGTTTAAAGGATGGCGATAAGATGACTTCCAGAGTTTGGTGGGATAAAGAATAAATAAAATTTTCAAAAAGGCATTAATAAGGCCGGCTTTAGAAAATCTGTATAGTATCTCATAGTAGTTTTTACGGGCTGCTTTTTCAGGCAGCCCTTTTTCTTTTCAATTTCTTTAGCTTTTATTTTCATGGCAGAATTGATCCGGGCAATTTTCCGGATCAAAACCGGATAGACTTCTAAAATGCCTTCGGCTTAATTCTTATCTTTGCACACTTATGCCAGCAGAAGATACTTCACTGAATTTTTTGGAAGAGATCATCGAGGAAGATCTGAAAAGCGGAAAGTATAAAAGTATTGTGACCCGTTTTCCGCCTGAGCCGAACGGTTATTTGCATATCGGCCATGCCAGCAGTATTTGCCTGAATTTCGGACTGACACAGAAATATCCCGGCTATACAAACCTAAGGTTTGATGATACCAACCCGGTGACTGAAGAAACAGAATATGTAGAAAGCATTAAGGAAGATGTTCGCTGGCTGGGTTTTGAATGGAAGAATGAACGCTATGCTTCCGATTATTTTGATCAGTTGTATGAATATGCCGTTGCGCTTATCAAAAAAGGGCTGGCCTATGTGGATGACAGCAGCAGTGAAGATATCGCAAGTATGAAAGGCACACCCACCGAACCGGGAAAGGAAAGCATTTACAGAAACAGAACCATAGAAGAGAACCTGGACCTTTTTGATAGAATGAAAGCAGGGGAGTTTCCGGATGGCAGCCGTACTTTAAGAGCTAAGATTGAGATGGCTCATCCCAACATGCTGATGCGTGATCCCGTATTGTACCGAATCAAACATGCCCGTCATCATCGTACCGGCGATAAATGGTGTATTTATCCGATGTATGACATGGCGCATGGGCAAAGTGATTCCATTGAAAACGTCACCCATTCTATTTGCACGCTGGAGTTTGTTCCCCATCGTGAGTTATATGACTGGCTGATCGAAAAACTGGAGATATATCCTTCACATCAATACGAGTTTGCACGCCGTAATATCAATTACACCGTTACCAGCAAAAGAAAATTATTGCAACTGGTCAATGAAAAATATGTGACAGGCTGGGATGATCCCCGCATGCCAACGATCAGCGGATTGAGGAGAAGAGGATTTACTCCTGAAAGTATCCGTGATTTCTGCGACAGGATAGGCGTGGCCAAAAGAGAGAACCTGGTGGACGTCGGCCTGCTGGAATTTTGTGCCAGGGAACATTTGAATAAAGTGGCGCTGAGAAGAATGGTGGTGTTTGATCCGATCAAAGTTATAATTTCTAATTTTACTGAAAGTCAAAATGAAAAAGTAAAAAGTGAAAATAATCCTGAAAATGAAACAGCGGGTACCAGAGAAATACCTTTCGGAAAACAGATCTACATTGAACGCGATGATTTCATGGAAAACCCTCCTAAGAAATATTTCAGGCTGGCTCCCGGACAAATGGTCCGTTTGAAAAGCGCTTACATAATCAGGTGTGATGAAGTGATCAAAGAAGCGGATGGAAGAGTTTCGGAACTGCATTGCACTTACTTACCTGAAAGCCACAGTGGCCATGATACTTCAGGAGTAAAAGTGAAAGGCACCCTGCATTGGGTAAATGTAAGAGATGCCGTGGAAGTGGAAGTGAGGGAATATGACCGTTTATTCAAAGTGGAAGACCCGGCAAGTGAAGAAGGCGATTTTAAGGATTACATCAATGAAAACTCATTGAAAGTGGTAAAAGGATTCGCAGAACCTTCTTTGCTGTCTGCTGAACCGGGGGAGCATTTTCAATTTTTGAGAAAGGGTTATTATTGCCTGGATAAAGGTTCAGCAAACGGTAAATACATCTTCAACCGCACTGTCACTTTAAAAGACGCCTGGGCGAAGGAACAACTGAAAACCTCTGAAAAGAAGTCCTGAACTGTAAACGCTCTTAGCTTCCGGCCTTAATCTTTTTTCTTCAGGTATCACGATCATTTATTGAACCACCAACCCTTGTGGATCTCGTACAAAAAGATAAGAGTCATAATCAACGGCATCATTGCCTTTGATCTCTACTGCCCATGGTTTACCGGCTTTCATTGTGAACTTAGCCGGATAAATGCCATACCCGATATTTGAATAGGTCATCCTGAATTCATTATTTTTCATGTATTCCATATAACCGATAAGGTCGGGATGATGATCAAAATGGCAGATGAGCATATTGCCACTCTTTGCGATCGTGATCTTCCCCATCAAAGTATTGAAATAATCTCCTGTGTAGTCTTCCAGTTTTGTATCCGGCTGATTATGCTGATCCACTTTCTTTTTCATAAGTGCCAGGTCTGCATCGGTTTGTTTTTTGTTTTGTTCAAAATACCCAAACAGGAATTTGCTGCGGTCGGTATAAGGCACACCGAGATAAGCATCGAGTATCTGATAACGCAATGCTTCAAAAAAACTTTGATTATCGTTGTTGGTCAGTATGCTGATGCCGAGATTCTCTTCTGGCACGAAACATACATTGGTCACCATGCCAAATGCACCGCCGGTATGCCAGTACACCTGTTTGCCTGCATAGTCAGTCATAAAAAGCCCAAGTCCGTACAATCTCATGTGGGTCGGATAAAAAGGTGATCTCTGAGATCCGACGATGGTATTCCCGTTCCTTGTCTGCTGTAATACCTGCCAGGGTAAAATTCGTTTTCCTTCATAACGTCCGCTGTCCAGCTGCATAAGCAACCATTTGCTGAGGTCTTTCACACAGCTTACCATGCTGGTGGCCGGGCCGAGGTTGTCCACCTGATCAAAAGGCAGAGTAGTGATGCTGCTGAATTGATTGGTGTGCGGTAATGCTACATTGTTCCTTTTGGCTATTCCATCTGTGCTGGTATAGGTATTGTTCATCCCGAGAGGGTCAAGGATATTTTGTTTTACATAATCATCCCAGCTGTCGCCGGTCACTTTTTCCAGTATCCTGCCGGCAACCATAAATGCAGAATTGCAGTATCCATAGTCCTGGCGGAAAACTCCCGGTGGTTTCAGGTAGCGCATTTTCCAGATGATGGAATCTTTCGGGAAATTGGAATCCCAGAATGCAAGATCTCCCTGGAAAGTCTTGGTGCCGAGGCGGTGGCAAAGAAGATCGCGGATGTTCACCATCCGGGTTGCATTGCTGTCGTATAAGCGGAACCAGGGAATGTATTGGGTCACTTTATCATTCAAAGAAAGTTTTCTTTCAAAATCAAGTTTGGCAAGCGAGGTGCCGGTAAACAGTTTGGAATTGGAAGCGATGATGAACAAAGTGTTTTCATCCACCTTATATTCTTTTCCCCATTCACGAACTCCAAATCCTTTTATAGCCACAACTTTCCCGTCTTTCACGATGGTAATAGCAAGCCCGGGAATCTGCCATTGTTTCATTCCTCTTTCAATATAACTGTCCAGGCTGTCTTTGATAAAGGAAGGAGATTGAGACCTTGCAGATCCGGTAATTAATATCGTCATTATGGCGAAGAGAAATTTCACTTTTGACATAACAGGCTTTTTTAAAGAATGAAATTAAGAAGAAATAGAGAAGTGCATTTGTTATTATAAAGAGTATTAAAATCGTTTTCCATACTCTTTGAATCATGCCCGGAAATTTGATCAAAGATCAACAAAGAAATCACTGGCCTTTGGCTAATTATAACATGCGGGTTAAACAATTATCTTTGCGCAATTTTTTATGAGGAGAAAAATAAAATACTACAGACTTATATGGCTGAAACATGATCTTCCTGCCGGCATTTCAGTCTTTTTAGTCGCACTGCCTCTTTGCCTAGGTATCGCATTGGCATCAGGTGCTCCTTTATATGCCGGGATATTTTCGGGTGTTATCGGAGGTATTGTAATTTCTTTGATCAGCGGATCTCCGTTAAGCGTATCCGGACCGGCGGCGGGCCTCACCACCGTAGTCGCTTCATACATTATTTCAATGGGCGATTACCGGGTCTTTATATTGTCGGTAATGATCGCCGGCCTTTTTCAATTATTATTGGGAATATTCAAATTGGGAACGATCGCCAATTATTTTCCTTCAGCAGTTATTAAAGGAATGCTGGCAGCTATAGGCATTATGCTGATCTCTAAGCAAATCCCTGTTGCTCTGGGTTATGATCAACCGGACTTTTGGTCCAGCGGCTTTTTGAATGTCTTTAGAGAAGGGCAAGTGCTATCTTATATTGAATATTTTAATAAGCATACGGTAAGGGGAGCCATTATCATAACCATTTTCTCCCTGATCGTAATGGCTGCCTGGCAAAAATCGGTTCCCAAAAAATTAAGAATGTTTCCTGCTCCTTTGATGGTGGTGTTGGTCGCCGTGCTGATCAACCTGGTCTTTCTGAAATTTACGGAAAACAGTTCTTTAAAACATACGCAACTGGTTCAGATACCGGAAAATATTTTCAATGAATTTGCCATCCCTGATTTTTCAAAACTTTTCAACAACATGGAAATCTGGAAAGCAGGGATCGTTATCGGAATACTGGCATCCCTTGAAACTTTGCTGTGTACTGAAGCGATAGATAAACTGGATAAACATAACCGGATCACTCCGGTAAATCGTGAACTGGTTGCCCAGGGTATCGGCAATATGACCTGCGGGCTGCTGGGGGCAATCCCTGTTACGGCAGTAATTGTCCGGGGCTCTGCCAATGTTGATGCAGGAGCCAGAACAAAAATGTCTTCTTTTACCCACGGAGTCTTTTTACTGCTGACTGTTTCTCTCGTTCCTTTTTTATTAAATAAAATCCCTTACGCAGCTTTAGCAGCCATTCTGATCATTACCGGATATAATCTGACCAAACCTAAATTGTACCGGAATATGTGGAGCCTGGGCTGGAAACAATTCCTGCCTTTTATTTTTACGATCGTGGTTATCCTGATGACCGACCTGCTTATCGGTGTCAGTATCGGATTGCTGGTTTCCATATATTTTATAATCAGAAATAACTTTAAAGCGGAGTATAAGATACAAAAGAAAAAACAACACGAAACGGAAGTGTTCCTGATCAAACTGAATTCCAATGTAACTTTTTTGAATAAAGTGAAATTAAAAGAAGCGTTGGATAATATCCCGGAATATTCTGTGTTGACCATTGACGGGAGCGAATGCAATTTCATAGATTATGATATCCTTGAGATCATCTCTGAATTTGACCGTAAAGCTCATGACAGGCATATCGAACTTCATCTTAACGGAATTCAGAAAGTGAATGTATCAGCGATTCACTGATCGAATATCAATCTTCTGCACAATAATTTCAGAGTATTAATAAACGCCTGGTTTGTGAATAATGTAAAAAAAAGCCCCGTTGATCAACGAGGCTTCAATGTCATTCGTTTTCTGGTTTCACCCGAATCCCGAAGATCATTTCGGGATACCCCCGGCCGGATACTGATCGTTTTTCCCGGAAGGATTAACAGGTACGGTTAGGATCGTGGATCATCCAGAACATGAAAAGAGCAAATACTTGTGAGCGCTAAGATAGATATATGAAACACCTTTGTCAATTCGTAAAACTTCGATTTTCAGTAAAAGATCATGTGTTTTTGACAGTTTTCTCCTTTAAAAGGCATTGTTAGTGGATCAGCGCTTTTCCGTCAGCCAGTTTCTTTCCTTCCGAATTTCTGACCACCACATAATAAATTCCTCTTGCCGGAATTTTCATGTCAATATTTATGAGTTGATAAGGTCCGCTTACATTGAACATTCCATTATAAACCCTGGCTCCATGAGAATCATAAATGGTGATACTTCTCTGAATATTGGAACCACCCCGGTTATAATATGATACGATGAACTTGCCAGGGTTAGGGTTGGGGTAAATGAACAATTTACTGCTGGCTGAATCAGCAATGGTGATGATCCGGGATTCATTGTTGCAGCCATTGGCATCCCTAATTTGGACCTGATAATTTCCCAGGCCTGTAACATCAGTAGTTAAAGTATTGCCGGTTTGACCTAAAATAGTATCTGAATTATGGAGCCACATTAAAGCTATTCCTGTTGCAGGAGTTGGATTTGCAGTCAAAGTTGTTGTTAAACCAGGGAATAAATTTGTATAAGGCGATGCTGAAAGATCCACGGTGGGCAAACTGTAAACGGTTAAAGTAACCGGATTGGATACTGTAGGATCCATACAGGTTGGATTTGACAGAAGGCAACGGTATTGGTTATTATTCATCGTGACATTTGAATTGGTCAATGATAAGGTTGAAGTGTTGGCCCCGCTTATATTATTAAAATTGTTTCCTCCATCTGTACTTACCTGCCATTGGTAGCTGATCGGCTGGGAACTGCTTGCTGCTACTGAGAAGCTTATATTACCGTCCGTACGGGGGCCTGCTGCGCAGACAGCTCCATTTGAGGGTTGCGTTGTAATGGCAACAGGAGAGACCACTCTCAGTAAAACTGAATCTGATGTTGCTTCAGGGGAAATGCTTCCTGTAATGACACAACGATATAAAGAACTGTCTGATGACAAGTCCACAGAATTTAATGTGTATGAACTGGAATTTGCGGATGGAATATCATGAAATGAGCTACTTCCTTTTTCTTTCACCTGCCATTGATAACTGATGTTTATTCCGCCTGCAGATACATTGAAGCTTGCATCACTTGCAAGACATACTGTCTTGGGCTCCGGTTGCTTGTTGATCAGTGGTGCGCCTGCAACGGAGATGGAAAAATTAGCTGCAGAGATCGCAAAAAATACATTTCCCAATGCTTCAACTTTTATTCTTGCATGAGAAGTGACTGAATTAGGAAGGATCACATCTTCCGCCCCGTCATTAGGAGTGGCGGCAGATAATACGGTAGGGAAAGTAAGCCCGCCATCAGTGGACAAAGATATTTTTACATTGGCAGTATTGATGGGCGCTGTATCAGTACCGGCAATATCCCAGGTGACTGTAATTGTTGAATAACCGGAGAAATTTTCTCCGCCATTAGGATAGGTCAATACAAATGGCCCGGCATTTCCAACTACTTTTATTGTGAATGGCGAATCAAAACCGGATTGACAGCCTCCGGTGCCTCCCGATGTGATACCGCCACCCCCTGCACGGTTATCACGTACCGTCAATCTGAAATTCATGGTACGTGTTTTCGTTGGCAACGTCTCACCTTTGTTTCCGTCCATGATTTGTCCGGCAAGATCAGTTGGAGACAGCGAGTAATTGGAGAGGATCAAACTCATATCCGGGAAAGTTCGTTCACCCGTAGTCTTTGGAAGTCTTGATCTGAACAAAGGACTGCTTGTGTTCGAATTTCCTCCATTCCATGCTGTGCTGGCTCCAAGATCCCATTCTTCCCATGAATACGATAGTGGATCTCCGTCGGGGTCCATGGCAGTTGCTGATAGGGTAAAAGGTGTGGAAGCAGGGATAGAGACACCATTATTGTTCATGGCAGTGATCAACGGAATACTGTTTCCCGTGTTCGTGATCGCAGCGCATGAATTGCCATAAGAAGCAATGTATGCATAAATCTCATCCAGGCTGATCGCATGAAAGTAGGGATCGCTGTGCGGTTGTATGTTGTCCGACCCGCAAATGCCGGCATAACTCATGATCGTTGATCCGGAACCGGGTTCATAAGCTGTTGAGCTTTCCCTGTTGCCGCCACCACAGCTGCTGGTTGTACTGTTGAAACTATGATCAGCGCCGAATTGATGTCCCATTTCATGAGCCACATAGTCAATATCAAATTTGTCGCCTACCGGATTGGTCAACCCGGTTACTCCCTGTGCCTTGTAACCGCTTTCACAGATAACACCCAGCATGGCTATTCCACCACCACCGGTGCTGAACACATGCCCGAAGTCGTAATTGGAAGAACCGATGATCGCATCAATAGTTGCCTGGTTTTGTCCCAGCATAGTTGAACCATCATTATTGGTATAGGGATCAGTGGCTCCATCCAGATAGATCAACTGATCATTGTTGGAAACCAGAACCATTCTTACGTCAAGCTCTGATTCATAAATACCATCCACTCTGTTGACTGTAGTGGTCATGGCGGCAAGCGTAGCGGGAACAGTTGGGGCATTAGGCAAACAAACAGCTTTTGCATATTCTCCTGTGCAGGCCAATGCCAGACGATAAGTAAATAATTGTGTGCCTTTGCAAATGGCTTCTATCTTGTTGGCGATTTTCGGAATGCTTACCGGCCTGGGCAGTGTATTACATAAAAAGGCAGGGCTCCTTTTATTTTCTGAAGAATAATAACTGATATAATTACCGATCTCACCGCGGGCATAAGGATCAATGAATACATCACCGCCGGTAGATAATATTTGAGCGCTGAAACCGAAATAAGGATTGAAGTCAAAACGGATCATGGCGAAAGGATCATCAATACCCTGTCCTTCGAAAGTCATGATCTCAGGAAACCTGGCAGCCAAAGAAGGTTCCATAACCGGGCTTTCCCAAACATGAAATTTTGCCGTTGAGCCGTCCGGCATGGGTAATTCCATAACGGGCGCTTCCTTTTTATTCCTGATATCTTTTTCATGAGGAAGTGATCTCAGAAAATTGCTGATTGCATTTACATCAAGGACAGAGCCTCTGAATTTTTCGGGAGAAATGTTTCTTAATCCTGCCGTTTTGAAAGCAACGTTGGAGCCGAGGTCGGAAAAAAAATTATTTTGAGAAAATGAAGAAGTGGTAAATGAAATGAGTGCAAGGACCAGGAATATTGGTTCTTTGATCAGTTTATTCATTAGAGCATGGTTTTCTGAGATAAAAGAAAGTCAAGATAATAAATTTTCTTTTATGGATCCGAATCAATTTTAATCCGGCCAGTATCAGCCATTATTTTTTTAAACAATAAAAAAACCTGCCCTGGTTGAGCCAGAGCAGGTTTGAATTTATTTTGAACTTGTTCAGATTAATAATCCATTCCGCCCATTCCGGGAGCGCCACCCGGGTGAACATGAGCTTCTTCTTTTTTAGGCTTGTCGGCGATCACGCATTCGGTGGTCAGCAACATTCCTGCAATAGAAGCTGCATTTTCCAATGCAATGCGGGTTACTTTCGTCGGATCAATAACACCGGCCTTTAAAAGGTTTTCGTATTCGTCAGTCCTTGCATTAAATCCGAAGTCTGCTTTTCCTTCTTTTACTTTCTGCACTACGATGGAGCCTTCTATTCCGGCATTTTCAACGATCTGGCGAAGAGGCTCTTCCAAAGCTCTCTTTACAATGGCAATACCTGTTGTTTCATCTTCATTGGTGCCTTTCAGTTTTTCCAGCGATTCAACTGAACGGATATATGCCACGCCACCACCGGGAACAATACCTTCTTCAACTGCAGCACGGGTAGCATGCAAGGCATCATCTACACGATCTTTCTTTTCTTTCATTTCTACTTCAGTGGCAGCGCCCACCTGCAATACAGCTACGCCACCGCTGAGTTTTGCCAGGCGCTCCTGTAATTTTTCTTTATCGTAATCAGAAGTGGTTGTTTCGATCTGTGCTTTGATCTGGTTGATGCGGGCATTGATATCATCTTTTTTACCTTTTCCGCCTACGATGGTTGTATTGTCTTTATCAATAACGACCCTTTCTGCACGGCCGAGATAAGACAGGTCTGCATTTTCAAGTTTGTACCCTTGTTCTTCGCTGATGACAATACCTTTTGTCAAAGTAGCAATATCGGTAAGCATTTCTTTACGGCGGTCGCCAAAGCCGGGAGCTTTTACGGCAGCAACTTTCAGTGTACCACGAAGTTTATTTACCACTAAAGTAGCCAGGGCTTCACCTTCCAGGTCTTCCGAAATGATAAGTAATTCTGCTCCTTGCTGAGCTACTTTTTCCAGTATCTGAAGGATGTCTTTCATGCTGCTGATCTTTTTGTCATAGATCAGGATGTATGGTTTATCCATTTCAGCTTCCATCTTTTCACTGTTGGTTACAAAGTAAGGGGAGATATAACCGCGGTCGAACTGCATACCTTCCACTACTTCCACAGTAGTTTCAGTACCTCTGGCTTCTTCCACAGTGATCACACCGTCTTTTCCGACTTTGCCGAAAGCTTCAGAGATCAGTTTACCGATGTTTTCATCGTTATTGGCTGATATGGCAGCAACCTGCTGAATCTTTTTGCTGTCGGTTCCCACAGTCTGGGTTTGCGATTTAAGGTGATCCACCACTTTGGCAACTGCTTTTTCAATACCTCTTTTCAGGTCCATCGGGTTAGCGCCTGCAGCTACGTTTCTCAAGCCTTCGCTTATGATAGACTGTGCCAATACAGTAGCTGTGGTAGTTCCGTCACCTGCAATGTCAGCAGTTTTAGAAGCTACTTCTTTTACCATTTGGGCGCCCATGTTTTCAATAGCATCTTCCAGCTCAATTTCTTTAGCTACGGTCACGCCATCTTTGGTAACTGACGGAGCGCCGAACTTTTTCTCCAGAACCACATTACGTCCTTTAGGTCCAAGGGTTACCTTGACCGCATTAGCGAGAGTATCCACCCCTTTTTTCATTTTATTGCGGGCTTCGATCTCGAAGAATAATTGTTTTGCCATAAATTTTGATTTGATATTTAATTAATGAGTTGATTTGATAATGATTTGTTTTAATTGGCTCATTATCTCAGCCAAATCATCCAATTAAACGATAGCCAGAATATCGCTTTCCCTCATGATCAGGTAATCTTCACCGTCAATAGTGATCTCTGTACCGGCATATTTACCGTATAGTACAGTGTTACCTTCTTTCACCGTAACCGGCTCGTCCTTTTTACCGGGGCCGGCAGCGATAACGGTTCCACGCTGAGGTTTTTCCTTTGCCGTATCAGGAATGATGATTCCGCCGGCGGTCTTTTCTTCTGCGGGTGCCGGCTTCACAATTACCCTGTCGTGCAGTGGGGTAACATTTAATTTTTTAGCCATAGTCGTATTGATTTTTGTTTTTAAAATGAAATATTTTGGTTTTTAATATCTACCGCCATGGTCTTCAATGGCAGGCGGCAAAACTATACTAATTATGTACCAGTCAGTTAAAAGAAGTCAATTTTTCAGTCAGAGCCTGTTTTGCCTGTGTAAAATTTTCATTTCAGGATAACTATGGGACAAAATTTCACGATTCTTTAGAAATCATCTCTCTTATATACAATTATGTCAGATGAAAGTTGCAGGGAGCCGGCCTTGAGGGTTAAGCTGACGGAAATAATGATTTATAAAACTGTCCCTTCTCAACCATTGCTATATAAATATTCCGGAAAAGAAAAAAATAATTGTCAGACCGGTATCCACAATCTGTATAAAAATTTGGGAAGAATACCGGACAGCGTTTTTTGTAACCGGTCAATGTCTTAATTTCGATCCTTCAAACAGCTCTTGATAATGATCAGCAGAAGAAATATCCGGGTGAAAGTGATGCAAACCCTGTACACGGTGATGCTGGAAGGCCTGAATAAACCCGGCGACCCTCAGAAGATTTTACAACAACATTTCGATCACACCCGTTCTTTATTGGTTTACTTTATTTATTTCCTGACTGAAGTGGCCGGATACGCAAATACGGATGCACAATACCGGGCTTCCAAGCATCTCCCCACATTTGAAGACCTGCATGTAAATACAAAGCTCCCCGGTAATGAACTGATCCAAAAATTATTACTGGATAAGAACCTGAAAGAACAATTTGATAAAGAGAAGCCTGAGTTGATCTATGATAAAGAGTTGGTTCGAAAAATTTATCATGAACTGGCTGAAACTCCTGAATATAAACAATACATCTCGGCACAAGAAAGAGACAAAAACGGTGAAAGAAAAATACTTGAGTTTATTATCAACGACAGGTTACTGACGAATGAACAATTTCTCACTCACATGGAAGATAATTTTTCCAACTGGGAAGATGACGGGGAATTGGTGTCTCATCTCATAGGCGCTTATTTGCAAAAGCCGGCCCCTTTGAATTTTAAACAAATGGTCACGCCGGATAAAGAGGTATTTGCCCAAAATCTTTTAAAAACAGTGTTAGAAAAAAATGATTTCTTACAGGAATTGATCATACCTAAATTGAAAAACTGGGACCCTGACCGCATTGCCCTCCTGGATATGATCCTGATGAAAATGGGGGTGGCTGAATTTTTATATTTTGAAACCATTCCTCCCAAAGTCACCATCAATGAATATATTGATCTTGCCAAAGAATACAGCACCGGCCAAAGCGGTCAGTTTGTCAATGGCATACTGGACAATATTCATAAAGAAATGGTACTGCAGGGAAAAATGCACAAAGTGGCTTATAAGAAAGTCTGAGCAGGCAGCTGAATGCTCAATGCTTTTCTCTACCTTTGCCTCCCTGAAATTTCAACCCGATAATAATATGAAAAGGACATTTTTTCTTATTGCAGTTATCATGACGGTGGTTGCCTGCAACAATGCTGACCAGAATGCGGGATCCGGAACAACCGGGGCTGGGATAAACAAAGCTTTGCAGGATTCCGGCAACTACACTACAATACAATGGATGGATTCCACCTATACAAACCTGGGCGTGATAAAAGAGGGCCAGGTTGTAGAAGTGGCTTTTCGTTTTAAGAATACAGGGAGCAAAAACCTTATAATTACAGATGTGATGGCAGGCTGCGGATGCACTATTCCCGAAAAGCCTGCTCAACCTTATGCTCCGGGCCAGGAAGGTGTGATCAAAGCGAAATTCAATACGGAAAACAGGGTAGGGCTGAACCGAAAAGAGATCTATGTGACCGCCAATACCAACCCGAATGTTCAGACCCTGTCGTTCAGGGCAGAAGTCGAAGAATAAAATTTTTTAAACAAGGCTCAAATAAACTTAAACACATGAAATCAATCTATTCTTATCTCGTTTCTTTCGTAGTGGCAATATCTTTTACGGCTTGTATCCCTCCCGGAGGGGCGCCGGGCGGTAGTAATGGTGCAGGACAAAACGGAGCTTCCGGAGGCTTTGGCGGTTTTCAATTCATCTTTTTAGGATTGATGATAGTGGTGTTCTGGTTGTTTTTCATCCGCCCTCAGGCTAAAAAAGCAAAGAATCAAAAGAATTTTATCTCGAACCTTCAGAAAGGAGATAAGATCGTTACTATAGCCGGTATTCATGGCACCATTAATAAAATCAATGAAGATAGTACGCTGAACCTGGAAGTCAGCCCCGGCAGTTATCTCAAAATTGAAAAGAGCGCTATCAGCATGGATTGGACTGCCGCATTGAATAAAGCTGCTGCCGGTACTGATAAAAAATAATTTTAAATTCGGCGAATCAAAAATTGCAGAGGAAACTTCTACCGGTTTCCTCTTTTTCTTTTCTTTCACTTTACCGGATAATAGTTCTTTACTAACTTTCCTGATTATCTTAGTAAATCGTTCAATAATGGCTTTGCGGATAGGATTAACAGGCGGAATAGGCAGCGGGAAAAGCATGGTATCCCGGATTTTCGAATTGATGGGAGTACCTGTTTATGATGCCGATGATGCTGCCAAAAGACTGATGAACCGGGATGAAGAATTGAAAAAGGCGATCAAAGAAAATTTTGGGGAAGAGATTTATAAAGAAGGCAGGCTCGACAGGAAATTACTGGCTTCTATTGTTTTTAATGATCCCCGAAAACTGGAATTACTGAATTCATTAGTTCATCCTGCTACTATCAGAGATGCAGAAAGCTGGGTTGAGAAACAATCAGCCCCTTATATCATCAAAGAGGCCGCCATAATGTTTGAGAGCGGAGTGAATAAAATGATGGACTATGTAGTCGGCGTTTCCGCACCGGAAGAATTACGCATTGAAAGGGTGATGAAAAGAGATGGAGTTAGCAGGAAAGAAGTATTGAGGCGCATGCAAAGGCAGATGGATGAAGATAAAAAAATGAATCTTTGCGATTTTTTTTTAGTGAATGATGAAAAGCAATTACTCATTCCGCAGGTATTGGAACTACATCAAAAATTATTAAAGCTTTCAGCTTTTTCGGAAACGTAATGTCTTTTTATTCATGAATCCTATTTCAATTTTGTAAAAGCCTCTTTAAGCCTTTTGAATCCGGCTTCTATCTTTTCCATACTGTTGGCAAAGGAAATGCGGATGCAGTCAGGCTCGCCAAAAGCAGAACCCGATACCGTGGAAACATGTGCCGAATGAAGAAGATACATGCACAAGTCATCGGCATTTTTTATAGTTTCACTGCCGTCTGATGTTCCAAAATAATCTTTTACGACGGGGAAAACATAAAAGGCGCCTTCGGGTTCTACACAATTCAATCCCGGGATTTCAGAAAGCAATTGCATTACCCTGTTTTTTCTGCGTTCAAATTCTTTTACCATTTCATGCGTGGCATTCAGTTCACTCTTTAATGCAGTGATGGCGGCACGCTGAGTAACCGAATTGGTTCCGCTGGTAAATTGCCCCTGTAATTTTTCACAGGCTTTGGCTATCTCGGCATGAGCGGCAATGTATCCGAGGCGGTAACCTGTCATGGCATACCCTTTACTCATTCCGTTGATGATGATCACCCTGTCCCTGATCTCTTCAAACTGTGCCAACGATTCGTGCTTGCTTACGTAGTTGATATATTCATAGATCTCATCAGCTATGATGTATATCTGCGGATGCTTTGCAAACACACCGGCAAGCGCTTTTAATTCCTGCTTGCTGTAAACGGATCCTGTCGGGTTACAAGGAGAAGAGAAGATAAAGAGCCTCGTTTTATCAGTGATATTCGCTTCAAGTTCCCGAGTCGTCAGCTTGTATTTATTCTCCATTCTGGTACGGATCAATACGGGTTCTGCTTCTCCCAGCTTTACAATCTCTGAATAGGAAACCCAGTAAGGTGTCGGTATGATCACCTCATCTCCTTTTCCAACAAGTGCCAGCACTGTATTGGCAATACTTTGTTTGGCGCCGGTGGATACCACAATATTTTCGGGTTTGTAATCAAGCCCGCTGTCTCTTTTCAATTTAAAACAAACCGCTTCACGCAGTTCGGGATAACCTGCAACGGGTGGGTAGTGGCTCCAGTTTTCCTGAACAGCTTTAATGACCGACTGTTTGATATGTTCCGGTGTATTGAAATCAGGTTCACCAAGACTCAGGTCTATTACATCAAAACCTTGGGCTCTCAGTTCACGGCCCAGCTTAGCCATTTTCAGAGTTTCGGGCTCATTGAAAAGCGTCATTCGGGAAGATAGGTGTATCATATTTTAAATTGAAGTGAGCAAATGTAGTGATTCATTACGATCAGGGCTTCTTTTCTTCATAATTGATCCGCAGGGAAGATAGATCGGGAATATATTTTCTTTTCCTTTTAAGTTCGTAATTATAGATCACTTCCCCGAGATGCCTGAAGAACGGATAGCCTATGGCGTTGTAATCATACTTGTCGTCATTCAGAATACCATCACTGTTGCAATAAATAACCGCTGTGACCATGAACTCTATATTATTTTTAAGATCTGCCACGTAATCCGCATCTATCATAAATCCGTAAGCATCTCCCGGTTTGTTGAAGATCCTGATATTGGGGTCCGGCCATTTGTCCTCTCCGCCCACTAATAAAAATTTTACATAATTGTCCGGATAGTCCATACTGCCATAGGGCGGGTACTTTGATTCACGCGGAAACATGGACATATATTTTCTTACAAAAGCATAATCATCATCGGAAATGTTGAACCGTTGTTTTGCCGGCGTCTGACCGGGAAACATGATACTTCTTAAGATCCTATGGAGGTCATACAATGACAACCTGTTCTTCTTTGAAAAATCGAAAGGCTCATGGATGATCTGATCGCCTTTTTTATAACCTTTACCGATCCGTGTGTTCCGGACGGCGTAAACCATTTCACTGAACTCGGCCGGCTTCTCGTAGATCAATTTTCCGTTCCGGTCAAAAAAACGGACAGGATTGGTATGCCGGTTTTCATCTTCACTCATGCTGATCTCAAGCCGGTGTAAGATCTGCGCATCTTCATAACCCATTTTATGAAGGCTGTTGTTGATGTATTCCTGCCCCAGGAATTCATAAAGCCGGTTGAAAGCATCATTGTCACTTGCCAGGAATATTTTTTTGATATAGTTGGAAACGGTTGGCCTTCCGTCTGAAGTGGTCGGATCGTTATAGACAGATGTCTGGCCTGAATACGCAGTTTCGGTGATCATGGTTGTATTCCGGTCAAGACCCGGTATATTGAGTTCATGAAGCCTTTGCAATGCCAGTAAGGCAATGGGAAGTTTTACTGTGGATGCAGGATAAAAATAGTTTTCTGGATCCACGTTGAAAAAGTGATCGGTAAACTGTGGATGGCCATTCTTCTTCCGGTCAATACTTGTATAGATTATTTGTAATCTTAATGAATCCTTGTTCTTTAAGATCGTATTTGACAAGAATTGGTCAGCGTTCATTAAATTGCTAAGTAACAGCTCTGTTGAGCTATTCATTTCCGATTTTACAGGAGTTTTTCCGGCCTGCTTCCGGGCGGGATTGCAAGATGAGAAAAGACTCATAAGAATGATCAGGCCAAAGAAGGTTATTACCTGCATCTTCATAGCCATCCAAAGATAAGGCAGACCGTTGTTAAGTTTTTAGAAACCAGTGAAAAACCTGCTTTTTTTAATTGGGAAAAGTTGAACTGAAAGTCTATCTTTGCACACTCTAAAAAATCACCACTGAACCCGGACAAATTTTATATCCGGGAAATGAAACATAAACCAAAAATTGTATGCAACTGAAAGGTTTGATCCGGTTCTTTACCATTGTGCTGATCGTGGTTTCGGTTTATCAGCTTTCTTTTACCTGGCTTATTAAAAGGCATGAGAATAAAATGCAGGCCAGTGCAATGAGCTACATGAGAACTGTATATCCGGAAGCAGCAAAGTTCACTTCTCCGTCACAGTTTCCAGATTCACTTCTCCACATTTACGAAGAAAGGTATAAGCGTTTGCTGGACAGCACCAAGGATGTGACGCTCACGTATGGCCCTACCGGAAAGATCAGCTATGAAAAAGCTAAAGAAAATGAATTGAATCTCGGTCTTGACCTGCAGGGAGGAATGAACATTACTCTGGAAGTGGAAATGTCGGGATTGTTACGTGCCTTGTCCAATAATTCCCACGACCCTGTCTTTTTGAAAGCATTGGATAATGCAGAGAGAAGGAAAGCAAACAGCAATGCGGACTTTATTTCGCTATTCGTTGATGAGTTTAAAAAATTAAATCCCAATGGTCGCCTGGCATCCATTTTTGCTTCGGGAAATAAAGGCATCATTAATGTCAATGACAATGACAGCAAAGTGGAAAGCGCTTTACGAAGTGAAGCGAATGCTGCTTTTGACCGTACCTACAAAGTACTCACCACCCGTATAGACCAGTTTGGTGTGGCGCAACCGGGTATCAACCCTGACCGTCAGCGTGGCATCATCACAGTGGAATTGCCGGGCATTCAGGATAAGGAAAGGGTAAGAAAATATTTGCAATCTTCCGCTAATCTTCAATTCTGGGAACTTTATGGAATTGATGAATTGATAAAGAATAACAGCCTGCAAAGAGCCGATGACGCATTTTTCGTGATGATGGGCGGAAAATCAAAAACTACTCCTGCTGACACAACTGCGAAAGCTGCCAATAATGCTGAAGAAAATAAAACAGCTGCTAATCAGAACCAAAGTGATACAGTGCATGATCTCTCTGCTCAACTGGGTAAGGACACCGGAACTACCACCGGTGAGCAGCAGGGGGCAGGCGCCACTCCGGATGATTCGAAAAAGCATCTCGCTTATTACATTCAGTTCAGTGTTGATCAGACAGGGAGGCCGATAGACAATGGCGTGATCGGTCTCGTGAAAGAAACGGATAGCTCACTGGTAAGAGGATTCCTGGAATCTCCTGCAGTAAAAAATCAATTTCCTTCGGACATAATCTGGATGTATGGCATTCCTGAAAATGATCAGGAGAAAAAGGCGGGGCTTCTTCCTTTGTATGCCATTAAGACTTTTGGCCGTGATAAAGCAAAACTGGAAGGAGATGCGATCACTACGGCAGGACAGGATTATGATCAATTGAGTGGCCGGGTGGAGGTGACCATGTCTATGAATCCGACAGGCGCCCGTATCTGGGCCGATATGACCGGACAAAACAAAGGGAAATTCATTGCCATTGCATTGGATAACCTGATCTACTCTGCCCCGAGAGTGAATGATAAAATCGAAGGAGGCCGTTCCAGCATCTCAGGAAATTTTACAGAACAGGAAGCACAGGATCTCGCAAATATTCTTAAGAGCGGTAAACTGCCGGCGCCTGCCAAAATAGTTGCAGAGCAGCAAGTGGGACCTACATTGGGTAAAGAAGCGATCAATGGAGGTATGAAAGCATTTGCCATTTCATTTATTGTGATCTTCCTGTTGATGCTTGTGTATTACAACACCAGCGGCTGGATCGCAAATATTGCACTTATATTAAACTTACTTTTTACTGTCGGAGTTCTTTCTGCTTTGCACGCCACATTAACAGCACCCGGTATAGCAGGCCTGGTTCTGACTATTGGTATGGCTGTGGATACGAATGTGATCATTTATGAGCGTATCAAAGAAGAACTGGACAGAGGTAAAGGTTATATCCCGGCGATCAATGAAGGTTATAAGAGATCACTACCGCCGGTACTCGATGCGCACATGACCGTGCTGATGACCGCGATCATTTTGTTCTACTTCGGACTGGGACCTGTAAGAGGTTTTGCCACAACACAAATACTGGGTATCCTTCTTTCATTGTTCTGTGGAATCCTGGTAAGCCGCTGGGTCACCGACTGGTTTACCAACAAGAATCATCACCTGAAATATTTTACAAGCCTTTCGCGGCGAATTTTCAAACACCCGCAATACAAATTTATTGAGTACAGAAAGGTTGCCTACATAATATCTGTAGTAGTGATCATATTAGGCATTGCTGCTCTTTTCAACGGGTTTGACGAAGGTGTGGAATTCAAAGGAGGCCGCAGTTATACCGTTGCCTTTAACGAGCCGGCAAAAGTGGAAGCGATCAGGGATGATCTTAAGAAGGCTTTTGAAAATGAAAGCCCGATCATAAAAACAGTGGGAGACAACAGGACACTGGATATCACTACCGCCTACATGATTGATTCGACAGGCCAGCAAGTGGACTCACTTATCGAACGGAAATTAATGGGTGAATTAAAGAATTATAATGCCAGGGAAATACTTGGTTCCAAGAAAATTTTGCCAACCATTTCAGATGATTTGAAAAAAGGAGCGGTTAAAGCAACTGTGTTTGCTATATTGATAATCTTCCTTTACATATTTATCCGATTCAGGGACTGGAGGTATTCCCTGGGAACCATTTTCTCATTGATTCACGACGTGATGCTGACTTTGGCAGTATTCTCATTTTTGAAGAATATAGTTCCATTCCCATTAGAAATAGACCAGCACTTCATTGCGGCGGTGTTGACGGTAATAGGCTTCTCGATGAACGATACGGTGATCGTGTTCGACCGTATCCGGGAGTATGCACGGGAATTGCGTGGAGTGGACAAGACGACGATCATCAATACGGCGATCAACCATACATTGAGCCGAACGATCATGACCTCTTTGACTGTATTCCTGACCATCCTCATCCTGTTCCTGGTGGGCGGCGAAGTGACAAGAGGCTTTGCATTCGCAATGCTGGTGGGTGTAGTTACCGGAACTTACTCATCTATTTTTGTTGCTTCCACTGTGTTGGTTGACCTTTCCAGGAACCGGCCTTTGGGTGTAGCAGATGCACATTTGGTGGAAGTGAAGAAAGCAAAAACACCATCTCCCAAACCTGCCATTGCGAAATAGAACAGACGGTTAACTTTATTTCAGGATCCACATGAATATTATTTAATTCTTGTGGATCTTTTGCTTTTTGCAGGGATTATTTATTCATGAAACGATAACTGCTGTACGTTGAAAAGGAAAACGATTTTACACAGATTAATTCAAAGGCGGAAGATGACTTGATGAAAGAACCGGTTGAAGATTGTTTTTCATTCGCTGCAAGCAACTTCTTATTACTTTTGCCAATAACAATATAGTAAAATGGATCAAAGTACATTGGCTTTTATTATTTCAATTATCGCCATATTAATTTCTCTGATCACCATTCTTTTAGTAAATCAGCAACAAAAGAAAACCGGCAAAGGCACATCTGCATTTGATACACGGCCTTTGCAACTGCAGGCGTATGAAAGACTGGTGATGCTCACCGAACGCATTTCACTACCCAACCTGGTAAGCAGGGCCAATAAACCGGGTATGGATGCAAGGGAAATGCAGTTGCTGTTGCTCGAATCCATTAAACAGGAATATGAATATAATACCACCCAGCAGATTTATGTGAGTCCTTTAGCCTGGGAGGCTGTTGAAAACCTGAAGGAACAAAATATGCTGATCATAAATCAGATTGCTTCTACATTACCCGGAGGCGCCAGTGGGCTGGAATTGAATAAAAGGCTAATGGATTTTGTGTTGAATCATAAAAAAGGGACTCTTCATGCCATTGTGCTGGAAGCATTGAACTATGAGGCGAAGAAATTGATGAAATAAGAAAGTGTAAGATGATAGTTAAGTATTAAAGATTGATCATGCCTGAGAATAAAAAATATACAGATAGCGGGATCGAAATAAAGGAAGTTTATAATGCTGAAGATACCATGAATGATCCGCCATTGGAGGGGCCGGGAGAAGTTCCTTTTACCCGTGGCATAAAGCAGGACATGTATCGGGGAAAGTTGTGGACGATGAGGCAGTATTCCGGATTTTCAACGGCAGAAGAAAGCAACAAAAGATATCACTATTTATTGTTGCAAGGTGTAATGGGGCTGAGTGTGGCTTTTGATCTGCCCACGCAAATCGGATATGACAGTGATCATGCATTAGCTGAAGGCGAGGTTGGTAAAGTGGGCGTGGCCATCAGTTCCATTCAGGATATGGAAGCCTTATTCAAAGGCATCAGGCTGCAAGATGTTTCCACTTCTATGACGATCAACGCAACTGCTTTTATTCTTCTTTCCCTGTATGTAGCTATTGCAAAGAAACAGGGCGCTGCCCTGAAGAAGATATCAGGTACGATACAGAATGATATCCTTAAAGAATATGCTGCAAGAGGGACTTACATTTACCCGCCCAAGCCTTCCATGCGTATCATCACCGATATTTTTGAATGGTGCAGCAATGAATTGCCCAAATGGAACACTATTTCTATTTCGGGTTATCATATCCGTGAAGCGGGAAGCACTGCAGTACAGGAAGTGGCTTTTACCTTAAGCAACGGCAAGGCTTATGTAAAAGCGGCATTGGAAAAAGGACTGGATATTGACGTATTCGGAAAACGCCTTTCCTTCTTCTTCAATGCACACAATAATTTATTTGAAGAGATCGCCAAGTTCCGTGCAGCAAGAAGGATGTGGGCTAAGATCATGAAAGAATTTGGTGCAAAAGATAAGAAGGCAATGATGCTTCGCTTTCATACTCAGACAGGAGGCAGCACATTACTTGCACAACAGCCGTTGAACAATATTTCAAGAGTGACGTTACAGACAGTGGCCGCTGTACTGGGAGGCACTCAATCCCTTCATACAAACGGATATGATGAAGCATTAAGCCTGCCTTCGGAAGAAGCAGTGCGTATTGCATTGCGTACACAGCAGATTGCTGCTTATGAGAGCGGCATCACTGACACCGTGGACCCTTTGGGTGGCTCTTACTTTGTGGAAGCATTGACCAATGAAGTGGAAGAAAAAGCGTGGGAACTTATCAGTAAAATTGATGCGATGGGCGGGAGTGTTCCTGCCATTGAATCTAATTTTATCCAGAATGAGATAGCACGCAGCGCTTATGAATACCAGCGGAAGATAGAAACGGGGGAGAAGATCATTGTAGGCCTGAATAAATTTCAAACAGAAGAACATAAGAACATACCTCTCCTGAAAGTGGATGATAAGATCAGGCAGATGCAGTCGGAAAAACTGAAAGCATTGCGCAACAACAGAGACCATGCAAAATGCGACAACCTGTTGCAGCAACTGAATGACAAAGCAGTGAGTGGCGAGAACATGATCCCTACGGTGATTGAAGCTGTGGAGAATTATTGCACGTTGGGAGAAATAGCAGATGAGCTGAGAAGTATATTCGGAGAATACAAATAAAAACAAATCAAAGATGAAAACGATCATAGTAACCGGCGCATCGGGAAACCTGGGCCGGGCAGTTTTGAAAAAATTTTTATCCGAAGGTTATCATGTTGTCGGCACAGTGGTTCATGATGACCCCGCTGCCATGGATGTAAGCCATCCTGAGTTCGAAAAATATGTCGTTGACCTGATGAGTGAAGAAGACAGTCAGAAGTTTGTTGACTCGGTGGTTTCCAGGAATGGAAGCATTGATGCAGCCGTATTGACGGTCGGAGGATTTGCCATGGGGAAAGTGACGGATACCAAGACATCGGATATCCTGAAACAGTATAAGCTGAATTTTGAAACGGTTTATAATACGGCACGGCCAATCTTTAACCAAATGATGAAGCAGAATGCGGGACGGATATTCATGATCGGCTCAAGGCCCGGATCGGATATGCGGCACAGTAAAGGGATGGTGGCTTACGGGCTTACCAAGTCTCTGATTTTTCGCCTGGCAGAATTAATGAATGATGAAGCAAAGGATCATAATATCGTCACCAGCATAGTGGTGCCTTCAACGATTGACACTCCGCAAAACCGCAAGTCAATGCCTGATGCTGATTTCAGCAAGTGGGTGAAGCCGGAAGCCATCGCTGATGTGATCTCGTTTTATTGCAGCGATGAAGCAAGGATACTCAGGGAGCCGGTCATTAAAGTTTACGGGGCGTCATAATATTTTTTCACTTTTTAAAATTTTACAATGCGGATCATGAAATGGGTGGGGCTTGCAGCAGCTTTAACTTTGGCTGTGGCTTGCTTTCTCCCCTGGGTTTTTATCGAATCCAGAAATATTACGGTTAGCGGTATTGAATCCTCAGGCACCACGTTCGGGAAGCCGGGGTACTTTCATTTTTTTTCGATTCTCTTCTTTTTGATTTTTAATTTCACGCCGAGAATATGGGCGAAAAGAGCCAACTTATTCATTGTGGCTTTGAATCTTGCCTGGGCTATCCGCAATTATTTCCTGATCTCCATTTGCCAGATGGGAGAGTGTCCCGTTAAGCAGGCAGCAATCTATTTACTGATCCCTGCTTCTGTGTTGATGCTCGCAGCTGCTTTATTTCCGGATATGAAAGGGCAAACGAAAAATAAAACGAATTAAAAAAGCCGGCAGAAGATTATTCTTGCCGGCCGTTTTTAGGTCCGTCCTCAAACTAATATTAATGATCTTTTAGTTGTTGCCTGCGACAAGTATTTTTTCAACGCTGGATTCGTTGTTCGTTCCGATAGTGCGAAGGCTGTACATACCCGGGGTCAGGTTGTCAATTTGCAGTGAGCTGTTTGAATAGCTTCTCCACTGTCTTACCATTCTGCCAGACATATCCACCAGCATGATGTTTCTGAGTGAAGCATCAGGATAAGAAACGGTCACTCTGCCATTGCTGCTCGGGTTGGGGAATACTACCGTTTTTGCCATTTGATTTTGTCCCTGCACAGCGCAAACTTTAGAGTAAGAGAATTTACCGTCGAAGTCAGTTTGCTTGATGCGGTATTGAGAGATAGCATTTGAATTATTCTGATCAGTGAATTGATAGGTCAGTTTGCCGTTGCTGTTGCCGTTGCTTGCCTGGGAAGGAATGAAGGCAACAGATTCCCATGTGGCAGATGTATTATTGTAGCGTTCAACATTAAAGCCGGTATTATTCGATTCAGTGAACGTTTCCCATTTCAATGAAACGGATGAACTATGGCGCACGGCAGTGAAGTCACCGAAAGTTACAGGAAGCGGGCTTTCGTTGAAGGGATGATAGGTTGTGGTGCATGTTTTCCCGTTCTTATACCAGAAGAACCAAAACCAGGACCAGGACTCTGAGTTAATAACGATATCGATCTTGGTAACGTCATTAGCAGTGAATGTTCCTGACGTAAAAGACCGGGTGCCGCTATTATTACTTGTGTGGTAATCAAACGCACTGGATGTAACTGTAACGCCATTAACCTGGATCTCAATTGTTCCTGATTTGTGTTGTGCATTACTGTAATTAAAAGTGACCGTCTTGGGGTTACCTGAGATAGGGTTTACTTTTACTGAAGGTTCGTCAATCTTGATACAATCGCCCTGTGCTTTTACGAGGAGTGTTCCCAGGGCCAGAACAACAGAGAGTACAATTCTTTTCATAAGGTAATTTTTTTTGAGTTTACGGATCCGGATTTTACGGTTTCACTTGTGTGTTTTTCCCGCAATCCGAGCGTAAAAGTAGCAGCCGGTTTTCGTATTTGCAAGCTTTTTAAAATGAAATTTCCCGATATGATCCGGGAAATTAACTAAGTAAAAAAACGAAGCTTCTGTTTAGAAAGTTGATTTTCAGAATGGTTATCCAATGAGATTTTAAATGTTTTGAAAAGAATTTTTTTTAAAATTTTTTTTCAGAAAAGAGATCAGCAGAGGAGGGATCATACTTACAAAAAAGAAACTCCGGTTTTTCGATGTCATTTCTACGAAGAAGAAGATGACGGAATTTACCGGGAAAATTCAGAAGATTATTAGTTAAAACATCAGGAAAAAAGCTTTGCCACTCCAAAGGCAGCAGCGGCAGCCACAGCGCCGATCAGCATCACTCTTATGGCTCCCCACCATGCATTCACACCTGTGATCCTGCTCTTAAAATAACCGAAAATAAAAAGGCAAAGAAGGGTGACTACCACTGACCATTTTAATCCATCTATGGGTGCGCTAACAAAGAAATAAGGGCTTAGAGGAACGAGCCCGCCAACTATATAGGATATGCCGATATTAAGGGCAGATTTCCTGGCTCTTGCCGGGTCAGGTTTATCGAGACCCAGTTCGTATTTCATCATAAAATCCACCCATTGCTTTTCATCTTTTGCGATCTCTTCCGTTGCTTTATTCTGAAGTTCTTCGCTCAATCCAATGCTGGCAAAGAATTCTTTTGTTTCTGCCACCTCTCTGTCGCGAAGATGTTCCACTTCATACATCTCCCTTTTTACTTCACTGTTGTAATGATCCAGTTCGGTCTTTCCGGCAAGATAGCCACCAAGCCCCATGGCTATGGAGCCGGCGCATATTTCAGCTATTCCTGCAATGAGAATGATATTTGTTGACGATACAGCGCTGCTAAGCCCTGCTGCCAATGCAAACGGAACGGTAAGCCCGTCGCTCATGCCGATAACCACATCGGTCAGCAAAGCGCTGCTTTTTAAATGCTGCTCTATATGCGGAGACTGATTATCCTCGCTCATAAACCTGAAATGAGATCTTTATTTTCCCGGCTTCGTTTAATCGAGGCAAGATAAAGATTTCCTGATGATCTCCACACTTTCCAGTATCTGCTCTTTATTGATGATCAATGGCGGTGCCAGGCGTATGCGATCGTTATGGGTAGGCTTTGCCAGCAAGCCTTCTTCTTTCATACGAAGGCAAAGTTCCCATGCCGCATCTTCTTTGGCATGAGCAATGACTATTGCATTTAATAATCCTTTTCCTCTCACCACACTGATATGTTCCGAATGGAGCGCTTTTATTTTTTCCCGGAAAAGTTCGCCCATTGCCAAAGCATTCTCAGCCATCTTTTCATCTTTCAATACCTGCAAAGCCACAATGGATGTCTTGCATGCCAGTGGATTCCCCCCATAGGTGGATCCATGCTCACCGGGTTTCAATGTCATCATGATCTCATCATCAGCAAGCACAGCGCTTACAGGCATCATTCCGCCACTCAAAGCTTTGCCCAGGATCAGCATATCAGGCCGTACATTTTCATAATCGCATGCCAGCATTTTTCCGGTCCTGGCCAGCCCGGTTTGTATTTCATCGGCGATGAATAAAACATTGTGCTGCTCACAAAGTTTTTTTGCAGCAGAGAGATAACCCTGGTCGGGCACGATCACTCCTGCTTCGCCTTGTATGGGTTCCACCAGGAATCCGGCAACATTTTTATCGGCCAGCGCTTTCTCCAATGCATGGATATCGTTGTATGGAATTATTTCAAAACCGGGAGTGTAAGGCCCAAAATCGTCTCTTGCTTCAGGATTGGTGCTTAAAGAAATAATAGCGATGGTCCTTCCGTGAAAGTTATCTTCACAAACAATGATTTTAGCTTTATCATGAGGGATGCCTTTTACTTTATAAGCCCATTTACGGCAGAGCTTGAGCGCTGTTTCCACGGCTTCCGCACCGGTGTTCATGGGCAACACTTTGTCATACCCGAAATAACCGGTTATGTATTTATCAAATTCACCCAGGCAGTCATTGTAATAAGCACGGCTGGTAAGAGTGAGTTTTTGTGCCTGCTCAATAAATGTCTTTACTATTTTGGGATGACAGTGCCCCTGGTTCAAAGCAGAATAGCTGCTGAGAAAATCATAATATCTTTTTCCATCCACATCCCATGCATAAACTCCCTCGCCGCGGCTCAACACCACGGGCAGCGGATGATAATTATGTGCGCCGTATTTGTCTTCCAGTTCTATATAATGATTGGCTTTTTCTGATATGGTAATTACATTTTCCATAAAAAGATCTTTTAAAAGTGATAGAATAGAAAATCAGGCCGGAATGCTTCCGGCAAAAAAGGAGGCTTATCCTCGGTGGTTGAGGAAATCAAGGTTGGAAGAAAGAAACCCTTTTATTGCAAACTCATTTCGTGTCATTGCATCGCAAGTTACGAAATATTATCCAGATCACTCCCCGTTGTAGATCACACCGGTGGTTGCGGTTTCTTTCAGCTCTATCCTGTTTAGGGAGGGCATGGTGAATTTAATCCGTTTCCAGAGCCAGATGGAAATATTTTCTGCAGTGGGATTTTCAAGCCCTTCGATATCATTCAGCAGTTTATGGTCCAACTGGTCAATAATGGGAGCGATCACGTTTTTAATTTCCTTAAAATCCATGATCCATCCCACTTCATGATCAGGTTCTCCTTTTATGTACACACGCAATGTGTAAGTATGTCCGTGCATCTGCCTGCATTTATGTTCTTTGGGAACATTGGGTAGAAAATGTGCCGAATCGAAACTGAAATCTTTATAGATCTCCATAGTGTAAATTTGTGCGCAAAGATATGTACAACTCAACCCTGTAGAATATAATGTTCATTAAAATCACAGCTCATGGAATACAAAATGCCTGAGGGTACGAGGATCGGACATGTTCATCTGAAAGTTTCTGATCTGGATCGCTCGATGAAATTTTATCATGATATTTTGGGATTTGAGATACAGCAGCGTTATGGCGGCAGTGCCGTATTCCTTTCTGCCGGAGGTTATCATCATCATATCGGATTGAACACCTGGCATAGCAAAGGTGCAGAGCCTGCGCCTGCTTTTTCTGCAGGATTATATCATTTTGCCATATTATATCCGCAGCGCAGAGACCTTGCCGTAATTTTAAAGAGATTGATCAACGCTGATTATCCTTTGGCCGGAGCTGCCGATCATGGCGTGTCGGAAGCAATATACCTGGATGATCCTGATGGTAATGGTGTAGAGTTGTATTGGGATAAGCCAAAAGAACGATGGCCGAAAGATGAACAGGGAAATCTGCAAATGGTGACAGATCCTCTGGATATTGAAGAATTACTTCAGCTAACCGGATAATTCTTTTACATAATAATGTGAAGGGAAAGAAACTGAGATAGTTGCTTCATGTTTAAAAATTCCAAATACTGAACTGCCACTCCCCGATAAAGCCGCATATAAAGCGCCCGACTCATATAATTTTTCTTTTACTTTCCCGGTTTCAGGATGGTTTTTGAAAATGCTCTTCTCAAAATCATTGAACAGATTTTCTTTCCATGATTCAATAGGCTGAGAGATAATATTTTTTAAAGAATCTCCTTTTCCCGAAGGAATAGTTTGAGAATAAGCCATTGCTGTATTGATATGAATTCCCGGATACACCAATAGTATTTTATAACTGCCCAGGTTCAATTCCACAGGTTCAAGAATCTCGCCTCTGCCGGTTGCCATGCAAGGTTTATTCAAAATAAAAAAAGAACAATCGCTGCCTAATTGTGATGCATAGAAAATGAGTTGTTCTTTGCTTAGTCCCAGATAGAATTTTTCACTCAACATTTTTAAGGTGAATGCTCCGTCGGAACTGCCGCCACCCAAGCCGGCGCCGGAAGGTATGAGTTTATGCAAATGCATTTTGATGGATGGTAATTGAGGAAAATCTTTTTTTAGGAGGCTGTATGCTTTTACACAAATATTTTCATGAGGTTGCACTTCAACAGGAATTCCGCTTGATGAAAGCTGTACCGGATGACCGCCGGTATCGTTTGTGTCAACTATTATTTCCAAAGCATCTTTCAAAGGAACCGGATAGAATACCGTTTCAATTTCATGATATCCATCCGTTCTTTTTCCAATGACGCGGAGGCCGAGATTGATCTTACAGTTTGGGAAAACGATCATGTATCTGGAATAAAAAAATAACAGTCAAAAGTAAAAAGTGAAATGAAAGGAGTATGTTTTAATAAACGATTTATTTCTTTTTCCGGTTGTTGATCTCATCACGGATAGCAATAGCCCGGATATAATCTTCTTTTTCCAGCACTTCGTTCAAAAGGCTATTCAACTCTTCAATGGTCATGGATCTCAGATCGGATTTTTCAGCGGTTTCTTTTTCGACAGGTTCTTCTTTTGATTTTTTCTTTTTCCCGGTTGGATTATCTTCCATCAGAATGCCGGCGCTTCCCAGGATGTTTTCGTACGTATAAATGGGGCAGCCAAAGCGTACTGCCAGAGCCAGGGCGTCAGAAGTCCTTGAATCAATTTCCACCGTGTCATTTTCTGAAGAGCATACCAGTTTGGAATAGAAAATGCCTTCCTGAAGATCGCAGATGATAATCTCATGAAGTTCTATCCCGAATGCGTTCATGAAATTTTTCATCAGGTCGTGTGTGAGGGGACGGCTGGGATTCATTTTTTCCAATGCCACTGCAATAGCCTGCGCTTCGAATCCACCGATCACAATCGGCAAGCGGCGAAGGCCATTGATCTCACCCAACACTACAGCATAAGAATGAGTTTGGGTAATACTATGTGATAAAGCAACGATTTCCAGTTCTATCTTCTTCATTATACCGTCTTTAATAAGGGCTGGCCCTGCTTTGACGTACAAATATAAAAATTAAAGCCTTCAATTCTGAAGGCTTTTCAAATCATTTACAATCTTATTTTGCACAATTTTTATGATGCCACTTCTTTTAGTTTTTTAATAGCATCAGTCAGTTTAGGAACGACCTCGAAAGCGTCTCCGACTATACCGTAATCTGCCGCTTTAAAGAATGGCGCTTCAGGATCTTTGTTGATGACCACAATGATCTTACTATGGTTCACACCGGCAAGATGTTGTATGGCGCCGGAAATGCCAACGGCAATATAAAGATTGGGTGCAATGGCTACACCGGTTTGCCCAACGTGTTCGCTATGCGGCCGCCAGTGAGAATCTGCCACAGGACGGCTGCAGGCCAGGGCTGCATGTAAAACTTTTGCAAGATCTTCAAGGATTCCCCAATTCTCAGGACCTTTCATGCCTCTACCTCCGCTGACCACTATATCGGCTTCTGTCAATGGGATCTCTCCGCTTGCTTTTGTAGTTTGAATCACTTTAATCTTACCGGCAGTTATGTCTGCATTGAATGGGACGACTTCTGCAGTGCCTTCCCCTGATTCGATCTTATAAGCATTGGGGTTAAGAGCAATGATCTTAGTCTCTGTTTTTACCGAAACATTTGCTGATGCTTTGCCGGAAAAAACAGTTTTCTTTACGATGAAATCCGGACCGGAGATCTCCGGTAACGAAATAGCGCCGCTAACCAGCCCTGCTTTTAGCCGGGCAGAAACTCTTGGTGCAATGGATTTCCCGTTTACATTATTGGAGAATATGATTGTTTTAGCGCCTGTTGCCTGCGCCACCTGTGCTATGACTTTTGCATAAAGCTGTGAATCGGTGTGATTCAGTAAGGCGTTCGAAATGTGATGGATCTTTTTCACTCCATATTTCCCTAATGCAGCAAGGTCATCTTTTACTTCACCCAATACCACTCCTTCAGCTGTAGTCCCTGACATTTCAGCCACTTTTGCGCCATAACAGATCGCTTCCAAAGATGATTTTTTTATCTGGCCATCAGCTGTATCAATAAATACCAAAACAGACATATAGTAATTTTATTTTTTTAATGAATTAAAATGCTTTTGCTTCTTCGTGTAATAATCTTACCAGTTCTTCCGGCTGATCCGCAGGCACCAGTTTCACTCCGGCCTTTGCAGGAGGTAATTCAAAACTGACATATCCGGTCAATGCTTCGGTCGCAACGGGATCTACAACTTTCAAAGGCTTTGTGCGTGCCGCCATGATACCACGCATATTGGGAATACGCGGCTCTGCCACACCGGCCTGGCAACTCACTACCAGGGGAAGATCCACTTCACATGCCTCTTCTCCGCCTTCAATCTCACGGGTGATTGTAGCTTTAGATCCGGACAGTTCAAACTTTGTTGCCAGGGATACAAAAGGCAGGTCCAGCAATTCTGCGACCATCCCGCCAACGGATGAACCGTTGTAATCAATGGTCTCTTTTCCGGTAAAGATCAGATCATAATTTCCCTGTTTTGCCCATTCTGCTATTTGCGAAGCGATGTAATACCCGTCATTGCTTCCCGTATTGATCCTGATGGCTTCATCACCGCCAAGCGCCAGGGCTTTGCGGATGATGGGATCAGCATCTGCTTCGGCTACGGTCACCAGGTGAATGACGGTGGAAGCATCTTTTTCTTTTAGCTCAATGGCACGGACCAGGCAATACCATTCATCATAGGGGTTAATGATCCATTGTACGCCGTTTGTATCGAATTTCGTGTTGTTATCAGTGAAAGCTATTTTTGCCGTGGTATCCGGCGTTTTACTGATGCAGACAAGTATCTTCATGAATGACTATTTGGTATGAATAAAAAAGGTTGTTTATGCAACCAACGCAAAGATAAGGGAAACACCTTTTAAAAATGAAAAATTGAATTCAAAACTATACACTGCCGGAAATTACGGACTTTTCCTTTCCCATAGCCTCGTTGCCGGTTATTTGTAAACAAAAATTTTATCATGGACCTGCTTCAGCGATATAAAGAGTTTATCAAAAATAACAGTTTGTTCCAACCGGGCGATAAACTTTTGCTTGCTGTGAGCGGCGGGGTGGATTCCATGGCGCTTTGTGAACTTACCAGGCTTGCCGGATTTGAGTTTGTGATTGCACATTGTAATTTCAAACTAAGAGGCGAAGAGAGTGAGAGAGACATGCGTTTTGTAAAAGAACAGGCTCAAAGGCTCGGAGCGGAATGTTTTATCAAAGAATTTAATACGAAAGAATATGCTTCCGGACATAAGATATCTATCCAGGAAGCTGCACGGACGCTGCGCTATGATTGGTTCGACCAACTTCTTGTTGAGAATAGTTCATTAAGTTGTATAGTGACTGCTCATCATTCCGATGATAATATAGAAACAGTTCTGCATAATTTTTTTCGCGGCACCGGCATCAAAGGATTGAGAGGAATAGAAATGAAACGCGGAAAGATAGTAAGGCCGTTACTATTTGCCCGCAGGGCAGAACTGGAAGAATTTGTTTCCGGTCATGGGTTGGGTTATGTTACCGACAGCAGCAATCTTAAAGAAGATTACAGCCGCAATTATCTCCGGTTAAGCGTCATTCCCATGCTGGAAAAGATTTTCCCTGATGTTTCGGGCAATATTTTGCAGAACATTGACCGGTTCAGAGAAGCAGAGGTGTTGTACAGGGAAGCGGTTGACCGGCATAAAAAGGATTTGCTGGAATACAAAGGGGAAGCTGTTTACATTCCGGTCTTAAAACTGAAAAAATCAAAACCATTACGGACACTGGTTTATGAGATCACAAAAGAATGGGGATTCGGGCCGCACCAGGTTGATGATATCATTCATTTGCTGGATAGTGAAACAGGAAAATATATCAGTTCTGCAACACACCGTATTCTGAAAAACAGGAATTGGATCATCATTACTCCTTTGATAAAAGGCCGGCCTGAAATTTTTGTGATTGAAGAAGGGGAGAAAACATTGGCCATTCCCATGAATGAAGAAGAGGAACAGGTTTTGACACTTGAAATTATTCCTGCTTCTCAATTTGAAATTCCAAAAGATAATTTCACGGTGTTCCTGGATATGAAAAATATTCAATACCCGCTATTGCTGCGTAAATGGAAGATAGGGGACTATTTTTACCCGTTAGGAAATAAAAAATCAAATTCAGAAAAAGTGGGAAAGAAAAAATTATCCCGTTTTTTCATTGATCAGAAACTTTCCAAAGCCGATAAAGAAAAAGCCTGGGTGCTGGCAATGGATCAGAAAATACTTTGGGTGGTTGGCTATCGGATGGACGACCGGTTTAAAGTAACGGGGAACACAAAGTCTGTTATGAAGATCAGCCTTTCTACCCGCCAAACTGTATGAATTGTTTTGGATCAGCATTTAGGATCTGATCTATAAAGTTTTGCAGCAACGGATATTCTGAAAAAGCCTGGCAAACTACGATCGTGAACACGATCCCGAATAAGGCGCCGTAGATATGCGCCGAGTGATTGACATTTCCTCCTCCCCGTTTTTCGAGCCATTGAGAAATTAAAAGATAAAGGATCCCGAAGATGAAACCGGCAATAAAGACCGGTATGAAAAACAGGCCGATGCCGACCAGGGGATTAAAAAGTATGCTGGAAAAGATCACGGCAGATACCGCACCGGAAGCGCCCAGGCTGCGATAATAGTAATCATTCTTATGTTTGGAAAAGGTAGGGAGCAGACTGAAGAACAATGCAAGTACATAAAGCAATATGTAAAGAAGTTTGCCTTTATCACCAAACAGAATCGTAAAATCTTTTTCTACGATTTCTCCGAAAAGATACAAGGCAAGCATGTTGAAAATAAGATGACCGGCATCTGCATGAATTAATCCGCAGGTGAAGAAGCGATACCATTGTTTTTGCCGGGTGATGGCAGGCGGGTAAAAGATCAGGTCATCAATAAGCCTTTTGTTGCTGAATCCACCAAAGGAGACCAGGGCTGTGATGATGACAATGATCAATGTGATTGAAAGGTGCATTCGAGTACATTGAAAAATTCAAAGCTAAAGGCTAATTCCTGAATTGAAAATTTATTTGTGATGATATTTTTCATTATTCAGGATCGTGCAGGCACGATATACCTGCTCTGCCAGGATAAGCCGTACAAGCTGATGAGGGAATGTCAGGGAAGAAAGGCTCCATACCGTTTTTGCTCTTTTTAATACAGAAGCATCAAGCCCGTAAATACCGCCGATAAGAAAGATCAGGTTTTTTACACTTTCATTGGCTCTTTTCTGAATGAATGTTGCCAGCCCTTCCGATGTCATTTGTTTTCCATGCTCATCCAGTGCGACCAGGTAGTCACCGGGCCTCAGCCATTCAAAAATGATCTCAGCTTCTTTTTTCTTCAGGTCCATCTCGCTGAGCATGCCTGCATTCTTCGGAAGAGGAATGATGTTCCATTCGACCTTGTAATAATTGGAGATCCGTTTTGTAAAATCTTCCACTCCTGCTTTTACAAAAGGCTCATTGTTTTTGCCGATGGTCCAGAATGATAATTTCATCTTAAGAAAATTGAATGACTTTCTTTAATTGACCTGATTAATACTCTTTTGTGCTTCTGCCGGTATTGTAAAAATAAAAAATGTTTACTGTAAAATAAGTGATGATAGTCGTTAAGCGCTTATCAATCGCAAAAACTTTCTGAAATCTTTAGGTCATTCTTTCAGAAATGAATTTCATTTACATCTGTGCTAAAAAATTTTAAATAAACAGGTGCTGATCCGGATATGACCTTGATCTGAATGCCAAATAAAATGAGATTTGCCGTTTTATTTCCATGGGGCGGGCAATCCGCTCAGCCGGCCGTCATTTCCTCCACGAAGGATCAGGCTGAGTTCAAAAGTGTGCATACGTTGCGGAGCTTGTGTCAATTTTGAAATTGTGAGATCATAAGAGAGGCCTAATTGAAGATTACCGTAAGTGTATCCTATATAGGGGATGATCGCATTGTTGGACCAATACCAAAGACCGATGTTTGCCATTTGAGTGAAGTTTTCATCATCGGTAACATAATAGCCTACGCCACCGCCTATAGAGAAATAACTTGCACCGGATTGATATTGATAAATCCCATTGGTATTAAGTACCACCTGATCTGAAAGTGATCTTTCATAATTAGTATGGGCCACATACCTGGGAGCCAGGAATTCTTTGTCATTATCCAGAACAGTTTGCCTGGGTTTGTTGATGTGATATGCTGAAACGCCCACATCAAGATTCACAAGATCGTTAGAATAGGAATAAAGCAATCCGGCATTCACCGACAGGAAGGGCTTCATATTGGATAAGCCGGATTCGCCACTGGGCAGGCTGGCGTTAAACCCGGTGCCATCAAACTGATTTTCGAAAGTAAGCCTGCTGTAATCGAGCCAGCGGTTTCCATAGCTTACCCCGATCCCTGCACCCAGTCTTTGTTCTGCAGCAAGATCCATTTTTATTTTACTGATATGCCGGATCTTAAAACCATTCAGTTCATTCCTGTTTCCTTGCTTCAGAAGCACATTGCCGGAAATATTGAAAGAAGCGTAAGTGCTTTTAACGGCTCCTGCCAGAGTCTGATCATAAAGCAACATTCCTCCGACTCCAATACGTGTGATCTCATCAACATAGTTATCTATCGTGTTCTGAAATATTTTACTGTCAAAAGAAAGCGTTCCGATAGTATAGGGATTGTTAGGGCCGATCCATTGATTACGGTAATTGGAAATGGCACGCCACTTCGAATTGATCTGCGCAGTGAGCGCCGGGTTCACATTCAAAGGCGAAGAAAAAAATTGTGAAAAGCTGGGATCCTGTGCCAATACACTTCCGCTACCGGTGAGGAAGGCAAGAGCAACAATGATTATTTTTAGCCTTTTCATCATTTAAAGATTTAACGTAATAAAACTGAGTTACCGGTCCGTTTAATGACAGCTCCGCTGACGCCTATACCTTCCGCAGTCCATGTATAAGTATCCATCACCTGAGGGTTGCCTTTATAAAAACCATTCCATCCTATTCCGTTTGTATTGGTTTCATAGACCAGCTCGCCCCAGCGGTTGAATATTCTGAAATATTTCAATTCTTTCACATTGATAAGTATCGGACGCAGTACATCGTTCTGTCCATCTCCGTTGGGCGTCCATGCTTTCGGAACGATGATATCTTCATGCGGGCCCTGTGCGTCATTAGGCTTGATCTTGACCATCAAAGTATCGGTCACACTGCAGCCTTCCGGTGAAGTGATACTGATCAGATATTCTGTTGACTTGTCGTGTTTGAATACCGGGTTGATCACATTGGAAAGATCCAGTCCTGCCGGAGGTGTCCACTGGTATGTGAAGTTTGTCCCCAGGTTTCTTGCATTCAGCTGGGTGGCTGTGTTGGCTGTTACGGTCAACGTCGGATAACGAACCGATGTGATTGCCGACATCACTGTGATTGTTGCAGAGCTAATGTTTCCTGTGGAAGAGCAATAAGCATCGGTCACGCTGTTGATCGTATAGGTGGCATTGGTCTCCGGTGCTACAGTGAATTGGTAAGTGGAAGAGGTGATAGGCCCGACATTATAATCAGCCACGCCATCTGTATAGCTGAACCGGAACGGTGCGGTTCCTGTCAGTGTTACGGTTATCACTGCTTTCGAACCGGAACAGATGATAGTGCTTCCTCCCATTACAACTGTCGGAGGATTATTCACGGTTACTTTTACCGGTTTGATCTGTTCACATCCGCTTGCATTAGTTGCTTTGATATAATAGATACCGCTTGCTGCGATCGCTCCCGGATTGCTCAAGGGCGAAGTGGCAGCAGCATCAGTCCAATAAGTATAGGTCAACCCTGCATCGCTTCCCGCAGTGATGGATGCGTTGGTAATATCCACGGTTCCCGGAGAACATACGCCGATAGGGTCGGTGATTACAAGGTTGATGGAAGTAACACTTACATGCAGAGTGGTAATGGAGTCACAACCGGCAGCCGAAGTAGAGTTGAATGGATAATCACCGGCGCCTGTGATGTCGATACCATTCCAGGTGAACGGAATACCGCCGGAACATACAGTGGTGTCGATGGTTACATTGAGAATATCCACAACCGATAAATGCAATGTGAGCAGTGAATCGCATCCGGCAGCAGAAGTTAATGTAGTAGAATAATCACCACCAGTTGTCAATGACTGACCATACCATATAAATGGTAAAGCGTTTTGACAAACAGCAGCGGTAGTATCACCGGTCACAGTAGTTACCACTGAGAAATGCAATGTCAATACAGAATCGCAACCGGCAGCAGAAGTCAGAGTAGTCTGATAATCTCCGGTGGTATTAAGCGACTGACCATACCATATAAATGGTAAAGCGTTTTGACAAACAGCAGCGGTAGTATCACCGGTCACAGTAGTTACCACTGAGAAATGCAATGTCAATACAGAATCGCAACCGGCAGCAGAAGTCAGAGTAGTCTGATAATCTCCGGTGGTATTAAGCGACTGACCATACCATATAAATGGTAAAGCGTTTTGACAAACAGCAGCGGTAGTATCACCGGTCACAGTAGTTACCACTGAGAAATGCAATGTCAATACAGAATCGCAACCGGCAGCAGAAGTCAGAGTAGTCTGATAATCTCCGGTGGTATTAAGCGACTGACCATACCATATAAATGGTAAAGCGTTTTGACAAACAGCAGCGGTAGTATCACCGGTCACGGTAGTTACCACTGAGAAATGCAATGTCAATACAGAATCACAACCGGCAGCAGAAGTTAATGTAGTAGTATAATCACCACCAGTTGTCAATGACTGGCCATACCAGGTAAATGGTAAAGCGTTTTGACAAACAGCAGCGGTGGTATCGCCGGTGACAACAGGGTTAATTGTTACCCTTGTCGTTGCAACAGTTCCGGGGCAGCCGCCACTTGGGGCAACAGTATATGTTACGGTATAAGTACCGGGAGTACTTGAGGATGGAGTGATAGCTCCGGTAGAAGGATCAATAGTTAATCCTGCTGTTGAAGAATAAGTACCTCCGG
>JAIXKI010000029.1 GCA_026936105.1 Chitinophagales bacterium
TAACATATAAGGCTTAAACGAAGCTTTGCGCCGATGGTATTTACGAACTAAAAGTATTTTACGGCGCAAAGGTTTGATTTAAGCCTTTGTTGAATGAAGCGATTGCTGTAAGTATATGGGGTTTCAATGCAGCTGTTGGTTGAAGGGCACAGCGAGAGATATCCGGTTTTTCTTTTTTATTCAGGATAAAATACCGGTGCGTTGCTTAATACACCTGTAACTGCTTTTTTTACTTTCTTTTCATAGCCGGCTTTTCATTTTTGATACCGTTTTTTCTATTGACGGCAATATGATAGCTGCCGGGATAATGGCCCCGGAAAAAATGATCATGCTGTTTTACCTCCTGCCTGCCGGTCAGGCAGGTTTATTAATTCTATCAAAGCTTTTAGCGACTCCGCATCCGGTGGCCCGTTGGCATCAAAACTGAGTATCGTAATCATTTTTCCTTTTTTACAGCAAGGACATAGATCAGCATCGTAGTTCAGTTTTTGTTTGGCAATGGTTTTCCAGGAAAGTTTTTTTATGTCACTCCTCCTGGTAGTGATGATACCCATTTCTTTTTGCTGCACCTGCAGCAATGCACTGTTTACATTCGCCATAAAACCATAATAGCGGATCTTTCTAAAGCCCGGCGGCAGGATGTGCAAACAAAATCTACGTAAAAATTCTGTGGCTTCCAGTGTCATCACTTTTTGTTTGCCGCCATCTGCATAATCTTTATACCTAAAACTTATTTTATCATTTTCTATTGATACAATACGATGATTGCTGATAGCTACTTTATGCGTATAGCGCCCCAAATATTCAATCACCTGAGCCGGGCCGCCAAATGGTTGTTTGGCATACACTACCCAGTTCTTGCCGTACAATCTTTCTCTTAATGACGGTTCAATAATCTTATTTTGTGTTTGTATAAATTTTAAAAGACCTTCCATGTATTTATTTTTAAATACTACACTCATTGCTTTTACAGGGAACAGATAACGACCATTGCTCTTTGCGTTTTTCCACGAGCCTGATGCTGCAATGCCGCCGCCGGGTATGATTAAATGCACATGAGGATGCAAACTCAGGTTTTGTCCCCAGGTGTGCAGCACACTGATCATTCCACTCATTGCACCCAAATGTTTTTCATCTGCTGCAAATGCTCTGATCGTTTGATGACTGGCTGCAAACAAAAGATCATACATCCGTTTTGGATAATGCAGACACCAGGTGTTCAACTCCTGCGGCAGCGTGAACACCACATGAAAATAACTCACCGGCAACAATTGTTGTTGCCTGGCAAGTATCCATCTTTCTTTATTTGTCGTCTGGCATTTGGGGCAATGACGATTGCGGCAGCTATTATAACTGATACGCAAATGGCCGCATCCATCACACTGATCCACATGGCCGCCCAATGCTGCCGTGCGGCATTTTTCCAAAGCATTCAAAACGGATACATGTTGCTTTAAGGGTTGATGCTTTTGGGTGAAGGATGTTTTGTATTGCTGAATGATGTCTGCCAGTTCATGTACCGGCTTATGCATGCTTACAGTGTAATGATATTATACAATGTATCCAGCGGGCTATGTGCCGGTTTGGTCTTTACCTGCGCTACATGTAAATAAACCAATGTCTGTATAAGGTCAGCATGTCCCAATAAATGTTGTATCGTGTGAATATCCACCCCATCTTCCAATAAATGTGTAGCAAAACTGTGGCGCAGCGTATGCATGCTTACCTGTTTTTGTATCCCCGTTTTTTGCAGCGCTTCGGTGATGATGTATTGAATGCTGCGTTGCCCCATCGGCTCCCCGGGTGTGAGGCCTTCAAATAAATATTGTTTGGGTTTTACTGCACTTAAGTAATGCGGCAGTTTTTCCGTAAGCAGTTTGGATAGGGTAACACAACGTTGCTTCCGACCTTTGCCATGACGGATATGTATCTGCCGGCGATGCAGATCCACATCCGATATCTTTATCAATCGCAGTTCATTCATGCGCAGACCGCCTGCATACGCAAAACATAACAGAAAACGATGCTTTAAGTTAACCGGCGATTTGAACAACTCTTTACATTCCTGCCGTGATAACACAACGGGAAGTTTTTTCTCTTTCTTTATCGGCGGCATCTGAATGGCCTTATCTTCCATGCCAAACAACCGAAACCAGTAGCGAAGGGCAAACACCGCATGCTTGAAGTATGAAAGAGAGCATTTTTCATGCACCATCATGCTGTACAGATACGCATTGATCTCCTCCACGCTCACCTGGTGAGGCACACGACTAAAATGCAAAGCAATGTAAGCAAGGCTGCGGCTGTAATTAACAATAAGTCCCTTGCTACTTTGTTCAAGTGTGGTTTTCTCAATAAATTTACCGTACGCAAGTGCGAAACCCGGTACGCCTTTCTTTGCTTGTGATAAAACAGTAGTATACTGTCTTGTTGTTGTCTTAGCTTGTTTCATAAAAATAATTTTTAGAGTTAAAAAAGCTAAGGTCAACATCTCCAATCTAAGAAAGGCTACCGAAGGTTTAGTTCAACAAGGGTTTGGCGAAATGCGGGGTGAAGTGCTTCGTATGAACATTTGTGCTAAATTTGAACTTTGGTGCTTCGATTGAAGTGTAGTGCTAAAAGTCCCGCACTTCGCCAAGCCCAAAACCGTTAGCGGGCATTGTGAAAGATACCAGCATAACAGTTAAACATTGATAAA
>JAIXKI010000035.1 GCA_026936105.1 Chitinophagales bacterium
CTTATGTTCATCTATATTTTGTTTTTCTTTTATGAATATTTCAAGGCAGTCGAAGATAAATATATTTACAACGAACCGTCTTTTTGGTGTGTTATTGGAATTTTAGTCTACCTCGGAAGTTCTTTTTTCATTAATATACTTGCAAACCATCTTAGTGATCAAGAAGTTGCAAAATACTCGAGTTTAACTAACATTGCTGAAATAATAAAAAACATCCTTTTTGCTGTTGCCATGATCATGTATGCTCGTCAACCTAAAGAAGCATCACATGAAAAATCAATCCCCTATTTAGATATGACCTTATAAAACAACTGTTAATTACAACCCATTATGTTTTTTTTACAGGCCACCACTAACAGCAGCGTCTCGCTGGTACTCTTCCTGGGAACTCTCGGGATGATGATCCTGACCATTGGGTTGATCCTCTTCATTATTTTTCACCAGCGTAAAGTGATCCGCTACCAAACCCGACTGCAACAAATGGAACAGGAACAGCAAAAGATCCTGCTGAAGGCTTCCATCAAATTACAGGAAGAAGAAAGACAACGGCTGGCAGCAGATCTTCACGATGATGCCGGCCCCTTGCTTGCCACAGCACGTTTGTATCTGAATGAGAATCTCGTCAATCAGGATAAAGCCACTCAACTGCAATCTATTTTCCAGGCAAGGCAGATCATAGATGACACCATTCAATTGATCCGGAACATCAGCCATAGCCTGATGCCGCCTACTCTGAAAAATTTCGGGCTGGAATCGGCTGTCAATGATCTCTTTCAAAAACTCAGCGGCTCAGGAAGTATAAACGCCAGCAGCAGGTTTCATGAATATAAAGAGCGGCTGAAAGCAGAAAAAGAACTGATTATATTCCGTGTCGTACAGGAGTTGGTCAACAATATTCTAAAACATAGCAGTGCCAGCTTCATCCATCTGACCCAGAATGTTCATGAAGACAAATTCTATCTCCGGATTCATCATGATGGAAGAGGATTGGTACAGGCAGATTTTGATAAACTGAATAAAAGTAATGTAGGCCTCGGATTGAAAAACATCAGCAGCCGCCTGAAAGTGGTACACGGCAATATAAATTTTGAAAAGGACATTTCTCAGACATATTACAAGGTAACTATTGAATTACCGAAAGACGATCCTTATCAGTGATCCTGTACTTTTAAGCATAATTTGCTAAATTTGATCAAAATCTGATACTTATGGGAATCATCAAAGTAGCCATAGCAGACGACCACAAGATATTCAGAAAGGGAGTCATTCTTTCGCTTCGCCCTTTTACCAACATTAAGTTTGTTCAGGAAGCGGAGAATGGTGATGATCTGTTGAACGGGCTGCCCGCTTCGGAACCCGATGTGATACTGATGGATCTGAGAATGCCCGGAAAAGACGGAATTGAAACCACCAAGATCGTCAGCAAGCAATATCCCAATATAAAAGTACTGGTACTGAGTATGTACGAAGACGAACGTTTTGTTTATCACCTGATGGAAAACGGGGCCAACGGTTATTTACTGAAAAATGCAGAACCCCAGGAAATTCGCAGAGCCATCATGGAGGTATATGAAAAAGGATACTATCTTAATAATTTCGTGAACCGCATACTTCTTAAAAAATCACATGCACGGCAGAAAGTGATCCCTTCATTGAATAATGAGATTACTTTAAGTGATAAAGAGAGAGATGTGATCCGTTACATCTGCATGGAGTTCACGGCCCAGGAAATAGCACAAAAAATGGAGATAAGCCCCCGCACCGTTGAAGCGATCAAAGACCGGTTAATGGAACGCTTTGGAAGTAAAAATACCGCCGGGCTTGTATTCTTCGCCGTTAAGAACAATCTGATTGAATAGACGACTGCCCATTTGCACCCGAAATAATCTTACTGAACAAAAACAGGATTCTTTTTCCGGATCAAAACACTATCCGTTAACACAGGGAACTCGAGTTCTTTTACGGAGCCTTTTGCACTCAAAGAATCCAGTATTTCTTTCATGAGCCGTGGGTGCGATTGATAATAAGAAAAACTTTTTTGGAAAATGGATTTACTGGTGTTGTGAATTTTAAATATCTCTTCATAATAACTTACCGTTTCAATTCTTTTATCCAGAGCCGTGTCTTTGGGTAAGACGTAACCGGTAAGAAACTCATCAGCCCGGAAAAGATCCCATAAAACAGATTCCATTTCTTTTTGTGACAGTATTCCCCCGGGAGCCTTTTTTTTCCCGGAACAGGAAAAAAGTAAACCGATAAACAATAAAAAGAAAAAGGGATTTCTCATTTCAATTCTTTGTAGGCAGAAGTATTGGTAATATCTATCTTTTGTAAAATATCCCTTGCTCTCGTTTTTGTCCCGGCATCTGCATGGGTGAAAACTTTTACCAATTCCGAGCTTTTACCTTGTAAAAAAAATGGCAGGATCATTGAATTGGGGTTCTCAGAATTAATTGTATTCAGATAATTAATGCAATTCATCACACCATTACGTCCGGCATTCTCATTATCATAAAAATTATCAAGCCCTGACCTGTAATAAGAATAAATGGCGTCGTGAATGAGGGCAAACTGATTATTATTCAGATTTTCGGCGAGCCAATACCGGTTACGTTGTCCCTCAAAAGGTTTCCATCCGGAGATATTACTGCTTTCGGGAGCATTATTCACAATATTCCAGGCCTTCTTAAAATAAACATCTCCGCCCCGTGGTGAAAACGAATCGTAATCAAAGCCCAGGATAATATTTACATAATAAGCAAATACTGCTGTCAGGTTGGCTGCCACGGGATCTGTTCCCTGAATCCTGTTTTCATTGAACTCCAGGGGCTGGAATTCCACATAACGGAACGTTACATTATCATCCAGGTAATTGATAAGAGGAGATTGATAGGTGCTGTTTAAAACAGGCCTTGCTGACTGAACGGTCAATCTTCCTTTAAAGACATTATTGCCCAGATCTTGTTCTATACTCAGAAAAAAATTGCATTGAATCCTTTCACCCGGCTGAAAATTATCAGAGGTCCATTTCCTGTTATTTAAAAAACTGATCAGCCCTGCCTGGAGGGTTTGAAAGATTTTCTTATCTACCCTGCTGTCTATTTTCGCTGCTGAAACGGTCAATCGTGCCTGCAGGTCCTGTCCAAAGTTTTGGGAGGCAACAAATAAAACAAAAATTCCGGAAATGATCTTTCTATACATAATAAAGACGGATTATTACATCAACAATATCTTTGGCTACAGCAAGCTTGGGCTTCTGTTCAAACCGAAACTCCCCGCCATTCCTGCTGAAAATAGTGATCTTGTTTGTTTCCAGTCCGAAACCCGCGCCTTCATCTCTCAGTGAATTCAACACAATGAGGTCTGCATTTTTTTCATTCAATTTTTTCAATGCGTTGCTCTTTTCATCATTTGTCTCCAGGGCAAAGCCTACCAAGACCTGATCCGCTCTTTTCTCTTTGCCAAGTGTTTTCAAAATATCCCGGGTCTTTTTTAACTCTAAATTCAGAGTATCATTCTCCTTCTTGATCTTCTCTTCAGCAGTTACTATCGGTGTATAGTCTGAGACAGCAGCTGCCATCACAATAATATCGGATCTGTCAGATCTGTCATGGCACGCATCATACATTTCCTGTGCAGTGTTAACGGCTATTGTGTTGATGCCCGGAAGTAAAAATTCCTCCCGGACAGGCCCAAGCACCAATGTTACATCAGCACCGCGGTTCTGTAATTCTTTTGCTATGGCAACTCCCATTTTCCCTGTTGAACGATTGCCTATAAAACGTACCGGATCTATCGGTTCGTACGTGGGTCCGGCGGAAACCAGAGCCCTTTTTCCTGAAAGAGGTTTAGGCAAAAAAAAAGTGTCGGTCAGCATCTGAACAATTTGTTCCGGTTCTGCCATTCTGCCTTCCCCATACAATCCGCTTGCCAACTCACCCTGGTCAACCGGTATAATTTTATTTCCATAAGACTCAAGCTTGGAAATATTTTGCCTCGTAGCCGGATGATGCCACATGTCTTCATCCATGGATGGAGCTACTACAACCGGACAGGTGGCAGAAAAATATGTCGCTAACAAAAGGTTGTCACATTGTCCTGTTGCCATTTTTGAAAGAGTATTGCAGCTTAGAGGAGCCACTAACAAAACATCAGCCCATCTCCCTAACATAACATGATTGGCCCAGCTTTCTTCATCAAACAAATCTGTTAAAACAGGATTGCGGGAAAGGGTGGAAAGAGTGAGTTTTGAAACAAAATCTTTAGCCGAAGGTGTCAGAATCACTTTTACCTCAGCCCCGGCTTTGATCAATAAACGAATAATGTACGGGGTTTTATAGGCAGCAATACCTCCCGTTATTCCCAATAAAATTTTTTTACCTTTCAACATTGCTCCAAAATTACCATTTACTTCCAGAAACCAAAAAAGCGACCCTTGATAACAGATCGCTTTATGACTTATAAATAAGAATTTTAAAATTCAATTGAAAAGCTCATCTTCTCCCTTCCTGAAATAAACTTTGTCTTCAAGAAACTCCTGTGTAGCCAACAAAGCAGGGTTGGGCATGCGTTCGTACGCCCTGGAAATTTCAATTTGTTCTTTGTTTTCATGGATTTCCTCAAGACTATCAGTATGGCTGGCAAATTCCTCCAGTTTATTATGTAATTCTTCTTTTAAAGAGATATTGATCTGATTCGCCCTTTTACCTATAATAGCGATAGATTCATAAAGATTCCCGGTCTTGTTTTTGATGTCATTGAGGTTTTTCGTCTCAACAATACTACTCGTTCCAACACTAAGTTGACGTCTTAACTTGCTCATTTGATAATTTATTTATATTAGTTTTTGAAAGATCCAGATAATGCTCTGCTTCCTTTAGCAGACCGCTATTGGGAAAACGATCACTGAAATCATTACATTCATTTATAACCTGCTCAAATCGTTCCTTTTTTTTATCGGTGACACTCATTTCAGCGAAGCGAAAATAAGACTTAATGACCATTAATTTATATTCATCAGCTTTGGGTGAGTCCGGATAACTATTTAAAACTCCGGTGAAAGCAACTCCGGCAGCACGAAACTGCCCCAGATCATAGTACAATTGAGCGCTTTTGTAATCCTTGATTTCCAGTTTATTACGACATATATCAATGATTTCTCCCGCTTCTTTATTTCTGGCCGATCCCGGATGAGTGTTAATAAAAGTTTGCATCATTCCCAAAGCTTTGATCGTATTGGTTTGATCAAGTTCGGGTTTAGGAGATTGCTCATAAAAACTTTTTGCCCTCATGAAATCCATCTCCTCGGCCCTGGCGCTATTCGGGAATATTTCCAGATAGTTTTTAAAAAGGTTTTCGGCATTAAAATAATCTCTTTGATACCAGGCACAATAAGCGTACTTATAATAAAGATCCTCGAATTCTTTTGATGTCTTGAAAAAAGGCATTACATCCTCATAAAGCTGCTGCGCTTTATTATAAGATTTCTTTACATAAAACTGCTCGGCCATCCTCAGCTTATATTCAGGATCATGACTTTTCATGATCTTATTGAAATGACCGCTGCACCCAGCCAGAAAAATTGTAAATACCAAAAGAATGGTCGGTTTCATAAAAGTGTGCAAAGTTAATGCTTAACAACAAAAGTTAGGTAAAAAACAAATCCTTCCAAAACCGGGGGGTTAAGGTTTTGATAAAGGGATACTGATAATATACAGGCACAATAAAAATGGCCCTCTCACTTTGGAAAGGGCCACCATTATCAGCAAAAAGTATCACACATTTTTATTTACTCTTCTTCCTGAGATTGGGATGAGGAGCAGGTACAGTATTCGGACCTTGTTCACCTTCATTAGCAGCACGCAGATCAACTGTATTGCAATCACCGCCTTCCTGTCCATAATTGAATATGAAGCGGTCAGCGCTGATACCTTCTTTTTCTACGAGGTAAGTGATCACAGCATTAACATGATCCCAGCTCAACTGCTGCTCTTTCTTGCTGGAAGAACAATAACCAACCACCACTACAGAGCACTCTGGGTTGTTGCGCATCCTGGATCCAACGGTTGCTAAAACAGCCTTTGCATCTTCGCTTAATACATTTGAATTTGTCTTGAATGCTACACTTGGAAGAGCTCCTAATTTCTGAGCACAGGTTACTTCAGTAACTGTTTGTTTCGGGAAGCAAGACTCATCCGGGCAGGGACATTTACCTACACCATCAGCATCAACCGGCTGGCAGTAAGTCGGAGTGATCAGTTCTTTATCCTTACAATCAGGAACACCGTCACCATCAGTATCCCGGCTTACGCCATGAGTATCAACCGGGCATCCCTGAGGTGTATTTGGCTCCAGATCGAATTGATCTGTAACACCATCGCCATCACTGTCAGGCAAAACAGGTTTCGGAAGTCTCATCAGCCTCGGATTGCGTATCTCGCTGTATGCATAATCCAATGGGTTCAGCCACCAGAGCGGCTCTACCGCTTTAGCACCAAGGTTGATATTCAGGCCTACGCTTGCAAAGTTGTATGTATCAAATTGTCCGGTTAATACAGGATCTCCCTCTGCATGCTCCTGCCACCGCTGACCATCAAGAAGGTCATTACGCGTTATGGTCCAGCGATCTTCAATGGCAATATTCAAACGGTTGCTCAGTTTGAAAGCCATTCCTACACCAAATGTAGCAGTAGGCAGAAAGGTTTGTCCAAACAGTTTGGGACGGCGTGTACCATCATTTTCCGCAGCTGTCTCATAGCTGTTATCCATCAGGGATTTCAACGCCTTACGTGTATCCTTGCGGTTTTTGTAAACACCGGAATTAGTTATAGATGCAAAATTATATCTCTGCCCGTTGTCATTCAGGACATTCACTTTTGCCTCATAGATAGTACCACCTATACCGCCGAAAGCATAAGTGTTAAATCCTGTCTTTGATTTATGGAAACGAACATTATTTAAGGTAACAACACCTTGCAATGAGAGATCCTGAACTTTGGTTTTATAATTGTAAAAGATCGGATCGATCGTTGGCCGGCCTGACGTGGTAACTATTTGGCCACTTCCTGTTCTGAGTGGAGCAGAGTAACCTGCAGCTACCCAAGGTACGTTATGAGCATAATTTTGGGAAGATGTCCAGCTCAAGCCTTTCCCTATACCGTACATATACTCAAGCCGGGCAGAGAAGATGTACCCAAAAGCTTTTCTGACATGAACACCGAATCCGGGTGTCGGGAAGATAGCAGGTACATCACCGCTAATGGTGAATGCTCCTACTTTAACACCAACCTCCCACTGATTACGGGGTTTTGCCGGGAAATCATAAGTTCCATTTAAAAATTCGGTATGCTGGGGCATTCTGCTGGTAGGTACCAATGATGTGTCTTTTACATCATAACTGGAACCAACCCCCTGTCCGAACACAAATGAAGAAATCATGCAGAACAATGCTGCAAGAAGAGTGTACTTTTTGCTTGCCATAATTAAGGATTAAGATTATTGAAAAACGATGTCCTATAAATATTGCGCAAAAATAGAGATTGAAGACCAATTACCAAATTTTTCGAAAGATTAATTTGTAGCACAGTCCCGGTATTTTTCAATGACTTAGTAGCACAAAATGAGTTTTTCACGATCCGGGCGCTATTGTTTTTTTGGGCGTAAATTGCCAGGATTTTCATCATGAATCTACCAAGTGAATTAATTGAATCTGAATTAAAGACCTTTGAACTCCGGTTCAAAGATGCAGTTAAAAGCAAGGCTCCTTTGCTCGACCGCATCATGCATTACGTGGTAAAAAGGAAAGGAAAGCAGATCCGTCCGACATTTGTTTTATTATCTGCAAAACTTTGCGGTGAAATCAATGAGGCTACTTATCGTGCTGCTTCACTGGTAGAACTGCTGCATACTGCCACCCTGATACATGATGATGTAGTTGATGACGCTATGGAACGTCGCGGTTTCTTCTCGGTTTATGCGTTATGGAAAGCCAAAGCCACAGTACTTATCGGAGACTACCTTTTGGCAAAAGGATTACTCCTTTCCCTGGATCATAATGATTATCAGACCTTACACATTCTATCAGACGCTGTTCGTAAAATGAGTGAAGGAGAACTACTTCAAATTGAAAAAACACGTTCCTTGAATTTTAAAGAGGAAATATATTTCGAGATCATTAGAAATAAAACAGCCTCACTTCTTGCATCAGCATGCGGCGCAGGCGCCTGGTCAACCAGTTCCGACAAAGCAGTAACTGAAAAAATGATGCTGTTCGGCGAGAAAACGGGAATGGCATTTCAGATAAAAGATGATCTCTTTGACTACACAAGTGATAAGATCGGTAAGCCAACAGGGAATGACATCAAAGAGAAGAAACTAACCTTGCCCATAATCTATGCATTAAATAATGTAAGTAGTAGTGACCGAAGGAAAATGATCCGGATCATCAAACACAATAACCGCGATACAGATAAGGTAAATTGGGTGATCCGAAAAGTTAAAGAGTCGGGAGGCATTGACTATGCAAAAGGAAAAATGAATGCTTTTAAAAATGAAGCCTTGCAGGTCCTGAATGAATTTCCCGAATCGCCGGTGCAAAAAGGACTTTCAGACCTTGTAATTTATGTAACTGAACGGAAATATTGACCGGCTGTGCCAATGAAAAGAAGATGGAACATATTAATTGATGACAAAATAGCCACTGAAGAACTCAGAAGATCCCTGAATATACATCCTGCTATTTGTAAGATTTTAGTCCAAAGGGGAATCAGGACTTATGATGAAGCTAAAGAGTTTTTCCGGCCTTCAATGGATCACTTGCACGATCCCTGGTTAATGAAGAATATGGATAAAGCGGTCGCCAGGATACTTCTTGCAAAGGACAACCATGAAAAGATCCTGGTCTTTGGAGATTATGATGTAGATGGCACTACTGCGGTGGCCTGCCTGTACCAGTTCCTGAAAAAGTTTCATTCACAACTTGACTTTTACATTCCACACAGATACCGCGAAGGCTATGGGGTTAGCAAAGCAGGAATTGATTTTGCAAAAGAAAATGGATTTACATTGATCATCTCATTGGATTGTGGGATAAAAGCTGTGGAATTGATCTCTTACGCTAAAGAACTCGGAATCGATTTTATTGTTTGCGACCACCATTTGCCAGATGCGGCCATTCCTCCGGCTGTAGCTATATTGAACCCAAAACAAAAAGATTGTAACTATCCATACAAAGAATTATGCGGATGCGGGGTTGGCTTCAAACTTATTTCTGCAATTGCCGAAAAGCTCAATTTACCAAAAGAAGACACCTATGAATTCCTTGACCTGGTTGCAACTGCTATTGCTGCAGACATCGTTCCTATGACCGGAGAAAATCGAGTGCTGGCATTTCATGGTCTGAAAAAAGCAAATGAAAATCCCAACTATGGTATCAAGGCATTATCTTTTTTAAGCGGCTTGAATAAAACACTGCACATTCATAACCTCGTTTTTATGATTGCTCCCAGAGTGAATGCCGCAGGGAGAATGGATGATGCCCGTAAAGCAGTTCAAATGTTCATTTCGGAAAGTTATGAGGAAGCTCTGCAATATGCCGAGTTGCTGCATCATGACAACGATGAGCGTAAGACCGCTGATTCCGGCATCACAGAAGAAGCTCTGGCCATGATTGAAAATCGGAAAGAATGGAAAGACAGTAAAACAACAGTCGTTTTTCAACCCCACTGGCATAAAGGCGTAGTAGGCATTGTTGCGTCCAGATTAATTGAACACTATTATCGCCCCACTATCGTATTGACACAATCGGGGAATTTTGCAGCCGGAAGTGCCCGTAGTGTTCCCGGGTTCAATCTGTATGAAGCAATTCATGCCTGCAGGGACTATCTGCTTGGATATGGCGGTCATTTTGCTGCAGCGGGATTAACTCTTGAAATCAGCAAGATAGAAATGCTGAGAAATAAATTTGAAGAAGTAGTTTCTTCCACTATTGATAAAGAACTGCTGATACCTGAACTTGTCATTGATTCCGAGCTTTCATTTTCCGACATTAAGCAAAGTTTTTACAATATCCTTTTACAAATGGAACCCTTTGGGCCTGATAATATGCGCCCTGCCTTCATTTCTAAAAGAGTGGAAGACACCGGTTATTCTAAAATTGTAAAAGAAGATCACATTAAGTTTTCCCTCCGGCAAGGAAATGTTATCTTCACCGGAATTGGTTTTGGACTTGCAGAAAAATTTGATTTACTGCATACAAAAAGACCGTTGGATATAGTTTTTAAAATTGATGAAAACGAATGGAACGGTAACAAATCATTACAACTGCACGTACTCGATTTGAGAATCAGTGAGCTTTGAAAAAGTTCATTCATAATATTTATTTCTTTTTTTACCTGTCATTGAAGCGGAATATTTTTCTGTCTTCCTTTATTATGTGGCATGAAATAAAACGGGGTCCCAAATACGGGATCAGTACAGTGATGCCTGAAAGACTGGAAAAGCTCACTATCACCGAAGGGAATATCAGAAAAAGCTCGCCTTATGAAGCAATAAGCTATTATCTTGTCGAGCTCTCTCTTGCTTCCTTCAGAAAACATTCAGATCACAGTTCCATCATTGACCTCGGATGCGGAAAAGGCAGGGTTATGACAGTGGCAGCACACTTTGGCTTTACTTCCATCAAGGGCATTGACTTTGCAAAAGAATTATGCGAAGAAGCAGAAAAGAATATGATGAAAACCGCTGAAAAATTTCAAAATCTAAAATGGGAAGTGAACTGTAATGACGTTTTAAATTATCCGATACAACCCAATGACAGTGTTTTTTTTATGTTCAATCCTTTTGAAAAGGATACTTTGGAAAAATTTTTAGACAAGTTGGGGGTCTCTGTTGCCAAATTTCCCAGACCTGTCTGGTTCATTTATGCCAGCCCTGTATATCTGGATTCACTCTTAAAATACGGATATAAGATCATTGAGAAAATCCGTCCGGAAAAGGCGCTTAATGCGATCATTTTGAAAAAAGAATCCTCTTCTTAAAAATGTCTATTACCGGAAATTCCATTTTATCAAGCACATATTTAATTGATTATCAGGAGCCAATTACAGAATCCAGCATGCAAATTTTCTCTGATAACTTGTCTTTACTTCAGCTTAAATCCACTATCTTTGCCGCCCATTATTTTTAAATTTAAAACAGGGATATGAACAATTATGAATTGATGGTGATTTTTACCCCTGTTCTGAGTGACGATGAATTCAAATCAGAGCAAAAGAAGTATGCTGCTCTCATCAAAAGCAATGGAGGAGAGATCGTGGCAGAAAATCCCTGGGGATTAAAATCACTGGCGTATCCGGTACAGAAAAAGACAACAGGTCTTTATTGGGTGCTGGAATATACTGCGCCATCCGACTTCAATGAGAAGCTGAAGATCCAGCTTCTTCGTGACGAATCAGTGCTTCGTCACCTGTGCACTAAGCTCGATAAATACGCCGTCGAGTATAATGCAAAAAAGAGAAGTGGCGTGACAACAGGAACCGAAAAAGCAGTGGAGGCATAACTTATGGCAAAAAATGAGATCAAATACCTGACCGCCATAAGAAGCGACAAAAGAGTAAAAAAATTTTGCCGCTTCAAAAAATATGGCATCCGCTACATTGACTATAAAGATGTAGAGTTCCTGAAAAAATTCCTTAACGAACAAGGCAAACTTCTGCCCCGCAGGCTTACCGGTAACTCATTGAAATACCAGCGTAAAGTTTCCGATGCAGTGAAAAAAGCCCGCCAGATGGCTCTATTGCCCTATGTAACAGATTTATTAAAATAAGGAGGACGCCATGGAAGTAATATTGATTAAAGATGTAGATAACCTTGGCGCTGCCAATGAACTAGTAAAAGTGAAAAGCGGATATGCCCGTAATTACCTGTTACCCCGTCAGTTAGCTATTGAAGCCAGTTCTGTAAACCGCAGCCGACTGGATGAGAAGATGAAACAACTGAAGAAGATTGAAGATAAAATGCTTGCTGAGATTAACAGTGTGATCGAAAAATTGAAAGAAGGGCCGCTAAAGATTGGAGCAAAGACAGGAACCAGTGGTAAAATATTCGGCAGTGTAACTCCACTCCAGATCAGCCGTGCCATTCGAGAACAAAAGGGGTATGAGATTGATCGCAGAAAGATCAGCCTGGTTGATGAAGTGAAAGAACTAGGCACTTATAAAGCAGCCATTGATTTCGGTAATGGGCATACTGCTGAAGTAAGCTTTGAAGTAGTGGCAGAATAACAATTTCAGTCCGGATCTGACAGGGTTAAATTAGGGGATTAAAACTATTTTCCGTTAAAACCGGCCTTAACCCGAATATTTTGACAATAAGTCAGTAAAAAATACGTTACTTTGTATTGCTTTGGTGTTCTTTACAGTTTCACAAGTCCTGAACGTTTTGTATATCCGTTAAATGTTCAATGGTTACTGTTTACTGTTGACACTTATTTTTTAAAAAACATCTCAAAATGAACATTTACGTAGGAAACCTTAGTTGGAACCTGAAGGATCAGGATTTGACCAACCTCTTTACTCCGCACGGCGAAGTATCCTCAGCAAAAATCGTTAATGACAAATTCACGCAACGTAGCAAAGGCTTCGGTTTTGTGGAAATGCCTAATGATGCTGAAGCACAAGCAGCCATTGCAGCTTTAAATGGAACCGAAATTGACGGCCGTAATATTGTCGTCAATGAAAGCCGTCCCAAACCTGAAGGCAGTGGCGGTGGTGGCTTCAAGAAAAGAAGCTTCGGCGGCGGTGGTTTTAAAAAAGGCGGTTATAACAAAGGAGGCAGCTTCAATCGTGACCGTGGCGGTTATAACAACGATTATTAATTAATCATTAATAAAAGATCTGTTTCAAGTCTGACCATCTTTTCGGATGGATCAGACTTTTTTTATTACCGAAAGAAAAACTGAGCAGGCAGGATCTCAATTTCAAGCCTTTTCTCTGAAAAGACTTCTCCATCCAGGTGATAGTGAACAGGCTGAACACCGGTAATAATAACACTACAAGACCTGAAATGAGTAACGAACGGAAGATGTAGATGCTTCCCTTTTTCAATAACAGGCAACCATCTGAGTCTGTTAAAAGGCGAGATCGCTTTAATCACTGTCACATCCAGTAAGCCATCATCAGGTTCTGCTGCAGGTGCAATATAAAACCCGCCTCCCGCTCTCTTGCCATTGCTGACGCTGATCATCAGAAATCTTTCATTCATTCCGAGTTCCTCCGAAGTAACATCATATTTTTTGGACCGATAAAAAAATATCTTCTTCAACACAGCAATGAAATAAGAAGTAGTACCGGCGCTCTTCCTTTTACCGGCTGCACTCTCAGCAACAACGCCTTCAAAACCTACCCCAACACCATTAATAAATAACCTGCCGTTACATCTTCCCGCATCAATAGGTCTTATTTTCTCCGACAAAGCATCTTCTATTTGCCCTTCGAAATCTTTATCTCCATACAACAACCAATGTGTATCATTTCCGGAGCCTCCCTTGAATATGGAGAGCGGTAATTTCAGATCCCGGTATTTATTGATAAAATAATTAATGGTCCCGTCACCACCAACGATCCAGACCTCACTAAATCCGTTAAAATCAGGGGGCCAGTCCTCTTTAAAAACACAATGGGAAATAAATCTTTCTTTTAGTTTCTTTGAGATCTTATCAGAAAGAACGATAGCCCTGCCTGATCCTGCTACCGGGTTACAGGCTATTGCAATAGCTTTGGAAGAAGCGATAGTGGTATCGTTCATTAAGTGAAAATAATAAATTATAACTGCGAAATATTCTTTGTTTATTTGGATCATCATATTTGATCAGGACTTTTTCTATTTTCATTTTTTCAAATTCAAGTCATGAGAATCATCCCCTTCCTCCTCGTTTCAGTTTTGCCGTTTTTTTCGGCAGCACAAAATGAAAAAGCGGATAAAATTTATTTCAATGCCCTCATCTGGACCGGCGATTCACAAATACCGGATGCAGAAGCGCTGGCAATCAAAGGCAACAAGATTCTTTATGTTGGTAATGACTACCGGCCTTACAAAGGAGAACAAACTGAACTTATTGACCTGAAAAGAAAATTTGTGGTTCCTGGGTTCATGGATAATCACACTCATTTTCTCAGCGGTGGATATAATCTTTCCAGCGTGGATCTGCGAAAGGCACAGACAAAACAGGAATTCATTGATGCACTGAAAAATTTCTGTAAGCAACACCCGGATAGCCGATGGATACTCGGCGGCGACTGGGATCACGAAGTGTGGGGCGGTGAACTACCTGAAAAAAGCTGGGTAGACTCAATAACAGGTGATCATCCTGTATTTGTGAACCGTTATGATGGCCACATGGCTTTTGCCAATACAAAAGCTTTACAATTGGCAGGCATAACCAACACCACCCAGGCGCCTCCGGGCGGCGAGATCATAAAAGATAAAAAGGGTGAGCCAACCGGCATGTTCAAAGATGAAGCCATGGCATTGATCAATAATATCATTCCTGACCCAACTGAAAAGGAATTCGATGAATACTTTGCAGCAGCTCAGCAATATGCATTTGAAAACGGAGTCACACAGGTTCATGACATGGGTAGTTATGGAGGCTGGACCGATCTCGCAACATATCGGAGAAACTATGCACAAAAGAAACAGAAGCTGCGCATTTATTCTTTTGTGGCACTGTGGAGCTGGGAAAAACTGGATTCATTTTGTAAAAAGAACGGGAAGGGAGATGACATGCTCCGCTGGGGCGGACTGAAAGGTTTTGTTGATGGGTCATTAGGATCCACTACTGCATGGTTTTACAAACCTTACCTGGATGCCCCTGCAAGTACAGGCCTGATGGTAACTGATACCACCTTATTGAGAAAATGGGTCATATCAGCAGACTCTGCCGGTTTGCAGGTTGCAGTTCATGCCATTGGAGACAGGGCAAACGACTTCATACTGGACGTTTATGGAAATGCTGAAAAAGTAAATCAGGAAAGAGATCGTCGTTTCCGTGTGGAACATGCACAACACTTAACGCCATTTGCCATTCCAAAATTTACACAACTGAAAGTAATCGCTTCTGTACAACCTTATCATGCCATTGATGATGGCCGGTGGGCTTACAAAAGATTAGATGATGCCAGGCTTAAAGGAACCTATGCATTTAAAAGTTTGCTGGATGCCGGCGCTATGGTCACATTTGGTTCCGACTGGACTGTGGCGCCCATGAAACCTATAGAGGGAATTTATGCTGCAGTAACCAGAAGAACTCTTGACGGAAAAAACCCAAATGGATGGTATCCTGAACAAAAGATAACGGTGGAGCAGGCGCTGAAATGTTATACCCGAAATAATGCCTATGCCGGATTCCAGGAAGATAAACTGGGGATCTTAAAAAAGGGTACGCTGGCTGATTTTGTTGTATTAAGTGATGACCTTTTTACAATTGCACCTGAGAAGATTAATGATGTGAAAGTGCTGAGAACAGTTATTGATGGAAAAGAAGTGTTTATAAGAAAATAGATAAAGATCACTGATCGAATAAATCTCTTTTCTTTCTCTTCTTCTTTTTCTTAGAATAAAGATCTTTTGCTTTTTCGATCATTACTACAAACTCCTGCTGCAATACATTGTTCTTATTGGCAGACTGTGAAGCCAATGAAATCATATCATTCCAGGTTACATTTTTTGTAAACGGAGAATTTCTCAGAAGAGAACCAAACATGATCACTGAAGTTGCAAAGCGGTAAGAAGAATCCAGCATAGTAAAAGGGGAAAAAGAATAATCACTCCGGAAAGACACACTTTGTTCTGATGAACTTCCTGGCTTCTTGTATCTGATATTCATTTGCGCAAAATAATCTTGCCGGGAATTTTTCCGTGCGCCACGGCCTTGATCTGCAGGCACGATCTCGAAAACCACAAAAGAAGAATTTCCTGAACCTATCTCTCCTCCTTCCACTTCGGTAAGCGTATCTTTTAAAGCGCTCATCTTATTATCAAATCCGATAAGCCTGTACTCTTTTACATATTCAGGGTTGAACTCAACATTCACATACACATCATCCGCTACAGCAAACAATGTTCTTGTAAACTCCGTAAGCAATACTTTCTCTGCTTCCTGATAACTGTCCAGATAGGCAAAATTCCCATTGCCTCTTCTTGACAATATCTGGATCTTGGAATCTTTATAATTTCCCATTCCCACACCGAGGCAGGTAAGATACACCCCCGACTCCCGCTGACGTGTTATCAGGTCTTCCAGTTCTTCTTCTGTTTTTGATCCTACATTGAAATCTCCATCCGTTGCCAATATCACACGGTTATTCCCTCCCTTGATAAAATGATTTCGAGCCAGTGCATAAGCCATCCTTATGCCTGATTCCCCGGGTGTTGAACCGCCGGGTTCCAACTTATCAATCGCTTTAAGTATCTTTTCTTTTTCCATACCACCGGTCGGAGGCAGCATTATTCCGACTGCTCCGCCATATACTACAATGGACACCGTGTCTTTTGCTCTCAGGTTTTCAACAAGAGTATGAAAAGCAGATTTCAATAAAGGCAACCGGTTTGGCATATCCATAGATCCTGAAATGTCAATCAAAAAGACAAGGTTGCTCGGGGGTAACGAATCCAGATCCAATTTCCTTGCTGATACATTTATAAAAAACAGTTGATCCTCCTGATTCCAGGGGCATGAAGTCAAAGTCGTTTTTACATTAAATATATCTTCTGCTGCAGGCGGAGTGTAATCGAAATTGAAATAATTGAGCATTTCCTCAATCCGGACCGCATCAGGAGGCACCATTGAATTAAAGTTGATAAATCTCCTTATGTTGCTGTAAGAAGCTTTGTCAATATCAAGCGACATTCCCGTTTCGGGAAATCTCTTTGCATTAATGAAACGATTTTCAACAATACTTGCGTAAGTTTCATCTCCGGTAAACCATTTCTTTTGCTCTTCACGCTGAAGATCCTTGGTGAGGGAGGTAAGTCGTTCCATATGCCTGCTGAATGATGAGGAAGGGAGCAACTTCAATTCCACTTCTGCATAAATGCTCACATTGACAATGACTTCTTTCTTTTCGTATCCATCCAGGGAAAAACTCAATGTGTCTGTCTTGCTGTTGCTCACAATACCGAATGTTCCATATACACCGGTGTGGTAAACGAGGCCCGTGCCAAGTTCCAGTATCTTCACATTTTGCAAAACAGTTCCTTTGTCATCCCTTACCACCCCTCGCAGGTAATACGGCTGGCTGATCACGGGCAAAGACAATAACAGAAAAACACCTATATGACATAAAGTCTTCAAGTGGATACTTTAGGGAGATAAGATACAAAAATTAGCCGGCAGGTAAAATGATTCCCTATTTCAACTGGTAAATTTCCTTCAGATTCCTTCCGAGGCCGTCATAATCCAGGCCATAACCCACAACGAATTTATTGGGGATAGGAAAGCCTACATAGTCCAACTGATGAGGATATTCAGTGGCCTCAGGCTTGTGCAGCAAAGTGGCAATCTTGAGGCTGTTGGGCTGTTGATGAAATAATTTGGGTAGAAAATCATGGAGGGTCTTTCCGGTATCAACAATATCTTCAAGGATCACGATATCCTTTCCGAAAATATCTTCTTCCAGTCCAATCGTTGTGACAATCTTTCCGGTTGATTTCAGTCCTTTATAAGAAGCGATCTTGATAAAACACAATTCAGCATCTATGGTGAGATAGCGAAACAGGTCCGCTGTGAACATGAACGCCCCGTTCAGAATAGATATGAACAAAGGTCTTTTACCGGAGTAATCTCTGTTGATCTCATCGGCAATTTCCCTGACCCGTTTTTCAATGGTTTCACTCGAAAGATAAGTAATGAATTCCTTGTCGTGAACTTTGATTACTGCCATTGATGCTTATTTATAGATTTTAATTTTTTGACCGGCTTTCAGATCATTGCCCTGCAATTTATTCCAGTTCACGAGATCATCAATGCTGACATCATATTTTTTTGAAATGGCCCAGATCGTCTCTTTGGATTGAACCGTATAAACTATCGGTTCAGCATCGCTTCTTTTTGTAGTATTCTTTAAAGAAAAGTCAGATACCTCTTTCTTTATTACCGTTGTTGAGTTTGAAGAATTAACTACAGATTCCGAAGAAAAACTCTTTTCATTTTGTGCTAATCTCGGCCTTGCCGGAGCTTTCGCCTTAAGATACAACTGTTCACCTACTGCAGGCTCCATACCCATGGCCAGCATATTATATTCTCTCAGGCTTTCCAGTCTTATAGCTTCTTTCTGGGCAATATCATATAAATTCTCACCCTGCTTTACCACATGTATTTCATTCAGGCCGGTCTTACGTTTCCTCTGCAGATAGATCAATTGATCATTCTGAAGTTCTTCAATTTTCGGAAGATCATTGAAATCATATAACCATGCAAGCGATACATTGTATTGCTGAGCAATTGCCAATAACGGGGTTCCTTCCTTTGCATAGATCACACGGGTTTCGTTGATCTTAAATTCGCCGGCAGGATAATTCGCTTTGGGTGGCGCTGCTTTGGCCTGGGCGACGGTAATTGCTGTGTTGTTTTCTTTAATACCTGTTTCGGTCTTTATGGACCCACTTGAGAAGTTTTCAAAAAATATTGGCTCAGTTGTCTTTGAAACAGATGCAATCGCTTTGTTTTCTTGCTGAGAGCTTTCAATCTCTGCCTTAGTGAGCACCTCGTCATGAGGCTTCATTTTACCCATTGCTATCAGCGTATAATCTTCCAGATTGTAATCTTCAATCAACTTGATGATTATCTGCGGATATTTTGGATTGGTGGCATAACCGGCTTTTTTAAGGCCATAAGCCCAGCCTTTATAATCAGTAGGATCCAGGTTGAAAAGAAATGAATACCAGGGTCTGCTTTTCAAAAAATCAGAATGGTCACGGTAGGATTCTTCAGCAGAACTATATTTCCTGAAACATTCATTTTTCAGGTCGTCATCATGTTTTACCGAAGGGCCGCTCCAGGTCTCTTTGCACTTGATGCCAAAATGGTTGTTTGATTTCATCACCAGATCACTGGTGCCGGCCATGGTTTCATGAATTCCCTGTGCCAGTTTAATGGCTGCGGGAACTCCGGTACGTTGCATTTCTTTAATGGCAATATCCTTGTACTTGTTTATATACCGGACAATGACGTCGGCAGGCTGTGCCACCACTGCACCGGTAAATAAACTCGCAATGACCGTAACTAAAAGCTTCCTGTTTTGCATGGTACTAACATTAAATTTTCCGGATCAGATACAGACCATCTCTAATGGTCAGGATCACTTTTTCAATATCTTTTCTCTGCCTGATAAAATCATTAAAAGCTCTGATTCCTTTGGCGTTCTTCCCCGTTGCTTTTTCATCCAGGGCCTGGCCATGAAAAAAAATATTATCGGCTAAAATAAATCCGTTCTTCCTTAAATGAGGAAAAACAAGGTTAAAATAATCTATATATTCCGGCTTATGAGCATCTATGAATACCAGATCCCAGGTTTCATTAAGAGCCGGAATGATCGTTAACGCATTTCCGGTATGCAAAATTATTTGATCACGGTAAATTGACCGATCAAAAAAGATTTGAGCCTTTTTGGCGTTATTCTCATTGCCTTCAATAGTATGAAGCTTACCTCCCTCTGCCAATCCTTTTACCAGGCATAAAGCGCTGTAGCCCATAAAAGTTCCGATCTCCAAAATCTTTTCCGGCCTGATCATCATACTGATCATCTCCAGCACCTTACCTTGCAAATGGCCACTGAGCATTTGATAATCAAGATTTTGCTCTAATGTGAATGCATCTATTTCCTCTAGAAGACCATCTGCTTCAGATGAAAATAAATCAGCATATTCCTGTGCGGCAGGATCAATCATCTCCATTTTGCTTTTTTACAAAGATACTCTGATAATCTCAGGGTTTTTACTGAGCCTTCTTTTTGGAAATGAAATATAATCCGAGATAAGTGAGTAATCCGTTATATATCAGGAGTTCATATCCTATCTTGAAGTTACCGAATATTGTCCGGGAGAAATTTTTAACACTGCTCAACCAGGCTCCGTCCAGTTTGAATTGTGCCTGATACCAATCAATATTGTTTATAAAATCTACTCCCCAGATGATCACGGGGGCTGCGAGGCAAACATAGATAGATCTTTTATCATGGAGAATCCTCTTAGATAATCTTCCAAACGCAAATAATCCTAAAAGCGGGCCGTAAGTAAATCCGGCCACCTTCAATATCACATCAATGATGGATTTATTGTCCACCCATTTAAATCCAAGTACAATAAGAAAAAATACAATGGCAAATGAAAAATGCACCATGAGCCTGATGCGGCGTTTCCTTTGTTCATCCCAATCATCTCTGCGTTTCATCCCTAAAAGGTCAATGCAGAAGGATGATGTAAGAGCCGTCAGCGCTCCGTCCGCACTTGGGAAAAGAGCAGATATAAGTGCAATGACAAAAATTATTGAAACTGCCGCAGGCATATAATGAAGTGCTACGGTTGGGAATAGATCATCGGCCGGAACATTGATCCCTTTCATATTTCCGTACATATACAGCAGCCCACCCATAAATAAAAAAAGAAAATTCACGATCATAACGATGACGCTGAAAGTGATGACATTTTTTTGTGAATCACGCAGTGTCTTCACGCTGATATTCTTTTGCATCATTTCCTGGTCGAGGCCCGTCATGGTAATGGTGATGAACATTCCGCCGATTATTTGTTTGAGAAAGAATCCCGAACTGTTTGCATCTGTATTAAAGATCCGTGTTAGTCCATTCTTATTCAGGACATCCAGTGTAGAAGAAAAAGAATGTCCCATATTTCCCATTACATAAACGATACAAATGATAAGGCCCAGCAACATGAAAGTGGTTTGTAAAGTGTCGGTGAAAACGATCGTCTTCACTCCGCCTTCGTAGGTATAGAGGAGTATCATCAGCAGGATCACAAAGGTGGCAAGGCTAAAACTGATATTCATTTCTTTGAGAATAAATATCTGAAGTACATTGATGACCAGGTAAAGCCTTGCTGTAGCTCCCAGCACTCTTGAAAAAATAAAAAATAAAGCGCCGGTTTTATAAGACATCATCCCGAAGCGATGCTGTAAATAATTATAAATGGAAGTGAGGTTCAGTTTGTAATACATCGGCAATAACACATAGGCAATGACGAGATAGCCAAAAAAATAACCGATGACAACCTGGAAATAAGTAAATGCAGCTCCACCCACAGTACCCGGCACTGATACAAATGTGACACCTGATAAGGAAGTGCCTATCATACCGAAAGCAACCAGCATCCAGTTGGAATTACGGTTACCGATAAAAAAAGAATCGTTATTAGAATTACGTGACGTGTACCAGGCCACAGCCAGTAAAAGCAGAAAATAACCAATGACAAAAGTGAAAAGTAGTCCGGAAGTCATAATGAATCTCTATTCTTTTATGATAATGATAATGTGTATTAATGAATTTTGAAGATAAACAAATTTGCTTTCCTTTTGCAGGTAATTTATTTAAAATGATACAATCTCTTGCAGTTTTTTGCGGTTCAAAAAACGGAATGGAAAGGATTTATTCAGAACATGCGGCAGAATTGGGTAGATCATTAGCCAAAAATCAAATTAAACTCGTTTATGGTGGTGGGGGGAACGGAATCATGAAAATACTTGCTGATAATGTAATGAAAAACGGAGGAACGGTTATCGGTATCATTCCGAAGATACTGATGGACTGGGAACATCAGCATAAGGGTATCAGTCAGTTGATCATTACCGATGACATACATTCAAGAAAAAAGGCCATGTATGATATGTGTGATGCTGCGCTTGCTTTAGCCGGCGGTTTTGGCACACTGGATGAATTATTTGAAATGTTGACCTGGAATCAGCTTTCCATTCATAATAAAAAAGTTTTCCTGATGAATTCAGGCGGTTTTTATGATCACCTGATCGCCCACATTTCGTTGTTGCAGAGAAATGGTTTTTTATATGAATCCCCTGAAAAAAGGATAACCTTCTTAAAAGATCCTTCGGAATTTGAATACATCCTCAACAATGAAGATCAAAACCCGAAACTGTAACTGAAATTATAAAAAGGCCTGTTGGAGTAAGGTGAATTAGGCTGCTGCAGTACATCGTAAAAAATAGAAACGATAAAGCCTCCTCTTCCCGCAGGGAATACGATACCTCCTCCCAGCAGTAGGCTTGGGACAATGGATGCATCAATATTCGTCCTGGAAGGAGGATTAAAATATTTTATCTTGCCGAAAACATAATTCAATTCGGGTTGAGCCTGTATCATCAGGAACCGTGCAGGATACACTCTTCCAAAAATATTCAAACCAGCAACTCCCTGAGATATCTTAGAATAAGGGTCACCATTCATGTATCGATCTTTTATACTGATATATTGAAGATTCACTCCGGCTCCGGCAGCCAGATAGTCATTAAACCGGTATCCTAATTGGGGAGATATATTGATCAATGTATAATCACCAAAAGTCAATCCGAAATTTCCACCAAAAAAAAGCTTGCTTTTATCAAAGCCTTTTTTCTCTTTTTCATTTTTTTCGATCTGAGCATGGGAAAATTCTACGGCAACGACTGCAAAAAACAGCAGAAGCAACACTTTTTTCATAAAATGGTTTCAATAAGTTTAAATATCGAAGATCTTTCCTGCATTGAGGATATTATTAGGATCAAAAATCTTTTTGATCTCTCTCATCAATCTTATCTGGGTTTCATTGAACACGATGTTCATATATTCTTTTTGCACCAGTCCTACACCATGCTCTCCGCTCAATGTACCACCCAGCTCTTTCACCAATGCAAATATCTCTCTTATTCCATCTTTCAACGATCCATTCCATTGTTCATCTGTTAAATCGCCCTTAATAATATTGACATGAAGGTTTCCGTCACCGGCATGGCCGTAGCATACGGAATGGAATCCATATCTTTTTCCTATATCTTTCACGCCTTTAAGCAAAACCGGCAATTCTGCACGGGGAACTACCGTGTCTTCTTCCTTATAGATCGAATTCGCCCTTACCGCTTCAGCCACCCTGCGGCGGAGTTTCCATAATTCTGCTTTTTGCTGGGCATTGTCGGCAAATAATATTTCACCACAATCAAAACCCTGGATAATTTCTGCAATACCCTCAATCTCTTTGGCCAATACATCCACATCATTGCCGTCCACTTCAACCAGTAAATGCGCCTGAACTTCCTCTTCGATCTTTATGGTGCTTCCCGAAACAAATTGTGAGACCCACTCCAATGCATCTCTTTCCATAAATTCCAAAGCGCTGGGAGTATATCCTGCACGGAAAATGGCGCCAACTGCTGCACAGGCGTTTTCTGCTGATTTAAATGGCACCAGCATCAGCAGGTCATGCTTGGGATGTGGAATGAGCCTTAAAACAATTTTCGTTACAATGCCCAAAGTCCCTTCACTGCCCACCACCAATTGTGTGAGATTATAGCCCGTTGCATTTTTCAATACATTGGCGCCGGTCCAGATGATCTCACCATCGGGCAAAACCAATTCCAGATTCAATACATAATCTTTGACCACTCCATACTTGACTGCTTTGGGTCCACCACTGTTTTCGGAGATGTTTCCCCCGATAAAACAGGAACCGCGGCTCCCCGGATCAGGAGGATAAAACAAGTTTTTCTCCCTGACCGTATTCTGCAATACTTCAGTGATCACTGCAGGTTCTGTGGTCACCTGCAGGTTTCTTTCATCAATTTCCAGAATGGAATTCATTCTTTCCATAGATAGCAACACTCCTCCCAGATGAGGTAAAGCGCCGCCGCTTAGTCCGGTACCGGCGCCACGGGGCGTAACCGGGATCTTTGCTTTATTGCAGATCTTCATAATGGCGCTGATCTCCTGTGCCGTTCTCGGTTTGATCACTACTTCCGGTAAATAATGCAGATCTTCTGTTTCATCATGCGAATAATGCTGCAATGATTCTTCATCGATCAGGACATATTGTTCACCGACTATTTTTCTGAATTCATCAACATGACGGGATGCGAGGACTGTATTAGTGACCATGGCGCTTAGATTTTTATTTTTTGTAAAAATCGGATTTATCGGGAATTAATAGCCTTAGTGTGAGAAAAAAATCAATAAAAATTACGGAAGGATGGACACATGGTCTGACGTTTATCGCCCATATACTTATCAATCACACCCTGTTTGATCAAAGAAAATTCAAAAGCGCCACGTGTGTTGTTATAATTTTTCAGAGTTGAAATAGTGGCATCGTAGGTGAAGGTAAATGTAAGATCTTTATAACCCAGTCCGATCAGCGGTATAAAAGCATCACCGGAACGGAAATACAATCCGCCGATCAGCACATTGTCCCCGTTTCCGGAAAGGTTATAATGTGCATTCAATCCTAATACGAATTCGGAAGCTTTTGCCTGGTTGGTATAATAGGCATTCGGGTTGATGATCCACTGATCATTCAACATAAAACTACCATTCAGAAAACCTACATACCTGACAGGAATACGATTATCAACTCCTGGTTGCGGATCAAAGAATGATTCCCGCGGCTTGTTGATATGCATGGCGGAGAAACCTGCATTCACATAGATCTTGTCGGTAGGAAAATAGGCATAGTTCATCCCCGTCTGAATATCAAGATAGCTGATATTATTGGTTGCCAATACCACACCGGTAGGCAGATGGCTATCGAAAAAATGGCCATCAAACTGATCAGGAAATTTCAGGTTTGTGACATTGATCTGTTTATTGGCCCAGCCCACATTGAATCCCAGGCTGAGCAGGCTTCCTAAATTGATCATCTGATGATAGGCAACCGAGCCATAGATCCTTGTTGAGGTAAGTTGACCGCTACCCGCAACATCATGCAAAACAACACCTCCCACACCCATCCATCCTGTGTAATCCCTGTTCTTGAATATCTGAGCATCACCGAAAGCGCTCATGGTTTTATACGGTACGGTCATAATGGAAGACCACTGATTGCGGTAATTGACACCCAAACGATAGTCACCATCGGGAATAAAGCCGGTATTTGCAGGGTTGGTCAGCAAAGGAGAATTAAAGAATTGAGAGAAATGCAGATCCTGAGCGTATGCAGTACTCCCTGAAATGATTTCTCCAAAACAAAATATCAATATGGTAACTATCCTTTTCATTCGTCCATTATCTGATCAACGTAATATCTCCTTTTTTAGTTGTCTTTGTTCCATCAAAAAATTCAACTTCCAATGTGTATGCATAAACATCCATGGGCTGAAGCACTCCTTTGAACTTGCCATCCCAGCCTTCAAGGCGGTTTGCTGTTTCAAAAACTTTCTGACCCCAGCGATTCCAGATGATAAACTTCAATTTTGTTATTCCAAAACCACGAACCATCACTTTACTGTTGATATCACCGCTTTGCGGAGTAAATGCATTGGGCACATCCACCAAAGTGAAAATGATTGCCTGGACTTGCTGGCAACTGGTATCGGCACAGCCGGCAGCATTGTATGCAATCAGGCATGCATTGAAAGTTCCCGTAGCATTATATTGATGTTGCACCGGGCTTCTGGAGTTGGTGAGTAAAGTATCGCCATCACCAAAGAGCCATTTGAAGGTAACTGCATCAGGCGAAGAAAGGTTATCGAATGTGGTCGGTGTGTTTTCTACCGGGGGCACAGGCGATGTCGTAAAATTTGATACAGGTTTGTCAAACACAGAAATTGTATAACGGAAAGTATCTGTCAGATTACATGTGTTCGGATCATTGGCGATCAGTGTCACGGTATATGTTCCGGGTGTGCTGTACAAATGAGCCGGGTTTACATCATTGGAACCTGAGCCATCACCAAAATCCCAGATAAAGGTCTGCCCTGCAACAGACGTATTATCGAATACGGCAGTATAAGGTGCACAACCCAGAGGAGGAGTATCAAACTGAGCTTTCACCAATGCAGCTACACGCAACTGCACCGTCATAGAATCAGGGGCATTGCAATAGGTAGTGTCAACAAGAGTGAGCTTTACATTATAAGTTCCCGGGCTCGGATAATTGTGGGTAACACTGTTTATTCCTGCGATCACTGTAGAAGACCCGTCACCAAAATCCCATACAAATGTCTGGGCGCCGAAAGGAAAGGCTGGCGGAGTGGTTGATAAATTATCAAATTGGTATTTGAAAGAATCACATGGATTCAACTTTGTAATATTGAAATTAAGATTCGCCTGTACATCGCCGACCCGTATGTGCATATAAGAACTATCCCGGACATTGCAGGTTGAAGGATCAATGGCAACCATCATTACCAGGAAAGTACCTGTAGTATTATATGTGTGAGTTATGTTAGGTGCAGTACTGGTCACCATGGGCGATCCATCGCCGAAATACCATTCATAAGACTGAGCCATTTTAACGGTATCTGCAAAATCAACAGTAAGAGGTACACAACCTGCAGTATCCCTCACTGCTCCATTTATAGTAGATTGAACTCCGCCTCTAACTCCTGCAAGATTGAAAGCTATCTTGAGCATAGTAAGATTGCATCCGGGAGAAGGATTGGTTGTAGCCCAGGCTCCCGGTGTGGTAGGATAAGGAGGATTAGGGTTAAACTCTTTACAATTGCCGCAGATAGCCTGATAGATCACACCATTCTTATCAAAACGGCTGGTCCCTCCATCTACGTGATCGGTACCGCCTGCACCAATGGCATTGCCATTATCTTCTCCATAAAAACTTCCGAACAAAACTCCGGCCGCATCTTTTTCCAAAACAAAGAAATAAAAATCCTTACCATCAGTAGTACTTTTCAGAGCATCAGGCGTGATCGGCATTGACATGCTTGTGCCACCGGCAAGAAATCCGCTGGTAAAAGAGCTTTTTCCACCCCAACCTGAAACATAAACATTCTCACAGCGATCTACCAGAAAAGCAACCGGTGATATATTAGGAACAGGAGAAGGAGATCCGAAAATGGTAGAATAAACATAACCTGAAAGGTCAGGCTGAAGTTTTGAAATAAATTGTTTGGATCCTGAATTGCTGTAAGGCGCATTAACCACAGGCCAGTTTCCTGTTGTCTGCCCCATGATATAAGGGAAACCTTTATTATCAAACTTTATCCCATATACCTGATCAATACCAATGGTACCGACATAGGTTGAACGGATCAGGGAACCCGAGTTGTTTAAAATTGTCACGAAGCCGTCTATTCCTCCGCTATTTGTTGAGTTGATCACTCCGCTACCCGGAACACCCGGAAAGTCTGTACTTTCAGTACCTCCGGCAACGTAAATATTTCCATTAGGTGCCAGGTCAACAACATAAGCGGCATCATTACCGGAGCCTCCCAAATAAGTACTGAAAAGCAGGCTTGATAAATTCGGGTCAAGTTTTAGTACCACTCCGTCCTGAAAATTACTTCCTCCATTATTTGTGGTCTGAAAAGCATTCACTGTAGGGAAATCTCCCGACTGTGTGCAGGATGCCACATAAACATTTCCTGCTCCGTCTAATTGCACTTCACTTCTGCCGTCATCTCCATAGTTTTGATTCAATGACCTTGAACCCGATCTGTTGGCAGAGATATTTACGCCATCATCATTGGCACCTCCGATTTTCACTGATCCGATCAGGCCATTACCTGCAGCATTCAATTTTGTGATGATGATATCATTCCGGCCTCCGCTGTATATTGTATCGATTGGACCGGCTGTAGGATAATTTGGAGAATCTGACCTTCCGGCCAAGATCAGGTTGCCCTGAGGATCAACTATCAGGCTGTGGGGCTGTTCATTTCCGGACCCGCCCAGGTAAGTCGCATAAACTCTGTTTGTACCATCCGGTGTCAGTTTTATAAGCCCGATATCTATTGCATACCCCCCTCCTCCGCCACCCTGAAAGCTTGTCTGAAAAGCGCCGGGAGATACAGGAAATCCGGTTCCGAAAACAATACCGCCTCCATACATACTGCCATCAGGACCATAAGTAGCCGTAAAGCCCCAATTATCCACTTTACTTCCGCTGAAAGAACAAAAGATGAGAGAGGGATCAATGATCAGAGGAACTGTGGGATCATAATCTTTCACACGGAATTTTACAATATTGTTTTTCACTTCATACCGGCAACTGACTTCCCGCCTTCCCTCTTTCATTGTTTGATAAGTATAGGGCGATGATTCTGTCAGATCACCTACTGAGGTTGCCACCTGCAATTCTTTATTCTTTACACTCAGTTTGTTCACTCCGGTATATCTCAAAGCAATCTGATCGAGGTTGGCACCGGGCTTTGCAATGATATCATATTTTAATGTGCCATTATCAGTGAAATAACGGATATCTACATTGGGATAAACATTTTTTACAGTAATACCCTGGTAAACACGGCAGTTAGCAGCCCATTTCGATGGATCGTTACCGATAAAATAATTACTGTATGTAGGAAGGGGTTTGTCGGGGACGATTTCCATATCAGGAGATGCATCTACAAAGTCCACATTGTAAGAATGAGACCGGAGAAGAATTTTTTCATTTTCTGAATCAGACACACGGTTTAAGGGCATATGCAGCAAGGTGTAGATCTTATACAGATCTTCCCGGTTGTTCTGCAAAATGGTGACACCATCTTTGCGTATAAAAAAGGCGCCCCCACTCACATCGCTCTTGAATTTTACCTGCGAATCCCATTGGCCTTTGTTTTCAACGAATTCAATAGTATTATAATTCTGAGCAAGTCCGGTTATACTCAGGGTTAGCAAGCCAAGGATGATCAAATAGCGGTTCAGGATAAAAATAGTTTTCATTAAGATAATCAAATTTACTAAGAAAGAGACGGAAAATAAATGTTAAGAAATTATACTCCAGATCCGGTTCCCTTTCTGGCTTTTAAGGAAGTTCTTCAGTTGCAAATTTTCTGCCGAATTAAGATCAGGATCATTTTCCAGCAAATCTTCACTCATTTGGCGTGCAACTTCCAATAATGGCCTGTCATTGACTATACTGGCCAGTTTAAAATTGAGTATTCCGCTCTGGCGGGTGCCTTCAATATCACCAGGGCCTCTCAGTTCAAGATCTTTCTCTGCTATTTCGAATCCATTACTGGTAGATACCATGGTTTTAATACGTTCTCTTGCATCATTTCCCAATTTTACACTTGATAAAAGAATGCAATAACTCTTTTCAGAACCCCGGCCCACTCTTCCTCTCAACTGATGAAGTTGTGACAGGCCGAATTTTTCTGAGCTTTCAATGATCATAACGGTTGCATTAGGCACATCCACTCCCACTTCTACCACCGTGGTGGAAACCATAATCTGCGTGTCGCCATTTACAAACCGCTGCATATTGATCTCTTTCTGTTGTGCCGGCTGGCGGCCATGCACCATACTGATCCAGTATTTTGGTTCAGGAAAATAGGCTTTTACATTTTCATATCCTTTCATCAGGTTTTCATAATCCAGCTTTTCACTCTCTTCTATCAAAGGGAAAATGATATAGGCCTGCCTTCCTTTATCTATCTCTGTTCTCAAAAAGTTCATCACACTGCTCCGGTGGTTTTCATAACGATGAACTGTGATCACAGGTTTTCTTCCCGGTGGCAGTTCATCAATCACACTGTAATCCAGATCACCGTAAGCGGTCATAGCAAGAGTTCTCGGTATGGGTGTTGCTGTCATCACCAGTATGTGAGGATAAGGTTCTGCTTTCTCCCAAAGCTTTGCTCTTTGTTCCACGCCAAACCTGTGTTGCTCGTCAATGATCACCAAACCAAGATCTTTAAACTGAACTGCTTTTTCAATTACGGCATGAGTGCCGATAAGAATATTCAGCTTGCCTTCTGCCAGATCATCCAATATTTTTTTTCTCAGCGTGGTTTTTGTGGAACCAGTCAGCAACTGAACAGTCACATCCATCCTGCCAAGCAGTTTTGAAATAGTATTAAAATGTTGCTGTGCCAGGATTTCGGTAGGCGCCATCAGGCAGCATTGAAATCCGTTATCAATTGCAAGCAACATGATCATAACGGCCACTATGGTTTTTCCGCTCCCTACATCCCCCTGAAGCAGCCGGTTCATCTGCAGCCCTTTTGCCGTATCGGCACGTATCTCTTTGATCACTCTTTTCTGTGCACCTGTAAGTTCAAAAGGAAGATAATGAGAATAAAAAGTATTAAAGAGTTCACCAACCTTATCAAACAACACCCCTTTGGAAAACCGGTGCCTTTTTGACTTCAGCAAACCCATCCTCAGTTGTGCAATAAACAGTTCTTCAAACTTCAACCGCTTCACAGCTTGATCATATAAATTGACATCAGGCGGAAAATGAATATTGCGGTATGCCTGGTAACGACCAATCAGATTCAGTGCTGAAAGAATTTTTTCAGGAAGGTTTTCAGGAATATCTTTTTCTCTTAATAAATGTAAAAGGGCAAAGGTCAGCTTCCCGATTTGTCTTCCACCCAATCCTCTTGCTTTCAGTTTTTCTGTAGCAGGATAGATAGGCTCCAGGTAATTTTTCCCATCCTGCTTTTCCCCGGTCATCAGTTCCATTTCGGGATGGATGATCTGTGGCTTGCCCTGAAAGAAACTCACTTTGCCATAAACCAGATAAGAAGCGCCGATCGTAAGTGTTTTCTGTACCCAGTTCAATCCCTGAAACCATGCAAGCTCTAAAAAACCTGATTGATCTTTCAATTGTCCCACTGCTCTCCTTCCTGCTTTCATGCCCACCACTTCAAAAGAAACCAAAACACCCGACACCTGTATGTAATCGGTATCAGGCGTGATCTCTCCGATCAGGCTGACCCGTGTTTTGTCCACATGCCGGTACGGAAAATGATTCAGCAGGTCGTTGAAAGTAAAAACATTCAATTCCTTTTTCAACAAGTCAGCTCTCTGAGGACCCACCCCTTTCAGGTACTCGACCGGACTGGATAATATGTCTGCTGTCTGTGCCAGGTTCACTTTTTATTTCAGCAAAAAACTATCTTTTTTTACAGTACTGCAATTTATAATTAAAATATAAATCGCCGGGAAAACACAAAGTTGATATGTGGCTACTTTAAATTCGTGTCTTTAAATTTTTTGGCAACAATTAAAACCTTTTCAGGGCACTATATGCGACATGCATTTCTCTTCTTTCTTCTTATCCTGACATTCAACTGCTATTCTCAAAATGTTTTTAAAGCAATTGTCCGGGATAAGATCACCAATGAACTTTTGCCAGGCGCTACAATCAAGATCGGCGACAGAGTATCCCAAACAAATGACAGCGGGAAAATTGTTTTCTACGATTTGCCGGGAACAGAGGTGAATATTGAAGTAACCTATGCCGGATATGAAATCCAGCGGCTACATTTTTTGCTGAATGACACTGCAACTCATATTATCTTTCTTCCTCCTGAGCACAATGAACTCGAGTCTGTGACCATTGTCTCTTCAACAAGAACCAATCAGCGGATTGAGAATTCTCCGTTGAAAGTGGAAGTGCTGGGCAGGGAAGAAATGGATGAAGAAAACACGATCAAACCCGGAAGTATTGCCAGCATTCTGGGTGACGTGAGCGGAATTCAGGTACAACAATCATCGGCCACTTCCGGCAACAGTAATGTAAGGATACAGGGGCTTGACGGAAGGTATACGCAGATCCTGAGAGACGGAATGCCTTTATTTGAAGGCTTCAGCGGCGGCTTTGGCATTTTACAGATCCCACCGCTCGACCTGAAACAAATAGAGCTTATCAAAGGCTCTGCTTCCACACTGTATGGAGGAGGCGCCATTGGCGGGCTTATCAACCTGATCTCAAAAAAACCAACTTATGATCAGGAGGCAGAGGTCACTCTCAATGAGACCACATTAAAAGAATCCAATGTCAACACCTACCTGGCAAAAAGAAACAAACACTTTGGTTATAATTTTTTCGGAGGCTACTCACATCAGGGAATTGTAGATGTAAATAAAGATGGGTTAAGTGATGTGCCGAAAAACAAAGCCGTGATCGTTCATCCACGGCTATTTTTTTACCCAGGCGGCAAGTCAACTGTTTCAATTGGGTATACAGGAACTTTCGAAGACCGTATTGGCGGAGATATGCTGGCCGTGGATGGAAAATCCGATGCGCTTCACCGCTATTTTGAAAAAGACAAGATGCAAAGGCATACTGCCGATCTGCAAAGCCAGTTCATCATCAATGATGAAAATCACATTGAAGTGAAAGCGGCCCTGAGCAGTTTCACAAGAGCCATCACCACCAACACTCATTATTTTAAAGGAAGGCAAACAGACTATTTCACCGAACTGTCTTACATCTTATCCAAAGAAAAATTCAGCTGGGTGTCCGGCCTGAATATTACCGGTGATGATTTTAGGATATTGCCTTCCGGTCCCGTCCTGATCAGTGATTTCAGCGACAATATAATCGGAGCATTTTCCCAGTTTACTGCCAACCTGAAAACAAATACAACCCTGGAAGCGGGGCTCAGGGCAGATCATCACAATACCTATGGAAATTTTCTGTTGCCCCGCATTGCATTGTTTCATCGTTTTGATGAACATTGGGCGACACGCTGGGGGATAGGATTCGGGTACAAAACCCCGAATGTGCTTGCGCCTCAGAATTTTGATTATGATATTGAAAACCTGGAACCTTTACCTCCCAATATTTCATCTGAAAGATCGGTCGGTTATAATGCAGAGGTTAATTACAAAAAGGAATTCGGTGACGATGCATCATTTTTTATCAATCAGGCCTTTTTTCTTACCAGGCTGAATGATCCCATTGTGGCCACACGGTTACCCGGCGGCCTTGTTCATTTTGACAATGTAGGAAGCAACATCACTTCCAAAGGCTTTGACACCTATGTAAAAGCAGATTTGCAACATTGGGAACTGTATGCCGGTTATACTTTCACCATTGTTGACAGAAATTACCTGCAACAGGATAAATTCATGCCGCTGACACCAAAAAACCGGATGGCTTTTGTAGTGGTTTATGAAACTCCTTCGGATTGGAGATTCGGGCTTGAAGGTTCTTACACCGGAAAACAATACCGGTATGATTATACAAAAACTCCGGGCTATATGTTTCTTGCAGCTATCATAGCAAAGAATATTCATGATAAGATCAATCTTGTACTGAATTGTGAAAATGTATTGGACAAAAGGCAAAGCCGCTACGAAACTTTATATACCGGCACTATTTCCGACCCGCAATTCAACCCTTTGTGGGCGCCTATTGACGGCAGGGTGATCAACTTCTCTGTACTTTTTAACCTGGCAAAACCTAAAGAATAAATTTCATAACCGATCTGAAGCTGCAGTGGCTTTTGCTCTTAATGACCGCTGCCATAAAACTGTATGCTGTCCTTTTAAAAAAATGATGAGGCCTTCCAAAAGACAAAAATTGGTAAAAAGAAAATAGAAAGGGGCTGTGAGTGCACCCCCTTTCCTGTTATTACGAACCAGAAGCCAGCCTGTAAAGGCTATTAAGTAAAACAGTAGCTGGGCATAAAATAAAAGGCGATAGATATTATCAGAAGTGTTCAGTATTATAAAAACATTGCTGAGAAAAATAACCGGTATCAGGAAAGGGCCCATTACCCAACGCAGTAAACGATGGGAGAAATATTGGAAGGAAAGCAGAGGGTACCTGAAAAAATTCATTGAACCTTTTATATAACCGATAGACTGATAGGCGCCTGATGCGATCCTGATCTTTCTTTTTGCTTCTTCATTCAGTGATGCGGATGACAGTTCCGATGAATACGCATCCGGCTCATAAGCCACCCGGTATCCCTGAAGGCATACTTTCATTGAAATCAGAAAATCATCGGTGATCACATCATCATCTGTCATCCGGAATAAAGAAGTTCGTATGGAGAACAATTCACCGGCAGCGCCAACTGTAGTATAAAAATCTGATTCCTGTTTTTTTAAAAACGATTCATATCTCCAGTATATCCCCTCCATGTTGCCGACATCGGAGCCTGGAGCAGATCGCAAAACTCTCTTTTCGCCTGCCACTCCACCGGTAAAAGAATCTCTGTAATGCCTTACGATCTTTTTAATGCTCTGCTTGTTCAGCATTGAATTGGCATCTGAAAAAATCACCACCGGTGTTTTAACCTTTTGCATTGCAGAGCGTATAGCAGCTGCTTTTCCCCTGCGCTGTTCATGACGGATCAACTCAATGTCAGGATATTTTTCTGCGATCTCCGGTGAGCCGTCTGTTGAACCGTCATCAACAAAGATCACATAAAGATTTTCTTTAGGGTAATCCAGTGCAAATGTGTTTCTGATCTTCTCTTCCAGGACCGCTGCTTCATTGTGCATGGCAACGATCAAAGTGATCGGAATGTTCTCCCCTTCATTATTTACAGCTTTCTTTGCTGAAAAAAATGATTTTGCTTTGTTGGTCAAAAGAAGAAAAACAGGATAGCCTATGTAGCAATAGAGCAATAAAAAAAGGCTGATCCAAAAAATTACAGTTACCATAGGATTTCATTCATCCATAACGGAAATTACTGTTTTACTTTAGTAATTATCCTAAGAATATCATACACAGGCTTTATATCTTGTTCAAGATAAATAAAAAATCAGATACAAACACAATAAAGAATTCGTTGACACAGATTAATTTTTCTTCTATTTTTATCCTGTTCATTCAATATCCAATAGAGAATAAATTCAGATGAAAAGCCTTTTCCACCTGCTACAGATCAATCTGTCACTTCAAGATTACAGGTTTGCATTGCTTGGTTTCCTGACCGCATTTATAGTAACTTTAATTTCCATGCCGCCGGTCATTTCGTTGCTGAAGAAATACAGCTTATTCGATATGCCCGGAGAAAGAAAGATCCATTCTTTGCCGATACCCACCCTGGGCGGTATTGCGATCGTGGCGGGCCTGACCATTGCATTATCGTTCTGGTATTCGTTCAGAAATACACCCGACCAGAGCTGTTTCTTTTTTTCACTGATAATACTCACTGCTTTGGGCATTATGGATGATCTTAAAAATCTTGCTGCCCGTTATAAATTCATGATCCAGCTGGCGCTGGCCACACTGATGGCTGTGTCGGGATTGCGTGTCACGAACTTTGAGGGACTGTTTGGGCTGTACCATCTGCCTCTCTTCATACAATATTCTTTCACCATACTTGCCATCGTAGGCATCACCAATGCATTCAATCTTATTGATGGCATTGACGGATTGGCCGGAAGCCTGGGGTTTATGAGCCTTATCACTTTGGGAATATTTCTCGGACTGAATCACGACCAGAATTCTTCTCTGATCGCATTCGCATTAGCCGGAGGAATCCTGGCCTTTTTATTTTTCAATTACAATCCTGCCAGGATCTTCATGGGAGATACAGGATCTTTGGTACTCGGTTTCACCATCTCCATTCTTTGCATCCGCCTGATGCAAAGCAATATATTGGCAGCAAAGCCTGCACTAACTCATGGCCCCATCTTCGCCCTGGGCATCGTACTCATTCCTGTCTTCGATACAATCCGTGTTTTCGCATTAAGAATATGGAAGGGACAATCGCCATTCACTGCCGATAAAACTCATATCCATCACTTACTGAGGAATGCAGGTTTTAATCAGGCTTACACTACCGGAACGATCTGCTTCTTACATGGATTCATTCTGCTGGAAGCATTTCAAATGCAGGAAATGAAACAGGAGGTCACTCTTCTGTTTATGATTGCTTTTATGATAACGGTAACTCTGATCTTTAAAAATCTGACCGCAATCCACTGGAAAGAAAAGCGGCTGTTCGTTTCTATTTCCAAACTGTTCTCTCATTTATACTCGGATAAGGAATAGAACAGGTAAACGATGGCTTTACTTCCGGGCCTTGTCAATCAAAATACTTCTGAAAAAGTTCAAGCTGGTCTGATATTCCTTTCACCATATCCTGCCCTTTGTCACCGGAAGCATCTTTCAGGTCTTTTACTTTATCCAGCAAAGGTTCCAGCCAGTGATGCAAAGCCTCATGGTCCGGGCCGGTCATCTTACAATCATTGATCAAACCGTTCAGGCTCTCCTGCAACCTGTTAGCCAGCACCGGAATATCTTTTTCTCCGCTTTGCTTATAATTCCTGACAATATTTTTTAAACTCTGTACGTGTTGCAGCGTGCTGGAATCAGCTTTCCATTTTGCACCATTATTCAATTGCAATTCTGAACTCCCGCTTTCATGTTCATCATGCTGTGCTGATGTTGCTTCAGTTTTATTCTGATCGTTACCGGTCTGCGATTTGCAGGAGGATATTAATACAATGGCCAGAATGAATGGAAAAAGTTTTCTCATTTTAGTTTTTTTGACAGGATCAATTTTAATCCGCCGGCAAGTTAACTAAAAAGTCAAGTCAGTTCTCAAGTACTACAAATGTGATCGGTTACTTTGAATTCATTACAGCATTAATTTATTGACTAAAAGAAGTAAGTTACTTTCCGATACAGAACTTGGAGAATATGTAATCCAGTTGTTCTTCATTGGTGACTTCCCCTGTGATCTCACCGAGATAGTAAAGGCATTTGCGTATGTCGGAGGCGAGCAGGTCTCCGGGTATCTTTTCATCCAGTCCCTTACGAATATCCGACAAGGATTTCTGTACTTCTTTCAGAGCATGATAGTGTCGGGCATTGGTGACCACAGTGTCTTCTACCTGTAATTTCCCGTCCAACACGGCATCCACCATGCGATCAAGAAGTACATCCGTGTTCATCCTTGCTTTTGCAGAAATAAAGATCACTTTTTCAACAGAAGAAAACTTCTCTTTGGCTACTCTTTCCCCTTCCATATCTATCTTATTGGCAACAGGAAGATAATTTAATTGCTGCCTGCGCAGTTCTGAGATCAGTTTCTCTATCTCTTCTTTATCATCATTCACATCAAAAAGAAAAAGAACCAGGTCAGCTTTCTTCATTTTTTCCAGGCTTCGCTCCACTCCTGCCGCTTCGATCACATCGCTGGTGTGTTGCCTGATCCCTGCTGTGTCAATAAGCCGGAACAGGATCCCGTCAATATTGATCACTTCTTCTATGGTATCACGGGTGGTGCCGGGGATATCGCTTACAATGGCACGTTCCTCATTCAGTAATGTATTCAGCAAAGTGGATTTGCCTGCATTAGGTTTACCGATGATCGCCACATTCACTCCATTACGGATCGCATTGCCGAGTTTGAAAGAAGAGAGCAATTGATCCACCGTCCGCTGCAATTCAGTGATCAATGAATAAAATTGCTTACGGTCTGCAAATTCAACGTCTTCCTGGGAAAAATCCAGTTCCAGTTCATTCAGCGCAGAAAAACGGATCATATCTTCCCTGAGTTCTTTTAATTTTTTTGAGAAGCCTCCCCGGATTGCATTCAGAGCGGTTTTATGTGAAGCTGCTGTGTTGCTCGCTATAAGATCGGCCACAGCTTCCGCCTGTGTCAGGTCCAGTTTGCCGTTAAGAAATGCCCGCTGGGTAAATTCACCCGGCTTGGCAAGACGGGCTCCTTCATGGATGCAGGCATCTATGATCTGCTGAACTATAAAAGGAGAACCATGGCAGCTGATCTCGGCCATGTCTTCTCCCGTATAGGAACGTGGGGATCTGTAAACGGAAACCACAACCTCATCCAGCATTTTATTTTTAAATTTCAGGAAACCGACATGCAAGGTGTGTGATGGCTGTTCTGATATTTTTTTTGAGGGAAAAAGTTTATCTATAACCGGAAAAGACCCTGTACCACTCAATCGGATTACACTGATGGCGCTGACTCCCGGAGCTGTGGCAGGGGCTACAATCGTATCGTCCCAACCTGTTTGTTGATACATAATTTTCAAAATTAGACTCTATACGTCAACTCAAAAAAAAATCCCTGCTTCTCAATGAAACAGGGACTTTTTTATAAAATCAAAATTTAATTCTATTCTTCCTGCACCACAAACGTAATCGGTTGTTTACGGTAGGCTTTTACTTTACGTCCATTCTGAATGGCCGGTGTCCATTTAGGCCCTTTCTTAATCACTTTTACAGCCTCGTCTTCCATGCCGTATCCAAAATTAGTGAGTGGCTTCACATCACTGATGTTTCCTTCCTTGTCCACAACAAACTGAACATAAGTTGTATAAGTTCCGGCAGGCGCTCCATTATCAGCCGGGTTGAAACCGGACAAACTACGTGTCAGGTATTTTCTCCAGGCATTATCTCCGCCGGGGAAGGATGCTTCTATCTCCACTTTTTCAAAAATCTTATTCTCATCATCTTCCTTCTTTTCCTCGATCACCTTCTTTCCTTCATCTATCTGGGTAGGAGTAGCGATATTCAGGTCTTTGATACCTTCCTGGTTGATCACATCAATCTTTGCTTCTTTCAATTCTTCTTGTGGAGGAGGTGGTTTCTGAACCTCTTCATCCTTCACGATCTTGGGTGGTGTAAACTGTTTCATCTCCACTTTGGGTGGCTCCGGTGGTTTCGGAGGAGGTGGTGGAGGTGGTTCAAACTTCTTTTCTTCCTCCTGCTTAATATCCTGAAGGGTCACCTCGCTGATCTTCACTTTCTGCGTATTCTTGGAAACCGATTTTGCCAATACCGATCCCAGGAAAGCAAACACTGCCACAGCAGCTGTGATGATCAATGCCTTTACAATACGTTTATTATAAGTTTTCCTCAGATAATAAGCCCCGTATTCCTTATTCCTGTTTTCAAATAACAGGTCAAGGAAATCAGTAGATAATATCTTTTTTGCGTCCATAGTGTAACTCAGTTTAGGTTAAGATGCAAATACTAGTTCTTTCCATAAAAAATTTTGTTTTTATTTTGCCTGTCCACCGGCAGATTCTGTAGCTTTTATAAGCTGAAGCTCCTGATCGGTAATTTTTACCATGGCAAAGCGCTTAACGTTATTAATGGTCATTTCATCCAGGATATCAACCGTATTTTTGTAGGTGGCATCCGGATCGGGCTTTATGATCACCATAAAGTTTTTGTCTTTTGCTGCATCCTGCCAGTTAGGATCTCCTTTTGCCTTTGCTTTTTGAATTATTTCTTCATCATCAGGAGAAGGGACATAGTTGTTGATCACACTCTGTCTTTTATTTATGATCACATCCCTGATCCCTTTAAAGGTGGTTTGTTTGAAATTAGATCCATCCGGCTCTAATTGCCCTTCATAATAGTACACCTGGTTATCCTTCCCAAGCATAATCGTCAATGCGCCTGACTGTGCCACTTCTGTTTGTTCTTTTTCTTTCTGAGTGTCTTTAGGCATGTTCAGGTCCATTGTGGTAGGAGTGGACATAGTAGTTGTAAAGATGAAAAAAGTGATCAGCAAAAATCCCAGGTCCACCATCGGTGTCATGTCGATGCGGGTCGTTAATTTCTTTGCTTTCTTAACACCTCTTTTTTTCTTCCCTGTATCGCCCCCTCCGGTATCTATACTTGCCATATCTGAAAGATTTTAATTCTTAAAAAATTATTTTTTGCCTCCTTGCAGAGCCTGCTGGCGCTGTTTATACAATTCTGTTCCCGGAGGCGGAGCTTCCGGAGAAGTGATCAGATTGTATTTAAACTGTTCATTGCGTTTTAAAGCCTGTATCACATTATCAAAGGTTGGAAACTTGGCATTGTCATCCCCTTTGATCATGTAGGATACCTGTTTCCCGGCAAAAGCGCTGATGGCCGCCTGAACCCAGTAAGTAAGCTCTCCGCCGGTTGTATCAACGGGGATACCAGGTTGTTTCACTTCTTTTTGCTGATCACTCGGAACATCCAGTAAAGATTTCAGCTGGGTGAACGGAACCCCAATAAACATGGTCTTTCTGAAATTAGCCATTTCCGCATTGGTCAGCCCAAGATTTTTATCTGTATTAATCTTCTGGATGATTGCATCAAAGACACCCTGGTCCTCATTTGACTGCAAAGTCACCGTAAAAAACACCTTGTTATCTTTATCCATGGTGATCAATATGGCGTCTTTCTCTTCAAGCTGATCCGCAGAAACAGAATTTGGTGTCGTAACTTCTACAGGCTCCGGCGGTTTGAATTTTGTAGCCAGCATGAAAAATGTAAGGATGAGGAAAGCCACATCCACAAATGGTGTCATGTCGAAGTCTGTGCTTTTCCTCGGTATTTTAATACTTGGCATGATGTAAAAAATTTAGTATTGAGATGCTATAGTTTCAATTTTCCATAATAATCCATTCCCGGAAGCTTTTATTTATAAAGTGAACCAAAGCTTTGGGTGAGTGTGAAACCTGATTCATCAATACCATAAGTAATCGAATCTATCTTGGTGGTGAAAATGTTATACATGATAAGGGCACATGCCGAAGTGGCGATACCCAAAGCCGTATTATACAAAGCTTCAGAGATACCTACTGCCAGCTGGGCAGCTGAACCGGCGCCGCCTTCTTCACCAAGAGCAGTAAACGCACGGATCATACCGATAACCGTTCCCAACAAGGCGATCAACGTACCCACTGAAGTGATCGTAGAAAGAAACACCAGGTTTTTTTGAAGCATCGGTAATTCCAAAGCAGTTGCTTCTTCCACTTCTTTTTGAATGGCCATTACTTTTTGGTCCGTATTCATTTCGCCTTCGCTGATCATTTCTTTATAACGGCGCAAGCCTGCTTTCATAACATTGGCAACAGAACCTCTTTGTTTGTCGCACTCGGAAAGGGCAGCGTCAACATTTTTATTGGCAAGGTGATACTGAACTTTACGGATAAAATCATCAATAGAGCCATTACCTAAAGCCTTACGGATGGTAAGGTAACGTTCGATAGAAAAAGTAACTACCATCAGGAACATTCCAATCAACAGCGGCACAATGATACCACCATCATAAATCCTGTGAAATGCATCTTTGGGTTGCTTGTGGTCGGGCCAGAACCAGCCTTCTCCCGGAGCTTTAAATCCTGATGGGTCACCGATAAGGAATCTCCAGATGCAGTAACCTGCGATAATACAAAGAACCGGGGCCACCCATGATATAGCATTACCGCTTTTCTTCGTATGAACTGACGTAGCCTTCACTGATGCTGTTGCAGTTGGTTTTGTCTCAGCCATAATCTTGTGTTTTTAGTGTTTTGAAATTTTTTAAAAAAATTTTGATTTTAGGGTTACAATGCTAAGGAAAAAGTTTGTATCAAAGCACCATTTTCCTTTTTTTTTTATAAAAGGTGTTCAAGTTAGCGATTTTTTGATATGAGAAAGGATATAGGAGGCCGGAGCAGCTATAATACAGTAAGAACCTTATACTTAGAGCTAAGAGAATCCTGTAAAAAACCTATTCATAACGCAGCGCCTCAATGGGATTGAGCTTTCCTGCTTTAAGCGCCGGGTAAAGCCCGGCGAGCAATCCTACCACACTACATATAACCACTCCGTACAGAACCCAATTCCAGGGCACCACAAACCCGGTACCTAAAACAATCGAAAACAAATTACCGACCAGTACGCCTAAAAAAATCCCGAAGAAAGCACCAAGAATACTGATAATCATTGCTTCCATCAGAAACTGGGCACGCACTACATTACTTTTTCCGCCGATCGCCTTTACCAGACCTACCTCACGGGTGCGTTCAGAAACGGAAACCAGCATGATGTTCATCAAACCTATAGCTGCACCGATTAAAGTTATAAAACCAATGATAGTGGCCGAAATGGTAAGAAAGCCCAGAGTATTCATTGCCTTCTCAACAATACTGTCACTACGGTCCATAACAAAATTGTCTTCTTCCTTAATATTCAGTTTCCGGATGGAACGGAAGGTCACATCAGCTTCTCCCATCGCTTCATCCAGTTGATTGATACTATTGGTCATCACTGCAATGGTATAAGAAGAACTTCCCGGGAAATTCCGGTCAACATTCTGGTAAGTGGTCACCACCAGGTTATCCCTGCTAAATCCAAATGTAGATCCTCTGCTATCCATCACTCCCAGCACACGGTATGGGATGTTATTGATCTGGACCACCACATTCACTGCACGATCCACATCTTCCTTAAAAAGGTTTTTAGCCACATCATAGCCCAATAAACAGACATTTCTACCTGTTTGCACATCGGTATTGTTAAGATTGCGGCCCGAGCGCAGAGTGTATCCGTTCAATTGCAAAAAATTTTCATCGCCGCCGAACAAGATCACATTAGGACTTGTCTTCCGATCCCTGAATGAGATGATAGTGGAGCGATTGCCAAAAACTGAAATACTCTTTATGGCAGGAAAATCAAAACGCCTGACAAACAGTTCCGCCTCTCTTTTGGTAATGATCTTTCCAAGATTTGATTTCTTTTCTTTCCGGTCCGTTTTTTTAGACAATTTGAGTTCGGAATTGTTATTGCCCCCTCCGATCCGTATATCCCTTTCCTTAAACCGGATCACAAACCCATTGGCTCCCATGGAAGAAAAACTTTCCATGAATTTCTGATTCATAGCTTTAATGGCTGTAATAATTCCGACCAGTGCCATGATCCCGAATGCAATGATGGACACAGTGATGCCTGTGCGCAATTTATTGCTGCGCACCGTACGAAAAGCAAGAGAGAAAGTATCCTGGAGCCTCATAAACTTCATTCGAAGTTACAGAAACCTCTGCCAATGAAAACTGTATTTGATGAACGGAAAACCGGTTAAAAATACAGCCAGTACAAAAGGAGATTAGGGAAAATGCCTAACAGTATGACACAGGCAGCCACTGCCACCATTGTCCACTTGAAAGGCTGAGTGAACTGAACGGTATGGCTATTACCTTCACGGAAATACATGGCCTGAATAAGACGGAAATAATAATACACACTCACTGCCGCCATGATCACGGCAAAGACCACAAGCCATATATCTTTTCCGGTATTGACAGCAGCCCTCAACATGTAAAACTTGGAAAGAAATCCTCCGGTAAGCGGAATGCCTGCGAGTGACAATAAACAAATTGCCGTGGCCGCAGCTACCAACGGCTGGCTTTTGGCAAAACCATTGAATCCATCGAATGTATGATCGTTCATTTTATTGAGTACAGCGAATATCCCAAGGGTGGCCAGGCTGTAAGCTGCAATATAAAGAAGGAGGCCTTCCGTGGCATCCGAATTCATGGCATATAGGGAGAACATCATAAAGCCTGCCTGTGCTACACTGGAGTATGCCAGCATTCTTTTGACACTTTGCTGGAACACAGCTGTAATATTCCCGATAAACAAAGTGGCTGCTGTCAGAACAGCCATCCACATTTGCCACTCGGGTTTCATGCCTCCGAATGAATCATTGAACAGCCTGATGAATGCAATGAAACTGGCTGCTTTCACAATGGTGGCCATGAAAGAAGCAAACACTGTCGGTGCCCCGTCATATACATCAGGCGCCCAGAAATGAAATGGGACAATAGAAGCTTTGAATGCCATGGAGAACAACAGCAGGATCATTCCTGCGATCAGCAATGCGGAATACGGCGTCTTGGCAATGGTGATCTGCTGCGACATAAAACTTCCCACGGCGCCGTATATCAGGGCAATTCCCATGAGCATGATGGCTGTGGAGAAAGCGCCCAACAATAAATATTTCAGTGAAGCTTCATTGCTCTTGAGATTCTTTTTCTCACTGCCCGTAAGGATATAAAGTGGTATAGAAATAATTTCAACACCCAGGAACAGGATTAAAAGAGATTGAAACGAGGCGACAAGGGTGATTCCGCAAAGAATAAAAAAGATCAAAGCGAAATATTCAGCATAATTGACCCCGATCTTTTCCATGTCTTTTGCTGAAAGGAAGAAATAGATCAAAGTAGCAGCAAAAATGATGGCATCAAAAAACAGGGCGAAGCGGTCAAACAAGATCATCCCTTTCACATCCATTTTAAAAAAAACCGTACCTGACATTTCAAGCAGATCAGAAACCAGCAGCACTACAAGGCCGATCACTGCAAGATTGCGAATAAGAAAGTGACGTTTCAGCAATATGCCGCTGAACATCATCAGCACTCCCCAAACCGCAGATATTATTAAAGCATTCATACTTTCATTTCATTATTTACCTGACAAAAGATGGATCACATCCGAACTTTTCAAAATAGATTCGGACAAGCTCCGTGTCAGGTTCAACATACTATCAGGATATATTCCCAGCCATATTATAATGATCACGATCACACTTAACACCAGCTTGCTGTTCCATTTGATGTCCTTTGCCTCCCGGGTAATCTGATTGTCATCTCCGTAAAACACTTTACGGATCATGTTTAAAATATAAACGGATACCAGGATGATGCTGATGGCAGCCAGGGCAGTAAATACAATATGATACCGGGTGCTATCTGAACTGAAGATCCCATTGAACATCATGAATTCGCCGATAAACGCATTGGTCAGCGGCAGGGCCAGGTTCGCAAGCCCGACGATCACAGCAAACAAAGCCAATGAAGGCGCTTTCTGTGCCAGACCACCCAACTCAGAGATTTTTCTGGTACCCGTTTGCCCTTCTATCATCTCCACCACGATCCACAATCCGAGTATGTTGATCCCATGGTTGAACATCTGGATCATTACGCCCTGAAATCCGATTTCTGTTTCAGAAAAAATAGTGGCACACATTAAACCGATATGTGCTATGGAAGAGTAGGCCACGAATCGCTTCAGGTCATCCTGCCTGATGGCGATCAGGGATGCATACAAAATTCCTATGACGGCCAGAGAGGTCACCACATCTCCCCATTGGAAAGAAGCTATGGAAACAACAGGAAGCAACCAACGGAAACAGGCAAAGACACCCATCTTCACGATCACAGCGCTAAGTACCATAGTCGTTGGTGTGTTGGATTGTTCATACAGATCCGGTTGCCAGGTATGAAAAGGGAAAACAGGCATCTTAATGGCAAAAGCGAGGAACATCATCCAGAAAAGCCAGCTCTGTGTTTTTCCCGGAATCACTTTTCCCAATGAGTAAAAAGATTCAATACTGAAGGAATGATCTTTGGTCTGGGAAAACAAATAAATGATGGCCACCAGCATCAGCACTGATCCAAGGAAAGTGTAAATGAAAAACCTGAAAGTGGCCCGCACTCTTTTTTCCCCTCCCCACATGGAGCTAAGAAAATAGATCGGCACCAATGCCAGCTCCCAGAAGAAATAAAAGAGCAAAGCATCCATGGCCACAAACACACCCATCAATCCGGCCTGCTCCAGCATCATCAATCCGAAAAAGTTTCCGGCTTTGTGATATTCATTTTTCCAGGTGGAAATGAAAATGGCAGGATAAGAAATGGCAGTAAGCAGGCAAAGTATCTGGCCCATGCCATCTACCTTAACGGCAAAACTGCTGCCGAGAAAACTGAGCCATCCGTGGGAATATTGTAAAAATTTATTGTCATTCAGAAAAGTCAAACCCGACACCGCAACAGCAAGAGTGATCAATGAAGAAAACAAGGCAAACGACTTTGCTGTTTTTTCATTTTTGAAAAAGAATAAAGCCAATCCGCTGATCAAAGGGATCAATATGAATAAAACCGGGATCATGTTCTCTTTCTCCTCAATTGTGATAAAAAGACAATTTGCGGAGTTCTGAAATTTTACTTTTTAAAAAAATATCTTTCTATAAACCGGCTGCCGGATCTTCCATGAAAAACCGGAACAGCTTTTTATTTTCTCAGGAAAAACTGGACCACAAAGATCAATAGCATGCTCAGCACCATCAGCAACACATAACCCGTCACCTGCCCGCTTTGCAACAGTCGGATCTGCCTGCTGCCGTAATTCACCAGCCTGCCCACACCATTCACTAATCCATCAACCACAGAACGGTCAAAAACATTTTTCAAAAAATCTCCAAAGCGGCTCAGCGGGTTGACGATCACATTGTCATACAATTCATCCACATACCATTTATTTTCAAGGAATTTGCCAATCCCTTTTTCTTCCACCTGTTGATATTTTCTGAAACGCAACCACGCCATCACGATCACAACAATAACCAATACGGCAGTAAGGACCATCAGTATTATTTCTGTTGAATGGGAAACCGCTCCCTCTCTGAATACCGGAACGACCGGCGATAAAAATTCAGAAAGTTTATCTCCTCCGGTTGCAAACACTTCAGGAATGCCGATAAACCCTCCCGCAAATGAAAGAATTGCAAGAACGATCAACGACAGGGTCATAGTTGCAGGCCCTTCGTGCAAATGGTCTTTTTGTTCCTGCGTTCCCCTGAATGAACCATTGAAAGTAAGGAACAATAAACGGAACATATAATAAGCGGTCAGCAATGCGCCGAATAATGCGAGCACGTATAACACTTTATTGTGTTCAAATGCGCTCAGTAAAATAGCATCTTTTGAAAAGAATCCTGAAAACGGAGGAATACCGGAGATAGCCAGACATCCGACAACGAAAGTAATATAGGTTATCTTCAGTTTCCCTTTCAATCCTCCCATCTTACGGATGTCCTGTTCTCCTCCCATGGCATGGATCACACTGCCGGCGGCAAGGAATAACAATGCTTTGAAGAAAGCATGCGTCATCACATGGAAAATTCCGGCCGTGTAAGCGCCAAGTCCCAATGCAAGAAAAATATATCCCAGCTGGCTCACCGTTGAGTAGGCCAATACTTTTTTGATATCGTTTTGTTTTAAAGCGATTGTTGCTGCAAGAATTGCCGTGGCCAGTCCTGTAATGGCCACTACGTTTTGAGTGACCGGCGCCAGAGAATACAAAGCTTCACTCCGGGTGATCATGTAAATACCTGCATTCACCATCGTTGCCGCATGGATCAATGCCGAAACCGGAGTGGGGCCGGCCATCGCATCGGGCAGCCATGTGTATAAAGGTATCTGCGCACTTTTTGCTGTGGCGCCAAAAAATAATAAAAGAGTGATAATGGTAATGTCGGAACTGTCAAGCAACGGGCCTTTTGAAAATACCACATCAAAATTGAGGCTTCCTGTTTTTGAAAAGATCCAGAACAAAGCGAGCAGAAAAGCAAGATCACCGATACGGTTCATGATGAATGCCTTGTTTGCCGCTTTGCTGAACTCCGTGTTCTTGAACCAATATCCGATCAGTAAATAAGAACATAGCGCCACTCCTTCCCATCCCAGGTACATGATGACATAGTTGGCACCCATCACCAGCAGCAACATGGAAAAGACAAAAAGGTTCAGGTAAGAGAAATATCTTCCGTAATGCTCCCGGGTCTCTTCTTTCATGTAAGAGGTGGAATACACATGAATGATGAAGCCTATGCCGGTAATGATAAGTAGGAATAAAGAAGAAAGAGCATCTATCTGAAAAGCAAAAGGCACTTTTAAAGAACCGGCAGAGATCAGGTTGAAATATTCTGCCACATGGCTGTTGCCGCCCTTGACCTGCAGGAACACCCATATACTCAGAACAAAAGAGGCCAGCACTGTGGTACATGCAATAATGGCGATCAGTGATTTTGAAAGCTGCTTACGGAACAGCCCATTGATAAGAAATCCTATCAATGGAAGAAAAGGGATCAGCCAAACTATTTGCAATACATTTTGCATACCGCCTCTCTAATGCTTTAACCTGTTTAAAAAATTCACATTCACCGAATGAACATTACGGAATAACATGACGATGATCGCCAACCCCACACTCACTTCTGCCGCAGCCACCACCATGATGAAAAAGACAAATAACTGCCCGTCAATCCCAACATTTGCCAGCCCGGCAGCCTGATTGGCATGGTGCATTTTTGAAAAAGCCACCAGCAATAGGTTCACAGCATTCAGCATGATCTCTATGCACATGAAAAAAACGATCGCATTCCTGCGCACCAGGACTCCGACAATACCGATGGCGAACAAAGCCAATGAAAGGAATATGTAATAATTGACCGGCATAAGTCTTTATGATTTTTCCCGGAGGAAATTCTTTATTTCAAAACTCTTTTTTTACTCTAAGCACTTTCTTTCTCAGATCTGAATGACGATTCTTTCTTACCCAGCACAACCGCTCCCACCATGGCACTTAAAAACAATACGCTGCTTATCTCGAATGGAATCACATAATCCGTGAACAATGCTTTTCCCAGGTTTTCGATCAGCCCAATATCGCCCGTTCCCATTACAGCCATTGAAGATTTGGTTTCAGCGCTCTTCAACGCTGCCACCAACACCAGTAGCAGGCATCCCCCTGCCAGCACCCCGGCAATATTCAACCATTTATTTCTTTTAGGTTCACTACTCTTGTGAAGGTTCATCAGCATGATCACAAAAAGGAACAACACCATGATGGCCCCTGCATAAACGATGATATTGACAATGGCGAGGAATTGCGCATTCAGCAGAAGATAATGACCGGAAATGGCAAAGAATACAACAATCAGCCAAAGAACGCTATACACAGGGTTCCTGCTGGCGATCACCATCACTGCGCTGAACAATGCCAGCGCTGAAAGAAACCAAAACAAAATCTGTGTTATTCCCATTTTCTTATAAACAGTCTTGTTCTATACTTTACTAATAACTTTTACCGGCCTGTCTCCTAATGCTTTTTTATAAGCTTCGGGTTCAGTAAGCGGGTTGGGTATCAGCATATCTTCTTTTTTATAAATAAATCCTTTTCTCGAATAGTTGGAAGGAGCGAATGTCTGCGATAAATAGATCGCATCTTTGGGGCAGGCCTCTTCACACAAACCGCAGAATATGCAGCGAAGCATATTGATCTCATATTTCGCAGCATATTTTTCTTCCCGGTACAAATGTTCTTCACCGGGTAACCGCTCTGCTGCTTCCATAGTAATGGCTTCTGCGGGGCAGGCCACAGCACAAAGACCGCAGGCAGTGCAGCGTTCCCTGCCTTCTTCATCACGGTTCAATACATGCAGACCGCGGAATACCGAAGAAAAAGACCTTTTCTGTTCCGGGAAATTGATCGTTGCCTTTCTTTTGAACAAATGCCGCAAAGTGATCAACATCCCTTTCAGAATATTCCAGAAATATAACCGCTCGATCCAGGTCATTGGATGCCGGTCCACGTGTTTTGCTCTCTGAGTTAACTGCATACTTACACTATTTCTTTCACTGATCACTGTCTCAAAACGGCTGCAAAGAAATTGATTTTTTTATAATAAACAACCTCTGTCAGCGATCTTCAATTTAATTTCTTCAATATCAGCATGACTACTGCTGTCAGCACCATATTAGCCAACGACAGCGGTATCAACCCTTTCCATCCGAGGTTCATCAACTGATCATAACGGAAACGCGGGATCGTCCAGCGGATCCAGATGAACACGAACAGAAAGAAAAATATTTTAGCCATCAAAACGGCGAATCCGATCAATGCCAGTAAATTCGGCGAGATACCCCAGCTTGCTTCATTGACAAAAGGGATATCATACCCCCCGAAAAACAGAGTGGCCATCACCGCACTGCTGATGAACATGTTGATGTATTCGGCAAATAAATAAAAGCCCAGCTTCATCGAAGAATATTCCTGGTGATAACCAAAATTCAATTCATTCTCTGCTTCTGCCAGGTCGAAAGGTGTGCGGTTGCATTCTGCCAGGGCACAAATAAAGAAAATGACAAAGCCTAAAGGCTGATAGATCACATGCCATCCGTGGTCTATCTGATTCTGAACGATCACACTCATCTGCAAGGAACCTGCCAGCATCAGCACGGCAATTAGCGCCAAGCCCATTGCCAATTCATAAGAGATCATCTGTGATGCAGCACGGATGGCAGCCAATAAAGAAAATTTATTGTTGGAAGCCCAGCCTCCTATCATGATGCCATATACACCCAGGCTCACCACGCCGAAGATGTAGAGAATACCAATATTGACATCGGCGATCTGAAGCGGCATTTCTCTTCCGAAAAGATGTATTGATGTTCCCCAGGGTATCACGGCACTGGTCAGCAAAGCAGTGATCATGGCAAGTGAAGGACCCAGGATGAACAGAAATTTGGAAGACACCAGGGGAATAATCTCTTCCTTAAAGAATAGTTTTCCTCCATCGGCCAAAGGCTGAAGGATGCCCCAGGGTCCTGCCCTGTTGGGGCCCCGGCGGTCCTGAAGCCAGGCAGCCACTTTTCTTTCCGCATAGGTAGTGTACATGGCAATGACAAGTGACAATGAAATGATCACCATGATCAACACCAGTTTTTCGAGAAGGAACCACCAATCAATAGATAATAAATGCATTTTCGCTTTTATTAAGAATCTTTCTTTTCAAATGTTTTTGATGTCGCCGGGCCATTGATAGCACTCAGATCAATATCCGGGTCATTCACACCACTCACATCATGAATATTCATCAGCATCTTCGGATCCCGTCCGCCCATCACTTCCGGTAAAAAGTCTTTAGGCTTTTTCAAGCCATAATATTTGTTTACCGAAATCACCGAATGACGGCTCATCTTAGCCGGGCCCTCAATTATCCAGTCACTTACTTTCTTTTTATCATAGCGGCATTCGTTGCAGATCCAATCATGCACTTCGCCCCATTGGTCTTTTCTTCCTGTCACCCGGAACACTTCATCGCCTCTCATCCACAGATGAACTTTTCCGGCACATTTAGAACATTCCCTGTGTGCATCCATAGGCCTGGTGAACCATACACGGTTTTTGAAACGGAATGTTTTATCCGTCAAAGCACCCACCGGGCAAACATCTATCATATTTCCTGAAAAATCATTGTCTATGGCTTTGGAGATATAGGTGGAGATTCTGGAACGGTCGCCACGATCCAACACACCATGCAGCCTTTCCTCAGTCAATTGATCGGCAACATAAGTACAGCGGTAACACATGATGCAGCGGTTCATGTGCAACTGAATATGCGGCCCGATATCTTCAGGTTCAAACGTTCTTTTTACAAACTCAAATCTTGATTTATCATCACCATGGCCATAACTCAGATCCTGAAGATTACATTCTCCGGCCTGGTCGCATACAGGGCAATCCAATGGATGATTGATAAGTAAGAACTCCACAACACCATCTCTTGCTTCCAGCACCTGCTGATTGGTAATATTTTCAACAACCATTCCATCCATTACGGCCGTTCTGCAACTGGCAACCAGTTTGGGTACAGGCCTCGGATCTGCCGCAGATCCCTGTGCCACTTTCACCAGGCAGGTGCGGCATTTACCGCCGCTGTCTTTTAATGTAGAATAATAACACATGGCAGGAGGCACAATGTCCCCGCCGATCTTCCGTGCAGCCTGCAGGATCGTTGTGCCCGGCTCCACTTCAGTCGTGATGTTATCAATGGTTACTTTAAAAAATTTCTGTTCTGACATAAGTTATTTTAACTCCTCAAACAGGAGGTTTAAAAATAAAGTCAAAAGTAAAAAGTCAAAAATCTAAACATCCTTTCCTGAATTAATAATAACCCTTGCTATGATGTTTGAGATCTGTTCAGCTTTATTTAACAGTTTTGCTATTCTTTCTTTGTTCAAATCCAATGTGCGCCTTATCAGGCAAAGTCAATACTTTGTTTCGCTTGCAGATTTTAAGGATATCACCAGAAATTTTTCCCAATCTTTTCGTGAACTTCCCGCCCTGCCTTTCACCATATTTGCACCGATCGACGTCGCACTTCTGATCAGCTGATCAAATAAAGAACTATAAACTTTATCGCACTTACTCTCTTTTACGAATAACACTACCTCTTTAGCGAAATAATAACACCTATGCCTGATATTATAAGGTTTGTCGCCTTCCTGAAATTCAAAAGCCTCCAATTCATTTTTCTTCATTTTGACTTTTTACTTTCAATCAAACTCCGGCCTTTAGTGGCTCGGCATACCCCGCCAATCCGTAATTCCTTCTTTGTGCTTCCTCGGGATGAGTGACATGCCATTCAAATTCATCCCTGAAATGCCTGATGGCCGCTGCCACCGGCCAGGCTGCTGCATCACCCAAAGGACAGATCGTGTTGCCTTCAATATTTCCCTGAACACTCCACAAGAGGTCAATGTCTTTCATCTTCCCTTTTCCATGTTCCAGATTCCATAATATCTTTTCCATCCAGAATGTCCCTTCGCGGCAAGGCGAACATTGCCCGCAACTTTCATGACGGTAAAACCGGGAAAATGAATAGGTGTTTCTAACAATGCACTGATCCTCGTCATACACAATGAATCCTCCGCTGCCTAACATACTGCCGGTTTGAAAACCTCCGTCAGATAGGCTCTCATAAGTCATCATTCTCGTTTCGCCTTTTGCAGTCTTCAGTAAAAGATAAGCAGGCAAAACAGGAACTGATGAACCTCCCGGTACACAGGCTTTCAACCTTTTTCCGTTAGCGATCCCTCCGCAATATTCATCACTGTAAATAAATTCTTCTACAGAAATATTCATCTCAATCTCATACACACCCGGCTTATTGATATTGCCGCAGGCTGAGATCAGTTTAGTTCCGGTTGATTTCCCCGTTCCGTACTTTGCATATTCATCGCCGCCCATATTGATGATCGGGACAACCGTAGAAAGTGTTTCCACATTATTCACTACAGTTGGACAACCATACAAACCTTTTACTGCAGGGAATGGCGGTTTGATCCTCGGATTTCCTCTTTTGCCTTCCAGCGATTCCAGCAGTGCTGTTTCTTCTCCGCATATATAAGCGCCGGCGCCGGGATGAACATAGACCTCGCAATCGAACCCGCTACCTAAAATATTTTTTCCCAGCCAACCGTTATTTTTTGCTTCGGCAATGGCCTGTTCCAGGATATCCACGATCCATCCGAACTCGCCGCGGATGTAGATGTATGTCCGGTTGCTCCCTACTGCATAAGATGAAACGATCAGCCCCTCAATCAGCAAATGAGGAATGTGCTCCATCAGGTAGCGGTCTTTGAAAGTTCCCGGTTCGCTTTCATCTGCGTTGCAAACGAGGTAACGGGGTACTCCTTCCGGTTTTGCCAGAAAGCCCCATTTCATTCCTGTAGGAAATCCGGCACCGCCTCTTCCTCTCAGGCCGCTTTTCTTCACTTCATTGGTCACATCATCAGGACTCATTGTTTTCAATACTTTCTCCACTGATGAATAACCACCGTTCTTCCGGTACACATCATAACTACGGATCCCTACGATCCCGACCTTATCCAATAAAAGTTTTCTGCCCATGTTCCTTTCCCCGTTCGTTATTCTTCTTTTTAATTATTTATGGCGGCACTTCTTCTGCACTCCTCAATGATCTCATCTACTTTTTCTTTGGTCAGATGTTCTTTATAACCTTTTCCCATCTGCATCATGGGCGCATAGCCGCAGGCGCCCAGACACTCTGCTGTTTTTAAAGTAAACAAACCATCGGGAGTGGTCTCTCCCGGCTTTATTCCCAATCTTTCTCCGATATATTTTATGATGTCATCACTTCCTCTTGTAATGCAGGGGCCGGTCTGGCACACTTCAAAAACATATTTACCCACCGGTTTCAGATTGTACATGCTGTAAAAAGTAGCCACTTCATACACTTCGATCGTCAGAAGTCCAAGCAATGACGCCACATAATCCATCGTTTCGGGGCTGAGCCATCCTCCGAATTCCTGCTGTGCCAGATGTAAAACAGGAAGCAAAGCGCTTTTCTGCTTCCCTTCGGGATAGCGTGCAATGATCTTCTCAACCTGTTTTAATTTCTCTTCAGAAAATTGTATCATATCAATTTTAAAAGTCAAAAATCAAAATGCAAAAGTCAAAAGCATTATTGATTTTCTGTTTTTAATATTTAAGCATCCATTTCTCCCGCTATCAGGTTCAGGCTACTCATGGTAATGATCGCATCACTCAGCATACTTCCTTTGATCAGTTCTTCAAAAGCCTGGTAATAAATAAAACAAGGCCTCCGGAAATGCAACCGGTAAGGGGTTCTGCCTCCGTCACTGATCAGATAGAATCCCAATTCCCCGTTTCCTGCTTCCACTGAATGATATACTTCACCCACCGGCATATTGATCTCTCCCATGATGATTTTGAAATGCCAGATCATAGGTTCCATCCTGGTATATACCAGCTCTTTCGGCGGCAGATAGTATTCAGGAGCATCCGCGTGATACACTTCTGCCTCTGCTCCTTTAAATTCCTGAACTTTTTGATATGCCTGCTCAATGATGCGGAGACTTTGCCACATTTCCTGGTTGCGCACCAGCCAGCGGTCATAATTATCACCGGTAGTGCCCACAGGAATGGAGAAATCAAAATCTTCGTAGCTGCTGTACGGAGCATGAACCCTGACATCATAATCCACCCCGGCGGCACGGAGGTTCGGGCCGGTGAAACCGTAATTCAGCGCCCTTTCCGCACTGATAGCACCGGTACCCATAGTACGCTCCATAAAAATGCGGTTGCGCTGAAAAAGGTTTTCAAATTCTTTCAATACTCCCGGATATTCTTTGAGAAATTTTTCCAGTTTCTGAAAGGCAATGTCATTGAAGTTTCGTTCAAACCCTCCTATTCTTCCGATGTTGGTGGTCAACCGTGCCCCACAAACCTCTTCATAAATTTCATAGATCAGTTCCCGATATTGCATCACATACAAAAAACCGGTATAAGCACCTGCATCCACACCAACGATAGAATTGCAAATAAGATGATCGGAAATTCTGGCCAGCTCCATAATGATCACCCGCAGATAGTCCACACGTTTGGGAATTTTTAATCCCAAAAGTTTTTCGCAGGTCATGTGCCAGCCCATATTGTTGAGCGGAGGAGAACAGTAATTCAAACGGTCAGTCAGCGGAGTGATCTGGTATAACGTTCTCCGCTCTGCTATCTTTTCAAAGGCCCGGTGAATATAACCCACTGTCTGCTCGGCGGAAACAACTCGCTCACCGTCCAGCTCCAGGATATTCTGAAATACACCATGTGTAGCCGGATGCGTAGGCCCCAGGTTCAACGTAGTCGTTGTTTTTTCAATGCTTCCTTCCGGTAATTTTATATGTTGTTCCGTCATGATTTCTTCAAACTACTCCGTATATAGCGGAGGCTTTAGAATATTTCGGTTAATAAAAATTTATTCTCTCCCGAACATCTCATCATCTTTATCAATTCTTGCCTGATCTTCCAACGGGTATTCTTTTCTCAACGGGAAATAATCCATTTCTTCCACATTCAATATCCTCTTCATATTCGGATGGCCGGTAAATTTCACGCCATAAAAATCATAGGTTTCCCTTTCCATCCAGTTGGCAGCAGAAAACAGTCCTGTTGCTGTATAAACATCAGGCTTCTCTATATCTGTAAACACTTTGAAACGCACCCGGATATTATCCTGCATGTTGTGCAAATGATATACTACCGCTAATTCCCTCCCCTTCTGATCGGGGTAATGCACGGCACAGATATCGGTCAGAAAGCGGAACTTCAACCGCTCATCATCATATAAAAAATTAAGCACCTTTAGATTCATTTCTTTGGGTGCTTCAAAAGTGAGGAGCCCATAAGGCTCTCCAAAATTTGTAACCTGCTCCGCAAACTTTTCGACCAGTTTCTGTTTTACTATTTCGTTTGTCAACATTTTTAAACCGTTTGATTATCCGGTGGCTTAACTTTTATCAATCCAACAATTAAACCATCAAACCATCCTGCCTATTGAATTCCATAACTCTCCAGCAACTTCTTATACTTTTCGGTGTGCCTTCTTCTTAAACTTTCTTTTCCTACCAGGTCCTGTATTCTCATGAAGCCATCCAAAATAGCTTCGGGCCTTGGTGCACAACCCGGGACATATACATCCACGGGAATGATCTGGTCTATTCCCTGCAATACACTGTAGGTATCAAATATCCCTCCGCTGCTGGCACAGGCGCCTACAGCAATAACCCATCTTGGTTCGGCCATCTGCAAATAAACCTGTTTTACCACGGGCCCCATTTTTTTGGCAATGGTCCCCATGATCATCAACAGGTCGCATTGGCGCGGAGAAAAGCCAACCCGCTCTGCGCCGAATCTTCCAAGATCGTAGTGAGCACCCATTGTGGCCATGAACTCGATACCGCAACAAGAAGTGGCAAACGGTAAAGGCCAGATAGAATTTTTTCTTGCCAGACCGATCACTTTATCAAAAGAGGTGGCGAAGAAGCCTTCGCCCATATGGCCTTCAGGCATTTCCGCCATACTGATATCGGATTCCAGCGGTTTTACTTTTACATTGTATGATACAGGACGCGGCATAAAAAAGTTTAAAGTCAAAATTCAAAAGCCATTACCATTTTTCATTTTCACTTTTGAATTTTTTAATTTTGAATTTGTCACTCTTCCCACTTTAAGGCTCCTTTTTTAATGATGTAGATAAATCCGCAAAGGAAAAAACCTACAAAAAGAAGCACAGCCCAAAAACCACTCCATCCCAGGCCTTTAAAATTCACGGCATAGGGATAAAAGAATATCACTTCCACATCAAACAAAACAAATAATATGGCTACCAGGAAATATTTTATAGCTACAGGCTGACGGGCATCGCCATGACTTTCAATTCCGCTGGTAAAACTCTGAAGTTTATCTGCCGTTTTTCTTTTGGGACCTAGAAGATGTGTTACCAGCATCAGAAGAGCCACCAAACCTACGGCACATACAATCTGAATTCCTATGGGCAGATAACTGGCAGCCTCACTTACATCTGCGACTTTTTTAGATAATTCTTCCTGAAGAAGGTAGATCATAAGCCCTTTCAAATGAGTTGCGAAATTAAGGGTGTAACATCAAAAAACCGAAGAAATTATCTCAAGATTCTACTGATAAATATCAAAAAAAAAATCCTCCGTGTCTGTAAAGGAGGATTTTTTAAGAATATATTCCTGTTCAGGAGGAATTCACTGCCTCGTTCCATTCGGTGCAGATTTGTTCAGAGCAGTACCACCGGTTGCACTTTTAGGATTTGAGGGAGGTTGCTTTTTCAGTGTATTTTCCAGCTGAATTTTAATATCATTCAGGTTAGCATTAGATGGATCCACTTCCAGCATTTTATTAATATAATCAAGGGCTGATGCGGCGTCTTTTGCATCATTTGCATAATAGGTAGCTAAAAATCCTGCACTATTCAGATATTGGCTTTTATACTTAGCTGTGTCCTTTTGTGCAAATTGAAAAAGTTTTATTGCATCAGGAACTGCAATGCTGTCCTTTTTGGTAGAATCAATCACCCGGCTGTTATTCCAGGCCATCTCATATCCATAAACCTCATCCGGATATTTCTTCTGTATGACTAAAAATATATTCCTTGAAGTGTCATACATGCCAGCCAGATAATAAGAGAGGCCCACGCTGAACATATCAAAGAGGGTGGGATTGGGCTTTATATCCACAATTGCCTGCTCCATCTTCGCTTCCTGCACATATTGCTTCTTAGCCTTGAATAAAGCAGCCCCTTTCTTCAGCATATCAATTTTTTCCTGAAGTATCGTATCTGCGCTGACAGCTTCCATAAAAGTTTTTACGACATCATCAGGACTCACTCCCGGAGTACCCGAATAAATATCGGCTTTCAGTACATAATCGGGAGGAACGATATTGTCTTTATCTTCTTTGGCAAAATATTCATCTATATATGTCTTGGCCTGTGCCGTATCTCCTTTTCCTTCATAAGAATAAGCCAGCAGCTTGTATGTTCTCGGCCTGGTCTTATCACCTGCCTTGCTGATGATTCCTTTTGCAACATTTATGGCCTCGTCATAATTTTTCTGAGCCCACAACGTCTGCGCTCTCAGGTAATCATTCTGAACATCCGGATCCGTGTTGGCAATAAATTTCTTTGCATATTCGTCTGCTTTGGTAAAATCAATTTTACCTGTCGCAGGATCGATCTTACCCAGATAATAATAATAGAGGTCATAATATGCAGGACCAAAGCCCGGGTCTTTTGCTACTGCCTGATCCAGGTTCTCAGTATATAATTCCCAGTTTTGCTGGGTTTCAAACAATTTAGCGATACGGTAATAAGCTATTGCGAAATCCGGGTCCACTGCAATGGCCTGCTTATAATTCTGATAAGCCAATCCTCCATTCTCACCCGGCCTTGCCTTACGGTATGCATTACCCAGGTTCAGAAAAATATCAGGATTCTTAGAATCTCTTTTTGAAGCATCTTCTAATTTCTGAATGGCATAAGCCAGATCTCCTGATTTTGCATCAACATTGGCACGACCCACTGCATTCAGAATATCCGGGTCATCGCCTTTTCTCTTATGCGTCATTGTGATCGCTGCTTCAAAGCGCTGGCGTGCATCTGCTGTTTTGTTTTCCAACAGTTCCACATGGCCCATCCCTACGATCAGCAGAGGTGCATTAGCGCTTGCGGCCAGTGCTTTCTCGTATAACTGGCGTGCAGCAGGCACATCCTTCATGGCAATGTATGTCTGGCCAAGCCAATATGTCGCTTCAATATTATTGGGATTTACTTCCAATAACTTATCAAATACAGCTTTGGCACTCTGGTATCTTTCCTCATACAGAAAGTTAATGCCATTCTGGATCGTTTGGGCCTTTAAAGCGCCGGCGAAAAACACCATCACACTTAAGCAGGTAATTAGAATTTTCTTCATATTTCAATTTGCGTTTTTAAAAGGTGTAAATATAATTGTTTTGTTTACTCATTCAAACGGGCAGCTCTAATTGAAAAATCAAGTTTTGCCGGCACCAGATAAGCTCTTTTAAATATCAACTGTCCTTTTTCTCCACTTAAGAAATTCGCAAAACCGTGCCCAAGTCCCCTGTAATTTTCTTTTAAGATATAAGTAACATCACGGATCATAGGATAGCGGTGCAGATAAATATTCGCCTGAACCGGCAAAATATAATTTCCAGGTATATCTGTACTCTCAAGTTGTGCCATTTTAACTTTTCTTAAAAAACTGTTCTGCATGGTATCTTCTCTGTTTCCTACCCAACTGACGCCAATAAAGCCGATTGCGTTGGCATTTTTCGAAATATAATCTATAACTCCCGGGCTTGACTGAGCTGCCATTGCTTTGGGAGTTAAAGACTGACCATGTAAAACAGAATCAATGACAAACCTTATGGTACTGGTCTCCTTTGTATTGTCAAATACCGGCACCAGGTCCTTCGTATAAGTACCTGTCAGTATCTGCCTGATCTCATCCATGGAAAAGAGCGAATCTGTCATACGCGGATTAATGATCACAGCTATGGCATCATAAGCTACCACCATTTTTTCGGGTGCCAGATTCATTGAGTCCACCATAAAATTCTCCTCAGGCTTAGTGTATCCCCGGGTGACAATGATCATACGTACACTATCCACTGCCATATCCTTCAAACACTCAGCCTCAGGTTTATAGTTGACAATGATCCGGGTATCGGGATGCTGTGATTCATACACCTGTACCTCTGAATCAATGATCGGCTTAAACGACTCATCTGCACTCACATAAATAGTACCCCTGTCAGGAGTGTCTTTTAATTTAGCTTGCTGCTCATCATAGGATTCACATCCCGAAAATGAAACCTGCAGCAGAAATAACAGCGAAAAGAACAATGCTGTATGTCTGCGGATCATGACCTTTTTCATCTGAAATAATTTTTTTTATATCCACGATAAATACGCCATGCCGCATAGGCAATACACATACCGCCAAAAAACTTTTCAAATCCTGTATTGAATTTGTCGCCAATCTGAATATTCAGTTTATCGCCAAAAAGGAAGAAAATGCCGGCAAGCAGGAAGATCACGCCCATACCATAATCCAGCAGAGATTTCATCAATACGATCTGCTTTCTTTTTTTCTTTTCGTAATCTTCGAACATCTCCATTTTTTCGAGGCTGGCAATTTATAACATTTTGTTGACTATTATACCTCAAACTGTATAAACGCCAATGCTTTTTTATCAGGTTAAAAAAATGGACAAGAATTCTTTGATTTCCGTTTGTCCATAATTACATGGCTCACTAATGAGATGCAGTCAACAAATGATTCCATAAGTGCTATTACGTAACAAATAATTTCCCCGAACAACTGTAAATTCTTTAATTTATCAGAACTTTGACGACATGAAGTTTCTGATGGTCTGTCTCGGAAATATTTGCAGAAGCCCTTTGGCTGAAGGCATATTACAATACAAAGCACAACAAGCGGGACTCAATTGGCAGGTGGAAAGCGCCGCTACCGGTTCCTGGGAAATAGGGAAGCCTCCGCACCCCCTGAGCAGAAAGATTGCTGCGATGAATGGAATCAACATCAGCGGGAAAAGGTGCCGGCAGTTCCGGAAAGAAGATATGCTGAACTTCGATTTCATTTACGTGATGGACGATTCGAATTATGAAGATGTGAAAATGATCAGCTCAGACCTTTGGAATGAATCAAAGGTGGATCTGCTGATGAACGAATTATATCCGGGAGAAAACAGAAGCATTCCCGATCCCTACTTTGGTTCAGAAAGAGATTATCACCGGGTATTTGAACTGATTGATAAAGCCTGCAATAAGCTTATTGAACGATATTTGGCAGGAACTAACGATCCATTATAAAAAACCTTTCTAAATAATGCTGATTTCATCATCAATTCTTTTTTGACCTCTGAATAATCATGACCCAGCCATCTTTGCCACAAGGAACCCGCGATTTCGGACCGGAAGTAGTTCGTAAAAGAAATTATATTCTCAATACGATCCGGACCGTATTTGAGAGCTATGGATTTCAACCTCTGGAAACACCGGCCCTGGAAAACCTGGAAACCCTCATGGGCAAATATGGCGAAGAAGGTGATAAACTCATTTTTAAAATTCTGAATAACGGGCTGGACAATCCGGCAAAGCACGAACAGGCAAGAAAAGACTTCGAAAACATTTTACAGGGGAAAAACTCAAAAGGCATTACAGAAAGAGCGTTGAAATATGATCTTACCATTCCTTTTGCACGGTTTGTGGCAATGAATCACAAACAACTGATCTTTCCTTTCAAAAGATACCAGATACAGCCTGTATGGAGGGCCGACCGCCCGCAGAAAGGACGATATCGTGAATTTTACCAATGTGACGCCGACGTGGTGGGAAGCAGATCCCTGCTCCATGAACTGGAACTGGCGAATATTTACCATGATGTATTTTCCCTGTTAGGCATTCGAAATTATGAGCTCAGGATTAATCACAGAAAAATATTATCGGCATTGGCAGAACAATGCGGCGGGGCGGAAAAGATGAATGATATTGCTATTACCATTGATAAACTGGATAAGATCGGTCTTGAAAAAGTAAAAGAAGAATTAAATAAAAAAGGATTTACACGGCAACAAACAACGGTTATTGAAAACTATCTTTCTGTTTCAGGAACAAACGCAGAAAAGCTTTCTAAAATAAAATCCCTTTTAAATGATACGGACAATATGACAAAAGGGGTAGAAGAACTGGAATATCTGGATGGAGGTACAAGACTTGTGATCGACCTCACTCTTGCCCGCGGACTGAACTATTATACCGGGATCATCTTTGAAGTAAAGGCAAAAGACGTAAACATTGGCAGCATAGGAGGTGGCGGACGTTATGATGACCTGACCGGTTTGTTTGGCGTACCCGATATACCGGGCACAGGAATTTCTTTTGGCGTTGACCGCATCTATGATGTGATGGAAGAGCTGGATCTCTTTCCGGAAAGCCTCCAGATCAGCACACAGGTCTTGTTTTTTAATCTTGGTGATGAAGAAAGCAAAGTGTCATTCAGCTTAATGCAGCAGTTGCGCCACAGGGGCGTACGTTGTGAGCTTTATCATGAAAACTCAAAATTTGACAAGCAGTTCAAATACGCTGAAAGAAAGAAGATCCCGTTTATCATCATTATCGGCAGTAAAGAAATTGAAGAAAATACCTGCACTATTAAAAATATTTCAACCGGAGAGCAGGAAACAATTTCTCAAAATGAAATGGCCAGCAGTTATCAGTTCTGAAAGGGAACTTCTTCAGGCATTTTCGTAGATTACTGAAACCCCCTGCCCCACTCCCACACACATGGTAGCTAATCCATAATGACTTCCTCTTCTTTTCATTTCATGAAGAAGCGTTGTGGAAATGCGTGTGCCGCTGCAACCAAGCGGATGCCCGATTGCAATAGCTCCGCCATTTACATTGATCTTATTCTGATCCAGCTCTAATTCCCTAATGCAGGCAATAGATTGAGAAGCGAAAGCTTCATTCAATTCAATAATGTCAAGGTCAGCCTTTTTGATTTTCGCCCTTTTCAATGCTTTTTGTGTGGCGGGCACCGGGCCGATCCCCATTATCGCAGGGCCTACTCCTGCTGCTGCCATCGAAATCACTTTCGCCATAGGCCGCAATTGATATTTTTTTATAGCATCTTCACTGGCCAGCAACATGGCTGCTGCCCCGTCATTAATTCCGGAAGAATTTCCTGCGGTCACAGTCCCATCTTTGGCAAAAGCAGGCTTCAATGAAGCCAGTTTTTCCTTAGTGGTTTTTCTGGGATGTTCATCCGTATCAAAAATTGATTTTTCATTTTTCCCGGAAGTTATCTCTACAGGAACAATTTCATCTTTCCATTTACCCTCATCCAAAGCTTTAAAATATTTTTGCTGGGATGATAAGGCAAATGCATCTTGCTCCTGCCTTGATATCTTCCATTTCTTTGCCACATTCTCTGCCGTTTCCCCCATACTGAAAGGGTGATGCATTTCTGCCAGTTTTTCATTCGTGAACCGCCAACCCAGCGTAGTATCATAGATCTCTGCATGCCTTTGAAAAGCGGATGATGATTTTGGAATCACGTAAGGCGCTCTTGTCATACTCTCAACTCCCGATGCAATGATCAGGTCTGCATCACCACACATTATTTGCCGGGCGCCATCTATTATAGCTTCAAGCCCGGATGCACAAAGCCTGTTCACCGTTACTCCCGGAACTGAGACGGGCAGACCCGCAAGAAGCGCTGCCATCCTCGCCACATTACGATTATCTTCACCAGACTGGTTTGCTGCTCCTGCTATCACATCTTCTATCGAATTCACATCAATAGACGGGTTTCTTTTCAATAATTCTTTGATCACCAATGCCAACAGATCGTCCGGACGCACTGAAGACAAGGACCCGCCATATTTCCCTACCGGGGTCCGGATACAATCAATTACATATGCCGTTTTCATTTACCTGATTTATTCCTTGCAAGTTACAGGTAAGTTAAGGTAAAACAATTTCATCCCGGTTATCCACTTCTCAGGACAGCTAATTGTATCTTTGCAGAATGGTCAGGACAGAGCAGAAAAATATCAGGCATTTGAGCTTACCGGAGTTGGAGCAGTATTTTGAAACGATCGGTGAAAAAAAATTCCGTGCAAAACAGGTTTATGAATGGCTATGGCAAAAAAGCGCCTCGTGCATAGATGCCATGACTAACCTGGGCAAAGATTTGCGTAACAAACTGAAAGAAGATTTTTCCTTACCTGCACTATCAATAGATGCGACACAATATTCTGCTGACGGAACAGTAAAAAGCCGTTTTAAAACCCACGATGGCCTTGCGGTAGAAGGAGTGCTGATCCCTTCAGCGCACAGATATACCGCATGTGTTTCTTCACAGATCGGATGTGCGGTGGGTTGTAAATTTTGTGCCACCGGTTTTCTGGGTCGCATACGCAACCTGACCTTTGATGAGATATACGATGAAGTAATGCTGATCAACCGGCAATGCGAAAAGATTTACGGAAAGAAATTAAGCAACATCGTTTTCATGGGCATGGGGGAGCCTTTGCTGAACTATAAACATTTTCTGAAAGCCATTGAACGCATTACTTCACCCGACGGATTTGGAATGAGCCCGAGAAGAATTACAGTCTCTACTGCAGGCCTGGTAAAACAGATCAGGCAACTGGGGGATGATAAAGTGAAATTCAAACTGGCCGTATCGCTTCATGCTGCCAACGATAAAAAAAGAAGTGAGATCATGCCGATCAATGACACCAACGATCTTCGCTCTTTGGTGGATGCGTTGAATTATTTTTATATGCAAACAAAAAATGAGATCACTTTTGAATATATTCTTTTTAAAGACCTCAACGATTCTTTAAAAGATGCAGATGACCTGATCAAAATTTATCGCCAGGTTCCTGCTGATCTGATAAATATCATTGAATACAATCCGATAGATCAGGCCAGGTTCGAAAAGCCTGAAGAAGAAAAAGTACAGGCATTCATCTCTTATCTTGAAAAACACAGAGTGAATGCAAGATTGCGGCGCAGCAGGGGAAAAGACATTGACGCTGCCTGCGGTCAATTGGCAAATAAATAAAACATCTGAACCCGATTCATCTAATTACTGTTGAAAAACAGCATATAATCTAACATGAGAAAAAGAGCTTCAGCCCCTAAACCGGGTAAATCAACTTACTTCAACAAGTTTGCAGAAAAGAAAAGTAACGCTGCCCGAAAAGAAGAATTCCGTAAAGAAAAACGTGAATGGAAAAAAGAAAGAAAAGAATACTTTGAAAGAAAAAAAAGAGGAGAAGGTTCAATCCTTCCGGATAAGCAAACAGGGAAAGATGATTCCGGAGGAAGAGGCCGGCAAAAAACAGGTAACCAGCATTCGTCAACCCTCAGCCCGATCATGCCGCTCAACAAATACATGGCGCATTGCGGCATCAGCTCACGCAGGGATGCGGCAGAAATCGTAAAGCTGGGAAAAGTGAAAGTGAATGGAGAACTGATAACAGAACCGGGGCATAAAGTTTCTGCAAAAGACGAAGTAAAAGTGAATGGCAAAAAGATCTTCCCGGTTAGAAACCTTGTTTACATACTGCTGAACAAACCCAAAGATTATATAACTACCTCAAGCGATCCGCAGGGAAGAAAAACAGTACTGGACCTGATTCGTCGAGCTACAACGGAAAGGGTTTATCCTGTGGGCAGACTTGACCGGAACACTTCAGGGCTGCTGTTGCTGACCAATGATGGCGAACTCTCTCAGAAACTGACCCATCCGAGTTATGAGATCAGAAAAGTTTATCACATCACTCTCGACCGTCCTTTGGAAAGAAAAGACTTTGATCATATTTTAAAAGGTGTCACCCTGGAAGATGGTATTGTTTCGGTTGATTCACTGGCGTATGCAGACAGTAAAGACAAAACACAGATAGGGATAGAGATCCACAGTGGACGCAACCGGATCGTAAGGCGAATTTTTGAGCACCTCGGGTACAATGTAAAAAACCTGGATCGGGTCATCTTTGCCGGCCTCACCAAGAAAAATATTGAACGTGGTAAATGGCGTTTCCTCACGGAAAAAGAGATCAGGGACCTGAAATATTTTGGAAAAGGAAAATGAGACTGCAGGAATTCATCATTGCTGAAACAGATAACTGGATCGCCTTAAATAAGCCTTCGGGACTTTTATCCATCCCCGACAGGAAAGGAGAAGATATCTCTTTAAAATTTTTATTGAAAGAAAAATACGGTGATATATTCACGGTCCATCGCCTGGATCGTGAGACCAGCGGCATCATCATTTTTTCAAAAAACGAAACATCCCATCAGTATCTTTCGCAAGCCTTCGAAGAAAGAAAGGCGAGGAAGATATACCTTGGATTAACGATCGGATCTTTGATCAATAAAAAAGGAACCATTGATGCTCCGATAGCCGAGCACCCATCAAAAAACGGAACGATGGTCATTTATAAAAAAGCCCGCACGGAGGTCGGACGGGGAAAAGAATCAAGAACCGATTATGAAGTGCTTTATGATTTCGGGGCCTATTCATGGGTTCAGTTCCGTATCCATACCGGCCGCACACACCAGATCCGTGTCCATTCAACAAGCATTGGACATCCGATAGCCTGTGACCCTCTTTATGGTGATGGCAAACCTGTCTTTTTATCTTCTATCAAACATCAGTTCAAACTTTCGAAAAATGAGGAAGAAGAAAGACCTATACTCAACAGACTGGCCCTGCATGCTTTTCAGTTGAGTTTTACAGACCCTAATCAGAAAGAGGTATTTCTGGAAGCTCCGCTTCCAAAAGATCTGAAAGCGGTCATCCGCCAGCTTCAGAAGTGGAAAATGAAATAAGCTACAGGAAGATTGTTTTATAAATTGAGATCATTCCCATGATGATCACCAATGAGCCTACAAGGAAAAACATTTTTTTGACCGGAAGCCTTGAAACGAGCATGGCAGAAAACGGAGCAGCCACTATACCACCGATCAGTAAACCGGCCACGATATTCCAGTGATGGATGCCGATCGTAAAAATAAAAGTGATGGCGCTGGCAAAAGTCAAAAAGAATTTTGAAACAACCGAGCTGCCAACGACATAACGCGGCGTTCTTCCGTTTTTAATGAAGGTACCTGTTACCAAAGGTCCCCATCCGCCGCCGCCAAAGGAATCAATAAAACCACCGGCAAAGCCCAGGGCAGGAATGTTGATCTTCTTTTTGAATGACGAAGTTCTTTTTTTTATAAATGCATTTCTCAATATCTGCATGCCGAGATACATGGTATAAACTGCAATCACCGGCCTTGCCATGCCTGCATATTCTTTGCCGACATAGGTCAGCAATAAGGCGCCGGCTACTGCACCCAGTATGGCCGGCAATGCCAGCATGCGGATCAATTTTTTATTTACGTTTCCAAGTTTAAAATGGCTGATGCTGCTTGCAGCGCTGGTAAATGATTCTGCGGAGTGAATGCTGGCGCTGATGACAGGTAATGGTATATTCATGATCAATAATACAGTAGTGCAGATCACTCCGTAACCCATTCCCATGGAACCGGCCACCAGTTCTGCCACAAAGCCCACGAACAGCATCCAGTAAAAAATGTGACTATTCTCTTTGAATGATTCTGCAAATGAAGATGAATTGCCAAAAGCCAGGGCGAAATAAACTGTCGTGACAATGAGTGCGATCAATCCAAACCAGAAAAAGTATCTGTACCTTCGCCTTTTCGCAATAAGATCCTTCTGATTCTCTTCAGCAGCGGTTTCTTCCGTAAATATTTTTATTATTTTTTTCTGCTCAATCATGAAAGGCCTTTTACCGAATAAAATTTTTTTGGTCTCACTAAGTACAAAAAATACAATTCATATAGAATGATCGCAACGGTTCATTGGATCATCACTGCTGCCACCGTGTTATTACTTGTTTCATCAATAAGAATAGCATTGCCATTTGCACTCAGACCGGAAAAGCTGTCATATACTAATGGTGAAATGGAACGGATCGTTGCAGCAACGATTTCGTTTAACCGTACTTCATCATTCATTTCCCTGTGTTGCAATGTGTTTACGTCCAGTTTATAATTCAGTTGTTTGATCATCACTCTTACAAGGCGGCTGTTGTGCTGCAGTAAATATTTATTTCCCGAAATAAGAGATTTATCATCCAGCCAGCATAACAAAACATCAAATTCTTTAGATACTTTCGGTAGTGAATCTGTTTTTACAATAGAGTCACCACGGCTGATGTCAATATCATCTGCAAGCTGAAAAACAACTGCCTGGCCGGCAAATGCCTCATCCACTTCTTTCCCACTTACCTCAATAGATGAAATAGTGGTATCTATCTCCTGCGGTAATACCCGCACCTTATCTCCTTTTTTATAAACCCCGCTGATGACTTTTCCGGCATAACCACGGTAGTCATGCAGATCCTCCGTCTGAGGGCGGATTACAAACTGAACCTGGAATCTTGGATGATTAAGACCGGCATCACTCCCGACTTCAATATCCTCAAGATGCTGCAACAGGGATCTACCATCATACCAGTCCATAACCGGGGATCTATCCACCACATTATCTCCATTCAGAGCACTGATAGGAATGTATGCCACATCACCGAATCCCAGTTGTTTTGCGATCTCACTATATTCAATGACTATATCATGAAATACATCCTGTGAATAGTTCACCAGGTCCATTTTATTTACGGCCACCACCACATGAGGTATTTTCAGCAGTGAAGCAATAATGGAATGACGCCGTGTCTGCTCCACCACTCCTTGCCTTGCATCTATGAGAATAATGATCAGGTTAGCATTGCTGGCACCTGTGATCATATTGCGGGTGTATTGCACATGGCCGGGTGCATCGGCAATGATGAATTTTCTTTTAGGCGTGGTGAAATAACGGTAGGCCACATCTATCGTGATGCCCTGTTCTCTTTCTGCACGTAAACCATCGGTAAGTAAAGCAAGGTCCACAGAACCATCCGCCCTGTTTTTGGTGGATCTTTCCAATGCCTCCATCTGATCGGCCAGAATATTTTTACTGTCAAAAAGCAACCGGCCTATCAACGTACTCTTGCCGTCATCCACACTTCCTGCAGTTATGAATCTTAACAGTTCCACTTTGATTTCAAATGATTTTCTTTTTAAAAATATCCATTCTTTTTTCTGTCTTCCATGGCTGCTTCGGTCACTTTATCATCAATGCGGGTTTCTCCTCTTTCACTGATCCTTGTTGTCATGATCTCGCGGATCACTTCTTCTGTCGAAGCAGCTTCTGATTCCACAGCAGCCGTGCAGGTCATATCACCCACAGTGCGGTAGCGTACCTTTTTGGTCAATACGATATCATCTGCTGCCGGCTGAATGAATTCACTGATGGCCACCAGTTGCCCTTCATGAACCATCACTTCCCGCTCATGCGCATAATAAATGGAAGGCAGCTTTATCTTCTCATTCAGAATATAATTCCATACATCCAGCTCCGTCCAGTTGCTGATCGGGAACACTCTTACATTTTCTCCTTGATGAATTCTTCCATTGTAAATATTCCATAACTCGGGCCTTTGCAGCTTGGGGTTCCATTGCCCGAACTCATCCCTCACTGAAAAGATCCTTTCTTTGGCTCTTGCTTTTTCCTCATCACGGCGGGCGCCTCCGATACAACAATCGAATTTCAATTCTTCAATCGTATCCAATAAAGTGTATGCCTGCAGCCAGTTGCGGCTCGGGATCTTTCCTTTGGGTTCTGTGAGTTTTCTTTCCCTGATAGTGTCTTCCACTTTTCTCACTATTAAAGTGGCGCCGGTCTTTTTCACCAATGCATCACGGAATTCAAGCGCTTCAGGAAAATTATGCCCCGTATCTATATGGACCAAAGGAAAAGGGATTGCAGAAGGAGCAAATGCTTTCCGGGCAAGATGGACCATTGTTATGGAATCTTTTCCGCCGCTGAAAAGCAGTGCAGGCCTTTCAAACTGTGCCCTTGCTTCGCGGAAGATGTGAATACTCTCCGCTTCCAGTTGCTCCAGGTAATTTAACCGATGATCACTCATATATCGTGTTGTCATTATTTTTTTGCAGCAGCATGATCTGTATGCAACCCGCATTCTTTTTGAGATTGTTCCCACCACCATCTTCCTGCTCTGGGATCTTCTCCCGGTTCAATGGCGCGGGTGCAGGGTGCACAACCAATGCTGATAAATCCTTTCTCGTGTAAAGGGTTGCAGGGAACATTGTTCTCTTTGATATAACCGATCATCTCATCATAGGTCCAGTTGATGAGAGGGTTGAACTTATATAATTGCCTTTCTTCATCCCATCCGATCATGGGCATACCTTTTCTGTTTTCACTCTGCGCTGATCTCAATCCCGTCACCCAAACTTTTGCTCCGGCCAGAGCCCGGCTCAACGGTTTCACCTTGCGGATAAAACAACATTGCTTTCTGTTCTCAACAGATTCATAAAAACTATTGATGCCTTTTTCATTGACAAAAGTTTCCACATCTGAAGTATCGGGAAAAAAAATTTTGATATTGATCTTATACCGGGAATTGGTCCTTTCGATCAGGTCATAGGTCTCATAAAACAATCGGCCGGTATCGAGAGTGAAGATTTCAATGCCGATTTTATTCCTGCAGATCACATCCGTGATCACCTGGTCTTCCTCGCCCAGTGAAGAAGAAAATCTGGCTCCTCCGGGAAATAGTTGTGCTATTGATTTTAATGCATCAGGCAAAGGACTCTCTTCGATCAACTTTATTTGCTCCTGAGTCAGCATTATTTGTTTGGTTAGGTTAACTGAAAAAGATAAGGTCTAATGGTTTAATATGTTACAGACTGCATACCGCATGTTAATATGATGCGGATTCATCAATTTGATCCGGAGCAAAGTTGGTTGGAGGGCTGAAACAACACTTTTGCTATTACCGGTTTATATAAAAACGTTTCGTGGCCTGTTGTCATGTGCCAAGATCCTGATAATCAAATATAAATCTCAACTGCACGGTACCAGATATCGGCAATAAGAATTTCGAAGGTAACAGAAAAATAAAACCCTACCAAACAAGTAGGGTTTTATTTAAGTAAAAAAAGTTCCTTTTCTATACTAGGTCCTGAAGTGTACGCCGCTCCAGTATGTTCAAAGTGGCATCCCTTACATTTTCCATAATATCGTGCAATCCGCATCGTTTTTCATTACAATTCTTACAACGCTTATAAAAATAGAGGCTTACACAAGGCAGCAAAGAAATGGGGCCATCCACAATTCTCATTACGGTGGCAATATATGTTTGGGAAGGATGTTCTTTTAAATAGTAACCTCCTCCCCGCCCTTTTTTGCTTTCAAGTATATCATGTTGTTTTAGCCCTAACAAAATACTTTCAAGGAATTTCTGAGGAATCTTTTTTTTCTTTGATATCTCCGAAATGAGTACGGGCCCTTTATTATAATTCTCAACCAGATGCGTCAATGCCCTGAATGCATACTGTGCCTTTTTAGAAAGCATGATATCCTTAAGTTTTAAGATTCAATGACAAGTTTATAATGAATATGAGAATTCTTTCTCAGCATGGCAGCCACCCCGCAATACTTTTCAAGCGAAAGATCAATGGCTTTTCTGACCTTCATCTCATTCTGATGGTCGGTCTTCACTTTATACGCCACAAAAATATCCTTGAATACTTTAGGTATGTCATCAGTCTGCATGGACTCTACTTCTATTTCCAGTGAAGAAAACGGAACTCTCATTTTGTTCAATATCTCCACTACATCGATCCCTGAGCAGCCTGCCAGGGCCGATAATAATAAAGCTTTGGGGCCATGCCCGTTTTTAGCTGCTCCGTCAATTTTTATTTTGTTGCTCATATGATCAGCAACAAATTCATGTTCTTTGACCCAGCGTGTATTCGTTTTAACCATAACTTAATCTAAGCTGTGTTTTTTATTTTGAGAAATATTTTCCAGTGTCCAGGTGATCTTTTTTTCAAAAGGATGCTGCCTTTCCTTGCAATGGGCCTTGTAACAAATGCGGCAGGAAAACGGCATGCACCCATCTGAATGTACAAACAATTCAAGTGATTCCCCAAAATCTTTCCGGATCAGTTTCGCCAACTCATCTATTTCATGATGTGCTTCCCTGACGGTAAAATACCAGGGAAAGGTCAGATGGCAATCCACATGCAACACACTTCCGTATTTGATCACCCGCAGATTGTGAAGGTCTATCCAGTTTTCCCTGCGGTTCGCATTCAGCACCTGAACCACCCGTTCCAATAATTCCATATCTGCCTCGTCCATAATACCTGCAACAGAGCGCCGCAATATGCGGTAACTGGTAAAAATAATATAACTGCCGAAAAGAATGGCTACCACGCCATCAATCCACCTGTATCCTGAAATATATAAAAATATAAGGCCGATGATAATTCCGGCAGTGGACCAGGTGTCCGATTGCAGATGCTTTCCGCTGGCGATCAAAGCCAGAGAGCTGTTTTTCTTTCCATAAGAAAGACAATAATATCCCATAATGAAATTCACTACCGCAGTGACGGCGATCAGAACAATCCCAATATCCACCTGCCGTAATTCAACAGGATGGATCAGTTCCTGAATAGCTTTATACAAAATGATAACACCTGCGCTGCCAATAAGCGTTCCTTCTATTGCCGCAGAAATAAATTCTACTTTTCCATGGCCGTAAGGATGGTCTTTGTCTCTGGGCCTTGCAGCAATACGCAAACTGTACAGCCCTATGAACCCTGATACAACATTGACGATGCTCTCCAGTGCATCAGTGAGTATGGTAACTGACCGGGTGGAATAATAGGCAATGAATTTCACTATCAGCATAGCCACTGAAATACCGGCCACCCATTGCTGGACCTTTACATTTTGAATTCTCGGATCCAATTCACAAAAGTTAATAATGAAGGTACTTAATAATCACTGCTCCTGTCAGGCAGAAGGCTTATCCTTTTTTCGAAAAAGGGAAACAATAAATTTTGCTGCCCTGTAATAAAACTCCTTGTTGAACAATTGCGAATCCTGCATTGCTTTATAGGTAAGAAATAATCCTATCGGAACCAAAACAAAAGTGGCCATCCACATGCCTGTAAAAGCGCTGATACTTCCTTCCCTTGCAAATTTTTCTCCGGTATTGCTGGAAAAATAAAACACCATGAAGAAGGCAATGGCAAACACCAACGGAGTACCGAGGCCCCCTTTGCGAATGATTGACCCCAATGGCGCTCCGATCAGAAACAACACCAGGCATGCCAGCGACAAAGAGATCTTCCGGTGCCACTCGATTTCATGAAGGTCAAGTACCTTTTGTTTTTCTTTCAGCTCATTAGTATTTGTATTCAGCATGATCTTCATTGAGTTGATACCCGGAATCGCTCTTTCAGCCACTACCTGTTTTACTGAATCAGGAAGCAGTTCTTCAAAATCTTTTACGGGAGGGAAAACCTTTGTGTCCGCACCTTTCCAACTGCTGTCCATATACATTAAAAACCTGCTTGATCTTACCATCTCATTGCCTATCCTTTCCTTCATTGTCCTGATCTGTTTTTTCAATGAATCAATCACTACGTTCAATTGCCTCATGCTATACATCCTCTCGTTATTCTTATTCAGGCTGTCTGCCGTACGGGTGAATTGAAAAGAACTGAGATCAAACTGCTTTTTATAATCTTTAAACTCGACCCTGATATATTCCGTATTTGTCTTTGCTGCCAGATCGCCCCGCTCCTGATAGCGCCAGCCGTCTTTAAGATCGAACTCCAGAAATCTTTTATCACCCGTCACCCGCATGATGCCGCTGCGAGCTACAATAAAATTGTCCTGTAACGGATTACCTTGCTCATAAATGATCACCTCCCTGATAACGCTGTCATTGGGTTCTTTTTTCCCGATTTTGATGGCAAAGCCGCTGATCTTGTCGTAAAAGACACCTTCCTTCAAATCAAAAGCAGGTTTGGCAAAAACTATGTCGGCAAGCAGAGTTCTTGACCTCAGATTGGCCACCGGGATAATGTAGTTGGAAAACAGGAAGGCAATGCAACAAATAAAGAAGGTCAGAACGAAAAGAGGCCGCATAAACCGCAATAATGAAATTCCCGAAGAACGGATGGCCACCAGTTCAAAGCTTTCCCCGAGATTACCAAAAGTCATCAATGAGGAGAGCAGGATAGCCAACGGCAACGCCAATGGTATCAGCACAGCGCTTTGATACCAGATGAATTCCATGACCACGCCTATACCCAGGCCTTTCCCAACAAAATCATCAATATAAAGCCAGAAAAACTGCATCACCAGCACCAAAAGCGTAATGAAAAAAGTAGCAACAAACGGCCCGATAAATGCTTTGATGATGAGTTTATCTAATTTTTTAAACACCTGTCTTTATAATAATTAAGAGGTAAGGCAAAAATAAGGTTTTCAAAAGTGGAGTTGCGGTCAGGAAGCAAAAGCATGATCCGGTTTTAACAAAGGGTCAGGATACTGAAAATTGAAATATGACGGAATAAAATTGATTTCGGTAATTCTCATCATTTCTATAACAATCTTTCACCATAAAAAACCCGGCACTCAACTGACCGGCTTTTTTCCATCTATCACAGGCTTTCTAAAAAGGAGTTTTAATTGCTTCCAGATCCCGAATTTATAGGTGCCAAGAAAATTTAAATCCTGTAACGGCTGGCACAATTCATCATAATTTGAAACCCAAAAACTGTCAATATACCGTATCACCCTCCCATCTTTAACAAGCCCGGCAGTTTCGTAGGCAGAATGCTTATGGTTCAGATATGTCTTAATATATCCGTCAAAATCTACGAAGTCATAAGTCCTGCTTCGTCCGGTAATCATATTCTTAAATGTGATGGTCCTCATTGGTTCATCTATCGTGATCTTTTTGATACAGGTTACCATAACAGAAATCAATATAACCAATGACCCGCCCAGAATTGTAAAAGTTAATAAGATATCCTGCCTGGCTGAATTCTTAAACCAAAGGAAATCTGCGCCGGAATACCATGAAATTGCCGACGCGATAAGAATAAAGACATATATGAGAGATAACCCGAAAATTGACCGGGATCCGTAAGTATTATGTTTGGAAACTATCAAATTTGGAACTGCCTTTATATAAAGGTAGGAGTCAATATGAGAGGTATTCTCTTATTCAGTTACCCAGCCTGCGGAAGAGGTCTTTGACCTGATGATCCCAAAGCAGGCTCTGATCTTTGATCTCTTTCTTTTCGGCAAAATCCTTTATCACCAGGATGGTTTGATTGGTGATCTCAGATTTTTCGATACGGAATTCAAAATATTCCTCTTTGGGAGATGTCTGCCAGTGAAAGCGTACAAATTTATCCAGCTCTTTTTCAACCAGGTCAGCCTTGTCGTATCCGCCATTCCATCCGAAATAAAAAACATTATCCCTTTCATCCACTTTATCCGCGAACCACTCGCTCAAGCCTGCCGGCGTTGCCAGGAATTCGTATAAGATTGAGGGAGAACACCGCACAGGAAATTCCAGGGTATATAATTGTTTAGTCATTTTTTTAAATTCGCAAATTGAAAACTTCAGTGGTTGCAATAATAAAGAATAAATGACAGCAGCAAAATATTTCCGCATTTATTTTTCCCTTTTTTATCCCTGAACTGAAGTAACAGAAAATAAAATCAAAAAAAGGGCGTTAAATAACTAATAAAGTTTTTTTGGCTCATATTCTAATGTTTCCTAAATTGCTTTGAAGTTCAATACTTTCTGAAGAAAAACGGACACTGTGATGGGTATTTTTAGAGTATAGAAGCAACCAAACTTAGTATTCCTTAACCCTTAAAATAACCCGTTTAAAGCCAATACCTATGAGCATGAGGCAATTGAAGATCACGAAGTCGATCACGAACCGTGAATCTCAAAGTTTGGAGAAATATCTCCAGGAAATCGGCAAGGTCGAATTAATTCCCCCGGAAGAAGAGGTTAGATTAGCAAGCATGATCAAACAGGGCGATCAAAGAGCTTTGGATCGTTTGACCAAAGCCAATCTTCGTTTTGTTGTATCAGTGGCCAAGCAATATCAAAACCAGGGGCTGTCCCTTCCCGACCTGATCAATGAAGGAAACCTGGGGCTTATAAAAGCGGCACAGCGTTTCGATGAAACACGGGGTTTTAAATTTATTTCTTACGCTGTATGGTGGATCCGTCAAAGTATTTTACAAGCCCTGGCGGAACAGTCACGCATCGTAAGGCTTCCATTAAATAAAGTGGGCCTGACCAACCGCATACAGAAAGCTTATTCCCAGCTGGAACAGGAATTTGAAAGGGAGCCTTCTGCTGAAGAACTGGCAGATGTGCTGCAGATTGACCTGGAAGAAGTATCCGCCACCCTGGGGATCGCCGCCCGTCATGTCAGCGTGGACACGCCCCTTGCTGAAGGCGAAGAAAACACACTGCTCGACGTACTCGAAAACCCGAATGCCGATAAAACAGATGCTGAACTGGATCATAAAGAATCTTTGAAAACAGAGATTGACAGGTCTTTGAAAGCATTGACAGAAAGGCAAAAAGAAGTGATCTGTTATTTCTTTGGTATCGGAGTGGATCATCCGATGAGCCTGGAAGATATCGGTGCAAAATTTAACCTGACCAGGGAAAGAGTACGGCAGATAAAAGATAAAGCGATTACCAAATTAAGGACCGCCTCAAAAGGCCAGCTTTTAAGAACTTACTTAGGTATGTAAACAAATTTACTCTCATTAATTAATTATCTTTGCAATCCGTAAAAGTGAACATCATCATGTTCACTTTTTTATTGGTGAAAAAGAAATAAGTAAGGATCATGTTCAACTCTTTACAGGAAAAATTAGAAAGTGCTTTTAAGAATTTAAAAGGCCAGGCCCGCATTACTGAACTCAATATCGCCTCTACGGTAAAAGATATCCGAAGAGCCCTGATAGATGCAGACGTAAACTATAAAATTGCCAAAGAGTTTACGGATAAAGTAAAGGACAAAGCTCTTGGTGAAAAAGTGATCAATGCCATCAGCCCTGGGCAATTGATGACCAAGATAGTCCAGGATGAACTAACAGAACTGATGGGCGGAGAAGAGAGTCAGTTCAATGCGAAAGGTAACCCTGCAGTGGTACTCATCTCGGGTTTACAAGGTAGCGGTAAAACCACTTTCAGTGCAAAATTGGCAAACTACCTGAAAAACAAAAAAGGGTTGTCACCATTGCTTGTTGCGGCAGATATTTACCGTCCGGCAGCCATGGAGCAATTAAAAGTTCTTGGAGAGCAGATCGGGGTGGGTGTGTATATTGAAACGGAAAACAAAAGTGCGGTCAGTATTGCCGAGAATGCTGTAAAAGAAGCAAGGAGCAAAAACAAGAACGTAGTCATCATAGATACGGCCGGGCGGCTGGCCATTGATGAAGCCATGATGGCAGAGGTCGCTGATATTAAAAATGCAGTGACACCACAGGAAATTTTATTTGTGGTGGACAGCATGACGGGACAAGATGCAGTGAACACAGCCAAAGCTTTCAACGACCGGCTGGATTTTTCCGGTGTTGTACTCACCAAACTGGACGGCGATACCAGAGGCGGTGCTGCCCTTTCCATCAAATACACGGTTCAAAAGCCCATCAAATTCATCAGTAGCGGGGAAAAAATGGACACCCTCGATGTGTTTTATCCGGAAAGGATGGCGCAGCGTATCCTTGGCATGGGGGATATTACCACCCTGGTTGAAAGGGCCCAGGAACAGTTTGATGAAGAACAGGCAAAAAAACTGGAAAGCAAGATCCGGAAAAATAAATTCGACTTTGCCGATTTCAAAACTCAGCTGGAGCAGATAAAAAAGATGGGAAATATGAAAGACCTTCTTGGAATGATACCCGGCGTTGGCAAACAAATTAAAAACCTGGACCTTAATGATGATTCTTTTAAAGGGATAGAAGCTATGATCAATTCCATGACCCCCTATGAAAGGGCTAATCCTGATGCCATTGACCTGAGCAGAAAAAAAAGAATAGCCAGGGGTGCCGGAAAGGATATTACCGAAGTGAATGCCTTTATGAAGCAGTTTGACCAGATGCGAAGCATGATGAAGAACATGAACAAGATGCCGATGGGAAGAATGATGCCCGGGCCTGGCAGACGCTGAAACAAATAAAAGATATCTGTAATAAAAATCTGTAAAACCGGATTTGCTATTTAATCTTCAATCCTTACATTTGCCCTGCCGATATATGTCGGTTGAACATTAAACCCTATTATTTAACGCCTTTAAATTTCTATTTAAAATGGCTGTCAAGATCAGACTCCAACGTCATGGGTCCAAAAAGAGACCCTTCTATTTCATCGTAGTTGCCGATGCCCGTAGTCCCCGCGATGGGAAATTCATTCAAAAATTAGGAACCTACAACCCGCTGACCATCCCGGCAACCATTCAACTGGATCGTCAGAGAGCTTTGGACTGGCTGCACAAAGGCGCTCAGCCAACCGATACGGTTCGCAGGATTCTTAGTTTCAAAGGTGTATTGTATCTCAAGCACCTGCTGCGTGGCGTAAAACTCGGCCTCTTTGACGAAGCTACTGCCATGGAAAAATTTACCAAATGGAGCGCCGAACATGATGCTCAGGTAAAAAAACGCCAGGAAGAAGCCTACCGGAACAAAAGAGCCAGAAGGCCTCAGGCAAGTCGCAGACCTGAAAGAAAGCCGGAAGGTGGTGCCGGTACAGAAGGATAAATCATCTTTGTAAGATCTGTGATCCCGTCCTGTTTGGTCAGGACGGGATTTTTTTATCTTTTTGGTTATAAAATTTCTATCCGGCATCTTTCATATTTGCACTAAATTGTCACCCTCAGTGGCCGAATATTTTAAAATAGGAAAGTTTGCAGGCGCTCATGGCCTGAATGGAGAACTGGTGCTGAAACACATGCTTGGGAGCAAGTCCTCACTCGAAGAACTTCAGACTATTTTCATTGAGGAAAACAAAGGTTCTTTTCTACCATGGTTCATACAGTCAGTACGCATTAAAAATGATGAAGAACTATTTGTAAAACTGGAAAATATTGACACAAGAGAATCGGCGGTCAGGCTGGTGCAAAAAAGTATATGGCTAAACGATACGGACTTCAGAAAATTCGCTGATAATTCTTCGCCTGCAAAATTGCTTGGATACAATATCATCCAGCAGAAAAAAATATTAGGGCAGGTGCTGGAAGTGATTGAGCTGCCTCATCAGTTGATCTGCCGCATTGAAATAAACGGGAAGGAAGTGTTGGTGCCTTTGAATGAAGGAACACTCATTAAAACTGATCATAAGAAAAAGGAGATACACGTTCAACTTCCTGAAGGTTTGCTGGAAGTGTATTTGTAATGCTGACTTGCATGGATGAACCGGTACATCATATTGCTCATTTTGACCTTGATTCGTTTTTCGTTTCAGTGGAAATATTGAATGACTCTTCACTGAAAGGGAAGCCCGTCCTGGTGGGTGGATATGAAAGAGGCGTTGTGGCAGCATGCAGTTATGAAGCCAGGAAATACGGTATTCATTCCGCCATGCCGATGAAGAAAGCATTGCAGCTTTGCCCACATGCCATTGTCACCACCAACAGCCGCAGTGAATACAGCAAATTTTCCAGATGGGTCACCGATATTATTGCTTCAAAAGTTCCTGCATTTGAAAAAGCAAGTATTGATGAGTTCTACGTTGATTTGTCGGGGATGGATAAGTTTTTTGGTGTCAGTAAATATGCAAAAGAATTAAGAGAACTGATCATCAAAGAAACCGGTCTGCCTATATCATGCGGGCTGGCTTCAGTAAAGTTCATCAGTAAAATGGCAACAAATGAAGCCAAGCCCAATGGTTTTCTGGAAGTGCCTCACGGAAAAGAAAAGGAATTCCTGTGGCCCATGGCAGTTGAAAAAATAAACGGTGTCGGCAAGCAGACAGAAATTCTGCTCAAAGATCTTGGCCTATATAAAATTCAGGATATAGCAATGGCAAAGCCTGAATTTCTGGAAAGATATCTTGGAAAATGGGGACTGTCTCTCTGGGAAAAAGCACATGGCACCGGAAGCGTTGAAGTGGATACGGAATGGGAACAAAAAAGTATAAGCCATGAGACTACATTTGACACTGATCACAATGACATTGAATTTTTGCACAGTGAACTGGTGCGACTGACAGAAAAGACCGCTTACTCACTTCGTGAAGATGAAAAACTCACGGGATGTGTAACGGTTAAGATCCGTTATTCCGACTTTGAAACCACATCCCGCCAGGAAACCATTGACTACACATCACTGGATGACCGGTTGATCTCAAAAGCAAAAGATCTCTTCAATAAATCCTGGCAGGCAAAAAGGCCCGTACGTTTACTGGGCGTACGTTTCAGCCAGATGATTCCCTTCACTATGCAAATGAGTTTGTTTGAAAACAATGCTGAAAAACTAAATCTGTACAAAGCTGTTGATAATATAAAAGACCGCTTTGGCAGCAACATTCTTACCAGGGCAGCAGTGATCAGAAATCAGGCCGAAGAATGACCGGACAGGAGATGACAACATAAACATTAACTTCGTGAACTTATTTCATCATCTTAAATATTCATTATTCATATGCAAGAGTGGAAAGATTATCAGCAAAAGAATAAAGACCGTTTTCTCAATGAAATGCTGGAATTGCTTCGCATACCTTCTGTAAGCGCCAAAACAGAACATAAAGCAGACATGCTCCGTTGCGCTGAAGCTGTAAAGAAAAGTTTATTGGATGCCGGATGTGACAGGGCTCAGGTGTATCAGACCAGCGGGCATCCTGTTGTTTTCGGTGAAAAGATCATTGATCCTTCAAAACCCACCGTACTTGTATATGGCCATTATGATGTGCAGCCTGTAGAACCGCTGGAACTTTGGCACTCCGATCCTTTTGAGCCTGTGATCAAAGACGGTAAGATATTCGCCAGGGGATCAGCAGATGATAAAGGCCAGTTTTACATGCATGTAAAAGCGCTGGAGACCATGGTGAAGACCAACACCATGAGCACCAATATCAAGTTCATCATTGAAGGAGAAGAAGAAGTGGGATCGCCTAATCTTGCAAAATTCATTTCTGAAAATAAAGAACTTTTAAAAACGGATGTAGTGCTTATCAGCGATAGCGCCATGCTCAGTATGGAACATCCTTCCCTGGACGTTGGCGTTCGCGGGCTTTCTTATATTGAAGTGGAAGTGACGGGACCGAACCGTGATCTGCACAGTGGAACTTATGGCGGCGCTGTGGCCAATCCGATCACCATACTGGCAAAAATGATCGCCGGTTGCCATGATGAAAACAATCACATAACGATCCCGGGATTTTATGATGATGTACTGGAAGCTACCAAAGATGAAAGGGAACTGATGGCACAGGCTCCTTACAATGAAGAAGCATATAAAAAAGATCTTGGAGTGAAAGCGCTTTGGGGAGAGAAAGGATATGCTACCAATGAACGGACCGGTATCCGTCCCACCCTTGAATTAAACGGTATCTGGGGTGGTTATGAAGGTGAGGGCTCCAAAACTGTATTACCTTCAAAAGCAACCGCAAAAATTTCTGCACGGCTGGTTCCTAACCAATCATCGGAAAAAATGACCGAATTACTGCTGAATTATTTTAAATCAATAGCGCCGGATTGTGTTACAGTAAAAGCATTTGAACATCATGGAGGCGAGCCTTATCTCACTCCTATCGGAAGCAAAGGATATAAAGCTGCTTCTAAAGCAATAGAAACAACCTTTGGCAAAAAGCCTATCCCTGTTCGCGGAGGCGGCAGCATTCCGATATGTCACGTTCTGGAAAAAGAACTGGGTGTAAAGATCATCTTCATGGGTTTCGGGCTGGACAATGACAATCTCCATTCACCAAATGAAAAATACAATATCGAAAACTATTATATGGGAATAGAGACCATCCCGTATTTCCATAAGTTTTTTGCAGAATAGAGAGAAAAGGTTAAATAAACCTGGACAGGGTTTTTGAAAATCTTCGCTTTCCTCAGGGCATCTTCAATACGGTTATTATTTTTTGCAGCGCCTGATTCTGAAGCCGGATAAAATAAACCCCTGATGCAAGACCGTCATTGTAAACATCTACATTGTAAGTACCGGCTGAATATTCAGCACTGGCAAGCACTTTCACCACACGGCCCAGGGCGTCTATCTGCTGAATCATGGTATGGCCGCCATTGGTGGAGAACTGAACTGTAGCTGTGATAGTATAAGGGTTGGGCCACATTTTCAGCAACAGCTTGTCCGAAGCATTATTATTATCATCCGGTGTGTCGGGTAATCCACAGGGCCCGCCTTTGATCAGAGGCAATGATTGATAATCCTGCAATAAAACCTCTTCAAGAGCAGGTTTCTTCACACAAAACCACTGTTCCAGTACCGATGCATACACACTTCTGTAATCGTACTGGAAAGGAATATTATTTACCACCTGAATATCGGCAGGTATATCGGGGCTGTTTCCCAAAATTCCTTTTTTCACATGAGTGCCAAACATCAGTAAAGGTGCTGCAGCGCCATGATCCGTACCCATACTTGCATTGGATTTGATGCGGCGGCCAAACTCAGAAAAAGTCATTCCCAATACGCGATCTTCAAGGCCCATCAGTTCAATATCTTTTTGAAATGCTGTTATCGCTTCAGAAAGATTTTTCATCAGATTGGCGTGCATGCCGGTTGTGGTGTCGCCGGGGTTCACCTGTTTTTTATGAGTATCAAATCCTCCTACGGAAACAGTATATACTCTTGTTTTTAATCCGCCTTTGATTAGCCGGGCAACGATTTTCAACTGATCTGCCAGTGAGTTATTGCCGGGATATGTCGCCATAGTAGAGGCACGCTGATAAGCCGCCCTGATCAAATCAGAATAGATCTTAGTCTTTTCCGATACCACACGCAGGAATTTCAATTCCTTATTAGCAAAAGGACGATCAAGAGGATAATCAGAAAAAGGGTTGACGAATTTATAAATGTCTTCCGGGTTAGTCACCGACATTCCCATAGAATAAATCTTGCCCTGTACAGTCAGTGTAGGGATGCTGCTGATCTGTATTGATAAAGGGTCGGGCATAGAGGCATTGGGATATACATCCGGATAACCGGGGAACTCATTTTCAAGATAACGGCCTATCCATCCTGATTTAGCTCTTACTCTCCGGTCCTCTCTTGTATCGCCGCTGCTCCATATATCGGTTGCCCGGAAATGCGAAAAGTTGGGATTGGCATAACCCACCGATTGAACTACTGCCACCTTTCCATCATTATACATATTCTGCAAAGCAGTCATTACCGGGTGAAAGCCTGTTTTATCAGTTCCATCCAAACGAAGTACTTTACTCTGTGGGATCGCAACATTCGTTCTTGCATTGTAATAGTTGGCGTACATATCCAAAGGAACGATCATGTTAAGGCCATCATTACCTCCGCTTAACTGTATCAGCACAAGCACATGATCCGTATCGGTTGTCTGCCCCATCAACCACGCCAATGCATTATTTTCCTGGCCCGACGCCATAAATGAAAATCCATTTAGCAATGCCGGCATAGCCACAGTAGCAGGTACAGATTTTTTTAAAAATTTTCTCCTGTTCATAGGTTTTGTTTTAGCATAAATGAAACTCAGGAAGATTCATCAAAAATTTGAACATTTCCTTCAGCGAATTATTGATTACGGAATTATTATTACTATTCCAGGCATTGGTCCAGATGGTATCATCCGGCACATTATTCAGCAAGAAACGGTTTTTCACATAAGTCTTTGAGGCTGCAGATAAGGGATAACGGAGCATGAATGCCGTGATGTCATTGATCAATTGATCGGGATCAGCAGGGTTTGAAGAATAACCGGCCAATGCCCGAACATCAATGATATTGCCATCCACCAATGCATCGGTAAAATCGGCTCTCTTGGGAAGTGAATTGCTGTTTACCCATATTTCATAAAACATAGGCTCCTGGTAATAGGATGGCCATCCGGATACATCGGGCGGTTGAAACAGTTCCTGTTGCATTTCTGCCGCATTCTTATACAAAGAATAAAATAAAGGGTAACCTGCCGAATAATTGGTATAAGCCGGGAAACTGACATGGAATTCACGCAATGTACCGATTACAAAATCAAGCGGACTCTTGATATAACAGGCCTGATTCAGCACATCAAAAAAATGCTCGCTTTTCAGAAGGGCCGACAGAGCAGGCTTGATCTCATAATTATTGCTCTGCAATATGGTGGCCATGGGAATGATCACTTCCGCCTCCACGAAATCATCAATCTGATGATACACAAACCACCTGTACAGTTTGCGGCATATGAATCGGGCTGCTTCAGTAGTGGAACATATCATATTCACCAGGGCTTCTATTTCCTGTTCACCATCACTTCCGGGAATAGTAGTATTGTTATAAAAATCAGAAAAGGTTTTGGATCCTGTATCATGTGCGCCGGCATCAAAATAGGAGCTGGGAGGGTCAGCTTTAACCCGCCACCCGGTCAATACTCTTGCCGCTGCTATAACATCGTTTTCCGTATAATGTGAATCATTGCCCCTGCCAATCGAAAATAATTCCTGCATCTCCCGGGCATAGTTTTCATCAGGCGCCTGTTTGCTGTTTACATAACCATTCAAATGAACAAGCATTGCAGGGTCAATTGTAACTTCTTTCAAAAGAGTTTTAAAACTGCCTAATGCATTACTGCGTAAAAGAGCGTGATGTCTGTACATGAACTGAGAATTCTGCACTTCGGTTTCCTGAACAGAAAAATGATGATGCCAGAATAAAACCATTTTTTCCTGAATGCTTCTTCCCTGGTTTACCATCAGGCCTGCCCACCATTTTCTTAAACTGCTCATGCGGAGATCATTGATCGCACTCTTAATACCCGGGTTTGCAGCATTGTTGGGATCATTCACCCAGGTCTGTCCCTGAGGAACTCCAACATCGTCCCACATCACTCCAAACTCATCTTCTATCAATCCATAATCCCTGACGGGAGGATCCGGAACCATAACAGTATTCATCAATTCATCAACAGCAGCATCAGGCGAAAGAGTTAGAAAATAATCAACATCCTCTTTTTTTGCGCCGAACATGGTTCTCTTCAGCAAATGTGTCACTTCGTTTGCTGTCCAGCTACCGGTATATGGATCCAATCCGGAAAACATATTATTATGCTTTCTGCCTGCTTTTACATTGTACCGGATACTCTTAAGAAAACCTCTTCTGTCCATAATGTACGTTTTAGCTGTTGTTGTTTTAACGGATCAGGGTAAATGTTCCTTTTTGCTGATGAGGCCTGTTTTGCAGGTCCATATAATCAATGATGTAAATAAAAACACTGGTAGGTTGCAACTTGCCCTTATATACACCATTCCATCTGTCATTTATAGAGCTGCTTTTAAAAACGAGTTCTCCGTTACGGTTATACAACTGCAATCGGTACCCGTCCGGCACTTTTCCAACCGGCCCGTAAGTGTCATTCAGCCCGTCTCCGTTTGGGGTAAATGCACCGGGCATCATCACTACTGCATCTTTCAGCACCACTACAGTAAACTGATCGGAGACCTGGCAATTGCCAGCTAAATAGTTTGTCGCCGTATAAACTGTGGTAACGAGAGGTGATGCCACGGGATCGGGACAATTCAGACAACTCAATGATGAGTGTGTGGACCATAAAATATTACCGTTGCCATTTGTATGAAGTGTTATGCTCTCCCCCTGAAAAATCGTGTCTGCCTTGCGAATATTATTAAAGGGGCCATTGACCGGTACGGGTTTGTACATAACAAGGACCGAATCGTACCCGCAAACATCTCTTATGGTATCCTGCAATGGAACAAAGCTGCTTATATTGCATACTGCCGAATCTTTAGTTTGAATTTCAGGCGCCTGCAGTTTAATGATACCAAAATCCGTTTCACCTTTTGATCCGGTAAAATCTCCGTCAGAAGATTCCGAATCACCTGCCAGGTAATATTCATTCGTTACCGGGTTATATATCATGTAACGCATATTATCATTCTCCATGCCGCCCCAGTTTTGCTTCCATATCACATCACCTCCGGCACTCAGCTTCACAGCCCAGTAATCAGATTTTCCGTGAGATGCTGAAATGTCGCCGTCAACAGAATAAGTGACACCTCCGACAATATATCCTCCATCACGGTCTGTAATAATTGTCTGTGCAAATTCCGCGTCAGAGCCACCCAGTACTTTTTGCCATTTTAATTTCCCTTTGATATCAACATTAAGCACCCAAAAGTCCTGGCTGCCTTTGGCCCCGCGCACATCACCATCATCCGATGTGGTATATCCTGCCAGTGATAATGTTCCGTCTTCTCCTTTTGTCATGCAGTAAGCAACATCATTTTGAGACCCCCCGTATATTTTACTGAAGATCTTATTACCCTCCTTATCTAAGGCAAGCAGCCACACATCATAGTTCTTTTGGTCAGGAGGTATATCCCCATCCACCGAATTGGTAAATCCGGCCAGATAAATATTGCCATTAATGACCCTGAAGTCGAACAGTTCTTCGTTTTTACTTCCTCCATAACATTTACTCCACAACAATGTGCCTGTTGCACCTATTTTCATCACAACACCATCCGTATATCCTCCGGTACCATGATTGCCCCTAATATCACCATCATTGGAAGAAGAAGAAGCGGCGATGAGATAGCTTCCATCATTCATTACCTCGATGTGATTTCCGATATCCATACCACTGCCGCCATATCTTTTTTGCCATTGCAGTGTTCCGTTCGCACTAAGTTTTAACAACCAGATATCTTTGGTGCCGCCATAACCGGCTATCACTCCTCCATCTGTAGAATTGGTTTCGCCTAAAACAATATAACCACCGTCTGAAGTCTGGGCTACATCTCTTGCACTTTCATAGCCGGTTCCTCCAAAGGACCTCTCCCACCGGATGATCCCGCATTTATCCAGTTTTATGATCCACAGATCCCAGTAATCACGATTTGGCTGTGCGCTCACATCACCGTTTTTTGAATCAGTGTAACCGGCAACAACCGTCCCGCCATCTGAAGTAAGTTTTATAACATAAGGAATATCTACTTTACTCCCTCCGTAATGAAAGGCCCATTGCAGCGGAGGTGATTGAGCCTGCAGTTCATAGCCAACGGAAAGGGCTATCAGCAGGATTAGATTGAATAAATGATGGTTTTTGCTTCTCACAAGTTTAGCCTAATTAGACACTGTTTTCCTGAAACAAGGATCAAAGGCAACTATTATGCTAATCCTTTGTTTTTGTAGAATAAGTTTCCCTCATTATCCATGTTTTTTTCCTTCGTGATTTTCCTTTTTTATTGTTACCGGTATTTTTTCGTACTAATATCAGAAAACCCATGCGTGCAGCATTTTTCATTGATAAAACAAATTGATTGTAGAAGAATTGTTCAGTTTCAGAAACAGGCATGGAAACCGATGATTAAGGAAAAAGCATAACCTCCTTATTACCTTTGTATTTAAATATTGCATAAGGTGCCTGAAAAACTCCGGCTTGATAAATATCTCTGGGCCATACGGCTTTTTAAAACAAGAACACTTGCTGCAGCCGCCTGTGATAACGGGAAAGTTAAATTCAACGGGTTTCCGGCAAAGGCATCAAAGAATGTAAACACCGGTGATGAATACGAAGTGAAAACGGAATCCAAAAAATGGCGTATTAAAGTGACGGATCTTTTATACCGCAGGGTAAAATATGAAGAGGCGATAAAATTCTATATTGATATCACTCCCGCCGAAGAAATGGAACGATTACAATTTCAGGCTGCTGTTTTTTACACCGGTAAAAGGAAAAGCAAGATCGGCCGGCCTACCAAAAAACAACGGAGAGATATTGATGATTTTTTCGAAGATCAATAAAGAAGATTCTTCAGTTTATCCACGTTGGAAATAATGATCTTTCCTTCACGGATCTCAATTAATTTTTCTGATTTGAAATCACTCAGGGTCCGTATCAGCGATTCTGTGGCGGTGCCGACATAATGTGCGATATCTTCTCTCGAGATCTCGATCGGTTTAGTTTCTCCCTGAGGACTGAATTTCTGATCAATATCCACCAGGGCTTTGGCCACTCTTTTTCTGAGAGAACTGTAAGCAAGATTGAGCAGGCGCTCTTCCTTCTCTTTTACATTCTGAGTGATGATACGTATGAATTTTGCAGCTATATTGATATCGCCATAAATCATCTGCAAGAAATCTTCACGGGGCACCTGCATGATCTCCGCATCTTCCAGTACCACGGCAGAATCATCATAATTTTTGTCTTCAATCAAAGAATGATAGCCCATGAAATCACCTTCACTGAACAGGTCAGTGATATATTCCTTTCCATCCTCATGGGTTTTGAATCCTTTTACCTTTCCTTTTACGAGATAAAATAAAAAACGGGGGCGTTTCCCCTCCTGATAAAGTACCTGCTTCTTGTTGTACGATTCGATATTATACTGATCCGCAAGTTTATTGACAAGCCCTGAATCCTTTACGTCTTTAATGAATTCATTCAACCCTTGTGGTGAAGCGGCATATTTATGATCCAGAATCTCTGCTTTTTTCAAACGCACCTCTATGGCATTCAATAACTCAATATCTTCAAAAGGTTTGGTGATATAATCGTCAGCTCCCATTTCCATACCTTTTCTGAAATCATTCCGTTCTGTCTTAGCAGTTAAAAAAATGAAAGGGATGTTGGTGGTCTCAGGGTTTTTTTGCAGAAGGTGCAGGACACCGTATCCATCCAGTTCGGGCATCATGATGTCACAAATGATCAGGTCAGGCTTTTGTTTGATGGCAAGGTCCACGCCTTTTTTGCCATTTTCGGCTGTAATCGTCTTATAGCCGGCCAGGTCCAGAATTTCCGCAGTATTCTCCCGGATATCCGGATTATCATCAATGACTAAAACTGATTTCATTCTTATCGCTGGTTTATTGGAATGGTAAAGATAACGGTTGTTCCTTTATTTAACTGACTTTGCAAAGTTATATCACCATCCAGTAAATCAATATAACGCTTTACGATATGCAATCCCATTCCTGTTCCCTGTATGTTCGTAACATTTTTCCCTCGGAAAAAAGTGCTGAATAAATGTTCCTGGTCCTCTTTTGATATTCCTAACCCTTCATCCACAACGCTGACGGTCGCCTTTCCATCTGACACTGTACTTTTTACAGTAATAGTATTTCCTTCATCAGAAAACTTAATGGCGTTGGAGACCAGGTTGATAATAATATTTTTTAATAACTTTTTATCAGTGTGTACTTCATTCAGTCCTTCATGCTCTATCAGAATATGCTGATCATTTTTTAAAAGGCCACCCATTTCATCAACAGTGTCATCAATAAGTTCTTTCAGATCAAAATCCACGTAATGAGCATCTACTTTGCCTTCATCCAATTTACCCAATGACAGAAAATCTTCCAGGATATCATTCAGATGTTTGACAGAGCTACGGATTTTTTCAATATGGCGGTTTCTTTTTTCCTGTTCTTCCGTGGTAGTGTATTTGGAAAGTAGCGATGCAGATGACAACACGGTGCTGAGTGGTGTTCTGAATTCATGAGAAGCCATGGATACAAAACGGCTTTTGATTTCATTAAGCTCTTTTTCTTTATCCAGCGCTGCGCTCAACTCTTTCTGCGATCGTTCCAGCTTTTGCAATGCTTCCTTAAGTATCTCGGTACGTTCTTCCACTTTTATTTCCAATTCAGTATTCAACTTCCGGATCTGCTCTGTCACTCTTTCCAGCTCTTTCTTTTGCTGAATAAGTCTCCGTTCTGCTTCTTTCCTGTTTGTAATATCCACTATAAAAGCGATCACATACATCTGATTCCCCTCCTGGTAGTGGCTCAGGCTTATTTCCACAGGGAACTCCTTCTCATCCTTTCTTTTTGCAAATAGTTCCCGCCCGATACCCATTGGCCTGTTGGAAGGTTCATGATAAAATTTTTCTCTCATACCGGTATGAACATGCCTGAATTGTCCCGGCAATAAAACGTCCACTGTATTGCCCGTAAGCTCAAGCGCTTTGTATCCAAACATGTTTTCGGCAGCCGGGTTCATTAAAACGATCTTTCCTTCTTTATCAGTAAGAAGAATACCCTCTGTAGCATTTTCAAACAATGAGGTCATATGTGCTTTGTCTGACCGGATGTTTGCATACAAATTCTTCAGATGCATCACCACTATATGGGTGAAGAAAATCACCAGCAGCCGCAGGCCATTCTGCTTAAATGAAGATTCGGAAGTGACATCGGGTTCATAAATAATAGCAATGATGATGATCAGTATGACACTGATTGCCGAAGCGACCAAAGTGGAGTTCTTACCCGGGATGAAAGCGGTCAGGAAGATCCCGATCAGCAATCCTCCCACCATGATGAACTGACCCCGGAAAAAATAAGCGATCAGGGCCGTCACCACAAAAGTGATAACTGTATAAACCAAAGCTTGACGCTCATTGATATGCAGCATCAGAAGATCGTTTAATTCAAACTAAATTACTACTTCGGCAGGAAACTTATCAAGATAGTCTGAAATTTCATTCATGATTCATCAGTTCATTTTCCATAGCTATGGCCCTGGGAAAAAGAATATCATTTTCAAGATGAACATGCTGAACAAAATCATTGTCCAGTTCTTTCAGCATAGAGAAAGAAACATGGTGGCTCATTGCGGCATTACCGGGCGGAGTATAGTTATCTGTATATCTTCGTAAAAGATCAAAAACCCTGGTTATGGAATCGTGTTCATGGGCCATCACTTCCGCAACAGGCTTTCGCAAAGTACGCACCAAAAGGCCGGCATAAGATTCTTTATTATCGTATGCATGTGCAATCTGCCTGATATAAGGAAACAGGATCTCCTCCTCCTGTTGCATATGTGTGAAGATGTCTTTATACAAGGAATTGAATGTACGATGCACTTCTCCGAGCTTTGTAAATTCATTTTTATGTCCTGCCACATAATGATCCAGTTGTTCACGGATCAGAGGCATCATATCCCGCAGGTACTGATGGTGCATATTGATAATATACTGTATCAGAAAATCAGTATCCCATTCCTGAAACCGGGTGGATACCGGGACGTGAATGGTCTTCATTGAATTTTCCAGTTCTTTTTGGAACACATCCAGATCTAACCCCTGCATTTCACAAACTACTCCCAATTTCCATTTTCCGTTACAGCAAAAATCTATGTCATATTTCTTGAAAACGGAAGCGGTACGATAGTCATTCCTGACAATATCAGAAATGAGTGAATCTTTTTCAATACGGTTAGGGGTAGATAACATTTTTCCTATCTCAGGTTTTAAAAAACTGATGGTCATCGTTGACAAACATTTTCACAAATTCAGGATGCTGAGATATTCCGGATCAGCTCGGATTTATTTCCCATGATAAGGTCGTTGATCGTAGCCTCAGATAAAGTCTTGCTAAATTCTGACCGGAGCCTTTCCATATTCTGATGCATGGGACAAGGATTGGCAGGATCACATTTCCTCAAGCCAAGTGCACACACCGAAAACTGATCAAGCCCATCGGTAACCTCCATTACTTTGATCAATGGAGTTGATAAAGTATCACCATTTACCGAAAAACCACCGTAAGGTCCTTTGGTTGAATTCAGGATTTTCTCCTTCACCATCTTGTTCATCACCTTGCCCAGGAAATATTTCGGAACTCTCAATCGCTCAGATATTTCTTCAATCTGCACCCTTTTTTTCTCATCACTTGCCAGAGCCACATAAAGTATGCCCCGGACTGCATATCCGAATGATTTTGTAAAAAACATACCTGACAAAATAATAGTTTCCTGTATCTTGCCATGCTGATAAATATCAATTTCCGGGTTGATACTTGTCAAAACCGGCAGGCGGGCATCAGGATACTTTCGCCCACCGGATTTTTAACTATATTATTGGCAGCAATAATATTTAGAGAAACGAAAACCTGCAGCGAATGAAAATGGTGATCTTCATAATTCTTTTTGTCGCTTATATCACCTATAGCGCCGTTGTTTATACCAAAGGGACGAAAAGCAATATTCAATTACCTGAAACAGAATGGGCAAAGGTCAACCGCGGAAAACTGCTGTACCAGCAATATAATTGCACTTCATGCCACCAGCTTTATGGCCTTGGCGGATACCTGGGTCCTGAACTCACCACAGCATACAGCGACAGCCTTCGTGGCGAAACTTATATGAGGGCATTCCTAAAAAATGGCGGCAGCAGAATGCCGAATTTCCATCTTGCTGATACGGACATAGATGCCCTGGTCAGCTTTTTGAAATATGTTGATCAAACTGCAGTAACTTACAAACACAAGTGATCCATGAGCAATAATGGCAGTCATATCATTTCACATCAGAATAATAAGGCAGCTAAAGCATTTCTGTTACTTGCTTTGAGTTACTTGCTGTTAGGCCTTGTATTCGGTTTGCTGGGTGCCCTGCAGTATATTTTCCCTGAATTTTTAAAAGCAAATCTTTCCTTCCAAAAAACAAGGCCGCTGCATGTTTATCTTGTCATCACCTGGATCTTCACAGCAGCACAGGCAGGCATTTATTATTATTTGCCCACAATAGCCGGCAGGCCTTTATACTGGCAAAAAGGGGTATGGCTTCATTTTGCAATGCAGAGTGTTATCTCTGTTGTCGTCGTTTCGGAATTCTTTGCAGGGTCTTTCGGGGGCAGGGAATATCTTGAGTTTCCACCTGTGATGGGGCTTTTCATTCTATTATCCTGGGTACCGTTCGCCATCAATTTCTTTGCTACTTTAAAACCAAAGTACAAGACAGCTCCGGTCTATATCTGGATGTGGTCCACCGGAATCCTGTTTTTCTTTATCACCCTGTCTGAATCCTATCTATGGCTCTTTGATTTCTTCCGGAATAATATGATCCGTGACATCACCGTGCAATGGAAAGCTTTGGGTACCATGGTGGGGAGCTGGAATATGCTGGTATATGGAACAGGCATATACCTGATGGAACAACTGAGCGGTGATAAAAAAGCTGCCTACTCCAAACTTAGTTTCTTCTTTTATTTTCTGAGCCTCACCAATCTCATGTTCAACTGGGGGCATCATACTTACATAGTACCTGCTGCTCCATGGGTCAGAATGGTGGCTTACATCATCAGCATGACTGAACTGCTGATCTTCGGTAATATAATTCTTCAATACCGGAAATCCGTTACTACTGCCCGGAAAAATTATCATCTGCTGCCCCATCGTCTTCTTACATTCGCCGATATCTGGGTCTTCATCACTCTTATCCTTGCACTGATCATGTCTGTTCCCGCCTGGAATTATTTCACACACGGTACTCATGTAACTGTGGCTCATTCTATGGGGGCAACAATCGGAATCAATACGATGTTGCTCATGGCTTCAGTGTTTTTCATTCTGAAAAAAGAAAATGCCCTCAGCTTTCAGCAATACCGAAAGTGGATCAGCAGTGGAATATATATCACCAATGGCTCCCTCCTGATTTTCTGGTTATCGCTGCTGGCAAGCGCTGTTGTGGAAATAAAAGGCTCCATTAGCAATGAGATCTTCTTTTATGTGATGCAGAAAAGCCTCCCTTATCTAAGGGTCTTTGCATATAGCGGGGCGTTCCTCTTCATCGGTCTGGGAATATTGATCATCACTTCCTATAAAATTGCAGCATCCAAAACGCAGGTGAAGCAAAAGACCTTAAAAAGAACTTTCTCTTTTTCGCCGGAACAAACGGTCGGGGTCAAAGATCATTGATCGGCAATGCCGGAATAATATAATTACTAAACAGAAGCATTTTTCCTAATTTTCATTTCTCAAAACTCTGCTTATGAACAAGGGATCTTTGTTTTTAAAAATTTTCTATTACTGTGTAATGGTGTTATTCCTGAATACTTCTGCTTTATCCCAATCAAAATCAAATCTGGAAAGCCTGTATGAACAGGCAACGGAAACATCAGGACTGGTGCAACAATACATGCAGGATAGCCGTGCTATTGATTATTTCTATGGGCCCATGGGTACAGGCTTCCGGTTCGGAGGCCCTGCAGTGAGAAACCCTGAACAGCTGCAAAGAATGATCAGGCTTGATGAAAGCTACCTGGAAAAATTAAAGAAAGTTGATTTTGACAGGATCAGCATTTACGGGCAGGTGGACTATATCGTATTGAAACAAAAAATTGAAAACGATCTGATCGCTCTGCGCAATGAAGAAAACCTACAAAAATCCATTGCGGCGTTCATTCCTTTTTCTGATTCCATTTATCTCTTTGAAAAAAACAGGAGAAGGGGGAACACAGTTGATGGACAAACCATTGCCACCACTTTGAATAATACTCTTCAGATCGTAAAAAGATCAAAAACTTCCTTGGAAGCAGGACCGAAGATAGAGGAACAAAAAGCAAAATATCTTTTGAACACATTGGACGATATCATTGCCCGGCTAAAAAGTTCTTTCAATTTTTACAATACCTATGACCCGCTTTTTACATGGTGGGTCCCCCAATCATATGAAGTTTTACAAAAAGAGCTGGATGATTTTAAATTAACCGCAAAGAAAAAATCTGACATTAAGATATTCAACGATGGAAGCAACATTGGGGGTAATCCGGTCGGTAAGGAAGAGCTGAACCGGCTTCTGAAAAGTGAAATGGTTGACTATAGTTATGAAGACCTGCTCCGCCTGGCCGATCAGGAAATGGCCTGGTGCAAACAGCAGGTTATGAAAGCAACAAAGGAAATGGGTCTTGGCACTGACTGGAAAGCTGCAATGGAAAAAGTGAAGAATTCTTATGTGAAACCGGGAAATCAACCTGAACTGATCGTTAAACTCTATAATGATGCCATAAGCTTCATCAAAGAAAAAAAGCTCATTGACATTCCTCCATTGGCCGATGAAACCTGGGGAATGATCATGATGACACCTCAACGGCAGCTGGTAAATCCTTTTTTCACAGGCGGGCGGGAGATCAGCATTTCCTATCCTACCAATACCATGGACTATGATGACAAACTGATGAGCATGCGGGGAAATAATCCATATTTTTCAAGACCGACCGTACAGCATGAGCTGATACCCGGGCATCACCTGCAGTTTTATATGAACAGCCGGTATAAAAGCTACCGACAGGCTGCCTTCAATACCGCCTTCACTACGGAAGGCTGGTCATTATACTGGGAAATGCTATTATTCAATGAAGGTTTTTTCAAAACTCCGGAAGAGATCCTAGGCGCCATGTTCTGGAGGATGCATCGTTGTGCACGTATAACTTTCTCCATAAAATTCCACATTGGTGAGTGGACGCCTCAGCAATGTGTAGATTATCTGGTCAATGAAGTGGGGCATGAATACGCCAATGCCCATGCAGAAGTAAAAAGATCGTTTGAGGAGAATTATGGCCCTTTGTACCAGCTCGCCTATCTGATTGGAGGGCTCCAACTGATGAGCATTCATCATGAACTGGTGGACAGCGGCAAAATGACCAATGCTGTATTTCATGACAAGGTCATTAAAGAAAACCATTTACCAATGGAAATGGTTCGTGCCACCCTGACGGGACAAAAACTGAGCAGGGATTTTAAAACAAACTGGAAATTTTATGATTTTAAAAACTGATAATTCTTCTTTGGATTTAATCATAGGTTAGGAAAATAAAAGTCAAATTCAATTTCCTTGATGGCTAAACGAATCACTTCATGAAAGTAATGCTTATTGACCACCCTCACATTTCTTAATGACTAAAATCATTTAACCGGACAAGAAGTACCCGTAAGTTTGCTCTATATTATTACACGTCTTGATCTAAAAAGATAAATTTCGTTCTCGTCGCCTGACGAGAGATCGTTGGTTTTCGTTTCAATCGAAGCCCTCCGATTCATCGGAGGGCTTATCATTTCTCCGGATTATTAGACGAAATCATTTAGCAGTGATCAGGGCAGATCAGAAGAATTTCAGTCATCGGTTATCTTTGTCTTATGCATATAGATATTCTTACAGTTTTACCTGAGCTGCTGGAAAGCCCTTTTCAAAACAGCATTATGAAACGGGCGCAGGAAAAAAGGCTGCTCACCATCAAAGTGCATCACCTGAGAAAATGGGCGGTGAATGAATACGGGCAGGTGGACGATTATCAGTATGGCGGCGGCGCCGGCATGGTGATGATGTGTGAGCCCCTGGCCAATGCAATCGAGGAACTATCAAAAGAAAAGAATCCTATTAATTCCCGGGCTGCCTATGATGAGATCATTTACCTGACTCCTGATGGAGAAAAACTTAACCAGAAAATTGTTAATACGCTTTCACTCAAGGAAAACTTATTACTCATTTGCGGGCATTATAAAGGAATTGATGAAAGAATAAGAGAACATTTTGTTACCAGAGAGATCTCTATCGGCGATTATGTATTAAGCGGTGGAGAATTGGCTGCTGCAGTGTTGGTTGATGCGATCGGAAGGATCATTCCGGGAGTGCTGAATGATGAAACCTCTGCCCTGTTCGATTCTTTCCAGGACGATCTGCTGGCTCCTCCTGTCTATACCAGGCCTGAAGATTTCCGGGGATGGAAAGTTCCTGATATCCTTCTCAGCGGGGATCATAAAAAAATTGAAGAATGGAGGAATGAACTTTCTCTTCAAAGAACCCGGGAACGCAGGCCTGATCTGCTAAAAGATTGAGGCACAAAAAATTGCCCCGCTAAGAATAGCGGGGCGTCACCCTTAACCATACGAAACCAAGAAGTTTATATCACTAAAAAATTAATCATTTTACCATAACCGGTTCTGCCAGCCCCTCGTTATTTATAAACAAAACATTTCCGGTCCTGTTCAGTGAACCCCATTTCTGATCTTCCCCTTTTATTGCCTTTGAAATAGACCGGAACAAGATCACATACATCAGCTGCCTGTAAACAAAACGCTGAGGGATCAGCCAGATCAAACGGCTGAATTTTTCTTTTTCAAAAGCAAATGCCAATATTGAGACCGACACATCTACAAGAAGGAAGATGCTGTAATAAATCAATATCTTCTCCATACTGTCAGGGCTATGCCTGTTCCAGAAAAGGCTTACAAAAAACAACAGGTCCGCCAACGGTGCTACAATCGGTAATAGGGTCTGAAAGACCAGAATATTCGGAAGAGCCAGCATTCCTAATGATCTGTATTTTGGATTAAAACAGGCATCCCTGTTCTTCCAGAAACTCTGCATCACACCATAGATCCAACGGAAACGCTGCTTCATAAACTGATTCAGAGTTTCAGGAGCTTCTGTCCTGGCAATTGCTTCCGTACAATTCCGGATCACACCGCCATTGCGCAATATCCTTAAAGTAAGATCACAGTCTTCCGCTAATGTATCAGTCATAAAGCCACCGGCTTCTTCAATAGCTGACTTTTTAAATACGCCGATAGCACCGGGTATTACAGATATACAATTAAGGTAATCGAAAGCCCTTCGGTCAAAATTCTGCGCTGTAATATATTCAATGGATTGCCATTTAGTTAGAATATTCCTTTCATTACCCACTTTTACGTTCCCTGCCACAGCCACAACTTTTGGATTATTGAAATAACACATCATCAAAGGCACAGCATCCGGCATCAGTTGTGTATCGGCATCAATGCATACCACATAATCACCTGAACTGCGGGAGAGGCCAAAGTTCAACGCTGAGGCTTTTCCTCCATTAGGTTTGGTGAAAACTTTGACCATGGGTTTATCCCTGAAAGCCTCCGACACGATTTCATAAGTATTATCTTTTGATCCGTCATCTACAAAAATGATCTCAAAATCGGAATAGCGTTGTAACAACAGGTTTTTAACTGTCTTCACGGCATTCACACTTTCGTTATACGCAGGAACGATGATGCTGACCTTACTGCCGGTGAATGCAGTGAGCGATGGTCTTTCTTTTTTAGAACGGCGGTATTCCAATGTCGCCATTACAGCAAGAAAAACAGTTCTCAACAGGCCCAGTACAATGGCAACCCAGAAAGCTGCATACAGAAAACGTACAAGCCAATAAACGAATGTGGTCACCACCCCATTCATGCGGACCAGGTCGCTATTGATGGGAGGCATGATAGCATCATCGGGCAGATGAAGGAGGCCTGCAACATTGGTGAACTGCACTCCTTTATTTTTAAAATATTCTATGATCCGGGGTAATGCTTCAACAGTAGCCTCCCTGTTTCCCCCCGCATCATGCAAGAGTATGATACCCTTATCCGGATGAGCGAGGTATTGATGAACAACACTATTATATATGCTGTCTGCTGTTATCCCGGGCTTCCAGTCGTTGGGATCAATACTTTCACCAACCGTATAATAACCTTTTTGTTTGCTGATCATTATCGGCTTTAACTCTTCCAGCCTGGTCGGTTGTGCATCTGCATTATATGGCGCCCTGAATAAAATGGTGCTCCTTCCCGTTGCCGCTTCTATCAATAACCGGGTGGCCTCTATTTCTGTTTCGGCCCTTCCTTCACTGATCTCAGCAATATTGGGATGAGTAAATGTATGATTGCCGATCTCAAAACCATCCCGGTACATTCTTTTTATCAAAGGCAGGTTTGTCTCTGCATTAATACCCAATACAAAGAATGCAGCGGGAACTTTTTCTTTTTCCAGTATGCTCAGAATGCGAGGTGTGTATTCCGGGTCAGGGCCATCGTCAAATGTCAGAAGAACCTGGTTGTGCACCTGACCAAAAAGCTTAATAAAAAACCGGGTTGGAAGTTGACGATAAGTTTCTTCACTCACCAGGTTTTCCAAACTGTCTTTTTCTATATCAATGATTCCTTTTTGGGGATCATTCTTTACATCAAGAATTTCACCATTCCCTTTGAAGTCGGGTTTGTCGGTTTGCAGATCAATACTGCTGAGAACAGAAAAATCAAAAGGATTCTTTTTCAACGCCTCATCGCTGAGATCCCGGTTGTAAAAATCCCAGATACGTTCATCTTCCGATCCCAGTCTCCACAAAGCAACACCTGCAGTACCATATTCATCTGCAAAACGCATGGTATTGAAATTACCACCGGCATCTATAAAAGATACAGTATGATGAACTTTATTGTAATCGGTGTATTCAAAATCACAATTATATGAATCATTGTCAAAATCAATTGTGGAGTTGAATTCTTTAGCAAGAGATAATGCCTGCTGGTAAGTCACCATTTCAGCATCTCCGCCATCAGGCCAGTCGTATCCATAAGCCGCCATGCACAATACGATCTTTTCTGAAGGAACATTTTTTGCGAATTTGTCCAGCTCCTTTTCTATCCAGCGTTGTTCGCTTACCGGCCCGGGAACACTGGTGGAATAATGCTGGTCATACGCCATGAAGAAAAGATAATCATTATACTTTGCCAGTTCTGCGGGATGATAGTCTTCATCGTCAGGCATGATATCCTGTGTCAACAAAAGGGAACTTTTATGGAGTGAGTCGCTCAGTTCTTTAAGAAACATATCCATCGCAGTGACGGTCCTTGCATCTTTCAGTTCTTCGAAGTCTATATTGATACCCTGAAATTTATTGATCTTTAAAATACCTAAAAGCTGATTGATCAGTTTTTCCTTCTTAGGTTTGTTCAGCAGGAATTTTGATAAAAGATCTGAATCGAAGTTCCCGTCTTCCTTTTTCAGGTTCACATTACTGAGCATCGGGATGATCGCAACATTATTTTGCTGCATCAGCCTGAGGCCATCAGGATCTATACTATTGATCAAAGTATCAGTAACAGGGTCAATGAAAAACCATTCCGGTAATACGGTATTTAATTCACTGATATGGCTCTGAAGGGAGAAATAAGCCTGGGGATCCCAGTCCACATAAAATCCGGCACGTATCCGGGACGTCTCACTTTTCTTTATTTCTGCGGCCTTCTTCTTTTCGGCTGCAGCCAATAAAGCATTTTGCCTCTTCACTTTAAGAAAAGCATTGAAACCTCCTTTATATTTTATCTCTTCTTTTTTGGTGAACCCTTTCGGATGAGTGGGGTTGATCTTATTAAAATCATACTTTGACAAGCCGGGCAAAAATGGCCTTGGGTCTTTTGCCAGGGTGATCCATACTACGGGTATCATTAAGAGGGTAAAGAATATTGCTGTTCTGCCCGTCCACTTAAAAGTATTCCAACGAAGCCTGGAAGTGGTTTGAAAAATTTGTTTCTGGGAGCTCATGATTTCGTTTGGTCTTGTAAAAATATACAAGCCTTATTCCGCTTCATGTTATCCGGTGGTTAACAGCAGTTAAGTGCAGGTTAATGATAAAAATGATAGGATCAACAGTGCAAACAAATAATCATTCTGACAAACGGTTGTTCCAATTTATCTATGATCACTAAGAAATGAATTAATTTCATGATATTGCAATACAACTAAACTAACCACTATGAGTACGAACCGCAGAAAATTTCTACGAAACCTGACCATAGGTGCAGGCGCTTTTTCAATGAGCCTTCCTTCCTTTGCAAACTTCCGGCAGGCTAAGGTCAAAAAAAATGAAGAAGACCAGTTTGAATCTATTGATCATGGTGAGCAGCAATTTAATATGTGTGGCTATGCTGCGCCAAAAATTGAAACGGTCCGGATCGGAATTGTCGGGCTGGGAATGCGTGGCTCCGGAGCAGTAGAACGCCTTAGCTATATAGATGGAGTGGAAATCGTAGCCCTATGCGACAAATATCCTGACCGGGTTACCAGGGCGCAAAAGACGCTGGAAAAAATGCAAAGGCCTAAGGCAAAAGAATTCAGCGGTGAGGAAGGATATAAAGCTTTATGCGAAAGCAATGACATTGATCTTGTTTATACCCCCACTCCCTGGGAACTGCATACTCCTGTTGCCCTTTGTGCCATGAACAACGGGAAACATGCAGCTACCGAAGTGAATGCAGGAAAGACGATTGATCAATGCTGGGAACTGGTGGAAACATCGGAGAGAACAAAGAAGCACATGATGATGCTGGAGAATTGCTGCTACGATTTTTTTGAGTTGCTTACTTTGAATATGGTGCGTAATGGACTGTTCGGAGAACTGATCCATGCCGAAGGCGCCTACCTGCATGACCTGTCCAGGGAATACCTGTTCAACAAAAATGCTTATGCGGACATGTGGCGGCTAAAAGAAAATATAGGGAAGAACGGAAACCTTTATCCCACGCATGGCCTGGGGCCCATTGCACAATGCATGAATATCAACCGTGGCGACAAACTCGATTACCTGGTCAGCATGAGCAGTGCTGATTTTACGCTGGGCGACCTGGCAAAAGAAATGGCCGGCAAAGATGATTTTTTCAAACCTTATACGGATATGCCCTACCGCGGCAATACCAATACAACCAGTATCCGCACCCACAAGGGAAAGACGATCATGCTGCAGCATGATGTGTCCACCACAAGGCCTTATTCAAGGATTCACCTGGTCAGCGGTACCAAGGCCATTTGCCAGAAATATCCCGGTCCTGAACGTATTGCTTTCGGACATGAGTGGATCAAACAGGAAGAACTGAAAGACCTGTATGCAAAATATTCCCCACCGATTGTAAAACACATTGGTGACATTGCTAAAAACATCGGTGGCCACGGAGGAATGGATTTCATTATGGACTGGAGGTTGATCGATTGCCTGAGAAACGGCCTGCCTCTGGATCAGGATGTATATGATGCCGCCACCTGGAGCAGTATTTTTCACCTGAGCCAGTTATCTGTAAAAGATAAATCCAAACCAGTTGATGTTCCAGATTTCACCCGAGGTGCCTGGAAAACAAACAAGCCCCATGATATGACTCTGAATGGAGGGGCAACGACGGGGGTGAGGAAGGTAAAGAAAAGCTAATGATGCAGGACTGACTGTCCTATCTATTATCAGACGTGGACTCACAGAAAAAGCGAAGAAAGGAAGAAACCAATCTTCCAATAAGTTTTTATTTTCTCCCTCTTACCTGATAATATCTTTTAATTTATGAAGTAAAAAACATCAGGATGAAATAATACATCAGGATCAGCAGCAGGTTGAGTAAGAATGTCTTTTTCATAAGCATGGGATTAAAATAAAAAAAAGGCTGAATGGTGTACCCATTCAGCCGAAAATATTATGCCCTTTATTTAATTTCCTTATCGGAAAACCACTTTATTTTGACTCTTTTTTTACACCGATCACCGGTAGGGATTTTTCATGAATCAGTTGATTGAGCTTACTCACATCTTCGCTCATTATCTTTTTCAACTTATTCAGTTGCACATCAATCAAAGGTTCCAGTTCAGCATATGCATCTTTAGCCTGCTGTGGCAGTCCTGACTGGCCCGAAGCTGCCACATTGTAAATGCTGGAAAGCTTATCATCCAGCCTAATCGGAAAGTTCAGCACATCCTGGCTGCTCTTTGCCTTTGTCTGATGCAATGCTTCTTCCACTGCGGTCATTTGTTTGTTAATGGTATCTATTTCCTGTTTTACTTCTTTCGGAAGTCCTTTTCCTATTCTGGCACTGAATTCATTCATCTGCTGACGCACTTCACGGATATTTTTAATTGCCTTCATGATATCCGAAAACTTATCTCTTAGAGTGATCTGGAAATTAAACTGTTCGTCATAATCAGCCGGTGAAGTTTTATAATTAGGATCCGGAATGATGGTGAACGGAACTTCTGCCGAATCCTTACCTGTTTTGAATTTTGCAAAATAATTTCCCGGAGCTGCTTTGGGTCCGCCAATAAATCCATTCCAGAGGATCAGCCCATCTACCCTTTCAGCAGCCGGATAATTCATATCCCATTCAAACCGGTTCATTCCTTTCTCTGCTTCAACTTTTCCTGAAGCCCCGCCCGGCATTCCCTGCAGGCCCGGGAAACGGCCGGCAAATCCTGTTGCCTCATTGTTAGGAAATGTTTTTATAACTTTTTTATTCTTATCCATTATGGTTACGGAAACCCTGGTAGAATCAGTAGTATTCTTCAGGTAATAATTAAATACGACTCCGTTCGGTGGATTTTTCCCGATATTTTCATTACCGCCACCAAAACCGCCGAAGAAAAAACGTCCCCCGCCCGGCATCCGGTATGCAGGATTAACGCTGAATACATGAAGATCCTGGTTTAACACATCGCTGTTTTTTTCCTGCAAAACAGTTAGATCATCCAGAATATACAGGCTTCTTCCCTGTGTGCCAACGATCAGGTCATTATTCTTAATGGCAAGATCGACTACAGGAGTTATTGGAAGATTCAGCTGAAAAGATTTCCAGTTGGCTCCATCATCATACGAAATATACATTCCGTATTCTGTGCCGGCATACAACAACCCCGGCCTTTTTCTGTCAGCACGAAGGCAACGGGCAAAATGCATCGGATCAATTCCATTTACAATCAGCTTCCATGTTTTACCGTAGTCTTCTGTTTTATAGATATAAGATTTGAAATCATCCAATTTATACCTGGTACCCACCACATACGCTCCGCCTTTCTTAAACGGATCCACTTCAATGCAGTTCCACATCATCCACTGAGGAGCATCTTTAGGAGTTACGTTCTCCCAGTTCTTGCCTCCGTCTCTGCTTACAGATAAAATACCGTCATCACTTCCTGTCCATAGCAGGTCTTTTTCCAGCCAGCTCTCCGTTGCATAAAAAATAGTGCAATAATATTCCACGCTGGTATTGTCCTGTGTAATGGGCCCGCCGCTGGATGCCTGTTTGCTCTTATCGTTTGTGGTGAGATCAGGAGAAATGACTTTCCAGGTTTTCCCTTCATCTTCTGTAGCAAATAAATGATTGCCGGCTGCATATAATTTTTTTGGATTATAGGGTGAAAAGAAGATCGGGTAATTCCATTGAAAGCGGTATTTAGCAGCTTCTGCGCCGGCACCCATATTATCAATAGGCCACACATTGATCATGCGGCTTTCGCCGGTACGTAAATCCAACCGTTGTAATAAACCCTGGTAATTTCCACCATAAGTAATATCAGGATTCAAGGGATCGGCAACAATATAACCGCTTTCGCTTCCTGCCACATCTTCCAGGTCCGATTCAGTGATTCCGGCGCCATAGGTCCTGCTTTTTATTCTGTAAGCACCGTTGTCCTGCTGAGCAAACAATACATGGTAAGGAAATGCATTATCAGTGCTTAAACGGTATGTCTCCACAGTGGGTTGATTCAGATAAGTACTCCAGCTGGTTCCGCCATTAAAAGAAACCTGGGCTCCTCCGTCATCTGCCACTACCATTCTTTTTCCATTTTCCGGATCAATCCACAGGTCATGATGATCGCCATGTGGAGTGCGTACACTCTGAAAAGTGCGACCCCCGTCAGTACTGCGCATGAAACTAACATTGGGGCAGTAAACAAGGTTCTCATTCTGCGGATCCACATACACTTTGGTGTAATACCATGCCCTCTGCCGGATGTTATTATCATTTGAGGTCATTGTCCAGGTCTCGCCGCCATCATTGCTCATGAACAGGCCGCCATTTTTATTTTCAATGATGGAATAAACTTTGTCGGTGTTTGACGGAGCCACTGCCACACCCACTATACCCCAGGTCCCTTTAGGTAATCCTTTGTTGGCAGAAATATTTTTCCAGGTTTCGCCGCCGTCAGTGCTCTTCCATAAACTACTGCCCTCACCACCACTTTCTAATGAATAGGGCGTCCTGATCACCCGCCACATGCCGGCATAAAGAACTTTTGGATTTCCCGGCTCCATTACCAGGTCGCTGCAGGCAGTCTGATTATTGACGAACAAAACTCTTTTCCAGCTTTTGCCGCCATCCGTTGTTTTATAAACGCCTCTTTCTTCATTTGGACCGAATATATGCCCCATGACTGCGACCCATACAATATCAGGATTTTTCGGGTGAATGACTATGCGGATGATATGGCGCCCATCCTTTAGCCCGATATTACTCCAGCTCTTTCCGCCATCATCGCTACGCCACATACCTCCCAGTCCTTCACTTACATTTCCACGGACGGTGTTTTGTCCCTCACCGACATAGATGATTTCTTCGTCGCTTGGTGCAACAGCTACAGAGCCGATGCTGCCGCCAAAATACTTATCAGAAATATTTTTCCAGTTGTTGCCACCATCCGTCGTTTTCCAGACACCTCCCCCAACACCACCGAAATAAAATGTATTCTTCTCTTTGTAACTTCCTGCTACAGCAGCGCTTCTTCCGCCCCGGAAGGGCCCTATCAACCGGTAATTAAGCTTCGAAAATAAGATGGAATCCGAATTGGCCACAGGGGAATTCTTTACCTGGGCCGGAGACTGTTTTTTCTTTTGTGCCGATACGCTGAAAAACGATATCGCCAAAAGAATACAAAGTACTTTTCTCATAAGAATTTTTGTTTGAAGTTGTTTTGGTTCAAAAGAGGGTTTGAAGTTAGTGATTTAACTTTAACTTCATCAAATATTACAATTGAAATGAATGCATTTTATATAAACGGCAAATTGGTTGATGTTCATCAAAAAAGGATCTTTCCTGCAGAAATAAAAGTGGAAGGTACTAAAATCAGTACGATCAGAGAGATCCCGGATTCAGAACTTACATCTCAAAGCTATATTCTCCCGGGGTTTATTGATAGCCATGTTCACATTGAAAGCTCCATGCTCATCCCTTCCGAGTTTGCAAGGCTGGCGGTTGTGCATGGCACGGTAGCCACCGTCAGCGATCCGCATGAGATTGCCAATGTATGCGGCATGGAAGGTGTGGAATTCATGATCGAAAACGGGAAAACAGTCCCGTTCAAATTCAATTTCGGAGCGCCGAGCTGTGTGCCGGCAACAACATTTGAAACAGCAGGCGCCGTACTGGATTCATCCGATGTGGAAACGCTTTTAAAAAGAGAGGATATAAAATACCTCAGCGAGATGATGAATTTTCCGGGAGTGCTGACAAGTGATAAAGAAGTGATGAAAAAAATTGCGGCAGCGCACAGGCTGAATAAACCGGTGGATGGCCATGCTCCCGGATTGAGAGGTGATCAGGCGAAACAGTACATCGCAGCTGGCATCACAACGGATCATGAGTGCTTCACCCGGGAAGAAGCGCTGGAAAAACTGAAATGCGGAATGAAGATCATCATCCGGGAAGGAAGTGCCGCAAAAAATTTTGAAGCATTGATTGATCTGCTGAATGTTTATCCTGATCAGATGATGTTTTGCAGTGATGACAAACATCCTGATAGTCTGGTGCTCGGGCATATCAATCAACTCTGTGTAAGGGCAGCAGTAAAAGGAATTGACCTGTTTAAAATATTACAGGCTGCCTGTGTTAACCCGGCTCTACATTATAAATTAGATGTGGGGTTATTAAGAGTGGGTGATCCGGCAGATTTTATTGTAGTAAAAGATCTCAGGAGTTTTGAGGCAGTAAAAACTTTTATCAACGGAGAATTGGTAGCAGAAAACGGAAAGTCATTAATCAGGAGCCGGGAGTCAGGAGTGCTGAATAATTTTTCCTGCACAAAAAAAGAACCCAAAGACTTTGCTTATCCATTCAAGATTCAGGATTCACCATTCACGATTCCGGTTATTGAAGCATTAGACGGACAACTTATAACAAACAAACTATCCGTCATCCCGGCAATCGTCAACAATTTAATAATAAGTAATCCCCGGGAAGATATTTTAAAAATTGTTGTTGTCAACAGGTATCAGGATGCTCCGGTTGCCAAAGCTTTTATCAAAAATTTCGGATTGACATCCGGTGCTATTGCTTCTTCGGTGGCTCACGACTCGCATAATATTGTAGCTGTGGGAGTGAATGATGAGAGTATCTGCCGGGCCGTAAACCTGGTGATAGAAAAACAAGGTGGCCTCAGTGCGGTAAGCACTGAAAAAGAATTGGTGCTGGGTTTGCCTGTTGCAGGATTGATGAGCAATGAAGACGGTTACAAAATTTCGGAAGCATACACCGCTATTGATAAAATGGTTAAGGAAGACTTAGGCGCTACTCTTTCCTCTCCTTTCATGACTCTTTCCTTTATGGCGTTGCTGGTGATCCCCCACCTGAAATTAAGCGACAAAGGATTGTTTGACGGAGACCGTTTTTGTTTTGTGGACCTTTCCTCTGCGTTTTGAAGCAACATTATTCTTATAAGCGAGGTCCGGATTTATTTTTCCTTTTACGGGAAACGGAAAAGGCCCTTTCTTTCCGGAACTGTATTAAACTGAATGCCGGAATAAATTCAGCCATTAAGTTTCTTTTTTTTACAAACGGATAAATACTTTTGTCAAATCATAGCACTCAAAAAAACTCCGCCTTTTGGAAAATAATTTTTCAGAAATATTTGAAGATGTTACCGGCCGCATTCTTTCCCACATCCCTGAAGAACTGACATATCATAACCTCCACCATACAGTTGACGTACTGCAGCAGGCAGAACGTATTGCCAGGGAAGAAGGGGTTGGCAACAAGGAAGATCTGCTCATTTTGAAAATCGCAGCTCTTTATCATGATGCAGGGTTTCTTCATACCCGTGAAGGGCACGAAGAGGAAGGATGTAAGATGGCCCGCAGGGAATTGCGGGCATTTGGCATTAATGAAAATCAACTGGACAAGATATGCAGTATGATCATGGCCACCAAAATTCCCCGGTCGCCTAAAAACAAACTGGAAGAGATCCTTTGCGATGCTGATCTTGACTACCTGGGAAGAAATGATTTTTTCAAAATAGCTCACCATCTTTTTATAGAAATGAAAAACATAGGCCTGGTCAACAGCGAACCGGAATGGAACAAATTGCAGTTACAATTTCTGAAAGAGCATCATTACTTCACTCCAACCAATAAGAAATACCGTGAACCTCAAAAACAAAAAAATATAGCACTGATCGAAGAAATGATCTGAGCAATTACATTTTTTGTAACCATTTATTTTCTCTGAAAAATCTTTTCTTCTCTATTAACTTCTTTTAACAAAGGCGCCGATCATTGATCCGTGATGTCTTTCTTCATTACAAAACCTGTTTTCACATTTCTTTTATAACCTTAGAAGGCTGTAATGCATCTAATGGTAAAAGGCTGTAAAGCCGGAGAAGGGGTCCTGAGAGGAATGAATAGAACTAAACCCTTAAAACCTGGAATCATGAAAAAAGTTTTACAAATCTCAGCCGCACTGGACCAACCTAAACTTTTGGAAGCTATTATCGAAAAATTAGCTCACCGCCGCTATGATATCGGCTTCGGTAAAGAAGAAATGCCTCAAGGATATGAAGCTGACGAAACCTCCAGTACCGAAGCCTATGTAAGCGGCACCGTTGAGTTCAATTACAACGGAAAAGAAAAAATAAGAATGCCTTTCATCACCTGCTTCCTCTTCACTTGCGCCCATGGCAAACAGGAACCTTATAAATTGAACTGGAGTATGTCTCTTTCCTGAAAACAATTTTTTTGATCCGGCCCGCCTTAGCCTTCGAAACAGAACGATCCAAACCCCTTACTGCGGCTTTTCACCCTGAAGCCGCAGTTCCTTTTTATCTGTTTTCACCGACGCTTATCTGCTATTCACCGATTTTTCCCACACAATAGCCTATAGAGTATTCCTCTTGTGCATGCACTCGTTTACATTTGCCTTATAAATTAAAAACAATGTCAGATCTCAATGATTTTCGGGAAGAAAACAAAAAGTGGAGAGAAGAAGGGAGAAATAAGCCAGGGGAATACCGGGATTATGATCCTGTCCGTCTCAATTCGGGAAGCCGTGTATGGACCGGGATATTTTTTCTTTTGATTGGAGCGGTCTATTTTCTGAGAGCAGCACGTTTTCCACTCCCCGACTGGCTAATATCCTGGCAGATGCTGCTGATCGTAATTGGTCTTTTTGTTGGCGTCCGCCACCGTTTTTCCGGAATGAGCTGGCTGATACTGATTGTGATCGGCCTGGTATTTATGGCACAATATGCTTTCCCTGAAGTTCAAATGCAACGTTATACCTGGCCTGCCATTATGATCATTCTGGGGCTTGTATTCATTATCAGGGGTGGCCTTCATACTTCCTTTTCAGATAGCTATAAAAGAACCTCCGGTGGTTCATCCGGCATTACCGGTGAACACAATACCGGATCAGCTGCTTACTCCTCTGAAGACGACTATGTGAAAGCAACCGCCATCTTTGGCGGAACAAAAAAAAACATCCTTTCTAAAAAATTCCGTGGCGGCGATATCGTTAACATCTTTGGCGGGACTGAGCTAAACTTAAGCCAGGCAGATATAGATGGCGAAGCAGTGATTGAAATGACCGCCATCTTTGGCGGAAGTAAACTCATCATCCCTTCCAACTGGACCGTGAAGTCGGATGCCGCAGCGATCTTTGGGGGTATTGAAGATAAAAGGCCGGCTGTATCCGTGGCAGAAGGAGAACAAAAGATACTGAGATTAAAAGGCACCGTAATCTTTGGAGGTATTGACATAAAAAGTTATTAAGAACAACAGAGATCAATAAACCATTTTAAAACCAACTGGCCATTATGAACTGGTATCTTGCAAAAATCGTTTTCCGGATCCTCTGTGGTGAAGGGAACCATACCGGGCAATTTGATGAACAACTGCGCCTGATCAGAGCTGCAGACAAAGAAGAAGCATTCCACAAAGCAACGCAAACCGGGCTGAAAGAAGAAGAAGCTTTTTTCAATCAAAACCGGAAACTGGTTCAATGGAAGTTTATCAATATCGCAGAGCTGTATAAACTGAGTGAATTAATTGATGGCGCTACATTGTATTCCCGCATTGAAGAATCGGACCACCCGGATTCTTATATCTGCACCATTCACAAAAAAGCGGAACAAATTCATTCCGGTAATTCGCTGGAGTTATTAGACTTAGTATAAGCCTATGTCCAGATCACCCCTTTCTGTCAGTCGTTTCAGAACCATCTTTATTGGTTTCTGGCTTTCCGTGACCATTGACGGAGTTTTTGTACTGCATTGGTATGAACCGGGATGGGATCTGTCCGTTGCTGTCATTGACAGCATAATCAGCTGTGTTGTACTCTTTATTTTTTGCCTGCCTCTGATGACCACATTGCGATACTACACTCCCAAACAAAAGAACTATGCCAACATATTCATCTGGTGTGTATTCATTGTAGCTGCCTGGATGATCACCATTCGCTGGTTACTTCAACTCGTTTTGGGCCATATCGAAAGATATCCGGAATTTTTAAACCATTCATTGGTTGTTCGTATCAGCATTGGATTTTTCCTGACAGGATGCGTAGCTCTGGCCTTTATGATCTGGTACACCTGGGAAGAGCAAAAGGAAGATGAAATAAGAAAACAGGATACAGAAAAATTTACAAAAGAAGCCGAACTCTTCAAACTGCGCCAGCAACTGCAGCCCCATTTTTTATTCAACAGTCTCAACTCCATCAATGCCCTGATCGGTACCCGCCCGGAAGAGGCAAGGAAAATGGTGCAGCAATTATCTGAATTTCTGAGAGGCACTTTAAAAAAAGAAGAAACACAATGGGTCAGTTTGAAAGAAGAACTGCAATACCTGCAACTGTACCTTGATATTGAAAGAGTCCGTTTCGGGAACCGTTTATTCACGATCATTGACAGTGATGATACTACCGGTCAAATGAAGTTGCCTGCCCTGCTATTACAGCCGATCGTTGAAAACGCCATTAAATTCGGGTTGTATGACACCACCGGTGATACTCAGATTAAGATCATTGCTGCCGCAGATGGTAGCAATCTGTTCTTGAAAGTGGAGAATCCATTTGACCCTGAGACCTCTTCTTCCAACCAGGGAACAGGCTTCGGATTGAAATCAGTACAGAGAAGATTGTATCTGTTGTTTGGCAGAAACGATCTGCTGGCAACCGAAGCAAAAGAAAATATCTTTACCACTATTGTGAAAATACCACAATTGCCGGTGCAGAAGAGCTGAAGGAATTTATAAACTGAAACAAAGATCAAAACACTATTCTGAATATGAAAGTTATTATTGTTGATGATGAGCCACTGGCCAGAAGTATTGTAAAAGAATACCTGCAAAAGCATTCTGAACTGGAACTGGTGCAGGAATGTAATGACGGTCTTGAAGGATTAAAAGCCATCCAGCAGCATCAGCCTGATCTCATCTTTCTGGATATTCAGATGCCGAAGATCAATGGTTTTGAAATGCTGGAACTGCTGGATCATCCGCCTGCTGTTATTTTTACCACTGCATTTGATGAATATGCCATTAAAGCATTTGATGCTCATGCGATAGATTATTTACTAAAGCCTTTCAGCCAAGAGCGTTTTGACAAAGCCATTGAAAAATTGTCAGTGCAAAAAAATACTTCCGCAGAAAAAGCAACCCGGGAATTGCTGGAAACCGCATCTCATTCCCCATCACAAAGCCAGCGTATTGTAGTGAAAAACGGAAGCAAGATCAAGATCATTCCGGCACAGGAAATTTTTTACCTGGAAGCTGCCGACGATTATGTAAAAATTCATACCAAAGAAGGATATTTTCTGAAAAATAAAACGATGAATCATTTTGAGCAAGTGCTGGATCCGCAGCTTTTTGTACGTTCGCATCGTTCCTATATCGTCAATATGCAACAAATCACCCGCATTGATCCTTATGAAAAGGACAATCATATTGCCATTCTCCGGTCCGGCGCCAAAGTGCCGGTTAGCCGCAACGGTTATGTCAAACTGAAACAGGTATTGGGGTTATAAAATTATTCTATAGTAAAAGTCATCACAGTTAACCGGAAATCTCTGAATAATCCTTACTTTCAGCATTACAAAGTAAAACTGCTTCAATGAAGGCATATAAGCTGAATATTAAGACCATCGTTGTTATCGTCGGCGTTTTAAGTCTCATCATCTATTCCCTGGTATTGGTAGTTTTCAAACTCGCTAAAACTGAAGATCTGGGTGAAACATTACTGCATTACGGATACATTATTGCACCGGTTTCCATTCTTTGGGTCACCCTGGATCGTTATCTCTGGCATACCTCAATCTTTCAGTTTCTTCGGAAATCATTAAACATTCCTCCTGACCTGCGGGGGCGTTGGGAAGGAAAACTCGAAAATGCCGACGGAAGTCAGCCGCAAAAATTCGTGATCGAAGTGAAACAAACCCTGACCACGCTAAAGGTCCATTCTTTCTCTGCTATCAGCCCTTCACTCAGTATCCTGAGTGAAATAGCCACCGACACACATGAAGAAAGTTTCACTTTATGTTTTTTATGGGAAGGGCAAACTCATACTGACATCAAGGATATGCATCAGGGTATCCGTTTCCAGGGATACACCATGCTGAACCTGATAGAACACGAAAAGCCAAGAATGCTGAAAGGTTCTTATTTTACTAATTTCAAACCCAATCAAACAAGAGGGGGAATTGAGCTGACCTGGGTTTCAAAAGATATTAAAGGAAAATTCGAATAGTTCTTAGTTCAACACTTCGTAAATCACAACCGGATGAGATTTATTTTTCAATACCACTTCTCCCACTTTGCGGCAACTGAATGACTCCTTAATTTTTTCATAAGAACCTTCCGATATTAAGATCTGCCCTTCTTTGGCTACAGATTGCAGGCGTTGTGCCGTGTTTACCGTATCCCCAATCACGGTATAATCCAACCTTCGCAAACTCGATGACCCGATATTGCCGGAGATCATTTCCCCGCTATTGATGCCGATGGATACATGGGGCGTGAAGGAAATTTCTTCTGAAAAAGGAGGGCAATTCTCTATTTCCCTGACAATGGACAGGCAGGCATCCACTGCCCGGTCCAGATGATATTCTCCGCGGAAGACCGCCATCACGGCATCACCGATAAATTTATCAACAAGGCCCTTTTGCTTTATGATTTGTTCCACGATGATCTCAAAATAATTATTGAGGAGTTTTACCACATTATCCGGTTTTTCATTTTCACTGATGGCAGTGAAGCCACAGATATCTATGAATGCAACAGTGGCTTCAATAGTTTCATTGGAAGACAACGATTGTTCAAATTCTTTACTGCTCATAAAATTCAATACATTCTGATCCACATACATTTTCAGAATGTTGTTCTCACGGACGGCCTCCAGCGTTTCCTTCATTTGCTTTACATCTCTCAGTGTCTTTTCTACGGTCACTTCAAGATCGCCGAAATCTATCGGCTTGGTGACAAAGTCAAAAGCTCCGAGGTTCATGGCTGCCCGGATATTGGGCATATCACCATAAGCAGATACGATAACAGTACGTAATAATGAATTTTGTTCATTGATCTTTGAAAGCAAGGTCAGTCCATCCATCTCCGGCATGTTGATATCACTTAATACCAGGTCCACATCCTTGTTTTCCAGAAGCTTTTCCAATGCAATCCTGCCATTTTCCGCAAACAGGAATTCATACTCATGCTCACGGATCTTTTGCCGGAACTTTTGTTTGATCAGCATTTCCAGATCAGTTTCATCATCCACTACCATAATCTTTGCCATATCAGACCATTTTATTCAGTTTTTCCTTCAGTTGACTAAAATCGAGAGGCTTGGTTAAAAAATCATCGGCGCCAAGCATCATTGCGCTTTCCCGGTTTTGCTGATCACCGTACGCAGTGATCATCATAACAACGGGAGGAGGCGCCGGTTTCTCTTCTCTTATCTTTTTCAACAGTTCCAACCCGCTCATGCCGGGCATATTAATGTCGGAAAGGATCAGCACAGCTTTCTGACTGTTTTCATGAAGATACTCCAAAGCTTCGTGACCGGAGTATGCAAAAGAAAAATTTACCGTTCCGCTTTTGATCTCTCTCCTGAATTTTTGTTCAAAAAGAAAACGTATATCCTGCTCATCATCAACTACCAGTATTTTCATAATTGCCTATTTAATTGTATGGTAATGTTATTTTAAATGTCGTAGATTCTCCGGGCACAGAGTTTATCCTGATCTCACCTCCATGGGCTTTGATAATATCATAACTCAGACTTAACCCCAACCCAGTTCCTTTCCCGGTCGGCTTGGTGGTAAAGAACGGCTGAAATATTTTTTCCCGGATGTTTTCGGGAATACCGTTTCCATTATCCATGATGCTGATCTCCACTTCATTTTTCAGGTTCCTTGTCTGCAGGATAACCGAAGGCTGATAATTTTCTCCGGACGTTTTCATTTTCTCATTTACTGCAGCTTTTTCAGCTTTACTCCGCTCGCTTACTGCATAAAAAGCATTGTTAAGCATATTCAGGATTACCCGCCCGATATCCTGCGGCACTATATTTAACTTCGGTATACTCTCGTCGAATTCTGTTTTATATTTTGAATTGAAAGATTTGTCCTTTGCCCTTAATCCATGATATGCTAATCGCAAATATTCATCACACAAAGCATTAATGTCGGTTAGTTCTTTTTGCCCGGTACTGGTCCTGGAATGTTGCAACATACCTTTTACTATGGCATCTGCTCTTTTACCGTGATGATTTATTTTTTCAAGATTATCAATTACATCCTGCATGATTTTTTTTGCTTCTTCTGTCTCGCCTTTCTCCATCGCCTCCTTCATTTCATCCAACAATTCTTTACTTACATCCGAAAAATTGTTGACGAAATTCAAGGGGTTTTGTATTTCATGTGCAATGCCGGCGGTGAGTTCACCAAGAGAAGCCATTTTCTCTGCATGAATAAGTTGGGTCTGTGCAGCTTTCAGTTCTTCCAATGCCTTTTGAAGTTCTTCCTTTTGCCTGGTCAGTTCTGTAGTTCGTTCAGCCACCTGTCCCTCCAGCATTGCTTTCACTTTTTCTGATGCCGCTATCTCTCTTTCTTTTTCTTCCAGTTTCTGTTTCTCCGTTTCCAATGCCTTGTTTTGATTTCTGAATATTATTCCCAAAATGAAAGCCCAGACCACCCCGAATGCAAAGGCAATATCAAAATACATTTTTGCCGACTCATAGAAGGAGAAAGCAAAAGCCTGTGTTATATCAGCTGCCATCATGGCTATTGCCAGGGGGAGAATAGAATATGTCATTGGACGGGCTATACGCCACTCAGGGATTACAAACACCCGGTAGATCAGAATGCCCACCATAATATAACAAAGCAGGGCAAACAATAAATCAAGCTGATTAAAAATAAAGTAGGCGACAAAAAATGTGATTGCGGCTACATTCCCTGCAAGCAGATAAAAGTCCCAGTTTCGGCCAAGTGCTTTTGGCGGAAGTACTTTTCTAAGATATCGTATGGCAAATACAAGCAGGATGGCAATAAAAAGCATACACTCGCCGGGTTTTGTTCAAAAAAAATACAATTTACTTATAAACTTCGTTTTTCGCATATCTACATCATCCCATCCTGCAACACCCGGCTGATGAAGCCTTATTTGCTAAAAATGTCCCTCTTGTCCTGTCCCTTGTGCCTCATATAATTTAAAACACCATTTTGTATGGATCCTAAAAGCTACATATTGGTTTCTCTCCTTAAATTCACAATATCCATTCCTATTGCAATACTTCCGGGATGTGATTTATACCAATAACTTTATAATAAACTCCGTTTCTTCACCCTCCTTTGTCTCCTCTTTTATCTCTCCTCTATGCGCCTTTACAATATCATATATCGTCTGAATCACCGATTGACACGGATGAAAGGATTTCACTGAATTATTTCATCCCATCCGGGTAATCTGTGCAATCCCATTAATCAGTGATTCAGACAACCAATTGAATCTCAAACTCTGTACCTTCTCCTTTTTTTGTTTCTACTTTTATCTCCCCACCATGCGCCTTTACAATATCATACATCGTCTGAATCACCGATTGACACGGATGAAAGGATTTCACTGAATTATTTCATCCCATCCGGGTAATCTGTGCAATCCCATTAATCAGTGATTCAGACAACCAATTGAATCTCAAACTCTGTACCTTCTCCTTTTTTTGTTTCTACTTTTATCTCCCCACCATGCGCCTTTACAATATCATACATCGTCTGAATCACCGATTGACACGGATGAAAGGATTTCACTGAATTATTTCATCCCATCCGGGTAATCTGTGCAATCCCATTAATCAGTGATTCAGACAACCAATTGAATCACAAACTCTGTACCTTCTCCTTCTTTTGTTTCTACTTTTATCTCCCCACCATGTGCCTTTACTATATCATAACTCAAACTCAACCCCAACCCAGTTCCCTGGCCTGTTGGCTTGGTAGTAAAAAATGGTTGGAAGATTTTGTCTTTGATTGCGGAGGGAATACCATTGCCATTATCCTTAATCTTAATCTCAACCCTATCTCCAATCTTCTTTGTGCTAACAACAACTGTAGGGTCATAGCTTTCAGCATCAGGCATTAAGCTATTGGCTTTTTCATTCACCGCATAGAACGCATTATTGATCAGATTCAAAATCACTCTCCCCATATCCTGCGGCACTACATTTATTTTTGGAAGCGATTCATCAAAATCAGTTTCAAACTTTGCATTGAAACTTTTGTCTTTTGCACGAAGCCCATGATATGCTAATCTTAAATACTCATCGCACAAAGCATTGATATCGGTGAGCTCTTTTTGCCCGGTACTTTTTCTGGAATGTTGCAGCATACCTTTTACAATGGCATCGGCTCTTTTGCCATGGTTATTTATTTTTTGTTCATTCTCCTTGATATCTTTCGCAATTAATTTTACTTCATCATAATTTCCTTTATCTACTTCATCAACCAATTCACTAATCAACTCGGCGTTCACTTCGGAAAAATTATTTACAAAATTCAACGGGTTTTGTATTTCATGTGCTATACCCGCAGTAAGCTCTCCAAGTGATGCCATTTTTTCGGATTGAATGAGTTGGGATTGGGTGGATTTCAAATCAGCTAATGTTTTTTCCAGAATGGAATTTGCTTTTTGCTTTTGCCGGTTGTTTCTGTAAAAGATAAGGGCAAGAAGTCCTAATAAACATGCTCCTGCGATTAAGGCTATCGTCCTGATTTTGTTTTTGTATGAAATATTTTCCTGTGCCTCTTTTTCAAGAAGCAGTTGATTTTCAAAATTTAAATTCTGAAACTGAGTAATTTTTTCATATCTGTCTTTACTCAGACTATCACCTATTGTTTTTGAAAGATTGAGGTAAGCATAAGCGCTATCTGCATTTCCCTGTGCTTTCCACGCATTTGAAATAAGTTGAGCAGCAGGACTAATATAATTCACCAGTTCATTATTTCTTGATTTTTCCAAAGCCATCGTTGCATAGTATTTTGCAGAATCCGGCTGATGCAAATTTCTATATAGAGTTGCCAGGGAAATATAAACCATGACTTCAGTAGTCATATTTTTTTGCTGCCTGCTTACCATTAAGCCTTGCCAGTAATAATATTTGGCAGAATCCGGCATATTTTTTTTGAAATATACTGACCCAAGTATATTTAGGATGTAGCCGTTATATAACTTCCACCTGGTAATTTCTGATTTCGTCAATGCCCTGTTTCCATATATGATGGCAGAGTCCAATTCATTTTTTTCAGCATAAATAGATTCAACATTCATATTGCTTTGAACCAGGGCCATAGCGGCTTTACTTTTCAGTGATTCAAAAATGCTTATCTCCTCTCTGTAATAGTCTAACGCCTTTTCCGTATTACCTGCACGCCGGTAAATATTTCCCAATTGATGAATGGTGTAACCTAAAAGGCTTAATCTGAATTTATGAGGATCTGTAAATTCATATTGTTTTGGTATGTACACATTTTTTTCATTCGCTTTATCTTGTACAATCTTTAAAGCCTCATTGACTAATTTAAAACTTAATGGAAAATTTCCCGCTGTCATTGCAAGGTAGGATTGGTACTCTGTTAAAAAATGCGCTACCCAAAGCGGCTGATTAATTTTTTTTGCTGTGCTTATACCCTGATCAGCAAAATACCGGCAGCTATCCCGGTTAACCTCAACGTAATAACCGGTAAGGTCAAAAAGAGCAACCATCTTCACAGAATCATCAGGTGGGTTTTTTAAGACCGCCATCAGGCTGTCAATATTTGTTGGTTGGTACTGGGCAAATAAGTTGCCTGTGAAAAAAATGAAAATAAGCAATACGATCAACCGTTTCATAATTTGAAAAATTTTAATTATTCACCATGTGCTTTCACAATATCATAAATCGTCTGAATCACAGATTAGCACTGATGAAAAGATTTCACTGATTGTTTCTTCTTTTTCTGTGCAATTTCTTTAATCCCTGCCTGCGGCAGGCAGGCGTGATTCAGACACTCAATTGAATAATAAACTCTGTACCCTCTCCTTCTTTTGTCTCGACTTTTATCTCTCCACCATGTGCTTTCACTATATCATATGTCAAACTCAATCCCAATCCCGTTCCACTTCCTGTTGGCTTGGTAGTAAAGAAGGGTTGAAAGATTTTGTCTTTTATTGTTGAAGGAATACCTGTACCATTATCCTTAACCTTAATCTCAACCTTATCCTTTTCTTTCCTTGTAGTTACAATCACCTCTGGCTCATATCCTGGCTCATTCAGCTTTTTTCTTTCATTCACTGCATAGAAAGCATTATTGATTAAATTCAAAATCACCCTGCCTATTTCCTGTGGCACTACATTTATTTTTGGAAGCGATTCATCAAAATCAGTTTCAAACTTTGCATTGAAACTTTTGTCTTTTGCACGAAGCCCATGATATGCTAATCTTAAATACTCATCGCACAAAGCATTAATGTCAGTGAGTTCTTTTTGTCCGCTGCTTGTCCTGGAATGTTGCAACATACCTTTCACGATGGCATCAGCCCGTTTGCCGTGATGGTTTATTTTTTCAAGATTATCAATTACATCTCTCATGATGTCTATTGCATCTTCTGTATCACCTCTTTCCATTGATTCTTTCATTTCATCCAATAATTCTTTACTTACCTCACTGAAGTTGTTCACAAAGTTTAGCGGATTTTGTATCTCATGTGCAATGCCCGCAGTGAGTTCACCAAGTGAAGCCATTTTTTCTGACTGTATCAATTGCTTTTGTGTGGCTTGCAATTCAGTCAAAGTACTGTCCACCTGTTTTTTGGCGGCTTCCAATTTATTGAAATCTTCATATCGTGCATACGCAGTGGCAAATGCATCGGCTACGGATTGGATTAAATTTATTGCTTCTTCACTTAACTCTGTTGTATTGCCTACATACATCATGCCCTGGAGAAAGGGAACAAAGTGCAGATAGAATCCGCCATGCGGCACACCTGAAAGATATTCATCCGGAGATGTAATTACTTTTTGCTGAGTCAGTATATTGGCAAAGTCAACAAAATCGGTATCCTGCCAATGGTCTGTGTAAGGATTATTCGCCCTCCAGTTCTCAGGTATCAATTGAATTTTACCAGGCGTATTATAGGGAATATGAATAGCGGTAATGGCTTTACCTTCGGGTGTGGAAAGAAATGTATGAATCAGTGCTTTTTCTTCATCCATAATAAATACACCACAACGAATAAACGAAATTCCAAGTATTTTGAGTTCTGTCCAGATAACCGGGGTAATTCTTTCTAAGTCTTCAGTTGTACGCATGGAAGCAATATCTGCGCGGATACGGTCCAATGCTGCCTGCTTAATGGCTTCTCTGGCGCTGGTTTCTGCTTTCTGCAGGTCAACAAATCTTTGATATGCCAATCCAAAAACATTGGCAAACCTTCTCAATAATTTTTTTTCTTCTTCATGCGGTTCATCACCTGTAACCATCACCAGCGAACCACCCTGGAAATCGGAAACTGACCAGTATGCCCATATTTCATTTTCTTTTTTATGCTTTGTAGATTCAATAACCAGGTTATAAGCATCGGGTGAACGTTTTTTTATTTCCTCAAAGAACTCAATTTCTTTATTCCTGTCTGCTTCCAGCACATAGTCATTTTTTCCGGAGGAATAATTTGCAAAAGCCTCTTCCAATAACCGGATGCCTTTTTTGGGATAAACAGCTTCAACCTTTACCATTTCGTCATCGCTATCCGGCAATCTTAAAGCTGCCCAGGTTTCCACATAATCCGGTGTAGTATCATATAAATGAATGGCACAGGTCTCCAATGCTTTTTGCCCGAGCAAATGAAGTTGATTCCTCATTTCGGTTGCAACATCTTTTAATTCTGTGGAAACATGCATACTCATTGCCTTGCTTCTCACCCTTTCCAATGCCGCTTCAATCTGCGCTTCCCTTGCCTGCGTTTCTGCTTTTTGCAGATCAAGAAAACGGGTGTAAGCTTGTTCAAATACATTTCCAAACCTTTTAAGAATGGTATTCTGTTCATCGGTATAGGGCACGGAAGCATAATTGCCAACAACCAGAATAATATTTTTTGTTATTACCAACGATCTTGCATAGCCGGTTGTATTCAATAAATCTCTTTTATCTTCTTCAGTTACATTTTTAAGAATTGAATTTTCGATAAGGTGCTTAAGCCATTGATGGTTTTCCTCCGGTGTTATGACATCAGCGATAAAATCAATACCTTTTTCTATCGCTTCCAATGGGCGATTGAATACTGGGTTATCTAAATAAGGAGCCTGAATCATATATGGCTGCGGTTGTCCCGGTGAGGCAAGCCAAAAATTTAATCCGTTTTTTTCGTTGTAGCGAACAAAACTCGCATTGTGAAATCTAAACCCAAGATGCTGCAGTTGATCTGATACAACCATGATCACTTCCTGCAATTCATCACTGTGATGCATGGCAAGAGACCGTGAACGAACCCTTTCCAGCGCCGCTTCAATCTGTGCTTCTCTTGTCTGCGCTTCTGCTTTTTGCAAATCAAGGAAACGGGTATAGGTTTGCTGAAATACTTTTCCAAACCGCATCAGTATGGCATTCTCTTCATCGGTATAGGGAGTGCCTGAAAAATTTTCTACATACAAACCAATACTCTCCAGCAATACACCTGAGCCGGCAAGCCCGGGACAATTTTGATAATAGGCTATTGTTTCCTCCGGCACACCGGGTATGAGCTGAAAAAGATCCTGGTAAAATTTATTTTTTTCTTCAAATGTCAAATGGTATTTGAAAAAATCTTCTCCTTTATTTTTTGCATCCCTGATGCTGTTATTGGGTGGGCAGTCAAACCAGGGAAAGATTACTTCTGAAGGAGCCAGGTGCTCGTCAGCCAGCCAGATATGCAGCACATCATCCCTTGTTTTATAATCAATAAGAAAACCTGCATGTTCAATATGAATTTTCAGGTGAATGAATTGCTCATACACCAGCCGGATCACATCTTTAAGTTCATTACTTTGTTGCATAGCCATCGTACGGCTTCTCACTCTTTCCAGCGCAGCTTCTATTTCCAGTTCACGGTTTTGCACCTCCACATCTTTTCTTTTTTTCTCCAGTTCTTCAATGGTTTCTTCCAGCAGGATGGCGGTAGTTCGTTTTACTTTTTCGGTGCGGTCCAGTTTAAAAGCAGTAATCTCCAATTCTTTGTTGGCATCTTTTAATGATGCAATAATGCTGCTTTTTTCTTCGGGAGATAATTTGTTATCCTGCTGAATGAGATTGAGGATATGTTGGAGATGCGGGTTCATGTTATTTATAATTTTTGTTTATCTACCCTCTGTAAATCCATATTGCATAGAAAAAACTGCGCCAACCAGGATGTGTTTGAAATTATCCCTCATACATTTTTGAATTACCGATGATCCTGTAGCAAAAATTTTTACTTGCTTCATATTATCCGTTATCAGCTTTATACACAAGCCGATATTTTCTACACACTGTACTTCATCAATAATTGCTGTTTTGTTTTTTCCTATCAAAGATTTCAAAAGAGTGGATGTAGGTTTTTCAAGAAAAGCTCTTACATCTGTTTCATCACCATTTCACCAGAGTACAGGTTGCTTCAATAGAGGCCTTAGCATTTCCAGCAATGTGCTTTTACCGGATTGCCTTGGGCCCAACAGTATGATGGCTTTTTTATCAGTCAATTTTTTAACTACTATATTTTCAATCGCCCTATTTATCATTTTTTTTGTTTTATCCGAAATTTAAATAGATGTTTTACGGATATAATCTAAAAATTAATGAATTAATGGTTAATTGATTCTCTGCATTCATAACTCATAATTCATAACTCAAAATTCATCATTCACCATTATTTCTTCTCTCTCAACACCACCACACAACAAGTGTTGTTATGAAATTCATGCTTCCCTCTCCTTGATTTTCCAAATTCACCATAACAGAAAAATCCAATGAATGGTGCATTCCACACTTTCATTACTCGCTCTATTTCTTCGCTGGTCATTACTCCAAATGATAAATACCGGCTGATACAGGAAAACATAATCACAGCATCTGCATTTTTATGTGCATCATCTTTTAAATCCGTACATTCATTGACGACGGTATCAATCACATCAAAATCGGGTGGAAGGGAGAAACGGACTTTCGCACCCTGTGGCACGGTGCCGGCACAAATAAGGGAACGGTCTTCTTTGTTGCCCAGCATAGCCGAACGCATCACAGGTGGAGCATCTTCTCTTTCTAATTGCAAAGGATAGTATGCACCGAGGCTAACAACCATTTTTCCACCGATTTCATTATCCAGGTTTAATCCCAGATATTTTACTACCAAATCCAGTGCGGGCTGGTCATCAATTGTATAAACTACATTTCCTTCACTTCGTGTAACTGTTTTAGTTATTCCAATCGGCTTCCAGCCACAGGTAGCTATTCCTGTAATATCAATTTTATCCTGGTCAATGATGATGGCAACCAAACCCCTGGTACTGCTTTTGCTATATGTAAAAACAACAGGCTCACGCAAAGTGAGATCATCACCAGCCATACCGCCAAAAACAGTGGGCTCACCGCCAAAACCATCTTCAATCCCTTTTACAATTTGTTCGCCATCGGTTTGTAACCAGCCGGAAGAAATGATGAAGGCAGGATTTTTAAATATATTTTTTCCCTCTTCTCCGAATTGTTTTGCAGCCTCATAAGCAGAACTATTGCCGGTATCCATAAATGCAATTTCAAAATATGCAGGATTTACATCCAACAACATAATGGCAATGCCACCTTCACTTATTTCAGGGCTGATGAATTCACCGGCTGTTGTTGAACCGAAAATCCGGATATCTTCTTTATGCAACATTTCACAAATAGCTTCCCTGTCTTGTTTGATGGAAATAAAAACTATAGCCAGCGTAGGTTTGAAATCGTTTCCTAAACACTGCTGTAATGCTGATTGGATTTCTTCCGTAGATTTTCCTTTGATTGATTTTGCTTGCATGATTGATTATTCTATTGTTCCGAAAATAATGGTGACACCGCCTGTGGCAAAATTGGATAAATCTGCCGCCATAGCTTTCCCATCGGGAGAATTCAATGCCTGCTGCAATTAAGCGGGGCTTTCAAAATACAATTCTGCCATGCGATAATATGCAGGTACAGAGCCGTCCGGGTTGGGCAAAAATTTTGTGTATTCTGCTTTCGCAATACCAGAAGTTTTTGACACCAGCAGCAAATGTGTTTCCGCATAATATTTTTCAAATGAATCTGTGTCTTTGGGATGCCCGTATAAAACTGTTGCTTTTATCATATAAGTTGTTTTTTGTTTTATTTATTAACAATGACTCTCTTGATATTTTCTGCAACAAAACCAAGCGTTACTGCAAGAAATATCATGATGAATTCAAAAATATTCTTTGAATCTCTTTCCCCTGCCTGTCCGGCAGGCAGGCTTTCTATGTTCGGATGGTGATGAACTTTCATAAAATTCTAATTAAATAATATTGGGCTTTAAAAATAATCTTATCCTGAAATCCTTCTGAACAATGCTTTCACCGGCCGTTTTTCTTCATCAAATACTAAAATTGAAGTGCTACAATCAGCAGATCATCCGCAGGAAAAAATATAAATGCCTTAAATACCGCATGATCATCGCCCACACACCCAAATTAATTTTCCAGCAAGAGCGCCGATCTAAATTTGGGTACACCAACCGGAATTCAGGCTCAATAAACACGGTCTTACCAATACCAAATCTGCCTTGCACCAATCAGCCATTTGAGTGAACTCTATCTTATTGCACTATCCGTATGTAAGGTTCGGGAAAAACTATTCAGTGAAATGAAACTTTCTTTAATGACCTGCCTTCTCGTTGTTTTCGTAAACTCAATCTTAAATAAAATTAAATATCTTTTTAATAAGCGCAGTTTTTTTTTAGAAAAAGGCTTTCCCTGTCGTTTTTAAAATAGGAAGGGCCTTGGGGGAGTGAAATACCTCTCTTCTACCGGGTATCTGTTTCAGAACTACTGGTGAAAAAAATCAAAAACTATATTTCAAAACATGCAGAGCTGATC
>JAIXKI010000037.1:0-1254 GCA_026936105.1 Chitinophagales bacterium
ACCTTACAGGCAGCTCTTATCAAATTTACTTGCAGGCCCCGGGGAACGTCTTATCCTTTATCTCTCCAGTTTATTTTATTGCGATACTTTCAGTTCGGAATTATTTTTTGTTCAGTTCGAATGTATAACGCACACCTATCTGGAAACTCCTTGTTTTTTCGATCCCCCCGGGGGCATCGCCATTTTCATCATATTTAAACAGACTAAGTAGTCCGTGATTGTATCTGATATAAAACCCGAGGTTGTTCTTCAAATCATAACCTCCCATCAAAGACCATATTAAATTGCTTCTTTTTTGAAAATCCATCCAATCATTGCTACCACCATCATACTTTTCTTTTGAACTCAATAAATACCCATAGCCCGGCCCAGTGGCTGCATAAAGCCCGTTTTTTATATTGTACCGGGCTAATACACTTAAGAATACAAAATCCAGATTCAATTTCGAATCACCTTCTGAAGACTTCAGCCCTTCCTGTGAATACATAATATCCGGTTGCACCAGAAAATCATCGGAAACCTGAATGGGGTATGATAGTCCTACATGAAAGCCGGTTTTCATCTTATGCTCCGGTAAATCACCTTTTGCATTTGACAGATTCAAACCTGCATTGATGCCCAGTTGTGCAAACAGCCCTTCCATTACCAGCAGAAGAACTGCGGAAACAAGTAATTTTTTCATAAAACAGTTTTTGAGGTTAACGATAACCAAATATAACGATATTGGATAATTTAATAAAAAAGAGTATATCAGATCACGGGTGTTGCCGAAAATCTTTTTGAAAAAGATGAACGAACCGGTTCATTACCGGCTTTTCAACTACAGATCATATCCCCTTTTTAAGGGAAGCCACAATAAATTATTTACCCTTTTCAGGGATTGGGCGCTTTTTTAAAAGCGGGGAACTTTGTTTCTGAGGCTGGAGCTGTAGTGAATAAAGATTGTGCAGAAAGGATTAAGCAATGACTGGATAAAAGCACTTAATCTTCGTAAGAAAGACTTTGATGAATTTCATAACCGTAATTCTTTTGACATGAAATGGTGTTTCCTTTTTATCAGTACATTTTTTGCTATGCAGGTCTCGGCTCAAAAAAAAGTTACACCTGCCGGGCGCTCGGCAATAACAGGCATCTCTTTTCCCTCGGAAACGAAGCAGGATAAAAGAGGAATAAGCATTACGGCCGCACGCATATTGCTAAATGATGAAAGTAAAAAGTATCAAAGCAGTATTGATGAAACGGAGGTCTTTATTT
>JAIXKI010000037.1:3170-18370 GCA_026936105.1 Chitinophagales bacterium
GTGCCTTAGTGGCAAGAAAAAAAATGTAGGAACCACCAGGACACCAAGACACAAAGAAGCACCAAGAAAAAACCTTAGTGAACCTTGGTGCCTCTGTGTCTTAGTGGCAAAAACAAAAAATTGAAATCTCATGCATAACAAATTCTTGATGTTACTGTTTCTCTTTACAGGTATTCATTGTTTTGCACAACCATGCGACCCGAGAGAGTTGGCAGTGCGTCCCGGGAAATGGAAAGGCCCCGGTTTGGGATCCACCTCAGCAATACCTACCGCTATCGTACAAAAAGAAAAGGCTTTATTGGCACAACTTCACAACCGGTTTAAAGAATTTTATAAACCCGTCGGGCTGGTTGCCTCTTATTCTTATGCGGTAGGATTTTCCAACGGAAGAAGCTATAATTTAGAAGGTTCTAAAAACTGGCCGGCTTTACCCTATCGTTATTCCTGCTATTTCCTGGAGTATTGGTGCGATCCCAACACCGGCAAAGAACGGGTAAATGGCGAAGGTGAGACCGGCACCTTTCTAAAAATTTACATAAACGATATGAGGCCCATCGTTCCTATCGAGCCGCATGAAATGTATGATAAGGAGGATATCACCCAACCCGGATGGACAGTCCTGTATGCACAGCCCGAAAAGTTAGCAGACGGTTATTACAGATTTGACCTGTTGCCTCATGATCGCCATAGTTTTTATCCTAACGACAGTTACGAGGCCTGGTTGATTACCTATGATGATAAACTTCCCTACATGCCTGTACCAAGAAAAGAGTACCTGTTGTGGCTGCAAAAGAAACTGAAAGAAAAAGTAAAGGAGAATGAAACAATGCGAAACTATTACAGCCCATCGTTGGATAACATTGCACGATACCTCTCAGAAAATGACGAAGAAACATTGAGTCAACCGGCCTATATAAATGATGGCGAATTAAATAATACATTTACCACTTTCAAAAAGGAAGGCGAAGGGATTTTTATCGTTAAACCTAATCTGGATTATTACAACCGCAAACTTTCTCAGTCAGCCCCTCAGTTCTTTGTAGTAGAAACAAGATGCAGGAGATTAGAAGATGAAGTGTATAGAAATGGTATTACAGATGCACGTAAAGCGATTGATATAAACATGATGAAAAGATTATTGAGGAAAGAAGTAAATGGGGTGCCGGCGGGAAGATAGATACCTTACAATACTGATGTTTAGAGGAAAGAGTCAACCATAAAGAAGTGTTTTCTCTGCCGGGAGAAGTGAGTTTGCAAATTAGTTGTTGGGTAGTGTACTTACCGGTGCAAAGCGTCTCGACTGTGCCAACAGCACTCACTTCTCCTGCTGCAGTAAGGACGCAGCATTTCCAAACGTGGGAGTAAACTTCCCGGTTTGCCGCAGACGCCATTGCATGATAGAACACGGAAGTGTTTGCAGCACAGCTTAGTAAATAAAAAACTTAGTGCCCCTTGTTGCCTTCGTGACTTGATGGCGAAAAGAAAAAGAACCACCAAGACACCAGGACACGAAGCAACACCAAGAAATAAAAACTTGGTGAATCTTAGTGCCTCTGTGCCTTGGTGGCAAAAAAGCAAAGAACCACCAAGACACTAAGACACGAAGAAACACAAAGAAAAAACCTTAGTGAACCTTAGTGCCTCTGTGCCTTAGTGAAGAAAAAAAATTTGTAATCTCAGTGATAGAGAAAATACAAAAGACGCTTTACCTGTTATTCATTATTACTACCTCCTCATACTCTTCTCCGGTCCGTTCTCACTTTCGGTAGGGCCTGATTTCATGCGCAGGGCGTACACATACAACTTTCCCTTTTGTGCAGTTTTGTCCAGGAATTCTGTTCCTGTGGCTACTTCACCAATCTTTTTGTACGCCGCCTCCTGCGCTTCTCTCCTGTAAACGACTACGGTAGCTTGGGTATTCCCTTCTGACGGCCATCCTACAAGTATACCATCGGCTTTATTTGTAAGATACAAGTCAGCAGGTGCAGATAAATTGGGGGCAGGGATCGTAATGGATGTTAATGGTGACATCAGACTCTCTACTCCTGATGAATTAACAGCCGTTACACCATATTCATATGATATTCCTGTTCTTACATCTTTATCGCTATATCCCGGAACACTCATTAATTTTTCTGCGATTAAGACAAAGTCAGGCTTCCCTTTTTCCCTTCTGTACAGTTTATACCCTACAACATCTTCCTGTTGATTAATGACATTCTCCCATTGAAGTTGTACAGCATCATCCGTCCAGTTTGAAGAGATACCGGAAGGGTAAGGAACAAAAGTTTGTTTAATGAGTTTGATCATTCTGATTGCAGACATTTCACTCATCTGCTGAGAAAGATTCATCAGCTTAACTCCATATAAATATGTTTGTCCGGAGGCAAGATTTTGTAATGAATCCACATACACATTATCTTTTACCGGAGGCGATATAATGGTCATATTATCTTGTGAAGTGCCGCGTAAAATATAGTACGCAAACTGATCAACATCCGGATTGAGATCCCATACCAGGTTGATATTTCCTGATGCGGTGTCCTGCCAAACCCTTAGTCCTTGCGGTGTGATGGGTATGCCTCCTTTATTGCTGACTGAGATGCTCGTTGTGGACGGGGTTATCATATTCCATCCTTCCATGGCCACCGTTAGTGGCCTTGCTTTATAATAGTACAACACATTAGGCAGGATATTTTTATCAAAGTAAGAAGATCTGTCTGCAGAAATCGTATCCACAACTACATAGCCTTCCATTGCATCACGCGACTTCAGAATTTCAATACCAGTATAGATGGCACTGTTGGCCAAAGGTGCCCACGATAACCACACGCCTTCCATGGAGTCCTTTGCAGTGAAATTTGTAAGTCCCGTGACCGAATTGAGCGACTTACTGATAAGCGAAGCAGTATCTGATGGATTTCCCAGATTTCCTACAATATCTTCGGGGATAATATAGTAATCAAACAAACGGCCGGGAGTTACATTTTCGTCGTACCTTACCACCAGGCTGTCGCTTTTCGTATTGGTGCCGATAAAAGATGCTTCCGGGATTGGAGTAAACGTTTTGCTGCGATCTGACCTCCGGTAAACTCTGACCCATAATGCAGGATTCAAACCCCTGGAGGGTGCAGTCCAAACGAGACTCACAAGACTGTCTCCCGACTTCATTGTACTCAGCCTGAAATCCGGGAATGGCAGCCTCGTTACCTCAGATAGCGACTGCGTGAAGAATTCGCTTTCTTTCCCGTCACGATTCACGGCAACTACCCTGTATTTTGTTGAAGGGCTATTCTGCTTTATATCTTTATCACTCCAGAATACACCCATTCCATCCATAAAACGATCTGAAAGAAAAAGAAATCCAAACTGAGACGTTTTTCCCTCTTTTAATAACGAATAAGCCTGCTCGTCAGATGATACTTTCAGGATTTCCTTAACCTCATTAGCTGTTTCATTACCTGCACGCCTCTTAAACTCACTAAAGTTGGCAGGGAAAGTCAGCGTGGCCACTTTTTTATAATTGCCCTTTCCCCCTGCATCCTTGTATATATCATACCTGGTAGCATCATTATACAAATAGTAAGTCTTAGCTTCTTTTGGGATTAATAAAACTCTCACTTCATTTTCAGCCGGCATCAGTCTTCCGATGGGAACTCCTGTTTTCTGTCCCTGTCCGTTTGTTCGAACGAAACTGAAGAGTGCAATAACAAGAAATAATTTATACATGACTCGCTTGTTTTTTAAAGATTAAGGACATAATACGGTTCCGCCAATTACGATACCCAATGACAGGCCGGAAGATTGAGAATAACTCACTTTAGCTCCTCCTGTAGCACAAAGCCTTCCTCCGATTCCACACAAGCCCCAATCAATTTCGTTACATCCGGGATCACATCCGCCGATATGAATGCTTATTTTGCCCGCTGCTTCTCCGCTTACAAACCATCCGTTATTGTTTCTTCCACCGGTGAAATCATAACATGCACTGTATCCCAATCCCGCACAGGCGCTCAGTGCTTTGTAGCCTACACAGAATGAAAAGCCGCCGCTAAAACTACCTTTTACTTTAAGCAGGTAATTGTTTTGTGCAAAATTGAGTATCAAGCCGACACCGGCTTCGGTATAATACCAAATATTGGCGCTGGCAATAAATATTTTGAATCCAAGCGGATCATCATGTGGCCGTCCCATTTTTGCAACGGTATTGACATATACTCCTGAAAACTCATCGCCGATATATGAATAATCTGCATTCCTGAAATAGTAGCTGATGGCATCTCCTCTGCCCATGGGGTTTTTAATTCCCATACCAATAGCCATGTCTCCATTTGCATTGACCAACCCGGCAAGATTGGTGTGCATGTTGCATCCTAAAAATACATAACTATCACCCTTAGCGCCGCTGATAATCAGGTCTCCCTGAATTTGGGTGGACGATAATCCCGGAAGCGGTTCGTAGTTTACTTTTACGTTAACTGCAAATTTTCTGTTAGGAAAATCAAGATACATTTTTGCATTTGCCATTTTCAGCACAGTGGCTACGACTACACTTCCGGAACCCTCAATCACAGGTCCGCTCTTCACTGTCAGGGATACGGGATCCAGTTTAGCTGCAGCCCCGGTGCCTGTTACAGAAACCGCTCCGAGGATGGTTACTGCGAAGTCTTTGGTTGCGGTATTATACTGGAAGCCTCCACCCACTTTTTCTATCGTCACAAGACCGACTGGTATCACCACGCCCGCCACGAAACTTGCTCCGAAGTCTATACCACCACTGACCTTGTAATAATGCATATCTATTCCTGCATCAACAGGGGTACCCGGTATGCCCAGTGAACCTTTACCTGCAAAACCGTTGTCTTTAACGGCTATATCAACGGTAGTCTTAAGGACGGGAACATCCAGTGTAGCCGATATTTTCCCAATACTGTAATCTACCCCGCCATTTGCTTTGGGGGTGAATTTGATATCGCCGACAGACATTTTTACAAGAGGTACTTCAACTGATAGTCCACCCTGCAGGGAAATATATGGTGTTGATGCAGTGCTGTTAAACTGAACACTCTGCAACTCAAAGTTCATTATAGACAGATTTGCAGAATAATTTACGGGAACATCCACCAGAAGTTTACCATTGGTATGCACTTCAAAAGCCGAAATCTCTATTTCCTTCGTAACTATTTTATCAAACTTTATTTTCCCTGAACCTGCCAGCCTATATACACCCGGCATTCCGGAAACTTGTCCGAAGGACAGTGCAGATTTGCCCGACTTCAGCTGTACAATGTTGAAGATATTTATCCCCTTCTCCGGTAAGGAAAACTTACCTCCGTACATCGCATCTTTTCCTACCGCAAGATCTGAGAAACTGATGGATGAAGCACCTGATTTGGGAACACTAACCGTTATGGAACCTCCTAATTTGAATCCGTTTTCATTGAAGAGTAAAGAAGCAATTGAAGCTTTCCACCCGGCAATATCTATCGTTGGGAGTCCTGTCTGGTCAAGTTTCACGGTTTTTACCTTCAGATCTGTTCCGATAGTGAAGTCTGTTATTTTGAATTCAGATTTCTTGATCGGGCCAAGGTCAGGCGTGTTTAAACGGCCTTTAAAGTGAAGTCCGTTTTTATCAATAAAACTTTCTTTTAATAAGGCTGCAAATTTGAACCCATAGATATCTCCTGACCATTCATTTGTATTTGTCACTGATGACAAATTAAATACTACATCACCGGGAGTCCCTGAACTTCCCGCATCAAATACTGCAAAATCGGTATTGGAAGTTCCTTTAGGTAAAAGTTTGACTGCCATTTTACTCAGGTTCCATCCCTTGCTGCCTTGTAAAGATTGTATATCCAGCGTAATGCTTCCACTTATTTTCCCCTTTCCGTTCCCCTGATCCGACACCACAAAACTGGTGCCCTGAGGTTTTAATGAAACCGGAATAAAATCAAACAATTTTAATGCAACCGATACTTCATCTGTAACCACCTTACCCCCGTCAGGAATTGCTTTGTTTTCAGAATTGAAAACAACACGTACATCCGTAAACTTCATATTGACCATTCCCTTAGTTACCAACCCGGAAATGGAAGGCTGCAGGTTGACAAACGAACCGGTAAGTTTGTAACCGTTACCATCCTGTACCATTTTATCCACCTCTATCGGGAATCCTAACATCTGCGAAATGTCATTGTTTCCTGCACTCCCGAGATTAAAGTCTTTGTTGATATCTGCCTGAGCAATGTTCACTTCTGCCTTATCTGCCACATAGCCTGTCTTACCTGCACGGAGCTGGAATGTACCTTCAGGCAGATAGAGCGCATACCTGCCATCGTTATCCGAAGTTGCAGTTATGTAAGGTTTATCTTCTACCTTCACCTCAGCTTTGGCTACTGCTGTATTGTTACTCTTAACGATTCCCGAAACTTTAATCCCTTTGCTAAGTTTAATCACTTTTACGGTTTCATTACCCGTTTCGGTTACGATGATGCTTTCTTCTGTGGCTACCAATCCTGTCCCCTCGGCGGGTATTACCCGCACTGTTGTTTTACCGCCAAAGCCTTCGTAGAACCATTCTCCCTTGCTGTCTGTAGTAGCAGTGGCATCAAACAAACTAATTGATGCGCCGCTGACAGGCTTGTCCGTTTTATCTTCCAGTATCCTGAACTTTATCTTTCCCACCTTCTTGGGGAGATAACCAATATCACCCACATCACGCATCTTAGCCATAGATTCTGTAACTAATGTCGCTTGTGCTAAACCAGGCATCACGGTAAAACCCATGTAGGAAGAGTATTCTGCTTTATTCTTACTCTCTCCTGCGGAACTTTGTGATCCTGCAATTCCGAACATGGCAGGAGTGAAAGTATAACCCCGGTTGATTGAGGCTTGCACGGTATTACTAGCAAGAATTTGTTCTGCTATCTTTCCTGCACCGGTGGCAGGGGCAGCCTTTTTAGTATCTGCTTTTGTTTCCTTTTTGTCTTCTATCACTACTTCAACCGTTCTGTCTAAGTATCCTTCTTTTTCAATTATCAGCGAATACTTCCCTTTCATATAAGTGGTGGTAAACAATCCGTCTTCTCCTGAATTGAAATAAGTAGTAGAATTAAAAAAGTGTAACCGTGCATTGGCGATGGGCGTAACACTGTCTGCTGCCACCACTCTTCCGACAACCTGAAACAGTTCGGGATGGAAAGTGAAATCTACTAATTTGCTTTCGCCTCTCTTCAGAGCGGGAACTTCTACATCGTTGTTATCAGGCTTCAGATCTGTAAAAAAGTATCCTGCTTTGATTAATTTGACAATGTATTTTGCTCCCGGTTTTAATTTAGGGAGATTGCCGATAAAGTAATTTCCTTCTTCGTCGGTAGTGGTAGAATAAGGTCCGACCGTTTGGTCAAAAAGATCACTCAGGGATTTTGACTGATCAGCTTTTATATCGCCTTTGTTGAGTGCAGCCTTGCCCAATCCGCCTCCCTTCGCTCCGCCTGCTGTTTTATCTGAGTTGTAAAAATCAAGTGGCGAAGATGAGATATTGACGTTATTCTTAATGCCGAAGTTGGCCTGTTGGGTAGCCGTTACCTGCTTGGTCGGACTCTTTGAATAGGTCTGTATTCCGGCATTCAGTAACGGACTTGTCAGTTCAATGTAGGATTCTTCCACGTCCTTCTTGTCAAACTCTACACTGATTACTGCTCCGCCAACAGGTGAAATGTTATTATCAACCAATTTTACATTACCATAGATGAAGGGCGGAACATTCAGCAGCAGATAGGTAGGCTTGATGTTCAGAACATAATCAGGTGCCATGGATGTCGGGTTTACTACCAGATCCGTTTTAAGCTCTTCATACAAACCTTTTTTCCCCGACGAAATTTCAATATAAAGCCTGCCTTTATAGAAAAGCCTGCTGAGCATTAGCTCCGTCAATCCATTATAAGTGATGCTGTCTTCAAAAACGGGAACTACTTTTTTACTAAACATGATTTTGGGTTTCTTTCCTTCAGGTGAAGTACTTCCTTCCCAGTTCAAATATGGCCTTTTTACCAAATCCGCTTCTTCCCTGTAAATGCCAACAAACAATTTGGAGGTTTCATTTTTTCCCGGCTTGTAGCTCTCGGCTTTTATGGTTGGCGTAAATCTGTAGGTATTTGCAATTGCAACGATTTCTCCCAAATCCGCTTCAGCTGCCAGTAATACATCTGTAGAGACCACCATACTGTTATTGATGAAGTCTTCTCCTGCCCAACTGATTTCAACCTTTTTATATTTTTTAATGGCAGTATAATCCGGGCTCGTGTAGCTTAATGTAAAGAAACCATCACTGTCTGTTGTGCCGGTTGCTATGAGGTTGCTTACTACCTCTTCGTTTTTCTTAGAGATGCCTGTCGGTGCATTAGGCTGTACCACTATTGATCCCGAAACTTTAGTAACTCCCAACCATTGACTCGCTTGTGCATTTTTGGTTTGTTGAGCCTGGGCCGGTGATGGCTTGGGTGTATTCTTTGCAGGAGGGTCATCAGGGATACCTGAAACTTTTACTGTTACATTAGCTAATGGCATTCTCTTGGCAGCCGGCTTTTTAGATCCTGCATCTTCGCCGTATTCTACTTTATCAGCACCACCTGCAAAGACATTGCCCTCTCCGGGAGATTTCTTTCCTGGGGGAGTGTTGAATACCGCTTCTCCTTTAAAAGCGTAGTCCCCATTTGCCTTGGCATAAGAAAATATGGTGGGATCTTTGCCTACTGCTTTCTCGGCATTTTTCTTATTGTCGGTAAGCGGGTTATATCCGCCATAAATACTGCCTGTCTGATATACGGAGATTCCTCCTGTTTTACTGAGCGATCCACCCTGTGGAGTCCATATTGAACCCGCAAGTGAATTAGGTTGTTTATTTAAGGATTTCACATCTTCAGATGTCATTTCTTTAGCTTTAAGCAATGTAGCTTTACTTCCCTTATAAGCATCTTCATTTTCTCTGAAAGCCCACAATAATCTTCCTTTGATTTTGTTTGTAGCCAGATTATCGCCGTCTGATTTCTTGGTCTTAGTTTCTTTGGTTACTATTGCCTCTTCCTCTTTCTTATTTTCCGGTGCTCCATAAACAAAAGATGTTATTTCACTTTTCCCATCGTTTTGAAAAAAGGTTTTTCCCTTTTCGTCTTTAGCCTGTACCATGACAGCATAGCGTTGTCCGGGTTCCAGTTTAAACGCATTGGTCTGGGGAATGAAAGTATAAACATTAGTCTTTAGGTCAGGAATCTTTACGAAGTAATTGCTTTGGTACGTGAAAGCATTTTCCATCCCTGTCCTCGGATCTTCACCCTCACTTGTTTTGACGATGTATAAGTCGTACCTCAGGTCTCTTTGAGATGTAACCGGCATGGGTTGTGTCCAGCTGAAACTAACGGGACTTTTTGTATCTATCCGGGTGTTATCAAACGGATTGATCAACTTAGGCGGCTGTGCAAACACCAGGGAAAAGGAGATGCATAAGGATTCTCCATTCGGGTTTCCATTCACGATTACAGGGAAATGGTCGCCTCGGAGAACTTCGTAAACATCAATGCAGTAAGTGTAGTTACCTTCGGGGATCACACGATCGTTATAAATGGAATTAATATCGGCATCGGTCATATTATCATCCACTACATTCCGGCCGAGAAATGAACCATAATTGAAGTTGGTATTATTCAATACTTTGGTTTGTCCTGCAGAAAGTATTATTTCATCAGAATACACATCATCCCTGGTAGCAATGAATTTATCTCCATTGAAAATCTTACCCTTCAATGCTACCGTCATATCTCTGCCTGAAACATTGGTAAGCGTGATGATAGTCCGCTTATTAACCTGATCCAGATACGGGCTGTAAGGAGCTTGCAGAATAAGTGAGGCATTGATTTGAGAACCGGCAACCTGCGCTTCACCGGTTTTTGAAAATGTCAAAACAACTGAAAGAATCAACGAAGCAAGTAACCAATGCTTTGCATTCCTTGTTTTACTTCTTTTCATCTCAGGATGGTTTTAAAGTATTTAATATTTTGGGTCATTAGTATCGTATAGGATTAAAAAGTGTAACCGTATCTGAAGCCTGTAACAAATTCATTTCTATCAGGGGTTCCGCCCGATTTATCAGAATTCCGGAGCCATCCCAGGTTCAGGTTCAATTTATGATGACCGGCGAATTGAAAATCTGCACCGGCCCCCGCTCCAACGGTATTACCGGAAATATTTCCATCCAGTAAGTTCATGAAATAATTGCCTGTGGCGTTTAATGTCACTCTCGTGCTCTTTTTGTTGCCTTTGCTGTCTGTCTGATTGGATTCGTGCACCAGCGCCTTGGAAACAGTTGCCGTATAACCGGCTGCACCTATTGTGTTCACTGAAGTCTTTGTATTGATATAGGTCATGTTCTGATTGATTCCGATATTGGAATTAAGAAACTGCCAGTCGTGATTGAGATTGGCAGTTACCGAAGTGTAATCGCTCTGCCCTTTATTCAGGTTGTTGTTATCCTTAAGGTTTTGCAATGCTGCATTCAGGGAAAATACCTGTGATTGACGGTCGCTCATAATAGTGTAATGCGGCGATATGGAAACCGATTGGGATATCTGGCTTATACGGATGGAATCATAAAAGTCAGGAGTGCCCGGATTGGGGTTTTGATACTGAGACAATACTTGCTGAGATATTCCATAATTGGAATACTGGATCCCAACGCCAAAATTTTGTGTTGGATTCAGCATTAAATTAGCCATCCCTATGGTACGCAATGAAGAAGAAGTGTTTTGTTTGAATAAGTTATTTCGCTGTACTCCAAAACTACCTGTAAAAAATGCTTTGTTACCCCAGAAACGGAACGAGGGTGCCAATGTATATTGTTCCACATCTGTCTGCATATAAAAGGCCCCCATGCTCTTATATTCGGGATCCACATGCTGGAATTGCAGCGCTATTGCAAATCCTTTTGGCTCAGAGTAAGTGAGTGAAGAGTTAACTGCTCTCGACAGGCGAGTGCTGGCATTAGTATGAGGAACAATCCCTGTTTTAATAAGGAAATTATTCCGGATTTTATCTGTCGCCTGCAGGCTGTCAGCCTCTATATCCCTGGTGTATATGCTGATTCCGGCATCGGCCTTAAAAGTAAAATGTTTTAAGAATTTGACCTGTCCCTGTACTCCGAAAGCCTGATTGGATGCAGCAGTTGCATTTGTCTGTTGCTTGATCTGCAGGTTGGCAGAGTTCAGTTTGTCATTTCCGTTCAGAAAGCTGAAAGAGATGTTTGCCTTCTGACCTCCATATCCAAATTTAAAAGCGTAGCCCATGCGGTTGTAAACAGGCACTGTATTATTAAGGTTGTTGAAGAGTGAGATATCTGTAACAGCATGATTCAGCCTGCCGTACATAAAACCAAAATTGAATTTGCCGGGTGTCAGTTCTATTCCTGCGCCCAGCATCTGTTGCCCTCCGAGTGTATAGGGATTAAAATTCAGCGACCGCCATCCTAAATGTGCTTTGGCCCATTTATAATAAGGACTTACACCAAAACGACTGAAGGGCGAGTTGAAGTTTTTATTCTGACTGGATACCAGCACCGAGAAAGGAAGATTGACACCATAAAGATTAAAATTGACATTGCCCCCGAGCGTCCACTGAAATGGCATCATGTTACCCCCCGCACCGGATGCGTTATAGGTATTAAAGCCTGCATTAAGGCTGCCTGTAATCTTCACCTGGCCCTTTTTTTTCAGGTTCCCCAGGTCTTGCCCTTTCACTAATCCGTTTGGGTTGATAATAAGAGTGAGGGCAATTAAATGGACGATAAGCTTCCCGGGGGAGCTTGTTTTTGCCGTTTTTAGTTTAAGGTTCATACTCGGATAATCAAATTATTTGAACAGGGATTTTTTTGCACTTCTCGACAGGGCTGCTTTCTGATGATGTAGGTTTTCAAGCAAGCCTGTATCCGATTCTGGCTACCTGAGGACAGGTATTGAGCAGCTATTCACGATTAGTTTTTAAAATACTTCTCGGCAAATAGAGCTAATGCCATAGCTATCGCCTTCTTTTCACAAAAAATAAACGTATTAGAACTAATTTTATTTTTTAAAAGAGATAATTTAATCAGTTTTATTTTTAGAATCCTGATGTTGAAGGCCGGAGTACCTTGTCTGGCCTCCGGAATCAAAATGACACACCTTATTATAAGTGAAGAAAATTTTCGGTAAGCCGGATGCCTAAGGACGAACTCCCCGTCATAATTTTAAATACTCCGGGTACAGTAACCATTTGCAAATTGCCGAAGGTGGCGTTTTGCTTGCATTTACTTGTCCCACTGCACAAAAGTAAATAGAAAGTACGAACTCTCAATTTACCACTGACCCGCCACTTGCGGCAATTTGTCGTTAGCACCAGTGGTTCTGTTTCTGTCCATCTTACAGTTTACTTTTGTGTGTCAGCGTAACAGTTTTAAAATCTTTTCCATCAGGGTTGGTATAAATCATTTCAAGAACAAATGTGTCATTGTCAACAAAGGTTGTAACTGTCCGCACTTTTACTGATTTGTTTATAGAAACATCCACATGATTGCCCCAACAGGTGATTATTTTGCCGTCTGAAGAAATTGTCCCTTCGCTGTTCATCATGTCTATGTGCGTGCTTTCAAAATGTGTTTTGGTGTATTTATTTTTGTAGCGGTCAAAGCCAAGGTATCGGACAACCGTGAGAGGTTTTCCCTGAAAAGTGTTGTTGTATTCCATTTGTATGAACCTACCTTCCACTACCCACTCTGCCTTGCAAAATGTTTTTCCGTCAATGTATTTGCCATTGCCAATAGGGATTTTTAATATTACATCCCAACTGCCCTCCATGACATCAAAAACTTTATGCTCCTGTCCCGGAATATTCAGGTCATTGTCTTGTTAGGTTTGTTGTCCGAATAAGTTGTCAAGCGAGAATACACATAGTATTAAAACAAAAACTTTGATACTTTATTCATGATTGTTTCTTTATTTGTTGAGCGAAAATTTTATAGGTGATTTGTCCGTGTTGCGTTTAATAATTTTTCTGGCTTCCAAGTCAAGCTTAACCCACTCCATGTGCCACTCAACCGAACCTGTAAATTTCACTTTATCTGCCTTAAAGTCCTCTGTAATTTGCTGAAGCAGTTCCGTATGAGATGCTTCTCCCAATTCTTTTAAATTGTCCAGAAGGTAGCTTTTTACAGTGTCATACTTTAATTTGTCCATGCTCACTGCCTTTTTTCCAGCGGGATGTTTCAGTTGTATTTTTTGTTTCATTGTCTTTGCGTTTATACTTTCTGTTGAATGATTGCAAGTATGCTTACCATTGGTGCTAATGGTTCGGGTATTGCCGAAGGCGGGGCTTTTCAGCATTACTGTTGATTTGAAAAACTAAAGTTCGGTTAAGCACAAAAGTGTCATAGAAGCTCGTCACCCCCGCTTTTGGCAAGCCCCTATGCAATAAAACAGGCGTTTAGAGAAGAGTAGTCATCAAAATAACTTTGAGCTACAAAATAGAATTATAAACTATTAAAACTCTAAACGCCATGACTAAAGTTACAGCAAGTTTTGAAAATGAGACAGTGTATGTCGGATTGGACATACACAAACGCAGCTGGAATGCCGCAATTTATTTGAGTGAACAATACATCCGCAACATCCATCAGCCACCCCGTCCGGAAGCCTTACATCATTATCTCACCCACAATTATCCGGGTGCAAGGTATGTGTGTGCTTATGAGTGTGGCAAGTTTGGTTACTGGATACAGCGGGAGTTCAAACAACTTGGGATTGAATGCCTGGTGGTGAATCCGGCCGATATACCCAGCACTCATAAAGATGAAGTGTATAAAACAGACAGTCGTGATGCAAGGGGCATCGGGCTATCCTTAAGTACCGGACAACTGAGAGGCGTTTATATACCGCAGGAAGAACAGGAGGCGGACCGTCGCCTGGTACGCCAGCGAAAAAAAATATGGAGAGACCTGGTTCGTTGTAAAAACCGCGTCAAAGGATTTTTTAGATTACACAGGAAAAGAAGTTCCTTCCCAATATGCTAATGCGAACTGGAGCCGGAACTTTTTCAATTGGTTAAGTAAGCTGGAGTTTGAGCACACAAGCAACCGGATCACCTTAAATTATCAGTTAACGGAAATGGAGTTACTTCGAAAAGAGTTATTAAGTATCAGCAACACGATACGCAAACTGATGCGGAGTAAAAAATACAACAGGCTGTATTATTTATTACGAAGTGTAACAGGTATTGGTCCGTTAACGGCCGCTTCACTGCTGACAGAGATAGGAGATATGAAGCGATTTAAAAATTTTTATCATCTCAATAGTTTTATCGGGCTGATGCCGATGGAGCACAGCAGCGGCGAAAGAGAACTGAAAGGAAGGATAACCGTAAGAAAGCATCGCCAGCTCAGAAGTGATTTGGTAGAATGTGCCTGGACAGCAAAGCGAACTGACCCTGCGTTGGCGTTGTACTACAGTGAGCAGATAAAAAAAGGCAAGAATGGGAAAGCCGCAATTGTGAAAGTAGCCAGGAAATTGCTAAGCCGTATAAGATATGTATGGCTGAGCGGTGAGCCTTATCAACCCGCAGTGGTGAAGTAAAAGAAAAACAACATTATAAAAACCTGTTCATTACCTGAACGAATTAGATAACACAACCGGACTACAAAACATGGGTTGTCATCGTGAAATAATCAAACAGCGAGTCTTTGACTTCGGCAAGACTGTAGCCGGTTGTTCTTAATTATTTATTTAATCAAAGGAGCTTGTAGTTGCCGGTAACCGGCAGTCTACTCATAGGATGCTGGTAATGGATAATAAAAAGCTGCAATAGCAAGAAAAAATCTTGTGTAATTGCGGAGAGTAAAATAATTTTGAGATGCACAAAGAAAAATCTGGCGAAGGCGGGAGGTAAGTGAAAATCAAATCCACATTTATCTCTTGCTTTCAAAAGAAAATAATAATTTTAAATATGCTCTCTAAAACCTATATACATAGGATACCTTGTTAGCGGTAGTTTTATTTTGTCCAGACAGAAATGTAGCTTCAATCTTTCTCATCAGTCAGTTCAAATTTGTAATGTCTTCCTTCCAATTTCTTTCCTGAAATATGTATATCACAATTTCTTAGTTTTTTCACTTCACTAATATC
>JAIXKI010000007.1:0-16512 GCA_026936105.1 Chitinophagales bacterium
CCATGTACTTTACACCGTAGTGTGTTACCGCTGACCAGCCCTTGACGGTTCTAATCCACACACTAACAGCATTGATAGGTTTGATTTCCAACACTTCCACGATGTCACCAGCGACATAATAACCCGTTGCGGTTGCTGATGTTGTCGGTTGTGTCCTGATGTTGACGGTTCGTGTTACCTTCAATTTAGGCAATGTAACCTCATTGGTAGGCGGTTCTGGTTCGGTTGGCGGTGTTACCGTGCCAATGCCAAAATACCTTTTGTATTCTTCTTCCGTGCCATTGAAATTGTTACAATCAACATCGGATGGATAACCGTCAATTCGACCTTTGAAAGTATATTGCCATAGTAGCCACTTAGTCCAACTGCTACCGATTGGCATTGGCGGCTGTGACGCTGTTGGCCATGACATCCATAAATCGCGATCACCAAATCGCTTTGATTCGTTTCCCATGATTTCATACCAAGCATATTGTCCTGTATAAATACCGACCTTGCGTTTCGTTATCGTTTCAATGTTACCGTGATATTCAATAACGGTATTTGCATTAAGTGCTGTTGTGTCGCGTCTGTCCTCAACGTCATCCCATAAGCCAAGTTTTAATTCTTTACCCTTCACAACCTGATTGAAAATGTCCGCTTGTGCTGTACCTGTATAGTTGCCTATGATGTAGTGATAACATCCAAGCGGTATACCTCGTTTGTGAAGTTCTGCATAGTGTCTTTCAAATGCTGTATCTTTCCAGATACCGTATGCACCCCGAAGGTTTGCCCCACTGATACTGTCTGCTAATTGGTCGTAGTTTATCAGGTCTGGATTTTGCCAGTAGCTAATATCTATTATTGGTTTCATCATCTACTCCTCTTCCAACTGCCGAGGATTTCTCGACGGTTGGAATACAGGTTCAGGATTCATTTTCATCTTTACTCCATATCTCATGCGTCCTTGCAATCATCTGTGACCAAGTCCAAAGCACCTCTGCTGTCTGGGTAGTTATGCAATTTCATATGACAAACCAATTCCAATAATGTCTTGATTTGCAAAACCAAAAGGTGTCGCATTTGTAACATAAGTACCACCATCTCTAATCAATGCAAATGTTGATGCAAAAGGCTCTACGCTACCACCGTATAATTTACCACCAATATCCCTAAGTCTGTATATGCCATTCACAAACCTATAATTTGAAGGAGCAACAGGATAGGTAAACGAATATGCCCCGCTCCCCGCTGTTGTTGTACTTCCAAAAGCTACATATATGTTTGCGTTGAGTAATTTTCCAACTGTACAATATCGGCCAGCTAAACTTCCGTTTCCAATACTCGGATTAGTTGTCGATGCTGTCCAAACAGGCGTCCAATCCTGCCACACGCCACCGACTTCCGGTTGACGCTGTATCAGCTTCTCCAAGTCCTCAATCCTGCGCAATAATACTAATTCATTATTACTCATCACAACTCCCCGTTAATCATTACTTGCAGCGTTTCAAATTGTCGTCCACCTGGTGAAACGTCAATCACGATTTTGTTCACGTGTACATCGAACGTGTAGCCCAGGTATTGAGCGATCAGCTTGTCACCATAATCAAAGTTCACGCCATAGCGAAAATTCTTGTTTTCCCTGACTTCACCCGTCAATGATGTTTTCGGTCGATATTTATACAATGCTGCGTTGCCTTGTGAGGTCAAATAAGCGTCTGTTGTACCAGTGCCAAGATAGGATGCCATCACCTGCATTTCACGTCGATTCCAACGGCTGTCATTGATGCGGTCTGTGTCGGATGCGATTACAATTTGCCTATCAGATTCAAGCCCTGTACCCGTGACATAAGCATAATTACGCTCGTTTTCAGCATCGAAGGATAATACCGGATTAACCATGTTGTTAAACTCGGTTGATAACACCCGTCTGTTGCTACCCGTTAAATCAGATCCCCGTTGCCCGTAGTAGGTCCTAAACTCGACGGTCCCTCTACCGGTCCGGACCATGTCATAACCTAACCAATATCCCCGTTGTCTGACATCGTTGCAGATTTCATCAAGGTTTGTTTTTAGCTTCTCCCATGCAAACTTTTTGCTAATGGATGGTGCTAATGTGTCATCCTCTGCAACCATCAATCCTGCCATGATTCTTGCTGTGTCGGTGGTGGCTGTGTTGCTGTACAGTTTACAATCACGTCCTAAGTTTTCACGAACCATTTCCTTCATCATGTCATCTGCTTCCATGGATTTGGACGTGTAAGCGGAATTGGCATAGTAAGCGATGATTGCATTATCCAGCGTGTAGATGTGATCGTAAGCGGTAAGCGTGACCATTTTCTCGTTATTGCGCTCGTAAAATGAACGGTTACGAATACGCCATGACCTTTCGCCTTCCAGTCTCTTCCTACCGTCAACTATGCGATAAACCTCAAGTAGTTGGTCGGTTGCGAAGTCATTAGGCGTCAGATTGCCTTTTGGCATGGATAATACAAGTCCACCAATAACCATGTCACCGTATGTTAATTTCATGGCTGTGAAGTCATCGGGTCGCCACACTTTCAGCGGTACGCCTGCGTCTGTCATCCAGTGAATTTCGTAATCTATTGTCATCGCTTCGCCTCATCTAATGACCAATAACGAACTTTCCATTCAATCAATGCGGTCGTGTTGCTGTCGGTTGTCCCGTCAATGAATGTGGCGATTCGGTTGCTCCCTGGTTCAAGAGTGAAGTCCAGCGTCGATATTCCTTCCAAGATGTATGATAGGATGTTACCCCTGACACTGCTTGTAAACGTTTGCGCTTCAAAGTCCAGCGTTACGACCTCGTTTGTTTGCAGTGTTAGATTGTTGAAGTACACGCCCTTGTTGTTGGTCGTGTTTACGATTTGACGCAACAGACCAGGACCCGTTATGGTAAACTTCGGACGGGTTGTTGTCCCTGAGTTTGTGATGGTGTCATCGCCTGCTGTTTCTGCGGAGCCTGTAGTGTCATAACCAACATACAAATTGTCAAGGTTGTCTAATAGTAAACCATAAGCAATTGGCGACCCGGGCAAATTTATATCAAATGGTTTATAAATGCCATTACCAAGATATACCGCTATTCGATCTGTTATTGATGCACTTCCAGCAGTCGTAAAAAATCCACCTATAATAATTTTATTGTCATATTTATTTATATTCCATACGGTTCCGTTAAACCCAGTTCCTAATGCTGCCCACTTTTGACCATTCCAACGCCCCCAACGCCCAACGGTTACACCTCCTAAAGTAGTGGCACTACCACCAACATATAGATTTTCAGATTCGTCCAATACAGCAGCAAGTAATAATCCATTTGCTCCAGTTCCCAATGACACCCAAGCTGAACCGTTCCACATTACAACATAATCACCGTTTGCATCACCAGCATTTGTGAATGCTCCGACAATATAGATATTATTGTTTTTATCTATAACAATCTTGCGAACAGAATCGCTTAAACCTGTTGACAACGGAGTCCAGACAGAACCGTCCCATTTTGCTATTTTTACGGTATTTGCTACTCCACCAGCAAGTGTAAACGCACCCCCAACATAAACATTATCAAAAGAATCTATTGCTATTGTAAAACAATTACCATTTAATCCAGTTCCTAAACTGGATAAACTTGATCCGTCCCATTTAACGATTCTGTTACCGTTGGCATCTCCCCAATTAGTAAACTCTCCACCTATATATAAATTTCCAGCACTGTCAAATTTTAGTGAGCTAATTAAATTATTACACCCTCCAACAACAGCAACCCAAGCACTACCATTCCACTTTGCTAAATAATCAGCGTCTGCGTCACCACCCGCATCTTCAAAATTCCCACCAATATAGATCTGTTTGGTTATTGGATGTTGTGCTATTGCTATAACGGTGCCAGTCACGCCAGCCATACTATGCCATACGCCGTCAGTGTCCTGATAAACAATATAATCAGCGTTGGCTAATGTGTCGTTGTAGTCAAGCGATACAGCATCATTCCCGTCACGCATCAAATCGTCATAGGCTTCAAACATCAAGGTTATCGGCTCTTGAGTCGGTTTTGACCAATGACCTATCAGCCCGTCGCTTTTCATCCTGCATCGAACATCAACAATCTCACTCGCCTGTTTTCCTGAGGAAGTGGTCGCCATGTACCTAATCGTTACTTCCTGCTCACCGTTCACTAAATCAGGTTTGAACAAGTCAAGCAAGGCTTTTCGGTTGGTTTGCAGGTCATCGTAGTTGTTGCCGATAATTTCACCAATGATTATCATTTCACGGTCAAGTTTGTTGGTGCGCTGATATAACGATCTGCCCCCAGCGGTTGCGGTCTTTGCAATTGCAATCGGGTTCATGCCAAAGCCGATGAAGCTGGAAATATGCATGTAGTCTTCCAAATCAACCAGCGTGCCACCGTTGCGACTGTCTGCCCGTCTGACACTCGTGCTTGCGTTCTGTTGTCCTGACCAATAGCAATACTCATCAGTATTGCCATCGAAATAGGTTGTTTCACTTGCCCGTGCTTCGATCAACACACCGTCGATGTAGATAAACTCGGTAGCGTCCCCGTTTGTACCCGTCTCGGATAGTGTTAATGTGCCTGCCAAGTCCCCGCTGTCTGGGTTGATGTGACAATGGACCCGTTGCCATTTGTCACGAATGGTCATGTCAGGTTTGCCAGCGACAACCGTCGCAGATGTGAACCCCGTCCACGTCAAGGTCAATTCCGTTCCCTCGTAATCCGAAGGGATATAAATATCCATGCTTGCTGTGTGGTCGGTATCGGTTAGCGTGATTGCGTAACTTGCAAGCAGGTCATTGTTGGTATAAGTACACTTACAGGAATACACGCCCCGTCGTTGTTGTACGGCACTGGTTGCGATTGTGTTCGTCCCGCCCGTAGTCCAGCCCGTTGTACCGCTTTCAAATGACGGATTTGAGCAAAGGTTTGTGTCCGCTGTTTTTGTCGGGTTGATTACCCAAAATTTTAACAATTCTAATGTCATTCATCCCTCCTATTGCATCGCCTGAAGGATTGCAAATCCCGTTGTGACTGTGTCAAGGTTCTGCATAGTGGTCACGCCTAAGTTATAGTTGTTGTAGTTATTCGTTACAGGTGTAACAGTCACTGTCCCGTCATAACCAACCCGAAGATGTTCAATACCATGTTCCCCAACGATTGCCGATCCGCCAGGACGAATATCACCGCCTGCTGCCTGTGCTATTGGTTTATTACCTCTGCCAATTGGCCCAATAGAACCACCCTGATTTCCAATGTAATTAGCAAGACGTTCAAACTCTGAATATCCGTGCATTTTTAACCAGAAGTCGATGTTTACGTCGGATGGTATTTTGTCCATCTCGTCGCCTAAAGTTGTAGTCAATGAGATAAATGTTTCTTCTGTGATTATTCCTTGCTCCAACATATCTTTGTAAATGTTTACTTTTTCTGTGGCATAAACGGTCTTTTCGTCCACCAACCCCATAGAATAAGCAAGTTGTAAAGCGGCTTCTTCTGATAATCCCTCGCTCGCAATCTTAAACAATAACGCTTCTGTATATGTTCTCATCGCTGCTTCTGCGTTGTTGGTTGCGTCTTTGACTGTGTTTATCGCTGGTTCAACCTCTTGAGCAAATGTATCTGCTAGTCTTTTTTCATGTTCGTCCCATTCAGCGGTAGCAACAGCGGCGTTATATTCAGCTTCGGTTAGATATTCAACTTGTTGTCTTGCCGCCCCTAACTTTATCGCCCCGTTAACATTGGTGGCTATCAGTTTTCCGTTTTCATCAACAAGTAAACCTGTTTCTTTTAAGACGTTGTTGATAGCACTTCTGTAATTTTCGTATGATGGAATCCCTTCACTAATTGAATCGTTGACATCATCAAGTAACGACGCCCAGCCTTTATTGCCACCCAATACGTTGATACCGTCGGTCAATACTTTTATTAAACCTTCCATTGCAGGGGCAGCGTCCATTTTTGCGGTTGTTGCCAGGTTAGCGATAGCCGCTTCAAATCTCATAAATGTTCCAAGTGTTTCGTCTGTTACGCTTCCAACTTTTGCTATTTGTTCTTCTGCTTGCTGGAGAAATGCCTCCGTAAAGGCTGCGTTCGCATCCATGCCAGAATCTTTTAGTCTCTTGACTTTTTCATCGAACCCGTCAACCGCAACCCCTAAGGCGTCAAATCTCATAGTCGTTTGGTTGGTCAATGTCAAGACAAGTTGGTTCATGTTCATACCAAGCTGACTTGCAACGGTTGTTAATCTCACAACCTCATCATGTGACTTTGCCAATCCAAGCGTCATAAAATCAGTAGCAGCCCCCATCAACTCCATGTCTGACATTGTCCCGTCGGTTGCTTCTTTTAGGTCTTTCAATAACGCTTCGGTAGTTGTGCCAATTGATTCAGATAGGCGGTCAAATTTTTCAATGGTAAACTCTAGTTCAGCCCCTTCACGAGCAAAATTATAAAATTCTTTCGCTGCTCGATAAACTTGTTGAAACGCCATAACGCCAAGTTGCACTTTTGACCATAATTCAGTCCAGCGCATCTGCATTTTTTCAGATTGCGATTTTGTGTTATTGCCTAATTCGTCAATCTCTTTATTAACGCCTTTGATTTTTTCAGACGCTTTATCAACTGCAGTTAGATTAAGTTTGATTTCTTTATCTGCCATTCATCAACTCCTCGATTGCCTTTACCGTTTGCCAATCATCGGGATTGTTTTTTATCCACTTACCCATGTCGCCAGGTTTGATTCGTCTGTATGTTTTCCAAAGTCCTTCGATGTTCAAGGCTACTCTCACGCTTTTCATCAATCCAACAGGTTGGTCTAACATTCCGCCAGCTTCAGGTAATCCACCAAAGGCACGCATATTCCATCCAATTTCTAATTCAGGCGGTGGCTCTGTCCGTTGCTTGTCGACATATTCCACCACCGCCTGCATCAGTTTTTTGTTTCCGGTTGTACGCTTTTGACGTAAAGGTCTGTAAATGCTTTGTAGAGTTCCATTACTTCACTAACGGGCATTTCATCAATGTCTGTTGGCTCAATAATGATTCCTGTTTCGATTGCCGCTCTGAGTTGGCAATCAGCAAAATCAGAATTTTCTACGCTTTGATATTCCTTAGCTTTTGCCTTGAAGTTCTGCCATTGTCTGTAAAGAATCGTTTCTACTAGCTTCATCATTCATCTCCCGTTTTGTTTAGTAGCCCAAAGTCGTGGCAAGGTCGCAAACATGAATAATCGAACCAAACGAGTCTTTACTTCTGTCATAAGCACCCTGGAAAACAAAGTCGTGAACGTTATTGCCGTCTTGATCTGTCATGCCCGGAACATCTTCAAAGAACCCCATTGATTCGAAGATCAGTGACTTCTTGCTGTATGTGGTGCCAGATTTGCCAAGTGCCGCCCCTTCGAGCAATAATTTAACCCGTCGTGGGGTGTTTGCTCGCCAATCCACAATTTCAGCAAGTGCGGCGGCTTCCCGTTCGATGGTCATGGTAAGTCGTGGAACAAATCCAGTCCGTACCAATGAGCAGAATGTCAGCGCCCCGTTTGCCCCGAATTTAGCAACAATACCAGCGTCAACTTCTAATCGCAACCCCAACACCGAGCAAGTCATTTGTGTGTAGGTTACAGCGTCAACATCGTCAATGTACAATTTAGCGTTACCAAACAACATCGGTGATACCGTCGGGATGGTAAGGCCTGCTGTTCTGGTTGTCGGTGTTTGCTGTCTTCCGTACCATTCACTCGACAACGTGAATTGTTGCCCTGGTGAACCTTCCAACGTCCAACGACGGCAGAACGAGTATTCCATTTCTTCATCGCCTGCACTGTCACCCATTTCGATGGTCATAGTGTCCGGAAGTGCCGTAGCACTTGTCGGAAATGTGTAAGTTCTGATCTTGCCACTACCATCCCCGTCATCGGCTGGAGTTGCTTCCGTGATGCTACAATCCAGCACGTGTATCAGTTGCTCCATGTTGGCAGGGTCGAAGTCAATCGTAATCATTCCGCCCTTGCGTGCTGTGTATTGGTCGTTTGTCCCGTTGATCTGGTTTACGTCCTCAACATGCCGATTATGTACGTCGTCATCGTCAAAAACACCCGTTCCCCTGACAATAGCGGTAGCGGCTACGGCTGTTCCTGATGTGGCTTCACGACCCCATTGAATAAGTCTAGAAAATCTTGCGCCCATAGTTTACTCCTTAAAAAGTTCTCTGTATTTTTATTTCGTTTATCATCAACCGATAGCCTGTGTAATCCACACCAGCCAGATTGACTGTTACCAGTTCGTATGTTGGGATTGTGTCGAAGGTGTCACAATTGCCGCCCAACGTTGCGTCTTCCAGCAGGTCGGTGCATATCGCTTCCATCTTGCCTTCCAATTGTTTGAAGGTTTGTGCCATGTTGGATTTAGGACCTAACACGTAAACAGCGATTGAATGGAATGACTGCCCCCATCCTGCTGATCTACCCTCGAAGCGTCCGTTCTCCTCGTGGATTTGTGCGAACAGCTTGGTCATCTGCTTCTCGGAAGGATAGACATTCGTCCCCGTCACATTGACATTTGCCTTGACAACCGTTTCGACGTATTTAACAACATCTTGTATTGCCATTAGATCAACCTCCGATATTTGCCAATCAGCATCTTTGCATCAGGATCATCGGAAGGGATGACGGTCGATTGTCCGGTCTCTGAAAATCCCATCACTCCGAACGGCGCTTCTGACATGCGTTTGAATAACCGTACAGCCAATAACATGCAGAACGTGGTGATTTCAGGCGGTCTATCAGTAATTGCACAATAGCCAAACTTGCCGACAATCTGTACACCCTTTTTTGTGGCTGGGAAGGTGTAATCACCCTCTGGGTCAACCTCTATGATATTCTTGTAAGGCTGGTTGAATGGCAACAGTAAATAATCCGTTGTTGCCCATGTGACCTCAAATGTGCCGTCACCGTCTTCGTCTGTTTTCAGCGTGGTAATTGATACGATGTCTTCTTCTGGAAACAACACGTTATAATATTTGGCGGTGTAGTATTTCGTTTCGTCTGCGCTGGTTGTGAAGAATCTACGGTCACACCATGCGTCAATTGCTCTGCTTGCCGCTTCAATCACCTTTTCAATCAACAAATCACTGGTCGTTTCAAGTGCGTTTGAGTAGCCTAACAGTTGTCTGACTTCTGCAAGGGCACAATACCCGTTGGTAATGGTCATACCTCACCGCCTTATTGTTTCTCGTATTTAACAGCCTTCGGATTTTTCTTAGTCGGCTTTGTCATGATCTTAGTGGCAATCCGTTCTGGAATCCCCAAAACATGCACATAACCAGCCCTGAGAAAATCGTCCAGTTGTTCGTCTGGCACTTCTGCAATTTGCCCTGGTGTGTACAATCTGCCATATACAAACTGTTTGAGTACCTTTACTTTTGTTACGTTCACCTTGTCCTCCTTCGGGTATAAAATCACCCCGTTATCCTCGATGTGTCCGCATATCACGTCAAAGCGGCACACCTGCTTAATTCCTTTTTTCGTGCAATCAACAGCGAATCCCCAATCAGGGGCAAAATTCATATCGGTTGATCGGAATGGTATTTTTTCCAACACGTCACGCTTGACCAACATGAAACCCATGCCAACCCCTGACACCCTGACAATTTTTTTCCGAAAGGCTGCAATAAACCATTCACGCTTGTGTGTAAACGACTTGCCTAAATTAGGACTGTCATCAATATGAGTAAATGCGTTTACGCATCTTGCCCCGTGTCGCAACTGGTACAGTCCATAAGCTACCGGAGCATCCAACTCGTGTAACTTAATCAACCCGTCTTCAGGAACAAGCATGTCATGTTCAAATGTCAATAAATAGTCATATCCACCGTCGAGCGTCTTTTTATGTGCGTTCTGGTACATCTTCAATGTGTTCATGTGTTTGTATTCAGGGTTTTTGATAGGGTTGTCCCTGACAATGAACTTGTCCACCGTCACGCCTTCAGGTGCTTTCAATGCAATAAAACTTTCCAGCGACTCATTCCAATATTGATCTACGCCGTCTTTTTGATAGGTTGGGAAGATTGCTAAAATATTTGTCATGTTATTCTTTTCCATTCAACTGGAATTGATGCGTGTTTTCTTACTAATTCGCCATGAAGTAAATAATCACGTGGTTTTGTTGGCGGAATCCCGAAGGTGTCAGTATTTCCATCTGTTACCGCATCACAACACAGATATACAACCCGTTTACACCCAAACAACACCCCTAACTTTTCAGCGATTACAACACTTGGCAAGTTCCATCTAATCTTGAAATCTCTCTCAACATCGAACGAGTAAACAGGTTCATAATCTACGCCGTCAATTTCTGCTAATGCTTCCCGTTCGTGTAATAACAAAGTCGATTTTTGTGGATAAAAATACAGGTGATCCTTTTGCAGTGAATATAGTGAGTTATCAGGATGTAACGATTCAACCACTTCGATTGCATGATTGATTGCCATTACAACGCCCTCAAGATGTTCTAACCGTAATCGTTCTAAGGATTTCCCTTTCCCAACTACGGTTAGAACCTCGCCATGGTGTATGCCTGACAACTCGCTAATGTTTTTCACTATGCGGACGGATGTACACCGTAGCCGATGGCTTCTGCGTTCAGCACACCGTAAACAGCGTCGAACAGGAAGACAAGCTCGATCTGCCCGTATCTTGCCCGTGTGTAAGGATCACGAATCATTTGCAATCCAGCACCGTTGCGAACGCCAACCGATGACCAGTCACCGAAAAAGACAGATTTCTTGCTAGCAGCGATGGTGTCAGCTTTGTTGGTGAAGTTGACTGGATAACCTAAGATTCCAGGTGCCTGTACGCCTGTACCCTGTGGGGTTGCCACGTAGGAGCGAGCATCACCAGTCAGTGACGCAATCTTGGCATAACTTGGCCCAGACATCACCCACGCAGGAGATCCACCTTCCAGGTATGACACCATATCAGATTGGAACATCATTGCTTCAAGTTCACCAACTGCAACCGCGGTAGCAGAAGCGAAGGTTTTCAACGATGTACCGTAGGTCTCAACTTCAGTGATGAGTAAATCATTATGGGTTTTAGCCATGCCACGACCAACCCAGTTGGATAAGAAGCTCAACAGCCTGGCATCTTCATCTCTCAACAACTCATGGGAGATTCGGATAATCTTTGAGTATTTTTTGAATGTCAAAGATTTCTTTCCGGTGGCAGGTGCGTCATCGTCAAACTCTGCGGCTTCGGTTGTGTGAACAAATTCGCCATCAGCTTCGTTGTCGTAAGGTACATCAACGGTTGTTCCAATACCAGGAATTTCAGTCACGCCTAATTTTCCAGCCAACGCCATTTCATCCTTACGGGTGATGACTTGCTGATAAAACCCGGTAGGTACGAGATATTGCCCGTCAACGTTTGTGGTGATGTTCATGTCAGTATCATTGGAGGCTTTCATGCTTGCCATGACGCTGTTTTCTTGTCCGGTTTTGACAAAGTGAGTAAAGGCTTTCAACTCGTCTTTTTCACCCAAGCCCATTTTCAGGTGAGCAGGTGCGCCTTTTACTTCAGCGGGATAAACGTCTTTCAACGCCTTTGCTAATTTTTCGTAATCGATTTCAGGTACGATTTTTTCGACCTGTTCAACTTCTTTATTCTCAGTTTCCATGTTAAACTCCTCATGTTTGTTGTTTTTTGTAGTAAGTGCGACTTCAAGCACCGGCTCAATTTCGGCTTTCTGCTCTGATACGGGTTCTACCTCTCCGGTACTGTCCGCATCCTGTGGCTCGTCTACTTCCACTTCACTTATGCTTTTCTTTTGCACTATCGCTAATTCGTTTGCTGGTCGTCGCCATTCGTTTGTGTCAAACAAGGCAACTTCCCCGACTGCCCAATCGTCAATCAATCCACCCTCTGCATAACGAACTAAATGACTGACTGCACCGCTGGACGCTTTCACGTCTCGCCCTTCTGCAATCGCCTTCATAATCCGTTTAGCGTATTCTTCATCGCTGTCTAAGAACGCATCGCCCCAGTGTCCTTGTTCGTCTTTGTGTGTGTACACTAAACGACCGATAATGGCTGGTTTGTCCTGCATCTTGGTAGGATCATCAGCTCCGAACCCGTGATAATACGTTATAGGTCTTGAGTCTCCAGGTTGCAGCACAATGTCTGTGTCCTCGTGAAACGCTTCCCCGTCGCTGTCTCGCCCTTTGATGTGACCGCCAAAAGGCACGAACAGAACGGATAACGGTTCGCTCTGATATTCCTCGATGGATTTCAGCGACTTGGTCGATTCGGGCTCTCGCTCAATTTCACCAATGTCTCTGATTTTCAACTTCAATTTTTCCAATATGACCTCCTGACGGTGTAAAATAAAAGACGGTGTATCAACAACCAAATAAATTGGCTATCAATACACCGTCTTCTGACCTTTGGCGTCTCGTGTTTTGTACCTTTTCGCTATCGACTGTTCAAGTCCTGCAAGCTATCCTGTACGAACACATATTCAGTTATAGAACATATATACCACGATATTATGATGTTGTCAAGTAGCAATTATAAATTGCTCGTTATTATCTCCCATCAATTTTAGCAGATATGAAATCCATGATAATAGTCTTGACCTTCTCGCCTTCTTTATCAGCAACATCCCCTGTTGTCTTCCAGTTGCGCACCTTGTGAAATTGTGCCTGTGTGTTATGTCCCTGAACCCACTTACCATATGATGTATTATTACCAACCGTTACCGTCATTCCTGCGTTTGATTTCTTAACAGTCCATCGTTTTCCTAATGTCTCGGATGTTTTCTTGCCACCCATACCGCCAGATTTTTTGATGTAGCGTGTGCCATATCCTCGCTCGTACCATCTGCCAGGATAGGGTTTCGGCTGATTTGCACTCGATGATGATGGATACTCACTGATAACACCTTTTAAATAAATACCAGCTGCATACATACCTGATTTAAAAGCCGGCATAATGTCAAGGGATTCTGCTATTTTTGCAAGCTCTCTTGTGTCGATTGATATTCCTACTTTAGTCATTGTCATCCTCTAAATCTTCAAATATGGATTCATTCAATGTTTCTGAATAGTGGATAAATATTTTTTGCCCGTCAATCAATATCCAAAATCCATATTTATTCTTTTTAATAATCGTTCCTTCACCTGTTGGCAATACTTTTAACATTTTACCCATTTTTATTTCTCACACTAATTGGTTTATGTCTTTTATATTCCTTCATCCAATTATTAAAATCTTTGACAACTTTAGGAGGTGCGTCTGGTTTTAAGTGCCAATTACCAGGCTCCATTACAAAGTATTTGCTATTTATAAAATCTGGCAATAACATAACCGTCATGATATTAATTACCTCCTAATAATTGATTTAATATGCTTGTTGCAAGGTTTACATCTCTACCACTTATACTATTTCTAGCAACTGTATAACATTCTGCAATCATTTCTTCAACGCTGTGCGTTGCGTATTTTGATATTGTTCCTGGCATAAATCGCGCGTTATATTCAAATACTCTCTGTGCTAATTGTGCATTTATATTTTTATCAAATGTCCAAAGATGTCCCAATTCGTGTGTTAATGCTTCCTCAAAGTTTCTTGATGCTTGATTTCTGTTATTATAATTTTCTGTAAATAGATCATTATATTTACCCATCAAGTCTTTATTTATACGAATAGCCCTGTTATCTCCAGATACATACGCGAATGTATTTTTATCTGCTTCGCCAAATGAAAAAGTATAAATACCATCCACCTGGATATTTTCTGATTTAGCTCTATCTAATACGTTTTTAATTGCTCTTTTTTCTGATGGATTGAAATTACTTTCATTGTACGCATCAATGTAATCTTGGTTATTTATGTATTGAGTAATATCAAAGTCAAAGCTATCCACCGTCTGCTTCCGTCTGAAGTCGTGACGTAACCAACATCTACATCTTGGATGCGCTGGTGGGTTCTCCGTCCAGTTGCTACCGCGTGGCTGTTGGTGACGTTCTCCACAAATCGGGCATGTAATGTCATCGCGATTAGTCATCCAAATGTCTATTGACTCCATGCCTGGATTGTCTGCAATAATCTGGTCTACCACTCTTTGCTCACCTTCAGCGGCTGCTCGTGTCACTTCCGTGACCGCTATCATTTCGGCTCGCATTGGACTGAACACGCCTGATAATGAACGCTGTAAATCTCCTATGGTTGTAGGATTGCGGAAGTAGGCGTCTATCGAATTGCGCAATAATCGCTGCGATGTTTCGTTGATACCACGTACCAGGTCGAATGTATATTGACTTGTCCACGTTACAGCGTTTTCGTTTATCAGCGCCCAATCTACGCCAATTGATGTTTCGACCAGTTGTGCAGATGCTTGTTCCAGATATATGTCTCTCAATATAGGCTCAATAGATGCCTGTAATGCTGCTCCGCTATTTTGCCAGAACGTTGGAGGTACATTGTAGATACTTGGCGGATCCCCTAATAAATCCATCAACTTGGATAATTCACCGCGTAATTCCTTCGAGATTGTGCGTGCCAGTAATGCTTCTAATGTGTCGCGATTGACAACGTCTGCCATTATGGATACTCCGCCCAAACTAAAACATTTGTAAATATATCTGAAATGTCCTTCACGGATTGAACCGATTCCAAAGCTCCCATAATTGCACCCTTCATGCTTTCCGGTATGTGTTCGCTCTCAAAATCACAATCAGCTCCCTTGCCGTCCTTCAGGCGTTTGGTCGCCTTGCGTTGCCAGCGTTTCAAGTCCTCTTGCATGGGGTCATCATCCTGCTCTTGTGGTAATGCTGGTTGAGTTGGTTGAGTTGGTTGTTCTTGTTGTCTTAATAGTTGTTCGTCCGTTAATTCAATACCTGATAACTCCGCCGCATTAAGAACGTGTAAACCAGCCTCAACGTATAATTTAAACACCTGCGCCCGTTTTTCTTCGTCTTCCTGGTAGATGGGAAGAGAACCGAAATCAAAATCTAATCTTGCCCCGACGTCTGTCAATAGTTGTGTATTGATTACATCTCGCAAGCGGTTTGCCTTCGGGATAATGGTCTCATCGTAAAACCCCTTGCGGTGTTCTTTTGCGGTTGCGTAGTTGGCCGCGTCCTGTAACATGGTTTTGGGAATACCGAACGCTAATGCAACGTTGCTCAATGCCTGCTGGTACAGCTCTGTCATAGCCAGGTCTTTGATTGGTGGTGTGAGTTGTTGGGTTGTAATTGCCCCTGCCCGAATACCAACCACGTTGAAGGCGTTTGCGATTGAACTTATCATGTTTTTAACAATTCTCTCAACCCTCTTAACTTCTGTGTCGGGCGTGTTGATATCCATCCCCAGGAACGTGACAGGCATCGCCCCACCCTCGAAGAATTTAGCCGCAAATCTGTCCATGTAGCGTAATAGTTGTGCATTGGTCAACGCTACCTCTGCATTACCTACCCCGTTTGTGACATCGTTGGCAGGATCGAAGTCTGCGAAATATACGATCTGATAGCGGTTGGCTTCTGGGAAGTTTACCCACTGTGTACCCGTCACGTTTGTCCCGGTCACGTTTTGGGTAAATAAAATCGCCTGTTGTAGTGGTCTGTATTCCACTGTGATGGAGTAGGGATTGCGATATAAAACATTCTGCGGTTTGGCATAGTCATTCTGTACCCGTTCCCAAAAAGCAGAACCCGTCAAGCACATCGAAGCTGTAGCCTTCCAAATCAGGTTAGAGAAGCCTTCACGGAACGGCCATTCTGTCTCGACTTCTTTCCCGTCCCGTGTCTTGCTTGCTTTGTAGAATTTTACAGGCACGCTTGCAACTGAATTAGCAATCAGTGTCACCGCCCGGAAAATAAGCGGTACGTAGGTGTAAGCCGTCGCTGTGTCCGTGACCTTGTCGGTTGACCCCATCAGCTCGCTGAACCAATAAGGGATCTGTGTCACCGATTTTGTGCTTTTGTTGATTGTCGTTGTCTCTAAAAATGAACTAGCCATATTACCTCACTATCCGCCAAATAAGATGACGCTGCCTACGTTTCCAGCTTCATACGCTAAAGCAGAAGCAATAACGGTGTCATCGTGTCCGTCGCCTTCCGCTGCTAACCGCCAAAGTCCTGTACTTGTTTGCGATGCTACAAATGTTTTGAACTCGTGGCGTGTTACCTGATCGTCTAACAACTTCCAACCCTTCTCGTGAATGGCTTCATGTAAGTTGCTCATTATCTCTGCCTTGCTTGCGTTGGTTGTCTCGAATGGAATTATGCTTAACCCGTCTTCCCTCAACGCTTCAATGTTTACCGCTCCGATACTGTTCTTTTCTGCAAGGATAGATTCAAGATGCCATTTGTGATACATCGCTCCAATTCGTTTTCGTATTTCAGCCCATGAAAGATTATTGATGCGTAATTGGTCAACCTCACGCTTTACATTCCAGTCATATATTTTCAATACCGTGTAATCGTTATTTTGTCCAAAGTC
>JAIXKI010000007.1:16522-18349 GCA_026936105.1 Chitinophagales bacterium
TTATACTTCCGTCTTCTAACATTTGCCTATAAATGTTTACTTTTTCTGTGGCATAAACGGTCTTTTCGTCAACCAAGCCCATTGAGTAAGCAAGTTGTAAAGCTGCTTCTTCTGACAATCCCTCGCTTGCTATCTTAAACAATAACGCTTCGGTGTAGGTTCTCATTGCTGCTTCTGCGTTGTTGGTTGCGTCTTTGACGGCTTCGACTGCTTCCGTTTGGCTGTTTAGTGCTTCTTCGACTGCGTTTGCGTCTGCTTTCCACAGTTGCGTCTGTAAGGCTGCATAATAAGCAGCTTCTGTATAAATTTTTGTTGATCCAATAACGTTTTCAATCTCAACTTTTGTGCCTTGAAATGTGGTAATCAATTGACCGTTATCATCAATTTCCGATTGAATTGATGGCAATAATTCATCTAATGCACTCTTATAGTTCTCGTATGTAATTTTTCCATCTAGAAGTTCTTTGTTTAATCTAGTAACGCCATCTTCAGCGTTGGACATTACGGTCATTGATTCTGCTATTGCTTCAGCAACATCAGCAAAGAATGGCACAAGCGATTTCTTGCCTTCAGCGACAATATCCTGCCAGGCTGCTTCTAATCGCATAAACGAACCGATGGACTCATCTGTGACGCTTCCAACTTTTGCAATCTGTTCTTCTGCTTGCTGGAGAAATGCTTCGGTAAATGCTTCGTTTGTATCCATTCCGGTGGCTTTTAGTGCAGCAACTTTTTCATCGAACCCGTCAACCGAAATACCTAAGGCATCGAAACGCATTGTTGTCTGGTTGGTCAATGTTAAGACAAGCTGATTCATATCCATACCAAGCTGACTTGATACAGTTGTTAACCTCACGACTTCATCGTGTGATTTTGCAAGTCCCAGGGTCATAAAATCGGTAGCAGATGCCATCAATGCCATTTCGGACATTGTCCCGTCTGTGGCTTCTTTCAGATCAACCATCAAGGCTTCAGTCGTGGTGTTGATTGATTCTGTCAGTCTGTCAAATTTTGAAGCGGTATATTCTAACTCTGCCCCTTCACGTGCCAATTGATAAAACTGCTCCGCTACTCTATAAACTTGCTGAAATGCCGCAACGCCAAGTTGCACTTTAGACCATAATTCAGTCCAGCGCATTTGCATCTTTTGAGATTGTTGTTTTGTGTTGTTGCCTAATTCGTCAATCTCTTTATTAACGCCCTTGATTTTTTCGGATGCTTTATCAACAGCGGTTAGATTAAATTTAATGTCTTTATCTGCCATTCATCAACTCCTCGATTGCTTTGACAAACTTCCAATCATCGGGATTGTTTTTTATCCATTTACCCATATCACCAGGCTTGATTCGTTTATACGTTTTCCAAATGTCTTCAACATTCAATGCAGATCTGATTTTGTACATAAGTCCGACGGGTTGGTCTAACATGCCTCCGGCTTCTAGTAATCCGCCAAATCTTCTCATGCCCCAACCCATAACTAATTCAGGCGGTGGTTTTCTTTTTTTATCGAGATAATCCACCACCGCCATTGTTAGTTTTTTGTTTCTGGTTGAATTGATTCAGTCAAGGCTTTTAGAAATTTATTATTGATGTCAAGCACTTCATCCGGTTGCATTTTGTCAACCTGCTCAATTGTCAGGTCTTCAATAATCCCAGCGGTAATCCCTGCCTGAATTGTGTCACGCATGTATGCCCAGCCTTTTTTCTTTTCAATTGCTTCGTCACGTGCTTCTTCATAAGCTACTAAGTGTTTAAAATAAATCTTGTTTATTTTCATCATCATCTCCCGTTTTGTTTAGTAGCCCAAAGTCGTGGCAAGGTCGCAAA
>JAIXKI010000016.1:0-915 GCA_026936105.1 Chitinophagales bacterium
AGGATACACTGACACCACGTCCCAGGCAAGGACATTCTAATAACGCAAACCGTTAACGCAAGCCGTTAGGCGCTTGTGCTTTCAAAATAAACAATGGATAAATCTCTCGGCGTAACAAGGTTTTTCTATGGCTTCCTCAATCATCTAAGCAAAGAACGCCACAAAATTGCGTCTTTGCAACTTTCGGGTCGTCTTGAAGATTATCTTGTTCACGAATTCATTTATTATGTTTATTCATCTTCAAATGGCTCCAGATTTGCTTTTACAAATATGGGCAAGGCAAATGAACAGAAAGTTGATATTGTTATCGCAAGCGGCTCATATGAGAAAAAATCAATAAAGGCAATGATTGAAGCTAAATACTTGAGAAATCGCCATCGTTTCTCGAAAAGCAACGCAGAAGATGAAATAACAACTACTTTGCGAAGCCTGAAAAAGCAATTGCACAAATTTGAAGAAAGCAAACACGCTGGCTTGACAGTAAAATTATCGTCCAAGAGGCAAGATATTTACGGCTTGGTTTTTGCTTCGTATGTTGGTTTTAGTCAAGACGAAACGCGGGATGATAAAGAGCGTTTTTTCAGCAAGTGTTTGAACGAAGCGTTAAAACTAGGTTTTCGATACCACGATTTGCACAAGCCATATTGGCGAACTGCATTTGAAGACGAAAAAGTTAAAGCCTTGAAAATAAATTTGTCAATTTCACTTCGAGCTGGTTTGTGGAGATTGTCGTCCCCCGAACAATCCAGCGCCTAACAAAGCGCGCACCCGACGTGTGGGAGTCTGCGCGATTTTTGAGCTTTTTCCTGGCTTTGGGTTTATACTGCCCTCAGAGCGAATCCACGCTCCGCCCACACGCGGGTACCGATTACTTGCAGTGTCAAGTCTTTGGGATGCAATTTGGGAAATCAATTT
>JAIXKI010000016.1:1353-2434 GCA_026936105.1 Chitinophagales bacterium
CGACCAGCGCGTACTCTTTGTGGATGTCCAGGCCAATGTATCTTTCCAGCCCTCTTGCTTTTTCTGCTCCTTCCATGCTACACTCTCCTTGTGTTCGTGGATTGGGACGTGGATTGTCCCGAAAGAACATCGGGACCTTGTTGGGTTTGAGTTACAGGTACCGATACGGGCTTCCGGCTGTCTTGACCGGGCCCAGATTAGTTTCCGCGGGCTCCCATTTAACGCACCGGGCTTTGACGTTTGTGCGCCATCCCATAGCTGCGGCCGGGAGACCCTCGCGCTCACGCCCTGTCCGCGCTCCCGCGGTTGGTATCACCGCCGAGGATACACTGACACCACGTCCCAGGCAAGGACATTCTAATAACGCAAACCGTTAGGCGTTTGTCTTGCACAACTGTATCGCATCTTTTGCAAATTCAAATACTGCATAGATAACCATGAACCTGCATAAACCAAAGAAAAAATCGTCATCTAACAAATAAAGGCATTTGGGTTATGAAAAAACAAACAGAGCAACGTTCCCTTGATAGTTTGAAAGACGAATATTCTGAAGTTAACCAAAATTTTCGACATTTTAGTTCGTTACGGTTTAACATATTTACCGTCTTTTTTGCTGTTCAAGCAGGTATTGCCGCTGTTGCTTTTAGCGAAGGAAAGTTCATTCCAAATGCTCCTGTCGCCGCAAAAGTCGGTGGTATATTGGTTACGTTTTTTTTCTGGATTTATCAAGAGCGCGTCGTTCTACTTATAGGTCACTTCATGAAAGTAGCAACCGAACTGGAACAACAACTTGGCTATACTCAAATTTCAAAAAGACCGCCAGCAAAATTTCCATCTTTAGACATAAACACTATTACACGTCTGTTCTTCCCGATATTGTTTGCATTTTGGGTTTACACCCTGTTTTGGTAGCGTTTTGATAGATTGCTTTTTAGTGATTGCCAAAGATTAAGTTATGTGTAAAAATTTCGTTTGTTGGCAGTGGTGTCTTTTTTCAGGCGGCGAGTCTTGTACAACAAAAAACGCCTAACAAAGCGTGCACCTGACGTGTGGGATTCTGCGGCATTTTCAAGCATTTTCT
>JAIXKI010000022.1 GCA_026936105.1 Chitinophagales bacterium
TTCAATAAATATTCTGATAGAGCAACCCTGGTAACATTTTTTCCGTATGTCAATCTGTCTATAAGGATCCATATCCTGGTACTCACACGTTTTGAATAAGTGTGATAATCCGCAAAATGATAATGGTTGATCGCTTTTTGCTTTTTGTTAGCAGCTCTTCATGAAAGAAAGATTGTCTATAAAGAATGAGAATGTAAAATATCAATATGGCGCTCTTTACAAATTTTCTTAATTTTTCTGATTGCAGCGGGAATCTTCCTCTTTGTATGAATGCTCAGATTATAGTATGGATACTTACCGGTAACATTTTGAAAATCGTTCTTATCATTCAAGACAACTATTATGTTGTTAAATTCTGACAACTCCGGCAGATAACCCGCCAGTAATGTTTCAGCTCCTCACTTTTAAAAAGAGTCAATAATATGGAGAATAGTTTTGGGCATATTTGCAAAGAAGGTGAGCCTTGATTCTAAAACTACGTCTCTTCAAAGCTCTTATATCTGATCAACCGGGCAGGCACTCCACCCACTATGGCATTTACCGGAATATCCTTAGTGACAACGCTGTTAGCTCCAATTACAACATTATCACCTATATTAATTCCCGGGTTAATAAATACATTGGCTCCTATCCAAACACCATTACCGATGATAATATCCCCTTTCCTTGGTAGCTTTACTTTTTTAATTGTAAAATCCTGATCAGGATCGTTGCTCGCTGTATACATCCTAACATTATGACTGATCTGACATCTATCCCCAATAATCACTTTAAAATCCTTTACTACTGCAATTGTCGAATAACTTCCAATATATGAATTTGATCCAACGATCAACTTCCCTTCTCCGTAAATCCGGATATCAGTTCCATTAAAACCAAAATTGGAGGTAATATTATAATTCTTTCGATAATATTTATACCTTTCTTCGTAATAAGCAGAGCTCATTTTCCCATATAAGTAGCCTGCTATTTTTCTAAATATATACACACTCTTAGTTTTTATGTGGTCTTATTTTACTTTTTATTCTTAAAATAAAACCAAGGTATTGGAAATAATTTGTTTGTTATAATTCCGGTTATTATTGCAACAATTAAAATGACAAACATGTCGCATAAGCGCACCAAGGCCAGCAAACGCTTTAATAAAAAATAAAATTAAGGCCAATATTCAATACTATATTAACAATGGCAATATATCCTAAAATTTTACTTTTTTTCAAAAAGAAAATAAAACCAGCGAATACTGTATAAATTGCCCAGAAGAAATAACCCAGGCCTATCCAGAAAATATACTTTATCGCACCTTCATATCTTTTGTCTATAAGATATTCAAACAAAAGAGGTGAAAGTGCGGTCAATAAAAGCAGTGCTGCGAACAGTGCGATCAGAAAGATATAACTCACCCTGACGATCTCTTTCTTTTCTTTTTCACCGCCCTCATGTAATCTCTGGTATAGAAAGGGAGAATAAAAATTTGTAAATGCATTCACAAGTATCAGGATCAGCATTCCGACACGGTAACCTACACTGTAAATGCCCATTTCGTCAACGGAGATCATTTTAGCTAAAAACAATTTATCGGACTGGTCAATAACGAATTTACCGACCTGATGAAGTATGAGAGGCGTCCCAAAAACTAGGGCCTGTGAAATATAGCCTTTATTGAAGCGGACCGACAACAGGTTCCATTTTAAATAGCAAAAGACAGATATCAGGGTAAGCAAGACGATGGCTGCCAGCCAGGCATAGATCCTTCCTTCCCATTGCATTCCTGCATACACTATAAGGATTACGGTAAGAGGGATCTCGACTGCGATCTTACCAAGTGTAGTCACACTAAATAAAAGCACCCTCTTGCTGATGACCAAAAAAGAACTGAAGTTATCCTGGTACAGGGTAAAAAGGGTCAGCGGTAATAACAGCCAATAACCCTCTGCCGGCAACTCCATCAATCCGGGCAAGACCCGGCTCCCTAAAATAAAAATCAATATAAGAGGAATGATGGTAAGCAATGGGATCAGCCGGACCGAAGAAAAAAGAACTTTAAATTCATTTCTATCAATATTCTTATTATAATATTCCACACTGATAAGGGATGCTGTGGAAAGCCCTACAAAAGGAACTAAGATCGTAACATATGTATTAACCAGAGAAATGATCCCGTAATCAGCAGGCGTCAGATAATGGGTAAGGATAGGTAATATAAAAAAGCTGATTCCCGCATTCAGAAAACCGACGATCGTATAAACGGAGAATTGTTTAAACAGTTTCACCTGAAAGGATTTTCTTTAATCTTTCTGTCGCTTTTCCGTCCGTATAATACAGATAACGGCGGATAAATTCTGCAGAGGCCTTCTCATACTTTTTCGTATTGACAGGGGGAAACAACTGTTCTTCCGTAAAAGAATCAAGGTCAAGTTTTGTGACAACACCCAGGTCAACCAGTTCCTGTTGGTTTGCAATATCAATTCCCAGGTCAAAGACGATACAATGTTTTTTCAGGTAAACTATCGGAAATAATAATGTTGAATAAAATCCAAGACACTTATCTGCTTTTTGTATCAGTGAAACTATATCTGTTTCTTTTATCAGGTCAATGTTTTCGTCCTTATAATTATATGGACTATCGAACCCTGAAGGGTGAAGTTTTATTTTAAGCCTGCACCCGTTTTTCTTCGCAAATGCAGATAGCCTTATATAAAAATTCTTTTTACGTCCGAATCCGATTTTTTTAAAACCAATATTCGTTTCAATATTGGGAAAATCAATCAACAACCAGTAGGGGGGTTCATTTTTCAGGTTCGGGCTGTAATCCTGAGGTAAGCTAAAGAAATTATCGAACCATGGATGGCCGATAAAAAAAAACTTTTCGTCACAGTTAAGATGATCCAGCTCTTTATAAAAAACAGAATTATGAGGCGATAGCTGAATATAATGATCCGGCAGCCGTGCCCGGAAAACACACTTCTTCAAAGCCTCCACCGCTCCATATCTGTTCAGCAAAAAGGGAAAACGCAAATATGAGAACAGGTCCTTTCTGTTTGCCCATCTTAAGGCGCTGAAGTAAAAATAAAAACTGGACAGGCTGCTCAGAGGTTTTCTCTTTTTTACTATTCCCATATCCTGCCGCATTTTAGTAATGGCAACTATATTAGAACTGAATACACCATGATGCATTGTAAAAGTAGGTATGCCTTTATTCTTTGCAGCTGTATTCAGAGCGATCTGCGGAAAGGAATGAATTCCAAAAGAGACGATCACTTCCGGCTTCAGCTCCTTTAATAACCTGTACGGTGTCTTATAATCTCCAAAATAATATTCCGGAAACGGGTGTGTTTTTTTATGTTTCTGCTTGCTTTTAAACCATATAACTGAAAAATTAAAATCGTCTTTTAATTTGACAAACGGCTCCAGCATATCTGCCCTTGATGAATCCCAGTTCAATAAAATATTTTTCCTCATCATTAATATGAATCAGAGATTTGCGTTTTTTCTGAATTTTTAATAAGGGCTTCAGCAAGATAAAAGTCGAAGTCGCTAAATAAGCCGATCGCTGATAGCTGATCTATCATTACGTGTCCGATCTTTCCAAAAGTGATCTTATTATTTTTCAGGAAACGGTCTGTCCTGGTTGCGGATATCCCTCCTGTCAAACGGTATAGTGACTCCCGTTCCAATTTCGTGAATTTATCCTGATTTAAAATAGGATGCATCCCATCGCCATGATGTTGAAACATTAAACTGTTTTCCTGCCTTACACTGATGATCGAGTCTGAATTAAACAAAAACATAGTGTTTATTGCATCATCAATTACATACGGTTTCACAAAAGGATATTCTATGGTCAGGATCGTTATGGCATCAAAACCTGTCCCGGTCAGACCCAATACTGAATGCACAGTATTAACCAGATTAACATTAAGGCGGGCCTCCTTCTCATCCCTTTTATGAAATAAGATCTTATTGTTATTATAATATTTATCTTTCACATGTTGAGCTACATCGTCCGAAGGAGAGCTAATTACAACTTTATCCATGACCTTGCCGGCCATGGCTGCTTCGATCTTGTAATCGATCACTCTTTTTCCTGCCAGTGTTTTAAACGCAAGGGAACTGTTTCTCACCGGAATTATACACAAAGCTTTTAAAGACCCGAAACGATCCCTGGAGTAAAGTTCATTGATCCTGGCACGGGTTGATAATATTTTCGTCTCATCGCGGGTAAGGTTAGTGGAATGGCGACGGTAATAGAACAACGGTTCTCCTATATTGGTGATCCTGTGATGCTCTGTAAACTTCACCCACAGTTCATAACCATCCTGGCAGGAAAAGCTTTCGTTGTACCCTCCCAGTTCTTTAAGATAATCCACCCTGATCATGGTACAGGCGCCATGTGCTGCTTTATCCAGCAGTGAAACCTCATCGTCGAAATTGTATCGCCGGAATTCTTCTGTTGTCCGGCCGTTTTCATCTATCAGGTAATAATCTGGGAATACTAAGCCTATACTATTATCATTCTCGAGTACCGTACACATTTTTTCAAGAGCATCCTGCCTCAGGTAATCATCCGCATCCAAACGCATGATGTATTTGCCGCGGCAGGCTCTCAAAGCAATATTATTGGTCACATTCAATCCTTTGTTCTGTTGATATATTATCTCCACTTTCGGGTTATCCCTGTACTCTTCAATAATATCTTTACTATTATCTGTAGAGCCATCGTCAATAATCAGCAATTCAAAATCCTGAAAGGATTGTGACAAAACACTTTCAATTGATTGTTTAATGTACCTAGAATAGTTATAATTGGTGACATATACACTAACCAAAGGGAAACTGTCTTTCATTTTCTTTCTTTTATTGACTTTGCGGGAATACCTGCAACAACGTGATAAGGTTCAACATCTTTTGTTACAACTGCATTACTCCCAACTACAGCTCCTTTACCAATAACAATTCCCGGAAGTACCACAACATGAGTTCCTAACCAGCAATCCTCTTCTAATATAACTGGGGCATGTGAATAGCCCTGGTCCTGCACAAACTCATCTTTGTTGGAATATCCGTGCATACTTGTTTGCAGGTAAACAAAACCGGACACTAACACTTTTCTGCCAACAGTAATAGAATCTCCGCCATTCAAAACAGAATACAAGCCAATCCTTGCTTCATCCTCTATTTGTATAGCAGACTTGTTTGTACTCAGAATCCTGACGCCTCTGTCAATTCTTGTATTATTACCGATCTTGATTTGTGAGTTTCCGTGAACCCGTATTTCAACATTTCTTCTCAACTCCACATCGTCCCCAATCGTTAAATAACAACCTTTGTCAATTATGATACGAGGTATACTGTCAGTTCTGAAGTTTCTCCCTATCCTGACATGGGATCCTGAATAAATAAACTTAGTAAGCAGTCCATGCCATTTAGGCCTGATCTTTTTGAGATAGTATTGAGTTATTTTTAGCAATCTGATCTGTCTATATCTTGTGTCAGTAATTGTTTCATCAACTTGATCTCATCTTCATCGATCGTTGCCGATTCAAGAGCTTCATTCATATTCTTATTGACAAACTTCATGCGGCTTGATGTCATTTTCAGTGCAGGCGCATGAAACTCAATTGCACCGGTTTCCATGAACTTCTGAATATTACTTTTGTTTACTCCTCCTCCGGGTATGATCACGATCTCATCATCGGCCACCCTGATCAATGTACTGATCTCTTCCAAACCATCATTGGCAAAAGGCTTCCCTCCGCTGGTCAGTATCCGTTTACATCCGCAATCAATAATTACTTTCATCGCCTGCAATTGATCATTCACTCTGTCAAATGCCCGGTGAAATGTTACTTCCATTGGCCACGCTTGCTCTACAAACCTTGCAAGCAAGTCTGCATCAACAGTGCCGTCCGGCCTTAAACACCCCAACACCACTCCTTCACAACCTAAATCCTTAAACACCCGGATCTCACTGTGCATCACTTTTATTTCCTCATCGTTGTATAAAAAATCTCCGCCTCGTGGCCTGACCATCGGAAAGAGCGGAATATTCAGTGTTTCCTTCAAAACGCTTATCATACCAAATGAAGGTGTGGTGCCTCCTTCATAAAAATTATCACAAAGTTCCAACCTGTCTGCCCCTGCTTCTGCGGCCTTCAATGCAGATCGGAAATTAAATACTACGACCTCAAGCAACATAGCTATATAAGTGATTCTGCATCAATTTTCTCATATGCCTTTATAGGCTTTGTCAATTTCTTCCCGATAATATTCTGATAGTGCCGGGCATCTATTCCAACATTCGGACGGAGAAAAACAAGATCTTCTTCACCGATCGTTTGTCCGGCTGCAAGATCTTTATTCAGATATGTTGCCCTTCTAAAGCTTTTGACATGGTCATTGTCCAACTCTATTTTTGTCGGCTTCTTTTCAAAATCACCTTTCAGCTTCTTAATGATCTTTATCTCTTCGATCAAATTGAGAGTATCTTCTTTTGTCAAAGACACTTTATGATCCCGGAATATCTTTCCCTCCCTGGAATCAGTAAAATGGAACTCTAAAACTTCCGCACCCATGGCAGTCGCATATAAGAGCGCTTTGCTATCGGTGGTATGATCTGAGTAGCCAACGGTCAGTCCTGTCTTCTCTTTCAAACGCAGCATTACATTCAAATTAGCGTCGCCATAATCAATAGGATACATGGCTGTACATTGCAAAACAGCAAAATTTTCAGGTTTCCTGTACATTTCATCCAACCCCTGAATATATGCTACGGTTTCCAGTATTTCTTTTTCGGTAGCCAGCCCCGTTGACAGGATGATCGGCTTTTTCTTTTTTACAATTGACTTAATAATAGCATAAGCTGTCAAATCCCCTGATCCGATCTTATATAGTTCCATATAAGGATCCATCCATTCAATTATTTTGTCATCCCATATTGATGCTGTATAGTGCCGACCTGCTTTAATTACCATTTCTGCCAGTTCAATATGTTGTTCTTTTGTAAGTTCAAACTTTTTGAAATGCTTGTTCCTGTCCGGGCTTTCCACCGGGCTTACCAGAGTGTTTCCGGTATAGATCTGAAACTTTATGTAATCAGCTTCCGATTCGATAGCCAGTTGGCAAAGACGTTTTGCATATTCAAAATCTCCCTCATGATTTCCGCCGATCTCAGCGATCAGCAATGGGCCATGTTTACCCGTAAAAGCATTTTTCATAACTCCTTAATAATAGTTGAAATTTCCCGTAACCCATAATTTGTGTGGGGGCCCCGGAATTTACTAATGATCTTTTCAGCCAGCTCCAAATCTTTTTGTGTATCAATTGCAAGCTGAAACCCCGCTAATTCAGGTGTTGTCTCGTTATAAATATAATAGTGTGAGACCTGATCTGTATTATCATAGAAATAAGGCATCACATGTTCACGCTGATAACTGTTAAACAAGGGTAAACATTTTTCGAATAGTTCAACTTTCACTCCTTCGATGCTCATCCCTTTTGGGAATGTACGGTTATGCACATTACTGATAAACTCATATTTACCAGTATTGGCCAATTGGATTGCTTCGTTCACAAGGTCCGCATCAACAAAAATATTATCACCGTTGATACGAAAAACAAACTCAAAACCATTGGCTTTAGCACAAACAATGAACCTGCCTGCAACATCGTCAAGACTTCCCCTAAAACAACCCAGATCATGGCTTCTGCAATAATCTGCGATCGGATCGTCTGTCAATTCATTTGAAGTGGCTATAACGATCCGTGACCTAGGCACAACAACTTCCAATCGTTCCACTATATAATCAATGATATATTTACCATTGATTTCTTTCAATATTTTACCGGGCAGCCTGGAAGAATTGAATCGGCATAATATGATGATCCCTGTTTTCAAGAACGTTCACCTATTTTTTTTGCCGGAGTGCCTCCAAATATTTCGTTAGGCCCCACGTCTGTATTAACAACAGAATTTGCTGCTATAACAGCGCCATTACCTATCGTTACGCCTTTTAAGATCGTAACATTTGAAGCCAGCCATACATCACTGCCGACCGCAACCGGAGCTGTTATATTTGGCTGTTGATTAATAAGGGCCCCCTTTTCAGTCTTATGGTCGCTGTCCACGATATAAACAAACGGAGCAATCAGGCAGTTGTCTCCGATCGTGATACCTGAAGACGCAAAAAGAAATGTATGATAGCCAATCGTTGTATTTTTCCCGATTTTTATTGAAGCGCTTTCATTGCAAGCACATATGCGTGCGCCTTCTTTTATCACTACTCCATCACCGATCGAGATGTTTTTTACAAACCGAATCAGCCTGACATTCTTTTCAATAAATACTTTTTTCCCTATTGCAACGCCTCTCCATCTATTATATAATGCCCGCAACGTATGGACCCATCTATATTTTAAATGCTTCCTTAATTGATTTTCCATTGAAATGACATTAAAATGTTGTGGTTGCTTTTATAAGAATACAAATGACTGAGTAAGTTTTCCTGTAGCTAAACGAAATAATGGGTAAAATTTTTATCTGATATATATCAATAGCATGTTTAAATCATCTGGGTTTTTACTATAGCAAATTTATTCTTTAACCTTAGAAAGGGTGTCTCAAACCATTGATAGCTCATTTTCGCAATAATAATACTAAGTGCTAAGCTTATAAAACCCATTAAAATTAAAATTGAAAACATTTCAGTGTTTATTTTTAATATACGGAATACAATATCAGTAATCAAAATACCAATAGGATGAAGCATATAGAGTCCGTAAGATATTTTCCCCAGGTTGGAAAATATTTGATTTCGGCCCAAGCCAAATAAACTGTTTTTTGAGAAGCATTGTTCAACTATAATAAATGCCCAAAAACAATCAAAAAGCAGCCGGCCAAATACGACCCACCCCGGAATCATGAAAAGAATATCCTGAAAAAAATAACAGAAAAATATAACCAGGTAAATAAAAGCAATTCTCCTTCGCGAAAGGCTCTGTATCCGTCTCAAAAAACTAGTACTATTTACACACAAATAGGCAAATAAGCCACCAATCGCTAAGTCTCCCATTACAGCGAAAGTATGGAAATACAATATTTCGCTTTGAGCATTGGCATTGTAGATTCTGAATATGATACACATTGTAATAACAAAAGGGAAAATCATCCACTGTCGTGATTTGGAAAGAACACGAAACATTAAAGGCCAGAATATATAAAACTGTTCTTCAATGGAAACTGACCAAACTATCCCTTGTGTCATTGCGTCGTGGCCTGGGCAATATAATCTAATATGAATTGAATCAAAATTCGCAAGAAATGTAAAGTAATACCACGGTCTTGAACAGAGATCAGAGTGAATACCAATAACTGATTTTAAATAAGGGTAAATGAGAAAAGCAAAAATTACAGTTGCGAAATAAAGGGGCCATATTCTTAGTGTACGGCGCAGGTAAAACTTTCTCACATCAATTTGGCCTGCAGTTTTCTGCTCTTTCAGTAACAGAAAAGTTATCAAGAACCCGCTCAATACAAAGAATATCTGCACCCCAGTAGCTCCGCCTGAGAAAAAGAAACCTATCGTTCTGTCCGATAAATAGCTTTGGTTATCGAATGGTATGAAAGCATTCCCAAATCCGTGTTGCAGAAAGACCAACATGAAAGCAAAAAAACGTAAACCATCAAGATTTGGAAAGAAAACCCTGGGATGTTTGGTATACATGCGATCGTTTAAGTTAGGAAGGTCGCAGATTTAAATGAATTTGCTTTATTTTTTCTTTACAAAATTGTACTTATCGGTATGTTTTTATTAATCTCTAATCATTATCTTATAAAATGCATTCTCCACAAGTCTTAATCCTGCAATAAATACTTTAATCTAATCATTTTATTAAATAGTTTAATCGTCATGTCGCTTGATAATATTAACGAAATTTCCTTTTTTAATTACCATTTTTACTTTTCGAAAGTGCCCTTTGTGTTCTCACTTCTGATTGTAGAATATTTTAATTTTTGTTTTAAGAATCGTCTCTCAAAATATTCGTAAGATAAATATGCAAGCAAAATTGTTGATGTAATAATAAGTGCGTATACAAAAAGATAATTTACCACATCATCGGAATTAAAATTTCCTAATAATTTGGAAAAATAAAATATCAATAGGGGATGAACTACATAAATCCCGTATGATATTTTTCCTATAAAATCACAGACCGAGTTTTCTAAATTTATTATATTGTTCCTTTTGGTGATTTGACCCATAATTAAAAATACTGTTACTACGGAAACAATCTCTCCATCGATTATAGAAGCTATATGGAATCTATTTAACATTAAGGCGAAAATCACTATCCACGAAATAATCTGTGTGATCTTATGGGTGCTTATTTTTAAAAATCTTGTGTTTTTATTATAATAGAGTATGGCTCCAAGTACACCAATAAGCATAGTATGAAACCTTGTTACGTTTATTGCTGTATATGGAATATTAATATCAAACTTTTGTATAATATCCAAAAAATAACTTTAGAAGAAGAAAGAATAAAATCAATCAATCGAAATATTAAAAGCTTTTATTGGATAGTTTTGCTATTTGAGGAAAAAATAAATAAAATTGTTCTTCAACGCCCAATGACCAGTAGTGTGCCAGAAATGGTAATGTATTTCCAATTATAAACGGAATGTTAGCTGCAAGGAAAACATAATAAGGTAAGAGAAGTAGCGAAGTATGCCTATATATATATATAGTTAACAGACTTACAGTAAAGTACAAATAATAGAGCGGCCAAATTCTTAGGATACGCCTTACGTAAAAATTCTTAATATTTATTTTGGCTACTTCTTTTTCTTTCAACAATAAGTAAGTTATCAGGAAGCCGCTTAACGTAAAAAAAATAGTAACTCCGTAACCTGCAAGATCCAGACCCTTTGCATTTCCCTCCAAGTCAACCCCGAATATCTTGTTATCGAGTCCAAATTCTCCAAGCCCTAAAGTGACATGAGAAATAACTACCGCTAAAGCTGCAATGGCCCTAAGTCCATTAAGACCAGGCAAATAAACTGTTTTAGAATTTTCTTTTTTAAAAGTCATCCTTTTAAATTTGTCTAGATTCTCTATTCAGGATTCCGTATCCTACGAACCTTCATTTCCCAATTATTTCAAAAATTACTTTCCACAAGTCTCTAATAAATGAAAATTTTTCGCTCCGGTTCTTATTATCCAATACTATTGTGTCCCGCAATTTTTTTTCAACTACTTCCTGAATTGATATTATAAAGCTTTCACCACCTCCTGCAATGCATACAGCGGTACATTCAGCATCCACGTTTCTTTTCTGTACCCGGAAAGAGAGGTGCGGATGCTGGTTTCAGGATGAAATTTTTCATGAAAACTTTTCAATGACCGGTTAACCAGTTCCGGCTTCTGTAAAACCTCTCATTTTATTATCGCTCACATTATTCAAACGAATTTTGTGTAAACTATCACATTTTACAAACGTATTTTGTGATGATAACCACATTTTACAAATGAGTTTTCGTAAATAAGGCCTTTACAGCCTCTTCTCCCTTATCTCATGTGCCAGCTGGATAGATCTCCTGGTTTCCCCGATCAGGAAGCCGTTTCCTTTCAATATCTCATCATAAGATTTTGTATGTAATTCCGTAAACCCTTCACTGAATTCAAATTCTTCGCCGTCAATGGTCATGGAGCGGAAGGTTCTTTTTCCTGCCTGCCTCACTTCTTCAGGCAATGAATTTGCATCAATGCTCAGCAGCCAGTTCACATCGGCTCTTTCCAGTTCCAGCCGGCCGGAAGCAGTGTCCCGGCTGTGTTGGTCCACCCGGTTCGACCGCACATCCCCGAAGATCCACAACAGCATGTCAAAAAAATGAATCCCGATATTGGTGGCAATGCCTCCGCTTTTCTGGATATCGCCTTTCCAGCTTACATAATACCAATGCCCCCTGGATGTGATGTATTTAAGATCAATGTCAAATTTTTTTCCTGCCGGCGCTTTCTGAACTTTTTCTTTCAATGCAATAATGGCCGGATGAAGGCGCAGTTGAAGGATAGTGAATATTTTTTTCCCGGTCTCCTTTTCTATTTCCGCCAGTCCATCCACATTCCAGGGGTTCAGCACCAGCGGCTTTTCGCAGATCACATCGGCGCCGATGCGCAGCCCGAAACGGATGTGTGCATCGTGCAGGTAGTTCGGCGAGCACACCGTAACATAATCAATGAGCTTCCCTTTCCGTTTCAGCTTTTCCAGGTGACGGTCGAAGCGTTCAAACTCCGTAAAAAAATCTGCTTCGGGAAAATAACTGTCTAATATTCCAACCGAATCATTCTTATCCAAAGCGGCGATCAGGTTATGGCCTGTATCTTTAATGGCTTTCAGGTGCCGCGGAGCTATATAACCACCCACGCCGATCAGTGCAAAATTTTTCATTATTTATTTTTCAATTTATTTTTTTATAGCCCCGAACTTCATCAGGAAATTCAGATCCTTGCCTTGAAAATTTCAATTATCATTATTTTGGAAACCGCACTTGATGATTACCCATTTCTGGCTACGTATTCTCTGTGCGCAGCGACAATAGTCTTCTTCACTTTATCCCAGGAAACTGATTTTAAAAGCCTGGGCATTTCATCGGTTTCGGCATCTTCAAAATAAACAAGGCTTTTCAGCACCAGGAAAGCTGATCCATCCGGATATTTTTCCGTGAAAAAAGATATCATCTCATGCAACGTAAACGATTCTAAAAGGAAATAAAGATCCACGAAATCCTTTTTAGCGCCTCTGCCGGTAATGGCGCTCAGCTTCATCGCAGCAATATCCTTTGGAGTAGCCAGCCGGATCCCGTCTTTTTTCAGCGGCTTATCAAGCCAATGATATCTGTAATTGACAAAATCAGTTTTTACTCCATCTAATAAAACGCTTTTTATGTTTTTCAGCTTATTAATCCATTTTATGGTACCGATCCGTTCCATGGCATCAGCCAATTCACTTTCTTCTAATAATTTATTTCCAAATAAATCAATATCTACAGAACTCCGATGACCGATCTGCAAAGCCAAAGCAGTTCCGCCAACCAGCCTTAATCCGGAAAAAAGGGGATCTTTCATTAATTTCCTGATGAGCTCCAGTGTGTGCTCGTCAAGGGTTTCGTAGTATAACACCTGAAAGAATTTAATGGCGTTTCTGTCAGAGTAGCAATAAATACCAGGGATTTCGGATCCAGAGAGCGTAAATTTTTACATATCCTGCCTATTTGATCTATTCCATATCTATTAAGTATAATTTCCCAATCGTTGATTAATCCATACTCCATTACTCTCTGAACGATCAGAGCTTTATTCTTATTCCAATCCAGGCTTTCAATATCAACATCCCAAAAAAGATGCGGCGAAAAATCTGATATGCTAACTTCCTCACTCATTTAAAATACTTTAAAACTACCTTCTTCAACCTTCCATCACCTTCAACTACCTTCAACTACTTTCCTCCATCTTCCTCTACATTCAACTACCTTCAACTACCTTCCTCCACATTCCACCACTTTCAACCATCTTCCACCTCCCTCAACCTCAACTCCCCTCCTCCTCCACCAATCTCCTCAAATACTCACCATACCCGCTCTTATTGAATTCATCTGCCAGCTTCAGCAACTGTTCCTTATTGATAAAACCATTACGGAAAGCGATCTCTTCAATGCAGCCAATCTTTGTGCCTTGTCTTTTTTCGATCACACGGACAAACTCTCCCGCATCATTCAAAGATTCAAATGTTCCGGTATCCAGCCAGGCAGTACCTCTGTCGAGCACAGCCACTTTCAGTTTCCCTTTTTCCAAATACGCTTTATTGACATCAGTGATCTCGTATTCTCCCCGTGCAGACGGTTTTAAACTTTTAGCGATTTGCACCACTTCATTATCATAAAAATATAAACCGGGCACTGCATAATTTGACTTCGGGCTTTTGGGTTTCTCTTCTATCGAAACAGCATTCATGTTCTTGTCAAATTCCACAACACCATACCGTTCCGGGTCAGAGACTTTATAGGCAAATACATATCCTCCCTCAATATCCGTCAGAGAACGCAACTGCCTGCCCATGCCAACGCCATAAAAAATATTGTCGCCCAGCACCAATGCCACTTTCTCTTTCCCGATAAAATTTTCCCCGATCACAAATGCCTGTGCCAGTCCATTGGGAATTTCCTGCACCGCATATTCAAAATAACATCCCAGCGAAGTCCCGCCATTCAACAATCTATTGAACTGTGCACTGTCCTCCGGAGTGGTGATGATCAGGATTTCACGGATACCTGCTATCATCAGTGTGGAAAGAGGATAATAGATCATCGGCTTGTCATATACCGGCATCAGTTGTTTGGAAACTGCTTTGGTGAGTGGATACAATCGGGTACCCGAGCCGCCTGCGAGGATGATTCCTTTCATGAAAGAAGGTTGGGGGTTGGGGGATAGGGTTTAAGGTTGTTGAAGGTCGTTTAATGTTGTTGAAAATGGTTTTACGCTTGCAGTATTCTTCTACTGAGGTCACAGGAAATAAAACGGTAAAAAACCGAATTTACTTCGCTGTCTTCCTGAGTTGACTTACTTTTAAATTTGATAGTTTTATGGATAAAGTTTGAATCAAAGTACGCATACGGGAAACAATATCATGAGATAAATAGCCCAGATCTTCAGCTATGATCAATTGATTCAGCACTTCCATTAAACTACTGTATGCTATTGTAGTAAAATGTGCTTTATCTTTTGGGCTTATCCTTGAAGTTCCTTCTGCTATATTTGAAGCTACTGATACAGCGGCTCTTCTCAACTGGCTCACTAAAAGAAATTTCTCATCATTCGGAAAAGAAGAAGTGTGTTGATAAATTTCCTTTGAAAGATTTCTGGCCAATTGCCAAACCTCGAGTTTTTCAAAAGAGAACATGTATTCTGCCATAAGAAAAA
>JAIXKI010000030.1 GCA_026936105.1 Chitinophagales bacterium
GCTATTAAGGCCTGATCCTTCTTATGTGGATCCGGCAGTATCAAAATGGAGGCCACAGTTTATGGTGGTCACCTGGTACAAAGTAACCGGTAAACAAAATTCTACCGAGTTGGATAAAGTGATGAGAGAACAATTTGATTTTAAAAAGCTGGAAGCTATGATAAATTAAATATGCGTTCGTCAATAAAATGTATTTGTATATGAGAATTTGTTTTGCATTGATTCTGACCTGTTTCTTCTTTTTGTCTTTTGCTCAAAAGAAAGTTAAGCCAGCTGGTCGTTCGGCGATAACGGGTATCCGTTTGCCCGCAGAAACAAAACAGGATAAAAGAGGAATAAGCATTACAGCCGCACGCCTATTACTTAATGATGAAAGTAAAAAGTATCAAAGCAGTATTGATGAAACGGAGGTCTTTATTTTACCTTCTCAGAAAGCATCAGGCTATTCATCAGACAGCCTTGTGAATGCTTTGGAAGAGGAGGGATGGGAAGTTTTGCCATTTGAAAAGGACAACCCTTACGGCTGGCTGAAGAAGGGAGATGAGTATGCGATGATCTTTTTTTCCACTGAAGCTAAATCTACAAACCTTTATTTCGGAAAGGCGAAGAACAGGCCCGTTTTTAATCCAACGGTTACCGCAAAGGACAACAACACAGTGCAGTCGCAAACCATAAATAATACACCTGCACAGGCAACTACTGTCCCCGCAACCTCAACATCCGGCACTTTTACCTTCAACAGGACCAACTGGGATGACGGTTGGGTATCTACTATAGAGAACGACAAAGTGGTTGTAACAAAGGGTGTAATTAAGGTGTATATCTATTTCCCTATACAACATAATGATGAAACCAGAAGACAAGGCCGCGATTATTACTGGGATAATTATATAGCAAAGCAGTTCAGAATACTCAGTAAACAATACCAGGATAAGGGTGAGGTTATGAGTGCGTTTCAACCTCCGTACATTGAAGGAAAGGCCATTGATCCTGCCACCGGCAAAAATTGCTTTTTAGGGTTTTATGTCACCACCGGTTCAGGTATTATGTATCCGACACTGGTGGTAGCGCCTGATGCAGCCACCTTATGGGCAACCTTCCCGAAAGCCAATGATTTAAATAATTCAGATATCCCTGTCATGCGCAATTATAACAAGTTTGCCATTGCACAAAGTGACCTGACAGGTACCTGGAATGGTGGTGATTTCGGAGCCATGAATTACTATAATGCTTATTCGGGAAATTATCAGGGGATGGGTGCAGTAGCCATGTCTGATGAATTTACGTTCAATGCGGATGGTACGTACAGTAGCAAGCATTCCGGCGCTTCAGGGATGGTGGGCAGTATGCAAACCTATACTCAGAATTATAAAGGGAAGGCAACGGTATCCAATTGGGAAATTATTTTACCGGGCAGGCATGGCGGAAAAACAAGCACATATTACGCATACTTTGAAATAGTGAATGGCGGAAGGGTGCTGCATCTGCAGGACAAACAGTTCACCGGGACGACGTATGCGCTGGTGAGGAAACAATAAGGTTAAAGCCAATCGTCCTGGTGAATCTTAGAGCCTCCGTGCCTTAGTGGCAAGAAAAAAAATTTAGGAACCACCAAGACACTAAGACACGAAGCAACACAAAGAAAAAAACTTAGTGAACCTTGGCGCCTCTGTGCCTTGGCGGCAAAAAAAAGGATGATAAAACCATCAAGACACTAAGACAAGAAGAAACACAAAGAAAAAAACTTAGTGAACCTTGGCGCCTCCGTGCCTTAGTGGCAAGAAAAAAAATGTAGGAACCACCAGGACACCAAGACACAAAGAAGCACCAAGAAAAAACCTTAGTGAACCTTGGTGCCTCTGTGCCTTAGTGGCAAGAAAAAAAATGTAGGAACCACCAGGACACCAAGACACAAAGAAGCACCAAGAAAAAACCTTAGTGAACCTTGGTGCCTCTGTGCCTTAGTGGCAAGAAAAAAAATGTAGGAACCACCAGGACACCAAGACACAAAGAAGCACCAAGAAAAAACCTTAGTGAACCTTGGTGCCTCTGTGCCTTAGTGGCAAGAAAAAAAATGTAGGAACCACCAGGACACCAAGACACAAA
>JAIXKI010000028.1 GCA_026936105.1 Chitinophagales bacterium
TCATTAGGGTATTCCAATCTTGATGTCTATTTTGTTAACATTCTCCATTTCCACAATTATTTAAACAGTCTCTGATCTACTCAAAGGTTTTGTATTTTTTTGTTGCTTTTTGTTCATCTATCACTGGGAATTTATTAGAGCTCAGGGAAAATCTTTCCTCGCCGACCTTAATTTATTTGTGTTTTAATTTTGAACAATTGCTCAATACATTTATTCAGAATTTGTTATCCATCCGGATGGAGCTCATGCACGAGGTACCGGCCCAGATCGAGATATCCTTAAAGATGTCGCAAATGCTAAGTGGTATAAAGTGCCTGGCATTTAGTAAAATATGGTTGAAAGATTATCTTGAACGATTGTGGGGGACTAAGCAACCATTTTTCTGTAATTTCAAATCAGAAATATCCATTTTTCTTTAACAATTTAGTAATTTATTTTCACAATAATGTTTTCCTATCTGCCAGTCCTCACTAATTTCCATAAGTTTTGCAGAAATAAGTCTCAAACATGATGCTTCATTTGGAAAAACTCCAACCACTCTTGTTCTCTTTCTAATCTCTTTATTTATCCTTTCCAGGCTATTAGTTGTTCGGATTGATCTATGATGTTCAAGTGGAAAATCAAACACCGTAAATCCCTCAGATAAATTATCCTCCATCCAGGCAGATAATCGAGGAGCAGAACTAGCGTATTTTTGAATAGCAGATTGTAAAAATTGTTCTGCTGTCTTTCGATCTGGAGCATTGAACATGGCTCGAATGTCTGCTGCTACTTCTATCCTCATCGATTGTTTCGGCATATAAGATCCAGCATTTTGTTGTAAGTGAAATTGGCATCTTTGCCATGGAATGCTCCCCAGAACCGATCTTCTAGCGGCTCCTAAACCACTGTGATCATCACTAGTTACCAATTTTACTCCTCGCAATCCTCTGTCTTTCAGGCCTTGTAAAAATGCTTTCCAATGAGTTTCATGTTCACTCAGAGACACTGATACGCCTAATATTTGCCTTTCTCCCTCTAGAGTGATCCCAGAAGCCACTAATACTGCTACATCTCGCACTTGTCCTGCTTCTCTGACTTTTTCATAACGGGCATCCAGAAACAAATATTGAATTTCACCAAGTGGACGTTCTCTCCATTCCTGCAATGTCGCATCCAACTGTGAAGCAGCTCGGCTGACTTGCATTGGAGTGATCTCAACCCCGCACAATTCCTCTGTAATCGCTTTTACTTTCCGAGTTGAAACTCCTTGGACGTACATCTCTGCTAAAGCAATCACCAAAGCCCGTTCACTTCGCATTCCCTTTTCGAGCGCCGAAGGATAAAATCCACCTTCTCGTACTTGTGGAATAGCAAACGTGATCTCTCCTAACCTAGTCTTGACGGTTTTGGGTTTGTAGCCATTCGCATGCCCAGTCCGCTCTTCTGTTCGTTCGTATTTGTTTGCTTGCAAATATTTGGATCTTTCTGCTTGCATAGCACTATTGAGCAAAACCCTAAATAAGTCTGGAATAGCGTTGATCCCATTTTGTGTCAGTTCTTCTATTACGTCAGATGAAAGATTATAATCTTCTTGGTGAGTCATTTGGTCTCCTTTTTTGATGTGGTAATCCATTTAGGATACTTCTGACTCACCATTTTGTTAAGGTTCTAGAATTTACAGAAATAATGTTACACTAACTTGTGGGGAAGCAGACAACATATAGATATAAGTTTAAGCCAATAAAAATACAATAATAAATACTTAGTTCTTGATGTTATGGATTTTGCAACCAGTGTATAATTAACGGAGAAAATCTCTTACCAATCAACATTAATCACCAAGAAAATATAAGTAATGTTCGATAGGGAAATTTTTGTTTCCTGCGAGAGAATGAAAATGGACAACGAATCCCTTGTAATCCTAACGATAAATGATGTTGCGAAATTTCTAAGGATTCCAGTATCCTCAGTTTACAAACTTGCTCAATAAGGAAAAATTCCAGCACAAAAAGTTGGTAAACATGGGCGTTTTTATCGCCCGACGCTGTTAAAGTGGATGTCTCAGCAAGATCCGAATA
>JAIXKI010000033.1 GCA_026936105.1 Chitinophagales bacterium
GGCCTACCCTGGTCAGCAACTGAGCGGGCAATGTTATGTGCATCAATATCCGCAACTCCACCCAGCTTAGCATTCATATACGCAAATGCATATTGCTGAATCCAGGTAGCGCTTGGCTTCCATGCTTCATTGAACAACTGGGATGTGATGGTAAGGTTATGAGATTCACCTGCATTTTCCTGGGTTGTATAACCGCGGAGGAACCAATTTTTAGCCCTTAACTCCAGTTTATATTGCCCCATCTTCATATTCTTGAGTGAATAGCGCTGGCTTCCTGTATAAACCGTATTGCCTGTACCCCAATATCCTTCCAGTATCGCTTCCAGTTTGTCGGTGAACTTATATTGCAGTGCTCCCGAAAGTTTAAAGTTCAAAGTGTTGGGGTCAACAACTTCTTTTTCAGTATAGCCGGTTCTTGAAACCGGGATGCTGGCAGGTAAGCTGCTGATATAGCTTTGCCAGAATGGAACCTGTTGTGCGATCACATCCAGTACCTGTTTTCTCAGATCTATAGATGTTTCATCACCATAAACATTCACACCGTCATAGTTAGGATCGGTGGTCCGGGTGCCTTTAATGACCTGTCCGGTTGTTCCCAAACGTTTATAATCACGGTAGTCATCGGCAAGCCAGTCCTGAGCTTGTATCAATTCGGAATTGATTTTGAAAGCGAATTTATCTGAAACTTTCTGAGCCCAGCGAACTGACCAATTGTAATAAGGTGAAATGTTTCTTTCCCTTCCGTCCACATGCATCATTCCTTGTTTTATCTGTGCAGACAATCCCTGGTATTTGAACGGGTCCTTACTGGTGATCAGCAAAGTTCCATTCATTCCACCGGGCCCGTACAAAGCTGATGATGCACCGGGAAGCAACTCCATATTGTCTATGTCCAATTCAGTAAGGCCTATCACACTCCCTACCGAAAAGTTCAGCCCGGGCGCCTGGTTGTCCATACCATCAACGATCTGGTTAAACCTTGTATTTCCACTTCCTGCAAATCCTCTCGTAGTCGGGGTTTTGAAAGTAAGCGATGAAGCGATCAGATCAACGCCTTTCACATTGGAAAGAACATCATAATAATTGGAAGCCGGAGCATTACGGATGGCAATATTGCTGATACGTTCAATTGAAACAGGCGACTCCAGAATCCTTTCCGGCAATCGGGATGCGGACACTACCACATCCTGGCCAAGTGTGGAAACCTGTTCCATACTGACATTGACAGGTTGAGCCGCAGAAGTTACTGCAACTTCCTGCGTTGCAAACCCGATAGAGGAGAAAACCAATGTGACCGGCAGTTTTTCCACTTTAAGTTCAAATCTGCCTTGTTCTGAAGTGTAAGTTCCGGTAGTTCCTCCTTTCACAAGGACAGAAACTGCAGATACAACTTCATTGGTTGAACTGTTTTTTACAGTACCTGTGATTGTGATATTTTGGGAAAAAGCGGAACCGGAGATGAAGAGAGCCAATAATAAAATAATTGACCAGAGGTGGCATTTTCTCATAATGGCAATTTTAGTTTTAAAATTCAATGGAAAAATAGCATTTCGTAGCTTAAAATAAAAATTTAATTTAAAAATAAAAAAGACCTGCCTGAATATTTTATTTCGTCTTTTTGGCCTTCTCTTCGTTATTTTGGGATGATGAGCCTATTATCTTTTCCCCGGCAAACTGCTTATTATAGTGGTAAAGTACGTGATGTGTACAGCATTGATGATCGCTGGCTGGTCATGATTGCATCCAACCGGATCTCTGCATTCGATGTGATTCTTCCCAGACATATTCCATTTAAAGGGCAAGTGTTGAACCAGATTGCTGCGTATATGCTGGAAGCAACAAAAGATATTTGTCCGAACTGGCTTGTAGATGTGCCGGCGCCCAATGTATCCATCGGTAAAAAATGTATCCCATTCAGAATTGAAATGGTGGTAAGAGGAAATCTGACAGGCCATGCATGGAGAACCTATTCCTCCGGGAAAAGAGAACTCTGCGGAATAAAAATGCCCGAAGGAATGAAAGAGAATGACCCCTTCCCCGCTCCGATCATTACTCCTTCCACCAAAGCCGAACAGGGTCATGATGAAGATATCAGCAAAGATGAGATCATTGCCCGCGGACTGGCAACTACAGACGAATGGAATACATTAGAAGATTACGCTCTTAAGTTATTTAACAGAGGGAAAAAAATTGCATCAAAGAGAGGGCTTATTCTTGTTGACACAAAATATGAATTCGGGAAAATAGGTAATGAAATAATCCTGATGGACGAGATACACACGCCGGATTCTTCCAGGTATTTTTATGCCGATGGCTTTGAAGAACGGCAAATGAAAGGGGAAAGACAGAAACAACTCAGTAAAGAATTTGTGAGAGAATGGCTGATTGAAAATAATTTTATGGGTAAGGCAGGGCAAAGAGTACCTGAAATGAGCGATGAATGGGTCAACACCATTTCACAACGGTATATTGAATTATATGAAAAAGTGATTGGCGAAAAATTTATTCCACAGCAATTAACAGAAGAAGATACCTATCAGCGTATCATTGAAAGCCTGAAAAAGCTGAATTAAACTTCAGAATACCACCACGGGCTTTCTCCCATTCCCGGGATTCATGATGAATGAATCCATATCGAAAACATCTTTTATGATTGCGGAAGTGATCTCATTCTGATCCCCGATCTCATAAGTGATCCGGCCCTGCTTCATGAACAGGATGCGGTCTGCATAAGCCAGTGAGAGATTGACATCATGAAGTATGGCAATGACCGTGATATTTCTTTTGCACATATCTTTTGCCACCTGCAATAACTGATGCTGATATTTAAGATCAAGATGAGAGACCGGTTCATCAAGAAAAAGAAACCGGTTCTCATTTTCTCCTGTATCCCATATCTGAGCCAGTATCCGGCTCATGTGGATCTTCTGCATTTCACCACCGGATAAAGTATTGTAATCCCTTTCCATCAGATCTTCCGCCTGCATCACTGCCGTTGCCTTTTTACAAATCTCCTTATCTGTTTTAGAAGGTACTGTTTTAAAATAAGGATAGCGGCCCATCATCACCATATCGCTGGTAGCGATCGGAAAAGTGATATTATACTGCTGAGACAGGACAGCTCTCATCCTGGCAATTTCATTCTGCGAATACTGGCTGAGTTCTTTATTGTGAAAAAATATTTTTCCTCCCGAAGGCTTCTGGCTTCCTGCCAGAATTTTTAAAATGGTGGACTTGCCTGCACCGTTAGGGCCCATGATCACATGAAAACGTTTCTCTTCGAAAGAAACGGAAGTTTCCTGCAGCAGAGTTTTGCTGTCCACTTTAAAAAATATGTTCTCCGCACTAAGCATAAAAACCTCCTTGTTGTTGCTTGCGGCTGTTATTGATCAGAATGAACAGAAACACCGGAGCCCCTACAAATGCGGTGATGATGCCGATCGGGAATTCTGATGGCGCCACCAATATACGGGAAACCATGTCTGCAAAATTCAATAGAATAGCGCCGAGCAATGCTGATGCAATGATCAGAAACCGGTTGTCGGAGCTTTTCATCATTCTCAGCAAATGCGGAACGATCAGTCCAAGGAAACCGATCACTCCGACTATGGAAGTGGCCATTGCTACAATGAATGTGTTGATGAGAATAACCTTCATTTTCAGTTTTTCCGCATTGATACCGAGATATCCTGCTTCCGTCTCTCCCAGTAATAACGCATTTAGCTGTTTACTGTATCTGATGCACACCAATATGCCGATGATGGTGGAAGCTCCCACTAATTCAACGGCCGGCCAATCTGCACCTGATATCGTTCCCAGGTTCCAGAATGTAATACTCCTTGCCTGAGGGTCTTTGGCTATGTAAGAAAAGAAGCCCGTTCCTCCGATAGCTAAAGCATTTATGGCAATGCCGGCAAGGAGCATGGTATTCACATTGGTCTTTCCAAAAACGCTGGACAGGCGATATACCAAAAGTGTAGCTACCAATCCACCTATAAAAGCAAATGACGGGAGAAGAAAAGGGCCGATAAAATCTGCGAACGGTCCTGCCAGCGAACTGCCGAATACAAAAACAAATGCGGCTCCGAAAGCAGCGCCTGCAGACGTGCCAACTAACCCCGGCTCCACGATCGGGTTTCGAAACAATGCCTGCATCAAAGCGCCTGAAACCGACAAGGCGGCTCCGACGAAAGCACAAAGGATCACCCTCGGTAACCTGATCTGAAAAAATAAAGCCTGCTGAATAGAATCCGGGTTATTATCCTGAGTGATGCCGAGCTTATGACCTAAGAATGTCATAATATCACTGTAAGAAATATTGACCGCTCCCACTCTTGCAGAAATGATCAGGGAGATCATGAGAATGACGGACAAACCGATATAATAAAAACGGAAACTGAGTTTATTCATCAGGAGATCATTTTTGATGGATCAGTTTCATCAGCTTCAATACATTTTCCCCGGTACGTGGACCGAGGTAGATAAGATCATATTGCTCGATCCGGTAAATACGGTTATTCTTTGCTGCCGGAGATAAAGAAATCCCGGGCAGATCCATAAATTTTCCCATGCTTCCCTGGAGGTCGAATCCAAAATCAGTGGCTAAAATCACATCAGGCTGAGTCATCGCAATCACTTCAGGGCTCAGGTCTCTCCATTTCTGTGCCGTATCTGTTGCGTTGATGCCTCCGGCCCATTCCAGCATCTGATTGGGAACTCCATTCCTGCTCATCACAAAATATTTATTTGCCGCCCGCCCAAAATGTACGATCAGCACCCTTGGTTTGTCTTTATAAGTCTTTCTTGCCGAGTCCAACCTTGCCATGTCGGCATCCAGTTTATCGCAAAGCTGCTGTCCTCTTTGTTCTTTATGAAAAATACCGGCAAGTTCCATGATCAGCGATTTGACGGAGTCTATGGTGTTGGCGCTTTTGAACTCACGGATAGGTATGCCCACTTTTTTTATCTGTTCCATTACTTGTGCAGGCGCCACATTTCCGTCATGCCATACTTCAGTCGGGTTCAGGGAAATGATTCCTTCACCACTCAAAGCCCGATGATAGCCTACTGTGGTTTTATTTTTCGTTTCGGGTGGATAGGTGCTGGAAATATCAATGCCCACCAATGCAGAATCGGCTCCCAGTGCATAAATGATCTCGTTGAGCTGCTTGGAGATGCTAACGATACGCATCTTTCCGGCAGTATCTTCCTGCTTCTTCCCGAACCGGTCGCAGGATAAAAATAAAACACCCGGTAACAACAGTATCAATAATCTTTTCATATTTCTGTTTTTTAAAAAGGCTGTTTCAGATTTTATAACCTCGTAACTCTCCGCCCTGTTTCTCATGATCAATGAAACAGCCTTTCATTTATTAAAAATTATACTTCAGATTCAACTGGCCAAAATAATTGGCTTTTGCCGGTCCTGCCAGGTAAGCATCCGGAAGCTGGTTGATAAATACCATGATCGGGTATTTTGTTCCTGTGATATTGTTTACCCCTAAAGCAAGATCAAGATCAAAATGCACCGACAGGCTTTTTCTGTAACCCAGTTTTGCATTCAGCAAGCTATAACTCGATGTAAAGTTCAATCCATCCGATGTGATCGGGAACTTGTCTTTATAGAAATAGGTCATATTCCCATAAAATCCATAGTGAGAAAGAACGTCAACACCAAGATTGCCTGTGAACTTAGGTACACCGGCCACAGCTTTCCCGTCATAATGTACCAGGGAATCAGGATGAACTTTGCCTTTGAAATGGAAAGAATAATCCTTGTATTTAAAATTGGAATAAGTGAAATTGGCAAAGGGACGTACCGATTCAATGAATCCGGTGGCAGACTCATAAGCCGTGATCTTGATCAAAGCTTCGATGCCTTTATCATCCTGTTTTCCTGCATTCACAACATAAGAGTATAAAGTAGTAGTACCGGCATTATCCAGTACATTCATATTGGCCATCTTATTGGAGAACACTGCATCGAAGAGCGCCAGTTGATAACTGATCCTGTTATTCCACACCCGTCCTTTCGTTCCTATTTCAAACTGATTGCCGATTTCAGGTTTCAGATCCTTATCAATGACTCCAGTACCCGAAGCCACTCCTGATACATAAGGAATGTAAAAATAAGAACTGGTAGGCGCCTTATATCCTTTGCTGTAAGCAATATAAACAGAGTAGTTTTTGTTGAACACTTTATTTACAGCCAGATGAGGAGATAACATATCATTATAGCTGGTTACAAAACGCGATGGTACCGTTGGCGAGAATGAATTCCTGTCCTGAAGATCTATTTTCATGGTGCTCCATCCCAATCCTGCTGTAATGGAGAAATCATTGATGGTTGACAGAGTCCATTCCGTGAACAGGGATTTGGCGCTCGTAATACTGTATTTATTTCCTGTCTGGCTGGAAATAATATAATACGGGTCGCCTACATTCCAGGTGCGGCCCGTACCTTGCGGGTCAGACATTCTGTAGCCAATGGTCTGAGCCATTTGCCTTTGAGCTTCAACACCGGTAATTCCACTTAGCGTAACACCTTTGTCGAAACTGAAATTAGTATTGAACACCGACCTTAATCCATAGTTGATCGGGCTTTTATCGGCCCATCCAGCTGCAGAACTTGAATTATTGCTTACACCTGTTCCGAAGATCGTGGTTATGTTGGAAATCTTATTGGAAAAAGAATAATTGTTGGTAATCCCGGCTCTGAAACTGGTGATCTCAGAGTGGCCGTTTTGTTTGATGTAATTGATGTTCCCGAAAAAATCGTTGTTATTATATTGAGTAATCGTCAGCTCACCGTTCCTTTCATCATAACTTTTACTGTAACCGAAATAAACCGACACGGATTCTTTGTCTGTAGGATTCATGGTTCCTGTTACGTTCACAAAATCTTTCTTTGATCCATTGTGAATGGTATAGCCATCCATTTTCTGATGACCATAATTCATCAAGATGGATCCATGCTCGCCGGCAGACTGAAATCTTGTTGTGTACCGCTGCAGGCCATAGGTTCCGGTCAATACATCCTGGCTGATAGAAGTTTTTCCTTTTTCGGGTTTGACGGTCTGCAGGTTTACGACGCCGGCAATCGCCAGTCCGTATAAAGTTCCTGCAGGGCCTTTGGTCACTTCAACGTCGCCAACAGATCCGAAATCAATGTCATCCATCAATGTGATACCTTCGGCATCGGTAATCGGAATACCGTTTAAATAAACTTTGTACCCCTGTCCGTCAAAATTACTGCTGATCCTTGCAGTGCCTCCGCCTCCGTTTCCATAACCGCGGATGTTGAATTGCTGCCCTGATGAAACAGCACGCCTTGACATGGACACTCCCGGCACATTACCATTGATGGCATCATCCATGAACACACCAAGGCTGCGCTTAAGCTCAGGAGTGGTAAGCTTGGTGATGGAAGAAGGTTGGTATAAAATGGATTTATTCAGATTGGATGTGGAAGTGATCTCCACATTGTCCAGCGTCTGGCCTGATGTTTCCAGGGTTATTACCAGATACTCTCCGCAATCTTTTATAACATGAGAATAAGTTTCATAGCCTACAAAAGAAACTGTAAGTGTGGCGCCTTTCTTACACTCCACACTGAACCGCCCATCATTATCGGTAAGCGTCACTCCTTTTCCTGATAATGATATGGTGGCTTTTGAAAGAGGATTGTTTTTCAGCGCATCGGTCACCCTTCCGCTGATCATCGGTTGTGCATTGACAGTTATAGTCACAACTAATGATGAGATCATCAATAGTATAATACGTTTCATAAAATATTTTCTTGATTGATAAGTAAGAATAAAAAGCCCTTGCAGGTTTTGCCTGCAGCATAAAAAAATTATCTATGACTCACGGGGTGGAGGGGTCATCACTTCAAGATATGCATTAAAAGTATCAGAAACGGAATAAGGAATGGAATAATGATGCGTTGAGAAAGAAAGTATTTCCGGCGTTTCTGACTTTATAAAAGAAGTTTGTATCAGTTTCAGAAATAAAACCGATCTGCCTTTGGTGGAATTGTTGCCCTGGTTATCATTACTGATCTTCTGCATCAGTTTCATCAGGTCTCCTTCTTTCTTATCGTTGATGCAGCGGATGATGATCCGGTCACCCTCCGTTTTCTTTTCTATCAGGTCATAAAGTTCATCCTCATACCAGAACTCATGATCGTTTTCCCATTCCATTTTATTCAATGACTTCTTGTCATTCATATCAAAATGAAATTCGGTCAGATTCCCCGGATCCGGGCTTGCCAGCAGGTACTCTTTCATTGCGGATTTTAATTCCTGCTTTCTGATCTTATAAAAGATATAATAGCCCGAGCCATTCAGGAACAAAGCAAGTATCAGTATGGCTGAAAAAGTTTTCTTCACAAACAGTTCAATCAGCTAAAATACGCATAAAAGAAGCTACCATATCAATTTCAGTTTTTTCTTTATCTGTCAGTCGCGGCCGGTCAGCGTTTTAAGCCTTTGCCTTGATTTATTGAATATGTTTTTACCCTTATCAATCCCTTTCCTTATCTTCTTTTGTTCTTCCTGAGGAAGATGGATCATGTGCCGGCACTCTTCACTACAGCATCCCTCATATTTTTCCCGGCATTCATCACATTGAATGAATAAAAGATGGCAGGCATCGTTGGCGCAGTTCACATGAGTGTCGGCCGGTTTCCCGCATTGATGACAGGTGGCAATGACATCATTGGTGACCCGCTCTCCCAGCCTTTCATCAAAAACAAAATTTTTACCAATAAAATTATTTTCAAGGCCCTGCTGCTTCACCTCATTCACATAGTTAATGATACCGCCTTCCAGGTGAAAAACATTTTTGAACCCATTGTGCAGCATCCAGGCGCTTGCCTTTTCACAGCGGATGCCGCCAGTGCAATACATGATGATGTTAGACTCTTTTTTATCCTTCATCATCTCCACTGCCATAGGAAGTTGCTGCCTGAAAGTATCCGATGGGATTTCAATTGCATTCCTGAAATGCCCCACTTCATATTCATAATGGTTTCTCATGTCAATGATCACTGTTTCGGGATTCTTTGTCATTTCATTCAACTCCGCAGCCGTTACATATCTCCCTTTTCGGAACATATCGAAGCCGGGATCTGTAATTCCGTCAGCCACAATTTTTTCACGCACTTTGATCCGCAACACCCAAAACGATTTTCCATTGTCATCCACGGCTACGTTCAGGCGCAGGCCATCAAGAGGATTTATCGAATACAAATATTTTTTTAATGCTTCAAAATTTGATGCGGGCACACTGATCTGTGCATTGATGCCTTCTTCAGCCACATAAACCCGTCCGAATACTTTGAGTGTATTCAATGCCCGGTAAAGTTCATCCCTGAATTTTTTCGGGTCATCCACTTTGAAATAGCAGTAAAAGGAAATAGTGGTGCGGGGTTCTTTCTCTTCCAGAAGACGTTGCTTCAACTCCTCGTTGGAGATACGGTTGTGTAATACTGACATGGTTTTGAAATTTGAATCCCTGATCGCCGGGATAATCTTAAATGATTGGTCAGTTGTATGCTGAACCAAATTTCAACGCAAAGGTAGCTCAATTGAAGTGAACTATTTTTGATACCGTCATTGTTACGGACGGAATTTACTTTTTACGAAAACCATTTTGCCCGGAAAATGTTACATTGCCTCTGAGCTTCAACCAAAACAACTAAGTGCCATGAAATACCTGAGGATCATACAAACCGTTTTACTGGTGCTGATCGGCGCCGTTTCCTTATTTATGACCACCTCTGTTGTCTTTGACCTTTTCGGCATACGGGAAAAAGAAGGTAACTATGTTCCCTTCATCGTTTATACCAACATGGCATGCGCCATCATTTACCTGATCGCTGCATATATGAACCGTAAACAACCTAAGCTGAGTTTTTTTCTTCTTGTGATCGCTTCTGTTGCATTGGTCGTTGCATTCATCAGCCTGATGATCTATATAAACAACGGCGGCATCCATGAGGCAAAGACCGTCAAAGCCATGGTATTCCGTATGGCATTTACCATTGTCATGGCAGTGGCCGGCTATGTGATCTGGAAAAAAGGTAGCAAAAAAATAAGCGTGAACTGATCCCCATTCACTTTTTTACCTGTGTCAACTTTTTGAGGCACGAAGAAAAGATCCGCTGAGCGCTGCAAATCCTGCCACCAGTCCTCCGATCAGAGCGGTCACTAATATCAGCAGATATTCATTGCCGCCCAGAGGTAAAACGGCAGCGATCTTTTTTGCCAATATGCCTTCATTCTTCATGTCAATCCACCAGGCAATAATTCCCCAAAGCAGAAACACTCCGAGAAACCCGGATAAAAATGCCCTGCCTCCTTTTTGAGGAACAAGGGTCGCAATGATAAAAGCTGCGAGGGCAACACTCCACCATTGCAAATAGATTCCACCGAGAAGAGCAAGTAAGGCAGTCAAGATAATGGCAACAATTGATTTCATCTTTCAGGTTTGTAATGTTCAAAAATTAATTACTCAGGTTCAATGTCCATTGTACCCTTGTATCATTTGCTTCGGAACGTTTCATCATCCAAAGTTTATAATATTCGCCATGCGCCCACTTCTCTACAAAATTGTCATAGAACCGGCTTCCGGGATTACCGCTTTCACCACCCGGGAATACCCCGTATGCTTCTGTATTTGATGTCAACTGAACGATCATTCTCCAGCTTGGCCCGTGTGTATGCGTGGTTGCGTTAATAATATTTCCGTCACCTCCGACAGGAATGTGCTGCCGGGCAAAGGCCGTGATCGTTTTCAATAGATGATAAATGGTGGGGTCTTCATGTTTGGTCCACTCCAGTTTACCTTCTTTATCCTCCTGTTCCAGTACGGGCAAAGCTTTATTGAAAGCTTCTGCCATGTCATCGTACAGGGTCTCTTTCTTTGGTGTGTTGATATTATCCACGTATTGATAAGCAGAATCTTTTAGCAAGGCTTCCAGCAAAGTCAGCGACTCCGGCATCAATCCTGCGGGCTTTACCCGGTCCAGTTCATCCTGATACACCACCACCATCAGGCTATCCCACCATGTCGTAAAGACCGTCTGCCCGGTGGAATTGGGCCCTGCTTCAAGGTCCCAGTTCTTCACCATACCGAGATATTTTTTTCCACTATCGTTCAGCTCATTTTCTTTAATGTACTTCAGCATCAGCGGCCGTGCATCTTCTGCAAAGGAGTTGAAATAATCATATTGCAATTTCATCATGTCTTGTGCTGTGATCTGTTCCATGCCGGATAATTTCCGGGAAATGGTGATCCCTCTCATGGTGATATAATTCCCGGGTATAAAATACGGATAAGTAGAATCTACCGGCCTTTGATTAGAGCTTTCAATAAATCCGCTTTCAGGGTTCATCACATGAGGGTTTTCCTTTTGAGGAATAAATCCCTGCCACATATAGCTGCTGTCTTCTCCGGGCATCACAAACAGTCCCTGTCCGTACCAGCGTGCAGGAAATTTTGCCTGTTGCCATATGGCAATATTCCCATCTTTCGAAGCAAAGAGCATATTTTGCCCGGGGCACTGAAAGACCTGGATGGCTTTGTAATAATCATCATAATTTTTGGCACGGTCAAGATTGAACCACATCAATCCTTCATTGGAAGGGTCATGTGCCGACCAACGGCAGGCGATCGCTTTTCCTTTGGAAAGATCAGTGGCAAAACTTTTATCATACATCACGGGCCCGAACACGGTGTAGGCAACGGTATCATAAACCGTATTGCCTCCTTTCACCTTAATTTCTTCCACCCTCAGGTTTGTCTTTTCCCACTTCCCATTAAACCAATATTCCTGCTTGCTGTCGTCTTTGAATTTGATCTCATAATAATCTTTTACATCTCTTTCCGCATTGGTAAATCCGAATGCAATGCTGTCATTGAAACCGATGATGACATTGGGAGAGCCGGGAAAACTGGCGCCATAAACATTCACGGTAGGAGAATTCAACTGCATTTCATACCAGATGGAAGGAAAGGTCAATTCAAGATGAGGATCATTACAAAGAATGGGCGAGCCGCTCTTTGTTTTCTTTCCCGCCACCGCCCAGTTATTACTCCCATTGTTAGGGTTGGGCATTCCGGTTTCTGTCACGTCTCCCAGAATATCTTTATTCAAAAAATACAGGGAGTCGGCAGTGGCCGGTTTTACTGGAACAATGCCGGGAGGATCGAATTTCGTTCCTTTGGGTACGATCGGTACCAATGAATCAGGGATCTGCTTGTTCAATTGCATGAATTCATCAAAACTGAAAACCGATTTCATATTGGTATTTGCCAGATCGGTTTCAAAGCCGGCAAGAGTCCGGCTCATTTGTTTCAGGAATAAAGCGATCTTCAGATTGCTCCACTCCTCCGGCTGATAATCCAAAAGCTTATACTCAAGAGGCATGGTGGCATACGTAAGAGAATGGATGTATGCATTTACGCCTGCGGTGTACGCATCGCAACCGCTCTTGCTCACAGGATCTGATTCCATTTCTTTCAATGCCCGCTCGGCAGCAAAGCCCATTCCCAACCTCCTTGTTTCCCGGTCGTAATGGATGAACCTGGGATCATTGCCCAGATGTTCACTTATTCTTCCGGCAGCAGCAAAGGTCTGAAACTCCATTTGCCATAAACGGAATTTTGCGTGTATGTATCCCTGAGCGAAATAAAGATCATCATCATTGTCGGCAAAAATGTGCGGCACCAGGCGTTCATCAAAATACACTTCCACCTTGCCTTTCAAACCGGATAATTTGATATCGTTTGAAAAATCATAGTCAGTGGCTTCGGCATTTTGCCAGAATCCCTGTTGCGGACTTAAGAATTTTCCCATGGGAGGAACAGAACCCCATTTCTTATTCAAAGCAAAAACAAGTCCTGCCGTTACAACAGCGGAAACAATAAAAGGAGCAATTCTCATAATCAGTGGTTAATAAAGTTGTAAGTTAATAAAAACAGTAATCGGATTCATTTTTTATTCTCCTGAATGCACATTTCTGCAATATGATCTCTTCACGGATCACTGTTTCATAAAATTTATTGCTTCAGAAAATTTATTATTCCACCCTGATCCGGCCTCAGGCTTCCCGGATCATCTTTACCCGTCACATCTGTAAATTTGCAAAATGAATGCTACGGATAAATTAACTGAGTTCGATGCCTCTCCGGGGATCAAAGAAAAACTTTTGAAATACGGCACCGTTAAAACCTTTTCTGAAGGAGAGACCATTCTGAATGAAAATGCTTATATAAGATCCATCCCGATAGTGATGAGCGGAAACGTGAAAGTGATACGCACTGATGATGAAGGAAGAGAGATCCTGCTGTACTATATCCGTTCGGGAGAAAGTTGCATCATGTCTTTTCTCGGCGGGCTGCATCAGGACACCAGCAAGGTAAGAGCCGTAGCAGAAGAGGAAGCCGAAGTATTATTCCTGCCGGTTGACAAGGTCAGTGAACTGATCAAACAATATCCCGAATGGCTGGACTATATTTTCCGGCTTTATCATAAACGGTTTGAAGAACTGCTGGACGTAGTGAATGCAGTTGCTTTCCGCAAAATGGATGAACGGCTGGTGAATTTCATCAAAAAGAAATCGGAGATCACCGGGGCAAAAACCCTGTATGTGACGCATGAACAACTGGCCAATGAGTTAGGCACTGCCCGGGTGGTGGTTTCCCGCCTGCTGAAGCAAATGGAAGATGAAGGACTGGTAAAACTGGGCCGCAACAAGATCACCGTTCTGTAACATTAGTATCTGAACATAAGGCCGCCTTGATCGAACTTTGCAAACAGATCATTGTTCATTCATAAATACAAACATTATGAAATCAAATATCGGCTCTACAGATAAGATCGTCAGGATACTGCTGGCGATTGTCATTGCAGTTTTATATTTCACCAAAGTGATCTCCGGCACTACCGGTATCATTCTTCTGGTACTCGGTGTGATCCTGCTGCTGACGGCATTGATCAACTTTTGCCCTATATGGGCCATGCTGGGCATTAACACCAAAAAGAAAAAGGATAAAGCCGGAGTGTAACAAAAGTTGCTGTTCAGGCATGATCATCGTTTTACCTTTGCACACCATTAATTCAAGAAAGGATCATTATGCAAATAAAGCAGTTTGAAGATAAAAGCCTGGCGCATTATTCCTATGCTATTCTCAGCAATGGAGAAATAGCATTGATAGACCCCGCCCGTGATCCGCAGCCCTATTATGATTTTGCAGAAAAGAACAAGGCAAGGATCGTTGCCGTGATCGAAACACATCCTCATGCCGATTTTGTGAGCAGCCACCTGGAGGTTTCCCGGCATACAGGCGCTACCATTTATGTGAGCCGCCTGCTGGGTGCAGAATATGAACATCAGACATTCGATGAAGGCGATGCGATCATCCTGGGGCATATCACCCTGAAAGCATTGAACACTCCGGGTCATTCTCCGGACAGCATTTGCATTGTGGCGCTGGACGAGAAAGGAGAAGAAAAAGCGGTATTCACCGGCGACACTTTGTTTATCGGTGATTGCGGTCGCCCCGACCTGAGAGAAAAAGCAGGCGCTATCACTGCCGCAAAAACTGAGCTGGCCAGGCAGATGTATCATTCCCTTCACGAAAAGTTGATAAAGCTTCCCGATGCTGTGAAAGTTTATCCCACACACGGAGCAGGAAGCCTGTGCGGAAAAGGATTGAGCGAAGCGAATCACAGCACGATAAGAGCAGAAAAAATTTCCAACTGGAGCCTTCAGCTGATGAGTGAAGATGAGTTTGTAAAAAAATTACTGGAAGGCCAGCCTTTTATTCCCAAATATTTTCCTTTTGAAGTGGAGCTGAATAAAAAAGGTGCGGAAGACCTTGAAGAAAGTATTTCAAAGATCAAAAAGATCTCTGCCGGAGAGGTGAAGCAAATGGATCCTTCCATTACGATCATTGACACCAGGCCGCAGACAGATTTCAGGAACGGTCATCTGAAGAATGCGATCAATCTTGTAAAAGATAATTCTTTCGAAACCTGGCTGGGCAGCATCATCGCACCCGGAGAACCTTTTTACCTGATCGCTGCCAATGAAGCGGAGCTTGACCGGTTTATTGCCCGTGTGTCCAAAATAGGTTATGAGCAGCAGATCATTCTGGCAATAGCCGGAAATATCGGTGAAGTAAAAATGGAATACTTCGATTCTGCAGAATTGAAAAAAAACAGCAGGGCTTTCACCATACTCGATATACGCAATCCGTCTGAAGTGGAAGAGCTCAAGGTTTTTCAGAATTCGATCAATATTCCTTTGTATGAACTGAGGGAGCGTGTGGGAGAAATTCCCGGCGATAAACCCATCGTGGTGCACTGTGCTGCCGGCTTTCGCAGTGCGGCAGGAAGCAGCATTGTACATTCAAGATTGGGCGGAGTGACAAAAGTGTATGACCTTGGAGAAGCCATAAAAACTTTTTAATGATGAATTTTCTGATCAAACACAAGCTTTGGGTGATCGGCATTGCATTGGGTGCCATCGGCGGATACCTGTATTATCATTTTGTCGGATGCGTGTCGGGCACCTGCCCTATCACTTCCCGTCCGGTCAACAGCACACTGTACGGTGCCCTGATGGGCGGATTGTTTTTAAACCTTTTCAAAAAAGAAACAAAGAAAGAAACACAAAAAGATAAAACAACAGAAGAATGAAAGATCAAAAGACCATACTGGATGTAAGGACCAAAGAAGAATTCTCTTTTGACCATGTTGAAGGAAGCATCAATATTCCTCTGCATGAGATCCCACATCATCTAGCAGAGATCAAAAAAATGCAAAAGCCTCTTGTCCTCTGCTGTGCCAGCGGCAACCGCAGCGGGCAGGCAATGGCTTACCTGAAAAGGCTGGGCATAGAATGCAGCAACGGGGGAAGCTGGCTGGATGTAAGTTTTTAACCAATAAATAAAAATTGAAATGATACAATTGATCAAAAAGATCTTCGGAGCAGGACCAAAAACAGATTTTAAGGCTTTGGTGGAGAACGGCGCACAGATCGTGGATGTAAGAACTAAAGGAGAATTTCAGAGCGGGCATATCAAAGGATCAATGAACATGCCTTTGTATGAACTTCCCGGGCTTGCAAAAAAACTAAAAAAAGACAAGCCGGTGATCACCTGCTGTGCATCGGGCATGCGCAGCGCTTCGGCAAAAAATATTTTAAAGTCACGCGGTTTTACCGAAGTGTACAACGGCGGAGGCTGGATGCGTCTTCAGAATAAAATCCGTTGACATGAGAGCTTTAAAACAAAGACTGACAAGCGGGTGGAACTGGATCAGGGTGATCTATCTGGTTCTCGGCATTTCGGTGGTGATACAGTCCATCATGATCAGAGAATGGGTGGGTGCATTACTTGGAGGCTGGTTTGCCGTCATGGGATTGTTCGGGATGGCCTGCGCTTCGGGCAGTTGCTATGTCAGGAATTATAATGATTCAATGAGTCCAAAACAAATTTCAATAACCCAGGAAACGGATCCGGTAAAGACCGGGTACGAAGAAATCAAAGGAGCCTGATCATGGAAACAAAAGAAAAACAAAAAACCTTTTCAGAAATCATCCGGTCAGATAAGCCGGTGCTGGTTGACTTTTCCGCCGAATGGTGCGGACCCTGTAAAATGATGAAGCCGATATTGGAAGAACTGAAGACCAGGATCGGTGACAAAGCCACCATCATCAAAGTGGATGTGGATGAAAGCCCGCTGGTATCCAGTGTTTATCATATACAGGGAGTGCCCACGCTGATCCTCTTCAAAAACGGAGAGATCCTGTGGAGGCAATCCGGCGTGGTGCCCGCCAATTACCTGGAGCAGATCATCAACCAGCATCTGTAAAAATAATTTTCCAATTTCCGGAAAGTGATGCGCAGCCGTCAGGGTACTGTGCATCACTTTTTCTTTTATCATTCCTGAAGAACAGGCTTTCTTAAAGGGAACTCCATAGTATCGGTTAAAGATGAAATTTTTACTGTTCACATCTTTTATTTTATTAATTTCATCCTTAAATTTTCAACCTATATGATAGCAGTAATAGTAGTTGTAGCCGTCATCCTGCTCATAGCCATGTGGGTGGTGAGCTTATACAACGGCCTGGTACGCCTTCGCAACCGCAGGCAAAATGCATTTGCCGACATTGATGTGCAACTCAAACAAAGACATGACCTGGTTCCGCAACTGGTAGACACAGTGAAAGGATATGCCACTCATGAAAGGGAATTGCTTACCAAGATTACGGAAGCACGTTCGGCAGCCATGAGCGCCCAGTCCATCAACGATAAAATTGCTGCCGAAACCCAACTGAGCACAGCGCTGCAGGGATTGAAAGTTGCCGTGGAAGCTTACCCCGACCTGAAAGCCAACCAGAACTTTTTGCAGTTGCAGAATGAACTGAGTGATATTGAAAACAAGCTGGCAGCGGCACGCCGCTTCTTCAATGGCGCCACTACCGAATACAACAATGCGGTGGAATCTTTTCCCGGAAATCTTATCGCAAGGAATTTCGGATTCCAGCGTGAGGTCATGTTCGACCTGGGAACAGAAGGGCGGGCACAACTGGATGAGCCGCCCAAGATCAGTTTCAATTAATCAATCAGAAATCATGAGGTCAAGCCATGCAATACGTCGGTATCCAGTCACAGATAAGCCGCAATAATACCTATTCGATCTTATTGCTGATCGCTTTCCCGGCGCTTTTGCTGTTGCTCTATTTTTCCGTTGTCCTTTTCGCGGTGGGACATGAGACTTCAGTTTACCCTTATGACACCGGTGTCAGACAGCCCTTTGTAAAAGTAAGCCCCGATGTGATCAGCACTTTTCTCAAAGGCCTCCCTTTTGTATTGGCAGCGGTTCTGATCTGGTTTCTTATTGCATATTCCGGCCATTCTTTTTTTATCCGCCTCGCCACATCCTCTTTTCCCTTGCAGAGAAAAGACAACATGCGGGTGTATAATCTCGTGGAGAATCTCTGCATCCAGCTCGGCATGCCCACCCCTAAGATCTACATCATTGATGATAATTCGCTGAATGCTTTTGCCAGCGGTATTAATCAAAAATCTTATGCCATCACTTTATCGAGAGGCATCATTGACAAGCTGAATGATGACGAGTTGGAAGGCGTCATCGGGCATGAACTGACGCATATAAGAAACAAGGATACCAGGCTGCTGATCATCTCCATCATTTTCGTAGGCATCTTTGCTTTCCTTGCGCAACTGGCTTTAAGGAGCCTGCAGTTCAGCGGCAGAAGGAGCAGTAGCAGCAGGGAAAGAGGCGGTGGCGGCTATATCATACTCATTGCAGTTGCCGTGACGGCCATCTGTTATTTTCTTTCACTCTTCCTGCGTTTCGGCATTTCAAGGAAAAGGGAATACATGGCAGACGCTGGCTCGGCGGAGATGACCAAAAAACCTTATGCCCTTGCCAGCGCTTTGCGGAAAATTGACAGCGACCCGCTGATTGAAGCGGTACACAGTGAAGATGTGGCCCAGTTGTTTATTGACAATCCGCAGGAGAAAAAGAAAAGATTCTTTGCCGGCCTTTTCGACACCCATCCCCCTATTGAAAAAAGAATACAATTGCTGGAGCAGTTTGTATAAAACACGTTAGCGCTTTCGGATAAAATTCTTTCTTACTTCTTCCCTTCTATCATTGGCACAAATGAGAACCGGTCAAATGTTTCTTCCTTCAGTGAACCGTTCTCCAGTTTGATTATGCGCATCATTTGCTGAACATCGCCGCTGCCCAAAGGCAAGACCATCATGCCCCCGGGTCTTAATTGTTCGATCAGCTTTTGGGGAATCTCCGGCGCTGCCGCCGTGATGATGATTTTATCAAAGGGGGCAAATTTGGGAAGGCCTTCATATCCATCACCATAAAAGAATTTTATGGTAGGATATTTTTTCAGAAACTGAAATGTCTTATTGTTTTCAAAAAGTTTTTTCTGCCGCTCAATGGTAAACACATGAGCTCCCATCTCGGCCAGCACGCAAGCCTGGTAAGCGCTGCCGGTGCCGATCTCCAGCACTTTATCGAAATTCTTCACTTCAAGCAGTTGCGACTGATAGGCCACTGTATAAGGTTGTGAAATGGTCTGCCCTTCTCCTATTGGAAAAGCCCTGTCTTCATAAGCCGCTTCATCAAATGCGGAGTCAAGAAAAAAATGACGGGGAATGTTTCCGATTGCTTCCAGCACCCGTTCATCCGTGATCCCTTTGGAGCGTATGCCATCAGTAAGTTTTTTTCGTAATCCTTTATGCCGGTAAGTATCTTCGGTGGGTCTCATAATGATTTACAAATATAAGTTCCTGCAAAGCCTTACCCAAAGATATCCGCCGGAATAACTGAGTATCCGAAGATACTGGCCGTTATGTAATTGCAATTCCATTTCCGTCAACACCATCCCATCGCCTAAAGTGATATAATACTAATAAGGGACAGGATGTTCCGCATAGAGGGAATATAGTGCAATAAATATTTAATGACACCGGGAAGGATTCAATAAAATTGACCGGTGCAGCTGTCAACTGTATCGGAAATTGGCATACTCCTAATCATTTTGGCCTGGCCGGATATAGGCAAGAAAAATGGTTTGGTAAGATTCTGCTTCAAAAATGTTCTGCAATAAAATTCTTAAATGCTATTCCTGTGCTCCGTAAAGTTGTAGTACCTGTTTCGTGCAGTCCCCTTGCTGAAGTGCCGTCGCCGTCATACCAGATGGCATAAGGCATTTTTATGTCCAATATGGCCTGCATCATAGCCGAAGTTATCGCCGGATCCATATTGTCCTGCCCGTATTCATTGGTAATTACATTTTTCCCGGTCGCTCTCTTCAGATAATTCACCGTTTCTTTAAAGGCATCCATATTCAAAAATGAAGCGGTGGAAGAAAAATTGTCCGCGATGGGTTCATACCAGTGCAGATTCACAAAATCCAGGTTCAATATTTTATACTGCGAAATCAGATATTCTGCATTGCTCACTTTTCCGGCCAGATATGGATGGTTGGCTAATGCCGGCAGATCTGCGATAACAGACGGCGACATAGTCCGCGATGCAAAGTTTGCTGCAGAGTCTGTCAAACCCCTCGCCATATAATCTTTCCAGACCAGAAAGAAGATCTCAGATGTAATTCCGCCATTGGTGACCTTTAGCCCCTGCTGGTGTGCTACATCAATTGCAGCTTGTAACTCAGAAATATAATCACTCAAAGGTCCGGTGTGATACTGATAGGTGTTTTCTTCATTTTCCACTACTATCGATTCAGGGCGATAAACAGAGAGAAGATTGGACAATTTTGCCTTGTATGCTGCAATGTCTGTTGGAAATGGCGCTGGGTTTCCGGCTACAGCCCGATCATTATTCACATTTAAAATCATTTTATAACCTTTCGCTATTCTTGCATCGTAGCCTGCATCGTTTGCTCCATTCCAGGTGGACAATAAAATAGCATAGCGTAAATAAGGTACGCGATATTGATCTGCCACTGCAAGTTTAAAAGTTGTATTGTTGGTGCCGGGAGTCGTGTCATTTACCAATACTCCGAAAGGATTGGAAAAGGTGGTTTTATCGGATGGATTAATTGGCGAATTCTTTTTACATGAAATGATTAAAAGTGTGCTAAAAATAATTAACAATGAATTTTTCATCATTTGATTCGTAATATGGAATAGTTAAAATTTATTTTTCCTATTGCCGCTGTTTGTTCTCACGTTTTTCTTCATTCCTATTCCTTCTGTTGCCTCCCCCTCGTATATCTGATGCCGAATTTAGAAATTGATTATTACTTGTAGTTAGATTAGAATTTTTTGAAATCAAATTGGAATTAGCTGCTATTACATGATCCAACGTTGCATTATTAGTATTCATGAAAATAAAATCACCCGATGCTACCGACATATTGTTTAACTGAAGCCCACTAATGTTTCTTACGGCAAAACCTGCTCCTAATATGCTTTCATTTGCTTTCTTGCCGGCCTTTTTAGCATGTTTTCTTGCATTCCCACCTACAAGACCGTCCACAGAAACACGGTTTCCTGTTACAATACCGCAATAAGTAACATTATCAAAAACTATATTTCTATTGATATCCGAAAATTGATTTTCACCATAAATTGTAGTAAACAATCCGATTTTTGAAACATTTAATGTAAAGTTCTTAATGGTAATATTTTCTGATGCATACCCTTCATTATCGCCAATGGAAATACCTACGCTGGAGTTTACATAATGTGGGAAGTTGATATCCACATCGTGTATGTTGATATTTTTTGCTTGCGACAACAAAATAATATTTTCTCCTGCCCAATCACCATCTGCTTTTATATTGTACATTTCAATATTGTGTGTGCCGTCATTAATAATAATAAAAGATGAAGCAAAATCAGATGCAGGACTGGGCAGGAATTTCCATACTACATCATGCACCGAATTATTGCTGGCTCCATAACCAAAATCTACCAATTTCTTTTTCGCATGTAATTCCAGGTTGCTGAACTCGCATCTTGTAAACATATTACCGCCAATGGTGTTATAGGCTGAGATATAAAGATTTTCAAACTTACTGTTAAATGCGCCTCCCGGCTGCCACACACCGGTGAGACTATTTTTCATATCTTCTCTTGATATGGGTTGATTAGTCACTTCGTTTGTCTGAGCCTGCGTAAAGCTCATGTCGTGGATATAAATATTTTTTGAAGTGGCATTCCTGATCTTCAAAGATTTGTTTTGCGATTGTGTATTATTAATGTTGACAATGACCGGAGCAGCGCCATCTTTGCTATCCAGATTTACTGAAAACGGATAAGTAAACTTTATCACGCCATTAGATATGCCTGATATCTCATTCAACTCCATATTATGAAACCGGCTTTTCTTATCTTTTGTACCATGATTAAACCTGCCGCTACCCAATACTACTATTTCACCTTTATTAAGCTTTGATGCATTTGCAGGGTTTTTTAATATTACCTGTTGGTCATTCAGTTTTGCATCCTGAATTTCATATTGGTCAATTCCATCCTGAAAAATATTTGTATTATCGCCTGCTCCGTAAGTGCTGAAAAGAAAAATAGTCCCATGCAGAAAGTGTCCGCTTATCGGATCTACATTCCTGATTTCACTTTTATCTTTTCCGTCGCCATAGATTTCAATATTGTTGCCCACAAAAATTCCGTCACCTGCGAAGGCATAAAACTCAGGCGGATTGGGTATATACAACTTTCCGCCCCCTTTGGCGTTCAGGTACGCAATCGCTTTGTGCAAAGCTGCCGTATCCTCTTTAAGGGATGCAACGCCCAGCCCTTTAGCGCCAAAGCTCATCAGATTAATGGTTTCGGTAGCAGGTGCTTGTTGCATTAAGATGTTTTCTCTTTCTTGATTTTGTGATTTGCAGAAAGTAGTCATTGTCAGGATTATTATCAATGATAGCGATTTCATTATTACTCTTTTAAATTCATAAAAAGTAAATTTCTATTTGCCAGCCTGCGCTTCAAGCCTGCTGTCATACGACTGTAGCTCACTCAGGGAAATATAGTTGGTCAATTGATTGGGCGGAACGGGTGTTTCAATAGCTCCTGCTCCCAATGAAATTCCTTTTTCTATAGTACTTCTTAAATCGGACAATTTATCAATAGTCGCTGTCTGATAGTAAATGGGTACCCCTTGTGTATTGTGAACAGTTTTCATGTATCCGCTTATATCGTACATCAAACCGCCCGGTAACCAATCATCGGCGCCTTGAGCATTATCATCACGCAGTGAGTTATTTCCTAATACGGCCTGCTTACCTAAAGTGGCCACCATATAATCAATCACAGATTTAGTTGGAGCCGCATCTCTGGTTACACCGGGTGGCATTGCTATATTAATAAACTCATTAAATGCCATACTGATTCTTGTCTTCTTCCACACTTTCATCGCATCAATGGTACTTCGTATTGCTGCAAGGTCTTTCTCTGCCGTCCATCCGGCATTGATATAACTGGTGGAATTGGTTCCCGTTGGACCTCCATTCCCCGCATACCGGATGAATGCCTCACCATATAAAGCGCCGGTGCCTCCGTTTACAATCTCTCTCACCTCTGGAACATTGTCATAAAGGGCGGCAAGCTTTGCCTGAAAAGAGGCATACGCATTTAAAAACTCGGGTTGCCAGAACTTTGGCATCAAAGAATCGGAAGGGCTGGTAGCAACGGCCGCCAAATCGGTAAGCAGTGTAAAACTTCCGCTTTGTGTTTTTACCCAATCAGGAGAAGCCACGCCGTACATCACCCGGATTTTGATATTCATATTCAGTCCCGGATTGGCATTGTTTTGTTGTTGTGCATAATTAATCGCGTCATCTATCAGATTTGGTCTTACAATATCGCCGTTAGCATTGGGTTGCAGATCACGCCAGGCTACTCTTACCACCACGCAGTTTGCTATTTTCATTATATCAGGCGAAGCCGGGGGAGTTAAAAAAAGATTGCTGTAATTTCTGTTGGTAAGCCCTGCCGCCTGTGGTTTTAATTCATTTTGGTAGCCTGTTCCATTTATTTTGTCTTTTTTGCATGACGTTAATAAGAAAAAGGCGAAAATGCAGAAAATGGAATAGATAAATCGCATACTCAGTATCGAAGGGAGATTTTAGGTATTTGATGGCATCTTTATAAATAGGTTTAATATGTTGTGCTAAAAACTTTTATTATTCATTGTATGAAAAGGAATATTGAAGAGGCATTATTTTTATTCCGTTAAACCTAAAGTTCCATCTGTCAGTCAGAAATACAATTCACATACCTAAAAAAAAGCAATTATGAAAAAAATCAGAACTCATGCTCTATTTGTTTCTTTGGCTTCTTTATTGATTGCTTTTATTACTTACGGGTTTTCGGGCTTTCACAATGAAAAGAACAATGCAGATTCTTTTTTTAAAGATTATCGGACTTCATCAACCTTGAATGGTAAAGCAGGAAATGCAATCAGTAACATTAATGTGCCAAAGGTTAAAAAGGCAAGCAGCACACCTGCCAGGACAACTATTCAAAATAATAAAACAATCCAATCCGGTTTTCATAAAGTAGAGTTTGGTTTCAACATCGGCTTTTTACAAGACTACCGGGCAAATCAACAGATGTATGAAAATGCACTCAAAAGAATTCAGAGTGACGGCATTCATGACCTGCGGGTTTATGAGCTGTTTACCAATGGTATTACACAACAGCCCGGAACTGCTGAACGGCTTGTAGAACACCTTGTTCACAATAACCGATTCAATGTATTGCTTTGTTTATCCAATTTTCCAAACATTTCGTCTATTCAATATAAAACGACTGACAGGCCTGATTACAAGAACTCAGATGAAAAACAAAATTTTACCAACAGATATCCTCCAGTAAACTTTGATGCCTATCAGAATTACCTGACCAACTTTATAGACTCGCTTCAGAAAAAGAATGTGTTGCAAAATGTGAGTTTTGAAATCGGAAATGAGCCTGATTCAAAAAGATTTTTCTGGGGTTCTCCTGATGATTTTATCAAAATTGCAAAATCAACTGCAGCAGCTCTTGAAAACTATCAGAGGCCGGTTTACTGTTGTGGCTTTACTGCAGAATTTGCCAACGGAGGAGCAGCGCAACGACATGAATATCTTGACCTGATTCAGGATTCTGATTTCAGGAAAAAAGTAAACTTATCTTTCCACTTTTACCAAAACAATAAATTTGAAATTCAGCACACAGATTTACCCGGTTTGAAAAACTCCATCATCACTGAGTTTAATTTTTATGCAAACATGAAAAAAGGTTCAGACAAGCTTGATATTGCCAATTCGCCGTTATTTGGTTCTCTGCTTATACAAATGCTTGACTTCGCCTATAAAAATGATATCAATAAAATTTATCTCTTCAAACTCATTGATGTAGCCAATAAAGAAGGGGCATTGGGTTTCTTTGATGAAAACGGAAATCCCAAGCCTGCATATAATGAATTTCTTAAAGTATTTAATGTTGTAAAAGATGGCTTCCGGGCAGAAGAAAGTGGTTCAGAAATAAAACTGATCGGTGCGAATCAGACTATTGTCTATTCAAAGACTGAAGGAGTTTATACGAATCAGATATCAGGCAGAAATGGAGGCGGCAACAAGAGAAGAAATGTAAATAAAAATGCCACGGGTTTTTTCATGGGCGACTGGAAGGTTGTGAACAACTAAATTGTCAACTTTAGTTTTTATTGATAATAAAATATCTGGCAATGTTTATTTCGGATAAGCAGAAAAAAGACCATTGGTATGTAAATCAGCAGATGTATGAACTAAAAAACATGTTATAATCCAGAGAGAGTATTTACAATAACTTTTTCTTTCCTACCACTGAGAATCCTCACCTTTCTGTACCAATACAAATAATCCATCTTCATTGACATATCCTTTTTTATAAACAGCCATACGGTTTTTATCAAGGCCTATCATAACTTCGGCGTATGCCAATCCGGAAACCGGGTCAAAAGGTTTTATTTCATCAAATACAGGTAACACGGTTTTTCCTGTTGCCAGATTTATAAACCCAATGACACCACCATGTTTGACTATAGGATTTAAATAATGACCTGAAGTAAAAAACAACTTTGGTGATTTTGGATTATACATGCTGCTAAGTCCATTATATTTATCAACATGGGCATCTTCCGGAGCGCCGTAAGAGCGGAAGAAATCTTTTGTAGAAATGAGTTTTAAATCTTTCGTGAGAAAATAGTTATACGAATAGGCCATTCCGTAAGGCTCAAAGTCATTGAATACGCCATATTTTGCTTCATCAGCATCTGTCTGTTTAAAAACAATTTCTCCTTTTTTATTGATAAAGGCATAGTCAAAGGAAGATTTATCTTTGGGTTCTACCCTCGCATATCCCTGCGAAAAATTATGTGGCCTGATGGAAAATGTATAAGGTATTACCAGTTCTCCTTTTGTATTGATGAAGCCATATTTCACATAACCAAACTGATCCTTTTGGCCAACCATAGCCATTCCATCCGTAAATAAACCGGCATCATCAAATTCAGTATTTGTAATCCTTTTCCCTGAAAGAGTAGTATAAAAATATTTCCCATTGTGAGACCTGAGGGCTATGCCTTCGCTGATAGCAGCAGGGCTGCCATCGTCATGGATAATTTGATATTTTTTGCCATCTTTTGTAACAACAGTCTGAATATCCTGGTAACTATCACGCGCCCTCACATCACACATTAAAATTTCACCCGACGGCCTCCAGTTATTATTGCCTTCAATGTATTCCAGTATTTTTCCCTTGGAATTGAGATAACCACTCTTACTAAGTCCGTCATAAAAATAAAAAAAACCGTTATTAAACATATACCCGTTTGGCAGATCGTACGTCGCACCTTCCAATCTTAAATTATATTTATTGTAGGGAATAATAAAATTTCCGGCGGTATCTATCAGTGCGTACGCAGACCCTTTTCTGATAATCGCCGCTCCGTCATTAAAGGAAAACATTTCATCTGCTACAATCGTTTTTGCATTGGGAGCAAGCTGGCCCAATTTGGGTAGAAAGGCCTTGCCTATGGACTTAGATGTACTTTTGGTATTTGCATTATTATTGGCTTGTTGATTCGTAATGGCTTTCCCGTTATCTCCTTTATTGGGATTCTCTTTATCAGTACTTTTTTTCTTGTGAAAAATATCGCTTAAAGCGTGAGCCACATTCTGAATAGATTGATTGATTTCTTCGGATTTTTTCTGTGCATTCACTTCTGGTGAGACGAATAGCAAAACTGAAAACAAAATGGAACAAGAACGTCTAATCATGTCAATAGCTGTTTTAAAATAAAAAATCAGTATCCTCAAAATGAGGATTAAAGTCTTGGGTTCAGAAGGTTGGAAAAACAATAACAGAATCAGGTATAGTGGAACTGGAGAGTTATTCTGAAATTACTTTTTTTCTTATTGGTTTATCAAATTTACAAAACAAGCAAATATGATTTATAAATTTTTCGTTTGGTTAATAAATATTTGGGGTATTGGTAAAATTTAATCCCGCTTATTAAACCAAAGCTTTGTGTAAATTTATTTTAGGGCAAGACAGTCTCCTCCGCAGGGGCTCGTCGTTATGTAACTACCATTCCATTTCGCTAAACTCCGTTTCATCGCTTAAAGCGATAAAATAATGATGCGGGATAGGATGTCTCGCATACCAAGACATCAGCGGCACTGTTTTCCAGGCATCGTACATATTTCAAAGCTCAGAAAGTCAATTTAGTGAAATGCTTAATTGACCAGTAACTTCATTATGAGATTTCCTCATGTTTTATTACTTTGTGTTTCAATCACTTGAAAAATAATAAATGCTTACCTGAAAATGCATACAGTTGCATTTATTGATACGGAGATTGAGCCATTAAGCCGGAAAATTCTTGACATTGGCAGTGTCAGGAGTGACGGAAGTTTATTTCATAAAAATTCGTTAGCTGAGTTCATTTCATTTTTAAACGGATCACAATACGTTTGCGGGCATAATATTCTCAATCACGACATAAAGTATGTCGGCAATGCTTTGACTGATGCAGGAATTAACCCCGAAAACATCATTGACACTTTATTTCTCTCCCCTCTATTATTTCCAACAAAGCCTTATCATGCCTTACTCAAAGACGATAAGCTTCAAACGGAGGATACGAATAATCCTTTGAACGATTCGATCAAGGCAAAAGACCTGTTCTACGACGAAATAGCTGCCTTCAGACAGGCTGATGAAGATCTCAAACAGATCTTTTATCTGCTGCTGAAAGATAAGAAAGAGTTCTCTTCTTTCTTTCGCTTTACCGGATATACAAGTCTGGAAACAGATATAGAAAATTTGATCCGCAAAAAATTTCAAAACAAAATATGCGATCATGCCGTCCTCTCAAAAATAATATCAGAACACCCTATTGAACTTGCTTATTGTTTATCGCTTATTCATTCCTTTATCACTCACAGTAAGATCCGTTCGGTCACACCACCCTGGGTGTTGAAAAACTATCCCAAAGTTGAGCAGATCATGTTTTGGTTGCGGAACAAACCTTGTGTAAGCGGATGTGTTTATTGCAACAATGTATTTGATATTCACAAAGGCCTGAAAAATTTTTTTGGCTTTGATTCATTCCGCATCTATGGCGGCGAGCCGCTGCAGGAAAAGGCAGTGAAGGCTGCCGTGAACAACAAATCAATTCTTGCTTTGTTCCCGACCGGCGGCGGTAAGTCAATCACTTTCCAGGTACCCGCTTTAATGAGCGGTGAGAGCTGCAACGGCCTGACCGTTGTAATTTCTCCGTTACAGTCACTGATGAAAGACCAGGTTGACAATCTGGAAAAAAACGGTATCACCGAAGCCGTTACCATCAACGGCTTGCTTGATCCGATTGAAAGGGCTAAATCATTTGAGCGGGTAGAGAATGGTTCTGCTTCCATTCTTTACATCTCGCCGGAATCATTGCGTTCACGAACAATCGAACGATTGCTTTTGGATAGAAAGGTGGTCCGGTTTGTTATTGACGAAGCACATTGCTTTTCTTCATGGGGACAGGACTTCAGAGTTGATTACCTGTATATCGGCGATTTCATCAAAGCGATCCGGGAAAAGAAAAACCTTGAAGAGGGAATCCCCGTTTCCTGTTTTACTGCAACAGCCAAGCAAAAAGTGATCGAAGATATCAGGGATTATTTCCGGGAAAAGTTGTCTGTTGAACTTGAACTTTTCACTTCCAATGCATCAAGAACCAACCTCCATTATAAAGTATTTGAAAAGAAAGATGAAGAAGAAAAATACCAGGCACTCAGGGATTTGATCGAAGAAAAGAATTGCCCCACTATCGTTTATGTTTCACGAACACGGAAAGCCTATTCTCTTGCAAAGAGATTGACTGAAGATGGTTTCAATGCAAGACCCTATCACGGTAAAATGGATATGACCGAAAAAACGGAAAATCAAAATGCCTTCATGTCCGGCGATGTTTCGATCATGGTTGCCACTTCTGCCTTCGGCATGGGTGTTGACAAAAAAGATGTTGGCATGGTGGTCCATTATGAAATATCTGATTCTCTTGAAAACTATGTCCAGGAAGCGGGAAGGGCCGGCAGAGACGAGAATATAAGCGCCGATTGTTATGTATTATTCAACGAAGAGGATCTCAGCAAGCATTTTATCCTGTTGAATCAAACCAAGCTTTCCATCAAAGAGATCCAGCAAGTGTGGAAAGCCATAAAAGATATTACAAAATTCCGTTTAACAGTTTCAAACTCCGCTTTGGAAATTGCAAGAAAAGCGGGATGGGATGACAATGTTGTCGAGATCGAGACAAGGGTTACTACGGCTATCGCAGCCCTGGAAGATGCAGGGTATCTGAAACGCGGACAAAACATGCCAAGGATTTTTGCAAACAGCATACTCTCCAGGAATGCCCAGGAAGCCATTGATAAGATCAATAAGTCTGAAAAATTTGAAGAAAATCAGAAGATCAAAGGGATCCGTATCATCAAGAAGCTCTTCTCCAGTAAAAACAGAAAACAATCAACAGATGAAGCTGCAGAGTCGCGGGTAGATTATCTCAGCGACCATTTAGGGATCGTCCGTGAAGAAGTGATCAACATCATCAATCTTCTTCGGGAAGAGAAGATTTTGGCAGATGCAAAAGACCTGACCGCTTTCATCAAGAAAAGCGATAATAAAAACCGCTCGCTTAATATCGTTGAATCTTACTGCAAGATCGAGAACTTTCTGCTCCAGGTTTTTGAAGAACAGGAAAAGACATTTCATATTAAGGAATTGAATGAAGAAGCAGAACAAAAAGGATGTGAAAATGTAAGCGTCAACAAATTAAAGACCCTTATCAATTTCTGGACGATTAAGAATTGGATCAAGCGGCACAATCTTGAATACTCAAAGAACCTGATCGCAGTGCTTTCTCTTTACCCGAAAGAGGAGTTAAAGGAAAAGCTGAAAAAGCGGCATGAACTGGCAAAATTCATTGTAGATTATCTCTACGGAAAAATTAATTCAGGCACTTCAGAAGATGAACCGGAAAAGGAGGAAGTACTGGTCGAATTCTCTGTTCAGGAACTGAAAGTTGAATTTGAGAGGTATCCCAAACTCTTTAAAACGAATGTTTCCTTTGACGACATAGAAGATGCTCTTTTTTATCTTTCCAGAATTGAGGCTATAAGTATTGAAGGTGGTTTCCTGGTCGTGTACAACCGCCTGACCATAGAGCGGCTTGAGAAAGACACCAAAAAACGTTATAAGGTCGAAGATTATCAAAAGCTGAATCAGTTTTATGAAAATAAGATACAGCAAATCCACATTGTGGGCGAATATGCAAAAAAGATGATCAGCGATTACAAAGACGCTTTGCAATTTGTGGATGACTATTTCCGCTTGAACTACAGTTCATTCATTAATAAATATTTCAAAGGGAGCCGGCTGAATGAAATCAAACGCAACCTGACACCTTCCAAGTTCAGGAAATTATTCGGAGAACTTTCACCGGCGCAATTGAAAATAATAAATGACCGTGAAGCGAAATACATAGTTGTGGCAGCAGGTCCGGGCAGTGGAAAGACCAGAGTGTTGGTTCATAAGCTCGCTTCCTTGCTATTGATGGAAGATGTAAAGCATGAACAATTACTCATGTTAACTTTTTCAAGGGCAGCAGCAACAGAATTTAAAAAGCGTCTCCTGGTGCTCATCGGCAATGCAGCCAACTTTGTGGAAATAAAAACTTTTCATTCCTATTGCTTTGATCTGTTGGGAAAGGTTGGAACCCTGGAAAAATCAGATGAGATTCTGAAAAAGACGGTCGAAAGAATTAAAAGTAAAGAAGTGGAAGCCAGCCGTATCACTAAAACCGTTTTAGTGATTGATGAAGCACAAGACATGGATGAAGATGAATTCAGTTTGATAAATACTTTGATGGAGCAAAATGAAGATATGAGAGTGATCGCCGTTGGAGATGATGACCAGAATATTTATGAGTTCAGGGGAGCAAGCTCAAAGTATCTTGAACAGTTCATTAAAGTGAACAAAGCAGTAAAATATGAGTTGATAGAGAATTACAGGAGCAAAGCCAACCTTGTAGCATTTACAAATCAATTTGTAAAAAAGATCCTTCACCGGCTGAAAGCTACTCCGATCATTGCAAAACAACCGGACAACGGAAAATTGAAACTGGTCCGTTATCAAAGCAGTCACCTTATTAACCCACTGGTTCGAGACATACTCAGTACCGGGCTTACAGGAACTACCTGCGTTCTCACAAAGAAGAATGAAGAAGCTTTGCAAATAACCGGTTTGCTTTTGAAACACCATATGAAAGCCAAATTGATACAGACAAATGACAACTTCAGTTTATACAATCTTTCAGAGGTAAGGTTTTTTCTCAGACGATTGGACCTGGCAGATGATGTTTTCATAATCAGTGATGAAGTTTGGGTAAGAGCCAAACGGGAGTTGGTGGAGAATTTCCGAAACAGCGCCATGCTGGATGTATGCAATAACATTATTAAAGATTTTGAAGCGGTCAACCCCAAAAAGAAATACAAATCTGATTTTGAAGTATTCATCCGCGAATCTAGGCTGGAAGATTTCATTAATAAGAACGGAGAAACCATTTTCGTTTCTACCATCCATAAAGCCAAGGGAAAAGAATTTGATAATGTTTTCCTGATGCTTGAAAACTTCAGCACTGCAACTGATGAGACCAAACGGCAGTTATATGTCGCCATGACAAGAGCCAGACAGAATCTGACCATACATCTGAACTCAAATTTTCTTGATGATATTTCAGCTGAAGGCCTGGAACGGATTCAGGACAGAAATATTTATACACCGCCATCCGAATTGGTAATGCATCTGACTCACAAAGATGTTTGGCTGGGCTACTTCTTCAGTAAACAATATTATATATCGCAACTTCAAAGTGGTGTTGAATTAAAACCGGATGGAGACGTGTGCCTGAATTCAAAAGGGCAATCTGTTTTGAAATTCTCTAAGCAATTTGCAAAAGATATCGGGTCCATGAAGCAAAAGGGTTTTGCATTAAAAAGAGTCGTTGTGAATTTCATAGTGTATTGGAAGGGAGAGGACTCTCAACGGGAAGTGAAAATCATTCTTCCGGAAGTGCATTTTGAGAAAAAGTAGTCTTTTTTCCGGACGAGTCTCCGCAGTGGCTCGTCGTTATGTAACTACAATTCCATTTCTGTCAACATCGTTTCATCGCTTAAAGCGATAAAATAATGATGCGGGACAGGATGTCTCGCATAACGGGGTTATTTTTGGGGGTGAGGACAATAAGGAATGGGTCTTCAAAAAAAATTGATCTACAAAATTTAAACATTAAAAAATAATGAAAAAGAATTTACTGTTTATCGGATTAGGTGTCGTGCTAATGGCAGTTTCCTTTTATAATTTCACTTTTAAAATAGACAATAAAGGTCATTATTTCGGAAACGGGATCATTTGCGGCATCGGCCTGAGCATACTGGTGGTTCAGTTTTTGAAACTAAGAAAAAAATAATGAGATAATAAACTTCCTTCGCCTTGGTTCATTTCATACGAACCACTTAATGTTCCCAATCGAGCTTCCGCAAGGACTCATCGTCAGGTAACTGCAATTTCAAATCCGTCAACATTGCTCAAAGCGATATAATAGTGATGCGGAACAATTAGCAGAGCAGTATGCTTCGCATAGCTGAGAACACGAAACAAAGGCTGCACCTGTCATTCCCTTTGATCATTGTTCAATATAAGCCTTATTAAAAATACATGTCAAAACCGGAGTCGCCTTCAAATCTCGGGTTTACAAAATTATTGAGTTTGGAACCAAAGCGATAACTGATTCCGAAGCTGGTGTAATAGTTGTACCCTGAAGCAAGCTGCCTTCTTCGTGTCAGCACTTCCTGCTCGGTGGCATCTTCTTTCGGCAGGAATACCTGGTCTCTTGTCAGGCCACCGAATGCAGCAATGTGAAATGACAATCCCCCGGTTATCCTGACATCAAAAAATCCGTTTATTCCCAGGTTGAAAAAATTCCAGTTGTTCAGAAAATTCTGAGAGCTGATGCCGAAAGAGGCAGTACCCCATTTCTGATTGAGTGTAAGATTGGCTTCGGCCCTTTGATAAGGAAGTGTTTCCCTCAACTTATCATAGATCGTGGTATCATAATACCGGTTATAGAAAACGCCTAACTTGTAACTGATCGTAAATAATTTGTTGTTGACTTCGCTGTAGGGATAAAAATCATACTCAATTCCCGCATCAGCAGATACCTGGTTTTTATAATTCGAAAATGTAGCCTGGTAATAATTGGCATCATATGCCCAGCTCCAGTGACTGTTAATACTCCTGACCAGGCTGTGTGAGAAACTAATATTGTGATTATTGACCGTATATTTTTCTGTTGACCCGTTATCATCATCGTATTTAAAAACCGACCTGTTTTTTCCTGCATTCGCTGAAAAACTTATTTTTATCTTATCGGTCACCCGGCTGGCAGAAAGATTGCCATTATAGCTAAGGTTATTATAATTAGCATCAGCGTTCATATTTCCGTTGGCGCTCACCCGGTAAACCCAGAAATTCCATGGATCTTTTTGTTCCGTATTGGTGTTTCCCGTCTTCTGACTTTCCGGTTTTTTCATGTTGATGATCACATTTTTGGCAGATGGGGTTTTGGCTATATACGGGGCAAGCCCGAGTTTTATATAGCCCACTAAAAAATCTCTGGTTTCATATTCGGTGGCATTGGCATCAGAAACAAAATGCAGGGTGTCTTTCATTCCCGCAAAAAAGTTCTGGCCAAAAAAGATGAGCTGATATTTTTCTCCGCCGCCGCCTGTCATCTGGCTTGTGATCAGGACATGCACCTCTGCTGCTACATGATCCAGAGAGAAATCAACCAAAGTGATTTCTGACCGGATAAAATCCATATTGCACCAGGTGCCGGAGCAGTCAATGAACACTTTTAATCTTTCAGGAGGTTTGTTTTCGTTTTGGGCAGATGCGGTTATTGCCGAAAATGTAAGGCTTAATGCCAGCAGGATTGATTTCATATAATGGTTTTGGCAGCAGGAAAATATCTGTAAATGTTTTCTATGGTTTCTGAATACCCGGCTATTCTCCTGCCATAATAAAAGTGAAGAATATTTTTTAAACCGGAATGTTAAACTTATCAGAACGTATGTATTACTTTGTAAAAGGCCTTTCACTGTGACAAGCGGAAGAAAGAAGACTGATTAAAAAATGTTGTGCCTATCATCCTTAGGTTACTGCCAGCTTATAAGGTCTTTTAGTTTCTAAATCCTGTTTCACCACTCTCCCACTCTTCGAAACTTTCGGTTTCGGGAATTTGTTCCGTCGTTTAAGGCGATACAAGGTTGATGCAGGCGGGATGCCCCTTGCATAGTTGAGCTGGCGATATTAAAAGGTAACGTCAGTTACTTTTCCATTGTTCAGCTTCAGTTTAGCCGATGAACCACTCCAGTCAGCAGAAATTTCAGCAATTTCTTGTAAATTTAATCAGCAGCGTTATAGGGAGGCGGCGCTTTTAATACTACCCCATCGTCAATGGTTCAGCGTTGGTGGTCTTTGGTGCAGACCTGAATGAATGATGATTGAATCAAAAAAACAATGAAGAAGTTCCGTAAAATACTGATCATTACCTGCTGGACGATCTTCCTGCTGACATCTTGTAAAAAAGGTAGCAATAGTGAATTATTAAAGCCGGATTATCTCATTTTCGGACACTTTTACGGACTATGTACCGGAGAACGATGCATTGAAATTTTTAAACTGGAACAGGACAAACTCTTTGAAGATACCAGGGATCAATATCCGGGTAGAAGTGATTTCTATACCGGGAGCTTTGTTCAGCTATCGCAGCAAGAGTTTACCATCACCAAAGATCTGATCCATTATTTTCCACGGGATCTGCTTGACGAAAAAGGAGCTGTCATTGGTCAACCGGATGCCGGAGACTGGGGCGGGCTTTATATCGAGTATAAATTTTTGGGGCTCAGAAAATTCTGGTTGCTGGACCAGATGAAAAGCAATGTTCCTTTAAAATATCACAACTTCATTGACAAGGTGAATGAAAAAATTGCACAATTAAAATAGCTTTGCCCGGCAATAACTGATTTTATTTCAGGCGGAACAAATCTCTTTCTTCCCAGCAACGTCTCCCATCAAGCCATGTGTGCTAGCCGGGTCGTTGCGTCAGGTTATCTATTACTTCCATTTTTTACAAACACAATATCCTCCATTTCCCAAATATTCTTTACCGGGTAAATACCCTGTTTTTTGTAGGCTTGGTATAAAGGTACAGCGTTATGCTATTGTTCACGCAACGCCCTGCTTGCGCACAGAGCCGGGGGAGGAGACGTTGCTGGGAAAAGATAGCCGAGTTTACAATTTTAACCTTGAGTATGAGATACATATTGGCGTCTCAAATGAATAATTCAATTCAATAGCATTATTTTTCTGATTCTAATCCTGTATACGATTATTCAGATTCTTAAAAATACTTCGAAATATATACTTTATTAAAATTTCTCGCAGCATGTGATTGCCGAATAAAAATCAATCCGTCAAAATTTTTCAACGACGCTGAAGTAGTCATTGGCATCGTGGAAGAAAATACGGAACCAAAAGAATGCATTGGGTAATCTTTTGAATAACTTTTTATGGCTTCAGGGTGGTTATTCCTAAAATCAATATAAAAATTTTCTTTCCCGGTTTGATTCAGGTACCAGGGAAGTGATTTTTCAGGCGGATTGCCAATGGTAACCTTATCCCAATCTTTTGATATAGTACCTATATCTAAATTCTTTGATTGAAAAGTACCCGAAAAAAATTCAAAGCCCATCGCATAATATTTATTTCCCAGTACTCGGGCAAGGTAACTTCCCATCATCCCCTCTCTTTTTTCTATATGTCCATTATGTGCCCACACCATCGCCTTCATACCGGGATACCGGCTTAAAAGTTGAAGAATATTTTGAGCCATATAATAATCCCGAATAGATATGTTTTCACCTTTGTAAGACTCTATTTGCTGAACAATAAGTTTTATATTCATAAGATTTTTATCATACAATTCATTCCCGGATTGGTAACGATATTGCCCTTCATTCATGACCAGATCGCTTAGCACCTTTAATCCCGGCTGATATGCAGCTTCATAAATTGACTTACCTTCCTCGAACCGGTTTATATCATTTACTAATTTCTCTGCTGTATCAAGCCTCATGTTCAGGCTGTCCAGGTTTACCGGTGGCTTAACATTAAGAGATGAATAAAATTGTTTCAATTCTTTCCATCCCATATCATTGATCTGGAGGTCATATCCGAAGAATTTAATTTTTTTCGCTTCTGAAACAGATTGGTTATACGTTCTCATCCATTTTATCAGGTCTCTCATTTCATCAACCCGCCATGTAATAAAACCCTGAATAGCTGTAGCAGTATCCAGATTTCCTTTTCCATATAACACATAGTCGTTTATATAACGGCAACGGGTAGCGCTGGCTTCAAGTAAAAAAGATGTAAACCCCATCTCTTTCACTAAAAATTCGAACACCCGGTGTTTGAATCTGAAAAACTCACTGGTGCCGTGTGTTGCCTCACCCAATCCCACTACCTGCACATTTTTCCATATCCATTTAAGAGGTTGGAGATCATCAAAGCCGTGCCCGGCATCTATGTTCTTTATTTCATGACTACTTTGATCTATCCACGAGATAAATTCGGCATCTTCTTTATGGTCTTTTTCCAGCTTTTGTTTGTATTCACCGGCAGTGAGTATGGTGATACCGGTAATGGTATATACCCCCTGGTTTTGATCCGCCCATGATGATTTGACAGAGTCAGGGAGATTGAGATCTTCAGGTATTAAAAAAGGATAAATTTTCAACTTATAAGATCCGGTTTGTGCAGCATCAATTGAAACCGGAAACGATTCATATCCTTCATTCAATGAAAATGACTTGATATTCTTCCCTGAATTATCAATGAGATCAACTTTTACAATAACCGTTTTTTGATTCACAATGCATGTGGCATTTTCACCTTTTTTAAGGTCAATGATATACTCATGCTCCTCGCCTCTTGTCAGTTTTCTCTCAAAAGTTTTGCCGGTTTGCAAATAGGATGTCTGGCCATAAGTAAATACTCCAAACCCAATAAGAAGTAAAGATAATATAAAACATGTTCGTTTGAAATAAAATATCTTTTCCCAAAAACGTCCCATTATTTGCCAACAGTGTTGGTTGGGGAAATAGTTTTTATTTATTGTTTCTAAATTTTGTATAATCACATCTTTCATATTTCAAAATTTTTATACGTTTATCTTATCAACATTGTTTGAAGTTACAACGATATTCTTATCATACAATACTCCTACTCGTATTCTTCCCAGCAATGTCTTCCACCGAGCCATGTGTGATAGCCGGAATGTTGCGTCAGGTCATCTATTACTTCCATTTTTTTCAAACACAATATCCACCATTTCCCTCCGCTCTTCGAAACTTCCAGTTTCGAAAATTTAGGAAATCTCATAAGTGATAAAACAATGGTTCGGGTCAGGATGTCTCGCATAGCTGAATTTATTTCTCTTTCACGTGATCCTTATAAGTGATCAGCAACCCGAATATTTACTAAGGATACCGGAATAAACTTACCTCTTTTTAATTGTAACAGCTTTTTTGAATACTTGGAACACTCTCCGGGCAAATAAAACCAACAGGTACATAAGCAACCCTGTTATCAAACCGATTATCAAACCTGACAATAGTTCCGGGATATTTCCAGCCAGGTGATGCAGGTAAGTAATATTGTGCAAAAACAATCCTCCAGCCACCATAAGAAGTGCGATGGTCCCGATAACACCCAGCATTTTAATAATTACCGGCAATGATTTTACAAAAATCCGGCCTATCACGCCCAAAAATCCTGACCCACCGGTTTTTTTTATTAAGCCGTAACCTACATCGTCCATCCTGACAATAAGCGCCACTATTCCGTAAACACCTATCGTAGCAACAATGGCAATAATAGAAACCGTGGTAATCCTTAACCATAATTCTTTTTCCAGTACGGTGCTTAAAGCAATAATTACAATTTCAAGAGAGAGTATAAAATCTGTCCGGATGGCCTCTCTTATTTTCTTTTTTTCGGCATCTTCATTTCTTTCAATCAATTCTGGTTGGCGATATTCGGATTTTTTGTGATGCCGGTGAAAAAAGAAATCAATAATCTTCTCCATTCCTTCATAGGCCAGGTATGCACCGCCAACCATTAAAATGACCGTGATGGCAACCGGGAGATACACATTGAGCAGAAATACCAAAGGTATTATAATCACTTTGTTCAGAAACGAACCTTTTGTAATTGCCCAGAGAACCGGGATTTCCCTTGAGGACAGGAAGCCTGTGGATTTTTCTGCATTCACGGCAAGATCATCACCTAAAATCCCTGCTGTCTTTTGTGAAGCGACTTTCGCAGCTAAAGCCACGTCATCCATTAATGCCCCGATATCGTCTAAAAGAGCAAAAAAACCTGATGCCATGATTAAATTTGTGGAACAAATTTATTGAAAAGAAAATTTAGCAGCTAAATTATTCAACCAAATCATTTTGGATAAAGTGGCTTCAACTAAAGCTGTCTTAAAAGTAATTTCTTTAAATAACCAGTTTGCCATTCTCAAACGCAAAATCAGGATACGAAATGGAAACACCATTACTAAATTTAAAACAAATCCTATGATCCTGTCTCAATAATTATCTTTAAAAAATTTTTTGCAAAGACCGTAGTCAAAAATTTTATTACTGCCGGCGTGAACATCGCTTTCCACTAACTTCTTATTGTCAAATATTGGCAACCAAATCAAAATACTCGTCATCTTCATTTTTTCCGCCAAATCCTTTCCCTATCGTTTTAGGGGATGTTATAAACTCAATAGACTCAATCCATTTAACCATTTTGTATCCCAACTGATTTTCTATTCGTAATCTTAAAGGAGCGCCATGTATTATTGAGAGAGGCTGATAGTTCATTTCCCATGCAAGAATAGATCCCGGTTCCTTACAATTTTCGATGCTATGAGTGTCATAATAAATGCCACCATAAAGACCTTCTCCAAAAGAATAAAACGCAACAGCCTGAACTTCCTTTAAAGGCTTCACCTTTTCAATTATCTTGGTCAACGGTATTCCTTTCCATTCAGCAACTCCGGACCAGCCCTGGATGCAATGATGCAATGTTATCGTTTCTTCTTCTGCCATAGCCCTTAATTCATCAATTGAAAATTCTGCAGGGTTTTCAACCAATCCGCCAACTTTGAGTTTGTAGTCTTTAAAATCGGTTGCCGCAAGTTGCTTCCATTTATCTGAGGAGGGCATAGTGCCATTGGGCCAGAAGTAAGGCGAAATATGTTTACTGGTATAATGAACCCTGGGTTTGAACAGATTCATTGAATGTATCCACAGTGTTTCATTAAATGTTTTCTGTGCCCTTTGCAGGCTTCGGGGGCGATGCCATGAAATCCAGAGCGCTGCATAACACAACCAGGTAACAAACAGAATAATCAGAATTCCGATCAACATTCCGGTATTGGATAAATTGTCCGTGCCAAGAATTATGTGATTCATATTTTGCCTGAACCCGGTTGTTATCACTAAAGTCACATGTATAATAATGAAGGCCACATAGGCTATCATGACCAGGAAATGAACAGACCGGGCTGCCTGCCGGTTACCAAAAAGCCGGGGATACCAATGAAACCTGCTGTCAATGGCAGGTGACATAGCCAGGCCTGTAAGAATGGCCAAAGGAGCCATAATAAAAATAACAGCGAAATAGGCAAGTTGCTGCAATGCATTATAATAATAGAAGCCATCCGGCTCAAACGGGAAATTAAAAGTTACATAGTGTACAAACACATTCCATGCATCCGGAATGATTTGCCAGGAACGGGGAACCAGCCGTTCCCACTGATTTGTAGTACATAATAAAATAACAAAAATGGCACCGTTTAAAATAAAAAAAGGCACTGCCAGGAAATGCCAGTTACGTGCTAACCCTACAGAATGACGATACCCGGGCAAGCCGATAACCGGACTGATATAACGGGCATCATCTTTGGCGGTCCATATTTTATCTTTGGGTACTTTAACAGGGGTAAATCGCAGCCACTCTGAATTTAATCTGCAGCCTTCATTAAAATAAAGCCTGGGATGATCCATCAAAATGGACAAACCGCTTCTGATAATGAGAGTTAAGAATAAAAAATTTGCCCAATGAGCAATACGTATCCAGGCCGGGAAGCCTCTTGGTCCTGAAATTTTTTCAGGAGGAAAATTCAATGATGGATCAGCAGGCAATCCAGACACCAGATATTGTATCCATGCAATAGTGACTGGCGCTATAAAAACCACAGCCAGTATAACCCATACATAGGGTTTGAAAATAAATGCCAGCCTGCGATCTTCAGGATAAAGGAATTTCCGTTCTCTATCACCTAAATGTGCAATCATTCTTTTTATCATAAATTTCTATATCCTTTTTCTTCCATACCGAATCTCCGTATATAATGATTACCATCCGGTGCCTCACATAATGAATATCTAAAATTTCAAAATTAGGCTAATGATCCGGCGGCAGCTGGAGTAACTATGCTACATAATGAATCGCATTACCAGGTTTATGTTGCAAAACTGTTTCGAAAAACCCTTTTATGTATCAGCATTAGTGGCAGGCTTATCATGACAATAAGAACCAGAATCGCCTTTACCACTTTCCAGAGTATTAGCGGGGCGGCAGGAGGCGTATTGCTGAGCGGTAAAATTACCTGGGTGGTAACTGCCCACATAAATATACCGTAGATAATAACCACCGGCACCGGGTATCTCCTAACAAAATTCCATCTGCGATACATAAAATAAAAAAGAAAGGTAAAACTGTAAGCAATGATGAAATGAAACAGTAAGCCCCAAAGCATCATACTACTGCTACGGGTAAATGCAGATTGACCAAACACACCGCTTGCAATAAATCTCAGCAAACCTTCAGGCCCTTTGCCTGTGGCAATGTAATAATCTGTGCAGGCCGCCAGGATATCTAATGTTCCGACAAGTAAGCCCGACAGCAAAATGAACTTTACAGTATTTGTTTTGGTAGTTTGCAAACTCATAAATACCAAATTGAAAACAGAACTTTAAAGATGGGTGGAAAATGAAGGTACATATAAATATGTGGTTCTGAAATTTTCTGTTTCGAAATCTTTTCCCATACCAGTCTCCGCAGGGACTCGTCGCGAGGTAGCTACAATTTCATATCAGTTTATAACGCTCTTCGAAACTTTCAGTTTCGAAAATTTATTACATCAGCTAATAGAGTCAATACATTGATGAGAGGTATTCTCCTTACAAAGTTGAATTTTTCATGGAGCAAAAAATTAGCTTCCCTCCTATTCGCTACCTTTTTCTTCAACAATAACTTTGGTTTTCTGCCAACACACAATATCAACCAAAAAAAATCAAAGAAGCTGTTATTGTCCGGCCATCAAAAAGATTACGATATTTGTGTATTCATAAAATGGCAATAAGAAGATGAATGATTTGCTTTTTCAAAAAATAAAAGAATATGTAAAGTTGCAAGAAGGGGAAATCGAGCTTCTGGACAATTATTTTCAATGCAAACAAATTTTAAAAGGAGATTTTCTTTTCAAAGAAGGCGATGCGGTAAATTATGCAATTTTTGTAAAATCAGGTTTATTCAGAACTTATGTCGTAGATGAACAGGGAACAGAACATATTATGCAGTTTGCTCTTCCCGGATGGTGGACAGGAGATTTGGGAAGTTTTATTTCCGGTGAAACCACTAAGTTTTTTGTAGAAGCTTTAGAAAATTCGGAAGTTCTTACCATTTCAAAAAAATCCTGGGATGAATTGTTAGATAAAGCACCTTTCTATTTGGATTATCATCGTAAACTTCTTGAAAGAGGATTGGTTGCCACACAAAACAGGCTACTCGAAGCCTATTCTACGGATGCTACCAAAAAATACCTTCATCTTATAGAATCTTTTCCCGATATCTTACAGCGTGTTCCACTGTACATGATTGCCTCCTATCTGGGAATGAGCAGAGAGACACTCAGCCGAGTACGAAGCCAATTATCCTTTGAAAAGTAGGCTCATCTCCTTTTTACGATTGTGACTTAAGTCAATGGACAATCTTTTGACCCGGGATAGCTTTGTGTCTGAAGATTTAAGCACACAGGATGAAATACACAAAAAACAAGATACAGGATTTACACATCCAACCACGATTAGCTAAAATAGCCCGCTCTTTTTTAAGTAATCTATTATTTTTATTAGCCGTAGGCTTTATGAACCCCGCCCTTGCTCAGCAACGCGGTGAGGGTCATAACGAAGGAAATAATCCGCCAAGTCCGGTTATTGTTGAATCCTTAATAGGGAATAACGGCGTAAACCTAGAGACTGTTTTTTCAAAGAAATTTAATCCGGGCAGTCGCTTTGGAGTTTTTGGTATCGTTGATTTGTATGGCGTTTATAAGGCAAATGAACAATCATTTAAAAATCAAAATATGTCTCAAACCCAATTAACTTATCGAATAGTAAAGGGGTTAGATGTAAGTGCCGGCGCTTTCTTTGAAAAGCATTCAGGCTTTCGGCCTACTGCGGGGTTGCAATACAATCTTTTTGCAGGTGATTTTCATTTGTTAGTAGCGCCAAGAATTGATTTAAGCCAAACCTACAATGGTGAATTGTTGGGGTTTGTGGAGTACACGCCAAAAATTGGAAATGACTGGCGGTTATATTCTCGTGCACAAGGAATGTATAACAGGGATTTGAAAAATGGGCTACATTCTATTAGCTATGTTTGGGGAAGACTTGGAGTTTCCTATAAGACCTGTCGTTTTGGAGTTGGAGCCAATTTTAATTCCTTTGGGCCCATGAAAATGAAGGAGAACAATTATGGGTTATTCGCAGGTGTCCTGCTTTTCTAAGAGCATTATTTATCAATAAAAATAAAATCAAACCAAAGATGAGTAAAATCAAATGGGTGGGAGACCCGGTTCACTCCCAGATTCAGTTTTCAGTAAGACACATGGTCATCTCAAAAATCCGTGGTGAATTTAAACAATGGGAAGCTTTTGCAGAAACCAATGGAGATAACATGGAAGATGCTGAAATTTCTTTTCAGGCAACTACTGCCAGTGTAGATACCGGAAGTGAATACAGGGATAATGACCTGAGGTCGGACAAGGGATTATTTCAAACAGAGCAGTTTCCTTACATGATTTTTAAATCAACTTCTTTCAAGAAAAAAAATGAAGAAGACTATGTGCTGACCGGCGATTTGACGATCAGAGATGTAACGAAATCAATTACACTGGATGTGGAATTCGGCGGCATTATTACCGACCCGTATGGAATGCGCCGGGCTGGGTTTTCCGTTACAGGTAAGTTGAATCGTAAAGATTACGGCATGACCTATAACCAATTGATAGAAACAGGCGGCGCCGTGGTTGGTGAAACCATCAATATTGACATCCATATTGAATTTACGCATCAGGCAGAAGGCAAATAAGTGTTTTATGAACTTGAGTACCAGCTGAAGAATCGGGTGGTACTCTTTTATCAAACAATAGTTGAGGCATATAATCACCGGGAGTAATAAATATGGATAAAAAGCCTGTTATAACAGTCATCGGCAGTACCGGAACCATCGGTAGTGAACTAGTTGACTTGCTGTCAAAATCAGGTGCAACAGTTCGTGCAGTACTAAGAAACATCAACCGTGTAAGAGAAATCCACGGAGTGGTATGGGTACAGGCTGATGTGAGCGATGCCTCTTTGCTGGAAGCGACTTTAGCCGGAACTGACCGTTTGTTTTTATTAACAGGCAATCGTGCAGGTTTTGGAAAAACTCAAATTGAAATTATTAAAACTGCTGAGTGTTTGGGTGTGAAACATTTGGTGAAGCTTTCTGCTTTGGGAGCCAGTCCACGAACAAAATCAGGATTGGCATTAGAGCATTGGGAAGCAGAACAGGCTTTAGAAAATACCAAAATGACCTGGACCATTTTAAGGCCACACGCTTTTATGCAAAACTGGTTGGGCGAAGAAGCAAAAACCGTTAAGGAAGAAGGCGCCATTTATGCGGCCATTGGTGAAGGAAAAGTTCCGTTTATTGATGCCCGTGATATTGCTGCTGTAGCTGCCGAAGCTCTATTATACCCGGAAAAACATCAGGGACAACGCTACGTGTTAACCGGAGGTGAAGCTATAGGTTTTCAAAAATTGGCTGAAGCGCTATCAAAAGCTATTGGTAAACCGGTTGTTTATAAATCCTTATCAATGGAAGAAATGCGGACACGGATGGAACAACAAGGCATTCCCACAAAATCAATAGACTCTCTTTTGGCTTTGGCGGCTTATCAAAAAGCAGGAGGAGCAACAGAAAGAACATCTGACAGCGTCCAGGAAATACTGAATCGTCCACCACATTCTGTTGAAGATTTTGCCAAAGATTATCGGGAGTATTTTCTATAAATTACGAATTCGTCAGATGAATAAGAACACACCTGTAAAGCATATCGGGAAATCCTTTTTAATCGTACTCCTTGGTTTATTGGCTGCGTTAAGCACACTAACCATTGCTATGTACATTCCGGGATTTCATGAAATGGCAGCGCACTTCAAAGTAGATGAAAGTAAGATTGCTTTTACCCTGACGTCTTATTTTATCGGTATTACCATCGGTCAGTTGATTTACGGACCTATCATAGACCATTTTGGCCGAAGGAAACCACTGATAATTTCTTTGCTGGTTTATATTCTCACATCTGTCCTTTGCTCGGTTGCCGATTCCTTAGATATGATGATTACGGTACGATTCCTTCAGGCTTTGGGCGCAAGTGCCGGAATGGTTTCCGCATTGGCAATCATCACAGATGTTTTTGAACCCCATCAAAGAGCAAAAGCTTTTTCTTTGGTGATGACGGTTTTGGGCGTTGCCCCGGTTGTTTCTCCCACTTTAGGCAGCTTTTTTGTAGCCGCTTATAATTGGGAAGCTGTTTTTTATGCATTGACGGGTTATGGGATGATACTCACTTTTCTTATTTTCTTTTTTCTGCCTGAAACTATTAAGTACCAAACCACAGAAAAGTTGGATACAAAAGGCGTATTGAACAATTATGCCGCCGTTGTCAAAAACAAAACTTTTAGTTTGTATGCTGTTGGAGGTAGTTTGGCCAATTCCATTATTTTCACCTTTGTGGCGGCTTCTCCCGCTGTATTTATGGGGCATTATAAAATCGCCCCCAAACAGTTTGCACTTTTATATGGCATCACCACCATTGGCGCTATGGCCGGAAATTACCTGAATGGTATTTTGGTCAAAAAGATTCATTACCAAAAAATGATGATGATAGGTTCAGTCTGCTTATCGGTCCTGACCATTGTGTTTGGTACTGCGGCCTGGTTGATGAATGATTTTCCTGTAGAAATGCTTATTGTCTCTTTGTTTCTGATATTGTTAACTGTTGGGCTAATCTATCCGAATACCGTCACTTCAGCGCTGTCACCCTTTAAAGAGTTATCCGGTTCGGCCTCCGCAATGAACGGCTCGCTGATGATGGGAATGAGTGCGCTCCTCACAGCTGTGGTAGGTGCATTTGACTCTGCTGCGCCAATAACTATGTTTGCAATAATGGTTGTCGCCGGTCTTTTGGTTTTTATCTTTCTGCAAATTGCCAAACGATTTGTACAACAGATGAATGATAAAAACGGATAAAATGAAATTAGATATTTTGGCTTTCGGTGTGCATCCCGATGATGTGGATTTCAGTTGTGCCGGTACCTTGCTGCGACATATTGAGTTAGGAAAAAAAGCAGGCATCATTGATTTAACCGCAGGCGAAATGGGTACCCGTGGAAGTGGCCCGCTTCGGTTGGAAGAAGCACAGAAAGCAGCAAAGATTTTGGGAGTAGAAGTGCGGGAAAATTTAAGATTTGAGGATGCTTTTTTTAGTAACGATAAGGAACATATTCTTGAAGTCATAAAGATGATCCGCAAGTATCAGCCCGAAATTGTTTTGGCAAATGCGATTAGAGACCGTCATCCCGACCATGGTAGAGCCGCTAAATTACTTTACGATGCTTGTTTTTATTCCGGATTGATTAGAATTGAAACTTCGATTGATGGTGAACAGCAGGAAGCCTGGCGACCCAAAGCGGTTTATCATTACATTCAGGACAGAGACATTAAGCCTGATTTTTTAGTAGATATCACTCCGTATTTTGATAAAAAGATAGAAGCTATCCTTTCTTTTTCATCCCAGTTTTATAATCCGGAGAAAAAAGATTTACCCATAAGTACGCTTTCCGAAAAAGGATTTTTAGATATGTTCAAAGGCCGTGCACGGCATTACGGCAGAGAAGCCAATTTTGAAAAAGCCGAAGGCTTCACCGTGGAAAGAACACCGGGAGTAAATAATTTGTTTGATCTTTTATAATCTGGTAAAATGAAAAAAACCAAAAATCCAGAAGATGTTCCCAAACTTTTCGCAGAATATTGGAACCAGCGCAGACCGGATTTAATGGCAGCGCTTTTTGAAGAAGATGCCGACTTTATCAATGTAGTTGGCTTGTGGTGGAACAACCGTCAAGATATTTTTAAAGCCCACGACTATGGTTTAAAAGTAATTTTTAAAGATTCAACCCTGTCTATTACTAAGCTCAAAACCAAAATGCTTTCCGAAAAATCAGCAGTTGTCCACACCAAAATGAAATTAGAAGGTCAAACAGGAATTTCAGGTGAGAAGGGTGGATTGAGACACACTGTATTTTCATTTATTGTTAGAAAAGATACTGAAGGCTCCTGGTGGGCTGTTTCTGCTCAAAACACTGACATAGTAAGTGGCGTAGAAACATACATCAGAACAAGGGACGGAAGTCTAAAACCGGTAGATTACCGTAAAAAATAAATCTGTTGAATTGAAATAAACATCCGTCTCTAATAACCATACACATTTGCAAGTCACATGAAGCCACACCACAAACCAAAACTTCCGGTACCGAAGATTTATTTCATCAATAAAAACGATAGATTAGCTATACGGGATAAGATGTTCCGCAAAGCTTAGGTCTCCGCAGGGACTCGTCGTCAGGTAACTGCAATTCAATTTCTGTCAACGCTGTTTCACCCCTCGCTTTTCGAAACTTCCAGTTTCGAAATCCTATTCCATCGCTTTCAGCGATACATTTCCCTTCATCATTCCATAATCACAATTTCACCCCTCGCTTTTCGAAACTTCCAGTTTCGAAATCCTATTCTATCGCTTTCAGCAATACATTTCCCTTCATCATTTCATAATCACAATTTCATATCCCCTATCACCGCCTTTATCTTTTCTTCCAGTTGCCGGTTCACTTTTTCAAAATCGGCTGCTTTTTCCAGCACGGTGTTTACGCTGAAATAAAATTTGATCTTAGGCTCCGTACCACTTGGCCGGGCTGATATGCTGGTGCCGTCTTCCAGTATAAATTGCAACACATTGCTCTTAGGCAATTCTATCTTCCATTCCTCGCCAGTTTTCAGGTTCTTTCCTTTCTGTAGTTCGTAGTCCAGCTGTTTCAACACAGCAGAACCGTTGATGGAAGCAGGAGGATTCTTACGGTATGTTTCCATCATGGCGGCTATCTGCTGCTGTCCGTCCATTCCTTTTTTGGTGATAGACACCAGTTGCTCTTTATAAAATCCGTATTGCACATAGAGGTCTATCATCTTTTCATACAGGCTTCTGCCCTTTTCTTTTTCATAAGCTGCCATCTCGCAGAGCAATGCCACAGCGCTGATGCCGTCCTTATCCCTTATCTTGTCTCCGATCATAAGTCCGAAACTTTCTTCACCGCCGATAATATAATTTTCTTTTTTCTCCTTCTGCCTGATCAGGTCGGCTATCCATTTAAAACCGGTGAGCACATGATAGCAGGCCACTCCATTCGCTTGCGCTATCCTGCCGATCATCGGGGTAGTTACAATGGTGGTGATCACCATGTCATTGGGTTTTGCAATTCCTTTTGTCTTCCTGGCTTCGATCAGGTAATTAAAAGCAAGAACCGCGGTCTGGTTCCCGTTCATCAGCACCCATTTGCCATGCAGGTCTTTTACGCCAATGGCAATACGGTCGGCATCCGGGTCGGTGCCGCATAAAATATCGGCATCCGTTTTTTCCGCCAGCTTCAGTCCGAAACTCATCGCTTCACTCTCTTCGGGATTGGGATACACCACCGTCGGAAAATTTCCATCCGGTGTCTTCTGCTCTTCCACAACAGAAACATTTTTAAAACCAAAACGCTCCAGCACCTGCGGCACCAGTTTTATTCCGGTTCCGTGTATGGGAGTGTAAACGATCTTCAGGTCACTATGCCTGGAGATCACTTCGGGATAAACACTCAGCCCTTTTACCATTTCTATATAAGCCTCATCAATCTCTTTTCCGATGATGGTGATGTTGGAATCATTACCCGTCCATTTCACATCATTCACTGAAACGATCTTCTGCACTTCACGGATCACATTCTTATCATGAGGCGGCACCAGTTGCGAACCATCATCCCAATATGCTTTATAACCGTTATACTCTTTCGGGTTATGGGAAGCGGTGCATACCACTCCACCCTGGCATTTCAGATGTCGGATGGCAAAAGACAATTCAGGCGTGGGGCGCAGGTCTTCAAACAAAAAAACTTTTATCCCGTTAGCTGCAAACACATGAGCTGCCGTTTCTGCAAAAAAGCGACTGTTGTTCCTGCTGTCGTGTGCTATCGCCACCTTTACACCACTGGGGAAACATTGCTTCAGATAATTGGCATATCCCTGTGTGGCCATGCCCACGGTGTATTTATTCATCCGGTTGGTGCCCACGCCCATGACGCCGCGGAGGCCTCCGGTTCCGAATTCAAGGTCTTTATAAAAAGCTTCTGTAAGTTCCTGCGGATTTTCATTCTGCAAACGGATGATCTCATCTTTGGTGGCCCGGTCAAAATCTCCATTGAGCCATGCATTTACTTTTGTCTGAATTGCTGTGTCCATGATCTGTTTAACTGTTGGTCGGTAAAATTAATTATCAGCTGCAAATCTACTTCAAACAATCAAACGTATTTTTGTTTTTATGAGGTCATCACCTGTGCAAAGCCCGGCTGTTGTTGCGTCGCACTCTTCATCGTCCGGTAAAAAGCCCGGCATCTTTTTTATTTTACTTCTTGCTTTCCATTTTTCCGTTGCACAGGATACAACGCATCAGATAAATTTTTCCGGCCGCCAATGGCTCATTGGCAGCGCCAATGTAGCTGGTTATGGCGGTTCACTCATCATCCTGGGCAATACCTGGTATAAAAATTATCCGCGGAATTCATTTCACACCTTTAATGACGACAATGAATGGCTGCAGATGGATAAGCTCGGCCATGGCTGGACGGCGTACAATACCGGCCGTGCCTCGGCAGCCATGTGGAAGTGGGCCGGGCTGAATGATAAACGTTCAACATGGATCGGCGGGCTCAGCGGTGCAGCCTATCTTACCGTCATAGAATTCCTCGACGGGCATTCGGCAGAATGGGGATGGAGTTGGGGCGACATGGCCGCCAATATTTTCGGTTCCGGGCTTTTCATCAGCCAGCAATTAGGATGGAAAGAACAGCGTATTCAATATAAATTCTCTTTTCACCGAAAAGATTATAATGATCCTTCACTGGAGAAAAGAAGCGATGATCTCTTTGGCAGCAGCTGGTATGAGCGTATGCTGAAAGATTACAATTCGCAGACCTACTGGCTCAGCTTCAACCTGAAATCCTTTTTCAAAGAAAGTAATTTACCAGGCTGGCTGAATATTTCGGCAGGCTATGGTGCGGATGGAATGTTTGGCGGCTTTGATAATGTAGCCAGGGATAAGGACGGCAACATTATTTTCGACCGCAGGGATATTCCGAGGGTCAGGCAGTTTTATGTAGCCCCTGATATTGATTTCACAAAGATCAGAACCAAAAGCAAATTCCTGAAAACGGTCTTCTTTGCTTTGAATGCATTCAAATGCCCCTCTCCCGCCATCATGATCAATTCAAAAGGGAAGCTGAAAGTGTATGCGATTTATTTTTAAAAATCCAAAAATCAAATTCCAAATTCCCAAAAGTCAAAATTCAAAAAATACACTCTCATTCACCCTCACCCTCAACCTTAACCTCAACCTCCTCCACCAACTCCTATTGCAAATACGCTCCCAGCACTTTCTCTTTATCCACTTCCACAACGATATGCTCCTGCAAAGTGGTAGAAACGGAAAGCCCGACATAATCGGAACGTACGGGAAAAGAATTATGGCTTCTCTCCACCAGCACCAGCGTCTGGATCTTCTTAGGATGAAAATCAAGAAAAGGTTTTAAAGAATATAGGATCGTCCTTCCGCTGTCTGCTACATCATCAATGACGATCACTACTTTCCCATCCGGATTAATTTTTTTACTTAAAGTGACCTTCCCTGGTTTTCTTTTATCCAATTTGATAGATACCAGGTCGGTTTTAATAGCAGCATACTCCGAAAGCATTTCCCGGATCACTTTTGCCACAACGGTGCCGTTTTGCCAGATGCCGGCAAGGATTAGTTGTTTCTCTTCACTGTTGTTCTCAACGATCTCCAGCGCCATACGGCGTAATTTTTTTTCTGCTACTTCCTGCGAAAGAATATAATTTTTCATCAAGAGATGTTTAGAAATTTAAATCTTACAGAACTTTAGAAGCTTTATACTGAACAAGCCGTAAATTAGCGAATCCAATCCAGCGTTATGCAAATCGTCCAACAAATTTTATTCATACTGCTCAGCATTACTGCAATCTGGCTGTTCACAAAGAAAGTAAAAGAGATACGCCGCAATATCTTAATGGGCAGGGAAGAAGACACCAACGTAAGCAAATCAGAACGCTGGAGAAATGTACTGCTGCTTGCTTTCGGGCAAAAGAAAATGTTCCGCAACCCATTGGTGGCGGTGCTTCATTTTTTTGTGTATGCAGGTTTCTTGATTATCAACGTAGAGATACTGGAGATCATACTTGACGGCATACTGGGCAGGCACAGGATGTTTGCTCCTTCGATAGGAAGCCTGTACGGAATCCTGATCGGATGTTTTGAAATATTAGCTGTCCTGGTGATCATCGGCTGTGCCGTTTTCCTGGTCCGCAGGAATATCATCAAACTGAAACGCTTTATCAGCAAAGACCTCGACGGCTGGCCCCGCAGTGATGCCAACTACATCCTGATCACAGAGATCATCCTGATGAGCTTGTTTCTTACCATGAACACTGCTGATGAAGTGTTGCAGTCAAGAGGAGCCGAACATTATTTTCATACCGGCAATTTCTGGATTACCGGGTACCTCACTCCCGCACTTAATGATCTTTCCACCTCATCACTGATCTTCCTGGAAAGATCATGCTGGTGGCTGCATATCATAGGAGTGTTTTCTTTCCTGAATTATCTTCCTTATTCCAAGCACCTGCATATCATTCTTGCATTCCCCAATTCATACTATGCAAGGCCGGAACCGAAAGGAAAGATGGTGAACATGCCCGACGTGCAGAAAGAGGTTTTATATGCCATGCAGCCGGAGACAGTTCCGGCCGGAAGCGAAGCAGCTCCACCCAAGCGCTTCGGTGCAAAAGATGTTTTCGATCTGAGCTGGAAAAATCTATTGGATGCTTACACCTGCACCGAATGCGGAAGATGCTCTGCTGCCTGTCCTGCCACTCAAACAGGAAAACTGTTATCACCGCGGAAGATCATGATGAACACCCGCGACCGCATGGAAGAAGTGGGAAGGAATATTGATAAGAACGGATCTTTTGTTGACGATGGCAAATCTTTAATGCATAATTATATTACAGAAGAAGAGTTGCGTGCCTGCACCACCTGCAATGCCTGCGTGGAAGAATGTCCTGTCAGCATCAGTCCTCTGGATATCATCCTTCAGATGCGGCGCTACCTGGTGATGGAAGAAAGCAATGCGCCGCAGGAATGGACGACCATGTTCGGTAATATCGAAAACAACTTCGCTCCCTGGAAATTCTCTCCTGATGAAAGAGACAGATGGGTGGAGGGATGAGTGATTGATTGATGAAGTATCCCTGCTTGTTGGCAAAATAATAACCTTATTACCTCAGTAATAAAAAGATTATACTCAAAACAATCTTATTACCTAAAAGCTAATCGCTGTTTTTTGTGAGGAACGAGACCTATAGGTTTATCATTTACTAACTTAAAGACATGCATGAAATCAAGCTTCCTAAAATCAAAACCGCATATTGGTCGTTAGTAAATTATTTTCGGTATTCCAACAATGGATCGCAGGTAAAATCTTTCTTTTTGCAGGAAACATATTTATCGTGGACCTCCCTTCTCCATAAATTTTCCCAGTTTTCTTCTTGCTGATTTTTGTACTCCCTTTCTCATCAGGCTTGTCCAGCCGAACAAAGTTCCTTTCCAGCCTAATGCCTGTGCCATCCAGGCGCTGAGACTGAATGCATCTGTGTGCTCCACGATCTTATTATCATTTATACGCATAAATGCTTTTACCCGGGTCTCCACTTTTCTTCCTGTACCCGGAAAAGTATAGACTGCTTTCCATTGGCAGGTAAAATATTCATCATCGTCTGTTTGAATATCAGAATATGTCAGAGAAAAATCTTTGGCGCTGCTGCAAAGCATTTTCCACATTGCTTTTACTTCATCACCCTGCAATAATCCAAATACGGGATCATTGAAAGCAATGTCATCGCTGTAGCAGTCATTCATTGCCGCATGATCCAGTTTTTGAAATGCAGAATAAAATCTATTGATGATCTCTTTTTTGTCGTTCATATAATTTTTGCCCTTTAATAGGTCAGAATGCCTAAATTTAAGCATCCAAAACTAAATACATTATGGCACGAAAAATTTTCCCCTTCATTTTTTTATTGATTCCTTACCTCGCAATTGCGCAGATGAACTCACAGGATTCAGCGTGGATCCGTGAAAATTATTACAAAAAAGAAGTGTACATACCCATGCGGGACGGAATAAAGCTGTTCACTTCCATTTACCTGCCCAAAGACACTACGGAGAATCATCCGATACTGATGCAGCGTACTCCTTATTCCTGCGCACCATATGGGGAGCAAAACTTCAGCGCCCGGTTGTGGATGTCACACTATCGTTATTATGCCAGAGAAAATTACATTTTCGTTACCCAGGATGTCCGTGGCCGTTGGATGAGCGAAGGGGAATTTGTGGATGTGCGCCCTTTTAATCCGGATAAAAAAACGAATAATGATATTGATGAAGCCAGCGATACTTATGATGCCATTGACTGGATGGTAAAAAATCTTCCATACAATAATGGCAAGGTCGGGGTCATGGGTATTTCTTATCCCGGGTTTTATTCTACCATGGCTGCATTGAGCGGGCATCCTGCTTTGAAAGCAGTAAGTCCGCAGGCGCCGGTGACTGATTGGTTCCAGGGAGATGACTTCCATCACAACGGAGCCTTCTTTGTAATGGATGGATTCAGTTTTTATTCAGGCGGTTTTGGTTTCCCCAGGCCAAAACCTACTACTGTTGGACCACGACCAACTTTAAAACTTCCGATGAATGACAACTATCAGACTTATTTACAGATCGGGGCGCTAAAAAATTTTATGAAGCTTACCGGCGACAGCATAGCATTCTGGAAAGAATTGTATCAACACCCGAACAGGGATGCCTGGTGGGAAGCAAGAGATCCGAGGAATTTTGTTACCAACGTAAAGCCGGCAATGCTGGAAGTGGGCGGATTGTTTGATGCAGAAGATTGCTTCGGCGCCTGGAATCTTTATAAAGCCATTGAAAAGAAAAACCCTTCTTCAAATTTCAACAAAATTGTAATGGGCCCATGGTATCACGGACAGTGGGCTTCGCAGGATGGTACAAAACTGGGCCATGTGAAATTTGATTCCAACACCGCTTTCTGGTATCAGAACAATATCGAAATGCCATTCTTCAATTATTTTCTGAAAGATAAAGGTGATATTTCTTACCTGGCAGAAGCCAATGTTTTCATGACAGGCACCAATGAATGGAAACATTATGATCAATGGCCTCCTGCCAATTCGCAGCCCACTTCAATTTACCTGGGTGATAACGGCAGTTTATCATGGAACGCACCAACCGCAAAGAAAAGTTTTTCAGAATATGTAAGTGATCCCGAACATCCGGTTCCCTATACAGAAGACGTTCACTTTTTCAGAACAAGGGAATATATGGACGATGACCAGCGCTTTGCATCACGCAGGCCTGATGTATTGACCTTTGAAACAGGAGTACTGGACCAGGATCTTACATTGGCAGGAGTTGTCACTGCCGATCTGAAAGTAAGCCTCAGCACCACTGATGCCGATTTCATTGTTAAGATCATTGACGTTTTCCCTGATGACTTCAGGTATCCCGGCACTACATTTCAATTTGGACGTACTGCCGGCGGAACCTACCCGATGGGAGGTTATCAAATGCTGGTGCGTGGCGAGATCATGAGAGGCAGATTCAGGAACAGCTTTGCCAATCCGGAAGCTTTTAAACCCAACAAAGTGGAAACGGTAAAATATAATCTGCCGGATATCTCTCATACATTCAAAAAAGGACACCGGCTGATGATACAAATACAAAGCAGCTGGTTCCCTCTGGCAGACCGCAACCCGCAGCAGTTTGTGGACATATATGAATGTGATGATAAGGATTTCATTAAATCCACTATCCGTGTATTTCATGATGCGGCCAATGCAAGCAATATCATTTTACCGGTACTAAAGAACTGACCATGAATAATAAAGTTTTAAAATTTTTATCCGTACCGCTTTTTACTTTATGTATCTTCAACGCCTGCGCCCAGCCTGCAGGTGACCAGCAATTCATAAAGGATAATTATACAAAAAGAGAGGTGAGGATCACCATGCGTGACGGGGTGAAACTGTTCACTTCCATCTATGAGCCAAAAGACAGATCGGTCACCTATCCTATCCTGATGCAAAGGACGCCTTACTCCTGCTCCCCTTACGGTGAGGACAATTATCCAAGGAGGCTCGGTCCTAATGTTGACCTGATGAAAGAGAAATATATTTTTGTTTACCAGGATGTGCGTGGAAGATATAAAAGTGAAGGCGTTTTTCAGGAAGTGACTCCAGCGGTTGATAATAAAAAATCCCCGTCCACAGGACAGGCCGGGAGCAAGGATGTGGATGAGAGCAGCGACACCTATGATGCGATTGAATGGCTGTTGAAAAACACAAATAACAATGGCAAGGTAGGATTGTATGGAATTTCTTACCCGGGATTTTATGCAACCGCATCCCTGCCCGATGCGCATCCTGCCATCAAAGCTGTTTCACCCCAGGCACCGGTGACTGATGAATTCATCGGAGATGATTGCAATCATAATGGCGCTTACTTTCTGCTGGACAATTTCGGGTTTTACAGTTATTTCGACGGAGAAAGAAACGAGGCCGGCGATAACTACAAACCTTTGTTTACTGTAAAGTATAACAATGCCTACCAGTTCTTCCTTGACATGGGTACTTTGAAAGAAGCCAATGGCCCCAAATATTTTGACGGCAAAGGGATCTGGGGACAGACATTGCAACATGACACTTATGATGAGTTCTGGCAATCCAGAAATATAAGGCCTCATTTGAAAAACGTGAAGCCTGCCGTGCTGGTCGTTGGAGGATGGTTCGATGCTGAAGACATGTTCGGAGCTCTGAGAACTTATGAAGCGATTGAAAAACAGACTCCCGATAATGATAACCGTATCATCATGGGACCGTGGACACACGGAGGATGGGCGGGCAACTCCTGGACAAAATTCGGGAGCTATGATTTCGGGAGCAACCTGAATGAATATTACAGAAAGATCGAAACCGGCTTCTTTGATCATTATCTGAAGGGAAAAGGCGATTTCAAACTGGCGGAAGCAACTGTTTTTGAAACGGGAACCAACAAATGGAAAGAATACCCCGCCTGGCCGCCAAAAAATGCGATCAATACTTCTTTTTATTTTCAGGATGAAGGGAAGCTTTCCACTAAAAAACCGGACCAGAATAGCGGCTACACAGCTTATGTTAGCAATCCTGACCGGCCGGTTCCGTACACCAACGGAGTACATGCCCGAAGAAATAATGAATACCTGGTAGAAGACCAGAGGTTCGCAGAGAAATATCCGGAGGTGGTCACTTTCAAATCTGATGTGCTTGCCAACGATCTGACAGTGACAGGAAGATTAAGGGCAAATTTATTTGTGTCCACCACCGGAACGGATGCTGATTTTATCGTAAAACTGATAGATGTGCTGCCGGATGATGAACCCAATCCTGATCCTAATCCAGGAAACTTTCAGATGGGAGGCTTTGAGAGAATGGTGAGAGCCGAAGTGTTCAGGGGAAAATTCAGAAACAGTTATGAAAAACCTGAACCGTTTACTCCCGGAAAGGTGGAAGAAGTGTCTTTTGACCTGAATGAGATAGCGCATACATTCAGGAAAGGGCACCGTATCATGGTGCAGGTGCAAAGCAGTTGGTTTCCCATCGTTGACAGGAACCCGCAAAAATTCATGAAGATCCCTGAAGCTGATAAAAGTGATTTTCAAACTGCAACGATAAGGATCTATCATGATGCCATGCACGCAAGCAACATCATGCTTCCGTTGTTGAAATAAAATCGTAACTTTAAGAAACTGCGATCTTATGAATCCAATTATTTTTTTCCCCGAAAATGATGAGCAACTGAAAAAGCTCTAGGCAATTGCGAAGGATTTGAAAATAACGGCAACATCATTGGATGACGAAGAAAAGAAAAAATTAGGAAGTATCTTATTGGCTAATCTCAGGAAGAAGAACTTAAAAACACAAGCATCCATGGAAGATATCATTTCCGTAGTGGAGGAAGTAAGAACGGAAAAGTTTTATGGTAAAAAAGATAATAATCGCTGACACGAACCGGTGGATCAGTCTTGTTATCGGAAAATTTGATAATGATTTCGCCGGCATCCTGGAGCATGAAGAATTCGAGTTTTATTCATGCCATGAGATTGAAGAAGAGATACGGATTACATTCTGAAAATCTAAACTTCAAAAATTCTTATCGCCGGATATCCTGAATATATTCTGGTCATCTTTTCATTTAAGGACAATACGCATAAATGTTGTCTCCGAAATCTCCGTCTGTCGTGATCCTAAAGACAATTTTTTATTAGCACTCGCTAAAGATACAAAGGCGGACTATCTGATCACGGGTGACAAAGATCTGCTTGAACTTAAACAATTTGATAGGACTATTATTTGTACCTTAGCAGATTTCATCAAAATTCATATTCATAAATGAGAACTCTGATCTCTCTTGTTTTTGCTCTGTGCTTTATAACTGTTTCTTCCCAGTCAATAAACATCATCCCCAAACCGGTTGAAATGAAATCAGGCACAGGTGAATTTATTTTATCTGGTAAAACATCTATTCTCCTTGGCAAAGACGCTGATAAACATTCTGCTGATTTTTTCAATGATTACCTGAAAAAATTTTATGGATTAGAATTAAAGAGCGTTAAAGAGGCAAAAGAAAACTTTATTTCATTCAGCCATAAAAATGAGAACAGCGCCAAAGATCCCGAAGGCTATCATTTAATGGTCAACAAAAGTTCAGTTTCATTGTCGGGGAACACTGCGGCAGGAACTTTCAGGGGAGTTCAAACTCTGATCCAGCTTTTGCCAACGAATCTTAAAACGGCAGCGGGTGATCCGCAACTAAAAATTCCTTCCGTGACGATCACAGACTTTCCCCGCTTTTCTTACCGAGGGATGCATCTCGATGTCAGCCGCCATTTCTTTTCTGTTGACTACGTAAAAAGATATATTGATTTTATCGCACTGCATAAGATGAATTATTTTCACTGGCACCTGACCGATGACCAGGGCTGGAGAATTGAGATAAAGAAATACCCTAAACTGACAGAGATTGGAGCATGGAGGGACGGAACGATAATCGGCAAATATCCGGGCACCGGAAATGACGGCATCCGTTATGGCGGATATTATACCCAGGAACAGATTAAAGAAATTGTAAAATATGCATCCGACCGTTTTATCACTGTCGTTCCTGAAATTGATATACCGGGCCACGATATGGCTGCCCTTGCGGCTTATCCGCAATTGGGTACCAGGCCGGACAGCGTTTACCGGGTGGCACAGACCTGGGGCATCTTCGGAAAATTCAATAATGTGCTCTCCCCTACGGAATATACATTTCATTTTATGGAAGATGTTCTGAACGAAGTGATGCAACTGTTTCCTTCTAAATACATTCATATAGGCGGTGACGAAGTGAGTAAGATCTGGTGGCAAAACAGTGAGTTCTGCCGGCAATTGATGAAGGAAAAAGGGATGAAAGATGCGCATGAATTACAAAGTTATTTTATCCAGCGGATAGAAAAATTTGTGAACAGTAAAGGAAGAACGATTATCGGCTGGGATGAGATACTGGAAGGGGGCCTGGCCCCCAACGCTGTTGTGATGAGCTGGCGGGGCGAAAAAGGAGGTATTGAAGCTGCTAAACAAAATCATTATGTGATCATGACACCAGATAATCCTCTTTACCTGAACCGTTCTCAACTGAAAAACGATGACTCGCTGACTGCAGGCGGGTATAATCCCACAGTGAACGTGTATAACTATGATCCGGTTCCTAAAGAATTGAATACCCAACAGTCAAAATACATTTTAGGAGCACAGGGGAATTTGTGGACAGAATATATCAGTAATGAAAGAAAAGTGGAATATATGATCTTTCCCCGCATCAGCGCATTGAGTGAAGTGGTCTGGAGCCGGAAAGAAGACCGTAACTGGAATGATTTTAAAAAAAGAATGGCAACACAATATAAAAGATATGATCTTTGGCAGGTAAATTATTGTAAAACCCCTCTATGATTACATCAGTAATGAAAAGAATCCTTTTCACAAGTTTGATCTTTACCTCTTTTTTTGTCCGTGCCCAGGAAATAAACATTATCCCCGAGCCCGTATCAGTGAAGCAAACAAAAAACAATGCTTTTGTTTTCATCAATGCTGGCACTCCGATCGTAGTGGATGGTGATGCATTCGATAAGTCAGTAAACTTTCTGAACGATTATCTCACCCGTTTCTACCGCATCAAGTTAAGGACCACTCCTACACCGATAGGCAATAATGTGATCCGGCTTACCTTTTCCAATCCATTTACTACCGTTCAGAACGGATATAAATTGACGGTGGATGGCAACGGGATAACCATTGCAGGCGACAATGCAAATTCTGTCTTTAACGGTATCCAGACCCTAATCCAGTTGCTACCTGCTCCCGGAAGCTCACTGCGTTTGCCGGTTCCTTACTGCGAAATAACAGACTATCCCCGCTTTTCATACCGTGGAATGCATCTGGATTGCTGCCGTCACTTTTTTCCCATTGATTATATAAAAAAATATATTGATTTCCTTGCTCTGCACAAGATGAATTATTTTCACTGGCATCTGACCGATGATCAGGGCTGGAGAATTGAAATAAAAAAATATCCCAAACTCACCCAGGTGGGCGGATGGCGAAACGGAACCATTATCGGCCGTTATCCGGGCACAGGTAATGACAGTATTCACTATGGAGGATTCTATACTCAGGAACAAATAAAGGAAATTGTAAGATATGCGGCTGACCGTTACATCACAGTAGTACCTGAGATCGAAATGCCCGGCCATGCTATGGCTGCTCTGGCTGCTTATCCATATTTGGGATGTACCAAAGGGCCTTATGAAGTACAACAAACATGGGGAGTTTTTGATGATGTATTCTGTGCAGGCAATGATTCCACCTATACATTTTTGCAGGGTGTTTTGGATGAGGTCATGTCACTTTTCCCGTCGAAGTATATTCACATCGGCGGAGATGAATGTCCCAAAACAAGATGGAAGACTTGTCCTGTTTGTCAAAAAAGGATCAAGACTGAAAAACTGAAAGATGAAAATGCTTTACAGAGTTATTTCATTCAGCGCATTGAAAAATATGTGAACAGTAAAGGAAGATCCATCATCGGATGGGATGAGATACTGGAAGGCGGACTGGCGCCCAATGCCACAGTGATGAGCTGGCGCGGCGAACAAGGCGGCATATCAGCTGCCGTTCAGAACCATGATGTGATTATGACTCCCGGCGACTGGTGCTACCTGGACAAATCGCAAAGTGAACATGAAGATTCCATCACTATTGGCGGTTATCTCCCGGTCAGCAAGGTGTACAGCTATGAACCGGTTCCTGCCTCTCTTACCGCTGATCAGGCAAAACATATTCTGGGCGCTCAGGGAAATGTGTGGACCGAATACATCGGTAACACAAAAAAACTCGAATACATGCTGTTTCCCCGAATGAGCGCATTAAGTGAAGTGTTATGGAGTCAGAAGATGAATCGTGATTGGAGTGATTTTGAAAGAAGGTTATTGGCAGAATTCCGCAGATATGATCTGTGGAAAGTGAACTACAGTGATGCATACTTTGAACTGAATACCTCTGTCCTTCCCGATTCCAATCATGATGGTATTTTATGGAAGATAGAGAACAAATTCAATAAGCCTATGTTCATGACCTTCGAAGGCACAGACTCCACATGGGGATACAACGGCCCCCAACTGATACAAAACACGGTGAAAGCAAGGGGCTTTTTCAACATAGACAACCGTACTGTGGAAGTGAAACAAAACTTTTATTTCAACAAGGCCACGGGTAAAAATATTGCGTTAGCTAAAGAACCATCAAAAAACTATCCCGGTGATGGCGCCTTCACTTTGGTTGACGGAATCCAAAATGACAAAGGAATGGATCGCCCCTCTCAATTGCTGGGTTTTATCGGAAACGACTGTGATGCCATCATTGATCTGGGGAGTCCCCAATATTTGAGTAATGTCAACTTTCATACTTTAAAAGATACCGGGAACTGGATCTGGCCTCCCAAATATGTGGAGGTATTTATTTCAGATGACGGGAAAAATTTTTCATCGGTAAAAAGATCGGACGATTTTTCTTCAACCGGCAGAACAAATGTTGTTTTCAAAGTCAATTTCGGCCTTGTAAAGACACGGTATATAAGAGTGCTGGCAAAAAACACAGGTGTCATACCTAATGGAAATCCTGGAGCAGGCTATGAATCATGGCTTTTTGCTGATGAGATAGAAATAAATTAATTTTCACGGATCAGCTAGAGCTTCAGTGAGCATCATTGCAATCTTTTATCTTTGCCTTAAAATATTATTTTTTTGATGGCAAAGAAAACCACTTCAATTGACCTTTCTGACAGTTTTGAAAAGATCCCGGTAAAGATCTTCCCTGACCTTAAACAAGGCTCAAAGTTTGTAGCACATCAGATCGCTGCAATGATACGGGCCAAACAAAAGAAAAATGAGAAATGCGTTTTGGGATTGGCCACCGGATCCACACCCAAATCCATGTATGCAGAACTGGTACGGATGCACAAAGAAGAAAAGCTGAGTTTTAAAAATGTGATCACATTTAATCTCGATGAATACTATCCGATAGACAATGATGCTTTGCAGAGTTACAACCGTTTCATGCACTTCAACCTTTTTGATCATATTGATATCAACCCGAAAAATATTCATATCCCCAACGGTGAGGTCAGAAAAGAAGATATCAAATCCCATTGCCGTGAATATGAAAAAAAGATAGAAGAAGCAGGGGGCATTGATCTTCAGATCCTCGGTATCGGTAACAATGGCCATATCGGCTTCAACGAACCGGGTTCTGCCATCTATTCAAAAACAAGGCTGATCACCCTGGACAACTCAACACGCATTGCCAATTCTTACGAGTTTGCCAATATTTCCGAAGTACCGAGGCTGGCCATCACCATGGGTATCGGCACCATCATGAAAGCAAAAAAGATCATACTGATGGCATGGGGCGAGAACAAAGCCCCTGTTATGCAAAAAGCAGTGGAAGGCGACGATACAGAACATGTACCGGCTTCTTTGCTGCAAAATCATGACGATGTCACATTTGTTATAGATGAACTGGCAGCTTCACAACTGACCAGAATAAAATCCCCCTGGCTTACCGGCGATTGCGAGTGGACACCAAAAATGATCAAGAAAGCTGTGGTCAATATGGCTTTGAAATTGAATAAACCGGTCTTAAGCCTCACCAATACTGATTACAACGAATACGGGTTGAGTGATCTTCTTGTAGAAAAGGGCGATGCCTATGAGATCAACCTGCAGGTATATTATATGCTTCGCGATTCGATAACGGGCTGGCCTGCCGGAAAGCCGAATGCAGTATTACCCGGCCATCCGGAACGCTCCGAACCCTATCCGAAAAGAGTGATCATTTTTTCTCCGCACCCAGATGATGATATCATCAGCATGGGCGGAACTTTCCAGCGGTTGCACGACCAGGGGAATGACGTACATGTGGCATACCAGACATCGGGAAACATTGCAGTAACAGATGAATTTGTCACTCGGTTCCTGGACTTTGCCGTAGGTTTTGAAGAGATAGCCGGAATTAATACCGGAAAAGCCAGAAAGATACTGGATGAAGCCAGAAAATTTTTGTCAAAGAAAAAATCTAACCAGGTGGATACTCCAAAGATCCGTTCCATAAAAGGATTGATCCGGCGGGGTGAAGCTAAAGCAACCTGCCGTTATGTAGGTATTAAAGAAAGCAATATTCATTTTCTCAATCTTCCATTTTATGAAACAGGGACTATAGAAAAAAGACCAATGGGAGAAAAGGATATCAGGATCACAATGGAGCTGCTGAGAAAAATAAAACCACACCAGGTTTTTTGCGCAGGCGATCTGTCAGACCCGCATGGTACGCATAAGGTTTGCCTTGATATAACTCTGGAGGCTATGCGTAGGTTAAAAGAAGACGGCGATGAATGGATCAAAGACTGCTGGCTTTGGCTTTATAAAGGAGCCTGGCAGGAATGGAATATTGAAGAAATTGAAATGGCAATACCTATGAGTCCGGACCAGGTGCTCAAGAAGAGGTTCGGAATTTTTATCCATCAGTCACAAAAAGACATGGTGCCCTTCCAGGGAAGCGATTCCAGGGAATTCTGGCAGCGGGCAGAAGAACGTAATGCAAATACTGCTAATTTGTACGCCGCTTTAGGGCTTACCCACTATGCGGCGATGGAAGCTTTTGTACGTTGGTATTATTAACAGGAGATTGTTTTAAAATTTATTCAGTCGTTATTATCTTTAAAAAAAATAACTATGGCACTATTCAAATCAAGTAATCCTGCCATGCAGGAAAAAGCTTTTGACGGAACGATATTTCAGGGGATGGCATCTTCTCAGGCCATGACGGTGAATGGTACGCTGAACCGCTTTGGCTTCCTGTTCCTGATGATGATGGGCTCCTGCTTTTTTGCATGGACACAATTTTACAAGGGAAGCAATCCCATGCCCATGCTAATGATCGGCGTTTTCGGAGGCCTCATTGTGGCAATGGTCATCATCTTTAAAAGAAAATGGGCCCCCTATCTGGCGCCTGCTTACGCTTTGCTGGAAGGCCTTTTTGTGGGTGCTGTTTCCGCTTATTATGATTATACCTTCAAGACAAGTTATCCCGGATTGGTCATGCAGGCTGTCGGACTGACCCTGATCGTTGCCATGGTGATGTTCATGATCTACCGTTTCCGCATCATCCGGGTTACGGAAAAATTCAGAACGATCGTGATCATAGCTACGATCAGTATTGCCGTATTCTATTTTATACAATGGATCGCCTTCTTATTCCATGCCAACATCGGTGCATTTACGAATGCGGCCACTCCACTTGGTATCGGCTTCTCTATTTTCGTTGTTGCACTGGCTGCACTGAACCTGTTACTTGACTTTGATATGATTGAAAAAGGAGTTCAGATGCAGGCCCCGAAATACATGGAATGGTATTGTGCATTCGGCTTGCTGGTGACTCTGGTCTGGCTTTACTTAGAGATCCTAAGGCTTTTATCAAAGCTGAACAGGAGATAAATAATAACTCTGAAAAACTTTTTAAACTCCGGCTTTTAGCCGGAGTTTTTCTATCTAAAATAAACTTTTAATAGATTTTACAAATTGTTGGATATCAGTAGAAATACAATTGGTGTATAAATGTTCATTTGCTATCTGTCAGGCTATGTTCACCTCTCTTTCCAGCAAGATCCCGTACTTACTTTTTACCGACTTTAGGATGTCTTCGCTTAGCTGAAATATCTCCTGTCCGGTTGCTCCTCCATAATTGACTAATACCAAAGCCTGTTTAAGATAACATCCTGCATCTCCTCTCCTGAAGCCTTTCCAGCTTTTTGTTGCTTCATCCGGGCCGCTGTGTTCGATGAGCCATCCGGCAGGTATCTTCACCATATCGTAAGGAGCACGGTAGAATGGCATGTCAGGAAATTTTCCCCTGATCTTTTCAAACTCTGCTGCCGGGATCACAGGGTTTTTAAAGAAACTGCCTGCGTTGCCCAGTTGCTTCGGATCCGGAAGCTTTGAATTGCGGATGTTGATGACTGCCTGTGATATGGAACGAAGGCTCAGCTCTTTTACATTCATTCTTTCGAGTTCCTGTTTCACACTTCCATAATCAATATGAAAAGAAGGCCGTTTCCGGAGTTTCAGTATGACACTGAGAATAATAAACTGGTCTTTATACTTCTTTTTAAAAACGCTGTTCCTGTAGCCGAACTCACAATCCGATAGAGTAAAAGTGACCATCCTCTTTTCCGCAATGTAAAAAGCTTCTAGGCAGTGAAAAGCATCTTGTAGTTCCACCCCATAGGCTCCTATGTTTTGTATAGGAGAGGCCCCTACATTACCCGGAATCAAGGAAAGGTTTTCAATACCACCCCAGTTGTTATTGATGCAATGCAAAACAAACTGATGCCAGTTCTCCCCTGCTCCCGCTTTCACGTAAACATATTCTTCATCCTCATGCATCAGGTCAATCCCCATGATCTCATTCTTAAGAACAAGGGCATTGACGTCTTTGGTAAACAGTATATTGCTCCCCCCTCCCAAAACGAAAAATGGAGTAGCGGAATAAGATGTCAGCAGTTCTTCCAGGCCGGTCAACGATGAGAATGATGAGAAGAATCTTGCCTTCACATCAATACCAAACGTATTAAAAGTTTTCAGAGAAATATTTTCCTGAATCACGATATCTCTATTTTTGCATCCGGAAATTATTCACTGCAAATCTATAATCTATGTTTACGCCGGCAAAAGATTAAGTGGTGAATAACAGCCGCATTTCGAATTTTAACCGTTATTAATGCATAAAAAGATCACCATCCGAAAACTAATGCCTGAGGATAATGCCGCTCTGGCTAAAGTGATCAGAGATACTATGACTGAGTTTGGCGTCAATAAATCCAACACTGTTTTTGATGATCCCACGACCGATCATCTTTATGAGGTGTTTCAGCAAAAAGGTTCTGATTACAATATTGCAGAAATAAACGGGGAAATCGCCGGTGGCGCCGGCATCTATCCCACGAAAGGGTTGCCTGAAGGCACTTGCGAACTGGTGAAGATGTATTTAAAGCCTGAAGCAAGGGGACTGGGGTTGGGAAGAAAGCTTATCGAAAAATGTATCGAAAAAGCAAAAGAACTCGGTTATAAAAACATCTATATTGAATCCATGCCCGAACTGCGAAAGGCATTGAGCATCTATGCCAGGTTCGGATTTGAATACCTGAAAGGCCCAATGGGAAACAGCGGTCATTGCGGCTGCTCACTATGGATGCTGAAAAAGCTTTGAGATATTTCACCAACACAAGATTACCTCAGCAGTAATAATTCCTCTTAAAATCAATTATTATCTCATTACCTCGGTAACGATCTTAATAAGGTGATAAAAAGACCTTATTACCTTATTGTACCAAAAACTCTAATAGAAAGGATTTTTTACCGCTTGATCTGCAAAAAAGATCATACATCATAAGAGATGCTAAAATTATCATGAGCTTTTTAAGATCCCTCAATATCCCCACCCTTTCATAATCTTCAGATTCTCTTCTGCACATTCCAAAGGCGACTTTCCCTGATAGGATTCCTGTTCAATGATAAACTCTGTCGTTCCTCCCGATTTTTTAAACAGGTCGCAAATTTCTTTTACCGGCAACACTCCCTTCCCGAGTATCGTGCTCTCATAGTCGCCGCCCATTTCTCCTTTGCCTTCCACTCTGATTTCATCTTTTACATGCATGCTCTCAAATCTTCCGGGATATTTTTTCAGAATTTCCAATGCCCTTCCGCCGCTGCCATACATGTTACCAATATCCATTTGCTGCAATACCAGTTTTGAATCTGTGTTGTCCAGGATAATATCATACAGCAATTTCCCATTCAGCTTGTCCTGAAATTCAAAATCATGATTGTGGTAGCCGAATTTCATCCCTGATCTTTTACACAACTCGCCGGACCGGTTGAATATTTCCAAAAAACGAAGCAGCCCGTCATAGTCCTTTCTCAGGCTTTCATCCATCCAGGGGCTTATCACATATTTCTGGTTTAAAACAGCAGCATCTTCCACAGTATTTTTCCATTCATCGGTAAAATCATTTTTTGCAACCTCCCAGTGTTTGGAAGTAAGAACAGTATGGCCGCTTGGCATTTTTATCCCCTCGTCATCCAGTATCTTTTTGAATTCTTTGGCAGAGAAACCATAAAACTTCCTGTTGACATAATTGGCATGTTCCACATTACGGTAGCCCATAGCAGACAGTTTCTTCAATGTGCCCAGCGGATCTTTATACATGTCATCCCTGACAGTGTAAAGTTGTATTCCTAAAATAATTTCTTTTTTCTTTGATTCCTTTTTCAACAATTCAGGTAAAAACAATGTACCGGCAAACACCGCAGAACTATCTATGATAAATTGTCTTCTTGTCTTTTTCATGACGATTTTTTATTCAGAGAATTATTTTTTTAACCGCTCAAAAAAAACAAATGCTTCATAATCTTACCCAATACCGGTTTCAGTTGCATTCAAGCTTTATCCGAGCCGATGCATGATCTAAGATACATACAATTTAAAATTCAGATGATACAAAGATTTGCAGAATGCAACTCCCTTTTCCGACAGCACTTCCCAAATCCTATAAAAGCTTTTAAGAAAAATTACCGGGGCTTCAGCTTATGATTGCCCGGGCATGGAAAACTTTATACAAGTTCCACTTCATGTACCGGGCTGAACAAATAGATCTTTCCTGTTTTCACTTCCGTGCATTGATATCTCTTTCTCAATTTCTCTCCTCTTTGGAAAACCCTTCCGTCATCAATGCGGAACAAAGCATGATGAGGTAATTCTTCTAACAGACGGTTCCCGTTATCTTCTTTATTGTATTTTCTTAAAACACGGATCAGGCCATCTTCGGCACAACTGCTTGCAGCCGGATTGCTCAGGGAAGCAAATAACTCCCTTTCTATCTCATAAGGGAAGATTTTATTTTTCAAAAATTGATCCAGCAAACGGGCATAGACCATCTTCCATTCCCGACCATGTGACTGCACTTTATTGCCATACTGTTCAAAAGTCAGTAAATGCGCCAGCTCATGCAACAATGTGATGAGGAAAGAGTAAATATTCAGATTACCGTTGATACTGATGCGGTGATTGTTTATATGTGTCCTGTGACGATAATCGCCCAAAATAGTTTTTCGCTCCCTGGTGATGGTAAGATGCACTTTGAATTGCTGCAGGTAAGCCAGCACCGGTTCATAGGTCCCCGGCGGCAGGCGATGCTGTAAAAGATCAATCGGCACTTCTTTTTTACCCATTCTTTTTCACCTTCGACATTTTCATGAGCAGAGAAACTTCAAAGAAAGAATACACAAGATACAAACACATAAAGATAACTATTGCTGTTTTATTCACTTCTTTCTTCTTCATCATGATATAGATGAAAGCAGCTATGGCCACCACAAAAAACTTAATGATAAAACTCAGGTAAATGGAACGGACAAAAGCCTGCACATTGTCGGATTTCAATCCTTGTTGCCCCAGGCGAAAGGAGATCAAGGTAACAATGAAGAGAAGAAGGTTTCCGCTGATCAGCACTTTTCCGCCGATCTCCCATTCTTTAAATAATAATCTTTCCCCGATTATCAAAACATTTATCATGAGGAACAAGAAAAAAACAGGTAGTAGTGGTCGGATGTTCTGCATGTCATTTTCTGGTTTAATGAGTAGCCGCTTTATCCTTATTCTCTTTATCGCTGCCTGTACTAATGCCAACTACGTTTGCTCCCATATGACATTGTCCGTTGAAAGTGGCGGTAGGTTCTACCTGCAGTTTGCCGGCATAGATATCACCGTTTACCACGCAATCACCGCGAAGTTGTAAAAGGTCTTTAGCCCGGATATTTCCGGAAACTTTTCCAACTATGTCAGCCTGGTTTCCGGTTATGTCACCTTCCACCACACCGTTGGAACCAACTACTATCTTGGAAACGCAATTAATATTTCCAACAATAGTACCGTCAATTCTAAGGTCATTATTACTGCTGATATCGCCTTTCAGTGTGGTGCCGGCTCCGATCAAAGTGGTTCCGGTTCCGCTGCCATTGGTTTTTTCAGGTTGCATGTCGGTTTTTTGTTTTGTATTAAACATAGGTATTTGATTTAGTCAGTGATAGTTTCTTCTTTTGGTAATTCAATTTTATTTGTATCCAGCGCCACCGGTGTATTTCCCGTAAGCACTTTTTTTACATTGTTTATATATTGTGTCTGGTAGATCACCTGCTTTTCCAAAGAATCCACCTTGTATTTCATCTGCTTGTATTCACGGCCCAGCTTCATATCATCATATCCCGGAATATAATACTTCAAAGGGGTAAAAACGATAAGAGCTACGGTAAGGCCCACTAAAACAACAAAAATTGTGCTCAAAGCAACATAAACGCTCAGTCTCGACAATTTGAAGGTGACTACTTCTTCATAGGTATCATCATTCATTACCACCAGCCTGTACCTGTTTCTCAATCTTTTAAGTGTATTTCCGGCAGCCGGTTTTGCCATTCTTCAATTTTGAGATTTAAAGTTAGTAAAAGCGACAGAGAGTTAAAAGTCCCGGGGAAAGAAAGATTCAGCGTCGAAGAAAGTTTATAACCCGGTCAGTCATTAAGCTTGAGTACTGCAAGAAAAGCTTCTTGTGGGATTTCCACACTTCCTACCTGGCGCATTCTCTTTTTACCTTCTTTTTGTTTTTCCAGGAGTTTCCTCTTTCTGCTGATATCACCGCCATAACATTTGGCTGTAACATCTTTTCTCAATGCTGAAATATTTTCCCGGGCAATGATTTTGGCGCCGATCGCTGCCTGAATAGCTATCTGGAATTGCTGGCGCGGGAGCAGCTCTTTCAGTTTTTCGCAAAGTTTTCTTCCAAAATCCTGAGCACGGCTGCGGTGGATCAATGCACTCAACGCATCCACTTTATCGCCATTCAATAAAATATCCATCTTTACTATATCGCTTTCTCTGTAGCCGATATAATGATAATCGAAGGATGCGTATCCTCTCGTCTGTGATTTTAGTTTATCATAAAAGTCAAACACAATCTCTGTCAGAGGCATTTCAAATAATAATTCCACCCTGGTCTGAGTGAGGTAATGTTGGTTCAGCAGTATTCCTCTTTTGCTTAGGCACAGGGTCATTATATTTCCGATGTATTCCGGTTTGCTGATTATCTGCGCTTTGATAAAAGGTTCTTCAATATGTTCTATCCGCACCGGGTCGGGCATTTCAGAAGGGTTGTTTACCGGCACTTTTTCTCCCCTTGTGGTATAAGCAACAAATCCTACGTTCGGCACGGTGGTGATTACTGTCTGATTGAACTCTCTTTCCAATCGTTCCTGGATTATCTCCATGTGCAGCAGTCCTAAAAATCCGCAGCGAAAGCCAAAGCCCAGAGCCTGCGAAGTTTCCAGTTCATAAGTGAGTGAAGCATCATTCAACTGGAGTTTGTCCATACATTCCCTCAACTCTTCGAAATCATCTGTATCTACCGGAAAAATACCGGCAAATACCATCGGCTTCACTTCTTCAAACCCTTTGATGGCAACAGGATTTTCATTATCGGCCAACGTGATCGTGTCTCCCACTTTCACTTCCCTTGCCACTTTAATGCCGGTGATGATATATCCGACTTCACCGCATTGTACCGTATCTCTCGAAGACAAACTCAGCTTCAGTACTCCCACTTCATCGGCTTCATATTCCATGCCGGTAGAAACAAATTTTACGTGATCGCCTTTGCTGATCTTTCCATTCATGATGCGATAGTAAACTATGATACCTCGGAACGAATTGAAAACACTATCGAATATCAAAGCCTGCAAAGGCGCATCAGGATCACCTTCAGGCGGAGGAATTTTTTCAACTATAGCTTCAAGAATTTCTTCCACTCCAAATCCTGTTCTACCGCTTGCCAGCAATACTTCTTCAGGCTTGCATCCTATAAGTTCAATGATCTGGTCTTTCGTTTCTTCAATCATGGCGCCATCCATATCTATCTTGTTGATGACGGGAATGATCTCAAGGTCATTGTCAATAGCAAGATATAAATTGGAAATGGTCTGTGCCTGTATTCCCTGAGTGGCATCCACCAGCAGCAAAGCTCCTTCACAGGCCGCCAGTGCACGGCTCACTTCATAACTGAAATCCACATGGCCGGGAGTATCGATCAGATTAAGAATATACTCCTGACCGTCTTTATGTTTAAAATTGATCTGGATTGCATGGCTTTTTATGGTAATCCCTTTCTCCCTCTCCAGATCCATGTCATCCAGCACCTGATCTTTCATTTCTCTTTCATTGATCGTATGCGTTGTTTGCAGCAAACGGTCGGCCAGGGTGGATTTTCCATGATCAATATGGGCGATGATGCAGAAATTACGGATGTTCTTCAACCTTCTTGATTTTGTGGCGGCAAAGGTAGTTAAAAGCCCCGAGTCGCAAGGCTTGTCCCTCTCTCAGCCCTTGCAAGGCAAATAAAACAAAATGAGCGGCTGCCGGCAGAAATATTTTTTTGCTGAAATGATTGAAAAAAAAAACTGACCAGCTGTCAAAAAAAAATTCCCGATTGCGCAAATGCAGTCGGAGAACAAAATTTTTTTTCAGAAAATAAAAAATTTCTTTAGAGAAATACAAATCTATAACAATGATCTCTTCGGATTTTTTTTCCAAAAAAAATTAATCTGCATAAATTATCTCCGGTAAAAATTTTTTGATTCTAAAAGATGCTTACTTTTGGAACATTGTGCTGAACATGATCAATTGACTGAATTTTATTAATCCGATCCGTTAATTTCAAGAATCTCTCAATTGACCGGCATAACACCCGAAATCGGTTGCAACAGCCTGTCCGGAAATTATAGTCAAACATTTTCACCCTGAAGTTTCATTCAGGGGTTGTGTTTTACATTTAATTGAATAAACCAAAATTTTCGCTATGATCCAACCTGCTTCATTACTGACCATACAAAGTACTTCTGCGATCATTTCGTTTTTAGGAGGTGCTCTTGTAGTTCTGGTCATTGCCTACCTGATGGGTACCTCTCACATTGAAGAAGACAGTACTTCGGCCAAACACAAAGTGTACAGGCTGCGGGGTAAATATTTTTTTGTGCTGGTGTTTTGCGCTGTAGTCTGTTTGTTCCTGACCCTGCGCCTGCTGCCCTATACAAAATTCCAGGGGGAGCCGAAGCAGACCGTTTCGGTGGTGGCCATACAATGGGACTGGAAAATGAAATCCGGGACTTTTGATAAGAGCCCGGAAGAGTTCGTTAAGGATACCGCTGCAAAGAAAGAGATCACCCTGCCGGCCAATCAGAAGGTGCGGTTTATCGTCACTTCCAATGACGTGAATCACGATTTTGCCATTTACAATACCAAAGGAGTTTTAGTTGCTCAAACCCAGGCAATGCCTACGTACAAGAATGAGCTTGAATATGAGTTTCCCGAAGCCGGGGATTATCATATTCTCTGCCTGGAATACTGTGGTTTAATGCACAGCATTATGGTCGGTACGATTCACGTTAACTAAAAAAACGAATGACTATGTTACAATTAAGTCCTCTTGAAATAAAAAAGAACAGAACATTTATCAAAGTCTGGACCATTACATTCCTCATTGTTTTTCCCCTGCTCATCGTTCTGGGCCTGCTGATGCGCCTGAACCAGGGTGAAGAGATAAACTTAGGCATGGATAAATTTTATGTCCTGATGACGTTGCATGGCCTTGGTATGGCCGGCCTGTTATTCAGCACTTCGTTTGCGGCGCTGTGGTATTTGATAGGGACCCGCCATGTAAAACTGAACCTGGGAATCGGATACCTTGTATATTTCTTGATATTGATTGGCGTTATCGGCCTGGCCTATGCCACACTGCTGGGAAAATTCGGTGCCGGCTGGTACCTGTTATATCCGTTGCCATTTAAAAATGCCATATGGCCTGCCTGGTCAACCGGCCTTTCCATTGTTTCGCTGATCATCCTGGGTGTAGCATGGCTGCTCGGCATGCTGCATGTGCTTTATGTTTTAGCAAAAGAATACGGTGGGCTCACCAACTTATTAGGATGGCAATACCTGGGTAAAAAAGAAGTGAAAAAAGAATTGCCTCCGATTGTAATGATCACAACCATCAGCCTGATACCCGGGGTGATCGCCTACCTTGCCGGAGCCGTATTCCTTGTGATGTTTCTGATGCAGTTTTTTGAACCGACATTGACCTTTAACATGCTGCTCATGAAAAACCTGATCTTCTTTTTCGGGCATACGCTGGTCAACATCACACTGTACTGCTGCCTGGGCTGGGTATATGCCCTGCTTCCTGAATACACAGGGCGCAAGTGGGTCACTAATAAAGTTCTTGTATATGCATGGAATGCCACATTCTTCTTTATCATCTTTGCTTACTTCCATCACCTGTATATGGATTTTGCTCAGCCGCTGGGGCTTCAGTATGCAGGACAACTGGCCTCCTATTTCAGCGCTGTGCCAGCCACGGCTGTATCCATGTTTGGAGTCATCACCCAGGTCTATCATTCTAAAATAAAATGGGGCATCGTTCCGCTGTCCTTCCTGATAGGAGTAGGTGGCTGGGCCGTCGGCGGATTTGCTGCCGTTATTGACGCTACCATTTCTGTTAACCTTGTTTTTCACAATACCATGTGGGTCCCGGGCCATTTTCATACTTACATGCTGGGCGGTGTTGTATTGTTCATCTTTGGATTTTTCTTTTATCTCTCCCATACCAGAGAAGAACAGGAAAAAGATATTTCCGGCAAAGCCGGATTCTGGCTCTTTGTTTTGGGAGCACACTGTTTTATTGCCACGTTTTATACCGGTGGGGTCAACAGTATTCCAAGAAGATATGCCGATTACAAAGGAATTCCCATTGAATCCACTCATCTTATCGGTGCCTTCCTGGCCAGGCTCGCTGCCATTTGTATCATCATTGTGATCATCGGTTTCCTGATCATGACCTTTGCCATACTGGTCAAACTGATCAGGAAAAGGGTTGCCATCACGGAACCGGTACAAAACTCTTAACCATGATGTGAGTGATTCAATAAGGAAAAAATAAATCATGTGAGGAGAGATGAGATGAAAAGAGTTTTAATTCCGGTGATAGCGCTTACCATTTGCTTTACAGCAATCTGGAAATGGACCCTGGGGTTTTCAGCTTTTACCGTTTTTTCATATACCCTACAAAAAGCGGGAGAACTTCCGAGATCATTTCCCGACCTGGCCATGATCAGCCAGGATGATACAGTTTTTCATCTGAAAGACAAGCGCAAATATGTGTTGCTGAATTTCGTTTACCTGAATTGCCCTTACGTATGCCATAAAGTGAATAACCAGCTGGAACGCATCTATCATTTATTTGATAGTACAAAAGTTCCTTCCCGGCTGGAGTTTGTGACTGTCAGTTTTGATCTCGGCAATGATGATGTGGAAAAAATAAAAAAGTACCGTGAGTATTTCGGACCGGATATCCCGGGCTGGACATTTGCCCTGCCCTACCATACCGATCAGAAATCTTTTGATCAATTCCTGCGCCAAATCGGAATCTGGAAATACACGGTGCCGGGAACGGGTATCATCAATCATTCGCTGTTCTTATATCTTATCAGCCCGGAGAATAAAATTGTACAGGTGTTCGACCCCGCCAGGGAAAATGATCATTCGGTTTATGAACAAATCAATCTGTGCCTTCAAAAACAATCCATATAATTTTTATCACTGTCATTTCAGGTTTAGCATGGGTGATCTCTTTTCCGCTGAATGAATGGTTCTCTGACACCATGCCCCGTCACCAGTTACTGCAATTACCCGCCATGCTCCTGCTGGGGATTCTTGCGGGGCTGCGGTATTCCAGGCTTATCCCCATCCGCTTTCCCTGGGATGTTGCCCTTCTCATATTCATCATGGCTTCCCTGGTTTTCTGGATGCTGCCCCGCTCCATTGATACTGCGGTCATTCATCCTGCTTTTAACCGGCTGATGCATGTCACCATGCTGGCCGCAGGGTTTCTGACCATAACTGTGCTGCGGCAAACTATTTTTGAAATCAGGATTGCCTTTATGGCCATGGTGTCCGTCATGGTCTTTGTAACCGGAATGACACTGGTAACATTTAATATCCTTTTATGCAGTTCATTCAATATTGACCAGCAAAAAGAAACCGGCCTTCGATTACTCATCACCGGGATGTTTTTTGCGGCAGGCACTCTTTTCACATTCTTCAGCGGGCTGGGGAAAAAAACCTGAACAATTCTTTATTTAATAATCATCACTCAAACGGATGAACAGAGAGCAAGGGCAAGAATCCTGTTAAACATAGATGGATATTTTTCTTCAGAATAATTCTTCTTCGGAAATAAACTTCCATGATTTATGCCTGCCCGGAAAATTCATTTCAACAGGGCTTTGTCAATGATCTTTTAAAAAAATAAAATCTCAGTTAAGAATCAGGATAAATATAAATTCTTCCTCAAAACCCGGTTTCCGGGACAGCAAACCATTATAAAAAATTTACTTTACTATCTTTGCGCCTCAAAAATTTATGAATATGAGAAGATATTTATTTGCAATCATTCTTACCGGCCTGACCGGAATTTTAAATGCACAGACCTCAAAAGGTGACTGGATGGTAGGTGGGAGCATAGGACTGAACACCAGTAATAAAAACACTGAGATCAACTTTTCACCTACTGCCGGCGGTTTTATTGTAAACAATCTTGCCGTTGGAGGTGAATTCATGGTTGACTACACCAAAACAGGTGATGACAAAGTGACCAATTTCGGATTTGGCCCATTTGTCCGCTATTACTTTACCAATGCCAATGTAATGCCTATTGTGCAGGGAAGTTTTGGATATGTTAGCCAGAATATCAAAAGCAATCTTTCAAGTTCTACCAATAACGGATCCCATTATTTCCTTGGAGGCGGAGCTGCCATATTCGTCAGCAACCAGGTTTCACTGGATATCCTGATGGGATATGATCACACAAAATATACTGACTTTGACGGGTCAGGCGGATTCAAACTCAATATCGGCTTCCAGGTTTATCTGCTGAAACACCAGGTAGAAAAAATAAGAGGAGAGAAATAATTTCAAAGGAATCATCCATCACCCGGAGGCTGTCTTAAAAGTTAAGATAGCCTCTTTTTTATTCGTATTCCTGTACTAATAGGTTATCTTTTTTGCAGCCATGGCCATCGCGAGGAACGAAGTGCCGAAGCAATCTGCCTTCGGGTGCAGTTTGCTTCAGCAATGGGTTTGACTTGACACAATGATTCTCTCTTTTTATTGCCTCGCAAAGGTGAGCAGTTTTTTTGCCACGCTGGTCATCGCGAGCCTTGTAGGGTGGGTCTTTGCGAGGTGCGAAGCTCAGGTTCTGTGCGTGAGGGCGACGAAGCGATCTGCCTTCGAGTGCGATTGCTTTGGGAAAATGAAGTCTTCTCCCTGAGTGCAATTTGCTTCGGCATTTTTCGTAGCGCAGGTCATCGCGAGGAGCAAAGCGACGAAGCGATCTGCTCTCTTTTATTGCCTTGCAAAGACCCACGCACTTTTTTGCAGCCCGGGTCTACCGGCCGTGTTTCATAGTTGTTGAATGAATCATTGGTGAAGTTCAATTGTTCCAACATCAGTTGCTTTGCCCTTATTTACCGTGATGTTACTGATCGTTGTATCAGCATATCCGTTCCTGCCTTCAACAGACAGATTATAAGTTCCCGGCTTCAGTCCTCTAATTTTAAACATTCCGGAATACCAGGGCCATGCATAGGCCGTGTCCGTTGCATTAAATGCTTTTACGATCCCGAATGAACGGAAAGGTTTTACGACTCCTGTTATGGCGCCGAAATTATGAACGCTGAATGGCCTTAGCACCGGAAATAACCAATATTCACCACCATACCGGAATATCGAACGCCTGAGATCGAAATCAAGATAGAGCTGAAAATTGTTGGAAGAAAGTGAATCAAGATGCTCTCTCCGGATATTGACAAATACAAAATTGAAATTGCCGATCAGATTGAGCGGATGCATTACACTGTCCATCATCACGCTGTCCCTGTCACCAAGTGTGAGTTTTATTCTTTCGATTTTTCCGTTGATCAGGAAACCGCTCGCCAATAAAGTATCCAGGCCATTCCGCAAAGTCAATAAATCATACACACCCGGATGAATATCCAGAGTATCCCAATATTCACAACGATTATTTAACCGGTCATTATGATCATCACATCCCGGGTAATCATGATCGGGATCTCCATTGCGTTGGCAGGTATCCACCTTTACGGCTATGCTGCGGATATCTATGAGCGCTTTTTGAAAATCGTAAGGTCCGTCAGAAAGCATAATAGAAAGTTTCATTTTCCCGGGTGGAATAATGGTTTCATTTGTAATAGATGAATCTTTCTGACAGGAATAAAAAATGAATACGGCAGCCAGTATCATGGCAGCGCCTGACAAGATTTTGATTTTAGTTTTCATAAAAAATATGTTTTGTCCTGAGTTCGGAGTAATTAGTTAAGTGGAGAAAAATTATCTGATAAGTGTCACAAACCAAATGCCACACAAAATTGAAGAAACTAAATGTGCAAAGAAAGTCATTAACCGGGCGTTAATGTAGCATTAAAGACCCTGTTACCGTATTCCTACGATCCATGACTGGCATTAAAAATTAATTGGGAATAAAAATGCCCGGTTTAAAAAGTCAACTATTTTTATTTAGAAAGTATATCCGTAATCCTTTTAATGAAGGCATCGGCATAATACCTCATCCCGATATCGTTGGGGTGAACACCATCCACCGTAGCATCTATATCAAAACCGATCTCTTCGCTGCTGATAAGATAAAGGCCTTTTACTCCTTTCTTCTTCAGGCTGTCCACCACTCTTTCCTGCACTGCGCTTGAGATATCTGCAGGGATGTAATAAGCCGTATCAACAATCCCCTCTGATCTGCTTATACTGTGTGCCGAGAGAAGAATAGGAACATCAGGATGTTTTTCCCGGATGCTGTTGATCGAATTCACAACACGTTTTGTCAACTCTTCATCAGTGTAAACATTGCCATGCACCAGGTTGGGAATACAATCCAGCACATAAAGCCTTGCATCAATCTCATTGATCAGGTCAATTACTTCAGGTTCTAATCTTCCATTTCCCGAAAAGCCGAGATTTATAACAGGGCAATTAAAATGCCGTTCAACGATTGAAGTCCATGCAAGCCCGGGACGGGAAGCGCATCCACCCTGCAAAATAGAAGTTCCATAAAATACGATCGGCTTTTCTTTGGCTAAAGGCAGCGGTTGAAAACGAGTGCCTTCCGGTACGCCTATTTCCATCCAGGTCACTCCATTGTACAGGGGAAGGAATAATCGGAATTCATGATCATTGTTACCGGATGCAGCGTCCACCTGCATATCCATAAACCTATAAATAACCGTATCACCAAAAGAACGCTTTCCCGGAGCCCACTTCCAATTGCCCTTATGATCCAATACAAAGAGATCCACACCGCTCACTCCCGTGGCCGGCATGTGCTGCATGGCAAAATTTTGTTTGTTGGTAGTGCCATAACGCACAATGATGTTGTTGGCATTACTCATGAATTTGATATACAACCCTGCAGTGTGACGGGACAGCTCCCAAACCTCTTTCCTCACTTTCTCTTCAGCTTTTGCAGGCAAGCGGTCATAAAAATCTTTTACGTCACCCGGCCATGCCTGGCCTTCCAGAGTTGGAAAATTATTCCGGGCAGGATTCCACCATGAATACTTATTGAGATCCTGTGCAGAGAGAACGTTGGCAAGAAATATAAAACAAAAGAAAGAAAAGATCGCCTTTTTTATCATCTCAGTAGCTTTTCTACAATGCTACACCTTTTTGATCAAACTATTTCAGGTTCCCGGCTATTATACGGTCACGTTTAAAAAGTCAGAAATCTTAAAAGAATTATAAATGAAAAATGCCGGAGTAATTCCGGCATTTAAAATAAACTTACTCAAAGGTGCTTCCTAATTTCAGAAGCTGAGCGTCACTATTCGTGCATTCCGCTTGCCTTCCAGTCTTTCAGCACTTCAATGGTACTTTCACTGAGTTTTGCTCTGCGGTTAGGCATGAACCCGCGGTCGGAAGGATTCAGTTGAATGCGACGCAAAATATCGTCAATATGTTTACTCACTGAAGCATAACTGTCCAGCGGTTCCTTGTTCCCTCCCTTTGAAGGAAAATGACAAGGAGCACAATTGGCTTCGATGATCTCTTTGACGTTGGTTTCATAACTCATTGCCACTGCTTTCTTAGCGGACTTTTTTGAAGCGCTGCAATAGCTGAGTGTGAATGTCAACCCGGCTAAGGCAACAAATACTATAGTTTTTTTCATTTGTGTAAAAGATTAAGGAATAAAAATATCAATTAAGATCAGAAAGTTTGATACTATTAAAAAAAATCCTGATCCGTTCATGTATATTTGAAAATATTTGTTGAAATGAAAACAGTACCAACTCTTTTCTTGCTCGTTTTATTGTTTACAGGCTGTCAATTGTTTGAAGAGAATAATACCGGATCTGAAAATGAGAAAGATCAAACGATTGTGGAGAAGACGATCATCCCTGTAAAAACAGCCTGTATTTTGTCAGAACTGTCTTATTGTAATGATCCTGAAAATAAAATATCACTATACCTGCCCGGGTGGAAAATTGCCTGGGAGCCTGTTGCCGTCGGAGGGAATTTTGCATTTGTTGCTACAGACGGAAATATTCAGGTGATTGCCATACGCGGCTCCTTACTCGAATTCAGTGAAGCAGCCATGAGCAACTGGTTGTACAATGATCTGAATGTTGCCCAACAAAAAGAATGGAATTATGCGGATTCTGGTTCCTCTGCAAAGATCTCCGCAGGTTCTTATTTCGGCTGGGAAAACTTGAACAAACTAACAGGCAGTTCTTCAGGAAAAAATCTTTGGGATTATTTGCAAACCATTCCTGCCGATGCGCCTGTTGCTGTAACCGGTCACAGCCTCGGAGGCAATCTTGCTTCTGTATATGCTACTTATTTGTGGTGGCGGTGGAAGCAGGAAGGGCATGAAAGAAAAAAAATGAACGTGATCACGTTCGCAGCGCCGGCAGCAGGCAATAATGCTTTTGCAGAAAGTTTCAATAAAGCTTTTCCCAACTCATTGAGAATTGAAAACAGTAATGATATCGTTCCTAAATTCCCGGTGACAGATAAGATAAACGGATTGGGTAAATTATTCTCGCCTTCACCGGCAGCCTCTTCTGTTCAGGTTGGTTATAAAAATCTGACGGTCGGCCTTTCGAATGTTTTTACCATAATGGGTACGGCAATGAATGTACTCCGCATCACCAATGGAATTTCTCCTTATGTACAAACGAATGGTGACGGAACGATCATCAATATTCCCTTGTCGGGGAAGAATAATTCGAACAGCGCCGCCGATTGGTTTGCAGAGGCGGGCTACCAGCATAGCATGGTACAGTATTCAAAAGCATTCGATGCACCTATTATTGAATGTACAGGTAATTGAAAAGTAGAAAATTAACAGAACTGTTTTCTTTATCATCTTTTTTCAGCGAAAAGTATTTTTCCCGGATCAAACTTATCGTAACAGGGAAACGCCTGGAATCTATTCCGGGTTTTCAATAAAAGGTAGTTTGATACTAGTCCTTTGGTACAGGTAATTGGGTACAAAGGGTATTTTACTTATTTTTGCCGCCCTGCTAAAGGGTATCGGCCCCGTAGCTCAACTGAATAGAGCATCTGACTACGGATCAGAAGGTTTCAGGTTTGAATCCTGACGGGGTCACTAAGCAACTCGGAGAGAGTTGCTTTTTTTATGACACGTGGGTCATCGCGAGCCTTGCAGGGTAGGTCATCGCGAGGAACGAAGTGACGAAGCGATCTGCTTCTTTTTATTGCCTCGCAAAGACGAGCAGTCTTTTTTTGCCGCGTTGGTCTTTGCGAGGAGCGAAGTGACGAAGCGATCTGCCTTCGGGTGCAGTTTGCTTCGGCAATTTTCGTAACGAAGGTCATCGCGAGGAACGAAGTGACGAAGCGATCTTCTTCCTTTTATTGCCTCGCAAAGACCTGAAGGTTTTTTTGCTGCGCTGGTCATCGCAAAGACCTGCAGTCTATCTAATGCACAAACCAGCCTTTCGTAAAACTACTAAGAATTAAATCTTAAGGATATTATAAAAAATATTGAAAATGTGTTATTTTGTGGCACTTTAATCCTCTTCTAAGAATAACCCCGGGCATAACCAATTTACCTAAGAAATTCCTGTAAGTATAATTCTGATTAGCAGAAATGATAAGTCAAAACAGGAAGGCTATGCATAACGATGTGGGAAACGTGAGCATGAAAAACGGGCTTTTGTTTTTTCTTTTTCTATCCTGAAATTACCGTAGCAGATCTGTAAACATATCTGTGAAAAGGTGTTTCAGCGCTATCAAATCTCCTTTAAGAAACCGGTTAAGAATTCATCTTCTGATTCTGTGTATCCATTTCTATGATTAGCTGAGAAAAGCTGATCCATGTCCGGTGAATATCATTCGGCCGGAAACGCTATAAAATTGACTGACCGTATAAATTAACTATGAACGCTGGCTTTGGAAATCATACTGCACCAAACCCTGTGCGAATACTTCTGACCGGGTTCAGGAAGATTTTTCTTTCTGTTCCTCTCCTGTTTGCTTTATTTTTTTCCACTGCATCACAAAGCCAGATCGTCATTAATGAAGTTGGTATTGCTCCTTCGGGTGGAGATGGGTACCATTTTATTGAATTATATAACAGGGCGGGTTGCACAATTGACATCAGCTGTTATACGGTGGTATATAATAGCGACGCCGGATCTGGAGTTGGTTGGACAATTAAAATCCCTACTGGCACCACAATCACTTCAGGAGGTTACTATTTGATTGGTGGAGTGTCCGGAACTCAGGGTGTCGCAGTTGGTAGCTCAGGCTTTCCTATAGCAGGTGGAACATCTTACCCGTACTTAGGAACACCTGCCGCAAATCTCAATATTGGTGATCAGGCTGTATTTCCCGGAAAAGTTTGGGTGAAAAATTCCACGGCGCCAGGGCGATTGACCAACTCCGGCGGCCAGATTACTTTATTGAACAGCACGGGTATAATCGTTTCTTCTGTTTCTTACAATAGCGGCTATGTGTCCGGGGCATACCCGATGAGTTCTTATACCACTTGCAATCCTTCAGGAAATACCCAGGGGAATAATAATATCGCTGCTCCCGGCGCTGCTACTCAAAATGTAAACGGAACATTTTCTCCTGGAAGTGGAGATGTACAAGGCATTTACCTTACCTCAGGCGGCACTTACGCCACAGAGCAGCAAATTAATTTTAGCCCGGGACAATCCAATGCCAATGGCGGATTAACTCAAATTGGCCATGCAAACGCAGTTTCTATAAATGCAGACAACAATGGCCTCAGATGTGAATACGAAGATATAAATCTCAGTTCTGGCGCATCCGGCGGAACAGGCACACTGAATTACACATGGAGCTTTGCCAGCAGCATTTTTGCCAATACAGCCAACACTACTCTTACCAATGTCAGCACTGCAGATGCAGGAGTTTATACAGCTACTGCAACTGATTCTTATGGCTGCTCTGCCAGCGCAACAACCACAGTAGTAGTTAACCCTGCTCCAAAAAAGTTTAATGTTACGAGCAACGCAACAACAGTTTGTAATTCCACCGGAGTAACTATTGGATTGGATAATTCAGAAGTCGGAGTTGATTACGAAATAATATTTGATGGGGGGTTGTTAGGCCTGGATGCTGTAGCGGGAACAGGTGGGCCAGTCCAATTTACTCCCGTAGCAAACTTTTGGGGGCCTCACACATTTGAAGTCATCGCCACAAACAAGAATATTAATTCCTGCACTGCAATGATGAACGGAAGCATTACCGTTATGTTTCTTGCATCGCCCTTAGGCCAAGCAATTACCATTATGCCAACTGGGACGGGGCCGACTGTTTGTGAAGGCACTCCCATAAGCCTTCTTGTTCCTCCCCCACCCGCTTATAACAGTTATCAATGGTATTTGAATGGTACCCCAATTTCAGGCGCTACAACATTTAATTATTCGCCTGCTGCAAGTGGCAATTACGGAATTGTTGTAACAAACAGCAATGGTTGTCCCTCCCCTATGTCTGATACTGATATTGTAATACATGCCCGCCCTGTACCAATAATCACCGGACCTAATTCTGTTTGCCTTAACGCTACCGGTAATGTATATACAACCGAAGCAGGCGCTTCAAATTATTCATGGACCGTATCAGCAGGCGGCACTATCACTTCAGGAAATGGCACTAACTCCATTACGGTAACATGGAACACCAGTGGCCCAAAAACAGTGAGTGTAAATTATACAGATGCGAATGGATGTACTGCTGCTTCAGCAACTGTTTATAATGTAACGGTGAATGCACTTCCCACTGCAAGTGCAGGAAGCAACTCCCCTGTTTGTTCCGGCACTACATTGAATCTTACTGCAAGTGGCGGAGCTACTTATAGCTGGACAGGGCCAAACGGATTTACTTCAAATTCACAAAATCCTTCTATAACAAATGTCACTACAAACGCTTCCGGCGATTATACAGTAACTGTAACCGACGGTAATGGCTGCAGCGCAACTGCGACAACAAATGTTGTAATAAATCAAACGCCGGTTATCAGCGCATCTCCATCTTCACAAGTTGTATGTTCAGGAGAAAATTTTGCACCAATATCTATTTCAACGAACATTCCTGGAGTTACTTACAGTTGGACAAGAACCAATACTTCAGGTAATTTAATCGGGATGGATCCTGCGGGTCCTACCGGAACATTACCCGACGCATTAACCGGTGCTTTAACAAATACTACCACTTTAGTACAGAATTCAACATTCACCTTCACTGCAATAAGCGCTACCGGATGTCTTTCTAATTCGACAACTGCTACTGTTACAGTCAATCCACCTCCTACTGTTACACCAATAACGGGACCTACCAGTGTGTGTGTGAACAGCACAATTACTTTAGCTAATGCAACAGCAGGTGGAGTATGGACAAGCAACGATCCAGGTATTGCAACAGTAAATTCAACTACCGGTGTAGTGACAGGAGTAACAAGCGGCAGTGTGGTGATAACTTATACTGTTACTAATATTGCAACAGGCTGTAAAAATTCTGTAACAATTGGGATAAGTGTTAATCCTTCTCCCGTCATTAATCTTAATGTGACGGGTGCTACTTCTTATTGCCCGGGAGGATCGAATACTTTGACTGCATCCGGGCTTGCCACTACTCCGAACACTTTATGTTTTACTAATAATACGTTGAAGGAATTTCTATGCTGTATAGGCGTTCAATATCAGACTATACCCGTATCAGGTATTCCGGCCGGCGCCACTATTACAGGAATTACATTAACTGCGAACGTTGACCACCAGAGAGACCGGGAGGTTGCCTTGTACTTACTAGCTCCGGGCGGATCATTAGGAGGTGCTTATCCTTATACCCGTTCTGGACCTGCAATTGTGCTTGTAGATAGTAAAGGAGGCACCGGTCAAAATTTCAGAAATACCGTATTCTCAGATGCAGGCATAGTAATGCCCAATACAGGGGCCCCATATACGGGCACATATCAACCTGTAAATTCATTTGCTTCTCTCATTGCAAGCATAGGCGCTGCAACTAATGCAAACGGAAACTGGAGGTTTGGTTTCGTTGATCACGAAAATTCTGGATATACAGGTGTTTACCGGAATGTCACACTTTGTATTACTTACACAGTCAATGAAGGAACTTATACATGGTCGTCTGATCCTGCCGATCCGGGCTTTAATCCAACAGGTCCGGGACCATTTACAGTAAATCCTACTACCACCACCACCTACACTGTCACCGGTACTGCGCCCAACGGGTGTACTGCATCCCAAAATGTAACGATCACCATTCTTCCTACACCAACCCTTACATTAACATCAGCAGCGGGTACAGATAATCAAACTGTTTGTGTAAACAGTCCTATCACGCCAATAACCTACGCTGTGGGTGGGGGTGCAATGGGAGCAAATATTTCATGGTCACCATCTGTACCAAATGGTGTCACATATACACCCGGAACTATAACAATAAGCGGTACACCAACAACAGCAAATACTTATACTTACACTTTGACGCCTACAGGTGGAAGCTGTACGCCGACTACAGCAACCGGGACGATAAGAGTAAGCACTCCGCCGACTACAACAGGAGTAACAATTTGTCAGGGAGGTAGTGGCGTGTTAACCTCTTCATTCGTCTGTCCGCCAGGCTCGCCTGTAACAGTTTCAAATGTGTTAGCCGGCACCGGAACTAGTTCCGGAACTCCGGCCTGGAATAACCCAACTCGTGTGAATGCTGCCGATGGGTCAAGTTCAACCACAAATGGAATTAATAGAAATAGTAATTCAGGTACTCTGAATGCTACGAACTTCAATTTTTCCACAATACCGAATAATGCAACGATCACAGGAATCCAGGTAACAATAAGAAGATCAGGAAGTGTCACAAATGCAATTAATGATGGTTCAGTAAAATTGATCGTTGGAGGTGTTGCAGTTGGAACAAACAATGCTAGTAAAAGTGATCAACCAGGTAATTGGGGAACAACATTAACAGCAGCAAACTATGGTAGTTCTAATAATCTAACTGCATATTGGGGAGTTACTTTATCTGGAAGTGATGTAAATGTAAACAATACTAGTTTTGGTTTAGCTTTCGTAGCTCGCAATACAACTGGAACTAATGGTCGCACAGCAAGTATTGACTATATCCGGATGACCATAACATATACTGTGCCCGGATCATTAAATTGGTACACTCAATCTTCCGGAGGTTCAATAGTACAATCAGGTTCATCATTCAATCCAATCAACGATCCTGAAGTGTTAGCATCCGGTTTTCCTTATAATAGTCTAATAAACACTCTCACACCCGGAATTTATAAATTTTATGTGGAGTGTTCAACATCTGCTGGCTGTCGCACAGAAACAGATTTTGTAATTAATGCAAAACCAACTGCATTTAATGTTACCGGCGGAGGAAGCTATTGTACAGGAGGAAGCGGTGTAACTGTAGGATTAAGTGGTTCTGAAAGTGGAGTGAATTATCAATTAGTAAGGAATGGCACAAACACCGGATCACCGGTCGCAGGTACAGGTTCAGCTATCAGCTTTGGCAATCAAACTGTAGCAGGAACTTATACAGTTATTGCAACGAACACTTCTACTACTTGTACTGCAACAATGACGGGTAATGTTACCATCACGGTCAATCCATTGCCGACAGCTTCGGTAACCGCTGCTTCGCCTATCTGTTCCG
>JAIXKI010000020.1 GCA_026936105.1 Chitinophagales bacterium
AGCACAAAAGTTTCATAGAAGTTCGTCACCCCCGCTTTTGGCAATACCTTGTTATGGGCATGTGCTTCTGTCGTCCGTGTCAAGTTACGCTGTCTGTAAATTGTCTGCACTGAATTGTCCGAGTGCTTGTCTGGCGTGGCTTGTGAGCCAGGTGTTTTAATTTTTTTTAAAAGGGCAGGAAAAAATATTTTGAAATTCTTTTTGGGTGGGACAGGCACACTCTTTTGCAAGCGTTGGTCTGTGTGTTGGCTTGTGCGGCTTGCAAATGTGTGTGACTGCTGCGTTGGACTCATAAAATAGTTGTTTGTCCGTTTACCTTATCTTCCAGTTGTTTCAATGTCACTGTCGCCTTTTTGTCCGTGTTAAACAAATGCTGCTTCACCAACAGATATTTCCATTCAACTCCTGTTTGTTTTGTAACTGCTTTGCACCAGCGTTCAATTGCTTTATTCTTGTTGTCCAGATCGGGATATTCTCTACCTTTGGTTTCAAGAATCCAGTAAACTTTTTTCTTGCCGATTGTTTGCACAGCAACAAAGTCAGGAAAGTAATAACGGATTGCTCCGGTGTTTGATAAATAGTCAATACGGAAAATGTCTGCAAGCGCTGCGAATGCTTCAACATCATTTGCCTTGTCAAGAAATTCAGCAAACTCTTTTTCAAAGTCATTGTAGGTTGCAACAAAATTGAAAACAGTTTTCTTCAACTTGATGTGTCCTCGTCTCCAAGTAAATTTGGGTGTCTCTGATAGTTTGATACTCTTGCCTTGAACCTTTACTTGCTTCTTTTCAACTGTTGCTTTTCCAATTTCTTTTGCCAGCAAATCAATGATTGCTTCTTGAATAGAAAGTTCACGCAATATCTTTCGCAATTCGTCTTTTTCAATTTCATCAATCTTTACCTCAAAACATTTATTGAGAATGTAATCCTCGCAAATAGGATAGAGAAATTGAAAACAGTCGGTAAGTCCTGCACGCTTCATTACATGCTGTGTGATGTAGGAAGTTAGATCTCTGCCCAACTCAATATATTCAATATCCACTTCTGTTTGATGCACTTCAACTCCCAACTGCATCATCTCCATTTTCAAAAGCACTTTCCGGTTCTCATCTAATTTTTCGGAAGTGAATAGCAAAGGAAATTTCTTTGCATCAATGCCGCTTAAATTTTTGTAAGCACGGTTATAAGAAAAATCGGTTGCCGGAATTTCAATATCGTATTGCAATCTTTTTTTCTCCGGTGAAATTGTAACCGGAAGCGGGGGCGGTGTTTTGGTTGTGTTCACTCCAACTCCTTCCAGTTCCAGCATTTTGACAATCTTCTCAAACTTTTCGTTGCCGATTACTTCCAATGTTTGTGTTCGGTCAGGACTGATGTCCCGCATCAAACGCAAACCTCTGCCAATTGCCTGTTCAGGTAATATTGCTGAATCAAATGCACGAAGCCCCAATACAATAGTAACATTCTGCACATCCCATCCTTCACGCAGCATGAGCACACTCACAATCACTTTGATATTGTTTTTCGGATTGTCAACATCTCTTGCTTCTTCACGCAAACTTTCCAAATCTCTCTTGCGGACTTCACCTGTGTTATCCGTGTGGATGGTCATGATTTCATCTTTCTCAATTCCGTAAGTGCTGCCTCTGCGTTCAATAGCTGCTGCAATCTTATCAGCAAAAGCATTTTTTTCTGCCATGATAAACAATACGGGTTTTTTCTTCACTTCTTTGAATGCTTCGTAGTGTTCTTTCCACCTTCCTAACGCTGCCGAAATCCAGTCGCCATATTTCTGAACCACATTATCGCCTGTTATGTGTTCGGGATCTTTCTTGTTTACGGTGTGAACTATCAAAGGAACTTTTACAATTCTGTCTTCCACTGCCTGTGCAAGCGGATAGTCGCAAATAATCCAAGGGTAGTAAGTGTTCTCCGGGGTCTTTGGTGTTGCAGAAAAGTCCAACCACATTTTAAAACCTCCCGGAATATGATTATGAATGGAGAGCAAACTTTCATTCCATTTCAATTCGTCATCGTGAACATGATGCGCTTCGTCATTCATCACTAAAAGATTGTCCAACTCTTTCATTCTCTCCAGCAAGGTTTGCGGTGATTTGCCCGGGTCGCTTTGCGGCTTTCTGCCCAGGATTGCTTCTATGATGTTGTTCGGGTTAAATTCTTTGATGCGGCTTTCATACAACTGATGAATATTGTTCAGTACAAAATTATTTTCTGCAGCCAGTGGACTTTCATCACCACGCAACTTGATGTTCAGTTTCCATTTTGATTTCCATGCGGTGGGAACAAACGGAAGTTCCTCAAATATTTTTCCGTTGGCGAAATCTTTTGCTAATCTTTCATACACAATAACATTCGGTGCCACCAGCAAAAAGTTATTGGCATACCGCCTGTCTTTTTCTCTCAAACGGTTGAAGTAACTCCACACTACCACAAACGCCATCACAAAGGTTTTTCCTGAACCCGTTGCCATCTTGATGGCATAACGCAACAAATCTTCTTCCGGTAATTCTTGTTCACCCTCTTGGTCTAATTCCGGAAAATATCTTTTCACTTTGCGAACCCCGTCAAGGTCTTTGCTGAATTCTATGTTGGATGAAAAAAGATTTCCCGTAAATTTTTCGTGATACTTTTTTATCAGGGGCAAAACATCAGTAAACTTCTTTATCTCAAACAAATAAATGATTGTCTCAATTGCTTCACGCTGGCAGAAGTAAAAATGAAAAGGTTCGTTGCCGAACACAGGCGGATGCGCCTGGTCAAACCAGTAAACCAACAATTCCTGCGAGGTGGCTGTTGCTCCCGGGTAACCATCGTTTCGCCACTTGTCAATCTCAGACCTTAGTTTATTTACCAAAAGCATTTTACTTGGTCTGCGACCTTGTACCAATTCATACTCGTTCTCTTTTTTCTTTTTCAAAAAAGAAGTGGGCACTTCCCACGGGTTGCGACCTTCTATGTAAGGAAGCTCTTTATCGTATTGAACTATTGATTGAGGCATGATATACTGAGTTTATCGAAGTATGGCTATTTTACTTTTAATTCATACACCTGTGAAGTGTCAATTCCGAAAATGTCTATGATTTTTACAAACACTTTGTATGTGCCTGCCTTAATGTATTCATGGTCGGCAGTGAGTTTCAACTTGCGCTCCTGCTTGGTGCGGTAACTGGTCCAGCCGTTGTTGAAAGTGTCGTTCTGAAACTCAAAATCCACCGCCCAATAGTCAATCCAGTCGCTCCATTTTTTGATGCTGCTTTTTACATCAGCCGAAATCAAATCGGTGTGCGGAATCACAAAATCCTCCAGCTTCACTTTTGCTTTCAATCCTTTGGTTTCAATGTTGGTTTTGAAATAGGCAAGCTCAAAGAACTTCACATCGCCTTTGCCTGCCGCCTGCGGGTCTATGGCATCCATTGGAATAATGCGAAGTTTTAACCTGACACCCATTTGCTTTGCCACTTCCTGTATGGCATCGTTCAATCCCATTTCCCATTCCCAGCCCAGCACATGCAGTTCTTTCTGCCCCATGTCTTTGGTATCTTTCAATGCATCGGTTACTTCCTGTATGGTTACGGGTGCATCCACCGCACCGATATACACTAATGCATTTCCTTTCTTGCCGTGTATGTGCGATGAACCGGCAATCGGTTCTGCTCCGTAAAGTTTGAGGATGAATGCCAGGTATTCAAACAATGCCTGCTTCTCATCTTTTTTGCCAAATGCTTTTACCTGCCAGAACTGCCGCTCATATTTTCCGAGGTTGAGGATTTCAAAAGGTCGGGCTTTCTTGCCGTATTTTTTCCCGGCATCTGTTAGACTTTTGCTGTGTTCTATTTCCAACAATCGTTTTCTTGTGGTGTGAACACCAAACCTTCCTAGGTCAACTCCAATCCATCTTCTATTTAATTTTTCTGCTACCGAAACTGTAGTTCCGCTACCACAAAAAAAGTCGGCAACCAAATCACCTTCATTGCTACTCGCTTTAATAATTCTATTTAAAAGTGTTTCTGGTTTCTGAGTTGGATACCCGTTTCTTTCAATTGCATTCTGTCTTAGATATGGAATATCCCAGACATCACTAATTGGAATTCCTTCATTTTCTTCATAATACTGTTTTCTGTCATAACGCATACGATATCTGCCTTTTTCATCTTGATGAACAAAAGTTTGTTTGATATATTCTTCTGACAATTCCTTAAACTCTTTATTGAAAGTAATTTCTCCTCCTTTACTGTAGAACATAATAGTTTCATGGTCTCGAATCCAGTTTTGGGCCTTTCCTTTAAATCCAGAAACATTGTTTGGCCACCAAATAATTTCTCTTTGCAAATTGTCGGCCCCAAATATTTCATCCATTATTAGTCGTAAGTGAGAATTAACACGCCAGTCAATATGAATATAAATTGAGCCTTTGTCGCTTAGCAAATCTTTCATAAGTGATAATCGTTGTTCCATCATCTCCAAAAAACTTTCAAGCCCATTACCCCATGTATCTCGGTATGCTTTTTCTTCTATAACTGAATGTTCTTTATGTATGGTTTCACCTTTTTCACCAACTTCTATATCAGCGGTAAAATCCGCACCAGTCGCAAAAGGCGGGTCAATGTAGATGAGGTCAATTTTGCCTGCATACTTTTCAAGCAAACTGCTCATCACAAACTTGTTATCACCCCAGATGAGTTTGTTCTTCCATCCGTCTTCAAAGGTGCTGCCTTCATCTCCTTTCCAAATGTCAAACAAGGAAGATTGCCGGGCTATTTCGTTGCCTTTTTCAATGCGTGGTTCGTTTATGCTTTCCACAATCTGAAAAGGAAAGGGGCCGGGTTTTTCCACCGGCACTAATTTTCCTTCGTCATCATACTTGCCCCGCCAAACAAGTTCTGTTTTTTTGATTTCAATTTTACTCATAATTTTTTCTTTGTGCTCTCTGCGATTTTATCTCAGCGTACTTTGCGGTAAAATTCTTGAACCGCAAAGGGCGCAAAAGTTATTCGCAAAGGTCGCTATGGTTTATTTTTATTTTTTAATTGTTGCTGTAATATTTTTCCTTTTGCCGTAAGCCGGTATTTCTGAGTAGGGCTATTGGGAGATTCGGGTTGAGTCATTTCTACAAACCCGGCTTCCAGTGCCGGTTGTAAATAATTCTCCCGAAAAGTTTGTCCGTGTTTTAATGAAAGTAAATCCATCAACTCTTGTCGGGAAAGCTTCTTTTGTAAAACATAAATAAGCCTTTTTACTTGTTCCCCTACTTGGTCGGTTACTTGGTCGGTTACTTGGTCGGTTACTTGGTCGGTTACTTGGTCGGTTTGGGCAACTTTTCTCCATAGTGTTACTTTGAATTCTTCGTTCTGAATCAGTTCAGGTTCCCGCAATCCCACAGCCACACAGGAATGAATCATATCCGGTATTCCGGTGCCGAGGCGCTCAATAAATCCTGCCAAATAGAGAGGCTCTGCCAGCAACGGATTAGGCGGAAAGGAAGCATGTGGTTTTTTGAGTTTAGCAATCGAAAGAAAAGACGGCAGATGACCGGGGTTCCAAATCTCCAGACGATTTCGAAACAACATCACCTGCACGGAGCCGGTGCTGTTGTAATCACGGTGCGCAACTGCATTCACGATGGCTTCTGCAATAGCCGCCCTCGGAATTTCGTATTCCATCTGGACATCCACCGATTTACTTCGGTCTCCCACGGAAAGGTTAATACGGGAGAGTACAAAATCAACGGCACGATTTACCTGTTCAAATACATCACCCTTATAAACCTGGTAAGCCGGAATCGGTTTACTCACTTCATTACCATGAAAAAGCACACAACGGATTTCTGCTGTTATAAAATACCGTTGCGGATTTTTTCCGAACAATAACAAGGCTGCATTGGTCAGCCCATCCTCTTTAATCAGGTTCAGATGAGTGAGTACCTTTTGTGGTTTGGCATTCACTGCAATCGGAAAATTTCTTTTAGACCTGGCTGTTTCAACAAACCATTTGATTTTATCAACATCCAGATCGGAAAGCGTAGCGCCCCTGCAGATAGTGGCATCAAAAGGACCGGTTCGGATGAATTCTTTTTCTTCCAGATACTCTACCAGGGCTGCGTAAACGGCCGTTCTCAATTCAGAGGCGGAGAAGAATTTCTTACGCACCACTTCCTGTTCGGCTTTCCGGATAAGGGCTTCTTCCTTTGGGTGCCTTTTATCGGAAGCAGCCCCACTGATAAAAATAAGTTTAGTTTTATTTTCTTTCAGGGCGAGGTTGAACTCATGTTCGGTAGGAGAAATACCCTTCTTATCTTCAAAGCCATATTGAGTTCCGAAAATACCCAGGTAGATATCTGAATGCTGCACCTGCTGAAGATACGCTTCATCAGCCCTGACGTTTCTTGCGGGAAGATTTTCAAATATAAAGGGCTCAAAGAATCTTCCCAACAAGGCATCTGTGGTTATATAGTTGTATATCATCTGTCTCTCCGAAGCAAACTCCGATTGTACACTGCTGATAAATATTTTTTGCCTGTTCATTCTTTGATTCTACAATAATATTTAAAGTCACATTCTTTACAAACTTTTGTCTTATCCGGTTGATTTTTTATAGTAAAATCTTTATGAAGGATGCATGCTGCCACTTCATCAAAATGTTTACCGGCTGCTTTCACCAAATTTTCATCGTACTCAATTTCCATCAGTGCATCTTTTCGTTTCTCTTCTGCTGTCCAATATAAGTACAATCGTTCGGGATCTTTATTATAGCGTTCTTTCAGTATGTGAGCGTACACATGCAACTGGTATTTATATTTTTTCAGGATAGGATCGTTCGGTTTCGGCTTCTCCTGGCTTTTAAAATCCAGCAATTCTAATTTGTCATCTTTTCCTAAAAGCAAATCTACCTTACCATTTATAATATAATCGTCTTTCTCTACCGAAACATCAATTTCTGTTTCCAAAACCCTGTCAAGTAAATCCTTATTGTTTTGGAAATAGGTAATAACATGCCGCAGGGCGCCTTCTTTTGGTTTTGCTCCCAATGGTCGATGACCGTTTGCAATCAAACCTTTGTAGTTGTTCTCAAAATCTTCTGCAATTATTTTTTCGTTCACAGTTTCGTTGTCAAGAATTCTTCGGTGAATATCTTCAATGGTTTCATGCACCAGCGTTCCGAATAAAACTTGCCCTGTTCTGCTTCCGGTAAATTCATACTCTTTGTAAAACTGGTATTGCCTCGGGCAGGTTTCATACACATTAATGTGCGAGGTGAGCGAGAGTGTTTTCTTCGGAATGTATGGCGACTTGGATTGAAAGCGTTGTGCTTTCAAGGTTTCCTTTTTCACATGAGGCCATTGTTCCAGCCCCTCCCAAATGCTTGAAAATATTTCTTTCGGTTCGGTGTGAGTAGAAAGCACCAATAATTTTTGTGGTCGTGAAAACGCAACATAAAACAACCGTGCATGGTCAAACTTCGTGATGCGGTTTGCCGGTTCAAAAACTTCACGCTGGTAAAAAGGCGAAAGAAAATTATCTGTTTGTTTGTTCACGCTGTATTGTTTGTCAAGCGAACTCACCACTACCACAGGAAACTCCAGACCTTTTGATTGATGAATCGTCATGATTTGAACATAACCTTTGGGGATGGGGTTGTTTTCATCTTCGTATTCGTTCTGACCTGAATTGAAAAGCAGGTTGAAGAAACTGTTGAACAACCGATACTTCAATGCCATTTTTCCTTTGGCTGAAATCACATTCATGTGATAATACTGCATGAACGAACTCATGAGTGCCGAGAACTGCGAAAGGTTCCTTGCTGCATTCTCATCTTTCAGATAATCACTGAACGGTGCATAAGCAAAGAGTTGGTATAAAATATCCGTAGGAATTTCATCCAGCGTTTCATCGTCTGAAAGATTTACAACCTTCTCATTCATCCGCTGAATGTATTTGCCCAACGGTTTGCTTGCATACTTCCCAAGAATCTGAATTCCTTCGTTCACAATGTCACGGTGATGATAGTTGTCCAAATCTGCTCCTACAAAATCAAGTATCAAGGCATAACAGGCAATCACCAACTTTACTTCTTCGTTTTCAAAATATGCTTTTGCCCTCGGGCAAAATGATTTAATATTTTTTTCCTGCAATGCCAGCATGAACGGTTCGCTGTGTTCAATCATCACACTTCGCAACAGCAAGGCAACATCGCTGGGGTCGTTGATTACTTTATTCTTTAAAAGATAATCAATCATGTCGGCAAATCTTTTCGCTTCATCTTCCGGTGTGTCAGCCCAAATACAAAACACAGCAGGGTAGTCGGGCGAAATGGTTGACTTTGCAGGAACGACCTTTTTATCCGGATAGCGAAAAGGTACTGTACCATCATTATTTGTCCAGTCAATATCATTCATGAAACTGTTGTAATGCTTAATGATGGCTTTATGTGAGCGGTAGTTCTCTAATAGTTTAACCTGCCTGTACTTTTTAAAGTGCGTAGTAAATTCCAGGATATTCCTCACCGTTGCACCTCTGAAACGATAGAGAGCTTGGTCTTCGTCACCAACAACCGTGAGGTTGTTGTGCGGTTTCACCAAAGTGAGAGCAATTTGTTCCTGAATAAAATTGGTGTCCTGATACTCGTCAATGAGCATGTATTTGATCGTGCTTGCAATTTTATCCCTGATACTTTTTGTCTGAAGCAAGTCATAAAAAATTCTTTGCTGAAAAGAGAAATCAACTTTGTTGTTTTCAAAAAGCAAATCACGATAAACTGAATATGATTCGCCAAGTTGTTTCAGGAAATCATCTTTGCTTTTGATTAGCTTTTTGGGTTCAATCAGTTCTTCAGTGATTTTGTCATAGAAGTTTTTTATTCTTCCAATTGTGTCCCACTTTCCTTTCCACCTTCCAAAATATCTTTCTCCATCATGAAACGGCTCAATGATTTCTTCAAAGTGTTCGTTGATGAATAGAGAACAGGTTAAATCATCCAGAACAGTATAATTTTTTTTCAGCGGGGTGTGCTTGATGAAATGCGAGTTGAAGTTGTCGCAAATGCCGTGAATCGTTCCGGTGATGAGTTCATGCAGATTCACTTTCTCGCCAAGTTTTTTTGAAAACAAACTCAAACGGTCACGCAATTCAAAGGCAGATTTCTCTGTAAAGGTTGTCAGCACAATTTCAGATGGCTTGGCTTTGCTGGAGAGAATCAAATACAGCGTTCGCAAAACGAGTGTGTATGTTTTGCCTGTTCCCGGACCGGCAATAATCAAAGTAGGTCCGTCAGTTTCAAAAACAGCTTTCTGCTTTTCCTTGTCAGAGCCAAGGTCAAAAGTGTCAATGAATTTTTGTTGCAGTGCTGTCATTAAATGATTTTGTTTTCTCTGAAACTGAAATATTTTTCTCCTGCAACAATGATGTGGTCGTATATGCTCATGTTCAACACCCGTGCAGGGATGTCAATCGCTTTTGTAATCGTAATGTCCTGTTCACTTGCCTGCGGATTTCCGTTTGGATGATTGTGCAAGAGCAATATGGAGTGTGCTCCATTTTTCATTGCTGTTTCAATCACCTGTCTTGGATAAACCGGGGTTTTGTCTGTCAGCCCTTTTGAAATCATGTTCTCTTTGATGATTGCGTTTTTGCTGTCCAGGGAAATCATCCAGAATTCTTCATCTTTATTAAAGCCAAGTTTGCTTTTACAATACTTAATCAAATCTTCCTTTGATTGCGAAACAGGAATTTGTTCGGCTTGTTGTTTCTGATAAAGCAGAGAGACTTCTTTAATAAATAAACGAAGTGTAAGCGCCTTGTCTTTGAAGTAAGGAATTTCTGAAAGTTCTTTTTCGTCAGCATCAAAAACTCCTTTTACACTTCCGAATTTTTCTATCGCTTGCTTGGCTACTTGCTTAACATCTTTTTGTGGAATAACAAAAGTCAGAAACAACTCAATCACCTCATAAGGTTGCAAGCTACCAATACCGTCTTTAAGAAAACGGTTTCGCAATCTTGTTCGGTGGTCAAGATAATGTGGTTCTGATATTTCCTTTTCTTCTGACATTTATGGTTCACAAAAATAGTTTTCTAAGATACGGTTTTCAATAAAGCGTTGGCAAGAAACGGCTCTTTTGCAAGCTTGGGTTGAGGGGTCGGCTTGTGCGGCTTGCAAATGTGCCGTTTGCGGGCAGCCAAAGAATTTCAAAATATTTTGTGCGGGGGCAAATAAATTAAAACACGAAGCATGGCGATGTCGTGTCGGCAAGTCAATCAGCCATTGCTGTCCGAACTGGTTGTATTTATATATCTGTCCACTGGTCAAAATTGTTGTCGTCTGTTTGGTTTAAGTCCTGTCGTTTGATGTCTTAACGGTCGTCAAATAGCATTGCCCATAACGGCCACGCATTGGCGATGGCAGGGCAATTTATGATTTTTAGCCGGAACGTCAGCCCAGTAAACGAACAAAAAGCAGAGGTTTTTATTCTGTAGCTCAATAGATAATTTTTAGCCCGGAACTACTGCCGAATAGCGAACAGAAAGCTCATGTTTATTCCTTCAGCCCTGCTATTGCCAATGCGAATGTTAGCCGGTCGCCCTGTAGCCGTTGTCTATATTCATTAGTATTGTTTACAAGTCTTCTCCGTTAGCTTTGTTGTAAACATTTTCGTAAAACATCGTGATATAATATTTTCCATAACGTTCGCTAATCATAAACCAAACAGATTTGTCTAGGCTCTTGAGTGATTCTTGAAATATCTTTACTATTAAATCAGCTATTTTCTCTACATCATTATCATTCCGATTTTTTTTTGCCATAAGAATATCTTTCTCTACAGTTAAAGAATCATATGCTGCTGTCTTTTGATAAAAGACTGCTTGATATCGCTTCTTGTTGACTGTTAATTCATAAGAAATATCCTCGCTCTCTGGTATAGTACGTTTTAATATGATGGAGTCTGGAGTATCTAAATAATTTTTATTATTTTGAAATTGTCGCAAGAGATTGTTGAATCTTATTTTAATATTCCCCTCGCTCATATCATTGGCGTCCATTATTGCAATTCGCCATACTTTATTGTTGTTTGTCCCAATAAATATATTAACATCTGTTCCGTTAAATTCTCCATCTAAAACATCTGCCTTATGCGGATTAATTGTAAACCCCTTAGATTTCAACTTCTGTATCATTTCAGACTTGTACCCATCAATAGGAATGCCGAGAAACTGTGTTACGTCCTTTTGAGCATACAAACTCACTGACAGCATTGTCATGGCGAAAACCAGTATAAAATTTGCACAATATTTAGTCATATGGATTGTGTTCTTTTAAGATGTTCATTTGTAGTACTGCACTTTTTTAGGGTGTCGGCTAACGTTTAAGGCTTGGCGATGGGCTGGTATTCAAAGTTCCTTTCGCCCGAACGTCAGTCGATTGAAAAACTACAGCCGAAGATAAATACAAAAAGCCGATATTTGTTCGTCTGCTGGAACCTAAGTTGATAGCGAACAACAGCCGATTGCTATTCCTTCAGCCAGCCTATCGCCAAACCTTTTGTTAGCACCAGTTTGGGGTTCGTTTTGTTAGCCATGATGTAAGAATTAATGAAATTAGTCCTGATGAAATTCCTGTCACAATTACTTGTCCATAAAGTTTATAATCCAGTCCACCCAGAAATCTGATTGAAATTATTGTCAAAGTTAAGACCGTCAACATTATCCAGTATTTTATGTTGAACTGTCCTGAAATATTTTTGTTCGCTGGCATTTTTAGGATTGCAAAAACTATTACAAGTCCACCAATAACTGTACTTGAATGCTGTAATATTTTAAAAACTGGAACATGCTTGCCGAATAAGTCAATCGTATTTGTCAATGTTGGAATAGCTTGGACAAAATAGGCATTCTCATGAGTAAAGCTGTCCCAAAATAAATGAGAAGCAGCACCGATGATAATTGAAACAATTACAACTAACCAATTTCTTTGAAAATATTTGTTCCAGTTAAACTGTCTAAATGTAAAGAGTCTTGCCTTTAATAAAATCGGTAGGTTATTAAATAAATTATTCCGAACAATGTTGTGGAATATGAAAGCAAGTAAAATACCTAATGGCAAGTCAAACCAAAAAGTTCCACTTAAGGTATGGCTATAATTACTTTGAACTTTCATTCTTAAAAAATATTCAAAGTCAGGTGTTAGGCTACCAATTACAAGTCCTGTCAATGAAAACCATTTTCTGGGTAAATATGTCAACGGTAAAACTATGGCAGGATGTGAAAATGTAAAAGGCATTTGAAGTTATCGGTCGTTTTGTCAAATTGGTGCTAACACTCAAATTTATGATATAATACACTGTAGTCAAAGAGAAAGTGTTCTTGAAAATCAAGTATTTGACATTATACATTTCATATTGTTATTAGTACAATCCGATCTACCAGTCTATCGCTTCTTTTTTCCATAAATCATCAAACGGACTTATAATATTTACCAGTTGCTTCTTGCTTACATGCAGGTACCTCTCGGTGGTTTTTATATTGAAATGACCCAACAGGTCTTTTATGTACCGGATGTCTGTACCCTTGTCTAATAAATGGGTGGCAAAACTGTGTCGTAGGCTGTGAATGCCTACTACTTTCCGGATGCCGGCCTTATGTTTTGCATTGCTGAAGATTTGCTGTACCGTCCTGGCGGGATACGCCGTATGGGTCTGGTCCGATTCAAAGAGAAATTCTTTGGGCCTCGGGTTGCTTTCTTTAATATACTTCCTCAGTATGTCCAGCAATAAAGGGCTCAGGTTTACATAACGGTCTTTCTTGCCTTTGGCCCTTTGTACCAGGATCTGCATTCTCTTACTGTCAATGTCCCCCAACCTCAGGTTGACAATTTCACTCACCCTCAATCCTGCACTGTAGGCAGTAAAAAGCATGGCCTTGTGCTTCCTGTTGGAAAGTGCATTGAATAGTTTGGCAATTTCGCTTTCATTTAAAAGTTTGGGCATCAGCAGGGGCCGCTTTGGCCTGGGGATGTCCCAGAAAAATTTTTCCCGGCCCAGCACCTGTTCATAATAAAACTTTAACGCATTGATACGGCTGTGCAATGTGTTTTCAGTCAGGCGGAGCTTTTCAAAACAAAAAACAAAATACCGCTTCAGGTGTTCCTGAGTCAGATCATCGGCAGGAATGTTTTTTAAGGTCAGCAGCAATTGCGTCATCTCTCCCAGGTAAGTTTTTATGGTAGATTCGCTGTAGGCTTTCAGTCTCAGCCTTTGTTTCATGGCCGGTAGTACGTGTGCATTGATAGCATGTATCCTGCTCCCATTATATAAAATTGCTTCGTTTCTTGTTACAAGCGGCGATTGCTTTTCTGTTTTTTTATTGGTAATGAACGGGATTACCACGGTTTCATTTTTCTTTTTTTTATCTGACAGGTATTGACGCAAGGCATCATTTTTGATCTGCGCTTTCCCCTTAAGCGTCAGGATCAGTTTATCATAATTTTCTTTTGTAAGGGGGATCCACCAGCACTGATTGGTGCGGCTCCATTTTGCACCGGCTCCTTTACTTATGGCATTGTTTATGACCGGATCTTTGGAATAATAAATGCCGATGCATTCTTTGTCCCGGTGAAATAGTGGTTTCAGGTTAACATGCCCTTGCATACTTTAAAATTAAATATATTTTTCCCCAAAACAGTATCACCGGAAAGTAGTATTGGCTGGTAATGCCCAAATCCCGTAACTTGCCTGTTCAACAATATTTACGCACTTTTAAATTTGAGCACTATGATCAAAATGCAAATCATCGGAAACCTCGGCAAAGACTGCGTGGTAAACACCGTCAACGGGAAAAATGTGATCAACTTCAATGTGGCACATACCGAGAAGTACAAAGACAGCCAGGGCAATAACCAGGAAAAAACTACCTGGGTGGACTGCGCCTGGTGGACTGATCGCACCGCCGTTGCCCAATACCTGACCAAAGGCAAGCAGGTGTATGTGGAAGGGCAACCCGAAGCCAGATCTTTTCAGAGAAATGATGGCACTCCGGGGTCTTCTCTTTCTCTTCGTGTAAGAGACTTACAATTACTCGGCGGACGTGGCGACAGTGGCGGAAGCTCTATGCCAGCTGCTTCTAATACTGCATCATCTGCCGCTGGTAGTAGTGTGCCATCACCGAGTGATATTACAGAACCTGTAGATGATCTCCCGTTTTAAGACTTACCCCTTTATGAAAAATATAGAGGCTGTCGCAACTTTTAAGACTGCCTCTTTTTTATTTGTAGGGTCACCGCGGGGAGCGCAGCGATCTGCCCTGAGTGCAGTTTGCTTCGGCAATACGGTCTGACTTCAAACAATGCATCTCTCTATTATTGCCACGCAAAGACCCACGCTCTTTTTTTGCAGCCCGAGTCATCGCTTATGCGATCGTAGAAGTGAATCTTTCACTTCCGATACAGCTCCTTTTATTTTTAGATGAATAAATATACATTTTGCTGTTTCTTTGCTCCATGTCAGACCAAATTTTTTCTTATTCCGGTTTATTGAATTTTACGGAAGCCGTATTCAGAAAAATCGGATGCCCTGCGCAGGATGCATCCACTGCAGCGATTGCTTTGCTTTCTGCCGATCTTCGCGGTATTGACTCACATGGCGTGGCCAGGCTCAGCGGGTATGTCCGTTTGTGGGAAGTGAAAAGAGTGAATGCTGCTCCCAAAATAAAAGTGATCCATGAAACTCCTTCTACTGCTGTGGTGGATGGCGACTCAGGATTGGGATTGGTGGTAGCGCCTTTTGCCATGAAGACCGCCATTGAAAAAGCAAAGCAGGCAGGCACGGGATGGGTGAGTGTGCAGAACAGTAATCACTTCGGCATAGCAGGCCATCATGCCATGATGGCCCTGGAGTTTGACATGATCGGTATGGCCATGACCAACGCAAGCGCATTGGTGGCACCAACATTTTCCATTGACCGCATGCTGGGCACCAATCCTATCTGTGTGGCTGTGCCGGCAGGCGAGGAACCTGCATTTGTTGCCGACCTGGCAACGACCACTGCAGCAAACGGCAAGCTGGAAATTCTTCAGAGAAAAAAACAAAAAACTCCGTTGGGCTGGATACAGGATAAGAACGGAAATCCTTCCACCGATCCGCATGAATTGAAAAACGGAGGTGCATTGCTTCCGCTTGGCGGCGATAGGGAACATGGAAGCCATAAGGGTTATGCATTGGGTGCCGTGGTGGATATTTTTTCGGCCTTGCTGAGCGGAGCCAATTATGCACCCTGGGTACCGCCGTTCCCTGCTTATGTTCCTATTCCATCCGAACAACCCGGCAAGGGGATCGGGCATTTTTTTGGCGCCATGAGAATTGATGCCTTTCGCCCTGCGGTTGAATTCAAAAAACACATGGACCATTGGATCCGCGGTTTTAGGAATGCAAAGACGAAGAAAGGAGAAGATAGAGTGCTCATCCCGGGCGATCCCGAAAGAGAGATGCAGGAAAAAAGATCGAAGGAAGGTATTCCCCTGATAGAACCTGTGGTGAAAGACCTGGAACAACTGTCGGTGAAACTGGGTGTGCCATTTATCTGACAGAATCATTTGTTTACAAAAAGTATTTCAACAGCCAGCCATTTTACCGGTAATGTTTAAGAAAGCAGATGAACGTTTATCGTTAAAGTAATTGTTGTATAGAACCTCATTAAACTGAAAGTAAAAGTTGCCTTGCTGTTATTGTTCTTTCTCCTTATGAAAAATTCATTGAGTATTGTTTTGTAAGGATGATGATCATTCATTCTGGTGATACCTGATTTGCAAACGGAGCCTGCTTTCCGGAAATATTTGTAATCAAAGCGTAAATTCCGGTATTGTGGCGATTGTAATCATGTTATGACTTTATATTTGCCCCTCAAAATTCAAAACCATTTCAATTGAGCTTATGAAAGTGATGAAATTCGGTGGCACCAGTGTTGGCAAGCCAGAGCGCATGCGCCAGGTTGCTTCCCTGGTCACGAAAGGAACAGAACCGGCCATTGTGGTTTTATCCGCATTATCGGGAACCACCAATTCGCTGGTGGAGATCAGTGATCATCTTTCCAATGGTGACCGTGCCAAAGCCAAACAATGTATTGACAAGCTGGAAGCACACTATCATTCTTTTATCAAAGAACTTGTAAAGGAAAAAGGGCCTTATGAAAAAGCACAGGCCATTGTTGCAGAACATTTCGAGTTTTTAAATATCATCCTCAGGATATCTTTCAGCGAAGCATTGAGTAAAGACATCCTGGCACAGGGAGAATTACTTTCTACCAAACTTTTCAGTACTTATCTGGATGAACAGGGAGTGGATCATTTGCTTCTGCCTGCCCTGGAGTTTATGGTGATTGATAATTATGATGAGCCGAAAATAAATGACATCAGGACCAGGCTGAATCAACTGCTTCGCAAGTACAAGAACAAAAAGCTGTTTATAACCCAGGGGTATATCTGCCGCAATTCAAAAGGGGAGGTGGATAACCTGAAAAGAGGCGGAAGCGATTATTCGGCATCATTGATCGCTGCTGCGGTTAATGCCAGTGTATGCGAGATTTGGACCGATATTGACGGCATGCACAACAACGATCCCCGCATTGTAAAGAAGACGGTTCCGGTGGAGCAACTTAGTTTTGATGAAGCGGCGGAGCTGGCTTATTTCGGAGCCAAGATTCTTCACCCTGCGTCCATCTGGCCGGCACAGAAATTTAAGATACCCGTGAAGCTGCTCAACACCATGCAGCCGGAAGCACATGGCACCCTGATCTCAGAAGAAGCCGGGTCGGTGGGAGTGAAGGCTGTTGCCGCCAAAGACAATATCATTGCCATCCGTATCAAAAGCAGCCGCATGTTGCTGGCATACGGTTTTCTCAGAAAGATATTTGAGGTGTTTGAAAAATACCGCACCCCGATTGACATGATCACCACTTCTGAGGTGGCAGTGTCACTGACCATTGACAGCCCTGTTCACCTGAAAGAGATCATCAAAGAACTGGAACCCTTCGGCAGCATTGAGCTGGATAAGAACCAGACCATCATTTCTGTTGTGGGCAATGAGATCGCCCAGACAAACGATATGGTAAAAAAGCTGTTTGGTTCCATAAGGAATATTCCTGTCCGCATGGTTTCTTATGGAGGAAGCCCACATAATATTTCATTACTGGTGCCGGCAGGATACAAAACTCAGATACTTCGTCAACTGAATAAAGGCATGTTCGGGTTAGAATAGGGGTGGACGATAAAATCAGGAATGTGCGATGAGTTTTTTTGAATTGTTTAAATAATCAGATATGGATACTAAAACAAAAATCATACTGAGCCGCTCATCGGACTGGAGAAACAGGTACAGAAGTTATAAGGTGATGATCAATGGAGCGGAAGCCGGTTCCATAAAAAATGCCAGCGCTGAAGAATTTCTCGTTCAGCCGGGAAACAATTCTATTCAATGCAGCATGGGCTGGTACAAAAGCAAACCTTTTTCAATGGAGGTCAGGGAAGGAGAAACAGCATACCTGTCCGTCCGTTCCGCCATGAAATATTTCTGGCCATTCTATATTGCTTTACTTGCCGGGTTGTTTATGTTATTTTTCTTTCAGAAAAGGCCGGACAGGCCGGAATGGATCGTTCCGCTGGCATGGGTGCTGATTATTCCCGGGTTCCTGTATAACCTTTATTATACTACACTGGGCCGTAAAAGCTATTTCGTGATCGGTAAGGATACAAAAAATATTTTTGCATAAACAGGGCAGCCCCGCATTTGCGGGGCTGAAATAGATTTTCGGGAATTCATTCTAAATGATCAGCAACGCATCCCCATAGCTGAAAAAGCGATATTTATCCTTGATAGCTTTTTTGTATGCTTCCATGGCCAGTTCATAACCGGCAAAGGCGCAGGTCATGATCAGCAGGCTTGTTTTGGGCAAATGAAAATTGGTGACCAGCGCATCGGCAATATTGAAATCATAAGGCGGATGAATGAAAATATTGGTCCATCCTTCTGAAGGTTTTAAAAGTTTTTCTGCCGTAAAAGATGATTCCATTGCTCTCATGGTAGTGGTGCCAATAGAACAGATCCTGTGCCCGTATTCCTTGGCACGGTTTACTGTTTTGCAGGCAACTTCATCAATGTGGTAATATTCTGCATCCATTTTGTGCTTGCTGAGGTCTTCCACTTCTATCGGCCGGAAAGTGCCGAGGCCTGTATGTAACGTGACTTCAGCAAAACGGATACCTTTTATCTCAAGCCGCTTGATCAGTTCTTTACTGAAGTGCAATCCGGCAGTAGGAGCAGCCACGGCTCCTTCATATTTTGCATAGACAGTTTGAAAACGCTCTTTGTCCTCTTCATCCGGTTTGCGCTTGATGTAGCGGGGCAATGGAGTTTCGCCCAGTTTTTCCAGCATAGCACGGAAGTCTTCTTCAGTTCCTTCCCAAAGAAAACGGATAGTGCGTCCGCGGCTTGTTGTGTTGTCTATCACTTCTGCCACGAGTTCTTCGGCATCGCCAAAATATAATTTGTTGCCCACACGGATCTTGCGGGCTGGGTCCACGATCACATCCCAAAGCCTGTTAGGTTTATTGAGTTCCCTGAGCAGGAATACTTCGATCTTGGCGCCGGTTTTTTCCTTGCGTCCGTACATGCGGGCGGAAAAGACTTTGGTGTTGTTGACCACAAACACATCCTTGTCATCGAAATAATCAATGATATCCCGGAAATGCTTGTTTTCCATCTGGCCGGTGTGGCGGTGTACCACCATCATGCGTGCATCTTCACGTCTTTTTGTAGGGTATTGTGCGATCAGGTTGAGCGGAAGGTCGAATCGGAACTGTGAAAGCTTCATGAGTGTATTGTTTTATCTCATGACTGTGCCGGGTGGGTTCAACTGAAGATTTTCTGCCAAATCTCCGGCCTTACGGCGCCGGACTGGTCATGGTTTACATTCTTATAAAAGCCGGATGCTTTTAAAGTCGGCAAAGGTATAACATTCAAAATGAATTCTGGTTTAATTTTTTTCATTTTTCGGGCACTTCTTTAAAAGAGATAAACAATATCTCTCAGTCCCGGCCGCAAAGTCATGCAACAATGCCTCTCGGTATGGAAGCTATGAGTCTTTTGGTGTAGTCAGAAACAGGATCGGTGTAAACTTTATCTGCCGGCCCTGTCTCTTCGATCTTTCCTTTGTTCATCACCATGATCCGGTCGCTGATATAGTGCACTACAGACAGATCATGCGATATGAAGATGATGGTGAAGCCGTATTCTTTTTTCAGATCGTTCAGCAAATTCAGCACCTGTGCCTGCACACTTACATCCAGCGCTGATACGGATTCATCGCACACCAGGAATGAAGGCGACAGCGCCAGCGCCCGGGCAATAACGATCCGTTGCCTTTGCCCTCCTGAAAATTCATGAGGATATCTTGAAAAATGTTCTGCTTTCAATCCCACTTTCTCCAGCAGTTCCACCACTTTTTCTTTTCTTGCTTTTTGCCCCGAAACGATGCCATGTACTTTCAGGGGTTCGGTGATGGAAGAGCCTATCGTCAGCCTGGGGTTCAGTGAGGAATAGGGATCCTGAAAAACGATCTGGATATTTTTACGAAGTGAAATCAGATCTTCTTTTTTCTGAAGGGTGAGATCAATATGGTCATAAAAGATCTTTCCTGAAGTAGGCTCTATCAGACGAAGTAATGTCCTTCCTAAGGTGGTTTTGCCGCAACCGCTTTCGCCTACAAGCCCTAAAGTTTCTCCCCGGAAAACTTCGAAACTCACATCATCAACTGCCCGGTTGTAACTGAGAGGCTTACCAAAAAAATTCTTTTTGGAAGGGAACCAGACTGAAAGATTTTCTGCACGAAGCAGGACAGAATTTTCACTATGAATATTTTGTTCCTTGTTTATGACTGCTGTTTTTGAAATATGGACACGGGCACTGTCATCCGTATTCAAAAAATCACTGACCACCGGCAGCCTTTCTGTTTTTTTGTGATTGGCAGGCCTGCATGCCATCAAAGCTTTGGTATAAGGATGTTTTGCATGCAGGAACAAATCCCTGACCGGCCCTTGCTCCACGATTCCCCCGTGATACATCACCATGGCTCTGCCGGCAATTTCACCAACCAGCCCCAGGTCGTGGGTGATGAAAATGACTCCCATATCGGATTGCTGTTGCAATTCTTTGATCAGTTCCAGAATGGCTTTCTGTACGGTCACGTCCAGTGCGGTAGTGGGTTCATCACAGATAAGCAGAGAAGGCTCGCAGCTCATTGCCATTGCTATCATCACTCTTTGCTTTTGCCCTCCGCTGATCTGATGCGGATAGCGGTTGAAAATATTGGCCGGCTCGGGCAATTTCACTTTTTGAAACCAGCTGATCGTTTTCTCTTTTGCCTGTTCAAAAGAAATTTTCTGATGCCTCTGTATGGCTTCGGCTACCTGCATTCCGCAGGTCAGGACCGGATTCAGAGAGGTCATCGGTTCCTGGAAGATCATGGCAATTTTATTTCCTCTTAATTCCTGGAGGAAAGAAGCATCTTTTTGCAGAAGATCCTCCTGAGTGTTTTCATTTTCCGAAAACAGGATTTGCCCGGAACTGAACCGTGCAGAATGGGGTAGCAGTTGCAAAATGGAAAGAGAGGTGACCGACTTTCCTGATCCAGATTCACCCACCAGCGCAACGATTTCACCCCGGTGTACATCGAAAGAAATATTTTTTAATGCGGGAATCTTACCGTTCTCCGATACGAATTCAACAGAAAGATCCTTTATTGAAAGAAGAGGTGACATCAGAATTTCAGGTGCCTTACCGTAAGCCCGTTGTTGATAAGTTGTTTTAAAGAATCAATTCCGATTTTCAGATGGCGTTCCACATATTGCGCCGTAACTTTTTTATCGCTGGCAGCGGTCTTTACACCTTCGGGTATCATGGGCTGATCGCTTACCAGCAGCAGCGCCCCGGTCGGGATCTTATTGAAGAAACCCACAGAAAAGATCGTTGCTGATTCCATGTCAATGGCATAAGCCCTGATCTTGCGCAAGTAGGCTTTGAACTGCTCATCATGTTCCCAAACTCTGCGGTTGGTGGTGTAAACGGTACCCGTCCAGTAGTTGACTTTGTAATCACGTATAGTGGTGGAAACGGCTTTTTGAAGTGCGAATGCCGGTAATGCAGGCACTTCAGCAGGAAAGTAGTCATTGGAAGTACCTTCCCCTTTTATCGCTGCAATCGGAAGAATGAGATCGCCGATCTTGTTTCTTTTTTTCAGTCCTCCGCATTTACCCAGAAACAAAACAGCTTTTGGATTTATTGCTGTAAGAAGATCCATGATCGTCGCTGCCGAAGGGCTTCCCATACCGAAGTTGATAATGGTGATATTGCCTGCAGTGGCACATTCCATAGGATGATCTTTGCCATATACTTTTACTTTGTTCCAACGGGCAAACATTCGTACATAATTGTTGAAGTTGGTCAGTAAAATATATTTTCCGAATTGATTCAGCCCTTTGCCGGTATAACGGGGCAGCCAGTCTTTGACGATCTCTTCTTTTGTTTTCATAAATGCGAATTTAATTAATTACCGTAACCTTTCTGAAAAGAGAAATTATATCATGCAGAAACGGATAAATAAAACTGAATTGTACTTTTGAAACATGATCGGGATTCGATATCCGGAACCGGAGTTTAAAATCAGGCGGGAGGCAGAAAAAGAATTCATCTTTGATCCTTTGCGAAAGAAATGGGTGGCTTTGACACCCGAAGAATGGGTGCGTCAGAATTTTATTCAATACCTTCTGAAAGTAAAACAGTATCCCCGGGAGATGATCGCCATTGAAAAAGAGATCCGGCTGGGAGAAATGAAAAAGAGATTTGACTTGCTGGTGTACAGTTCCGGCATGAAACCGTGGATGCTGATTGAATGTAAATCGGGTGACGTGAAACTGGATGATAAGGTATTGGGCCAGATCATCCGTTACCATGCGGCGGTACCGGTTTCCTTCCTTATTATCACTAACGGAAATTTTTGTTTCGGGTTTTCTAAAATGAATAATACGTTGATTCCGCTTGTAGAGATACCCGAATATGGCAGTTGATAAACTTTGTAGATAAGAGTAAGTATTCTATAAGAAGTAACAGGAAGATATAAAAGAAGGGCGACTGTTTTGCCACCCTTATACTGAAGTTTAGATATCAAATACTTTTTCATCAATGGGAACATTGAGTTGAATATCCGTGATTTTGACTTCCTGAAATACCTGGCCTTCGATCTTTTGTGTCTGGGTCATGCTGAATTTAATACCGTTGAAATCTTTATAATCACTGTAGTAACTGTCAATATTAGTACTTTGCCCCATAATTTCTTTTGTACTTGAATATTTCAGAAGCAGGTAATCTTTTGAGCTGATATAATAAAAAGATTCTTTTCCGGTGTCATTCCTGGTTAGTTTGATTTTAAAGCAATTCACCCCATCCACATCTTCCTGTCCGAGAAGTTCGGCCTTAAGGTCACGCTCTTTATAATTCATTAAGGGAGTGACAAGGATCGCTTCATCTTTCAGGTCTGTCAGATCATCACCGGTGACTTCAACAGGCGTGGTTGCTCCTGCAAGGGGATTGATGGCCCATCCCTTTCCGTCTTTATAAATATTGGTGATGGTTTGTCCCATTACTTCTACATCGGTACGGACCGCTTTGCCATTGATGATCTGAATGGTCAACGGAAGGTCCATGCCCTGAGTCGAGGCATTCCCCGTCATTTTAACCGTTTTTACTGCACTGCGAATTTGCACACCTCCCACCGCATCGGAATATTTTTGAATGATCTCTTCCAAAGATTGTGATTGAGCTTTAATGAATGTAAAGCTTAACAAGAGTAAAAGTATCTTTTTCATTTTTTCATTTTTAAACTTTGCAAAGATAAAGGTCTTTGCGGGCAGTGAAGAAATAAAAAAGGAGTTGTATCAGAAGTAAGAAAATCACTTCTGCGATCGCATAAGTGATGACCCGGGTTGCAAAAAAGTGCGTGGGTCTTTGCGAGGCAATAAAAGAAAGATGCATTGTGTGAAGTCAGGCGTATTGCCGAAGCAAACTGCACTCAGGGCAGATCGTTTCGTTCCTCGCGATGGCCCTACAAATAAAAAAGAGGCTATCTTAACTTTTGAGATAGCCTCATTCTTGTACTAAGCAATTTGTTTTGTTTATGGAAAAATTCCCAACTCGGCATAGCTGGTGCCCACTTTGTTGATGGCAACCACATAAGCTGCCGTACGCATATCCGGGATTTTCGGATTGCTTTTCCACATATTCATGATCTCATGGGTAGCAGAACTCATGGTTTCTTCAAGGCCGCTATACACCAGGTCCACTTCATCGGGGCCATGCAAAATAAAATTTCGTTCTCCTTCTTTAACTTTTTTACCACTCAGTTCTTCCATCTGACTGAGAATATGTGTGTTGAGGTTTTCAGTGAATCGTTTTTCAAGACGGCCGTAACGAACGTGGCTCAGATTTTTCAGCCATTCAAAGTATGAAACGGTCACACCGCCTGCATTCAGGTACATATCCGGAACTACCAGGATTCCTTTTTTAATGAACACTTCATCTGCTTCAGGTGTCAAAGGACCGTTGGCTGCTTCGCCAATGATCTTAGCTTTTACTCTCGGAGCGTTCTCTCCGTTGATCACGTTTTCTAAAGCTGCAGGAATCAGAATATCACATTCCATTTCCAGCATATCGCTTGACTTTTCAAAATTCTTAGCTCCCGGGAAGTTCAGTATTGATCCCGTTGTCTTACGATGCTGCACCACAGCTTCCACATCCAGGCCATTCTCACTCCAGATGGCTCCTTCATATTCGGCAAGGCCGATGATCTTTGCTCCGCCGTTCTGGAAAAATTTTGCGGTATTGTATCCTACATTTCCTAATCCCTGTACAGCCACACGCTTACCTTCCACTCCTGTTGACAATCCGTATTTATCCATAATGTCTTTCATGTGGCATACTTCACGTAAGCCAAAGAATACGCCAAGACCTGTTGCTTCACGCCTTCCGCGAACGCCACCTTGTGTTACCGGTTTGCCGGTAACGCATCCGGCTGCATCTATCTCGCCGGGATGCATAGCGCTGTAGGTATCGAGTATCCATGACATTTCTCTTTCACCGGTTCCGTAATCGGGGGCAGGAACATCGGTGCCAGGCCCGATAAAATTTTTCTTAATCAGTTCTGCCGTATAGCGGCGGGTGATCTTTTCCAGCTCGTATGCTGAATATTTTTTTGGATTGATCTTGATGCCGCCTTTTCCGCCACCGAAAGGAACATTCACAATGGCGCATTTGTAAGTCATCAATGCGGCTAAGGCCATCACTTCATCCTGATTTACTTCCGCAGCAAAACGGATTCCTCCTTTACAGGGAGTTTTATGATGCGAGTGCTGCACCCTGTATGCTTCGATCACTTCAATGCTTCCGTCATCCCTTTTGATGGGGAATCTCATTTGATAAACTGCATTGCAAATTTTTATTTGTTCCAGAATGCCGGATTCCCATTTGGTGAATTCAGCTGCTTTGTTAAAGCTTTTTTCAACGGCGCCAAAGAAGCTGTAATGTTTATCTGCCATGATTTAAAATTTTATTTAAGCAATCGTTTTTATGATGAGCAAAGCAGCCTTCTTAGAGTAAGCTGCTTCGTTCTTTTACTGTTTTGTCTCTTTTTCCAGTTTACTGATCTTCCGGTCCACACGCATCATATACAGCAACAGGCCAATGAGGATGGTCAGCATCACCGCTACTACGACATAAATACGGCCGTTGCTGCGCATGGTATCTTCCATATTCACCGTCTTGTTCCCGTCTTGTCCTAAAACAGCAATACTGACAGAGAAGAAAAATAAAAAGGAAAATATCTTTTTGTAAAGTTTCATTGCATCATCTTTTTTTCTTTCAAAATGTTTATCCTGATCTTCAGTGTTGTGATCCATACTCCCAACAAAGTCCAGCCAACTACCGCAGGATAAAAGACCATCAGCATCCTCGGATCAATATCTCTGGTGTCGAGGGCAGGATTTCCGGATTGTCCTCCAGGATGGAGGCTGGGCAATAGCCTGGGCACGATCCATATCGTCGGGAACAGCATGGCAAATGCAAAAATATTATACACCGCACTGATCCTTGCTCTTTTGTCTATGTCAGTAATGGAATCTCTGAGTATCAGGTAAGCAAAGTAAATGAGAAGTGCTATGGCAGTACCGATAAGCTTTGGCTCTCTGGCTACGGCGCTGAATGACTGGAAAGAAGGGTTGTTGGGATCAGCCCAGGTATAGCTCATCCAGATGGCGCCGGTAAAATATCCTAACAGCCCGAATATGATTCCGACCGTAGCATATTGTCGGGCATATATATCATATTTAAGATTGAAATTCCTCAGGTAGCGGATGGAGTTTACCAGAGAGATGATGAAAAGAGTCATCATGCAAAACCACATACCTACATGAAAGTATAGATTTCTTATGGTCTCCTCTAATGCCGGAAGATGAGGAACATCCAGTAAGAGGCCGCAAACAAAGGTGTAGATCAGTAACAAAGCGCTTGCGATCTTCCACCAGGACCTTCGCATATAATTTTTTTCGCCGGTTATCATATCCTAAAACGAAACATCTGCACTCAACAAAAGTGGTGCAAAGTTAGGGGAGGTGCGGATAGTAAAAAAATTAAGCAATGAACGGCTAATCTTTCCACAGGAACGGAAACAATATTACCGCAAGCAGAATTACCATCAGATCCAGTGCAATTAACAACAGTATTGTATCTGCGGGAATTGCAAGCGATGGGTCAAAAGCAGCATTGGACAAGCGCATCAATAACAGCAGTTGTGGTATTATAAGCGGAAAACCTAATATCGCCATTATCGCTGCGTTTTGCTGAGCTTTGGCTGCAATGGCTGCCAGGAATGTGAACACCAGGCTCAGGCTCCAGCCCCCCAGCAACACCAGGCCTATGAAAGCTCCAGTCTTTTGAATCGGGTTCCTTAAAAATAAAATAAATAACACAAGGCTCAGAAGGCTCATGATCAGCATCAATAATGAATTGAATAAGAGTTTTGACAAAACAAAATCCCTCGGTCCTGCTATGGAATAAAAATAGAGCATCCGGTGCCGGCTCTCCTGTAAAAAACTTTTTGCCACTGCATTGATGCAAATGAATAATTGAATGATCCAGAACAAACCATTCCACACCTTAGGCTCCGGTTCTTCAATGGCCAGGTATAATACAAAGGTGGTTGCTACAATATATAAGAGTACCCCGTAAAAGTTGTACTGCTGCCGTAACTCCAGCAGGAGATCCTTTTTCAGTAACGTATAAATATGATTGAGCGATCTCACAATTTTCCTTCGTTATAGCATTTCCTGCATCTGGGTTCGTATGAATCTTTGGCGCCCAGCATTACCTGCTCTGGATTGGCCACTTTGCGGTAAGAATAATTCGCAATGTTGCCGCACTTGACGCAGATCGCATGCACTTTGGTCACATAATCTGCTTTTGCCATGATGGTGGGCATAGGTCCGAATGGGTTTCCGAGGTAATCCATGTCCAGTCCGGCCACGATCACCCTGATGCCCCGGAGCGCCAGCTGGTCACACACATAGGGAAGCTGATCATCAAAAAACTGAGCTTCATCAATACCGATCACGTCCACATCCTGGGCCATCAGCAAAATGTTTTGAGAATTGTCCACGGGAGTGGATTGTATGGCGTTGGTGTCATGAGAAACGATTTTGGTCTCATCATAGCGAACGTCTATTGATGGTTTGAATATCTCCGCTTTCAGATTGGCGATTTTCACTCTTTTTAACCTTCTGATCAGTTCTTCTGTCTTGCCGCTGAACATGGAACCACAGATCACTTCGATCCACCCGCGGCGTTCTCCTCTGTAATTGGGTTCGATAAACATTGTTAAGATTTATATTTTCGGTTGGCCTGCCTGATATAATTTCAAAACAGTTTGTAATTTTAAGCTTTCCGTCAAAAATACCATAATGGAACGAATCGGAGCTCTAATAGATAAATTAAAAGAACAATTTGACGCAAAAGCTGAAGCTGCCCGGATGTTGATGACCCTGCAATTATTGCAACAAGAATTGAATCAGCTTCAACCTCAGAATACGAGGACGTTAGGTACATCAAAAGTAGCTGTTGTATTGCCTGCTGCCAATCCTTCAATTGCGCCACAATATGAAAAGTATGCACCAAAGCCGGCGGACAACCCGGTAGTTCAGGGAGTGAAAGAAACGGTGCTGGTGGATAATGGTTCTGTGTCGGTGGTACAGAAAAACAAACAACTGGATATGGTCTTTGATCCCATGATGGAGATCCCGACATTATATAACCAGCCCAGAGGCAAAGAGATCAATGAAGTGAATGCGGCACAACCCGAATCATTGAACGACAAATTGAGAGAAGGGAAGACTGAATTATTTGAGGTATTGAAAGAAACTCCGGTGAAAGACCTGCGAAAAGCGATAGGGATCAATGACCGTTATGTGTTCATCAGTGAATTATTCAGGGGAGATGAAGCCATGTATGAACGTTGCATTAAGACAATAAACAACTTCAATATCTATCCCGAAGCCGAATTTTGGATCAACAGGGAGTTAAAAACTAAGTTATGCTGGGATATTCAAAGTGAAACGGTCAGGCTGTTTGATCAGTTGATCAAGAGGCGTTTTTCGTGAATGAACCGGATGATACTTTCCGTAGCCCCTTTTTTGCTTTTCACATATTCTTCCGAAGATTTGCAGGCACGCTGATATTCATCAGCATTTTTGAGTAGTGAACTAACCCTTTCATTCAGTTCTGTTGCATTAGAAAAACTGATCCCACCGCCGGTTTGTATCAGTTCGACGGCTTCATTGAATTTTTGATAGTTGGGGCCAAACAGTACCGGCTTCCCATATACGGCCGCTTCAAGTGTGTTATGGATACCGGATGATTTGAAGCCACCGCCGATATAAGTTAACGTGGCATAATGATATAAACGGGACAACAGCCCAATGCTGTCAATGATCAAAGTATTATGAGCGCCGGTTAAAGCTTTACCTGCTCTTATTTCCGAATAAAGTATGGAACCCGGAAATATCTTCTTTGTATCTGATATATGACTTTCGCTGATTTCATGTGGTGCAAGGATCAACCTGAATCCTTTATTTCCATGATCAAGTTTTGAAAGAGCTTCTTCATCTTCTTTCCAGGTGCTGCCGGCCACAATACATTTTTCGCCTTTCAGAAAGTTTTCGATTTCGGCAATAGGTTCAAATTTTTCTGCGATCTCAATAACCCTGTCAAAACGGGTATCACCTGATATACTGCATTTTTCATGCAGTCCTAACCCTGATAAAAGGTTCTTTGAATCTACCGTTTGTACAAAGATGTGATCAAAAAAAGCCAGCATTTTTCTGTAAAGGCTACCATACCATTTAAAGAAAACGGATCCTTTCCTGAATATCGCTGAGATTAACAGCAAAGGGATCTTTCTTTCATGAATCGTTTTCAGATAATAGTACCAGTATTCATATTTTACAAAAACGACCAATGAAGGATGTACAATGTCTAAAAACTTCTGAGCATTGGACTGACTGCCCATCGGAAGGTAAAAGACCCAGTTAGCTCCCGGATAATCTTTTCTTATTTCGTAACCGGAAGGGGAAAAAAAAGTCAGGAGTATCTTATGTTCTTTGTATTGCGTTTTCAGTTTTTCCAGCACCGGCCTTCCTTGTTCAAATTCACCTAATGAAGAGCAGTGAATCCAGATAACCTTTGCATCTTGAGGAATAGCATCTTTCAGCCTGGTGAAAATACCCTTCCTTCCAGCCATCCATTTTGCAGCTTTCGGGTTAAAGGATGATGAAATCCTGACTGACAGCCTGTATAAGAATAAAAAGATATTGTAAAATAGAATCCCCATTTTTTCGTTTTTAACTCGGCAAAATAAGCCAATCGGGTAAAACTACCTGTATTTTAGTACTTTTGCGGCACTTTTAAAATTAACCTGTTTCGATGCGTCCTATCCAGATGGTGGATACCCACACCCAGTACCATAAGATAAAATCCGAAGTGGACAAAGCAGTGATTGAAGTGATGGAAAGTTCAGCTTTCATAAACGGAGAGCCTGTACGGAAATTTGCTGCCAACCTCTCAAATTACCTTGGAGTAAAACACAGCATCCCTTGCGGCAACGGAACCGATGCCTTACAGATCGCAATGATGGCTCTGGGCTTTCAGCCGGGAGATGAAGTGATCACTCCTTCTTTTACATATATAGCTACCACTGAAGTTATCGCTTTATTGAAACTGACACCTGTATTTGTGGAAGTGGATCCTAAGACATTTTGCATCAATCCTTCAGAAATTGAAAAAGCGATCACACCAAAGACCAAAGCCATTGTCCCGGTGCATTTATACGGCCAGGCAGCTCCCATGGAAGAGATCATGGAGATTGCACGGAAGCATCAACTTTTTGTTATAGAAGATAATGCCCAGGCCACAGGATGTGATTATTTTTTTAAAGATGGCTCTAAGAAGAAAACTGGAACCATAGGACATATCGGAGCTACTTCTTTTTACCCGTCAAAAAACCTGGGTGCATTCGGTGATGGCGGCGCCATTTTTACCAATGATGATGATTGGGCGGTAAAACTAAGAATGATCGCCAATCACGGGCAGAGCAAGAGATATTATCATGATGTGGTGGGATGTAACAGCCGGCTGGACACGATCCAGGCAGCAATCCTTGATATTAAATTGAAACACCTGGATGAATATGCAGCAGCAAGAAGGAAAGCTGCCGATCATTATGATAAAGCATTTGCCGGAAATCAAAAGATCAGAACTCCATTCCGGGCTCCGTACACCAATCATGTTTTTCATCAATACACATTGATACTGGAAGGAGTGGACAGGGATGGATTGAATAAATTTCTTGCAGAAAGAAATATTCCTTCAATGATCTATTATCCGGTGCCGGGACACAGGCAAAAGATGTTTGAGCATTTCAATACTGCCTCAAAAGAAATGCCGGTGACCGACTGGCTTACGGAGCGGGTCATTTCTTTGCCGATCCACACTGAAATGGATGAAGAGCAATTGAATTTTATAGAAAACAATGTTTTGGAATTCGTAAACAAATAATGTCTTAATGAAAATTGCAGTAATCGGTACCGGATATGTCGGCTTGGTTTCGGGAACTTGTTTTGCCGAAACAGGTAATGAAGTCACTTGTGTTGATATTGATATCAATAAAGTGAACCGTCTTAAAAATGGTGAGATCACGATCTATGAACCGGGCCTGGAAAATTTATTTCTACGGAATTTAAAAGATGGCCGCCTGAAGTTCACTACGGACATTGCCGAAGGGATCGAAGACGCTTTGGTGGTTTGTTTTGCATTGCCTACACCTCCGGGTGAAAACGGGGCTGCCGATCTGAAGGCTGTATTGCAAGTGGCGGATCAGGTCGGGAAATTACTTAAAGATTATAAGGTTATTGTAAATAAAAGTACAGTTCCGGTGGGTACCGGTGAAAAAGTTCATGCCGCTATTGCCAAAAACTATAAAGGGGAATTTGATGTAGTGTCCAACCCGGAATTTCTGAGAGAAGGAGTGGCGGTGGAAGACTTTATGAAACCTGAAAGGGTAATTATCGGCGCTTCATCGGAAAGAGCAAGGAAAGTGATCAGTGACTTGTACGCTCCCTTTGTTCGCCAGGGAAATCCGATGATCTATATGGATGTGAAATCTGCTGAGCTTACGAAATATGCTGCCAATACTTTTCTGGCCACCAAGATCACTTTTATGAATGAGATCGCTCAATTGTGTGAGCGCCTGGGCGCTGATGTGGATATGGTGCGCAGAGGTATAGGCAGTGACGGAAGGATAGGTAAGCGTTTCCTGTTTCCGGGGATCGGATTTGGCGGAAGTTGTTTTCCCAAAGATGTCAGCGCTCTGAAAAGGTCGGCACATGAGGCGGGATATGAATTCAAAATTCTGAATGCCGTGCTGGAGGTCAATGAAAAACAAAAGCTTCATCTGATCACCGGCATAAAAAAATATTTTGGTGATGATCTGAAAGGGAAAAGGTTTGCTTTATGGGGACTGGCTTTTAAACCAAACACCGATGACATCCGTGAAGCGCCTGCTTTGGAAGTTATTAATGAGTTGCTGAAGTGTGGGGCAACAGTCTGTGCCTTTGACCCTGAAGCAATGAAAAACGTGAAGACAAAACTGGGTGATAAAATTGAATATGCCACCAGTCAATACGAATGTTTGACCGGAGCAGATGCTTTGATCATTGCAACGGAATGGAATGAATTCCGCAATCCCGATTTTCAGAGGATGGCAGGCAGTCTGAAGAATAAAGTGATCTTTGACGGCCGTAATCTTTTTGATCTGGATGATATGCGTGAGTATGGTTTTCATTATGAAAGTATCGGCAGATCAATTGTGAACTAACCAACTTATGGAACGAAAAAGAGTTTTAATTACAGGGGCTGCAGGCTTTTTGGGATCGCATTTATGCGACCGCTTTATAAAAGAAGGATATCATGTGATCGGGATGGATAATCTCATTACGGGTGACCTGGCCAATATCCATCATCTTTTTAAACTGGAGCAGTTTGAATTCTACCATCATGATGTGACCAAGTTCATTCATGTTCCCGGCCACCTGGATTATATTTTGCATTTCGCTTCACCTGCCAGTCCCATTGATTATCTGAAAATTCCCATTCAGACACTAAAAGTAGGAGCCATGGGTACTCATAACTGCCTGGGCCTTGCAAAGTCAAAGAAAGCCAGGATGTTGGTGGCTTCAACGAGTGAAGTATATGGTGATCCTTTGGTACATCCGCAACATGAAGAATATTGGGGCAATGTAAATCCCGTAGGGCCGAGAGGAGTTTATGATGAAGCAAAGCGTTACATGGAGGCGATCACCATGGCGTACCATAATTTCCATGATCTCGATACAAGGATAGTACGAATATTCAACACCTATGGCCCCAGAATGCGATTGAATGACGGGAGGGCATTGCCTGCTTTTATCGGCCAGGCGCTTCGTGGGGAAGACCTTACCGTATTTGGCGACGGCTCGCAGACAAGAAGTTTTTGTTTTGTGGATGATCTCGTTGAAGGTATTTATAGATTACTACTCAGCGATTATCATTTGCCCGTTAACATCGGAAACCCTGATGAAATTTCTTTGCTTGATTTTGCCCATGAAATATTGGAACTGACAGGCAGAAAAGTAAAAATTGTTTTTAAACCATTGCCGGTGGATGATCCCAAACAGCGGGAGCCTGATATTACAAAAGCCAAAGAGTTGCTGGGGTGGGAGCCTAAAGTAAAGCGTAGTGAAGGGCTAAAAATAACTTATGACTATTTCAAATCACTTCCCCCTGATGAATGGAATAAACAGCCTAAGAAATTCGTTAGTAATAAATAAACCATTTTGACCAGCGTATGATATATGAAGATTTAATCAGCAAAAAATCAAAGTTAGCGGTGATCGGGCTTGGCTATGTGGGGCTGCCGATCGCACTGGAATTTGCCAAAAAGATCTCGGTGATCGGTTTCGATATCAATGAAAAACGTATCGGAATGATGAAGCAGGGTATTGATCCGAGCAATGAATTGGGTAAAGAGGATTTTCAGAATTCTGATATAGTTTTTACCAGCTCTTTGGATATTCTGCGTGAGGCAAGATTTTTTATTGTGGCCGTTCCCACTCCGGTAGATGATTCAAATGTTCCCGACCTGGTCCCTGTGAAGAAAGCTTCAGAGACAGTTGGCAAAGTGATCAAAAAAGGAGATTATGTTGTATTTGAATCCACGGTATATCCGGGCTGTACCGAAGAAGATTGCCTGCCGATAATTGAAAAACTCTCAGGGCTTAAAAATGTGGCCGATTTTAAACTCGGCTATTCGCCTGAAAGGATCAACCCGGGTGATAAGGCACATACACTGGCTAGTATAGTGAAAGTGGTGTCCGGCTCTGATGCCGAGTCACTTGAGCAAATTGCAAAAGTGTATGAACTGGTGGTAAAAGCAGGTGTACACAGAGCTCCTTCCATCAAAGTGGCAGAGGCTGCCAAGATCATTGAAAATACTCAGCGAGACCTCAATATCGCATTGATGAACGAACTGTCCGTGATCTTTGACAAAATGGGTATCAACACCTATGATGTATTGACTGCTGCGGGCACAAAATGGAATTTTCTCAAGTTCCATCCCGGACTTGTCGGAGGCCATTGTATCGGAGTGGATCCGTATTACCTTACTCACAAAGCACAGGAATTGGGATACACGCCAAAAGTGATACTTTCAGGACGTAGCATCAATGACAGCATGGGCGGATATGTGGCACAAAAAGTTTTAAGACATATCATAAAGATTTCGGGTGATGTCAAGAAATCGAAGGTATTGGTGAAAGGAGCTACTTTCAAAGAGAATGTTAGCGACATCCGGAATTCCAAAGTGGCAGATGTGGTCAGGGTATTAAAATCCTATTATGTGAATGTGGATGTAGAAGACCCTTTTGCAGACTCAAGTGAACTGATGCATGAATATGGGTTTGGGCTTGTGGAAACTCCCGGCGATGATTATGATGCAGTAATTGTCACCGTTCCTCATAATTCTTATCTTGCGCTCGATGATGAATATTTTTCATCCATAAGCAGGCCTGATGCCTTAATTGTGGATTTGAAAGGAATTTACAGAGATAAGATTAATAAAAGAAATTACTGGAGTTTGTAATATGCCTTTTTACGGGACGGACTTTAAAGGATTATTTGTATTTGAACCGAAAATATTCGAAGACAGCCGGGGATATTTTTTCGAATCGTACAATGAGAATTTGTTTAAGCAACATGGGATTGATCACCGTTGGGTGCAGGACAACCAATCTTCTTCAACTTATGGAGTGATTCGCGGACTGCATTTTCAAAGAAACCCGCATGCGCAGGCAAAATTGGTGAGAGTGCTGGAAGGTGTCATCCTGGATGTTGTGGTTGATATCCGGAAAGGCTCTTCCACTTACGGTAAGTATTTCAGCATTGAGTTGTCCCCGGTAAACAATAAGCAAATGTTCATTCCCAAAGGTTTTGCACATGGTTTTTCAGTTTTAAGCGAAAGAGCTGTGGTCCTTTATAAGTGCGATAATTTTTATAATAAGGAAAGTGAAGCCGGGATCTTGTATAATGATCCTTCACTGCATATAGACTGGAAGATCCCCCCGGGAAGGGAAATTGTTTCTGAAAAAGACAAATTGCTGCCAGTACTTGCTGACTCCGGAAATAATTTCTAGCGTGTTTGAATTCTCTTTGTTTCGGTAATGCTATTTGATAGATGTGATTTCAGTATTCCCTGTTTTAGACTCAGTCTTTACTATACCAAACCCCGGTGCATACCATTCCGTAATATCGCTATTGATAGGTAAGCCGATACCCATTTTAAAAATGAGCTTACTGTGATAGTTTATTTTGAAGCATTCCCAGGTTCCGGCAGGAGTAGTGACACTTTCTTTGCCCACGACCTTCCTTTTGGTAATATCTATGCTGATGTGTGCGCCTATCCCGCTTTGTGTCTTAAAGTCCATGCTGAACTGGCCATCTTTCAGCACATCCCCTTCTTTCATATTGGAAGGATATTCAAGAAAAGATGCCTGGCCGGTTGCTGAAACATCACCCATTTGTTCCTGTTGGGCAGAGGGAATAAACATTTTCATATCCATCATGATGATGCCGCCCACACATCTGATATTATTAGTGGCTTTGGAACCGGCTTCTCCTTTATCATTTATCATTACTGAAGTGACAGTGGAAGTAACTGTTTCTCCGGATTTTTTTACATCGGAAACCGTATAGACTACCTTGCCGACCTCTTTTCTTTTTTTGTTTGTGATCGTCATTTCAATAGTCTTGTTGTTTTGCATATAATAAAAATCGGTGCATTCCTGAGAGAAGACGGAATAGCCGGCCAGCAGCAATACGGTAATAAGAAGAGCCTTCATGTTAAAATAATTTGTAATTACAAGATAAGGAGATTTAGAAAGCAGGTATTGTATTGTGGAAAAATATTATTTACAAAGAGTTGCCCGACAAGGATTCGAACCCTGACATAGAGAGCCAGAATCTCTCGTACTACCATTATACTATCGGGCAATTGCAAATACCTTCCGGAACCAGAGCGTTTGTTGGCCCATAAGGATTCGAACCTTAACAGACAGAACCAAAATCTGTAGTGCTACCATTACACCATGGGCCAATCCGGTTTCCGATCCACGTCAGAATTGACGGGACGCAAAAATAAGCTGACTATCCGTTCTTCCCAAATTGATTTAAGCATATTGATGCCTGAAGTTTATAGCTTGTTTTTTTCCTACATTTAGTGATAAATTATCTGCTATGAGTGTACAAAACCGTCGCCGTTTTTTGAAAAAAGCCGGCGCTTTTTCTGCTTTTGCTTTTTTTACTTCGGTGTCAAATCCCGGATGGAGCCGAAACCTGGAAAAAGCTTTGAGGGATGCGGAAGGTATAGCGCCGGATGAACTGGCAACAGAAGAGGACTTCTGGTATTATATTCAGCAGTCTTTTACTGTTTCGCCCGGTATCATTAATTTGAATAACGGAGGTGTGTCTCCTGCCCCCAGGACTGTTCAGGATGCTATGAAACGTTTTTATGATCTCAGCAATGAAGCTCCCAGTTACTTTATGTGGAGGATTCTGGATCAGGGAAGAGAGCCATTGAGAAGAAACCTGGCCAAAGCTGCAGGATGTTCTGCTGAGGAAGTTGCCATTAACCGTAATTCATCGGAAGGCTTGGAAACGGTAATCTTTGGTTTACCGCTGAAATCAGGTGATGAAGTGGTAGCTGCGAAGCAGGATTACCCGAACATGATCAATGCTTACAAACAAAGGCAATTGAGAGACGGGATCAAAATGGTTTGGATTAATCTGGATCTTCCCAGTGAAGATGAGAAGTATCTTGTCCGCAAGTACGTAGAGGCATTTACTCCCAAAACAAAAGTGGTACACCTCACTCATATCATTAACTGGAACGGGCAGATTTTACCCGTAAGAAAAATTGCAGATGAAGCGCATAAAAGAGGAATAGAAGTAGTGGTGGATGGCGCCCACAGTTTTGCTCATTTTGATTTCAAGATATCTGATCTTGATTGCGATTATTTTGCCAGCAGCCTGCACAAATGGCTGTTTGCTCCTATCGGAAGCGGAATGATGTTTGTCAAAAAAGGAAAGATCAAAGACCTCTATCCTTTGTTTGCTGCCGGCGATCCGAAAAGTGAAGACATCCGCAAATTTGAAGCATTGGGAACAAGACCGTTCTTTATTGAGCAGGCCATAGGCAAGGCTTTGGAGTTTCATGAAATGATCGGGATCGAGCGAAAAGAAAAACGGCTTCATTATCTGAAGAATTACTGGATGGAAAAAGTAAAGGATGTTCCTAAAGTGAAGCTGAATACTTCATTGGACCCGAAATGGGGTTGTGCCATCGGGAATGTTGGTATTGAGGGTAAAAAACCGGGAGAACTCGAATCATTCTTATTCGATAAATATAAAATTCATACGGTGGCAATAGAATGGGAAAATATTCATGGCGTAAGGATCACCCCCAATGTTTATACTACTCCTGGTAATCTTGATCTACTGGTAGATGGGATCCGGAAGTTTGCACAGGTTTAGAGAATAGCTGTATTTAAAAATTTTGAATCTCATTGTCTTTACCACAAGCCAACCGGAAACTCAACCTGCTTCAGGCCACTTCCATTAATATGATAGACATGGTGGGCATTGGGCCGTTTGTGGTCATGCCACTGGTGGTCAGCCGTTTTCAAAATGGTTTGTTTTTGTGGGCCTGGCTGTTTGGGGCTTTCACTGCTTTTATTGATGCAATGATATGGAGTGAATTAGGGGCAAAGTATCCGCTTGCGGGGGGCACTTATAATTTTCACCGTATAGCGTTTGGTGAAAAGGGAGGAAGGCTGATGAGCTTTTTGTTTGTCTGGCAAACAGCAATACAAGCTCCTTTGGTGGTTGCTTCCGGCGCTATAGGATTTGCTCAATATCTTTCATTTCTTGTGGATCTGAATGTTTTCCAACAGAAGCTGGTTTCAGGCGGGTTAGTGATATTGATATTTATTTTATTATACAGGAAAATTGAAACGGTCGGCAAGATCTCGGTGGCTTTATGGTCGGTGGTAGTGCTCACCGTTTTATGGATCATCATAAGCGGATTGACCCATCAACATCATTCGATCCCTTTTTTGCCTGAACAAACAAGTTCTTTTTTCTCTCTTGCATTCTGGGCTGCGATAGGACAAGGATCCGTAAACACTATTTACAGTTATCTCGGTTATTATAATGTCTGTCACTTGGGAGGGGAAATAAAAAGGCCTGAAAAAAATATTCCTCAAAGCATATTTATTTCTATCTCCGGCATTGCGATTCTCTATCTGCTGATGAATGTAAGTGTGATGGGTGTGGTTCCCTGGCAATCGGTGAGAGAAGATGACAAATATCTGGTAAGCACTTTTATGTCGCAGATCTATGGCTACAAAGCAGGAGTAGTCGTAACGGTACTCATCCTGTGGATCGCCATGGCTTCTTTATTTGCGGTGGTGTTGGGCTATTCCAGAGTGCCTTATGCTGCTGCGGTTGATAATAATTTTTTTAAACTATTCTCTAAACTGCACCACACTAAGAAATTCCCTTATGTTTCGCTGATTTTTTTGTGTGGACTTGGCCTGGTATTCAGTTTGACGTTCAGATTAGTGGATGTGATCAGCTCCATACTGGCAATGAGAATTCTGGTTCAGTTCATCGGGCAGGCAGTAGGAGTAGTGTTGCTGCGTAAGCGGTTTGGAACCGCTGACCTTCCATTCAAAATGTCATTGTATCCCATACCGGTGATCTTATCAATGATCATCTGGTTATTTATATTTTTATCCACAGGGTGGTTTGCTTTGTGGGGCGGCCTGATCGCACTGGCAGGCATTGTTGTTTATTATCTTACCATGCAGTTTAAGTGAAATCAAGATTGGAATTATATGAAGATGTTTTTTTCTTTATCAACAATGTTAGCTTTATTACTTTTTATGCCACAAAATAAAAACAAAGTAATCTTCTTCGGAGATTCTATTACTGAGTTTGGTGCACAACCCGGCGGATATATCACAAGTATTGAACGCATGTGCAAAAGTGAAGGAAGAACCGGCCAATATGATTTTATCGGAGCAGGTATTGGTGGCAATAAAGTGTATGATCTTTACCTGCGTTTGGATAACGATGTATTAAGCAAAAGACCAGATATTGTGATCATTTTTATTGGGGTGAATGATGTCTGGCATAAAGCCGTTTTGCATACAGGCACTGATGCGGATAAGTTCGGAAAATTTTATCAGGCCATTATTGATAAGCTGAAAGCAATTGGCAGCAAAGTTATCTTATGCACTCCGGCTGTTTTAGGAGAAAAGACCGGCCTGAGTAATCCGCAGGATAAGGAATTGGATCAGTATTCTGGTATCGTTAGAAGCCTTTCAAAAAGGAATAGCCTGAAGCTTATTGATCTGAGAAAACTTTTTCTGGAATATGATCTGAAAAATAATCCTGAAAATAAAGATCAGGGCATTCTTACTGTGGATGGAGTACATCTGAATGAGATGGGAAATGAGTTAGTTGCGAAGGAGATGTGGGGCGCAATTAAGTCACTTCAATAAGCTTTTCAGGATGCCGGATATTTCATCGGCTTTATTCATGGTCATCACATGAGTGCCGCCTTTTACAGTATAGTCTGCTTTCACAAAGCGGTAGGGTAAAAGTTTATCTGCTGTACCATGTATATGTACCAGGTTGGGTGGAACGGTCCGGTTTTTCCAATTGAAGATAGAACCCAGAGCCCATTTTATAAAGCTCATATCACTGTCAATGATTATTTTCCGAAGTTCTTTTTTTTGGTTTTCTTTTTTAACACCCAGTATCCAGCTTAATGTGAGAAGTGTTCTCGTCAATAGTTTGTTGGGTATCCACCGGTAAACAGGAAAAAATTTCATTAACCTTAGGTAACCCGGAAATTCATCTTTTGTTTTATTGCTGGAAATAATTATGCCTTTTATTGAAGGATTTTCTTTTGCCATTTCAGTGACCAGCATTCCCCCGAAAGACACTCCAACAATTGCCGGATCGTTTTCGGGTATCAGGGCAAGAAGGCGGTGTGCATAGGATTCCAGGGATTCTTTTTTCAATGGCTCTATCCAGTCAATAAAAACAGGCTTACAGAAACTGAGGTCCAGATAAGTGAAGACCCTTCTGTCGGCTCCGAGTCCGCTGATGAAATAGACTTTTTTCAATAGTCATTTAGTTAAAACTGACGAGGTAATAGTTCTTTTTCCCTTTTTGAATCAAAAGATATTTATCCTGAAGCAATAATTTTTTTTCTATCCTGATTTTTTCATCTTCCACTTTTTTCCGGTTGATACTGACGCCGCCGCCCTGGATCATTTTTCTCGCTTCTCCTTTACTGGGAAAAATTTTTGTTTCGGATAGAAAACTCACTACGTCAATTCCTTCATTTAATTTATTCATCGGGTATTCAGACTTTATGACCCCTTCCATACCTTCCAGGTCTTCTGCACTCAGGCTCTCAGCCGGAGCATTTTGATTAGCGAAAAGTTTTTCTGTTGTGGCTACAGCTTTTTCATATTCTTCTTTTCCGTGTACAAAAGTGGTGATCTCCTGTGCCAGGGTTTTCTGTAACACTCTTGAAGAAGGATCTGAATGATGTTCATGTATCAGCATGTGAATGGCATCACGGGAGAGAAAGGTGAATAGTTTGATCCACTTTTCCGCATCTTCATCGCTTGAATTCAGCCAGAACTGATAGAATTGATATGGCGAGGTTTTGCTCCCGTCCAGCCAGATATTTCCCCGTTCCGATTTTCCGAATTTGCTTCCGTCTGCCTTTGTGATCAAAGGGCATGTAAAAGCAAAAGCTTCACCGCCTGCTTTTTTACGGATCAGTTCAGTCCCTGTAACAATATTACCCCACTGGTCACTACCGCCCATCTGAAGTTTGCAGTTTTTATTTTGGTACAGCCAATAATAATCGTAGCCCTGTATCAACTGATAAGAGAATTCGGTGAAACTTAGACCGGCTTCTCCTTCAATTCTTTTTTTTACACTATCCTTTGCCATCATATAATTCACGGTGATGTGCTTACCTGTATCACGAATGAAATCAAGAAAACGCATTTCTTTGAACCAGTCATAGTTATTGACCATTTCGGCACAGTTTTTTTTGGAAGGATCAAAATCGAGAAACTTCATCAACTGATTTCTTACCCCGGATTCATTCTTTCTTAATACTTCTTCGCTCAGCAGATTTCTTTCTTTGCTCTTACCACTTGGATCCCCGACCATCCCGGTTGCTCCACCAACAAGGGCGATAGGCTTGTGCCCTGCTTTTTGCAAATGAACCAGTAACAGTATGGGCACCAGGCTGCCGATATGTAAGGATTCAGCTGTTGGGTCAAAGCCGATATATCCGGCAGTCATCTCTTTATTGAGTTGATCCTCAGTACCCGGCATGATATCCTGGATCATGCCTCTCCATTGCAATTCGTCTATCAATCCCATATCTAAGTCTATGATTTGCAGTTTAAATACCGGAAACCCGGCTTCAATCGTGCAAAAATATAACAGAAACTGCTTGGATAGGGGAAGGTGCAATATTTTTCTAAATTATTCGTTTTCAACTGATAGTCTTTCTGGCATCGAGCCTATGTAATTCAGTGCCTAAAGATTAATTTTACGACACCGCTCTACCTTATGAAAGCAATATAATTCAAATGCTTATTGAAAATTGTCCGAATGAAACTAACCAAGCTTTATCTGACCCTATCCCTTGCATTTTGCTGTTTGAGTGCTGTTGCACAATTCAGGAAATATTCCAATGAATTTTTAAACATTGGAGCCGGAGCCCGTGGTTTAGGAATGGGTAGCGCACAGGCTGCTTCAGTAATGGATGGAACGTCCGGATACTGGAATCCTGCCGGGTTGGTGGGAGTGAAAGATCATCCTGAGCTGAACCTGATGCATGCTGAATATTTTGCCGGCATCGGTAAATATGATTTTGCCAGTATTGTTTTCCCAACTTCAAATAATAAAAGAACGATTGGGATTACCGGCCTTCGCTTTGCAGTTGATGATATTATGAATACGTTGTTTTTGGTAGAGCCTGATGGATCGATCAACTACAATAACATACAATCATTTTCTTCCGCTGATTATGCATTTCTATTATCCTTTGCTCAGAAACTGAAAGAGAGCGGGAATAAAAATGTTCATTTTGGCTTAAACGCAAAAGTGATTTACCGTGGCGTGGGAAAATTTGCAAAAGCCTGGGGTTTCGGGCTGGATGCAGGTGTCCAGATCATGCATGACCAATGGAAGTTTGGGATCGTAGGCCGTGACCTTACCAGCACTTTCAATGCATGGACATTCAATTTCTCTGATGAAGAAAAAGAAGTCTTATACCTGACAAACAATGATATCCCTGTTAAATCAACAGAGATCACGGCCCCCCGACTCATTCTGGCAGCAGCCCGCAATTTTCAATTAAGTAAGAAGTCAGGTTTACTGGCAGAAGCAGATCTGGATGTGACATTTGACGGAAAAAGAAATACGGTAATCAGTTCAAATCCGATCAGTATTGATCCGAAGATCGGTCTGGAATATAACCTGAATAACATTTTCTTTCTGAGAGCAGGGATCAATAATTTCCAGAAAGCTTTATCTGATGGAGATACTTTGAATCAAAAGAAAGTGTGGATTTATCAGCCAAGTATCGGCACAGGATTCAGAATATCGAACGTGATGATTGATTATGCATTTACTAACCTGGCAAACCAATCCAATCCGTTGTTCACACATGTCTTTTCATTGAAGTTGAATATGGTGAACGATAAGAATAAAAAGAAAAAATAAATCTGCACCTCTATCAATATCCGAATGATGAAACGTATTATATTTTTCATATTGCTGTCTTTAAACCTGGCCGCTCAGTCACAGGTATATAACAATGAATGGATTGATTACGGGAAAACCTATTATAAGTTTAAAGTGGGAGCGACGGGTTTATACCGTATTACGCAGCCTGCGCTTGTTTCGATCGGATTAGATAATGTGCCGGCACAGGATTTTCAATTGTGGAGGAACGGAAAGGAAATTTCTTTGTACACTTCAGTTCAAACAGGTGTTCTGGGTACTTCAGACTATATTGAGTTTTGGGGAGAAATGAATGACGGGAAACCTGATAACGCTTTATACAGGCAATCCGATTTTCAACTCAGTAACAAATACAGTTTGCAAACGGACACTGCAGCTTTCTTTCTTACCGTAAATCCGGGCAGCAGTAATTTAAGATTGAATCCTGTAGCAAATAATATTTCGGGGACACTAACCCCTGAGCCGTATTTTATGTACACGGTAGGCAATTATTATAAGAGCAAAATAAACGCTGGTTTTGCTGCCGTGGTAGGAGAGTATGTCTATTCTTCCTCTTATGACCAGGGTGAAGGATGGTCTTCAGGGGATATTGATAGTAATGTTGTACTTGCAACCAACTTCACCAATCTATTTCCTTATACTGATATGGATGCACCCCAGTCGGTGTTTAAGATCAATGCTGCAGGGAATGCTTTGAATACGAGAAATTTTGAAGTTCAGATCAACGCATCAAGTATAATGACCCAAACAATGGATTTCTATGACTATGTGAAAGCGAATACCTCAATTAGCACTTCATTGATCAATACCGGGTCTGCTGCTGTCAGCATCATCAACCATGCATCCAAAAAGCCAGACCGGATGGTGGTGGCTCAGTTTGAGCTGACATATCCAAGAAAATTCAATTTTGGTAATGCTACAAATTTCATGTTCGAATTACCGGCGAGTGCTACCGGGAATTATCTGGAAATATCCAATTTTAACCGGGGAGGTCAGGTGCCGGTGTTATATGACCTTACTAACGGAACAAGATATGTAGCCGATATCAGCAATCCGGCTCTGATCAAAATAGAATTACTTCCTTCGGCTGTTGACAGAAAACTTTTGCTGGTAAGTCAGGCTCCGGCAACAATTAAATCAGTCACAGCATTCCAGCAAAGGAATTTCGTGGATTTTTCTCAAACAGCCAATCAGGGTGACTACCTGATGATCACGAATAAGGCTTTAATGAATGCAACGAACGGATCACACCCGATAGAAGAGTACAGGGATTACAGAAGTTCGCCGGCCGGTGGTTCTTACGACGCAAAAATTTATTTTGTTGATGAATTGGTGGACCAGTTTGCTTATGGAATTAAAATGGATCCCCTGGCTATACAGAATTTTATCAGATGGGCAAGAGCGCATTTCGGGATGCCGCTCAGAGAAGTCTTTCTGATTGGGAAGGGGATGACCTATAATCAGTTCAGGGCAAGAGAGAATGATCCGAATATTGACAAGCTGTTTTTTGTTCCGACTTTTGGGAATCCTGCATCCGATAATTTATTCTGCATCGAACCGGGGAATAATATTCCTCTTACTCCCATTGGCAGACTTTCTGTGATCAGTGCAGACGAGATCATTCCTTATTATAACAAGGTTGTGCAATATGAACAATTACAGGCGGCCTCTGCTTCTTATAACACGGTACAGGACAAGGCATGGATGAAAAACGTTTTACATCTTGTCGGTGCAAATGAGCCCATCCTTCAACAAGAGTTGAAGAACAGGATGGATATTTATAAGCAGATCATCTCAGACACTCTCTTCGGCGCCAATGTGACAACGTTTACCAAAAGCTCCGCAGAAGTGATACAGCAGGTGAGCGGAGCTGATATTAATGGAATGTTCCAAAAAGGTATCGGGCTCCTTACTTACTTCGGACATTCTTCTTCCACTACTCTGGAGTTTAACCTGGATAATCCTAATGAATATGACAATAACGGCAAGTATCCTTTCATGATGGTGATGGGATGCCTGGCCGGGAATATTTTTGATTTCAATGCACAACGCCTTCTGACCAAGTCTTCAATTTCGGATAAGTTTATCCTGGCTGATCAGCATGGAGCAGTCGGATTTTTGGCAAATTCTTATTACAGTATTGTTCAATACCTGGATATCATTATCAACCAGATGTATAAGGAGATGGCAAGAGGATCCTACGGTAAAACATTTGGTGAGATTTTGAACAAATCCATAGAAAGAACTTTTGATATTACCACACAGAATGATTTTTATGCCCGGTTCCATTGTGAACAGATCATGCTGAACGGTGATCCGGCGATCCGGCTGAATACCTTCCCCAAACCTGATTATGTAATCGAAGATCCGATGGTAAAAGTTTCTCCTCAGTTCATATCAGTTGCTGCAGATCATTTTACGATCAAAGCTGCAGTACTCAATCTGGGTGAAGCGATCAACAGAAATGTAGTAATTGAAGTGAAAAGAACTTATCCTGATCTGAGTACAGTGGTGGTGGAAAGAGATACGATCCCAGGGATAAGATACAGCGATACACTTACTATCGACATTCCGATTGTAGCGACCAGAGATAAAGGCTTAAACAAGATATCCATTACCATAGATCCGGATAATGAAATAGATGAACTGTATAAAAACAATAACTCCATTACTAAAGATATTGTGATCTATGAAGATGAAGCAAAGCTGGTTTATCCTTATGATTATGCAATAGTGGGTAAACAAAATATAAAACTGTTGGCTTCAACAGCAAACCCCTTTGCAGTGCAGAAACAATACAGGATGGAGATAGATACCACAGAATTATTTAATTCTCCATTTAAATTTGGCCAGACCATAAGCAGTAAGGGTGGGCTGCTGGAGTTTACACCGGGATTTTCTTTTACAGACAGCACTGTATATTATTGGAGGGTCGCACCGGTACCTGCAAGCGGAGATCCCGTTTGGAACACTGCATCTTTCCAGTATATTCATGATGCTGATTTCGGATTCAGCCAGGCTCATTATTATCAACATTTAAAATCAGCCAAAGAAGGATTGATCGTGGATTCGTCAAGCAGGTCGCTGAGTTATGGTTCTATGCTGAACACGCTGTTCATACGCAGTGGAGTATTCCCTTCATCCGTTTCAACAGCAATTGGATTTTCCATTGAGATCAATAATGACGGAGCTGCCAAGATCCAGAGTGTTTGTGGTATATCTAATATTGTCTTTAATGTGTTGGATCCTGTGACCTTTCAACCCTGGTTCAATGCTGTACCAGGACCCGGGCAATATGGCAGTGATGACATCTGTGGTACAAATAGGATGTATAATTTCCAATATAACATTCTTGATCCCAATAAACGTAGGAAAATTGTTGAGTTCATGGATATGATTCCGGATGGTTCTTATGTTGTCGTCCGTAATATGTCAGGGACCGACCCAGCCAGTAATACATACGCGAATGACTGGAAAGGAGACACATCTTACTTGGGGTCTGGTAATTCTATGTATGAACGACTACTCAGCCAGGGTTTTACAGGAATTGATTCATTTTATAGGCCTAGAGCTTGGATATTTGTATATAAGAAAAACGATGCAGGGAGTTTCACTCCTCGATATGTCTTCAGCGAAGGAATTAATGATGCGATCACTATGTCTTTGGACTGCTATACTCCTGACACGCTTGGGTATGTCACTTCACCTGTATTCGGTCCGGCTAAAGCATGGAAAAAATTACGTTGGAACGGAATTGCAGATGCAAACCCGGGTGAAGATCCGACCATAGATCTGATCGGAGTGAGAACCGATGGTAGCAAATCAGTGCTTTTTAACAATATTGATCAATCTCAGCAAGATTTCGACATCTCATCTATTGATGCACAAACCTTTCCTTATGCGCAGTTAAAGTTGCGCACTTTAGATTCGGTTAAGCATACACCTTATGGATTGAGGTATTGGGAATTGTTATACACACCTGCCCCCGAAGGCGCAATAGCTCCTAATATTTATCTTCAAACAAAAGACACGGTGGATGTTGGGGAGCCCTTTGAATTCAAAGCTGCCTTTAAAAATATAAGTGATGCTGCCTTTGATAGTTTGAAAGTCAAAATGGTGGTTACGGACAAGAACAATATTCCAAATATAATTCCTCTTCCCAGAAGGAGGCCTTTACCTGTTGGAGACACTTTACAGGCCGGAGGTGTCATCAAGACCGAGAACTTACCGGGATCAAATACCCTTTATATAGAAGTTAACCCGGATAATGATCAACTGGAACAATATCATTTCAACAATTTTGCCTACAGGGATTTTTATGTGAAACCCGATAGTCTTAATCCATTGCTGGATGTTACATTTGACGGTGTTCATATCTTAAACAATGATATTGTATCATCAAAGCCGGATATTCTTGTTAAGTTAAAAGATGAGTCGAAATGGATGATTCTGAATGACACCAGCCTGCTCACCCTTCAGGTTCTTTATCCGGATGGATCCTTGCACCGGTTTAACTTCAATAGTGACACTTTACAGTTCTTACCGGCAGGGCAGGCTCCTAATACCGATAACACGGCTTCAATAAATTTAAAGCCATATTTCCCTGAGGATGGTGTGTACCAGTTGATCGTGACAGGAAAAGACAGAAGTAATAATGCTGCGGGAAATATTGAATACCGAGTCGCTTTTGAAGTGATCAACAAGCCGATGATCTCAAACATGTTGAATTACCCAAATCCATTCACAACTTCAACGGCATTTGTATTTACGGTCACCGGCAGTGAAGTGCCGCAAAACATCAAGATCGAAATTATGACCGTAACCGGCAGGATTGTCAGAGAGATCACCAAAGATGAACTTGGCCCCTTGCATATAGGAAGGAATATTACAGAGTTCAAATGGGATGGCACGGATCAGTATGGACAAAAACTGGCTAATGGTATTTATTTATACAGGGTGGTGACGAATTTGAACGGAAAATCACTTGATAAATACAAGGCAGAAGGTGATAATACGGATAAATATTTTACCAGGGGATACGGAAAGATGTATCTGATGCGTTAATAAGTTTTGAGGGGTTTGGTTTAGCCTCGGCATTATCAGTAAGTTAAGGATATATTACTGATAATCAGCCTAAAAAGAACCGACTTATAAAATCCAATATCAATGACCTCCAAAGGGACTCAATCTCTTACAGGGATAAGATTCTTTGCTGTTTTGATGATCTTTTTATTTCATTACAGTAGCAGGTTGCCGATTAATAGTCCTTTTATAAACGCAGTTTTTAATCAGCTTTTTCTCGGAGTCCAGGTATTTTTTGTTTTAAGCGGATTTGTGATCTGTTATAAATATTTCAACAATGCTGAACTGAAAAAGAGTTTCCTTTTCACTTATTACATCAGAAGGTTTGCAAAGATCTATCCCACTTTCTTTATAATTGTTACACTAAGTTTCCTGATCTGGAATATCAAAGGAGTTGATACTGACTCATCTTTTGGGACCTATCTTTTAAACATTTCTTTTCTTAAGGGATTGTCCTCCCAATATCATCTTACCGGGATAGGCCCTACCTGGAGCCTCACTGTGGAAGAGTTCTTTTATTTCTTTTCTCCTTTCATCTTTGTATATTTTAAAAATAAAGGTGTTTTATTTAAACAGGTTCTTTTCTGGTGGTTGATTGGTGCTGTGCTGGTTGCCATATTCACCATTTCGCCGGTTGAAGGCTTTTTTGATAGCGCCAGGTTTACCTTTTTTGCAACATTTTTCGGAAGATGCCTTGAATTCTATTTAGGTATATGGCTTGCATTATACATTTCAGGAAGAATTAGTTTTAAGAGGATTTTGAATTATAAAAGCTCCATCCCTATTTACACCGTGTTGGGTTTGATAGGGATGTTGGTAATTGTTCTATTGATTGCAATTCTTAGTTTGTATTTTAAAAAAGGAGCTGCTGAAATGTGGTCGGGTATTTTTCTTTCGAATATTATCTTTCCTATTACAGTCATGATTTTCTTTTATGGGCTTATCCGGGAGAGATCAATACTTCGGAGAATACTAAATTTGCAATTGCTTCAACTTCTTGGAAAGAGTTCCTATGTACTCTTTCTGATTCACACCGGCGTTATTGCGAGCGGGATTGAGAAGTATATCGGGAGAAATATTGTTGTGCTATTTATTTTATTGCAGTCACTCTCAGTCCTTATTTATAAAGCATTTGAACAGCCTGTTAATAACTGGATAAGGGCTATGGGATCAAATGTTGCACAAAATGTTCATCAGGTAATTTTTAAAAGCAGGACAGCCAAGAGGCAAAAATTAGAATCAATTTAGTGATAAGTCGTTAGATCAAGTTAGATATTATCATAAGATTCCGCTTTCATCTTTAGATTCTCATTAAAGAGTTTTAGGGGTCTAATATGCTATCTAACCTAGATACAAAAAAACATCGGGTCATATTGTACATAAAAACTAAATTTGGGCATATTTCTTGTTCGGCTGAGAAAAATTTCTTAGTTTATAAATCAATAGCAGTGTGGTCCCCTTAATTCAATCTTTTAGAATATCCTTACTTTGGAGTTTTAAAAAGTATTTTTTATTAATATTCTTATTGCCCACTTTTTTTATTCTTCATGGATTTCAACAGCATTTTTCTTATATCCCGGTTATTGATGCAATAAAATTATTGGGAGAATATTTAGTTTATGAAATAAGTTTTGCAGGATTTTTTTTTCTTTTTTTCAGGGATATTAAAAAGAGCTTATTCGCTTCATTCATCACTTTATTTTTATTTCTTTTTTTTGGCGCAGTCGAAGATTTTTTTAAGCTCGTTTTTGTAAATACCCTTTTCGCCCGATATAGGTTTTTGTTTCCATTGTTTGCTGTTGTATGGTATTTTAGTATGAGACTTCTAAAAAAGAAAGTAATTAGTGAGCGACTTATACTCTTTTTGAATTTTACGGCTTCAATTCTCATTTTCATAGACATTGGTATTGTTTTTTATAAGTCGATCAGTAGTAAACCTTACGAAGCCGTTATTAATTATTGTGAAAATTGCCCTAAGCCAGATGTATATTTGATTATTCTTGATGATTATGCGGGGAATATAGAACTGAAATCAACTTTTAATTATGATAATTCGTATTTTTTAAATCAAATAAGTGACAGACAATTTTATGTGATGGATAGTAGTAGGTCAAATTATGATAAAACCCCTTTTTCCATTACTTCACTACTGAATATGAAGTATCTTTCTTTGAGAGATTATGAGTATTCTGATAAGAACTTGAATTATTGCTATAAGGCTATTTCAGGTTCAACTGTCCTTAGGATTTTTCAAAAGGAGGGATATTTATTTTTTAATAATTCAATTTTTGACTTCCCTTCTCATCCTTCTTTAATCAACAAGACTTTCCTTGTTTCTGGCATTGATTTGCTCAAATCCCAAACACTGTGGGGAAGATTCAAAAAAGAGATACTGAATAACTTGCTGATGGAGTATTTCACTGGGACAGAGGCGTATAAGAATTTTATTTTTTCGGATCTGAAAAATAATCAACTGGTTTTTCAAAAAACTATTGAGGCGGTTGATGAAGAAAGCAAGAAACCTAAATTTTGCTATACTCATCTGATGATGCCGCATTTTCCCTATTATTACGATTCAACAGGGGAAATGAATGACTTAAAAAAATTAGCACCTGCAAATTTAATGAATGAACAGTTGTATTTGAGCTATTTAAAATATGCAAATACCAGGGTTTTATTCCTGGTTGATTATATTTTACAAAAGTCTTCACGACAGCCAATTATTCTTTTATTAAGCGATCATGGATTTAGGTACAATTTATCTAAAGAGCAGGAGCAAATGAAATATTTTAATCTAGCCGCTATATATCTGCCAGATCAGAAATATTATGGTTATTATCCTACTATTACCAATGTAAATCAAATGCGACTCCTGCTAAACAAGCTATTCAAGTATAATTTTCCCTTGTTAAAAGATGATGTGGTGAAATAATCATTTGGAATCGGCTGAAAGAATGGTGTGCAGACTTTTTCTCATTAATTCCGTTGTAATGAGTTTTCATTTTATCAATGCCCGAAAAATGACGAAAAAACGGGTCGGCGAATTCTGGGCTTAAGAAGCTTCCAATTATAAAATGTCTGAATAGCTTACTGTTACAAAATTGATCGTTAAGCTCGATTTTGAATTTCGGGTCAAAAATCTTCGGATTAAATATTCCGGGCTCCTGCATTTTTTCTGAATTTGGCGGTGAGTTTATTTAAGAATGGTGATGACAGAATATAAATGTAAGGTACAATCGTGAGAAAAAAACGATTATGCCAGTCATCACAGGTCAGAATAACGCTACACCAGGTTATGATAACAAGAGAGGCCGAATATATCAGTATGTATTTATTTTTTTTTAACCAGGAAGGAATACTTAATATCAGCATAAGAAACAATGGGTAGAAATATACGCCGAGGAACAAATTGTGGCCAGTGCTGTAATAAGTTCTGATCAGCCCCCAAAATGCCACTGACTTTAACCAGGCTAACCTGATGAATTGATCAAAGTTGTGCATAATGTAATAAAGTAAGCCATAAATGGAATTTGGATTCTCCGATGTTTTTATATCCCTGAAATACGGGAGCATTGGCACTCCACAAATAATTCTTTCATCCCGGAAAGGCAACATAAAATCCAGTTCACCGCCACTTCCTAAAGCCATATTAAGAAAGAAAAGGAAAGCAACGGACACGAGAAGTATTATTGCCAGTTTTAAGATAACTGACAGGAAACGCAGAAATCGGAAAAAAAGATAAAGAGCTGTTGCCGGTACAAAATATAATCCTGTTGGCCTGGTGAAAACGATCAGGATGATAAATAAAAACAGGATAGCGCAATTTTTTATAGTCAATTTATTTATCTGTAATAAATAGCAACTGAATATTATGGTAAGGCTAAAAAAGATTGATTCCGTTTGTAAGGCTGTGTTGAAAGTCTGAAATGGGTAATTACAGATCAGTAAAAGGGTCAGGATAAAAGCAGTGGCCTTGTTGGCGGATTTTATTATGAACTTATAAAAAACGTAAGTGGCAATGATGTTCAGTGTCAGTTGAATAATCACTACAGATAAAAACCCGGTATTGAATTTTATTGCTCCGGCAATAAGGAATATTTGAGTAGAATAAAGCCAGAAGTTCGATGAACTCACTGCCCCGTTTTCCAACAAATTCTTTGCTTCATTAATATATTTTACGGCCTCAAAATCAGTTACGATCCCGAAACGGCAGAAGATCAGGCATTGAATGATTATCCATGAAAGGATAAGGGTGACCTCAAAACCATAACGGTGCAATACCTTTGAGTATGAGGGCTTCATAAATGACAATTGGGTTCCCTTCATCCCGGCAAAGATAGGAGCAAAGAAGAACGATGGATATCAGTCGTCCCGGCAAAGGAACTGATCCGGTCCGGTTCCTTATGAATTAAAAAGAATTTTGGCCGGACTCTTAAGTCTGATTTCAGGTAAAAGGGCGGGTGTACTTAGGTATTTTATATAATTTTAAAATTCGAAATTTACCATTATCTTTGCTGCCCTAAAAATACCAAAGGAGGTATATCAATGCTCATTATTGATTCAAAAGATTGCGAAAACATAGACAAGGCACTTAAGAAGTACAAGAAAAAGTTTGAGAAGTCAAAAGTGCTATTGCAGTTGAGAGAGCGTCAGAGCTTTACTAAGCCCTCAGTAAAACGTCGCAACCAGGTCTTACGTGCAATCTATAAGCAACAGATCGCCAGCGGTAAAATAGAAGGATAGTTGTATAGTAACTGAATTATAAGATAGCTGCAAAGTTTTATAGCTTTGCAGCTATTCTGTTTTATGCCTTTATCTGACCATAAAGAGATCCAATCCTTCATTGATTACCTGCGTTTTGAAAAAAGGTATTCTGCTAACACGGTTATTTCTTATCAGACGGACCTTTCTGATTTTTTCAATTATTTGGACATCAGTTTTGGCAAACTTCAGATCAGAGAGATAAGCCCTGCCTTTATTCGCAGCTGGATGGCCCTGATGAAAGAGTCCGGCATGACTTCAAAGTCCATTAACAGAAAGATCTCCACTCTCCGTTCTTTTTTTAAATACCTGCTGAAAATTGAGAGTATTGATAACTCACCGATGGCCAATGTCATCACACCAAAGATCGGTAAACGATTGCCGGTGTTCATCAATGAAGATGATGCAAAGCAACTGGTGAATTCATTGAACGCTGCAGCTGAAGACTGGAAAAGCCTGAATGCAAAGATGCTGATAACACTCTTTTATGACACCGGAATGAGGTTAACAGAATTGATAAGTTTGAAAGAAACACAGGTGGACCTGAGCAGGCAGCAGGTCAAAGTGCTTGGAAAAGGGAACAAAGAGCGGATAATCCCTTTGAATAAGGAAGCCGGTGAGAGCATTAAGGAATATATAAAGCAGAAAAATGAAAAGTTCGGATCAGGAGATGACTTTCTTTTTGTGACCGAAAAGGGCAAAAAAATGTACCCCAAATATGCTTACCTGCTGGTTAAGAAATATTTGGGTGAGATCAGCACCCTTGATAAAAAAAGCCCTCACGTGCTTCGTCATACTTTTGCCACTCATTTAATGAATAACGGCGCTGACCTGAATGCGGTAAAAGAATTGCTGGGACACAGCAGCCTTGCGGCCACTCAGATCTATACCCATAATACAATTGAAAAGCTCAGGAATATCTATAAAAAAGCTCATCCCAAGGCTTGAAACCGGGTCTTACACCCGGAAAAAATTTTAATTGATTTTTATTTTAAGCGACAAAGAATTTTTGTAATTTCATCCTGGCCACTATGGCAATTTCTTGAATGGGAATTATTTCAAGTTCTTTATTTATTGTTTCACCGATTTAAAAGCGATTATCATGAACGTAAACATTCAGACAGTCCACTTTGATGCGGATAACAAATTGGTAGAATACGTCCACCAAAAGCTTCAAAAGCTGTTACTCTTTAATGACCGCATCGTGAAAGTTAATGTGTTTCTGAAACTCGACAATGTTGCACACAACATCAAAGACAAAATCGCTGAGATCAGAATACACGTACCCAGGCACCAATTTTTTGTGAAATCAACCAGTAAATCGTTCGAAGCATCCTTTGATGATGCTTTCGATTCTGTTGTAACATTAATCAAACGAAGAAAAGAAAAAAAAGCTGCGTAATGAATTTAAGACCCCGAAGAACCGGGGTCTTTTTGTTTTTATTTTCAGCAGAAAATTACAATCAAAATTTTGGGAATAATCAAATTCCTTTACTTTTGCATACCCAAAAATTGGGGTAGTTCTTTATTGTCTCAATCCGCCGTAGCCATTAAGCCATGAGTTATAGATTATGGAAGAGCAAAGGCGGCATCGGAAATTGCCACTTTAGCTCAGCCGGTAGAGCAACTGATTTGTAATCAGTAGGTCGTTGGTTCGATTCCGACAAGTGGCTCAGGGTCGGTTTTGAGAATGACATTAAGGTATTCCTGAATATGCCGGGAAGGTCGTTGATCAGATTCAGACAAAAAAGGTTTTAAGGGCAAGTAGCCAAGTGGCCAACGGCAACAGACTGTAAATCTGTCCTCTTCGGAGTTCGGTGGTTCGAATCCATCCTTGCCCACTTCGTCCACTTAAGCATTAGCGAAGGTTGACAGTAAATATAGTTCTTTAAAGTAATTATTCCGCCCTTGTTTAAGCTTTGGCGGATACAAGCGGAAGTAGCTCAGTTGGTAGAGCGACAGCCTTCCAAGCTGTAGGTCGCGGGTTCGAGCCTCGTCTTCCGCTCTGCTGATACCGGTCATGTTAGTCAAACAAGTCGAACAGTTCAGGAATTGATTTGGCTTTTATGACGCACTGACTTCAATGACTGGATAAGCCGTTGTAGCTCAGTGGTAGAGCACTTCCTTGGTAAGGAAGAGGTCATGGGTTCAATTCCCATTAACGGCTCAGAAGATATTTGAAAGTTGAGACGGAAGTGACAGAGCATCCCGATGGAATCGGGAAGGTCATGGGTTCAATTCCCATTAACGGCTCAGAAGATATTTGAAAGTTGAGACGGAAGTGACAGAGCATCCCGATGGAATCGGGAAGGTCATGGGTTCAATTCCCATTAACGGCTCAGAAGATATTTGAAAGTTGAGACGGAAGTGACAGAGCATCCCGATGGAATCGGGAAGGTCATGGGTTCAATTCCCATTAACGGCTCAGAAGATATTTGAAAGTTGAGACGGAAGTGACAGAGCATCCCGATGGAATCGGGAAGGTCATGGGTTCAATTCCCATTAACGGCTCAGAAGATATTTGAAAGTTGAGACGGAAGTGACAGAGCATCCCGATGGAATCGGGAAGGTCATGGGTTCAATTCCCATTAACGGCTCAGAAGATATTTGAAAGTTGAGACGGAAGTGACAGAGCATCCCGATGGAATCGGGAAGGTCATGGGTTCAATTCCCATTAACGGCTCAGAAGATATTTGAAAGTTGAGACGGAAGTGACAGAGCATCCCGATGGAATCGGGAAGGTCATGGGTTCAATTCCCATTAACGGCTCAGAAGATATTTGAAAGTTGAGACGGAAGTGACAGAGCATCCCGATGGAATCGGGAAGGTCATGGGTTCAATTCCCATTAACGGCTCAGAAGCTTAAAAAAACAAGTTCTTTAGGGTATAAGAAAATTAATAGAAGGAAATATTTCGGTTAAAGCCGGGAACTATTTTATAAAGAGCAAACAATTATTGATAAAACACACAACAAAAAAGAGATAATATGTCAAAAGAGACCTTTAAGAGGGATAAACCTCACCTTAATGTTGGTACGATTGGTCACATCGACCACGGTAAAACCACTTTGACCGCAGCGATTACTTCTATTCTGGCAAAAAGAGGTATGGCTGAAGCAAAAAAGTATGATGAGATCGATGCTGCTCCTGAAGAAAAGGAACGTGGTATCACCATTAATACAGCGCATGTGGAATATCAGACAGCAAGCCGCCACTATGCCCACGTGGATTGCCCCGGTCACGCTGACTATGTTAAAAACATGATCACAGGTGCTGCTCAGATGGATGGCGCAATTCTGGTGGTAGCTGCTACCGATGGCCCCATGCCGCAGACTAAAGAGCACATTCTTCTTGCCCGTCAGGTTGGTGTTCCCCGCATGGTGGTCTTTATGAATAAAGTTGACCTGGTGGATGATCCCGAGCTTCTGGACCTGGTAGAGATGGAGATCCGTGATCTGCTAACGTTCTATGGATTTGATGGTGCCAATACACCAATAATCAGAGGCTCTGCTACCGGTGCTTTAGCCGGAGAAGAAAAATGGGTAAAAGCAATTGATGAATTAATGGATGCAGTGGATAGCTACATTCCTCTTCCTCCTCGTCCGATTGATCAGCCTTTCCTTATGTCTGTAGAAGACGTATTCTCTATCACAGGTCGCGGAACTGTTGCAACTGGTAGAATTGAAAGAGGGAGAATTAAAGTAGGTGAACCCGTTGAGATCGTTGGTCTGATACCTCAACCGCTTAGCTCAACAGTGACCGGAGTTGAGATGTTCCGTAAATTACTGGAAGAAGGAGAAGCAGGTGATAATGCAGGATTATTACTCCGTGGGATTGAGAAAAAAGATATCCGCCGCGGTATGGTTATATGTAAGCCCGGTTCCATTACTCCACATACTGAATTTAAAGGAGAAGTTTACGTTTTGAGCAAAGAAGAAGGTGGACGTCATACTCCGTTCTTTAATAAATACCGTCCTCAGTTTTACTTCCGTACAACTGACGTAACCGGCGAAGTGGAATTACCTGCAGGTACTGAAATGGTGATGCCCGGTGATAATACTTCCCTTACCGTAAAGTTGATTATGCCTATTGCTATGGAGAAAGGTTTGAAATTTGCGATTCGTGAAGGCGGCCGTACGGTGGGCGCTGGTCAGGTGACTGAAATTATAAAATAAGAAGCTGAAACTGGGTTTTACAGTTTGAGCCGGAATGTTACAAATGATTTTATATCTTTGTAATAATCAATGATCTGAAAGCTGTCCGCCATTTGGCGGATAGCTTTTGATTTCTTAAGGCGATAGTTTCGGATTTTTCGGCCTTAAATTATTATTTGAATTTAAGAAATGTGAAACAACCGGAATTTGTACCGATAGTGATTTTGTTAGAGTTCTTTAAACGAAAATGTAGGCGATACGGGCATAGTTCAATGGCAGAATAGCGGTCTCCAAAACCGTTGATGGGAGTTCGAATCTCTCTGCCCGTGCTAATTCATAACAGTATGGATAAAATTACAAGGCTTTTTAAAGACTCCTATAAGGAGCTTATGGAAAAAGTGACCTGGCCAAACTGGGCACAATTACAACAGTCAACTATGATCACCTTGGCAGCTACCCTGATCATAACTGCCATCATCTGGATCATGGATGTAATTGCTGGAGACATTTTAAAATTTGTTTATAATCAATTATTCTGAAATGGAAGCAGGCAACAATGAGGAAAATGTACAACAACAGGAGACAAAATGGTATGTGCTCCGTGTTGTCAGCGGAAAAGAGCGTAAGGTTAAGGAATACCTGGATAAAGAAATTTCCCGGGGTGGATGGGGTGAAATTGTAAAGCAGGTCTTTTTACCGGTAGAAAAAGTATATAAGGTGCAGAACGGCAAGAAAGTGATGCGGGAAAGGAACTATTATCCGGGGTATGTGATGATTGAAATCTCTGAAGGTAAGCTGAATGATGATCTCAGAGAAACAATTAAGCATACCAATAACGTCATTCATTTTTTGGGGAAAGACAACCCTATAGCTCTTAGAAAAGCGGAAGTAAATAAAATGCTCGGAAAGATGGATGAAATGGCAGAGGCCGGAGGGGTGAGTATGGTAGAGCCTTTTATCATTGGTGAAACTATCAAGATAATCGAAGGCCCGTTCAATGATTTCAACGGTGTGATCGAAGAAGTAAACGATGAAAAGAAAAAATTAAAAGTGACGGTAAAGATATTTGGCCGATCTACTCCGGTAGAGCTGAATTATATGCAGGTAGAAAAGATCAGCTAACCGCCCGGAGTACGTAATAAGAATCAATTTTAGCCATCTTCATGATGGCTTTTTCATTTCTGAAAGATTGTGGATGCATTTCCGGCTATTTTTTTAAAAAAGCTTTTTTAAATCACCGTATTCTCCTTATCTTTGCACCCCCAATTAGTTCTTTAAAACCCACTGAATTTATAAAGTAAGTGGAACTGCCTTTGCGAAAGACTTAGGCGGTAAACGGATGAATTTGGGAGTCCGCTTCGGCGAGACGTTTGAACCAATAAATCGAATAAAATGGCAAAAGAAATTTCTGGATATGTAAAAGTCCAGTGTAAAGGTGGCCAGGCAAGCCCTGCACCTCCAATCGGTCCTGCATTGGGTTCCAAGGGTGTTAATATCATGGAATTCTGCAAACAATTCAATGCCCGTACGCAGGATAAAATGGGCAAAGTACTCCCTGTTATTATTACTGTTTATTCAGATAAGAGTTTTGATTTTGTGATCAAAACCCCTCCGGCGTCCATTCAATTGATGGAAGCTGCGAAAATTCAAAAAGGTTCAAAAGAAAGTAACCGGAACAAAGTAGGCAAAGTAACCTGGGAGCAAGTGGAGGTGATTGCGAAAGACAAAATGCCTGACCTGAATTGTTTCACTATCGAAAGCGCCATGAAAATGGTAGCAGGCACTGCCCGCAGTATAGGACTGACTGTAGAAGGAAAAGCTCCGTGGGAAAACTAATTGTATATCCAAAAAAGAATTACGATGTCATTCATCAGCAAAAAAAGAAAGGTTGCAAATTCCAGGGTAGAAGATAAAAAAGAGTATTCTCTTAAAGATGCTTCTGCGCTGGTGAAGCAAATTACAACCTGCAAATTTGATGCTTCAGTTGATTTGCATATTCGTCTGGGTGTGGATCCTAAGAAAGCAGATCAGTCTATCAGAGGCACTGTTAACCTGCCTCATGGCACCGGAAAGACAAAAAAAGTTTTGGTGCTTTGTAATCCTGATAAAGAAGAAGAAGCGAAAAATGCCGGGGCAGATTATGTGGGCCTTGACGAATTTGTTACCAAGATCGAAGGAGGATGGGTGGACGTGGATGTTATTATTGCCACTCCTTCGGTAATGCCCAAGATAGGAAAGCTCGGTAAGGTACTTGGCCCCAGAAACCTGATGCCTAATCCTAAAACCGGAACAGTGACCAACGATGTCGCAGCAGCCATTAATGATGTGAAAGGGGGCAAGATCGCTTTTAAAGTTGATAAAGCCGGAATCGTCCATGCTTCCATAGGGAGAGTGAGTTTCAGTCCGGAAAAAATTGCCGAAAACAGCCAGGAATTATTAAATGCCATCATCAGGGCTAAGCCATCATCTGCCAAAGGGATTTACCTGAAAGGAATCAGTATGGCCAGCTCCATGAGTCCGGGTATTTTAATAGATACAAAAGCATTTGCTCACTAAATCTTTAAGTGAAAAAAGTAATTAACATGACTAAAGAACAAAAATCAGAAGTTATTGAATTGCTGAAAGGAAAATTTTCGCAATACAATAATTTTTATGTTACCGATACCGAGTCCCTTTCTGTTGAGCAGGTTGGTAAATTGCGCCGTGCCTGTTTTGATAAAAAGGTGGAAATGAGAGTAGCTAAAAACTCTTTGATCAAAAAAGCGTTGGAATCATTGGATGAAGTGCGTTATTCTGGAGTATATGATGCGTTGAATAATGTGACTGCATTGATGTTCTCCGAAAGCCCCAAAGACCCCGCATTGATCATCAGTACCTTTCGTAAGGATAGCAAAGGTGAAAGACCGGTACTGAAAGCTGCATTTATCAACGGAGATATTTATTCAGGAGACAATCAATTGGAAGCTTTGAGTAAGATCAAAACGAAGAATGAATTGATTGGCGAAGTGATCGGGCTGTTGCAATCGCCGGCAAAGAGAGTTATTTCCGCTTTATTGAATCATGCAGAAAAGAAAGAGGAAGCTGCTCCGGCAGAAGGATAAAACTGAGATCTTTTATTATTAATAACTACCCGGCCGGATGGTATAAAACAAAGGCATAAACAAATTTTTTTAAACGGCCGTTGGATCTGTCCGAAGGCAGAAAAGAAAACGGTAAAAATTTAAATCAAATGGCAGACGTAAAAGCATTAGCAGAAAGCTTAGTTGGCTTAACAGTAAAAGAAGTACAGGAATTAGCAGATTTCCTGAAGACTGAATATGGTATTGAACCTGCTGCAGCAGCAGTAGTGGTAAGCGCCGGAGACGGTGGCGGTGCTGCGGTTGCAGAAGAGAAAACTGCATTCAATGTAGTACTGAAAAGCGGTGGTGCATCTAAATTGAACGTAGTGAAAGTGGTGAAAGACATTACCGGTCTTGGTCTGAAAGAAGCAAAGGAATTGGTTGATAATGCTCCGAAGCCTGTAAAAGAGGGAGTATCCAAAGCTGAAGCTGAAGAAGTGGCTAACAAGCTGAAAGATGCAGGCGCTGACGTCGAGATAGTTTAGTTAGCTTAACAAGGGTTTGAAGAATTTGAAAAACTTTCTCTTTACCGGGAAAGTTTTTTTATTCTATAGTGAGATAGGGTGCGATTTTTTTAAAAATCTCTTCGCTTATTGTAGGGATCTTTTTGAGGTCTTCAAGATTTGTAAACGGGCCGTGTTCCTTCCGGTAAGCCAGCAGGGGATTTGCCATACTGAATTTTATATAAGGATGAGCCTTTAGCTCATCCATCGTTGCCGTATTGATGTTAATTTTTCTCAGCGATGTGTTTTCCAGTTTGAAAAAAGGCTTGATTATTTTGAAAGTTGAATCCGGTAAACCAAATGTCTCGGCAATCTGATCAATAGAGTAGAAGCCCCCTAATTTCTCCCTGAAGTTGACGATTCTTGCAGCCAGTTTGGAACCGATTCCGGGAAGAGAAATAAAAGAGGTGGTGTCAGCAGTGTTGATGTCAATGACGGAATATTTGGCAGCGTTCTTTTTTTCAGCAGCGATAATCCGGTTTTCAGGTTGACCGGTCCTCACAGGGTCATTATGTTGCTTTGCACCATTTCCTATCCTGATAAATGGGAGAAGCTTTTCATATTCCTTTTCTTGAAGGCCGTAAATTTTCTGAAGATCTTCGGGTTTGTAAAAATGGCCGCCTTTGTTCAGATAGTTTTTTAGTGTTCGAATCGTTTTTTCTTTAAGGCCTAATTTTTTCCATCCTTCCTCGGAAAGAGTGTTGGGGTCAAAGAAAAACAAAACAGGCGTTGCTTCAGCCGGATAAGCCCTGGAAACATCATACTGATATTTTTCGGCATCTTCTTCTTCCTGTGAGCTGAACCTGGACGAATCCTCCGGTATTTTTATTTCCAGCTTTTTAATTTCATTCACCCAGGAACTATCAATTTCCGATGCTTCGGTCTTTCGTACAGAAGTCATCACTTTCGGGAAGAACACCACTAGTAAAACAATAAATATGATCGCAAGGATAGCAATCCTTTCTTTCCGGGTAAAGGTCAGATAATCCTTAATAAATTCCTGCCATTTCATATAGCCGGGATTTTTTATAAATGTATCAACTTCGTAGGGTCTGAAAAATGGCCACTTAGTGGTATATATGGCCGGATTTTTGTTGACAAACTTTTCTTGGCTGTGAATATTATTTTCTTACCTTTGCGTTCCTTTATTTTGGCCAGAATTATTTTGACGTCTCAAATCATGTTTAAATAGCTGATAATCACAGACTTTTATTAATTGCTAATGAAAGTCCGAATGTGATTTGTACGTCCTTTATCGTTTAAAACCGGTTTTAACGTCTATGTCTTCAACAAAAATGAATCACAGGGTGGATTTCGGTAAGATCAAGCATTTGGCCGAAGCTCCCGACCTCTTAGAAGTCCAGCTCCAATCTTTTAAAGAATTCTTTCAGCTGGAAACTACTCCGGATAAAAGGAATATTGAAGGATTGTTTAAAGTCTTTAAAGAAAATTTTCCGATCACTGATACACGGAACATTTTCGTTCTTGAATTTCTTGATTACTTTATCGATCCTCCGCGTTATACCATTGAAGAATGTATGGAACGCGGGTTGACCTATGCTGTTCCGCTTAAAGCAAAACTGCGCTTAAGTTGTAATGACGAAGAACACGTAGATTTTCAGACTATCGTTCAGGACGTGTTTTTGGGTAATATACCCTATATGACTCCCCGCGGCACTTTTGTGATCAATGGGGCAGAGAGGGTGGTAGTATCACAACTTCATCGTTCTCCCGGGGTATTCTTCGGCCAATCAATTCATCCGAACGGGACCAAGATCTATTCTGCAAGGGTGATCCCTTTTAAAGGAGCCTGGATGGAATTTGCCACTGACATCAACAACGTGATGTATGCTTACATTGACCGTAAGAAAAAATTTCCGGTGACTACATTGCTTCGTTCTATCGGTTATGAAACCGATAAAAGCATTCTGGAATTATTTGGAATGGCCGATGAAGTGAAAGCGGATAAGAAAACTTTATCAAAATATATCGGGAAAAGACTTGCTGCCCGTGTGTTGAGAACCTGGGTTGAAGATTTCGTGGATGAGGATACCGGTGAAGTTGTTTCTATCGAACGGAATGAAATCGTACTTGAAAGGGATACCGTGTTGGATGAAGATGCGATCAATCTGATCACAGAAATGGATGCGAAGAGTGTTTTCATTCAGAAAGATGATGTGGGCGGTGATTTTGCGATCATCTATAATACGCTAAACAAAGACACTTCCAACAGTGAACTGGAAGCTGTTCAGCATATCTACCGCCAATTACGTGGCGCAGATGCCCCGGATAATGAAACTGCCCGCGGCATTATTGATAAATTATTTTTCAGCGACAAGCGGTATGATCTTGGCGAAGTAGGCCGTTATAAGATCAATCGTAAATTGAATCTGGAGGCGCCTCTTGATCAAAAGACACTTACCAAGGAAGATATAATCGAGATCATCAAATATCTTGTCCGGCTAACCAATGGTAAAGCCGAGATAGATGATATTGACCACCTGAGCAATCGTCGTGTAAGAACGGTAGGAGAGCAGTTATATGCTCAGTTTGGTGTAGGGCTTGCACGTATGGCAAGGACGATCCGTGAAAGAATGAATGTGCGAGACAATGAGGTATTCACTCCGGTGGACCTGATCAATGCGAGAACACTTTCATCGGTGATCAATTCATTCTTTGGCACTTCCCAGTTATCTCAGTTCCTGGATCAGACCAATCCATTAAGCGAGATCACGCACAAACGTCGTATCTCCGCTTTAGGCCCCGGCGGATTAAGCCGTGAAAGAGCAGGATTTGAAGTTCGTGACGTACACTATTCTCACTATGGCCGTCTTTGCACCATTGAAACTCCGGAAGGGCCGAACATCGGTTTGATATCCACTCTTTGCGTTCATGCAAAGATCAATGAGATGGGTTTCATTGAAACGCCTTACAGGAAAGTGGATCATGGTAAAGTTGATATGAAAAAACTTTCTTTCCTCAGTGCAGAAGAAGAAGATGAAGCAAAGATTGCACAGGCAAGCGCTCCTTTGAATGACAATGGTGAATTCATCAATGAAAAGGTTTCTTCCCGTCAAACGGGTGATTTTCCCATTCTGGATAAAACGGAAGTCGAATACATGGATGTTGCCCCCAACCAGATCGTTGGATTAAGTGCTTCATTGATACCATTTCTGGAACATGATGATGCTAACAGGGCGCTGATGGGATCGAACATGCAGCGTCAGGCTGTTCCATTGATTCGTCCTGATGTACCTATTGTGGGTACAGGCCTTGAAGGAAAAGCAGCAAGAGATGCAAGAATTCAGATTCATGCGGAAGGAAACGGAGTGGTGGAATTTGTTGATGCCAATGAAATACATGTTCGTTATGACCGTGATGAGTTGGAAAAACTGGTAAGTTTTGAAGATGATCTCAGAGTGTATAGGCTTACTAAATTCATTAAGACAAACCAGGAAACCTGTATCAACCTGAAACCTGCTGTTAAAAAAGGGCAGAAGGTAAAGAGAGGAGATTTCCTTACTGAAGGATACGCTACACAAGACGGGGAACTTGCATTGGGAAAAAATCTGAAAGTGGCCTTCATGCCCTGGAAAGGATACAATTTTGAAGATGCTATTGTGATCAGTGAAAGAGTGGTCCGTGAAGATCTGTTTACTTCAGTTCATATATCTGAATACGAATTGGAAGTTAGGGATACCAAATTGGGAGAAGAAGAATTGACTCCTGACATTCCTAATGTTTCTGAAGAAGCAACTAAAGAATTGGATGAGAACGGTATCATCCGCATAGGAGCCCAGGTAAAAGAAGGAGACATCCTGATCGGTAAGATCACGCCGAAAGGTGAAAGCGATCCTACGCCGGAAGAGAAATTGCTGAGAGCGATCTTTGGAGATAAGGCCGGTGATGCAAAAGATGCTTCTTTGAAAGCTCCGAACGGAGTGGAAGGAGTGGTGATCGGGAAGAAATTGTTCCAGAGAGCCAAGAAAGATAAGAATGCAAAGATCAGAGAAAAGGCAGCCATTGATAAGCTGGAAAAAATGCATGAGAAGAATGAGACTGATCTTAAAGAGGTACTATTGCATAAGCTGGCTACGCTGTTAAAAGATCATACTTCCAGTGGCGTGTCAAACAATTTCGGAGAGGTTCAGATCGGGAAAGGGGGCAAGTTCACGGTAAAGAATCTTACCGGACTCGATTATCAGAATATCAATCCTCTTGGATGGACGGGAGATAAAAAAGTGGATGATCAGATCAATACGATGTTACATAATTATAACATCAAATTCAATGAAGAACTCGGAAGGTATAAGAGAGAGAAGTTTAATATTTCGATAGGGGATGAGCTTCCTGCAGGTGTATTGAAACTTGCAAAAGTGTATCTGGCAGTAAAACGGAAATTAAAGGTGGGAGATAAAATGGCCGGACGACATGGTAACAAAGGAATTGTTGCCAAGATTGTCCGGTATGAAGACATGCCTTTCCTTGAAGACGGGACTCCTGTTGATATAGTATTGAATCCTCTGGGCGTGCCAAGCCGTATGAACCTGGGACAGATCTATGAAACTGTTTTAGGCTGGGCCGGCCAGAATTTGGGAGTAAAATTTTCTACACCGATCTTCGACGGAGCCACAGTGGATGAAATAGCCGATTATTGTAAGCAGGCAAACATCCCTATGTACGGCCACACATATTTATATGATGGAGAAACCGGTGAGCATTTTCATCAGAAAGCAACAGTTGGTGTAATCTATATGATCAAACTACACCATATGGTAGATGATAAGATGCACGCCCGTTCCATCGGACCTTACAGCCTGATCACCCAACAGCCTTTGGGAGGTAAAGCTCAGTTCGGCGGACAGCGTTTTGGTGAAATGGAGGTATGGGCATTGGAGGCTTACGGCGCTGCAAACATTCTCCAGGAATTGCTTACGATCAAATCTGATGATATTGTCGGCCGTGCCAAGACCTATGAGGCAATTGTAAAAGGTGATAATGTGCCAAGAGCCGGTGTACCGGAGTCCTTTAATGTATTGGTGCATGAACTGAGAGGGCTGGGATTGGATCTTAAGTTCGATTAAAAGTATGATCAGGGAGATTTAAGAGGATTGTGAGGTATCTGATTAAATCTCTTGTTAGATAAAAAAAATAAAATCCTGATGGATAATAATAATTTCCTCATGATCCATCAAAATAAATAAACCAAGGTTTTCATTATGGCAGTTAAAAAAGAAAATCGTCCTAAAGCAACATTCTCAAAAATTACGATCGGACTGGCTTCACCCGATACCATTCTGGAAAGAAGCTATGGGGAGGTGCTGAAACCCGAAACGATCAACTATCGTACTTATAAACCCGAGCGTGACGGTTTATTCTGTGAAAGAATCTTTGGGCCTGTAAAAGATTATGAATGCGCTTGTGGTAAGTATAAGCGTATCCGGTATAAAGGAATTGTATGCGACCGTTGTGGTGTGGAAGTGACCGAGAAAAAAGTACGCCGGGAAAGAATGGGCCATATCAAACTTGTAGTGCCGGTGGTTCATATTTGGTATTTCAAATCGTTGCCCAACAAGATCGGGTACCTGTTAGGCGTGAGTTCGAAAAAACTTGAAACAATTGTCTATTATGAAAGATATGTGGTGGTGCAGCCGGGTATCCGTGTTGATAAAGGACAAAATATGGGTGATCTGCTGACAGAAGAAGAATACCTTGAGATTCTGGACACTCTTCCGAAGGAGAACCAATATTTACCTGATGATGATCCCAATAAGTTCATTGCTAAAATGGGAGCTGAAGCAGTGCATGACCTCTTAGCAAGAATAGACCTGGACCAGTTGTCATTTGATTTAAGAAATGCAGCAGCCACTGAAACGTCTCAGCAACGTAAGGCTGATGCTTTAAAACGCTTGAGCGTTGTAGAAGCTTTCAGAGATGCCAACACAAGAATAACAAACCGTCCCGAATGGATGGTGATGCAATATATCCCGGTAATTCCACCGGAATTACGCCCGTTAGTCCCTCTGGACGGTGGTCGTTTTGCTTCTTCGGATCTGAATGATCTTTACCGCAGAGTTATTATACGCAACAATCGTCTGAAAAGATTATTGGAGATCAAAGCGCCTGAGGTGATCCTTCGTAATGAAAAGCGTATGCTGCAGGAAGCTGTTGATTCATTGTTTGACAACTCAAGAAAATCAAATGCGGTAAAAGCCGAAGGCGGGCGTGCATTGAAATCATTGAGCGATGTTCTGAAAGGTAAACAAGGGCGTTTCCGCCAGAACCTTTTGGGTAAGCGTGTTGACTATTCAGGCCGTTCTGTGATAGTGGTTGGACCTGAACTGAAACTGCATGAATGCGGTTTGCCAAAAGATATGGCTGCTGAGTTGTTTAAACCTTTCATCATACGCAAGCTGATTGAGAGGGGGATTGTAAAAACTGTAAAAAGCGCCAGAAAGCTGGTTGATAAAAAAGAGGCAGTGGTTTGGGATATCCTTGAAAATATTTTAAAAGGCCATCCAATCTTGTTGAACCGTGCCCCGACACTGCACCGCTTGTCTATTCAGGCTTTTCAGCCTAAACTCATAGAAGGGAAGGCCATACAGTTGCATCCTTTGGTATGTACTGCGTTCAACGCCGACTTTGATGGCGACCAGATGGCTGTACACGTTCCATTGAGCAATGCGGCAATACTGGAAGCACAGTTACTGATGCTGGCTTCCCATAATATTTTGAATCCGCAAAACGGAATGCCAATCACTCTTCCTTCCCAGGACATGGTGTTAGGGCTTTATTATATCACAAAAGGAAAAAAGAGCACCGACACAGAAAAAGTTAGAGGAGAAGGCAAGATATTCTACTCAGCAGATGAAGTGATCATTGCGTACAATGAGCATGTGGTGGATCTTCACGCTTTCATTAAAGTGAAGGCCAACATCCGAAATGAAGATGGATTATTGGAGCACAAGCTTATTGAGACTACTGTAGGCCGTGTTATTTTCAATCAATATGTACCTGTTGAAGTCGGCTTTGTGAATTCATTGCTTACAAAGAAAAATCTCCGTGAAATCATCGGAGATATTATCAGGATTACCAATGTTCCGAAAACGGCTAAGTTCCTGGATGATATTAAGCAATTAGGATTCCGCACAGCCTTCCAGGGCGGTTTGTCCTTTAATATCAACGACCTTATCATTCCTGAGATTAAAGAAGAATTGCTGGAAAATGCCAAAGGAGAGGTAGATGAGGTTTGGGACAATTATAATATGGGCCTTATCACCAATAATGAACGTTACAACCAGATCGTGGATATTTGGAGCCGAGTGGACACTCGTATTACGGAAACACTGATTCGTGAATTGAGCAATGATAAGCAAGGTTTCAACTCGGTTTATATGATGCTGGATTCAGGAGCCCGCGGATCCAAGCAGCAGATCAAACAGCTTGCCGGTATGAGAGGCCTGATGGCAAAACCGAGAAAGAGCGGTTCTACAGGCAGTGAGATCATTGAAAACCCGATCTTGTCCAACTTTAAAGGCGGATTGAATGTATTGGATTATTTTATTTCCACACACGGTGCCCGCAAAGGTCTTGCCGATACAGCGTTGAAAACAGCCGATGCAGGTTATCTTACCCGCCGTTTGGTGGACGTAGCCCAGGATATGGTCATCTCTGAAGAAGATTGCGGTACACTCAGAGGCATTGCGATTTCTGCACTGAAAGATAATGAGGATACGATCGAACCATTGTCTGACAGGATCGAGGGGCGCACTTCGCTGCATGACGTATATGACCCTCATAATGATAACCTGATCATTGAAGCAGGTGAAGAGATCACCGAGGAACTGGCAAAGAAAATTGAAGAAGCAGGAATAGAAACGATTGAGATTCGCTCGGTGCTGACCTGCGAAAGCAAGCATGGAGTGTGTGTGAAGTGTTATGGGAAGAATCTTGCTTCCGGTAATATGGCACAAAAAGGAGATGCTGTCGGCATCATAGCTGCCCAATCAATTGGTGAGCCCGGAACGCAGCTGACACTGCGTACCTTCCACGTGGGTGGTGTTGCAGGCTCGGCCGCTGTTGAATCTTCATTGACAGCAAAATTTGAGGGAGTAATACATTTTGACGGGCTGCGTACCGTTTCAATAGAGAATAATGAAGGAGAGAAAGTTCAGGTGGTCATTGGCCGTACCGGGGAATTGCGTATAGTTGATACAAAAAATGAGCGCCTGCTGAGTACTCATAATATTCCTTATGGAGCTACCCTGGCAGTAAAAGATGGCCAGAGAGTAAGCAAGGGCGGTTTGATATGCACATGGGATCCGTTCAATAATGTTATCATAGCAGAGATCAATGGTAAATTGAAATTTGAAAATGTTATCGAGGGTGTTACCTACCGCGAAGAAGCGGATGAGCAAACAGGTCACAGGGAGAAAGTGGTGATAGAGACACGTGATAAAACAAAAATACCTTCGATCGTTGTTGACGGAAAAGAGGAAAAATCTTATAACCTGCCAACCGGAAGTCATATCATTATGGATGAAGGCGATGAAGTGAAAGCCGGGCAGGTACTTGTAAAAATTCCACGTGTACTTGGAAAATTAAGGGATATCACCGGCGGCCTTCCCCGTGTAACAGAGTTGTTTGAAGCCCGAAATCCAAGTAACCCTGCTATAGTTTCTGAAATAGATGGAGTAGTATCTATGGGTGCCATAAAGAGAGGTAACCGTGAGATCATTATTGAAGCAAAAGATGGAGTACAGAAAAAATATCTTGTTCCTCTTACCCGCCAGATCCTTGCACAGGATGGAGATTTTGTAAAAGCAGGTTCTCCGTTAAGTGATGGTCAAATTGCTCCCGGCGATATTCTTTCGATCAAAGGACCTTTTGCCGTTCAGGAATATGTAGTAAATGAAATTCAGGAAGTTTACCGCCTGCAGGGTGTAAAGATCAATGACAAGCATATTGAAGTGATCGTTCGACAGATGATGCGTAAAGTGTCCATTGTGGATCCGGGTGATACAAAATTCCTGGAAGAAGACCTGGTGGATAAATTTGAGTTTGTTGATGAAAACGATTACATCTACGATAAGAAAGTGGTGACCGATCCGGGTGATTCTACAAAGTTGCGTGCCGGACAAATTGTAAGCCTTCGGGACCTGAGAGAAGAGAATTCACTTTTACGCAGGAGCGACAAAACACTGATTAGTTTCCGTGATGCACAACCTGCTACTTCAGCGCCAACCTTATTGGGTATTACCAAAGCCTCTTTAGGCGTTATCAGCTGGATTTCTGCAGCATCATTCCAGGAAACCACAAAAGTGCTGAGCTCAGCTGCTATTCAGGGTAAAACTGATGAAATGTCGGGGCTGAAGGAAAATGTGATCACAGGTCATCCTATCCCGGCCGGAACCGGTTTGCGTGAATTCGAAAATATGATTGTAGGTAGTAAGGAAGAATACGAGTTGTTGCAAACAGCGAGAGAAGCAATGGCTTTTGATGAAGAGGAGTAAATGAAAGAGGTTAAGATTTGAGGTTGAGGTTAAAAGAGAGTGGTTATTAAAAAAAACTAAAAGAGAAGTGGAGACCCCGCTTCTTTTTTGTTTGGAGTGCACACTTCAATATTCTGAACTGTGTTCCTTTTGTTGTTAAGGCTTTCATAAAGTAAATTGCATCAGTATGCTTCACTGCACTTTCATTTTTATCTTGCAAAAAACATCCGGATGAAGAGTTTTTTATGGATACTCAACCTGCTTTTACTTGCAGCGGTCGGGTATCTTTATTATTTACATTTCACTTCAAAAAAATCAGAAGATCTTTTGACTGCTTCGGAAGGAAAAGATGTTATCGTTGCCCCTGATTCTTTTCGTATTGCCTATTTTGAAATGGATTCTGTGGAGAAAAACTTTCAGATGGTAAAAGATGTAAAAGCTGAGCTGAGTAAAAAAGAAGATGCCATGAATAGTGAGATTGATATGTTGAGCCGGAATTTTCAGCAACAGGCGAATGCCTATCAGGGTAAAGCTCAATCCATGACAGAGTCTCAATCGGAATCGGCTACTCAGGATCTGATGCGGATGCAGGATCAGATCAAGAACAGGCGTCAATCTCTTAACGTGGAATACAATGATCTTGTTACACGAAAGATGGCAGACGTTAGATCCAAGATCGAGAATTTTCTGAAAGACTATAATAAGGATAAAAAGTATTCTTATATCATTTCTTACGAACCGGGTTTGTTTTATTATAAAGACACTATCTATAATATCACCAGGGATGTAGTAAAAGGCTTGAACGAAATGTATAAACCAAAGAATAATTGATTCCCGGGGTGTCACACTTCTCCATTAAGTGTTTTCTCTGAATACTAATAATTTTTTTCAACGGTAATTGAATTTATCCGTTTTGCCTTATCTTGAATTCCAAACTAACTGCAATGTCTGATTCACATACTTCTTTCAAGCAATCACTCGGATTAGTTGATGCCACTATGATCGTTGCCGGGTCCATGATCGGATCCGGAATTTTTATTGTCAGTTCAGATATCACACGTCATGTAGGAAGCGCCGGTTGGCTGATCATGGTTTGGGTGGTCACAGGCTTTATGACCATTACGGCCGCTGTAAGTTATGGTGAGTTGAGCGGTATGTTTCCTAAAGCCGGTGGTCAATACGTCTTTCTGAAAGAAGCTTTTAATCCTTTGGCGGGATTCCTTTATGGGTGGAGCCTTTTTGCCGTCATTCAGACTGCAACGATCGCTGCTGTTGGGGTGGCTTTCGCAAGATTCACGGCTTATTTTATACCTGAAGTGGGTGAAGGGAATATCATTGCCGATCTCGGGTTTTTAAAAATATCTGCAGCACAGATTCTTGCCATAGCCATGATCGTTTTTCTCACATATACCAACACAAAGGGTGTTAAGGGCGGGAAGATCATTCAGACTACTTTTACAACAGCAAAGCTGTTGGCATTATTCGGACTGGTGGTATTTGGGTTTTTACTGGTGAAGCATAGCTTCTGGCATGAGAACTGGCAGACAGGCTTTACGGCCATGCAGGATCTTGGCGTTAATGGTGAAGGGAAAGTGGCAACTGAATGGAAACCGATTACTATCGGAGTGCTGATCGGTGCGTTTGCAGCAGGAATGACCGGTTCAATTTTCAGCAGTGATGCCTGGAACAATGTGACCTTTATTGCCGGTGAAATTAAAAACCCAAAGCGCAATATTGGCCTGGCCTTGTTTCTGGGGACATTGATCGTTACCGTTATTTATCTTGCCACCAACCTGATGTATCTGAATGCAGTCCCGCTTCAGCAAATAGCTTTTGCGCCTAATGACCGGGTTGCTGTGGTGGCGTCAGAGAAATTTTTTGGTGATGCCGGTACCAAAGTGATCGCTGCGCTGATCATGGTATCCACTTTCGGATGCAATAACGGGTTAATCCTTGCCGGGGCAAGAGTTTATTATGCTATGGCAAAAGACCGCCTTTTCTTTAAAAAGACGGGTGAACTCAACAAGTTCTCAGTTCCTGAATACGGATTATGGATCCAGTGCATCGTTGCTTCATTGCTTTGCCTGAGCGGCAGTTACAGTGACCTGCTGACGATGATCTCATTTGTAGTGGTGATCTTTTATGTCGCCACCATCATCGGCATCTTTGTGTTAAGAAAAAAGAGGCCTGATGCGGATCGCCCCTATAAAGCTTTTGGCTATCCCGTATTACCTGTCATGTATATCATCCTGGCGGTTGCATTTTGTATTGGACTGGTATATGCATCACCAACTTATTCTCTCTGGGGATTGGGAATTGTTTTGCTGGGTGTACCCCTGTATTATGTGGCCATTTCGGTGCAAAAGAAATAAATCACCGAATTTTGCAGCATGACCGACTTTAAGAAATTATTTGAGTCTTTCGTCACACTGAAGACAGGTGTCATCGGCGACATAATGCTCGATACCTATATGTGGGGTAATGTTGACCGGATCTCACCGGAAGCCCCTGTTCCTGTAGTTTCCCTGGATCATAAAGAATACCGCATTGGCGGTGCGGGAAATGTTGCGCTCAACTGCCACTCGCTCGGCTCGCAAGTTTTCATTTTGTCTGTGGCGGGCGATGATACGGAAAGCCTTCTCCTCGAAGAACTGTTCAACGAATACCAGATCGACACATCTTATATTTTAAAAAGCCCGAAGCGTGTTACCACCAACAAGACAAGGATCATCAGCCGCAACCAGCAGATGATGCGCCTGGATTCTGAAGAGACACATGATCTCGAACATGCAGACGAAAACGCACTGCTTGAGAAAATAGCAGCTTTTATCGAAACGGAAGATCCGGATATCATGATCTTTGAAGATTACAACAAAGGGGTATTGACTGAGAGAGTCATTCGCGAAGCAATACATTTATGCAGGGAAGCAGGTATCATCACTTCCATAGATCCGAAGCGGAAAAATTTCTTTTCATATCAGCATGCCGATATTTTCAAACCCAATCTGAAAGAAGTCAAAGAAGCATTGAACCTTTTATTTGAAGAAGTGAACAAGCCATTGCTGGAAAAGATACACAAGGAGCTGGAGAGCATGCTGCATCACCAGGTTTCCTTTATCACCCTCTCGGAAAAAGGTGTCTTCTGTCAGCAGGGACCAGGCTCAAGCCTCATCCCTTCACACCGCAGAAATATCGCTGATGTATCCGGCGCAGGAGACACTGTGATAGCGGTAGCATCACTGGTTTATACAGCCACAAAAAACATTCATCTGATGGCAGAGGTGGCCAATATTGCCGGCGGCCTGGTATGTGAAGAAGTGGGCACCGTGGCGATTGACAGGGAAAAACTGCTGAATGAATGTGAACTGTTACTGTCCTGATTGGCTTTTTGTTTCCTGCATTGCTTTGTTTAGAATACCCTCATAGTTAATAAATACTTCAAAAAAGATTTTAACACCTGCGAAAATAAGAATGAAAATTTTCCCGGCTCCGAATAATAAGAACATACTACCCAGGATCACGACGAATTGTTGCACAATAATCCTCCCATAAGGCTGGAACATTAAATACATCATTGGTACCGTACGGTAAGCGCCCGGCCTGATAAAATTCCAGTACAGATCAAAGCCGTAACTGATGAAAAACCCCAGCAGCATGTACAACAGGTCTCCTCTGAAATAAGAGGGCCAGTGTAAAAAGAATTCAAAAAAGCCAATATGAAATTCTTTGCCTATTCCGGAAACAGATATGAACATCCCTGTTTGGATGGCAACAAACATTCCATAATGTATCAGGAAGAAGATCATGAAAAATAATCCGGGAACTACCTGGGAACTTTCTTTATTATACCAGGTGTCCGTTTTTCGCACCAGGGTCACTATTCCCATTTTTAAAAGAGTGAAGAAGCCTATGATGATCGTTTCGAGGGCATAGACCATGAATACTTCTGTTGCATTCCACCCTAAGAACCATACACCGATCACCGGCATCAGGTTGGCAGCGATGATGAAAAGGTCAGATTGTTTCAGGGTCTTCTTTATCGTAAAGGAACTCAATGGTCTCGCTTGTGATTATGAATAGATTTTTGAAGAAAAGTAAAAATAATATAAAGATCGGTTAGGTTTAATGGCCTTAACCAATAATAACGGTTAATCGTCTTTTTTTATTGAATAAGGGCTAAATAATTTCTAAAAACATCTCTCTGATTACAGGCTTTGCTTTGATTTTCCTACTTATATTTACTGCTATGCAAAAATATGCCGTCATAGTAGCGGGAGGAGCCGGAACCAGAATGGGAGGAGAAGTCCCTAAACAATTTCAGTTGCTGAAAGGTATTCCCCTTATCGCTTACACACTCCGGGCATTCATTGAAGCGTATGAGGACATTCAGATCATTTTAGTGCTGCCGGAAGATCATCTGGAAAGAGGAAGGCTGATCGCAGAAGGATTTCCCGGAAACCGGATCCGGATCACTGCAGGTGGCATTACCCGTTTTCAATCTGTGAAGAACGGTTTAAGCCTTGTGGATACCCATTCTCTTGTTTTTGTACATGATGGTGTGCGATGCCTCATCACCCCTCAGCTGATACGCCGCTGCGGTGAAGAAGCACTGGCAAAAGGCAATGCTATTCCTTCGGTGCCTGCAACAGAAACCATACGAATTTTGAATGATGAAGGAAACGAATCAATAGACAGAAACAGGGTCAGAATGATCCAGACCCCGCAAACATTTTTCAGTAATATTCTGAAACAGGCTTATGAACAGCCTTATGAAGAAACGTTCACCGATGAAGCGAATGTGGTGGAAAAAACGGGAGTGAAGATCAACCTCATTGAAGGGGAGAGGATCAATATCAAGATCACCATGCCTATTGACCTTGTGGTGGCAGAAAAAATTCTGGAAGGAAAGAAGAGGCCATCGGGGCAATTATAAATGATCATTTCTTCATCCACTTTACAAAGAAGGGAAGCCTGTTCAAGCGGATCGCCGTATATTTTTCTTCTGTGGAACCAAAACTCCTGTAAAAGAAAGCCAGGCTGGGAATGTCGGAACCTTCAAAATCAAGCAACAGGTCTTTGCCCGCATGATCTTTAATGATCGCATTGATCAGGGCATGAGAGGCTCCCATTGTTTTTCCATTGGGAGAATTGCCTACCAGTACATAATAGATCCTTTTATGTGAATATAAAAGAACACAGGATGCCATCAGTTGTTGTTTTAAAAAAATACCATAGGTGCCGGCCATTCCTTTTTCGAACAGGAGCCTGTATAATTTCTTGAACCGCTCCAGGCCGTCTTCCCGGTTGTGTGCAAAATCTTTCATCTGATCCGAAGCCAGTTCGATGACTCTTTCTATTTCAAAAGACCTTTGAACTATACAACCTGCCTGTTCTGATTTCCTGGCATTGCGCCTGATATTGTCATTAAAACCATTGTACAGGTCCCGGTAATCTTTGTTAAGGTTCAGTACAAAGTTGCTTCTTTCAAACAACGGATAATTCTTTGTCCGTAAAACATTTCCCTGGTTCAGGCAGAAATCCCAGTACTGAAATTTTGAGGGTATGGCTTCGAGAAACTGTTCCAGGAGATCTTGAGTGATATGATTTCCGAAAACGCCGGACTGAGCGGTCAGGAAGGGCTGGTACAAATAACGGATTCCGTATTTACGGTTCCAGGTCAGTGGCATGACGGCTTCATAATCGTTCCATACCAGTGCATCCCAGTTTTTTGCCATGGCATCGAGATAGAAAGAATAAGCATACACCAATCCGTTCTCAGCATTTTTGATACAATGATCCCATTTGTTTTTATTGATCAATGAATATGAGAGATACTGTATATGGTTCAAAGTACTCATCCGGCAAAGGTCAGGTTAATAGTTTATGTGCAGCAGCTTCTTTAGGTCAAGCCCGGATGTATTGATGGAAAAAGAAGTGATGCGCAGCCACCGGTTTTTCTTTTCCACCGTAGAGCGGAAATAATCTTTATAAACATTGCTGTAAATGACCGGTATGTAAATGTTGATAATGCCCTTCAGTAATGGTATCTGAACACCTGCATCAAAAAGAAACCTGTCCAGCCCGGCGTCGGTTTTCCAGGCATCCGCATAAGTGCCTATGTCTGCAAAGACCTTCAAAGGGATTTTTACAGGGAGCAGGCTCAGAGGATTGATCCTGGACGGAACTGAAGAACTGAAATTTGCAGCGATCAGCCAGTTGTCTGTTTTGCCCACTTTATTCGCCAGCAGGTCTGTCCTTACTTTGAATGCTCCGTCCCTTATCATTATTTGCTGGCTGGCAAGGCCTGAGAATTCATTTCTGCCGATAAAATAGTTGCTGTACGTATAATCCTCATAACCGTTGGCGCCGGTCATGTTCAGGTGATACCGGTCTGTATTGAACTGGCTCGATAAAGTTTTTGATCCTGTATAAAAAAACTTTCCTGCAAACAGACGGGCTTCAAGCCCTCCTCCCTTCGGGTAATTGAAGAAATAGTTGCCGGTAAAAGCAGCCCTGACAAAACCGTCTGCCTGCTCAATTTTCAATTCTCCCGAATAAGGGTATAAGGCACGGCTGTTCTCTACAACAAAACTCAGTTGGTTCAGGTACCTGCTGTTCCGCAACATTTTGTATTTGGATTGGATGGTGGTATCCGTTCCGTTGATCGTTGTATCCCGGTAAAAGCGGATCCCTTCCTCACCGATCAGAAAAGTTTTCCATTGAATATATTTCTGAATGGATTGGCGTGGGTCTTTTTGCCTGAAAGTGAATCTGACTCCCGGAACAAACTTGGTGAATGACATTAAGTTTTTCTTTCCTTCAGGATCCGTATAGCGATCCATATTAAAAGTTGAAGCATTCACAAACAGATCCGTTCTTCTGATAATATTCGGTGAAAAGAATGAGTAATTGATCTTACCCATACCGGTGAAAGACCTGGAGCCTGTGGCATACATGGGAACAAATAGGAATTGAAATTTTGTGGGCGGCAGTTTTGCATTGGTCAGCAATCCTCCGATCATCAGTTTATCATAACTGTTGAATCCAAGAGAGGGTGTGAACAGGAAAATATTTTTTGCCGAAGATTCCAGGTAAGCAGAGGATGACCTTGGGTTCAGAAAGGAAACAAAACGTGAGCCTTCTCTTTTATCATCCGGCAATGGCCCTGTTTCTTTCAGGTAGGAAAATTCAGTGCTCAGATCCTTTCCTGTAGCCTCTTCCATTGTTCTTCTGATATCATCAGGCTGAGGATGTTTGAACCGGAACTGTTGAAAATATTCCTGCATGGCTTTATCCAGAGATGCTGTGCCGATCTGCGACTCAACATATCTTAACCATTCTGCTGTTTTATAATAAACGACCAGGTTATAATTGGTCTCTGAAAAGGTTTCGGACTTGTTTTCTATCGCCTGGTCCGTTTTGGCCACTTCCTCAGTTTCTAAAAGTAGCTTTTCCGCAGAAGGGGATGAGCCATATTTTTTTTCTGCATAAGCATGTTCATAGTAGGAGTTGATCCCTTCATCCATCCAGGGATGATCTCTTTCATTGCTGGCAAGTATTCCGTAAAACCAGTTGTGCCCCACTTCATGTGCGATCACGATATCCAACGACTTTTCTGAAGGCATGGGAGAGATAACCGTGATGGTCGGATATTCCATTCCTCCACCGAAACTTTCCGGCCCCTGAACCACACTTACTGTGTTATAAGGATATTCGCCCACACGGGTTGAATAATAAAGGACTGCATCTTTGGTGAACTGAACACTTTTTTGCCATTTTTCTTTCTGTACGGGTGTGTAATAAGAGAATACCCGGATCTCCCTGCCGGATGGCAACCGGCAAGTATCTTCGTTTACAATAAATCTTTTATCAGCAAACCAGGCAAAGTCGTGAATATTATTCTGGGTGAATCTTAATGTCTTTGTTTCTTTGGCAGAAGGAGGGAATTGTTCGGTGACGATCCTGGCCCCGCCTCCTTTGGTCTTTATTTTTTTCTTTTCCGGGATCCATGAAAAAGATGCTCTTGTTTTCAGCCAGTTTTTTTCTTCTTCATTTTGCAATTCACCGGTGGCTGCCACTACATAATTTTTCGGTACGGTGATGCTCACATCAAAGCTACCGAACTCACTGTAAAACTCTCCCTGGTCCAGGTAGGGCATCGGGTGCCAACCGTTTTTATCATACACCGCCGGCTTGGGATACCATTGAGTGGCCTGGTAACTCTCGCCATCATGTCCGCCCCGTGAAAAATTAAAAGGCAGTTTTTCATGGAAAGGTGTGGTGATGGTGCATTTCTGCCCCGGCGCAAGAGGAGAGGGGAGGATAAGCTTGATGATGTCTATATACAAAGGATGATCTTCCATCGTTGCCGTAACTTCATCCACTTTAAAATCCAGGCGGTTGATGTATCCTCTTTCATCTTTGTCTGAGAAATAAAACCGGGTGCTGCCATTGAGCAACAGTTGATCACTGAAAGCTGTACGGTCGTTTTTATATGCATTGGGCCAGAGATGGAACCAGATGAACTTAAGGGTGTCGGGTGAATTATTGATGTATTCTATCTTTTCAAACGCATCCAGCGTGTTATCTTTATCATTGAGTGAAACGTCTATGGTGTAATTGACCTGTTGTTGCCAGTAGGATTGCTGGCAGAAAGCAGAGGGCAATAAGCAGTATGCTGAAAAGAGTAAGATTATATTTTTCAAATGGATATCGTTTCTCAAAAATAAAGAATAATCTTGCAATTACTAACTGTCATCTCCGAATTGTAAAAACCGTTTCCGGATCGCTTCATTTTCCTTTTCCCAAAAAGATTATTCGCAGGGTATGAAGCATGATCTTGAAATCAAGGGTCAATGAAATATTCTCGATGTACAGCAGGTCGTATTTGCTTCTTTCAATCATTTCGTCTGTATTTTCCGCATATCCGAACTGCACCATACCCCAGCTGGTCAATCCGGGTTTTACCCTGAGCAGGTATTTATAATAAGCGAAACGGGCAACGATCTGGTCAATATAAAATTTCCGTTCCGGCCTGGGGCCGACAAGGCTCATGTCTCCTTTCAGGATATTCCAGAGCTGAGGCAGTTCATCAAGCCTCCACCGGCGCATCACTTTGCCCCACCGGGTGATACGCGGATCATTGTCCGAAGAAAGAGCAGGCCCGTCCTTTTCGGCATCTTCAATCATTGAACGGAATTTATACATGATGAAGGGCTTTCCTTTGTAACCGATGCGTTCCTGTTCATAGATCAAAGGCCCTTTTGATGAAAACCTGACCCTTAGTGCAACATAAAGTATCAATGGAGAAAGGAGGATCAGCCCGCATAATGAAACAAAGACATCAACCAGGCGTTTTATGTTCAGTTGCCAGTCAGACATCAAAGTAGTCTGAAGGTCAATAAGAGGAGCGCCCAGGACATTGATCGTTCTCACGGACCCTGAGAGAATATCCATTGCATCGGGTCGGATCTTTACTTCCACATTTTTTTCTGCAAGCCGGTTGATGATATTTTCCAGCAAAGGCTGTGCAGATCTTTCCAGAGCCAGCACTACCTGTTGAATATTTTCCCGGTCAATGATGGTTTCCATCTGATCAATGACCCCGAGCTTGGGAATGAATTTGTGTATGCTGTTCACTCCATTGGCATCCGGGGTGATGAAACCAGTATAACGGTAACCATCATTGTGCATGCTTTTTTCCGTTTCTTTGAAAGTGCGGATCGCATTATCCTGGCTGCCCACCATCAGCGTATTGAAGAAAACTTTTCCGGAGAGTATCTGGCGTTTCACAATATTCAGTATGATCCATCTGCCGGTGAAGGAAAAAATAAATTGAATGGCCAGCAGTGAGAAAAAAGCAATGTAATAATAAGCATGCCCGCTGCTGATATCGTTTTTTACAAAAAGGAAAAACAAAATGATGCAACCGATCATGTTGATGATAAAAGTGCCGGTGAATTCTGTCAGCCTTGATTTTTTATAAAGGGAAATATGATAAGCTCCTGCAATAGAATAAAGGATAAGCCACCCTGCGGAAATGAGGATCAGTTCCAGCACAAAACGGGCATCGAAAGAAAGATCATCCGATGCCGATGGATTGTTTTGCAATAACCATCTTCTGAGAAAGTAAAAGCAGATCCATGCCAATACTGCTGTGATAAGATCGATCACAGCATACCAGGCAACAGATATCGGCTTTTGTGACTGCATCAGGAAGTGATAACGTTGTGTCCTATTTTACGGAGGATCTGGTGTGCCACATCCATGGCCATCATGCCGTCAATCTCAGATACAACCGTTTTGGTATTGTTCAGAATTGAATTACGGAATTCTTCCAGTTCCCTTTTGATGGCATTCACTTCCGGAACTGCGGGATTGGCCACAGCGATGGTCTTTTTTCCGTGAGGAGTGTCTATATCGAAAGTGAACGCTTTGTGATCATCTGCATCTTTCAGTTTGATCACTTCCGTTTTTTTGTTCAGGAAGTCAATGCCGATATAAGCATCCTTCTGAAACAAGCGCATCTTCCTCATTTTTTTCATGGAGATGCGGCTGCTGGTAAGGTTGGCCACACATCCGTTGTGAAATTCTATGCGTACGTTGGCAATGTCAGGAGTATCAGTAAGCACACCCACGCCGCTTGCGGAAATATGTTTCACATCGCTTTTTACAATGCTCAGGATGATGTCAATATCATGGATCATCAGGTCCAGGATCACGCTTACCTCTGTTCCTCTCGGATCGAACTGTGCCAGGCGGTGCACTTCGATAAAGAGAGGATTCAACTGCATGTCTTTTACGGATAAAAAAGCAGGATTGAATCTTTCCACATGGCCTACCTGAAATTTCACTCCCGACTCTTTCACCAGCTCAACCAACTGTTCGGCTTCTTTCATGGTATGTGCCAAAGGCTTTTCTACAAAAACGTGCTTTCCTTTTTTTATGGCCTGTTCACATAACTCAAAATGATAAGTGGTAGGCGCCACAATGTCCAGCGCATCACATTGGTCCATCAGTTGATCCGTATTATCAAAGCGGGTGAGACTGTATTTCTCCTGAACTTCTTTTGCCGTTTGGTCATCAGGATCATAAAAACCGGCCAGTTCAATGCCCGGTATTTCTTTCCAGTTGTTGAGATGAAATTTGCCGAGATGACCGACACCAAATACTCCTATTTTCAGCATATTTAAAAAATGATATGCAAAGATAAAGACTGAACGCCTGTTTGCTCAGTGAATATGTGGCTGTAATTTTAACTCTGTATCAGAGCAGAATGACGGGAATAATAAGGATCGGGAGAATAAATAAAAAGACAAGTTCCGTTTTTGATCAGGTCAATGACCGGTTCTGCATCTTTCACCGGCACAGCGGGGCATCCTTCACTTCTGCCGATATAACCTCCCGAATCAATAAAAGAACTGCTTACATAGGAAGCGCCATGCATCACAATGGCTCTTTGATAAGCTTTATCATTGAAGCCGGGTTCTAAACCCTGAAGTTTCAGTGAATATCCTTTATTCCCTTCATAGGTTTCCGATGTGAGATAAAAACCGAGGCTGCTTTTAAAGGAGCGTGGCTTATTGGAAAAAGATCTGGCCCATTCAGCTCCTGAATTTTTTCCGTGAGCGACAAGTGTCCGGAAAAGAATTTTAAAATTTTTCATATCCAGCACATATAATCTTTTGTTCCTGCTTGGCTGGCTAAAATCAACAATGGTGAGGATGCTGTCGTTGACGGTCCTGCCCTGAGCAATTAATTTTAAAAAACCTTTTCTTGCCATGTCAAATGCTTTTCTGTTAAGGCCGCTCAGGTCAAGATGCAGGCTGTCATAAACGGATAAAGTTTTTTCTTCGGCGGGATTGTGGACGGTAATTAAAGTGCGATCGTCCTTTTTAAAGAGCCCGTTTATATCTTTTATTTTCCCAACAGATCTTGCAAAGCCTAAGGGCAGGTGTAGCAGATAGATCAAAAATGCAACAAGAGCGACAGAGAATACTTTGGCGTTTTTCATCAGAGATTCACCGGTTTGGTATTAATAATAAAAAATGCCTGTGAAGTATTCACAAGCATCTTTGTCATGGTTAGCGGACGTATATTCTTAAAAAAATTATGATCTCTTTTTCTTTTTGATCAAAGACCATGGTTGCTTGTTCGGCTTTATAATTTTGCGGACCGGACGTCCCTACTGTAAGAGTAGGGATGACAGGGCAGCATTCACATGAGCTAATGACTGTGATCAAACAAATTTATGCAGTATATTCTTAGGCGAGTTAATCAGATTTTCCAGTCTTTCCCTGCTGTATTTTTTTAAATTTCTTTCCCGTTTCAAAGCCAGGGTTTTAGAAGGCAGTTCTTCAATGTAAATGAGAGTCCATGGAATAAAGGGCCTTGTGGATGGAGTTTCTCCATTGTTGTGTTGTTGCAATCTTATCAAAGGATTTTCACTAAAACCTTTGTAAAAGCTTTTATCCATTTCACTTTTGATTATGTAAATGTAAAAGGGCATAAAAAAACCCGCTGCTGCGGGTCTGAATTTTGCGGACCGGACGGGACTCGAACCCGCGACCTCTGCCGTGACAGGGCAGCATTCTAACCAACTGAACTACCGATCCAATATTTTTATGTT
>JAIXKI010000006.1 GCA_026936105.1 Chitinophagales bacterium
GAGTGATACTGTTAAAGCAAATTCAAATTTTGAAATAAAGGGATTGCTGCCAGCTCCCGGCTATTATGAGATCGTGGTTTCAACAAAAGACAAAGATGGCAATGAAGTAAAAGAAGTGAAATACATCGAGCTGTTTGATGAAAAAAGTAAACAACTGCTCAGCCCGAAATATTTATGGGCACAGGGATCAACTCCCAAGGAACCCGGAGAAAAGACAAGTATTCAACTGGGAACCTCAGCGGAAAATCTTTTTATCATTCAGCAAATTATAAAGCCGGGCTTCAAACAACAACCTGGAACCGGAGTCTATCAAACCTATGATCTTTCCAATGAAAAGCGTTCTTTCGGATTCACTGCAACAGAATCGGATCGTGGTGGCTTTGGAGTGAATTACTTTTTTGTAAAGGATAACCGTTTTTATGAATTCAATGATATCATCCGTGTACCGTGGACAAATAAAGACCTGAAAATTGAATATGCCACTTACCGTGATAAAACTTTACCGGGAAGTGAAGAAAAATGGAAGCTAAAGATTTCAGGTTATAAAAATGATAAAGTGGCAGCGGAATTGCTGGCAGCCATGTATGATGCTTCGCTGGATCAGTTCAGGCCACATGGCTGGAATGAACCTTACTTGTGGCCGGATTATTATTCAGTTCAACGATGGACAAGCGCTCCTAATTTCGGTTCTATAGCTTCTCAGCAACAAACGTTCTTTACTCTGCCTTATCAAAACCTGAAAAAAGATTATGACTATTTAATCTTTAGCAGGTCATTTTATGGCAATAAAGTTGGCATCCGGTTAAGAGGCCTGAATAGCTTCGCCCAACCTTCAATGGAAATGGAAAGACAAGATGCAGAATTACAGGAAGTCGCTGTTGCCGGATTAGGAATGCAAAAAAAATCACTGACCTTTTCTTCTGTAAAAATATCTAATGATGTAAAACCAGAAGAACAAAACTCTAAAGTAAGTGAAGATGTGGCACAAAATCAGAGCGTACAGATCCGCAAAAACTTTAATGAAACTGCATTCTTCTTCCCTCAACTATATACCGATTCAACCGGCATCATAGAATTTTCTTTCACTATGCCGGAAGCATTGACCCGCTGGAAATTCATGGCGTTGGCACACACAAAAGACCTCGCCTTCGGATACAGCACCAAAGAGATTATCACTCAAAAGCAACTGATGGTGCAACCGAATATTCCAAGGTTTTTAAGAGAAGGCGACCGGATTGAACTCAGCGCCAAGATTGTTAATCTCACCGAAAAAGAGTTGACAGGCTATGCAGAACTGCAGTTATTTGACGCCGCAACCAACAAGCCGGTGGACAATGTTTTTAAAAATGAATCTCCACGGGAAAATTTTACAATAGCTGCCGGCCAAAGTGGTGCAGTAAAGTTCCATCTGGCAGTTCCTTATTCATTCAATGATGTCTTGACCTGGCGTATTGTTGCGAAGGCGGATGAATTCAGTGACGGCGAAGAAGCATCATTTCCTGTTCTTACCAACCGCATGCTGGTCACAGAATCATTGCCTCTGAACATGAGAGGCGCCGGGACAAAAAGTTTCAAATTCGAAAAACTATTGAATTCAGGGAATTCCAAAACATTGCAGGATCATTCCCTCACCGTGGAATACACTTCCAATCCGGCCTGGTATGCAGTGCAGGCATTGCCTTACCTGATGGAATATCCTTACGAATGTGCCGAGCAGACCTGGAACCGGTACTATGCCAATTCGCTGGCAAGCATGATCGCCAACAGTTCGCCCCGTATCAAAAATATATTCGAACAATGGAGAACAAAAGACAGTGCCGCCTTGCTTTCCAATCTTCAGAAAAATGAAGAATTAAAATCAGTTTTACTGGAAGAAACGCCATGGGTTTTGCAGGCAAAGAATGAAGAACAGCAGAAGAAAAACATCGCCTTGTTATTTGACATGATGCGGATGAGCAGGGAATTGAATTCTGCTTACGAAAAATTAAAACAGATGCAGAGCCCTAACGGCGGTTTCGTTTGGTTCAAGGGCGGGCCTGACGACCGTTACATCACACAATACATAGTTACGGGCATCGGGCATCTTAAAAAACTGAATGGCTATACAAAAGAACAGGAGGAAAAACTGAAACAGATCCTGTCAACCGCCATCCCCTATCTTGACAAGGCAATAGTAAAAGACTACAATGACCTGCTGAAATATAAAGCGGATCTGAAAAAGTATGTTCCGGGTTATACGCAAATACAATACCTGTACATGCGCAGCTTTTTCCCTGAATACCCTGTACCGGCCGATTCAAAAAAAGCATATACTTATTTCAGGGAAAGAATACAAAAGACGTGGACACAGCAAAACAATTACATGAAAGGAATGATCGCTCTTGGCTTATTCAGAACAGGCGATCAGAAAACCCCTGCTGCAATTCTGAAATCCTTGAAAGAAACCTCCATCACAAACGATGAACTGGGCATGTACTGGAAAAATATCCGAAGCGGATGGTTCTGGTACCAGGCTCCCATTGAAACACAGTCTTTGCTGATCGAAGCATTCAATGAGATCGGGAAAGACAATAAAACAGTAGATGATCTTAAAACATGGTTGCTCAAAAACAAACAAACGAATGACTGGCAGACAACTAAGGCGACAGCAGAAGCCTGCTACGCATTGCTGCTGCAGGGAACTGACTGGTCAATTGAATCCCCGCAGGTAGAGATAAAACTGGGAGATACGGTCATTGAATCAGAAAACAATAAACAGGAAGAAGGAACCGGTTATTTCAAAAAGGTCATTGATGGCAAAAACGTAAAACCCGAGATGGGAAATATCAATGTGACTATTGAATCATCAAACAAGCAAACCACGCTCTCTTCCTGGGGCAGCATTTACTGGCAATATTTTGAAGACATGGATAAGATATCCACCGCAGCCACTCCTCTTCAGCTTACGAAAAAATTATTTGTTGAAAAAAATACGGACATGGGGCCTGTGCTTACTCCGGTAAATGAAGGAAGCAACCTGAAAACAGGTGATAAGATCAAAGTGAGAATTGAATTGCGGGTTGACCGTGACATGGAATATGTGCACATGAAAGATATGCGGGCCGGCGGCATGGAGCCGGTCAATGTGTTGAGTGAATACAAATGGCAGGATGGGCTGGGTTATTATGAATCTACTAAAGATGCCAGTACTAATTTCTTTTTCAATTATCTCAGAAAAGGGACTTATGTATTCGAATACCCGTTGTTTGTGACACATAAAGGAAATTTCAGCAACGGCATCACCACCATTCAGTGCATGTACGCACCGGAGTTCAGCAGCCATTCGGAAGGGATCAGGGTGAAAGTGGAGGAGTAAGGGTATGCTCAAAAACATTGAACATTCAATATTCAATATTTAATGTTCAATATACAACTCCGTTAAGTGATCAAAGAAGGTAATAAAGGGCCATTATACGCTATTGAGCATCGAACATTTATTTTTGCTTCATGCAAGTTGAATATCTGATTATCGGGCAAGGGATATGTGGGACCTGTTTAAGTTATTTTTTACAAAAAGAAAACAGATTCTTCCTCGTCATTGACGACAATCAAAACAATTCATCATCCAGGGTCGCTGCTGGCATCATCAATCCTGTGACCGGCAGGCGCATTGTTAAAACCTGGATGATAGACGAATTGCTCCCATTTGTTGAAACAGCTTACAATGAATTGGAGAATCTGCTCGGTGTCAATGTTATTTCCTCTAAAACCATCATTGACTTCTTCCCCACCTCTCAGATGAGGGATGCTTTTTTACAAAGAGAACAGTATGAACCTTTCCTGCAATTGGCCGGGAATGAAAAAGAGTTTGAGAAGAATTTCAATTACGAATTGGGTTTCGGAATCATCAGCCCGTCCTTAATTGTTCATCTGGAGAAACTGTTGCCATCATGGAGAAGCCATTTAATAAGATCGGAAAAATTGATCGAAGAGACATTTGATCTTTCTCAGTTAAAGTTCTCTGATGGCCGGGTGCGTTATAAAGAAATCATTTCAGAAAAGATCATTTTCTGCGATGGCATCAACAGCTTGGAAACTCCTTTTTTCTCCAAATTGCCATTTGCTCCCAATAAAGGAGAAGCATTACTGATCGAAACAGAAGGGATCTCCGCAGATCATATCTATAAAAAAGGAATTGCAATGGTACCAATGCAAACCGGCAATATATTTTGGACAGGCACCAATTATCTCTGGGATTATGATGATGCATTACCTACAAGCGGGTTCCGTGAAAGGACAGTTCATCAATTATCTCAATGGCTGAAAGTTCCTTTTAAAGTTCTGGACCACCGGGCATCAGTTCGCCCGGCCAACATTGAAAGAAGGCCTTTCGTAGGAATGCACCCGGTCAATAATAAAGTAGGAATTCTAAACGGAATGGGAAGTAAAGGATGTTCGTTAGCTCCTTTTTTTGCAAAGCAATTATCTGATCATTTGATTCATGGAACTACAATTTTCCCTGAAGCTGATATTATGCGCTTCAAAAAACTGTTAAGCTGAAATTTAAAGGAGGAAATACTCAGGCTGGTTTTGTTCTGCGGAAGAAATTGAAATGCTTTTTCAGGAAGTAGATAAGTGTAATTGTTAACATGGCTCGGATTTTAATGTTTTATGAGGGGTTAACGGATCCTGGTTTAATACTTTGCAAAGCGCTTCGAACAATTCCGGCATATTCTCTTTCAATCCCTTCGGATTTTCAAAGAAAGCTTCCACACTAACTGCCCAGAATTCATGAAGATTGCTGAAAGCATAACTGCGTAAATAACTTCTCCTGCTGGTGATCACATCAGCCAGTATCGGTCCGGTGCTGCTGGAAAAACGCTCATAGTTCAGCCTGAAATGAGAGTCAATTCCATATTGCGCAAAGAAATTATTATACAGAAGAGCATGCGCCATTTCATGTACTGCTACATTAATGTTGTCACTTCTATTAGAATAACCATACAGAAAATGCTTCCAGGATAAGTAGATGCCGTCAGGGGCCACATGCCCGATATACAATTCTTCGTCCTCATCCATCCGGTATGCATCAGCAAGGATGTAGATATCATTAAAATGGGAAAGGAGGTAATTTTTCAGGCCAAAAGTCACCTGAACTGCGGAAGCGCTGACCAGGATTGCCGTATCCTCATTAGTCTCCAGTCCAATATAGTGGAATTTTTTGTTTTCTTTGAAATGATGCACTCTCGAAATGAATTTTCTCTTTTCTTTTTCAGGAAGCTCATTAAAATATGTAAAAAGGCTGCCGATGACGAAAGAATAATTATTATACAGGGAATCACTGATGATCACTTCATCAGGAGCAACGGGGATAACATTGTCATGCCCCCCGGAAAAAAGTTCTTTTAGTTTTCGCAGGAAAGTCCGCATAGTATACGGTTCGGACCTTAAATATAGATAATTGATTTCCAATTTGCAAACCTTCAATAGTTTTGTTGGTATATTTGCCCGCTGTAGCAAAAAAGGCGTTGTATAAGGATTTGGTATTCAGTGGCCATCTGCCTGTCGCCAACTCTTTTGCCACAGTTTTTATAATTATAAACCGGCTTAGCAATTTTTTAAAATTATTATGTACAGAACTCATACATGCGGTGAACTGAGAAATGAAGATAGAGGAAAGCAGGTCATCCTTGCCGGATGGGTGCAGACCATTCGCAAATTCGGAGCTATCACTTTCATTGACCTTCGTGATCGTTATGGCATCACACAATTATTGTTTGGCGAATCATTGAATAAGCAATTGGACGGTGACCCACTTGGGCGTGAATTCGTTTTACAGGCAACAGGCATAGTTTCGGAAAGAAGCAATAAAAATCCGAACATACCCACGGGAGAAATAGAGATCAATGTTTCTTCTTTTCAGGTATTAAACAGATCATTAGTGCCTCCCTTCACCATCCAGGATGATACGGACGGAGGAGATGATCTTCGCATGAAATACCGTTATCTTGACCTGAGAAGAAATATTGTAAAGCGTAACCTGCATTTACGTTATGAAGTGAATCGTGCTGCCAGGAACTATCTGCACCATCAGGGATTCATAGATATTGAAACTCCCTTTCTCATAAAATCCACACCGGAAGGCGCCAGGGACTTTGTGGTGCCGTCAAGAATGAACCCGGGCCAGTTTTATGCACTGCCTCAATCACCGCAGACATTCAAGCAGCTCTTAATGATCAGCGGGTACGATCGCTATTACCAGGTGGTAAAATGTTTTCGTGATGAAGACCTGAGAGCAGACCGTCAGCCCGAATTCACACAAATAGACTGTGAAATGAGTTTTGTGGAGCAGGAAGATATCCTGAATACTTTTGAAGGGATGGTAAAATTCATCTTCAAAGAAGTAAAAGGCATTGACTTCACAGAAAAGTTTGAACGGATGAGTTGGGAAGACGCCATGCGCTATTATGGAAATGACAAACCGGACATTCGTTTCGGTATGAGATTAGCCGAGCTGAAATCACCTTTCAAAGAAGAGGAAAGAAATACTTTCAGGAAAGAAATTGAAGCCAGCGGGTTTAAAGTATTTAATGATGCAGAACTGGTGGGAGCGATTGCAGTCCCGGGCTGCAGTGAATACAGCAGGAAACAAACTGATGAGCTGACAGAATGGGTGAAGCGTCCACAGATTGGAATGGCGGGATTAGCCTTTGTCAAATATAATAGTGACGGAACATTGAAAAGTTCTGTTGATAAATTTTTTGATGAAGCAAAACTGAAATCACTTACTGAAAAATGCGGAGCCAAACCCGGTGATCTCATTCTCATCCTTGCCGGGAAAGAAGAGAGAACAAGGAAAGCATTGAGCGATTTAAGGCTTGAAATGGGAGAAAGGCTTGGCCTCAGGAAAGCGGAGGAATTCAAATTGCTTTGGGTCATAGACTTTCCCTTATTCGAATTCAGTGAAGAAGATAACCGCTATGTGGCCCGGCACCATCCCTTCACTTCACCAAAGCCAGAACAGGTTCATTTACTCAGTGATTCTTCTCAATACGGAAATATCAAAGCGAATGCTTATGACATGGTATTGAACGGAAACGAGATCGGTGGCGGTTCCATCAGAATCTTTCAAAGGGATGTGCAGGAAAAAATGTTTGTTGCACTGGGTATGAGTAAGGAAGAAGCGCAGAACAAATTCGGATTCCTTCTTGGCGCTTTTGAATATGGAGCTCCTCCCCACGGAGGAATAGCCTTCGGCTTTGATCGTCTGTGTGCTATTCTGGGCGGCAGCGAAAGCATCCGTGATTTTATTGCCTTTCCCAAAAACAATGCAGGCAGGGATGTGATGCTTGATGCTCCATCATCAATTGATGAAAAACAGATGGAGGAATTACAGATAAGGCTGGATGTGAAAAAAGGCTGAGGTTACCCGATGCCCTGGAATCCCTCTACCATCTTCATCCTTTGACTCAGGATTTTCTTAGGAAAAAATATCATGTTATTTTCAAATCCTTACTCAAGTATATCGTAGTAGAATTTCCACTCTTGTTTTACAGAACCACCAAATACTCCAAACCCGCCCTGTATATTACCTTCAGGTGAATTAAGTTGCAGTACCGGGAATCTGCCAAACTGAGTTTTATATTTTTCAGATTCCAGCAAATACCTGTATAAACTTTCATCAACAGACCTGATACGGATTAAAACAATTCCTTTTTCTTCAGGGCTCCCGCTTGCAAAATGATCTCTTACAATTGAATACCGGGTGGAATAGTCTTGTCCGTTAAAAAGGCTGTCCTTAAGAAAAATCCGCCTGAAACTACTATCCAGCGTGCCTATAAAACTGTTATCCGTTCTGATATCAGAAGTGTAAACATGGAGCCGGAGGTATTTTCCGGTAGGAATAGTATCTTTCAATACCGGGATATCATAACCCTGGTCATCAAGTTCATTATATAAATCAAATCCAGTCTGTGTGTCATAATCATATTGTACCCCCTGCCAATAAAAATAATGGGCGACATGTACCAATTGTTTTACGGCTTCAAATATGTAAAAATTTTCTTCATTCGAGTTATCCTTTAGAGAAAAATCAAAATCCAGCACATTTTTCCCGTGAAAAGTATTTTCCTCAGTTTCCACATTCATAATGGTAACCGGTGATGGGATATGTGCAAAGGCAGTAACCTGGCCATAATCCGGATGGCTCACCTGTAAAGTATAGTTTGTGTTAGAGTGGAAAGTATCCGGATGAGAATAGACGGCAGCTGGTACATCATTAAAAGACGGTGTGCTATTATAGTACAATTGGTACTGAGTACCGTTCTGCCCGGTGATAGTTACAGTTGCATCATTAAGCTTTTCAAATTGAATAATATTTCCGCTTCCGGCCACAATACTCCTGGTAAGAGGAATATAAGCCGTATCACCGGCAGTAATTTCGGCCAGAACAACAATTTTATTCTCTGTGGGAAGGTTGTAATTAATTTTCTTTTTACAGGATCCAATAATAGATGAACAGCTTATTAAAAAAATTGCAGGAACGGTATTTCTGAATCGAAGGTGATTATTTCGTGCTTTGATTACCATGTTTTCAAAAATTAAATGTTACGGAGAGGTAAGGATTGAAGTCAAGGGTGCGGACTCCATTTTCCACTAGAATTGTATTACCGCCCAAGGATCCTCTCAGTTCATAAACATATTGATCCGGTGATCCATAAATATTATATACTCCGGCAGTGAGTGTCCACTTGATTCTTTTATTTCGATCCGTACGGAAATGAACTGCAGCATCCAGGCGATGGTAGGGCGATGTACGGTTTAGGCTCATCGTTGAAGAATGGTAAATAAACCGGTAGGGGTTCAGCAAATCGCCCGGGCTGGCAATTTGCTGCGACATATCAAAATCAGGATAGATGTAATCGGGTATTGAAAAAATATCCCCGGTTGAAAATGTCCATAAAACGGAAGCATCCAGATTTTTGGTAAACCGGTATCCCAACCCGGCATTGAAAGAATGTCTCCTGTCAAACCTGTAGTGAAATTTTTTTCCATGGTTGATATTCTGAAATTGCCGCCAACTCCAGGCCAGGGTATAGGTAGCAAGCAGGCTCAGTTTACCTGATGTTTTACGGAGCATCCATTCCACACCGTAAGCCCAACCATCACCGGTGATAATGTTTTGCTCCCAGGTGTCATTATTAACAAAATAGCTTTTGCCCTCTGCGTAATTAGTCACATTTTTTAAATCTTTCCAATATCCTTCTAAAGAAATTTTAATCCCTTTTGAATTTTTATACTCATAGCCAATCGTATAGGAATCACTTTGTTCCGGCTGCAATTTATCCGTACTGGGCACCCATATATCGGTATTATAACTCAGGTACGGATTGGTGACCAGGTGGATATATTGAGAAAGCCTGCTGAAAGAAGCATATACTCTGTGATAATTATGAATTTTAAATGAGGTAAATAAGCGGGGTTGAAATGACATGAAACGGTTTTTCCGGAAGCGATAAGCAGAGAAATGTAAACCAGGCCTCAGGAAAAATCTTTTTCCGGCTTTCAGTTCAGCTTCAGTATACGCTGAAAGCTCATCATAAGGCAAGGGTGTAAAAGAAGTATAAGCCGATTCATCTTCTTCCGGTTCTTCTGATATTTTTGATTCGAAAGGCTTTATGATAACATGCGCTAACTGTACGCCAAAGTTTAGTTTAGTTTTAGAGGACCAGTTAATTTCTGCCTGTGACTTTACATTGTATTGCTCGGTTGAGGAAAAAGTCCCTACAGATCCTGATTCCAGTTCTTCATCATCCGAATCAAAAAAGGTATATTTAAAGGCGCCGAGATTTTCAAAATGACTCATGTTAACTGAAGTGTTTACAAATGATTTTGCTCCGATAACCCGGTTCCAAATCACTGAGCCTATCCGGTTTCCCCACTTGTGAAAATTATCAGTGCCTCCTTCGGTTAAACTAAACTGATCAAGGCCGGTATAAAAGTTTATCATCAGTTTATTGTTTCTGTTCAATAGCTGGGTGGCTTTTACATGCACATCGTAAAAATCAGTCTGAATCCCTTTTTGAAACCGTTTAAACAGAGGAGTAACCCAACTGTGACGGTAGGAAGCCATCACGGCAGACTTGTTTTTTACAATAGGTCCTTCAACAGTAAAGGAACCTGAAATGGTACCGGCATGAGCCTGGCCTTTCCATTGTTCCATATTGCCATCTTTTGTATAGATATCCAGTACCGAAGAAGTAGCTCCTCCGAATTTAGAGGGAAAATCACTTTTGTATAAAAACATAGATTTCATAGAGGTTTCATTAACTATGGAGAGTGTACCCAGCATGTGAGTGGGGTTATATACAATGTTCCCATCCATTAAAAAAAGGTTTTCCCCCGGGCTGCCCCCTCTGACAAAAAGGCCATTAAATGAAACAGGGATATGATTGACCCCGGGAAGTAAAAAGCTGTTCCGCAAAGGATCGTTTTCTCCCAGCAAATAATTAAAAGAATGATCCTGGCCGGCAATAATTTTTTCTGATCCCGATTTCATAATATTTTCAGATGCAGGCACTACAACCTCTTTCATAACAGATATTTCCGGTTTTATGTCCAGCTCAATATCAGCCCTCGTATGGGTCTTAATATCTATGTCATACACTTTTTCCCGGTAACCAACATAAGAAATATAAATTCGGTGAAAACCTGCAGGTAAAACTAAACTGAAATAACCCTGAGGATTAGTGGTTGTTCCCTTACCGGATAATAGTTCAAAAACCGTTGCATTGATCAACGGTTCTCCGCTGCTGCCTTCTTTGATAAATCCAAACAAGCTGTATTCGGGAACCCATTTGTCGGTATTAATCACGGAACCTGATTTTACAAGTAACAGTTTGTTGTTTTTTTCCAATAATCTGACATGCTGCCCCGTTAATATCTTCTTTAATAAAGCACCAATTGTTTCCTCCGTGCCGTCAGTTTCAATTATACGTTCAGTATCAAAACTTGATGAGGCATACTCAATAATTACTCCGCTCCGGATATTCAGATCCTCAAGGAATAAGCGGGCAGGACCTTTTTTGATATGGGAAAGAAACGGTCGGGATAGAAGGGATTTCTTTTGAGAAAGGGCAGTGTGTGTAATCAGAGAACCTAAAATAAAAAATATTATTACAAATAATTTCATAATTGGAAAGCTAAAAGAGCCGGCTGGATATCATCTTAGTTAACTGAACAATTTTTCCGTATCATCACAGTGCGGTCAATCGGAAAAAATATAGTTTCCGTTGTCTTTGGTAATTTTTAACCCCGTCATCAGCATCAATTCTTCCATTACCTGTTCAACTGGTTCATTATTAAATTCAGCTTTAATAGTAATGTTGCCGGCTTTTTGTTCTATCCCCGGGGATAACCGGATACGTATTGTATAAAGATGACTGATATCTTCTACCACTTGCTTTAAAGAATTGTTATTAAAAATAAGCCGGCCATTCTCCCAGGCTAAATAATTTGTATTCAGTATGGTATCTTTGGTCAACACATTTTTTTCCAGGCTGGCTTTTTGGTTTTTTGTAAGGATGAGTTCCCTGGTTTTATCCTTCCGGACTGCAAAAAGTACTTTGCCGCTGCTCACTACCACCTGGTCCAGCGAGTCAATACTCCTTACCAGAAATGTTGTTCCCAGTACTTCAACCATTGAGTGAGCAGTATACACACGGAAAGGCCTGGAAGAGTCACGCCGCACTTCAAAGTAAGCTTCGCCGGTAAGTTCTGTTCTGCGTTCCTTTGTATCAAAATTTTCCGGAAAACGAATACTACTGCCCTTACGCAGAGTGATTTCAGTATGATCAGGCAGGGTAAATTTCAAATTATCCTGATCGGCAGCAACTGTATTCCATTCTGTTCTATCAAAGAAATTGGAAAAATACAAAGCTGTCATAATGATACCGGCAATTAAGGCAGCAGCTATGGACAACCGTTTTAAAGTAAAAACCGGGGCTCTTTTGAGGGGTAACTTTTCCGATGACATCCCGATCTTTTCCTGAATATCAGACCACGCTTCTTTAGTATCGAATGTATGGTCCATGACAATGCGGGTACTCTCTTCCCAAATCCTTACATAGGTGTCATACTCCTGCCGGTTAGCAGGATTTTCATCAAGCCACGCATCCAACGCTGCTATATCATCCGGAGAGGCTTCGTTATTCAGCCGCCTGGTTATAATCTGCATTATGTTTTCATTCAGCTCCATCACAGTCATTTCTTTTGTAAAACGCTCAAAACACAATCTCACCCTATTTTACTCCATACAAAACCATAAGAATAAAAAAAATAAAAACCTTCTGATCTTTCAGATATAATCTTAATATTTTTAAAGCTTTGCCCATTTGATTCTCTACTGTCTTTATGGATAATCCGAGAGTATCAGCGATTTCCCTGTAGGAAAGTTTACTTATTCTGCTCAATACAAAAACTTCCCGGCACTTCGGAGGCAACTGCTGCATAGCTGTTTCCAGGTGCTTTTTATAATCCTTTCCAGGATGATTATCCGGCTCCGGTCCGTCAGGCGACCCTACAATATTACCATCATTGAGTTCTACTATTACCATTCTTTTCTCTTTCTGCAAATAGGTAAGGCAGTTGTTCCGCACCGCACTAAACAGATAAAAGCGTATTGTCTCAGATGTAATCAGATCCTGCCTTTTTTCCCAAATACGGATGAAAACTTCCTGTACCACATCTTCGCTCGATTGTAAGTCTTTCAAAAAGCTGAAGGCATAATTACACAAAGTATTATAATGCTGATTGAATACTTTTTCAAAATCCTGATATAATGTGTCTGTGACACTGAGCATGCCGGTGTTTTCCGGGGTTTATAATATGCCAAATTAGCTGAATTTATCAATAAAGTAAAATGTCCGGTAGCCTTATTTATCCGGTAAATCATAATCAAATCATTTTTCATTTTAAAAAAAATATGACTTCTCATTTAATTTCAATTACTTTTTCCTTAAAAAAAGAATACTGAAATAAAAGTACAGGCCGCTCTGTTGATCCGACAGTAAGAAGAATTCGTTTCATTACTTTTCCCGATCCGGTTATGAATTTTCTTAACCGGCATTCTAAAAATGAGCGGAGAGGGCATAAAGGCAATACTGTTTAGGGCCTTCATGACGGATAGTAAAAGAGCTTATTTCTTTCCCGTGCTGAACTGAAAGGTAAATGCTTAGAACCAAACCCCTTAAACGCCGCAAAGCTTAAAACTTTTCTTATATACTTTATTGAATCCTATTTCTTCTTAAGAAATCCCAGCGTTACAGAATAATTTACATTAAACCTTGCCTTGATTTTACCTTTAGAAGTATTCGTAATGTCAAACCTGGTGTCAACTTTAGTTCTGTTGCCCGTTTTAATTTCGGCTCCCAGAGAGCTCCGCTGTTTATGGAAGCTAATGCTTCCTTCCTCCATTTGCTGATAATTCTCAGTGAACAGATATATTTCTGCTCTTCGGGAAATATCATATCCCAGAGTTAACCGGTTAGCCAGATAATACTCAACCGGCTCAAGGGCAAGATGTTCTTTTCCCAGCGATGTAAATTCTACCCGGAACATGGGACGGAATTTGATATTCCATTTTTCCGAAAGATCATGATCAACTAAAAGATAATAACGGAGATCATTGTTAATTTCCCGGCTATCGGGACAGTAGCGGTATTCAATCCCTGTTTTAAACCAGGAGCTGACTTTATACATCACTTCCCCGCCTATAACAGATTTATCATAGCGGCTCATGCTTCTGTCGAGGTACAGGTAATATGTACCAGCAAGGCTCCATTTTTTACTGAATTTATAAGCAAGGGTGAAACTTGGCCTGGCTTCCCAGTCATCTATCTTTTGCGCATGTGTATTTGCCGTTATTAATAAAATCAATAAGGGCGTTGCAATATGTTTTTTTAGTTCCGGCATAATTGTGCTTATTTAATAATTGTATGAATTCACCGGTTCTGTTCATAATTGGAATAAAGCCTGACTAGTTGAGGGGCTTTGTAGGTACCTAAAACTTTACCGGATACTTTCTCGTCCCCGTTTTTAGTGTGCATTTCCATGTATTTGACTTTAATAATTGCTATATCCTGCATAAGATCTATTGCAAGGATGTCTACAGCATGTACCGGTAACCCGGTGCGGTTTTGCAGGTCTGCCATCATTTCGCCTCTCAGCTCCGGCTTAATAAGATCAATTTTTTCATAAATGATCTGCTTGGATTTTTCGTATGATGTGGTGGTGCGGTCCAGCAGCAGGGCGATGAGAAGAATAAATGCATTGGAACAAAGCAAAACAATATAGTGATCCTGCGTAGTGGCAAGTGAATTGATTAAGCCCATTGCTATGCAGAGAAACAGATACCCCATTTCTTTTACGGCCACCTTTACGGTGCGGTAACGCATTATAGAGAAAATGGCAAACAGCCCGAAAGCAAAACCCACTTCAAGTTCCGCAGCACTCAGCAAAAAACAGATCAGGAAGTTTACACTATTGAATAACGTAAAAGTGAACAGGAAGTCTTTGTTGCGGTGCCGCAAAAAATAGATTAACCGGACAAGAATAAAGATGGCGATAGAGTTAATTACAAACCGGACACCAAATTCCTTTAAATCAAAACTCTCAATAAAGTTGTTTATTCCGGTGTGATCCTGTGCCAATACTGGGGATACAAGCAAAAGGAACACAACGGTAAAAATGAACGGTAACTTTTTCATAACTATTAATTTTCTGTGTTATTGATTTATTGTTGCTGGATTTTATCCAGTTTCAGCAGCAGGGGTTTAAAAAAATTGTGCTTTAATTCCGGGTGGATACGGATAAGGCCCAAAGCATATTTGCTGATGCTGGATGGATAAACATGTCTATCTCTTAACGATGATGCTATACCATCCGAAGCAGTAAAATCGGATTGCTTCAATTCAATGATGGCAATATTGCTGACCGGTACCGTATTGACCGGATTTTCAGGATCCTGAAATACGAGGTTGATATCTATCGTGCATCGCTCTGTTTTCATTTTATTTACCAGAGTAATCCGTGTATAAGTGTTCATCAATGTAGAGGTGAGGGATTTTAACGGATCCCTGGCATAAAAGGATCTTATTTTTTCGAGATATTTTTCAGACAATTCAAAATTTTTGCTATTGAGTTTCTCCCGGTACTTATTGGTACGGAAGTTTTCTTTCATTTTTATTTCAAAAAAGTGCAGATTACTTTCTATATATGACCGGTTCCTTACTTTTATCCTGCAAGAGACATTATTATGATGATCTTTATAAAACCGGAAATCCGGTGTGTCAAAATAGGTTGTTTCATAACTGAATGAACGGCGGCCCTCAATTTCCAGTATATAATAATTATTTTTCAACAGGTCAAACAACCTGTGCAGGCTGCGTACCGGGATAATATATTTTGTATCAACCCGGTTCAGGAGCTTAACGTTATCCATTTCTTCAAGTGAAATCGGATCAAGTCCGTCTAACATATTTGTTACAGGCGACATTTGCATTACCGGCCAGTTTTATTAGGTTTAACAATGCTTTTTTCTGATCAGCGTATCCATATACTGGAATACGTTATTGCTATTAAAACAGCTTTTTAAATAAAACCCCTACGCATCTGAAAAAAATTATAGAATACCGGTTTGCAACCGGATGAGCTGATACCCTGGTTGGTGCCGACACGACCAGGGGTAAGTGGAATTTCTTTAACTTTAAATCATTATAGCCACAAAACCTGCAACCATCAGCAAGTACATTGCAACATTTCCTTTGCAAACAAGTAAGCTGCTTCGCCAAATGAGATCAACAATAAAAAAAGCAGCTCCCAAAGCAAAAGAAGTTATGAGCTATGGAATACCGGCTTTCAGATTTCATGGCTTGCTGGTATGGTTTGCCGCTTATTCCAGGCATATTGGCTTCTATCCGAGGAAATCAGCAATACAGGTTTTTAAAAAAGAATTATCCAAATATAAAGGGGCAAAAGGTTCAGTCCGGTTCCCGCTGGATAAACCCCTGCCGTTAACAATTATCAGGAAAATGGTGTTGTATCGGGTAAATGAAAACCTGAATACGATCAAATTGAAAAAAGGAAAGTAATTGTTGTAGGTTTCCTCCGCCCTGGCTCGTGACAACATGAACCAGAGCAAGGGATGTTTTCTATATTTGTCTATCAATTCTATTAATATTTCCCCCAATGAAAAAAATAATTCTATCCCAGCTTCTTTTCCCTTTGGCGTTAAACTTGGCAGCCCAGGTAACTTCAGAAAATCTTTTCTATCTGGTGAATACACCGGAATCATTTGAAAGCTTCAGCAGACATCTTAACCAGATCTCCATAGTTGGGCCTCAATCTTTCCAGATAAGTAAGTCCGGTGTAATTACCGGTTCGCTAGACCAGCGGGTCCTGGACCTGGCAAAAGAACATAAAATAAAAGTGATGCCGCTGATCGTGAACAAAGGATTTACAGCCGATCTTTTACATACCCTGCTTTCAAACAGCACTGCCAGGAAACGTTCTGTAAAAACGATGATCTCGATTGCAAAAAAATATAAGCTGGACGGGTGGCAGTTTGACCTGGAAGGTTTGAATATGAACGACAGGAATCACTATACTTCTTATTTCAAAGAAACTGCAGCAGCCTTGCACCAGGAAGGATTGCAGCTATCAGCCGCCGTAGTACATTCAGTAGAGAATGACCCGGGGCCTACAGCTTATCACCGGTTTCTTTATGAACACTGGCGGGCCGGGTATGATTATAAAGAAATCGCTGCTGCCGGAGATTTTATTTCCATCATGGCTTACGATCAGCATACCCGCCGCACCCCGCCAGGTCCTGTAGCCGGCGCCGATTGGGTAGAACGGGTGGTTCAATATCTTATACACGAAGGAGTGGCTCCCGAAAAAATTTCACTGGGCATCCCGGATTATTCGTTGCATTGGTATGCAGATTACAATAAAGAGAAGGGAGGCTTTTACAACGGGCAGCAGATCGGATACCATGAAGTGGCCTTTTTACTGGAGAAATACAAAGCCCCGCTGCTGTGGGATGAAAAAGCAAAATGCCATTACACTATCTGGGATAATGACGGAGTGTATGAATACATGTACATTGAAGATGGTGCCTCCCTGAAACCCAAACTGGACTTGCTGAAAAAATATAACCTGAGAGGTATTTCCGTTTGGGTGCTTGGAAGGGAAGATCCCGGCTTCTGGACAGTGTTGAAAAAACAAACAACTGCAACAAAATAGATCCAAGGCTTGCTTATCCCGCATTGGATGCCCTTATGATCAGCCAGACATTCAGGGCCACATAGGCCAACATAATCGCTTTGGCAAGTTTCATATCAAAGCGGTGAGCCTTTTCCATTTTATTTTGTTTGACAAGTTTCATGGAATATGTATTGGCAGCAATGATGCAAAAAATAAAAAACAATGTGATCCCATGCAGCAGATCCACCAGGGTGAATGAAGAAGTTTCCGGCAAAGATGAATCAATGATATATTTATTTCCGATTACTGCAAACAATGCACCTACACTCAACCCAAAACGGGAATCCATACCATCAACATGAATGTAAAAACTGACAAAAGCGATCAGGAATGCGATATACATACCCAAAAACATCTTCCAGAATAAACCTCCCGCCCCTCTTTTGATCATCATACGGACCCTGAAATTGCTGTACTCTGTGTGAGGAGGAAAGATCGTTTCGTCACCAAATGCAGTTTCATAAGCTTTTTTACCCGTCATGATCACACAACTGTCAATTTTCCATCCCATCAGGGTAAAGCGGGGATCATAATTCTTTCCCACCGTATCAGCTACAAAAACAAGTGACCGGGAATCAAACTGTGAATTTTCAATAGACATTCTCAGCCTTTGCAAATCAAACGGGAAATTCCTGATCCTCCATGAATCCTTCATTACACATTGCATTTTCATGGTCATAAAAATCCGACCATCGCTGCTATCCACTGTCAGAAAGGAACGGGTGACTGTTTTAGCCATAGGCACTTCCAGGTTATTAGCAAAATCAAAATCCTTGTTCTTATATTTTAACCACAACCAGAACGTAATGGTGTATTCCTGATCTTTAAAGTCAATATTATGAATGCTGGTGATATAAATGCCTGTTTTTACCGTATCCGGCTTACTTTCCTGACTATGGGACGGATTTATAAAAAAGAGAATAAGAAAAAAATTAAGGGCTGATCTTAAAAAATATTTTTTCACGAATACAAATTTATAAAATCAGGATAAGCCATGGCCGAATATGAATACATGGATAGCAATTATTTCATATTCCTGTTTTCAATAGCCTTAATTTTTTCCAGCCTGCGCACATGCCTTGGTTCATTACTGAATTTGGCTGCCAGGAAAGTCAGGACGATCTCCTTTGCCGGCTCAATACCGATCACTCTTTCCCCAATACACAACACATTCACATCATCATGCTCCACACATTGATGTGCCGAATAAGCATCATGACAAACGCCGGCACGAACACCTTTGAACTTATTGGCTGCAACAGAAACCCCTACCCCACTACCGCATATGAGAATTCCCTTTTCTGCCTTACCGGTGATCAATGCTTCAGCGATATCCGCAGCATGGTCTGGATAATCATCGGTTGCCTGTTCTGAAAAAGCTCCCAGATCGGCCACCTCATATCCATTTTCTCTGATAAGCTTCAGTAAAATGTTTTTATAATTGAATCCTGCATGATCGCATGCAATAGCCACTTTCATGATACGAAGAATTAAAAGCGTAAACTGAAAAAATAATCTTTAATCCGGCAGCAGAACTATTGCAAATTCAAAATATCTACTGCCTGTCAATCAAAAACAATAACAGGAAAAGCGCTATTCAGGTTCACTTGCCGAGCGCTACTGCATATCCAAGGGTGATAAACAGGCCACCGGTATGGCTTTTCCCATCGTTTTGAGGATCTTTTTGAATTGTAGTAAATCCATCTGCTGCTCTGACGTCAAGGATCAATTCGCTCATTTTACTCAGGCTCTTGCTGATACCGGCACCGCCGGTAAGCCCGAAATTGGCTTTTCTCAGGCTTGACTTGACATCAGTGGTGGCATCAAAAGACTGAGGTGGCAAAGGTTGGCCCGGGTTTCCGGGATTCGGAACGGGCATGTTACCTCCTTTATCCATATACAACTGGCTGCTGCCTTTGGTCTTTTGCTTCGCACTTAAAAGGAATCCGGCATAGGGCCCGATGTCAACATAATATCTCAAAGCATTTCCCCATTCCCACTTAGCCATAACCGGTATTTCCAGATAATTCAAAACAGATGTGTTATCGAACACAGCATAAAGCATTTGACCCGGAGGCAGCATGGACGCCAGTTGTGGTGGAATATTCGTAACAGGCTGCATCCCGTTCCTTTGGCCGCCTTGTCCCGCATAATCCGCACAGACCTTTATTGAAAAATTATTGGTGATGCCGAAATCAGCAAATGCTCCGAATACCGAAGCAAAACGGGATTTATAATCTTTGCTGATTTCAATATCGCTGTTGCTTCTGAGATCAGGAATACTGATGCCTGCATTTACGCCCAGCCTGATCTTTTGAGATATTGACGAAAGTGAAAATGTGCATAAGGATAGTAAAAGGATGGCAGATTTTCTCATAAAAATAAATTTTAGTCAATTTAAATTTAGAAAAGAAACATAACAAACGGACAATTTTTTACCCTGTTAGGATATTTTTTACATAATCATGTCCCTTTATTGCATGTAAATGATCATTCCTGATATCCACAGATACTGCTACTCCTTATTAAGTACCAACATTGTGCTTCATTTTGCTTATAGGCTCAATAAGCTGTGAAAAAAAAGTCATACCGTTTATATTGATTATAATTAAATTTGATACAAACTCTTTATCATGCGATCCCTGCTGGTTGTGCTTATGCTTGCACTCTTTATCAGTCCAGTGGCAGCACAGGATGAACCTCCTGCCATTTCTCAAAGCAACAGGAATGATTTTTTTATACCTGAAGCCATTCTGGTGAAATACAGCATGGAAAAAGGCAAGGGAGACGTATGGATGAAAGTGTATGATAATTATTCCAAAGGCGCCCCGATCCAAAGGATAAATGACATCCGGTGGCAGGCCACGAATAAAGAGGAAGCACAAAAATGGTACAAGGAGAACACTTCATTTCTTAGCGAAGGAGGCAAAGAGATAACTTCTATGATCCGCAAGCCCGCCGGAGTTGATGAGTGGAAAGTTTATGGAGCAAGTGAGAGCATACAGCAGTTGCTAAACGCAATGGGGACGGATCAGAATCAATATTTCTTCACCTTCACGGTAGATCAATACATAGCAAAAATCTTCGTGGCAACCTCCAGCAAATTGAGCGTGCAGGATGCCTGGGTACTTGCCAAGGAAGGCCTCCGGGCGACCCTTACAGCCGCAGGTAAAAAGGTTTTTGCAGGCATGCTTTAATCAATCTGATCTGCTTTATACATCCCTTACCTGAGAATGTAAGTTACCGAACCCACATTCTGACGATAGAGACCGGATTTCAATCTGCTTCGCATGCCGAAGGAAGAATAATGTTCCTTGCCTGCAAGACTTTTCAGAATGAGCCTGAGTATTTCAGGAACTTATCTTAACGCATACTTAAATGACCGGTCCCTTTGTCTTTCGGTATTCTCCGTTCGATGACCGGAAAAAGGATGACTGTTGATTACAGGAATATTTTTCCGGATAAGTTTCTGAATATCTCTTAATAGCGGTTTCTCCGAAGGATCGCATAAAGAAATTGCATTACCACTTGCACCTGCCCTTCCGGTTCTGCCGATGCGGTGTACATAGGTTTCCGGAATATGAGGCAATTCAAAATTGACCACATGTTTCAACTCATCAATATCAATTCCTCTGGCTGCAATGTCCGTTGCCACCAGCACTCTTGCCCTCTTATTTTTAAAGTTAGTAAGCGCAGTCTGCCTTGCTTTCTGTGTTTTATCTCCGTGAATAGCTTCAGAACGGATACCGGCTTTATTCAGATTTCGTGACAACCGGTCAGCGCCATGTTTCATTTGGGTAAAAACAAGTGCGGTATCTATCAATCCATTTTTCAATAAATGAATCAATAATGATTGTTTGTCCTGCTTATTGATAAAATATATCTGTTGAGACACTGTATCCACCGTAGAAGAAACCGGATTGACCCTCACCTTCACCGGATCATTCAATAAAGCATCAGCAAGTCGCTGTATTTCACCGGGCATGGTGGCAGAGAAGAAAAGTGTTTGCTTGTGCCTGGGTAACTTAGAGAGGATTCGTTTTACATCATGAACAAAACCCATATCCAGCATGCGGTCAGCTTCATCCAACACTAAAAACCGGATCTCATTGAGAATTACATGCCGTTGCTGCATCAAATCTATCAAACGGCCGGGAGTGGCTACTAATATATCAGCGCCACGCCGGATACCCTGCACCTGGCTATATTGAGGCACCCCTCCGAAAATAACCTGAGATCTCACATTCAGATATCTTCCATAAGAACGGATATTCTCACCTATCTGTATTGCCAGTTCCCGGGTGGGTGTCAGCACGAGGGCTTTTATCCTATTGTCTTTTTTCACTAATTGCTGTTGATATATCATTTGCAACAAGGGAAGAACAAACGCAGCTGTTTTACCGGTTCCGGTTTGTGCACAGCCCAAAAGATCTTTCTTTTGTAAAATAACAGGAATTGATTTTTCCTGGATGGGCGTAGGGTTAATATACCCTTCATTGCTTAAGGCCTTTAATAAAGGCTCTATAAGCCGTAAATCGCGAAATAACAATGGTTAAATTTAAAATAAAAAAATGTGGTAAGGCTATCAAAACTTACATGATACTTTACCTGCCTTACGTTAAGCCATCACGGTATTTGAGCGGATTATTTCAACACAAATTAGAGAGAGCAATAACATTAAGAAGAGCGAAGATACAACTAATTTACATCTTGTTATGATTTATTTTCCCGGATGCTTTTCGTGCGAAAGAAACACCGGCCAGGTAAATTAAGCTTACTTTTGCCACTACCGGGGATCATCCTGTTCTCATGGCCCGATGATATTTACCAAACCCGGAAAGTCACTTGATGAAAATTCTTTTTAAAACTGTCCTTTACAAAACCAATTGAATTAAAATATTTTTCGCCAATGAAAATTCATCAATATTGAAATCCGATCGATCATTATAATACTTTTGTTATGACACAGGATAAAATAGAAGAATACATTAACCAAAAATCAAGAAAAGACATTCCCGTAAACATTCATTTTAAAGACCGGAATACAGTAAAAGGGCTTTTTATAAGAAGCAGTGATTATCATGAACTCAAATCCAAAAATCTTTGGCGAGTGGTCAGTTCCGGATATCTGGATGAATGGGAAAAGACAAAGAATGACAACTTCTCCCGGATCTTTAACGGAATATCATTTACCCAACTTACAGATGTTAAATAACAGACACCCGGCGGCCTTGGTTCTCTGCTCAGGACTATTAGATCAAGCCCGGAATTTTCTGCTAACCTTTGATCGCATGGGATATCCTGATTAATTTTCTTTGATTATGCTAAGAACAGTTATTACCGGCACCGGCTCTTACATTCCTCCTTTTGTACAATCCAACCGCGATTTTGCGAAGCATCTCTTTTATACAGAAGACCGGAAACCCATGGACAAGTCTCCGGAGGTGATCATTGAAAAATTCAAGCAGATCACCGGGATAGAAGAAAGACGTTATACCACTGACCAGCTGAATACTTCGGATATCGGAGCAATAGCAGGTAAGATCGCACTGGAAAGCAGTGGTGTGGACCCCGAACAAATAGATCTGCTGATCGTGGCTCATAATTTTGGGAACGTAATCAAACACACCATACAAACTGATGCAGTACCTTCTCTTGCCAGCAGGGTCAAACATATTCTGGGCATCCGTAATCCCAATTGTGTAGCTTATGATATATTATTCGGTTGCCCGGGTTGGGTTCAGGGGGTGATACAGGCAGATGCTTTTTTCAAAGCCGGGATAGCAAAGAAAGCACTGATTATAGGAACAGAAACACTTTCGAGAGTAATAGACATGTATGACCGCGACAGCATGATCTTCAGCGACGGAGCCGGAGCCTGCGTTGCGGAATACAAAGAAACCGGCGAAAAAGGGCCGGGCATCCTGGGAATGAGGTCTCAGACTTTTTCATTGGAGGAAGTGGATTATATCAATATGGGAATGGCTTTCAAACCGGGAAGTGACCCGCTTATCCGTTTTATAAAAATGAAAGGCAGGAAAGTATATGAATTTGCAATAAAATACGTTCCGGCTGCCATGAAGGAATGCCTGGAAATAAGTAATGTGCCTGTAAGCGATCTGAAAAAAATTTTTATTCACCAGGCCAATGAAAAAATGGATCAGGGAATAGTCAAAAGATTATACCAGCTATATAATATTGCAGAAGCTCCGGAGAATATAATGCCTATGAGCATCCACTGGCTGGGAAACAGTTCTGTCGCAACGGTACCCACTTTATTTGACATGGTATTGAAAAATAATGCAGCTCCTCATGAAATCCATCCGGGGGATATTATCATCTTTGCTTCAGTAGGCGCAGGAATGAATGTGAATGCAGTGTGCTACAGGTGCTGATACACTAATATTTCCGGCATTGATCAATCCAGGATTTTTACATGGACAGCAAAAGGCCCCCGCTGCCCTATTTCAATTTGAAAACTCACTTTATCATTCTCTTTCACTTCTCCCGGTAAATTGTTCACATGCACAAAAACGCTTTGTTGTGATTGCTGATCTCTGATAAATCCAAATCCTTTTTCCTGGTTAAAAAATGTAATCTTCCCTTTGCGGGTGAGTTCTTCCTCCGACAACGGAGCATTTTCCGGTACCCCGATCTGAATATCTTCCAGTTTTATTTCTGCCTTCTTCTTATTGGGGTCAGGTGGGGTAGCGGATATATTTCCAAATTCATCTACGTAAGCCATCATCTCATTAAGGCTTTTTCCTTTTTTGGCATTCTCTTTCCTTTCTCTCATTTTGTCAGCCTTATCCATTTTGGCTCTTTGCTTTTTCTTTTCACGGTCTTTTTTACCCCATGATTCACCCATATTATCTTAGTTTTCAAATTAAAAAATACCGTACACCCCAAAGAATCCGCAAGCCGGAGCGGGATAGCAGGTAAGATCTGCAGTCCACGGTTTTGGTGAAGATAACGTATTTAAAAGATATGACCCTGTCATGAATCCCGGCTATACTGTTCGCCTTGAGTATATTGGTAAAATATGCCTGCACTTAAAATCAAGCTTTCTGAAAATCAAGTTCTGACTATAATGGAAATAAAGACGGCTTATTATTTTAACCGGAATAACAGATGCCTGAACAGTACTACTGTTAAAAGGGAAATGATAAGAATAATTTATTATATAGGAAAAAAATCCTGTTTGCCTATCTGAGAATATAGGTAACCGCTCCCACATTCTGACGATAGAGACCGGATTTCAATCCGCTTCGCATGTCAAAGGAAGAATACCAGACATAAGATATGGAGCCAATGCTTTTAATCTTTCCTTTAAATGCTTTGTCGTCAAATGAGGAATAATAAGTGATGGGGGTATTCCCGATGGCTTTCAGTTTACCACGAAATAGTTCATCTTCAAATGAGGAATACCAGGTGAATTCCAGCCTGCCTGCAAGTTTTATCCTTCCCCGTATCAGTTTGTCGGCAAAATTATTATAGTAGTCAAAAAGCGCACTTCCAATACTCCTTATCTTTCCCGGCTTGCCGTCCGATTCCTGGGCGCCATAATAAGTGATATTGCAGGTGCCGATATACCTGACCTTGCCGCTGTAAGCAGAATCAGCATGGTCATCATAATATTCCACCCTGCCCGGAAAAGGCTGAAGTTTAGGATCATAATAATTACCGCGTTGTGCCATTAACTCATTTCCCCATTCCAGGATTTTTCCTTCCGGAGAGATCCGTATCAGAACTCCCTGATCGGTGGTAAAAGCGATATAATCCAGATTGGAACCGCTCGAAAAAGAAACCTGGCTGAGTTGCTGACTGTAAATTCCGGAAGTGAGGAATGAAGCCAAAAAGATCAATAATAGTTTACACATGGGCAGGAATTATTACCATAAAAATAAAAAAAATCTACGCCCCTGCAAATGTGAAAACCACGATGCGGCATTCTCAGAGTACCGCATCCCTAAACTTCTGGCTATGAAATAAAAATGGTATCAAAACAATACCAACACCAATAATAATGACAATGCCCATCAGCAAAGTTCTGAACTGTGAAGCGATCTCGGGATCAGGAGACCTGACGACCGAGCCCGACTTGATCACCAGGAAAACAATAAGCGCTAAAAATATCAGAATGAAGATTAATTCAGGCCTTTTTGAATTTTTTACAAACAATGAATAGATCAACCCGATTACGACAAAGATGAGATTAACCGAAAAGATCAAAGTGGACACATTGATGAAGCCGGATAGCTCAAGGCCTGTGCGTTCCCTGACAACCAGGTTGTATAAAAGACAAGCGATGGAAGCACAGAAGCCTACGAATACGCTGGTCAATACTGCATCGGAAAAAGGCATTTGAAAAGTATCATCTTTTTTCATACTACTTGAGTTTTAAAAATTATGAAAGCGTTATCGGGATAACCATACCGCAAATTACGGATAAAGCATTTCTCTTAACAAGAAAAAAAAGGTCTTGTGAAAAAAATCTCTTCAAGTCAAATTCAATCTTTCCATATAGCTCCCACTCCTCCGTCCCAGAATTTTTTATTCAGTTCCGGGATGTCTTTTTCCAGCATTTCAGCTCCCCTGCTTTTAAAACCGGCCCACTTTGTATTCAGTTCTTTCAGCCTGTCCAGCGAAGGTTGATTAACTCTTGGAATATCACTAGCCGTCTGGTTTATCAGGAAAAAATAATCAGCATTGAACTTGAGAGGGAAATTTTCAATATCATCATACACCAGTGTCCTGCGCTGTACCATTTCTTCATCCCATGCTTTCATTTTTTTTGCCAAAGCAGTTCCTTCAGCTTTCAGGGCTGTATATTTATCACTCGTCATCGTAGCCAGTAAAGATTCCAGTTGCTTTCTTTTTTCATTCAGCGTATTGATCATTTTATGTATGGAAGTCATTTCATTTTCCATACCTGTCATCACCCTGTCGTATTCTTTGTAAGTGGCTATATCGGTAGGATATAAAGGATTGGCAAGGATCTCTGATTCGGTCATCACTTTTTGTCCACTTGCCGTTAAGACAACAGAATATTTTCCCGGAATGGCTTTATGTCCCCGAAAACTTCCTTCCATATAGATATCAGGAACGCCAACCATAGTGGGATAACGCATATCCCAGACAAACCTGTTCAGCCCTTTGTTTTTGCTCAATACAGGATCTGCCGGCGGGGCGCCATCCCATTTTCTGTATGTGCTGTCGCTTTTTGAACTGAAGGTACGGATGAGCTTTCCGGATGCATCCCTGATCTCCATTGTAAGAACATCTGAGTCTTTAAGAGCAGGAAGCTGATAATAGATCACAATTCCTGTGGAGGGGTTCACACCCTGAAGCACATCCAGCCCGGTGAAATCAGGATTGTTTTCATCCAGCTCACTATGTCCATTGACCAGGTACGCAGGCGATGGCTTGAATAAAGTGAAGGATGAGTCTTTTTTATATTGGCGTATCACACTCAGATCATCAAGGATCCAGAATGAACGTCCTGAAGTGGCTGCGATCAGGTTGCCTTTATACACTTTCAGGTCATGAATGGGAGTAACAGGCAGGTTCAACTGAAATGGCTCCCAGTTCTTTCCTCCATTCCATGATATGTAAACACCCGTTTCTGTGCCTGCATACAGAAGATCTTTTCTTGTATCATCTTCTCTCACTACCCTGGTGAAAGCTCCGTCGGGAATGCCATTGTTGATGGCGGTCCACGTCTTTCCGTAATCAGTGGATTTATACAATCCCGGCCTGTGGTCGTTGAACTTGTAACGTGTGGTAGCAATGTAAACCGCTCCTTTATCAAAAGGAGAAACTTCAATAGCATTGATCAGGCATTCCTGCAATCCAGGGGGAGTAATATTTGTCCAGGTACTGCAATTATCTTTGGTAATATAGACCAGGCCATCATTGCTGCCTGTGTAAATGACTCCTTTTTCATGAGGTGATTCCATGATGTAAGAAAGCACTCCATAATTTTCTGCACCCACCGCTTCATTGGTAAACGGGACACCAGGCCTTCCCTGTTTTTCTTTTTCGTTCCTGGTCAGGTCAGGAGAAACTTCCCTCCAGGTTCTGCCGGTATCTTCTGTTCGCAACAGGTATTGAGCGCCGTGATAAAAAACATTCGGCTCATGCTTGCTCCGGATGATCGGTGAATTCCAGTCAAACCTGTATTTCATATCCTTTGCATCGCGGCTCTCATATTGAATCGGCGCTGCCATTACATTGGTAGCAGCTCTTGCTTTCGTATTCAATACTTCAATAGTTCCCTGGTAACTTCCGCCCATGACAAGCTCAGGGTGATCCGGGTCAAATGCGAGGAATGCACTCTCTCCGCCTGCGGATGCACTCCATCCTGTATTGGTGATGCCGCCTCCGCCCAATGCCCGGCTTTCGATCTTAACAGAAGTGTTATCCTGCTGTCCTCCGTAAATATTATAAGGGAAAAGATTGTCCACATTGATACGGTAAAATTGTGCGGTGGGTTGATTGTCCTGGCTGCTCCATGTCTTTCCTCCGTTGAAAGTAATGGCAGCGCCTCCGTCATCCAGGATGATCATATTTTTTGAATTTCCCGGATTGATCCACAAGTCGTGATAATCTCCATGAGTATTTGAAATATCAACCCATGTTTTTCCTCCATCAATTGACTTGAATGCGGAAGCGCTCATCACGTACAAAGTATTCTCATTGTTGGGGTCAGGGAACAATTCAATATAATACCAGGCCCTTTGAAGCAAATGATGATCATTGGTAACGTGGCTCCAGCTCTTTCCGGCATCGGTTGACATGTAAAGCCCGCCGGCTTCTTTTTCAAAATCGCTTTCAATAAGCGCATATACTTTTTCAGAATTTGAAGGGCAAACAGCAATGGACATTTTCCCCATTTCCTTCGGCAACCCTTCGGTCATCTTTTCCCAGTGTTCACCGGCATCGGTTGATTTGTACAATCCGCTTCCCGGCCCGCCGCTGATCACCTGCCAGGGCAAACGGCCGTGTTCCCACATGGCGGCATAAAGTATCATCGGGTTATTTGCATCCATGGATAATTCGGAGCAGCCCGTTTTATCATCCACATACAATACATTTTTCCAGGTAGCGCCTCCGTCCACAGATTTATAAATACCCCTGTCTTTCGTGTGCCCATACAAAGATCCCTGGGCAGCCACATAAACAATATCGGGATTCTTTGGATGAATGACAATCCGTGCAATATGCTCTGTAAGATCAAGCCCAATCTTTTTCCATGTCTTACCTGCGTCAGTAGATTTATAAACACCATCGCCATTGGAAGTCATCACTCCCCGAACTGCATGTTCCCCCATTCCCACATAAACAATATTAGGATCGCTCGGAGCCACAGCCACGGCTCCTACCGATCCCGTTTTGAAATAACCGTCAGAAATATTTTTCCATGTCAGGCCGGCATCTTCCGTTTTCCACACTCCTCCGCCGGTAGTTCCCATATAATAAACCTGGGGATCCCCGATGACACCTGTACCACAATTGGAGCGTCCTCCCCGAAATGGACCGATGCATCTCCATTTTACCGGTTTGAAATAACTGTTGAGGTCAGAATTATTCTTTACTTGTTGAGAATTTGAATTGAATACTGCGGGAAATAGCAGTACCCACATAAGCAGTCGTTTCAACATAAAGCAGATTTTGTATGGAAATATAAACACAATTTGGCAAATCAAAATTTTTTGTCCTGATCTGTTTATAAATTTTAGGATAGCCCTTGTTAAATTATTCAGGGCACGGCCATATATAAGTCATAAAGGCCTTTTACTAAAAACCATAAAACTTCATTTAAGTATAACCGTGTAAAATTTCTGTAACATACCCATCAGATACAGGCCTCTTTACTCATGAAGCTTTGAGAGCAGATAATTTTTCTTTTTTGGTCGTTGAAAGATGCTGCCTCTTATAAAATTTCAACACCGGTAAATTTTATTTTATCCTAACTTCATTCATCCCTTAAAAAAATTCTGTATGAAAGTTAAAAGAAGAGAATTCATCAATTTGTCCGCCCTGGCTGCAGGCGGCGTGGTGGCAGGCATCAGCGCCTGTAATACAAATGAAAAAACAAAAGAAACATCAGCTGATTTCAGCGGACTTAAATCCATGACCGCTGATGTGGCGCCCATCACCCTGGAAGAAAGAAAGTCAAGAATTGCCAAAGCACAGCAATTACTTACGGAGCAAAACATCGGAGCGCTTATTCTTGATTCAGGAACTTCACTTGTTTATTTCACCGGAATTCATTGGTGGCCGAGCGAACGCACCATGGTAGCGATCATTCCTGCAAAGGGAGATCCGTTTTATGTTTGCCCCGGCTTTGAAGAAGACAGATTAAGGGAACTGATCACCATCGGAAACAAAGTCTATGCCTGGCAGGAAGATGAGAGCCCTTACCGGCAAGCTGTAATTGCTTTGAAAGATGCAGGTATTTCATCAGGAAAAATTGCGATGGAAGAGCGATTGCGTTTCTTCGTATTTGACGGTATCAGGCAGGAAGCTTCACAATACAATTTTGTCAGCGGCACTCCCATCACCATGCCTTGCAGGCTGATCAAATCAAAAGCGGAGCTGGCATTAATGCAGAAGGCCAGCGACATCACCGTTGAGAGCATAAAATATGGCATCAGCCAGATGTATGAAGGGATGACACAGAATGAACTTGCTGCCATCATTGCCGGCGCACACGAAAAACTGGGAGGCAGCTCCGGAGGCGGATTGGTACTCTTTGGAGAATCATCTGCTTTTCCTCATGGCAGCATCAAACCAAAAACATTGAAGAAAGGTGATATTGTATTGATGGATTGCGGATGCCAGGTTCAGGGTTATTCATCCGACATCACCAGGACGGTGGTTTTTGGCGCTGAGCCTACCAAACGCCAACTTGAAATATGGGAATTGGAAAAGAAATCACAATTAGCCGGCTTCAATTCTGCCAGGATCGGAGCAGCCTGTGAAGATGTAGATGCAGCCTGCCGGAAAGTGATCACCGATGCAGGCTTCGGCCCGGGTTACAAACTACCCGGCCTGCCTCACCGCACCGGCCATGGCATTGGCATGGACGGGCATGAATGGGGCAATATGGTAAAAGGAAACAAACAACTGATACAGCCGGGAATGTGTTTCAGCATTGAGCCCACCGTTGCCATTCCGGGAGAGTTCGGCGTAAGAATGGAAGACTGTTTTTACATCACTGAGGATGGAGCCAAGTCATTTTCGCCTATGGCAAAATCCATTTCAGAACCTTTTTAAAAAAAGAGTCAGCCTTTTAATGCATCCCTTACTTTAGGAGCAATTTTATTCCCGAAGATCTCAATGGACTTCATCAGTAATGAATGAGAAGGTCCGCCCACATCCATGTGAGCAGAAAAACGGGTAAGGCCAAATAGCTCCTGCAAGTATAAAATTTTTTCAATGGCTTCGCTTGCATCACCGATGATCAGGTGACCGTTCTTTCCCCTGCCCAGTTCGTATTGCCGCTTTTCGTATGCGGGCCAGCCGCGGGTGATGCCCACTCTGTTCATCTGCGATGAATAAACAGGGTAATATTCTTCAGCAATTTTTTTGCTGTCCTCACCGAAGAACGCATGCATGTGCACTCCGACACGGAATTTTTTCTTATCAAATCCGTAATGCTCATAGGCTTTTCTGTAGTACTCAAACAATGGATTGAAACGAACCGGGTCACCGCCAATGATTGCGAAGATCACCGGAAGCCCATACTTTCCTGCACGTACCACGCTTTCAGGCGTGCCGCCTACGGCCACCCAGATATCAAGATGATCATTCACAGCACGGGGTAAGATCAACTGATCCTTCAATGGGAGCCTGAATTTTCCTTTCCAGGTTATCGGGCTCTCATTATTTATTTTTACCAGCAGTTCCAGCTTCTCTTCAAACAGTTCATCATAATCTTCCAGCTTATAACCATACAAGGGAAAAGATTCTATGAAACTTCCCCTGCCTGCCATCAGCTCTGCCCTGCTATTGGAAATATGATCAATCATGGCAAAGCTTTCATACAACCGTACCGGGTCGGATGAACTCAATACGTTCACAGCACTGCCCAGTTTTATGTTTTTTGTCACGGTGGATGCCGCTGCTAAAATTATTTCAGGCACCGGTACTGCATAGTCGGGGCGATGATGTTCACCGATACCGAAGAAATCAAGGCCGGTTTCATCCATCAGTTTTACTTCTTCAATGATTTCTTTTAACCGCTGCCCGGCAGGTTGCGGTTTCCCGCTGCTGTCGTAATGATTGTCGCCAAACATGCTGATACCAAGTTCCATAATTTTCAATTTAAGCCAAAGTTACAAACAGGTACCCTTAGACATTGCCGGCCGTATGAAATAAAACAATAAAAAAGTTTCATTATCATCGTCAGCTAAGTCCATTACTTAGTTGATATTTTTAAGCAGGGGCATGCCCCTGCTTAAAAAAGTTGGTTTGTAATTTTGATTTTATTTCCGATAAAACAAAAAGAAACCAATATGAAAAAATCTAAATCAATTCAAATAAAACAGCTCATTGAAATTATTCAAGAGCCTGAAGCGATTCAAATTTCATCGCTTCAGCATGCTACCTAACTTGCAATAATGCTGGTCAACCAAATGTTGTAAAGTCAGTTGGCCACATTGGCCGGAGAACACGGCTATAAAGTTTATATTGTTGGAAGACGGGTACTTCTCATAATTTATTGCTTCTTTAAATAACGCAGGAATAAGTTAAGTAAACACTCCATGAAAAGGGGGAAAAAAATTTTCACCTTTCAGAACTGATAAGATGCGGGAAAAAAAATTTGTTGATTTTTTCAGAATATTCTACATATAAAGATTTCTTTACCAGGGTGACCTCTCTAACTTAACAAAGGAGTAATCTTTTTTTGCAGGTACATGAAACCCTTTCGTTCCTTCTATTGCAGCATGTTTTTAAATTAATGAAAATGAACAGCCATCGTCTATATTTTCGTTTGTCTTTCATTTGCAGTATTCCGAAAAAGTCATGAAATTATTCTTCGGATTTTTACTTAAAAAAAATTTGCACCAAGCGCATATAAACGCTGAAATCATTGCCCAGACACGATTACAGCCAATTGCTTCCTTTTAGTGTTTATCCGCACCAATAATAACCATCATTTATTCATTGCATCTTTAAGAGTTATTCCTGAGTTTTGAGCAACCTTTACTCTTACTTTAAAGTCAGTCTGCAATGCAGCATGTATTTTTTTATGTAAGCGTAAAATTTTATAATCCAATAGAATGAAACCAAATTGTCCTGGAGATAAACAGGAACTAAAGAAATCTCAGAGGCACTGCCAATTTGGTAAGTTGTTTTTTCAATCCAATTTTTATTACCACCATCATTTATGAAAAGCCAATTATTCATTACATTAATTTCTGCATTAGCCGCCCTGACAGTAAAGGCTGCCACTTATCCCGCACAATACGATATCGTTTATCATCGTATCAGTGTTACGGTTGATCCTGCGGTATCAGGCGCTCCCATTTCCAATGGCAGCGTCACCACTTATTTTAAGACCACAGCTCCTTCTATCACAAAAATCGGTTTCGACTTCAGGAGCAATATGACCGTCAGCTCGGTATTGTACCATGGAAGTTCTGTCAGTTATACCTTTGCAGGCAATGTCATTACGATCACTTTCCCTTCTGCAATAGCCATACAGGGAACCCTCGACTCTGTTACTATTAACTACAGCGGAACACCGGTTGCCCCTTCCACTACAGTTCCGAGCGGATACAATTCATCATCTTCTAAAAAAGCAATGTACACTCTCGGTGAAGCCTATACAGGTTCTACCTGGTGGCCCTGCAAAGATTCATTATCAGATAAAATAGATTCAGTGGACCTGATAGTCACCACTCCATCTGCATACCGGGCAGCAGGAAATGGACTGGTTACCGAGCAGGTAGTGGGTCCTAACCGCATCTGCACCTGGAAAACAAGGTATCATATCGCAACCTACATGATCAATTTTGCAGTTGCCGGCTATACCAATTATCAATATACAATTACTGCCGGCGCTGTGAACATGCCTGTTATGAATTACCTGTACACTTCTTCACACAACAATGCTACCTACAAAGGTTATGTGGATGTAATAAAAAATATTATGCCGGTGTATGAGTCTGTACTCAATACCGAATATCCTTTTAAAAATGAGAAATACGGCATTGCAGATTGCTATGGCAGCTGGGGTGCGCTGGAAGTACAGTCCATGACCTTTACTTCTGCATTTGATGATTATACTTTGGCACATGAGCTGGCTCACCAATGGTTTGGAGACAAACTGACCACCAATGACTGGCACCAGATCTGGTTAAATGAAGGTTTTGCCCAATATTTTCAACAAGTTGTTTACCCGGAAAATTTAAAATCACCGGCGACTGCTGTAAGTCAAAGATCCAGTTTAAAATCATCTGTCAGCAACACTTCAACCACCTATGTCAGCGATATTTCCACAGTTGATAAAATTTTCATCGGCTCCGGTACCCAGCCTTATAATAAGGGAGCCATGATTTTATCCATGCTCCGCTCCTGGCTTGGTGATACAAAATTTTTTGCCGCACTGCATAACTATCTGATTGCCCCCGGGCTTGCTTACAATTTTACTTCGGTAGATTCTCTCCAAAAATACATGCAGGCACAGGTGCAGAGTTTAGGATTCGACCTGACGAATTTCTTCAATGACTGGGTTTATAAAAAAGGTAGGGTAACCTATGCAGTAAAATACCAGTATGTGACTAACGGTGTATATATCCAACTGACGCAATCTCCTACATCCGGCGGGGCAGGTTATTTTGATATGCCTGTACCTATACGGATTCAAAACGGATCGGGGCTTGATACTACGGTAGTGATCATTGATCAGCGTGGAAAATTATATAAATCCAATACGGGTTATACTTTCGGTACCAATGTCATTTACTATGGCTTGTCAGGAACGCCAACCATAGCTCCTGTCCTTGACCCTAATAATGTAGTATTGGCTACAGCTAGTTCCATCACCAGCAGTGCTTCACTCAGCCCATTGATCACACTTCCATTCAGGCAAATAAGTCTGGATGCTGCAACTGACAAGCAAAAAGTAAATCTGAACTGGAAAATTGAAACCGATGAAGCTATGCAATTCATCGTACTTGAGAAAAGCCTGGACGGGACTAACTTTATTCCATTAAATTCTTTTAAGCCGGTTGAGACTTCGCATGAGGAATACCAGGGCACAACTTCAGATATCCTGACAACTTACGTTCAATATTACCGGTTAAAAATAATAAAAGAGGACGGCTCATTTGTGTATTCCATAGTGAAGCAGGTAGTGGATAATTCTGCTACAGGCCGGCTGAGGATTTCTCCCAACCCCACATCGAATGATATAACCATCAGCCTGCCCCCGGCATTCCATTCGGGGCAATTGAAATTGTTGATCAGCGATATCAGCGGGAAGCTGGTGAAAGAATCGTACCTGCAGGCAATGCCAACTATAAAAGTTGTAACTGAGGCTTTGACGCCGGGCATTTATAATATTCGTTTTATTAACCAAAACCAGGAACAATTGTATGGCCGGTTTATCAAACAGTAATCCTTTTATTACAATCAGTAATTCTATGAAAAAGATATTGACATATAACTTCCGGAAAAGAGCATTCATCTTGATATCCGCCTGTATGATGGCTCTATTGAGTTCCGGACAAAATGCCTGGGTTTCAACCCCACTGGGTATTGGAAAGAATTGCGGAGGATCAAATACAACAGACTCCTTCCGGGTCTTAAAATACAATGACCTCACCAACATACTTGCCCCTATCTACAAGTGCAAACCCAAACTTGGAGGTGGTTCACCGAGCGGGCCTGCATTTTCATCATCGGCAGGAAGTATTGCTTTTAATCCTTATGACCAGAACGTATATTATATAGCCACTACAACAGGAAACAATTCTTTTGTGTACCACTGGAGGCCGGATACATGCCACACGTCTAACCCCAAACAAGTATGGAGTAATCATTACAGTAACCAGTTCGTGGTCGGCCTTGACTTTAACCCTCTTGTACCTAATGAAGGATTTCAGCTTGAATTTACCGGAAGCGGGCCACATAAACCATTTCTGAGAAAAGTAGATTTTACCACAAACTACTTTGGGCCAAGCGATACGATCGTTTTATCCGGTGGAAAAATCATTTATCAATTAAATGGAGATATCATCTTCACTCCCTCCGGACAACTCTATTTTGCTTTTGACAACAAGATCTTTTCGGTGGATTTCAGTACTTATGGCGGTGCGGGGAAAAAAGTTTATGCTACTTATATAGATACATTAGATTTTGGTGCATCAGGAATTTATTTAACGGGTATTGCTTATGCCCAGGGAAAATTCATTGGAAGTACTCAAAAAGGAAGCGGGTCTCCCTGTGCTTTCAAAGAAATTGATATTTCCTCCGGCTCTGCAGTTATTACTCCGGTTACCCTCCCGGCAAATAATTATACGGCCACGGATATGGCAACAATGATCACCGGGATCGGAGCAGCAAAAAAAGTATCATCTGTAACTTATCTGGGTGGCACCAGCTACCAGGTACAATATGATATTAAAGTCAAGAATTTCGGCAACATCAACCTGGTTAATGTACAACTGACAGACAGCATTGCCAAGGTATTTGGTACCAGCTTTGTAAGCGCCAGCGCTGCAGCCATCGGTACATTACCCTCAGGCATCAGCATCAATCCTTCCTATAACGGGAATACCAATTGCAACCTGCTCACCGGCGGAGCGGGAAGCACACTCGCAGCCACACCTTCAGACTCTGCATTTATCAGGACCACTGTCCTTTTAAACAACCCCGATATTCATACCACCTTTTTCAGTACCACAATAGGAAAGGGTACCAGCTCTATGTTTTCCATAGATGTCTCCGACTCTTCCAACAATGATGTCGCCTTAAGGGCCGACCTGAACGGAAACGGCATACCGGATGATGCCAGTGAAGATGTACCCACTCCTTTAAGACTTTCGGATTGGGTGCTTCTGCCCAGTAACCTGATAGATTTTAATGCAAGGCTGGTATCAAACAATTTTGTAAATGTAAACTGGAAATTAACAACCGACGCACCACTGGGAATGATCGTGCAGCGGAGTACCGATGCCGTACAGTTTACTACAATTTATGAAGCTACGTCTAATGCCAACAATGTAATACAGACTTACCAATACATTGACAAAAATCCATCTCAGGGACCCAATTATTATCGGATAATTTTTATCCGATCAACCGGCGCATCTTTTTATACCGATATAGTGAAGATATATCTGGATCAGATACCAAAGCCTGTCTTACAGGTTAACCCGGTACCATTTTTCGATAAAATTCATTTTAAACTACAATTGGATAAAAATGACCAGGTTTCCTGTAAGTTGATTGACTTTACCGGGCGGGTAATTTATAATGCAACAAGAATCGGTATCGCCGGCGAAAACAATTTTACAATTGATCGGTTACAATATTATCCTTCGGGTAACTATGTGCTGCAGGTGCAGGCCGGAGATCAGCTATACAACAAGTTAATTCTAAAAAAGAACAATTAGATTTTTCAGACACACATGAACGATAAGATGTAATTAAAAAAAGGTAAAGCAATAAGAGCGGGAAAAATTAGCAGCATCTGCATGGAATTTTGTTGATATGGATAAACACTTGTCTGATATAACTCCTATGAGAGATTGCCATTAAGAGTAAACAAAAGTTACTAATTCTTCCCCTTAATTATACGGCTAAATTGTATCACAGCATCTCAGTTTGTTATTCTACAATAAGGTTTTTTGCATAGTTCCGGATATATCTTTACTTCCCCGGAAAAATACTGATGTAAGCGACATTCAGGGAGAGTCTTCTTTCCACCACATCCTTTGCCTTCACTTCGGGAGTGTCAAATAATTTATTGTAGTCGCAGCCGGGGCAGTTCAAAGTGATCCCTGATGCACTGAAATCAAGTTCTCCGTTCTTTACCGGTTTTATCATGTAAGCAAATTCGGAGCGCTTGCCATAAATCTCAAAATCATTTTTATTCAATATCAATAATTCCTTTAACGTCATCCCGCAATGGATGCCGTTTTTCAACACCCAGTGATTGTTTCCCAGCAGCGCTCCTTCATAATGTTTGCCGTCCACCGTAGGAAGTATATCGCTGATGATGATGCAGGAAAGATCTCTCAGGTTTTTCTGGTCTTTCCACACAAAGACGGCCTGCCTGTTGCTGTTCGGGAATAGTACCGTACACTTTCTCAAATCGTTTTCCGAGAAATAATACAGGTCCTGTCTGAGGTTAGAAGCCCCGAAATAACCGGACAAGTATTCACTGGAATTAAAATTCAGAAGGTCATCCGCAAAGCGTATGGTTTTAGGGTCGGGATATTCCTTTTTCTTCAAAACAAAACTGTACACTGTTTCATCACCATTCAGTTCATGCTTTGTTTCCACAGTGATATTTCCCTTTTGAAAAAGCAATGTTGTATCCCGGTCCAGGTCAACACTGTGATCATAAAAGAAATCTTTTCCTGCCAGTTGTGTTCTTCCTGCAATGAATTCATCTTCGGAAGTGGTGCGCCACACAAAGTATTTTGAATCGTTTTTCTGAAAGATATCAATACTACGGGTGATCACCGAATCTGCCCCTTCCTTTTCTGTATCGGTTCTTTTTTCATTCTGCACAAAAGTGGTCATGACCGAATTGTAATCCATCTGCCTTCGGTCGGGAACGAATCTTTTCTTTATCAGAAATTGCTCGGCATACCTGGGACTATAAGAAGATAAATTGACCAGATCGGCCGGAGTGAATGACTGAGCGGATGCACGGCCAACCGATAAACCAACAGAAATAAATATGAGTGACAACCACTTCATGAATAAAAGCGTTCTTCATATTTTTTGTTGGATATTTAAAAAGAAGCAGGAACGATTAAGTGCCCTGAAATGCCTTCAAGGATGAAAACGGACGGCTGACAAAATAATAATTTAATCCGAAAGATAAAAGAGGCTGCAGGAATCCAAGCCAATTGAAAAAAATTATAGACGGTTGAATAAGAAGAACTTAAAAACACAATGGGTTTTCTGAATCTAAAATCCGCCGGTAAAGGAACAAAGAGAGCCTATCAGCAGCACGCTTTTTATTAGGTCACTTTACAGCCTGTGGAAATTTTCCCTCCAATTATTTTAGTTGCCAATAATAGCCGGTATCAAAGTTTTGATGCTCGGTGATCGTGCTGTCAGGCTGCATCCCGATGCCTTAAGCATGCAGTATTTTCTCAGCTGATTCTTTGTCTTTTTCAAACACTCTTAACTCCACACCGCCCACAGGGTCCATACCCAACACATTTTCATCATTCAAAAATGAATCAATGCCATTTTCTTTCAGTTTGTCCTGCATCATTTTGGCCTGGTACAGGTCGGTATAAATATGAAGCGTGACCGTTCTTTCTTTTTCCCTGGACATGATGATAATTTATTTGATACCGAAATTAAATGATTATAAGTTACCGCCATTAAAAACAGAAGCATAATATGCATGAAACTGAAATTGCTTTTCTTTCATGCCTGTCACCGGTAAAGCATTACTGTAATATGAGATCACTGAAATGTGAGTGTTGTTAATAAAATGAAGGCACTTAAAATTCGTTTAGCAATTAATTTCCTGCAAGCAGGAAAATTATTTTAAAGCATTCTGAAGCCCGGCAGTCTCAATTAAAGAGCATATCGTTTCAAACATCCGCTCTTTACCGGCCCGGAGTTGTGATCATCACCGATACAGGATCACTTACCCTGGTTCTTCCGCGCTGGTCCCTGTATATTACCTGTATGGCATAGCTTACCTTGCCTTTGAAGGCCGAAACATTGTCATCAAATTTTTGCACACCTGGACCGGCAGATTGATATTTCATCAGGGGTTCACTTCCTGCAGACCGGTACAATACAAAGAAATAATTTCCCTGGTCGGTAAACTGCCATTTTAAATGCACCTCTTTCAGTTTGGCATCATACGAAGCGGTCAGGGTCTTCAACGGCGGTAGGTCGGGCACCGTCTTGACCGTTGCATTCACAGAGGTTGATTTCACCGAATGAAGGCTGTCTTCATCTATGGCTTCCGCACTGTACTCATAATCGGTAAACGGTTTTACCTTATTATCAGTAAAATGGAAGGCTGATTTTGAAGCATCATGTTTCATTCTTGAAATGACAGACCAACTTGTATTTTTATCCTTACGGTATATCATATAAGCCACCACATCATCACTCGGACTTTGTATCCAGTCTATCTGAACACCGGCTGTATCTACATGCACTTTTGTGGCAAGGGGCGGCATGGGCGGAACAATATCCGGTTTCTTTAAACGGACCGGCTCCGAATATTTTGAATGATTATTATTCTGATCAACGGCTACAATTTTATACCAGATGTTTTTGGATAGCGTTTTTAGCGTAATACTATCCGTAAAAACAGTGTCGGCAACCGGTTCCAGTGTGATCTGGGAATACATGTCATTGGCTCCGTTTGAAAAATACACTTTGTATCCTTTGATGTCTTCATCCGGATTGGGCTTCCAGCTTAAATGTACCAGTCCGTCTTTGGTAATAAATCCTTTTAAGCCTGTTGGTACTATGGGAGGTGTATTGTCGGGAACCAATGCCATGACCGGTACAGAATAGGCAATATTGCCGGCCGTGTCCACAGCAAGAACAATATAGTAATTCTGACCGTGAGCAAAGGCGCCGGTGTCGGCAAACTGTGTAACCGAGGGTTCCAGCAATTTTGAAGTAAGTGTGGCATAAGGGCCCATCACAGCATTATGAGAACGGGTGACCATATAACCTTTGAAATCGCCTTCTTTAAAAGGTTTTTTCCATTTCAGCAAAATGCCTTTCGATTTTTCATACACCGGGCTTTCCACTATCGGGGCAGCCGGCGGAGTCAGGTCTTTTCCCAATGCGGTCAGTACATCAGAATAGTCGCTCCATTGTGCAAAAGCATTGACACCCCTGATACGATAATAATATTTCGTATAATTAGAAGGCAGGCTGTCAATGAATACATGATTATTGCCTAACAAAGTATTGATTCTCCTTCGCACACTATCCATCGCTTCAATAGCTGTATCCGGCCTGGAAGAAAAATAAGGCAGTTCATTCAGTTGTTTGAAGTTCCGGCCATCGGTACTTCTTTCAATAAAAAATCCGCTGAACTGATTTTCCGGGCTTCTTTCCCAATGAAGTTCGGCAACACGGTCCAATGCCACTACCTCTTTTAAGGAAGGTTTCTGTTTATTTACCTGCGGATCATTCACCACCATGATTGTTGCCGTATCTATTTTTCCATCTTTTGGTGGCGCTCCCGGATAAATACGATAGAAATACACTCCGCCTCTTTTTACTTTTTTGTCAGTAAGCCTGAGCGCTGCGGCCTTTGCCACATCGGCATCAAAATCGGCAACCATCATGGCAAAACTGAAACGGTTGGTACCGGTGTTTGCTTTGTCTTCAATGCCACCTGCTCCTTTTCGTATGCCTGTTTCAAAGTTGGTACCGTAAAGGCTCTGGGCTTCGATGGCAGCATATTTATTCCTGATGGTAAAGGCTCTCTTCATTTCATCAGGAGTCATAGGCTTCAGTGGCTGAGCAGTAAGTAATTCTTTTTTGGGATTCTGAGATTCGGTGATATCTATCCGCTCGATGATATAACCTACTTTGTTCAGCCTGTTCCAGGCCCATTCATTGGATGGCCCCCAACGCAGGATCACCGAATCGCCATGAGGCTGGGCAAGAACCCGGATAGACCCCGTATATGAAGGAGGTACATCCTGTTGTTTTTTTGCAGTAGCATCACTCTTTTTTTTCTGCGCCTGCAATTGGGTAAAACAGGCCATTAATAAACATGCTATAAATAATTTACTGCTCATTTTCAATTGCTTTAATAGTTGAATGTTTTATTGACCGCATTCCCCTGCATTGAGCCTGCTCCGTAACGGAAGGTAATGTTGCGACTACCATGCGGATAAGAAGCAAATTGCAGGTTCTTCAACTTATTGAGGATATTAACTGAATTGGGATCGGTGTATAAATAATAAAATTTATTCCACGGCATGGTGACCGTTCCACCGATATTATTACTTACAAAATTGATATCGCCGCTCATATTAGATAGTAAATCTTCCGCCTGTGATGGACTCAATTGGTGCTGTATGATGGCTGCCTGGGTTTGCGCCACCAAACCGAATGCATTGAGCAGGTTATAATCCTGGTGTAAATAATAATCCCTTGACCATTTCAATGAGTAAGGCATCGGCATCGTTACATTTATCGTACTCATACTTCCGATACTATTAAACCTGCTGGAACCAACCGATGCGGCTGCCGGTTGGCTGAATGAGAATGAGAATCCACCGGAGGAAACAGCGCTGATACTATTACTCTTCGAAGCATTGTTAATGACTCCGCCAAGCGATGCATTCGGAACCTGCCGGTTTGCCGTTAATGCCTGGTATATCAAAGCTGGTGTCGTTTCTGCAAGACTAAGCGGCGGACTGTAAGCAAAACCACTCCAGTCAAGTGTACGAACAGGCCTGTATATCATTTCTCTTAATTCGGAAACACTGAGGTTGGTCTGCACTCCTTTAAATGCCAGTGTCAATGCCGGAGCATATAAGTTGTCGCTGGCAAACTGATCATTTTGCTGGCTGTTGTTCCAGTCAATCTGTGCACTGAATAAAGGAGGATAAGCGGTCCCGTCGGGGGCTTTGAATCCCTTTACCTCGTATTCATCAAACTTCTCTGCGGGCACATTTTGTGCATTGATCCACATGATATCACCTTTTTTCACACCTGCCCACTGGCCCATTCCATTCAGTTTTTCGGTCAAACTGTTATATTGACTCGTTGCAAAATTCAAAACATAGATCGGCCTGGGGGCTTCAGCCATTTTTACAGGACCGGTAACAGTGGTTTGTTTAATTTGCGCCTTGATGTTTGTATTTCCCGATGCATTACCAACGTTTTGTACATTCATCGTCCGGGTACTCATGCTTACTTTACTGAGTACTTTCAAATTTTCAAGGTTTATACCTTCTTTAGGGAACGACCAGAATTCAGCACGGTAAACCGTATTATTTTTCAAAGTGGCCGGAATCTGGTAGTTGAGCGTTCTGCTTGATTCATCGGCAGTAAAGGTGGACTTTACTGTATCGGTACTGCCCACTGGAATAAAGAATAATTTATAATCAAATCCCCCGCCCCTTGACAGCATATTAATTGAATTAGATGAATTGGAAAGAATATTTGGCTGCCATTGACCCAATTCAATCTTACCATTGCCATTCATTTCCTGCTTCAGCACATATCGCTGATTGTTTACCGGGTATAAGAAATGAACGTTTTGATCAGGTATATAACCCGGTGCATCACCGGTTTTAAAGCTCCATGTCACTGTTTGCCGGTATGGCTCCCTCTGGTTGTTCTCATCATTTAGAGGATTATCCCACCTGTTTTCCTGAGGATAAAACTGCATTGCACTGCACACCACGGTTACCGTATAATTTGTCTGGGGTTTCAGTATCAGATCATGTTTAATGATTCCGGTAGTGTTATTGTTTTGATATACCAGGTGGATATTATTCACGCTGTTAGAGCCTTCGGTAAGTGTATAGGAAGCAATTTCAAATCTGAAAGTGCGCATTTCCCCATCAGGATAGTTTTTTGAAGGAGCTGCCTGTACATCATAATTGACTCCTAATCCCACATTGGAAGCCACATAAGGCGCATCAAACACATCGCCTTTTGTCTGCGGTCCATAACTGCTTATGATATTAATATCACTGAGCGGGGATGAAGTAGGATAACATTTTTCCCCGATCGTGAAATGCGCATCCTGATCCACACTGATCAATCCGTCAAAAATCTCTCCTTTCACATGTATGGAACCATCGAGCCAGGTGGGATTGGGTAAGCCTGCCGTAAGTACACCGCCAGCAGTAAATGATACCAGAGAAAAATCTCCCTTACCCAGGAAGCAGTCCACATGCACCCCTACATCCACATTAAAATAGAAATACATCTGTCCAAGTGCATACCAGTTTTCCCACCCTGCACTGGTACCGCCACATTGAAAATTTTGAAGGAAGTGTTTCAATGCCAGGTCAAATCCCAATGTGGCATCCAGGTTTGCATACAAAAATGCCAGGCTGAATTTAAGTGTACCATTTACCTGGGCGCCAAACATCATCCCGTCTCCTTTCGTCTTGTCCAATTGATTGATCAGAGCATCCACCTGAGGTGATCGCTGAACGCCAAATGCCGTTAACTTATCCGGAAGAGGCGGCAGGCTTGGATTGATCAGGCTACCCAAGCCAAGGTAAGCGTTCGCTCCTATTCGCAAAACGTAAATGCTGGTGGAATCATCAACAAGCTGAAAGGTTGCTCTTTGCCCGTAAGCATCTCCCACTTTCAGGTACCAGCCATCCGGGCCTGAATAAATGCCGAGAGGCACATCCACTACAATGGTTCCGAATTTTCCTTTAACTTCGGCTGCAAGTGAAAATTTATTCTGCGACAGATCATAGACGATATCTACCACCCCTTGCACCGTTGCTTTGTCATTGACCGGTGAATTTGTCATTACATACATTTCGCCATGAAGTCCTAACTGGCTGAGCGCTCCATTGGCTATTCCTGCTGTCAGCGTGATCTTCGCATTCATGGCATCCGCGCCTGCTCCGGATACCAATGCTATCCCGACTGTGGCACGTATACCTGCAGATTCTTTCTCAGGGACGAAACTCACTCCTGACATGGTGGTACCGGGAGTTGCATTTTTAGAAACTGTCGAAGCCTGCAGACTGGAAGGATCCGGCGGAAGATTACCCTGCATCTTCATATTATAATAGGCGCCGCCGCCAAAGCCATTAATTCCGATAGGGCCTACAACCGGTATGGTGGGGAAAGTAGCACAGGCATCTATATACCAGTAATTAAAATTGTTTACGTTGCCAAACTGAGCGGTGGCCTCTATAGCTGTCTGCAACATCGGGAACATTGCACTAACGTGCCCTTTTACTCCATCTCCAAAAGTGATGTCATGTTTATAGAATACCAGCATGCCGTTAACATTCACCGGGCCCACATCGCCTTTAATCGCTATCGAATCAATATCCACTCCGGCCGAAAGGGAAATTTGCGGAGCCATATTCTGGATTGCTGCATTGATCTCTCCATATACCGCAAGTTTAGTGGTAGCGCTAACAACGGATGCGTCCCCTAATCCGACATTCACATTCAGATCAAACTGCACACCTATTTTCAGGTTGCTCATATCCGAGAAGTCAGTGTATGGTTTTACATTATTTATAGAAACGGGAAACCCGGATAATTTACCCTGATCGCTGCCATCGTCATCAGGTTCTTTTCTGCCGGAAGCATAATACTTCCAATCCGGTTCTGTATTAACATTAGGCCCGAAAGCAGTTGCCAGGTCACTGTTTGCCGGAACTATGAAGCTCGAAGAATTGGAATTGGAACCTCCCGAAAAATTCCAGGTACCGGGGCTAAACCAGAATTTCTTTTCATTGGTTTTGGGATTCCTGTTGGCAATTCCCAAACTGTCAAATTTCAAACCGGGCAGGTTCAGACCGGAACTGCCGATATCAATTCCTATTGTACCATTCAAAATAAATGACACAAGGGTTCCGTCCTTTTCACGTTGCACTTTAAAAGAAGAGTTTTTATTCAACTGAACTTTTGCTGCCCAGATATCAAACTCCATATTATCAGAAGGCACTATTACAAAAGCATACTGTAATGAAGAGTCTTTGCCTGTAACGGTGTCTTTCCCGACATGCAGGTCTCCCAGGTAATCCAAAGGCGTTTTACTTATGGGTAATTGAATTTTTCCTTTGAATGAACCGTCGGTGAATGTATTTTTTTGCATCTGCACTCTCACCGTATCCAGGGAGAATGCCCATCCGCCAAGATCGCCTGTACTCTGATCTATTATATGAGTGCCCAGCAAATTAAAACTGACCCCTTTGCTGTCAATGATCAGGTCTTTTGCATCAAACATCGTCCTTTCCTTTCCCTGGTTAAAGGTTTTGAAATCTGAAGGCAACAATACCTTCATATCCTTTATATACAACCCTTCAAAATCATTTCCGCTGAAGCCTGTATAATTTTTCGGAAAGTCGAAACCGTTCGGATTGCGTACCGAAGAGTGATCGTAGTACATGGTACCCGGATGAAATCCCAAACCTTTCACACCGGGCAACTGGAAATTATCAAAAGTGAGCGAAGCGATCCAGTCATCCCATTTTTTAAATTTGAAATTCATGGATGCAGTGACGACACTGTCCTTGGGGTTCCCGTCCTTATCTTCTGCCACGATCGTATTCCTGGGAAAAGCAACTTTTACATTGGCCACAATATCTGACAGGCTTCCATTTTCCCAGCTTATATAAGTTCCGTTGGTGGAATCCGCTGTGGGGCAACCTTTGAATGCAAAGTCTAGGCTGTCTTTATCAGTGCCGAAATTAAAATGGTGATCTACGGGCAGAAGCAGTGTTCCTTTGGCAAATGAAACTCCTGTCGGACTCAGGCAGAATCCTGTGCCTGCAAGGGAAAGCCAGCCGTTTGCATCCGGAACATTTATGTTCAGCAACACACTCATGGTAGCGCCTTTAGGAGAAAAAGTCATATTCATAATAGCGAGTGTAACAGGAGTGCCTCCAATATTCTGATTGTCCAGCCCGATAGGGAAACTGACCGGAGAGTTTGTTGCAATCTGGCTTACCAGTTGTCCGCCGGGATATTGCTTCAAAAAGTTTTCAACTCTTTCCGCCATCTGATCCAGTTGCTCTGCCGTCTGCCCCGAATAATCCTTGAATGAAGCAAAGGATTTTGACAGGGATATCTTTGAATCTTTGGAAGTGGTCACCACTCCCGCAAACACACTGTCATTTTTATTAACCTGGATATTCTTGAATGATACGGCTAATTTAATGGTATGAGAAAGCGGTTTCCAGTCAATGGTGCCCGTGCCGGTAAAACTTGAGTCTGTATTCTGAGTTATCGTTGTAGGGGTAAGTTTAAATTGCCCGATCGTCAGCACTTTATTGCTCAGGTCAGTGCCTTTAGGGCTTTTTGTTGAATCTGCAGGGAGTTTGATGCCGCAATCGGCAGTAGAGTCATACACATTGACTACCTGCTCATCCTTCTTCTTATCCTCATCCTTGTTCTGATCTTCATTATTCGCATTATTGTTTTCATTACCGTTCTTTACTGGCGGCAGAACCGTTGGCGGATTATTATGTCCTTCATTTCCGGGAGGATTTATTATTGAAGAAGTGTCACCGCCATATTGGAACACCTCAACCCGGCTGAATCCGTTGTTTTCTATCTTCTGTGTCAAGGCAATGCCGGCAGGCGGCAAGGCTCTCACACGTATGGCATACCGCTTGCCATTCTGCAATACATTTTTATACAGGTTGGTATCTAAAAGGAAAGTAGTGGAAGGAAGCTGCCTTCTGATGAATACAGGAGGATTATTTATAGCATCGGTTGGCGTTTGCCCCTGCAGCAGCTCATGAATTTCCAATTCATAGGTTATAGTTCCGAGTTGTCCGCCACAGGTGCTACCCGGCGGAGTCCACGCAAATACCACCGGCGAAGTTCTCTGCACTGCAGGAAGATTGTTTTTGATATTAAAATTGCTGACCGGTTGTGTAAACTGAGGCGCTGACGCAGAAGCACAGATACCAAACGTAGCGCAGCCCAGTGAAGGATCAGATGCATTACCTCCTAATCCACCTGTCTGCGAAACATATTTTGCATAAAAACAAATATGGTAAGTGCCATCCGGCAGCCGGAGCGTATTATCGCTGTTCGCAATATCACTCCATTCAATACCCGATAATGTAAGATCGCTCTGATTTAAATTTCCCAAAGCATCCAATATCTGATCAACAGACATCTGGTAAGGAACGCCTGAGGTGAGTGTCAGAGTCTGATGAGGAATATATGCTGCATTCACATCAATGGTAAAGGGTGAAGGTGTAAGGCGTTCAATTTTACCGAACACTTTTACCTGTGTATTACCGGCGCCGGCAAAATTGTATCGTAATGTCGTCTTCACATTTCCTCTGAGGATATACTGATTGAATAAAGAAGGAGCCGGAGGAATAACAACGGTATTTATCGTCACTCCATTAGGAGGCTGTGTGTTCAGAATATTGAAAGTGGCGCAGCCCAGTGAAGGATCGGAAGCGTTACCCCCTACTCCTCCTGTTGGCGAAATATATTTTGCATAAAAACAGATACGGTAATTACCATCCGGAAGCTGAATATTGTTGTTGCCATCCGTTATGCCGCTCCAGCTGATACCTGAAAGTGCAAGATTGCCCTGAGTCAGGTTTCCTAAAGCATCCATGACCTGGCTCGCTGTCATCTGAAGAGGTACACCCGGTGTAAGAGTCAATGTTTGCTGAGGAACATAACCTGCAGCTACATTGATGGTGAATGGTGATGGTGAAAGACGTTCAATTTTTCCAAACACTTTTACCTGTGTATTACCTGCACCGGCAACAGTGTATTGAACTGTCGGCCTGACGTTTCCATTCTGAATCGTTGTGTTGATTGCAGGAAGCACCGGCGGAATAACAACGGTATTTATCGTCACTCCATTCGGCGGTTGTGTGTTCAGAATATTGAAAGTGGCGCAGCCCAGTGAAGGATCGGAAGCGTTGCCTCCCACTCCTCCTGTTGGTGAAATATATTTTGCATAAAAACAAATACGGTAATTACCATCCGGAAGCTGAATATTGTTGTTGCCATCCGTTATGCCACTCCAGCTGATACCTGAAAGTGCAAGATTGCCCTGAGTCAGGTTTCCTAAAGCATCCATGACCTGGCTCGCTGTCATCTGAAGAGGTACACCCGGTGTAAGAGTCAATGTTTGCTGAGGAACATAACCTGCAGCTACATTGATGGTGAATGGTGATGGTGAAAGACGTTCAATTTTTCCAAACACTTTTACCTGTGTATTACCTGCACCGGCAACAGTGTATTGAACTGCCGGCCTGACGTTTCCATTCTGAATCGTTGTGTTGATTGCAGGAAGCACCGGTGGAATCACCACCGTATTTATCGTCACTCCATTCGGCGGTTGTGTATTCTGCACGGTAAAACTGGCGCAACCCAGGTTGGGGTCTGAGGCGTTTGGCCCGGGAAGACCACTGGCAGCATCCGGTTGCCTGGCAACGAAACAGATCCTGTAGTTCCCCGGAGGCAGCAGAATATTATTATTGGCATCTTTCAGGCTGCTCAGGCTTACACCGGTGGCCACAAGATTGGCATCATTAAAAAAACCAAAAGCACCCAGCATCTGAGTCGCCGTCATTTGTGTGGGTATTCCGGGAGTAAGGGTTATCATTCCCTGCGCCGCAAAAGCGGGATTCACGCTGATCGTAAAAGGAGAAGGAGAAAGGCACTCTATTCTCCCCTGCACATATACCTGCAGCGGGCCCGCCCCGACCAGGTTATACAGTAATGATGCATTTATATTACCTGATGCCACATACTGGCTGATAACCGGATTAACAGGAGGCGTGGCAGTAGTGTTCACCGTTACATTGTATGGTTGTGCCTGCAGGTTATGAACTGCTATTGCCAGCGCCAGGGTTGTTATTAAAAAAAATTTTCTTTTCATATCGTTAGGTTGATACTGTCAGAATGAATAAGAATAGGATATACCGCCGGACAAATTTTTAGTTGCTACCGCCTGCGGCACATTTTTATAAATGACATCATTGATCGGATTATACGGCGTATAGATATAACTCGCATACGCATTTAATGAATGATGTTTTATATGATATCCCACATTACCGGAAAAAGTGAAATTGCCCTGCACATTTCCAAATGAAGATCTGTTCATCATGTAACCGAATGAACCCTGCAGGCTGAGCGCTTTGCTTTTTAATACCTGTGCTGACCCGGTTACGGTTGCCCCGAGTGTGCGATAATAGGTCGTATCCTGTGTGTATTTAGAATAAAGGCCGGAGAGTGTGACACTGGATACTTTTTTTATGAATCCCAATGTATAGTTCAAAGAACCGGATAAGTTATTGCTGCTGGTAAATGATGTAGTAGCTGGGTTTTTATCATCCAGTAACATATAGCTTACATTTCCACTGATAGTATGCGAATACGAAGTACCCATTATAGTGTAGGAAGGAGTGATCCCGAATTGATGAATATCCTGGTTCAGCTTCACTGAATCTTTAAGATGCTCCGTTCCGTCTTTTTGCCTCAGGCCATAACCGGAATAATTCATGTTCAGGTTGAATTTTGAACTCACCAGGACATTTACATTCATACTGCCGGTCAATACCTGCATTTCACTGGTCAGGTTTTTATTGAGATTATTATGCTGATCAGACAAATTGGTAGTGATATTCAGTTTGCCGGATGCCAGATTGAAATTATTGATCCAGTTCATCAGCTCAATGTCATTCAGCATATAGGGTGTTCCCAGGGATTTGAAATCGGGCTGTACCCTCCTGTAGCCGAGCGTGGTGGTATATCCTTTCAACAGGAGTTGCAAAGAAGACTGGCCCGCCCAGTTTGCAACTGTGGAACTGTTTGCCGGGATGAACCTGTTCATCAGTTTTTGCATCAGGGTTGTATCAGGAGGCGATACCAGCTTCTGCATGCTGAGATCCTGCGTCAATCCGCTGACCGCAACATCTGTATTGAAAATAATTTTTTTGATCAGCGTCAACCTGAATGAAGAGCCGATGACAGAATTTTCCTGAGCCGTATATCCACCCTTGTTAATGATGGTGGCAGAGCTGCTGTCATCTTTTGCATGGAAATAGATCAGGTCAAAATAATTTGAAGTGTTTCCCACTCCTACCTTGACACCATAGCCGATCCTGGAAAACTGTGGCGCTTTAAACCGGCCGCTGGTTGTATCTTCATTCACTTTCCTGTTCAGCTTTCCGTAAAAAGCGGCAAAGCGGAACATCTTCGGAGTCAGTTCCAGGCCTACTCCGCGAAAACTTTGCCCGTCAAAAGTGACGGGAGAAAATTGAATATTCCGATAGCCCAGATCCAGTTTTATCCATTTATAAGTAGGGCTTAGCCCAAACTGGGAGAAAGGCTGTGAATAACTGTTGCCGTATTGATTAACCAGGAATGAAAAAGGCAAAGCAACTCCATAAACAGTTGGAGTGAAATTCCCATAGATATTCCATCCATAAGGTGGCCTGGTGGCCATCGGCTCATTGGAATGGTAATAAGTAGCCGAGGCACCAACACTTCCGTTGATGGTAAAAGGTTTCTGCTTGCCGATCTTACTCAGATCCTGGGCACCGGCAGGAATCCCCAATACCAACAGAAAAAATATGATTATACCAAATAGAAATACCGCACCTGGCTTTCTTATCATAAAAAAATTTTTGGACGTTACGCTTCCATGGAATTTTCTTATCGTTTGGTTTGCATGACTATTAAGAACAATAAGCCTGGCAGGGCAATCAATGAGATCTTCATCATACAGTTTCAAATTGAGAATTTTTGATTTCAATCTTCAGCACATAATATTTCATATCAGAAAATGAAATGCAACAGGCATATCCGGTATGAATTTATTCAGTGATCCCTGCTTTTAAAAGAATGGCTTAGTATATGGCTACTATTGACGTATAAGTGGCAGAACTAAATAAAAAACAGGTTGAGACTGATAATTAAAATACTCCAAAGTTTTTTACCGGAGGGCAGGTATCCGTACTAAGGGCATTCCCTATTTGTTTTTTCAGTAACAGAAATCATTTCCGGATTTGACCTGCCTGAAGAAAAATGAAAGTGACGTTATGTAAACGGAGCAGGAAACAACAACATGGTTTGCTAACCGCAATGGAATGAAAACTTTGTTTAAAATAAAATATGGATGATCACATTCCCCCGTTCATTTGAATAGCAAACTGCCTGGAATTGCCCGCAATGACAAAGTGTATCATCCTTATAAATGAAAGCCGGGCGACTGAAATTTTCTGCGCAGAAATTATTTCAACCTCTTTTTGATATCCAGGTCATATTTTGCCGCCGTTTCCCTGGCAATCTCATATCCTGCATCTGCATGACGGATCACACCGAGTCCCGGATCATTTCTTAAAACTCTTTTTAATCTTTCATCAGCATCGGTAGTTCCATCACAAACGATCACCATGCCGGCATGAATGGAATAACCGATTCCCACACCACCTCCATGATGCAGGGAAACCCATGAAGCTCCTCCGGCAGTATTGACCAGCGCATTCAGCAAAGGCCAGTCGGCAACCGCATCGCTGCCATCCATCATCGCTTCCGTTTCCCTGTTTGGAGATGCAACGCTTCCGGTATCCAGGTGATCACGTCCTATCACGATCGGGGCTTTTACTTTTCCGCTTCTTACCAGTTCGTTAAATGCCAGGCCTGCTTTTTCTCTTTCACCTTGTCCTAACCAGCAGATCCTTGCCGGCAATCCCTGGAAGGCCACTTTTTCTTTGGCTAGCTTCAGCCAGCGCATCAAAGAAACATTATGAGGAAATAAATTCCTGATCACTTCATCCGTTACAGCAATGTCACTTGGATCACCGCTTAATGCAGCCCACCGAAAGGGGCCTTTGCCTTCGCAGAATAACGGTCGGATGTAAGCAGGGACAAATCCAGGAAAATCAAAATTTCTTCCTTTCTTCTTTCCTTTCAATTCTTCTGCATGTTCTTTTTCATATTCATCTGCACGGGCCCTGATATTGTTACCATAATCAAAAGTTACTGATCCTTTATCCATCAGTTGCAGCATCAATTGCACATGACGGTACATGCTTCGGTAACTGTATTCGGTATATTGTTTGGGATCCTGATCCTTTAAAATTTTTGCCTGCTCATAAGAAATTTCATGAGGCCAGTAAGTAAGCGGGTCATGGGCAGAGGTCTGATCAGTAAGCGTATCCGGAACGATATTTCTTTCCACCAGCCTTTCGAGTAAATGAACTGCATTGCATTTCACACCGATACTGACTGCTTTCCCGGCAGCTTTATATTCCAATGCTTTGTCAATGGCTGCATCAATATCATCAAATTTTTCATCGAGGTATTTTGTGGCGATACGTTTATCTATCCTGTGTTCTTCCACTTCGGCAATCAATGCCACCCCTTCATTCATGGTGATCGAAAGCGGTTGTGCGCCACCCATACCTCCTAAACCTGCAGTTACATTGAGCGTTCCCTTCAATGATCCGTGGCTTCCTGCACCTGATCCATGTGCAAAATGTTTGTCAGCAAGTGCCGCATAGGTCTCGTAAGTTCCCTGAACAATTCCCTGCGAACCGATATAGATCCAGCTGCCTGCGGTCATTTGCCCATACATCATCAACCCCTTTTTCTCCAGCTCATCAAAATGTTCCCAGGTGGCCCATTTGGGAACCAGCTGAGAATTACTGATCAGGACTCTCGGGGCATCTTTATGTGTTTTTAAAATACCAACCGGTTTGCCGGACTGGATCAGCAGGGATTCATCATTTTCCAAAATTTTCAGTGCCCTGATAATATTATCCAACGCTTCAAAGTTTCTTGCCGCCTTTCCCCTGCCACCGTAAACGATTAATTCATCAGGATTTTCGGCCACCTCGGGATTCAGATTGTTCAGTAACATCCGCATGGCTGCTTCCTGTATCCAGCCCTTGCAGCTTATTGTATTTCCTGCTGGCGTCTTATATTTAACAGGATCATATTTTCTTACAGTTTGCTGTGCCATAACTTCTGAATTTTGTTTTTTTAGAAACAGTAGTGAAGTCACAAAACCGTTCTTCACAATTCTGCCGGTATAACTTCTGGTTAACTGCAAAAGTCGCAATAAAATGAATAACTTCATCTAAGAATCGGAAACTATGAGTGTACATTTAGCGGCAAAAAAAGGAGAAATTGCCCCGGTAGTACTGATGCCCGGCGATCCGCTCAGAGCCAAATTCATTGCTGAAAACAACCTGGAAAACATCAGGCTGGTGAACAGTGTCAGAAATATATTTTTCTACACAGGTACTTATAAAGACACAACCATAACCATTGGCGCCAGTGGCATGGGCTGCCCGAGTATCGGTATTTATTCTTATGAATTATATAATGAATTCGACGTGGAATGTATCATGCGCATCGGCACCTGCGGCGCTTATCTTGACTCCATACCGCTCTATACAGTTATCAATACTGAAACAGCTTACAGCGAATCCACTTATGCCGGCACGGCTTTCAATTATCGCGAAGATTATTTTCAACACCAGGGGAATGCATTTGACATCATTAATCAAACGGCAGCCGCATTGAATATCCCGGTTCTCTCAGGTTCCATTCATTCAGGCGATGCTTTTTACCGGGTGGACCGGGAAATGCCGGCTCTTGCAAAACAGAATAAATGCCTTGCCGCAGAAATGGAAGCCTTTGCTTTGTTTGCCAATGCAAAATATTTCAATAAAACGGCAGCCGCCATACTTACCGTTTCGGATAATATCATCACTCATCAGGTTATTTCTACGGAGGAAAGGGAAAGATCCCTGACCACTATGACCCAACTTGCACTGGAAGCTGCCTGCAGGATCCATGAAGCTTTATAAAAATTTATTTCCGGAGAGATATTTATTATCCATTGAAGATCCCGGGACTTGAATCAAAATGTTATAAATGTATGGAATGAATTTCCTGTCAATTTCTGACCGCTTTCAATTTTATCAATCTTGCACTGTGTTGTTAGGTTGAAATGACATCAATCACTATTGATTGAAAATATCCTTCTTAAAGCGCTAAACTCAAAGATCAAAAATATTTTCAAATCCGGAATTCAAAACAAGATGTTGACTATCTGCAAACTCATTTAGCTCTTTTACAAAAGAGAAATCATGAATAATTTTCCAGATCTTGTTGATATCATCCGAAAAAATCCTGTCTTCTTCAGCAAACGAAACAAAACGTCGTACTTGTTCATAAGCATGTTCCAGAAGAGCACTGCTTTTCAGCGGCCTCCTGAATTCGATCGCCTGGCAGGCAGCAATCAGTTCTATAGCAAGTATGTATTCAAGATTATCCAGCACCTTAAATAATTTCCTTCCGCTGATGCTACCCATGCTTACATGATCCTCTTGTCCCAATGAAGTGGGAATACTGTCGGCGCTGGCCGGGAAACAAAGTGTTTTGTTTTCTGTAACCAATGCGGCCGTTGTGTATTGAGGTATCATGAAACCGCAGTTCAGTCCGGCATTCTTCATCAGAAAGACCGGCAAGCCCCATTTCCCTTCCAGCAATAAATAGCATCTGCGGTCGCTGATATTTCCTGCTTCTGCAGCAGCAAAGCAGCAATAATCCAATGGCAAGGCCAGGGGCTGGCCGTGAAAGTTGCCACCACTGATGGTATCATTGGCAGAAAATATGATCGGATTATCAGTTACGGAATTCAATTCTATCTCAACCAGTTCTTTCAGATGCTGCCAGGCATTTCTTGAAGCTCCATGTACCTGCGGCATGCATCGTAATGAATAAGGATCCTGTACCCTTTCGCAATCAATGTGTGACTGCCTGATGGCTGAGCCCTGTAATAATGTTTTCAGTCTTTGTGCAACCAGTCTGCTTCCCGTAAAAGGTCGCAATTCATGAAGACGTTCATCAAAAGGAGCATCAGTTCCTTCTAAAGCATCAAGGCTCAAAGCCCCGATGATGTCGGCTGCTTCGAGGCAATAATGCATGCGCTGAACACATTTCACTGCAAAGGAAAGAATGAATTGAGTGCCATTGATCAATCCCAGGCCTTCTTTAGGCCCGAGTGCCACAGGCAGTAATGAAAATTGTTTCAACACCTGCCCGGACTCAAGCACTTTTCCCTGATAACTGACCCTGCCCAGACCGATCAAAGGCAAAAAAAGATGTGCTAAGGGAGCCAGGTCTCCGCTGGCGCCTACGCTTCCTCTTTCGGGCACAATGGGAATAACATCATTTTCTATATGCCAGATAATCCTTTCAATGGTTTCAAGTTTCACACCGGAATATCCTTTTGCCAAAGCATGCACTTTGGTAATGAGCATGATCTTCGCAACTTCAACAGGTATGGCATCACCCACACCCACGCTGTGGCTTCTTAATAGTTTTTGCTGTAATGTAGCTGTATCAGATTCAGAGATCTTGGTATTGGCAAGAATGCCAAAGCCGGTATTAATGCCGTAAACGGTTCTGTTACTTTCTACAATGGCTTCTACTTCTTTCTGGCTTCTGTTTATCTTTTGTATTGCACTTTCATCCAGAATTCCTTTCAGTTCGCCCGAGGCTATGGCAATTGTTTTTTCTGTGGTAAGATGGCCGGTGCCATAATGAAATTCTTCCTTCATGATCTTTTCTTGAAAGCTCAAAGTAAGTGAATAATTGATAATTATGCCCGGAGACAGGAAAAGAATGACAGCCTGAGAACAACAATAAAAAATATCTTTTTATAAAAAGGAAAAGAAGGCTGCAAAACCTGCTCCTGTGAAAATCTTTCAAATAAAATCATCCTACCGGAAGATTCAGATCCTCTCTGAATTAAAAGTCCTTTTCAATAAAGAAAGCTGAAAAGACTAAATCCACACCCATTTCTTTAATTTATTGGAAACCTTTGAATAAAAATACAATCCTACACCGGCAAATAGAAGCCCGATTATATCCAGGACAATTAAAGTACTTCCTTTACTGAAAAGGCCGATCAATATTAAGATAAATCCAATAAAACTCAGGATGCGTGCTACCATTTGATCGTTGTAAATGTCTTTCCTGAGTTTGCCACAACTCGGGCAGTTAGTAGCCGCACTATCCATCGGTTGATTACACCATGAGCAATTGACTTTAATGGACAACTGTTGGTTGGGAGGAGGCGGTGGTGGCGGAGGAGTATGAGGTCTTGGTTCCATAAAATAGCTTTAGATAAAAATACTTAATTCTTCAACTCGAAAAAAAAGAAAATAGTCCGGGATACTATTCCCCATCCCAATAATAGAGCTTATATAAATTATGCAACTTTGACCTGCTTCCCTGCGTTCACAACTAAATAACAAATCCAATGAAACTATATTTTAAACTATGATGCGTTTAAAGAATCCAAATCCAAATCTTAAAAACAAACATTTATGAAAACAATTTTCTTAAGCCTTTCAGTTGTATTACTGACAAGCTTATCCGCCTCGGCTCAAAAAGCTTTACACCATGATATCCGCAGAGACACCAGGGATATCCGTAACGACAGGAAAGATCTTCGTAATGACCGAAAGGACGTTTATTATGACACTAAAGACATCCGGTCGGACAGAAAAGATCGCAGAAATGACTTAAAAGACGTGTCTTCAGATAAAAAGGACTTAGCTAAAGACAGGAAAGATATCGCAATAGATAAGAAAAGCGGTAATTCCACTGATATCAAAAAAGACCGGGCCGATCTGAAAAAAGACCATAAAGATCTTTATAAGGATAAAAAGGACATTACAAGTGATACAAAAGATATCCGTTCCGATGTAAAAGACCGCAGAAGTGATATTAAAGATATCAAAAGCGACAAAAAAGATCTAAAAAAGGATATTAAAGACCGTAGAAAAGATGCCAAAAAGGTGACGGACCATAATTCTTAGAATTTTCATTAATCAGCCCGGATAATATTCCGGGCTTTTATTTTTTAATCGCAGCAGTTATACCTCTTTTACTATGAGAAGAGCATTGTCCGTTAGTGTTACCTTCTTAATTGCAGGGGCGCTATTAAACCATTGTGCGGGTCAGGATACCAGTTTAACTACATTTATAAAAAGTTTCAGGCATTCTTTTTTCAGGGCATCAACCAGTTATCTCAGCAATGATGTTTACTTTGGCCGCCGGGATTCTGTCAGCATTCCCTATATCACTCCGTCTATCCGGTATTACAATAAATCAGGGATCTTTTTAAATGCCGATGCTTCTTATTTACCTACAGAAAAAAGAATTGATGCCGGAACGATTGGCGCCGGATACATCTTTGTTGCAAACAGGCTTGATGGAGAGATTTCCCTTAACAAATATTTTTTCAACAACCAAAGTTATAACGTCAAATCAGAAGTAAAAGCCGATGCCGGAGCAGAACTTGGCTATGATACGGGTCCTATCGAAATAACTTTATCCTGCATAGCCGGTTTTTCTGATGCCACCGATTTTGCTGCAGACATAGAGCTTGAACATACTTTAAGTTTATTAAATGATAATTTGGAGATCACACCGGGATTTGTCATTAACGGCGGCACTCAATATTATTATGATGCCTATTACCGTAAGCGGCGGTATGTAAAGAAAAGGAAAGGGATTCCGGATCCACGTATCATCACTGCCTATACATTGGATCCGGGTAAATTCAGAATTCTTGATTATGAAGCATCTCTTCCGGTAGAATATGACATCAGCAAGTTACGATTCAGTTTTACTCCGGTCATAGTTTTTCCTGTGCATCCCAATACAATAGTACGAACCGTGCAGCCTGTAGGCGGGAATCCTGTTACCAAAATTTTTTCAGAAAAAATATCCAATTCATTTTTCTGGTCGCTGGAAGTAAGTTTTAAATTTTGACTTCCCTGATTATGAAAAAACGGGGTGTTTTACCCCGTTTCAATGTGATCCGGATTGGATTCAAACCAATGACCTTCCCGATTCAGATCGGGATGCTCTTTTCACTTTTGCTAATCAACTCCTTTATCCTGATACTGCTTTTCCAGTTCTTGATCTCCTTTTCTCTTTTCAACGCCGCTGACTTATCATGGAATGTTTCCCAATAAACCACCTCCCAATCTGATACACTCCCCGTAAATCCCTTATGCTTTGATCTATGCCTGCGAAGACGGTCTTCAAGCGGCCCGGCGGTGCTTCCAACATAGAATTTATTCAGTTGAACTGAATATAATATGTAAACTGTCGCTGGCATATTAAGTTAAAAGCGGAGCATCTAACTCCGCTTTTTTGTGATCCGGATTGGATTCAAACCAATGACCTTCCCGATTCAGATCGGGATGCTCTTTTCACTTTTGCTAATCAACTCCTTTATCCTGATACTGCTTTTCCAGTTCTTGATCTCCTTTTCTCTTTTCAACGCCGCTGACTTATCATGGAATGTTTCCCAATAAACCACCTCCCAATCTGATACACTCCCCGTAAATCCCTTATGCTTTGATCTATGCCTGCGAAGACGGTCTTCAAGCGGCCCGGCGGTGCTTCCAACATAGAATTTATTCAGTTGAACTGAATATAATATGTAAACTGTCGCTGGCATATTAAGTTAAAAGCGGAGCATCTAACTCCGCTTTTTTGTGATCCGGATTGGATTCAAACCAATGACCTACTGCTTAGAAGGCAGTTGCTCTATTCACTGAGCTACCGGACCCTTTTAATAAGAACCGGGCGGCTTCCCGAATGTTCTATTCATTACGGGTGGCAAAAATAAGTTTTTTAAGTTTGTGCCCCAAAGTATCAAAAGAGATGGACGTAAAGATAGAAGCATCATGGAAAGAGATTCTGAGCCCTGAATTTAATAAACCGTATTTCCGGCAAATAGCCTTGCATTTAAAAACCGAGAAATCACAGAAGAAAATAATTTATCCACCGGGATCTTTAATATTTAATGCCTTTAATGCAACGCCTGTTCAACAGATAAAAGTGGTAATTCTGGGCCAAGACCCTTATCATGGGCCCGGCCAGGCTCATGGCCTGTGTTTTTCCGTTCCGGATGGAGTAGCACAACCGCCTTCCCTGATCAATGTATTTAAAGAACTTCATAACGATATCGGGGTCCCGATCCCAACAAACGGAAATCTGACCCATTGGGCAGAACAAGGCGTCTTTTTGTTGAACGCTTCTTTGAGCGTACGTGCCGGCGAACCCATGAGTCATTCCAAAATTGGATGGGCTGAATTTACTGATTGCGTTATCAAAAAAATATCGGAGCTGAAAGTACATGTCGTGTTTTTACTTTGGGGAAAATTTGCACAGGAAAAAAGAGTGCTGATTGACGAGGCAAAGCACCTGGTATTAAAAGCTGCCCATCCTTCTCCCCTTTCTGCAAATTCCGGTTTTTTCGGTTGCCGCCATTTTTCAAAAACAAATGAGTACCTCGTTAAGAACGGAATAGATCCCATAGACTGGAAAGTCTGAATTCAAAGACGAGGAAACAGTTTTCGTTTTTTTATCCTAATGCCTCATTCTTAAAATTTCCCAAACAAAAGAACTGCCCGAAAAAAACGGGCTCTTAATGAGATGCCCTTATAATACGGTTTATTTTTACTTTTGAATTTTGACCTTTTAATTTACCAGGATGCTCTCTCCCGAATTAAGGCTTGAAACAGATAAAGTATTGCTGAGACCGATGCAGCATTTGGATATTGAAGCATTCGCACCACTCACCGCAGACTCTTCATTATGGAACTATTTTACCATGCTGTTAGATGACCCCGCCCAATTGCAGTTTTGGGTGGAAAAGGCCTTAAAAGAAAGATCAGAAGGAAAGCGTATCCCTTTTACCATCATTGAAAAAGCAACCGGATCTGTTTGCGGCTGTACCAGCTTCGGCAATATTTCTGAGCATGATAAACGCATTGAAATCGGATGGAGCTGGCTCGGAAAAAAATTTCAGGGCTCGGGGATCAACTTCCATGCTAAATTCTGCCTGCTTAGCTATGCTTTCGAAGTGCTGAATTGGGAGAGAGTGGAGATAAAAACTGACTACCTGAATGAAAGGGCTAAATACGCTTTGAAAAAGATAGGGGCAACAGAAGAAGGCGTCTTGCGCAGCCATATGCAAATGCCCGAAGCCCGGAGAAGAGATTCTGTTTATTTTAGCATTATCAAAAAAGAATGGCCTCTTATCAGAAATTCAATTTTTAAAGAAATCAAATCGTTCAGCTACCGGCAGTGAATATTTTTAAAGAAATAGCAGGAAGAATCTTTGCACTCTGGGCGATGACCTGGTTCATTGCTACTTTGGTGATCATCTTTTTCCCTGTATGGATTATTGGCTTTTTACATGAACCGGGAAGATCCCGTGTACTTTATAAAGTATTTCGTGCATGGATCGGATTTTTCTTTTTTATTACCGGAATTCGCCTGAAAAGAAAAGGTCTGGAGAATTTTAAAAAAGGAGAAACCTACATAGTGGTATGTAATCACAACACCCTGCTGGACATCCCTGTTTCCTCTCCCGGTATCCCCGGCCCCAACAAAACCATTGCAAAGATCGAAATGGCACGCATCCCGGTCTTTGGCACCATCTATAAATCAGGATCAGTTCTGGTGGACCGGAAAAGTAATAAAAGCCGGAAAAACAGCTATCTCAAAATGAAAGAAGTGCTGCGCCAGGGTATTCACATGTGTATCTATCCCGAAGGGACGAGGAACAAAACCCGGGAGCCGCTACAGAAATTTCATGATGGCGCTTTCCTGCTTGCCGAGGAATCGAAACATGCTATAATACCTGCGTTACTCTTTAATACGAAAAAGCTTTTCCCCAATAATAAAAAGTTTTATTTCCTGCCGGGAAAAGTTGAAATGCATTTTTTACCTGCTGTTGAACCAGGGTCGCAATCAGCAGAGCAATTAAAAGAAAAGGTTTTTTCTTTAATGTATGACTATTATACCCAACACCCGGATCACTGACTTGAAAAGTATCTGGAGCGATTGATCCGGAGGTCCTGAAGCACAGAAGCTTTAGGGCTGATCGTAAAACTAAAGAACCGGTACAACCCCACCGGAGTAACATTAATAGACATTTGCCAGCAATGCATATCTCTTGAAATGGACATCTGGAAAGTTTGTATCCGGCGAGATGAAAAATCATAATAACCATTGGCACTGAAATTCCATTTCGGCGTCAGGCTGAAACTCCCGCTGAAACTGACATTGGAGCTGATGTTCCTTGTAAATCCACTGTAGTCCGGTTTGAATTGCTGAGAAAAATATAGCGAATAGGAAAAACTTACCTGCCAGGGAATATTGAAATCAACAAACTCGGAAGGATTTTGCTGCATATAATCAAGAAGCCTTTGCTGATCTGCAATCAGCGTCGGATCATTCAATCGCTGCTGCACCTGTTTTTTCCTCTCCTCGTCTTTCTTGGGGTCTTTGGGCTTGCTGCTGAAACTGGTACTCATGGAAATACTTCCCGTAGTGAGGCGTCCCAATGTGAATTTCTTTGCTCCCTGCCAGGCATATTTCCCGATATCTCTTCCCCTGGAATCTACCTGGTATGGATCCAGTGTAGTGTTAGCCGATATATTTATTTTATTAAACAGATTGGTGCGGAAATAAAATTGAATAGGTGCCAGTTTCATTGAATCCGCAAAAAAATTATAACTGGTAGAAAAACCATACCCATCCACCAGTGTCACTTTTTTGATACCACCATCTGCCGTATCTTTTTTTGATTTTACTTTCATCTCAAGGTTGTTATCCAGTTGAAAGGTCATTCCTCCATATTTTCCTTCGGAATAATGGCCGTACAGACTTCCTTCAAATTCTGAAAACCGCACTTTGTATCCCGTAGTGTCCACTTGTGTAGTATAAAAATGCTGCCGGGAAAAATCAGGCTTGTAACTGAGCCCGATGGATGGTCGGATCACATGCCTTATTTTTTGGATTTTCGAATTTTTAAATTGATAAGTGCCATACAATGCAGTACTGAACGTCAACCCAAAAGCAGTGGAATGATCCATAAATATCCCTTTGGAAATGCTGGTATCCACTTTATGTGCAGCGTTGTTCCAGCTACGGCGGAATTTTTGTGCTATCCAGATCTGGCTGTAAGAAATGGAAGGAGAAATGATGATCGCACCGCCAAGGATTGGTGGCAGGGATAATGAGATCGGGAAACTATGTTGCGCTCCCCACTGCATGGTGTCCAGCAATTGTTTGAAACGAAAAGCAGTGTCATAAAACGAAACCTGATTCCGGAATACTCCGTTGTAAGCCAATCCCAGTTTTTCATACCATTTCGGTGTTCCGGCCTGGTTTTTATTCTGGAAAGGATAAATAGTATTTACCGTAAAACCAATATTAGGCAGGCTCAAATTAATAAGATGAGTAAAATTATTCTGACTGTGATTTGCACTCATCGTCAGATTAAAAGGTTTGTCTTTCCATGTTTTTGAAAAAGATATGGAAGACCCCAACTGGTTTTGAAAGTTTCGCTGTGGATCGTTTGGAATAAGTTGATTAAACCTGGTTGAACCCGCATTCACATTGGCCGAAAAGGTCGTTCCGGGCCTTGCTTTTCCATCTACTGCATGCGACCAACTTATATTATAAGTATTCATTTTAAAATAATCCGGGTCGCCTTTGAAATTACTTTTTGTGCTCTGCATACTAAAGGTAAAAGATCCGCTGTAACGGTATCTTTTTCTGTAGGTCGGGTTCACATTCAACGACCACCCTCCATAAGAATAAATATTCCCATACAATTTTGCATCCCAATAGTCATTGATTACTTTGTAATAACCCAGCCCTTCCAAACCAAGCCCGTATTGTTCATTGGTGGCAAACTGAGGCGGCAACAAACCTGAATGCCGGCCCTGGCTCAACGGATAAAAACCAAAAGGGATATATATCGGTATGGGAACATCTTCAAACTCGGGGTGGGCGGGGCCTGAAACTGCAAGCTTTTTATTTACCACTTTCAGTTTATTGGTGATAAAAGCGAAATGCGGATCATCCAGGTTGCAGGTAGTGAACATTCCTTTACGGATATAGATAATACTGTCATTTTCTTTTTTTATATCCTGGCCGTGAACAAACAGTTCCCCTTGCTGTGTCACCGTGTTCTTTGTGATCCCCTTTTGCGTTTTGAAATTATACCAGATGGTATCGCTTCCGAATTCATTTTCGCCATCTTTAAAATGGGCATCTTCAAGCACCTCCCCGCTGCTGTCTTTACTGTTGACGGCAGTAACGATCTGTGTTTCCTGATCCAGCTCTACTTTCGGGGCGGTCAGTGTTGTGCTTTTATATTCAGTTTTTGTTTTGCCATATAAAATTATTTGTTTGCCTTTGATCAATACCACAACCGAATCAGCAGCGTTATATTTTACCGGGGCGTCCAGGGCATCTTTTGAAACCTTCAGTGAAAAGGTATCTATACGCAGGCCGGAGATTATGGTATCTTTTGAAGGAACCGTGTCAGCAGGCATTAAAATTCTTTTATTATTTCTGATATTTCTGATCAATGCAGAATCAGAGGGGAGCGTATCGATGCAGTTCGTTAAGATATTGTAAAAAATATTTGAAGAAATATACCGGGCTGCTGATTCCGATGTTAAAACACATGAAATCAGAACAGTCAATATTCCGCAAAACAGGTAATTTAGTTTAAATTTGCTCTGATATTTCATGAGGCAAGAAGCAAAAATAATTCTTTAGGAATTAAAGTATTTGTAAAGATTATTACAACCCATTAAAGAAATCCGGTATGATGAAAAGAACACTTTTGATCTTATTCTCTATTTCTGTTTCAATATCCCTTTTGTCTTTCATACGCCATCCTTTGCGGCAGCCACTACCCCAAACACAGATCAAGACAGTCATTATTGATCCGGGTCATGGCGGAGATTTTCCCGGCGCCAGAGGCTCGTTTTCCAAAGAAGCAGATGTAAGTCTGGCTGTAAGTAAAAAATTGGGGGCTGCATTGCAGGAAGCTTTCCCGGACTTAAAGATTATTTTCACCAGGACCACAGATGCCAATGCGGGAAATAAATCCAATTTGAAGGATGACCTTCGCTATCGTGCCGATCTTGCCAATTCTTCAGGAGGAGACCTGTTTATTTCCATCCATTGCAACTCCACGATCCCATTAAGGCATAGAAAACTTATCGGATATAAAACGGCAACCGTGTATGTAGGTAAGGGTAAGAAAAGAAAAAAAGTAACCCGGAAGGTTCCTCAATACCGCCATTGGACAACACCCAATCCTGCCAGAGGTACCGAAACTTATATATGGGCTGCCAATAAAGATGAAGACAAGATCAATTCTGTGTCCAAAAACAATGAGTATTATGGTGAAATTGATTCCACTTCAAATATCACCATGCCGGACCCAAACGATCCGGCTGAAAAAGCAAGAATGCTGGTCTATACTCAGAAATATTTCCGGAAAAGCATCATGTTTGCAGATCTCATTGAACAGGGTTTCCGTGCACAGGGAAGAGTGGATCGCGGCGGCGTGAAACAAAGAAATGATAAAGGGATATGGGTTTTGCAGGCTGCAGGCATGCCTAGTGTCCTGGTGGAGATCGGATTTATCTCAAATCCCGAAGAAGAGAAATACATTAATAGTGAAAAGGGACAAAACGAAATTGTCTCTAACATTGTAAACGCTTTTAAGATCTATAAGCAAAAAGTAGAGTCGAAAGGATCGGATTTACATACCAATTGATATTCACACCGCAGGGAACTATCAAAATAATTTTTTAATTTGGCAGCAAGTAACCGTAAATCCACGCAAGTGTTTCGTGTACCTGAATAACCGGAAAAACGGCACCAGAAAATCAAGAGAATGAAGATCAGCAATGAAACGAAAGTCGGCGTACTGACAGTAGTGTCCATCACCCTTCTGATTATCGGGTTTAACTTTTTAAAAGGCAAAGATGTTTTTAATAAACAAAAAAAGATCTATGCGATCTTTTCTGATCTGGGCTCGCTGGAAAAATCAAATGACGTTAAGATCAATGGCCTCCCTATCGGAAAGGTTTACGATTTCAATGCTAAAGATAAAGAAGTGAGCGGCATCGTGGTTACCATCACATTGACCAAAGACGTGAACATTCCTGATAATTCCCAGGCGTATATATCTGCGCCACTGATTGGCGCTTCCTATATCATTATAGAAAAAGGAAACTCTCATACCTCGCTGAAGCCCGGCGATACGCTGCAAACAAGGGTAGATTCAGGATTATTGGGAGATGTAAAAGCACAGATGAACCCGACTTTATTAAAAGTGCGTACCGCTATTGATTCCCTTACTTCTGTTTTTAGAAATATCAATAAGCTTTTAGACTCGGACACAAAAGGCAACCTGCAGGAAACAATCAGTAACCTGAAGGACCTGAGTGATTCTTTGAAGTCATTACTGGGGAGTAAGTCAAGCCCGCTGGTAAAATCGCTGAACAATATCAGCTCTATTACAGAAAATCTTAAGAATAATAATGACAGCATCACCGCTACCATCAGCAATACCAGGAAACTAACAGAGAAACTGTCAAATCTTGATCTGCAGCAAACGATAGATTCCATTCACACTGTTCTTACAGATCTGAAAGCTACCATGAACAAGATCACGAACGAAAATGGAACCCTGGGCGCATTGATGAGTAATAAAGAACTTTATAATAAGATCAATGATGCCGTTCTTTCCGCAGAAATATTAATGGACGACATAAGAGTGCATCCCAAACGTTATCTGGGCAATATGATTTTTAACAGAAAAGATAAAACAGGGCCCTTAACTTCACCGGCAGAAAAAGATACTCTTCCTTCAAAGAGTAATTAATGGATCGTAACAAGTTTTTTAAGTCATTGCCTCTTTGGAGTATCCTGTTTATTCCATTCGTTTGCCTTGCACAGGCTTCAACGCAAAATGTAAATGGGGAAGGAAAAAGCAAAGGGGATTCCACAGAAATCGTAGAAATATTGCCGGGCAGTAAAAAATTAGAGCTGCGCAGGGTGGACGATTCCACCACTTTGCAGATCCTGGCAGGAAACGTAAAATTAAAACAGGGAAAAACTTTATTTTTCTGCGACAGTTGTGTGATCAACAACCGTACCCGCATTTTCGAAGCATTCGGCCATGTTCACATCAACGATTCGGATACATCCGATGCATGGTCCGATTATTTGCAATATCTGTCCGATAAAAAAATTGCATATCTCAAAGGAAATGTAAAACTCACCAGCGGAAAAGGAGTGTTGACCACACCCGATTTGGAATACGATGTGGACACCAAGATCGCCATTTACACTCACGGAGGCAAACTGGTGAATGAAAACAAAACGGTCCTGACGAGCAAAGAAGGTTATTATTATACGGACCTTAAAGATGCTTATTTCAAAAAAGATGTGGTTCTCAAAGACCCGGGATTTGACCTGAGAACAGATTCACTTCTTTTCAATACGGAAAATGAAACCGCCCGTTTCATTGCTTATACTTTCATTAAAGACAGTACCGGCCGGACCATCGAGACTACCGAAGGAACTTATAATATCAAGTCCGGAATTGCAAGCTTTGGTAATCATCCGAAAATCAGGGATGGCAATCTGTTTGTTACAGGTGGGCAGGTAGATAACAACGACAGCACCGGAGTGATTCTGATCACAGGCAAAGGATCCATGATAGATACGGTTGAAGGTCGTTCCGTTTTTGGAGATGAGATCACCATTAATAAGAAGACCAATACTTTTTTAGCAACAAAAAGACCATTAATGATTGTCAGGCAGGACAAAGATTCAATTTATATCACCGGCGACACTCTTTTCTCGGCACGTTTAAGCGATCTGCAAAGAAGGAAAGATTCACTGCAAACAGATACCCTTCAGGGAAAGAAGGTGATCAACATAAAAGATAGTACCGGCAAGGACAGCGCTAACCGTTACTTCGTGGCTTTTCACAATGTGAAGATATATTCCGATTCCATGCAAGCTGTTTGCGACAGTATGTTTTATTCTTTCCAGGACTCCGTTTTCCGGTTATTCACCGGCCCGGTAGTGTGGTCCAAAGAAAGCCAGATCACCGGCGACACCATCTTATTGTTTACAAAAAATAAAAAAGCAGATCACCTAAAAGTGTTTGAAAACAGTTTACTGATCAATAAAGTTCAACCAGAGATTTATAATCAGATCAGGTCTTCAAGAATGGATGGTTACTTTGTGGATGGTTCCATTGATTCGGTCCGGGCCAGCGGGTTTGCTGAATGCATTTACTACATTCAAAATGAAGACAGCTCTTTTACCGGCATCAACCAATCTCAATCGGATATGCTGGATATTTACTTCTTAAAATCGGAACTGGACAAAGTGGTTTTCAGGAGTGAGGTTACCGGGACCATCTGGCCAATGAATCAAAAAAAACCGGAAGAAATGCGGCTGGCAAATTTCAAATGGCTTGAATCCAAAAGGCCAAAAAACAAAGAGGAACTAATAGAGAACTGAGATCATTCTCTTTAAAAAGGGTACACTACCCCCACTACCTGGTTTTTTATTATCCTCTGCCCTCGCTTTTATCTTGCCAGGCTGATAGTGATTTTTTCATTCCCAAAACTTCCTTTCAAACACCGTGGCATCACAAAAAACGGAATGCCCTTTTTCCATAAAAAGGGCGCCAGTGCTGTACACAACTCATTTGTAGTTTATCCATATCCAACTGTCCGGAAAGAAAACTGCGCCGGCTTCCGACAATATCTTTGTTCTTTATTTGTTCATTAGGCATTAACTATACCCCACAGATCATCTGAATCTGCCAGTTACCATTGAGTTGCTCTATGAGCATAGCATCGCTGATGCGATAATAGGATTTTAATACCTGCAATTACCCCCTTTACATCAAACCAGGGTCTGCAACCTTTACCGCTGATACGATGATTGAGCGCTTTGATGTCTTTAACCAGGAATGGCCCGGTTTAATTGACCAAGAGAAATATTATAAAAAGCGGTTAACTGTAAATCTTGGGAACACTCGAATAATAAATTTCGGTACATGTGAAAAGAGTTTCGCTGCCCCGTTTTGCGCATTTAATATGCCATTGCGGGATTTTTGTTACAACGAATTCTTCACAAACAAGCCACCAGTGTGAATTACAGATTTTCAGAGCGGTCTTACTTACAGCATCTCATGATCTGAAGAAAAGTTATCCCACTTTCATCAACATGATCTTCAAAATAAATTTTATTAATTCTATTACTTGATTATCTTACTTTATAAATCAATCCTGCTTGTCAACAGAAAGCACTGAAGAAGGACTGAAACGGGTCATCGGCGTACCCGGGCTTACCCTTTCTATCATCAATGGCATCGTTGGTGCCGGCATCTTCGCCCTGCCCGGTATTGTCGGCGGTTCCTTAGGAGCTTTCGGAATCTTTGCTTACGTCTTTTGTGGCATCATGCTCGCATCCATCATGCTTTGCTATGCAGCAATAGGAAGCAAGGCAACATCAAGCGGCGGTTCTTATTCTTATGTTGAAAATAGTTTGGGTGATTTTCCGGGATACCTCGTCAACTGGCTCTACTTCTTTGGCTGGGGCATAGTAGGCAGCGCTGCCCTGATGAATATTTTAGCTGATTCTCTTGCGGTCATGTTCCCTTTATTCAATGAAGCATTTTATCGTGGTCTTCTCTTTTTATTTCTAACCGGCCTGATGATCACCGTCAATGTATTTGGCGCAAAACTATCAGTGGGTATCGTGAAGCTGATCACCATCATCAAACTGATCCCGCTTTTCGGGATCATTATTCTCGGCTTCAGTTATATTGACACTGCTAATCTTCACTGGGATCACTTGCCTTCAACCGCTGTATTCAGTAATACGGCTCTTGTTTTGTTTTTCGCTTTTGCCGGTTTTGAAACTTCACTCGGCGCCAGCGGCGAGATAAAAAATTCCAAACGCACCGTCCCGCTCAGCCTTCTGATGGGAGGGCTTTTCGTTTTGATCATTTATTTGCTTCTGCAAACCATAGCCCAGGGTATTCTGGGATCGCAGATGGCTCAATTCAAAGATGCTCCATTGGCCGAAGTGGCTGACAGGATCATCGGGCCTGCAGGAGCAACCATCCTTCTGGTATGTGTAGCCATTTCCTGTTTTGGCAACGTTACGTTAGACATTCTATGCACGCCACGCTCCTTGTTTGCCGGAGCCAACAACGGATCCTTACCCAGATTCTTAGGTAAAGTGCATCCGAAATTTTCCACACCCTACTTTGCAGTGATCACTTATGGCACACTGATCTTTATCTTATCCATTTCCGGAGGATTCAGACAACTCGCCATCATGGCAAGCGCCTGCATCCTGATCGTCTATCTTGCAGTGATCCTGGCCACCATAAAACTGAAATTAAAAGAAGAAGAAAAAGGCAAAGGCTCATTTAAGATCCCCGGAGGTATCGTAATTCCTTTGATAGGCGTAGCCTCCATAGTTTGGGTGTTGACAAGCCTGGGAAAACGTGAAATTCTTTCCACTCTTTTATTCATTCTGATCATAAGCTTCATGTACCTGCTTACCAAATGGACAAAGCCAAAGATCAAATCTTCTGCATTGCCCGAATAAAATTTTTAACCCCAGACTTATTCCCTGGTCCCTGAAACCGGCTCATTCTCAGGCAATAATATCACCGCTCCGGCGTTTAATAGCGTGGAGAAAAGCTATAATTCTTCGCCTTTAGTTTGTAGTTTAGCATAACAAATTATCCTTGAAAACATTATATCAATAATTTTTGTATCCATGAATGCGGGAAAACCACTTATGAGATCACTTTCACTAAGCCGGATCATTCTTCTTGTTCTGCTGCCTGCAATCCTTTTTTCATGTAATAAACAAACGCTTGAAGATTTTCAGAATGAACCTTTAAGCGACTACATGCCCTTGCAGGTTGGCAAATACATTACCTACCGGGTGGATTCGTTAATCTTTACCAATTTCGGACGTGATGAGGAAACACACAGTTACCTGGTCAAACATGTAATAGATGCACAAATAACCGACAACCTGGGCAGGCCTGCATTCAGGGTCTTTCGTTATACCAATGATGTTGATGGCTCAGGCCGATGGGAACCGACAGGCAGTTATTCCATCACTCCTTTGAAAGACAGGATCGAAGTAACGGAAGACAATCTCCGTTTTATCAAACTGCTTCTGCCCTTGTCCGACAAGACCACCTGGAAGGGTAATAAATTTCTTGGACCAAGTCCATACAACACTCTTTTCAGCTTCAGCAATGATGATGATATGCAGGACTGGGATTATCAATACAACATGGATGATACCAACTTCAGTTACGATGGAAAGAGCTATAGCGATGTCTGCACCGTAGAAGAGGCTGATGAATCTTTCAACGTGCCTATTAACAATCCCGGCGCTTACGCATCATACACTAAGGCTGAAGAAAAATATTCGAAAGGAATCGGTTTGATCTACCGTGATTATTCAATGTGGGAATACCAGCCCAATACCGGAAGCAGCGGAGGCTACCGTGTTGGCTTTGGCATCAAAATGTGGATGGTTGACCATAATTGATGACGGTGCATAATTACAATCCGGAATTACCCTATCTAAATGATTTAACAGCATAAATCCACACCGGGATGAAAAAAGTTCTATTCTTATCTTTTGTTGCATTGCTGTTACTCTCCGGTTCTTACGCACAACTTACCAGGTACGTCATAAATTTTAAAGACAAAGGCAATAACAGTTTCACTTTATCCAATCCTGGTGCTTTCTTATCGCAACGTGCCCTCGACAGAAGAGCCAGATACAACATAACTCTTGACAGTGCCGATCTGCCGGTATCGCCCTCTTACATCATCCAGATAAAAAGCATACCCAATGTCACCTTCCTCAACACTTCCAAGTGGCTGAATTCGGTGACCATCAAAACATCAGATGCTGCTGCGGTCTCTGCGATCAGCGCATTGCCATTTGTGAAAAGCATAAGCGGGATCGCTTCAAAACCTTTGCAAAAAGGAAATGATAATGAGGATAAGTTTGAAAATGAAAGCACCCAAGCCGGACCGCTTCCTGCAAACCGCATGGATCAGATAACCGACGATTACTATAATTACGGAGCCGCCTCCTTTGCAGAGGTCAATCTGCACAAAGCACAGTTCCTTCATGACATCGGTTTAAGGGGACAGGGTATGCAGATCGCAGTAATTGATGCAGGCTTCACCAACTATGCTACACTGAAAGCATTTGACAGTATCAATGCAAACGGTCAGATCCTCGACACCTGGGATTTTGTATCGGGTAATGCCGATGTGAATGATCATGCACATGGAATGGAATGCCTCTCTATCATCGGCGCCAACATGCCGGGCCAGTTCATCGGCAAGGCTCCGAAAGCAGATTTTTATTTGTACCGCTCGGAAGACGGAGCTACAGAGTATCCTATTGAAGAACACAATTGGGCCTGCGCAGCAGAAAGAGCTGACAGCGCCGGAGCAGATGTGATCTCCACTTCACTTGGTTATACACAATTTGATGATCCTTCTTTAAATCACACTTATACTGACATGAATGGAAGGACCACTATGGCTGCGATCGCTGCAACCATAGCTGCAAGAAAAGGGATCCTTGTCTTTGCAGCTCTTGGTAATGACGGAAACAAACCATGGCATTATCTGAGTACACCGGCAGATGCGGACAGCGTCCTTTCTGTTGGCGCTGTGAATGTTTCGGGTGTTGTGGGAAGTTTTTCAAGCTACGGTCCTGCTTCTGATGGCAGAGTGAAACCCGATGTGGCTTCAGTTGGAGTCAGTGCACTGCTACAGGCCCCTTCCAATAATATCGGTTATGGAAGCGGAACTTCCTTTGCATGTCCCAATATGGCCGGCATGGGCGCTTGCCTCTGGCAGGCTTTTCCGGAATTCAATAATATCAGGATCATCAAAACAATTCAGAAAGCCGGAAGTATTTCTCTTACCCCTGATGACCGGATCGGTTACGGTATTCCCAATATGAAAACGGCTTTTGCCGATCTGCTTACCGGGTTCGCCACTTCGGAGGTTACCATCAATAATTGCACGGCCACTCTTAACTGGACCAGCAAAGATGTAAGTTCCATGAAATACCAGGTAGAGAGGAAAATTCCTTCGGATACTTCTTTCCGTAAGATCGGTGAAATGGCTCCCCAGCCGGGTTCCATTCTTGCAAAGCATTCTTATCAGTTCACAGACGACCTGACAAATGTTGCCAATGGCATCATTGAGTACAGGTTGAAACAAATAATTGACACTTCTGTGTCAGGGTTAACTTCCATTTACTTAAAAACTGCATCGGCCTCATTGATCTCAGATTGTTCTGCCGTCACTGAAAACAAGATATACATCATTCCCAATCCCACATCTAATGGCCAGGCAAAGCTGATTGTTGAAACCCTTTATCCCGTTGCAAACATGCCGATAGCTATATACGATATGAAAGGAAGCTTACTGATCCGTATGAACAGTTCAAAGCCGGAAGGAAGAACGGTCATTGACCTTCCGGTCAGTAACCTTGCAAAAGGGAAATACCTGATCAAAGTAATGAATGGCAACAAGCCGATCGGCACAGCCGGTTTACTCAACCTCTAAACTTTTTCTGAATACGGCGATAAACATCGAATCAGCTTTCATTTCATAGCCATTTAATAGTTCCATCTTTATCAACTTCAGGTTAAAATGCTCTTTAATAAATTCCGCCACTTCTTCATTCTCTTTTCTGAACACAGAGCAAGTAATATAAATGAAAAAGCTTTCATGTTTTAAGTGAGGAATGACGTTGGAAACGATCTTCTTCTGAAGAGAAGCATATTCATCTATTTTCTTTTCATCAAAAAAATGCAACTGTTCCGGTGTTCGGCTCCAGGCGCCACTACCTGTACAAGGAACATCGGCAAGAATAAGATCAAAGTTTCCCTTTCTGAAATTTCCATTTTTTATAAGATCTGCCACAAAACTTTTGTACTTTTTAATCCCTGCTCTTTCAAAACGCTTTCTAAGATTGAAAAGAATATTTTCCCTTTTATCTGAAACGGCAAGATGAACACCAGGGATGAGATCGGATAACATTATGGATTTTCCTCCGCTGCCTGCACAGCAATCCCATGCCTCTAATGGTGTTGTGCCCGGATTACGAACAAGTTGAAAATAATCCCCTGTTTGTTGCGAATTGTAGTCCTGGATGACCGCTTCCCTATCCAATTCAACGACAGCATCTATCTTTTCTGAATTGTTCAAAGCAAGGCAAGTATCCGTGATTGTCCGGTAAGATATACCTGCAGCATCCAATTTTCTGCAAACAATTTCTTTCTTTCCCGGCCTTAATCTTAAAAACAGATCAGGCTGCACCAGGAATGACTTGCAAAATTTTTCATGATCCATTCCATTGCTTAACTCATTTTTCCAGGGAAAGATCCCATTAAAAGAATTCTCTCCGGAAAGAAGCTTAAGTTTTTCTTCAACACTGAAATTCACTTTCTCATTCCATTCAGGTTTCAGCATCTGAAGGATTTCATTCCTTTCAGCGGAGCACAAAAATAAACCTCTCAATATTTCTTCTTCGATACCGGAACAACTCAATACGCTTTCCTCTTGGTAATGGGGAGCTGTCCTGAAATAACAATAACAAAGATGGGCGATCTGTTTCCGGTCTCTGGATCCGTACTTTTTGTTTTGAGAGAAATATAGTTTCAGAAAGATTGCAAAAGGTTCATCGCCACTATATGAAGATAAAATCTTCACAGCGGAATTAAGATATGAATGATATCGGCTCACCACAAGAGCTTACAGTTCCAACAAAGTTTTTACAGGGTCTTTACCGATGAGTAATTGCTCAGGATTTTCCAGCAGTTCTTTCACTCTTACCAGGAAGCTTACCGATTCTCTTCCGTCAATGATCCTGTGATCGTAGCTCAATGCGAGATACATCATCGGCCTTGCCACGATCTGGCCATTGATGACCACCGGCCGTTCCTGAATCTTGTGCATGCCTAATATAGCGCTCTGAGGAAGGTTGATAATGGGAGTGCTCATCAGGGATCCGAACACTCCTCCGTTGGTGATGGTAAATGTTCCTCCCTGCAATTCTTCAAGTGTTAGTTTATTGTCTCTTGCTTTGGCAGCAAGCTCCACAACTTTCTTTTCAATATCCGCCATACTCAGGCTTTCCACATTACGTATCACGGGCACCGTCAATCCTCTCGGTGTGGAAACAGCAATGGAAATATCTACATAGTCATGAAATATCATTTGATCGCCGTCAATGTAAGCATTTACCGAATGCCATTCCTGCAAAGCAATGCAACAGGCTTTTGCAAAAAAACTCATGAACCCCAACCCTACTCCATGTGCCTCTTTAAATTTTTCCTTGTACTTGCTCCTGATCTCCAGGATCCGGCTCATATCTGCCTCGTTAAAGGTAGTCAGCATGGCAGTGGAGTTCTTTGATTCTACCAGCCGGCGTGAAATTGTCCTCCGCAGTTGGCTCATCTTTTCTTGCCTTTCCTCACGGCTGAACAATGGTTTCCCTGCGGTTACTTTACCCGGATTTGCCAAAGCAGCCAGCACATCTTCTTTCATGATCTTTCCTCCGATGCCGGACGGAGCGATGGAGGAAGTGTCCACATGCTGATCCATAATGATTGCAGATGCGACCGGAGTTGCTTTTACAGCTTGTTCCACAGTTGACGGCTGAGGTTTTTCTGCCACCGGCTCCGGAACTTTTTCGGGCTTCTTTTTCTTTTCTTCCTTTTTTACAACCGGAGGCGGAGTAGCTGCAGCCGGTTTTGGCGCCGTTTCATCAATGGTTGCCAATACATCGCCTATGTGCAGGGTGTCGCCTTCTTTTACTTTTGATCTCAGCACACCTGCTTCTTCCGCATTTACTTCAAAAGTTGCTTTCTCACTTTCTAACTCAGCGATTACTTCATCCCGTTCTACATATTCGCCATCTTTTTTCACCCATTGTAACAGGGTTACTTCGTTGATGGACTCTCCTACTGTCGGAACTTTAATGTCAATCATAGAACTTAATTCTTTGTATTTATCATTTCACTCTTTTTCAAACCCCGAAATTAAATAGTAAATGCTGTCTCAATGATCTCTGCCTGTTCCTGTGCGTGCACCTTCGCAAATCCTGTTGCCGTGGAAGCTGAGGGCTGACGGCTGATCACACCATAATTGATGCTTTTCAGGTTCATCTGCAAATAAGATGCAGCTCCCATATTCAATGGTTCTTCCTGTACCCAGAACCAGGTCGCTTTGTCATATTTTCTGTACAACTGCTCCAATTGCGTTGAAGGCAAAGGATATAATTGTTCCACCCTTATCAATGCAATATCATCCCTTTGATCACTCTCTTTACGCTTTTCAAGATCAAAATAAACTTTGCCGCTGCAGAACAATACTTTTTTCACCTTGGCTGCATTTACAGAAGTGTCGTCTATCACTTCACGAAATCTCCCATTGGTAAATCCATCCATTGGGGAATAGGATCCCGGATGACGAAGATTGGCTTTGGGAGAAAAGTTGATCAATGGCTTTCTGAAAGGCCATGCCAGTTGCCTTCTCAACCCGTGGAAGAAATTGGACGAAGTAGTGATATTGGTCACCACAATATTCAACTCAGCGCTCATCTGCAGGAAACGTTCCATTCTGGCGCTGCTGTGTTCCGGCCCCTGCCCTTCATACCCGTGCGGTAATAATAAAACAACACCGTTCATCCTGTTCCACTTTTGTTCTCCTGCAGTGATGTATTGATCCATCATCACCTGTGCCTCATTGGCAAAATCTCCGAACTGTGCTTCCCATAACACCAGTGCATTGGGGTTGGCAAGTGCATAACCGTACTCAAATCCCAGCACACCGTATTCACTCAACAGGGAATTATATATCCTGAATTTCCCTTTCGAATCAGGGATCCTGCTCAGCCGGTTATATTCCTGATCTGTATTTTCGTCCCTGAGTATGGCATGACGGTGGGAGAAAGTTCCTCTGATCACATCCTGCCCGCTCATTCTTACATCCTTTCCATCGAGTAATAAACTTCCGTAAGCCAGCAATTCACCGGTAGCCCAATCCACTTTTTTTTCTGTTTCAAACAAATGAAGTTTATCATGCAATATCTTTTCCACCTTACGTAAAGGTTTGAAATCACCGGGCCATTTCATGATCGCATCGAACACTTTTTTGAAATTCTCCTCACTGATCGCAGTCACCGGTGATTGTTCAAAATCCTGTAACGTGGCTTTACGCAAACTCTTCCACCAGATTTCCGGAGGCTGATAATGATAGGGCAAAGGATTCTGCTTTACTTCATCAAGCCGTTCCTGAAGATCTCCCCAGAATTTCTTTTCCATTTCCTTAGCCAGATCCTGGGCATCTGATTCTCCTTTCTCCAATAAATATTTTACATACACTTCCCTTGGGTTGGGGTGTTTGTCTATCAACTCATATAAATGGGGTTGGGTGAACTTTGGATCATCACCTTCATTATGTCCATGGCGGCGGTAACATACCATGTCCACAAAAATATCAGTATTGAATTTTTGCCTGAAACGGGTTGCTATCTCAACACAACGTACTACAGCTTCGGGATCATCGCCATTTACGTGCAATACAGGGGCACGGACTGTGGCTGCAAAAGAGGTACAGTAATCGGAAGAACGAGCATCCTCAAAGTCAGTGGTAAAGCCGATCTGATTGTTGATCACAAAATGAATGGTACCGCCACTGTAGTATCCGTCCAGGCCACTCATTTGAAGTACCTCATAGACTATCCCCTGGCCTGCAAGAGACGAGTCGCCATGTATCAGGATCGGAAGTATTTTATTAAAATCACTTTCATACATCACATCTGCTTTTGCCCTGGAAAATCCGATGACAACCGGATCCACCGATTCAAGATGTGATGGATTGGGCATTAGTTTCAGATGTATCGCTTTCCCGTTCTGTGCTTTCAGCTCACTTCCATATCCCATGTGATATTTTACATCACCGCTACCCATGGTCTGATCAGGTTTGAGCGCTGCTTCAAATTCACTGAAAATCTGTTCGTAGGTCTTACCCATGATGTTTGCCAATACATTCAGCCTGCCTCTGTGTGCAATTCCGATCACCACTTCCTGCACATCATTTTCTGCAGCAAGATTGATGATGGTGTCCAGTGCAGCAATGGTCGTTTCACCGCCTTCCAGTGAAAATCTTTTCTGCCCGACAAACTTTGTATGCAGGAACTTTTCAAAGATCACACCCTGATTCAGTTTCTCAAGTATGTGGCGCCGCTGCTCCAGGGAAAACGGTTTCCGCAAGGTTGTTTCTATTTCATGCTCCAGCCAGTCTATGCGTTCCTGAGTGAACAAAGAGTTGTATTCCACACCTACATGGCCCGCATAACATAAAGTAAGATGGTCAAGAATCTTCTGAAGAGTTGTCCTGCCCAGTCCGAGAAACTTACCGGATTCAAATTCCGTATTCAAATCGTTTTCACTCAACCCGAAATATCTTAATTCCAGATTAGCTCCTCTGTCCTTTCTTTTTCGGATCGGATTGGTATCTGCGATCAGGTGTCCTTTTCTGCGGTAGGCCAGTATCAGATTATAGACAGAAAATTCTTTTGACAACTGGTCTGCGCCTGTAATGACCAGTTTAGAGGATACCGGTTCTTTGACAACTGCATGCCCGTTGGTGGCAGCAGTACTGACAGCGAAATCAAAGCCTTCAAAAAACTTTCGGAATTCGGGATCCACAGTACCCGGATCCTTCACATAATCCCGGTACATGTTCTCAATAAATTCCGGAGATGAGTTTGTGATATACGTAAAATCCTTCATTACAATACTTGCAGGGGAATGACCCGCATTTCAGATGCAAATATCGTCTAAAAACTGCTATCCGTTGTAAGATTGAGAGAAAGGAGGCTTCAACTTATTGGCATTAATTTACCATTTCCGGCATTTTGAATCTCCGCATAACTTTTCTGACTTAAATTTCTGTGTTTAGCCGTATAGTCTTACCTTTGCCCGCCCGGACAATCAGGGGAAAAATTTAAAGCTCATTTAATCAAATAACTAAAAAGGTTAGTCCTTTAAACGAATAAACAGATGGCAAATCACAGTGCTACAAAAAAAGATGTAAGGCAGGCAACAAAACGCCGCGAAAGAAACAAATATTACGGTAAAACAACACGTAATGCTATCCGCGATTTGAAAAATACAGGCTCTGACGATGCAGCAAAAAAACTTCCTGAAGTGATCAGCATGATTGATAAGCTGGCCAAAAGAGGAGTAATTCATAAGAATAAAGCAGCCAACCTGAAAAGCAAACTCACTAAAAAGAAGCCTGCGGGCAAATAATTTTTTTATCACATTTTACATGAAAGGCATTCTGAAACGGGATGCCTTTCTTATTTTTAGTACCTCAATCCATGTATATGAGAAAAATCTTTCTACCACTGATCCTGGCTCTTCCCCTTGCAGTTTTCAGCCAGAGCATCACTACCAAATTTGAGCAGACAAACGGAAAAGAATCCCCAACATATTTTGAGATCATTGACTGGTGGCAAAAGATGGACCGGCTTTCCAACAAAGTGAAAATGCTGACTATGGGTCCGAGTGATGCAGGTTTTCCATTGCACCTGATTATGGTTTCAAACGACGGTGACTATAACTTTAATAGCATTCATAAGAAAAACAAGAAAATCATTTTTATCAACAATGGCATACACCCCGGAGAGCCCGATGGTATAGATGCCAGTATGCTGATGGTAAGAGACATTGCGATCAACAAATACAAAATACCGGATGACATTGTCCTTGCCATCATTCCTGTTTACAACATTGGCGGTTGTCTGAACAGAAGCCCTTATTACCGTATTGATCAGAATGGCCCGAAGGAAAAAGGCTTCAGAGGGAATTCACAAAACCTGGACCTGAACCGTGATTTTATCAAATCGGATTCCAAAGAAGCGAGATCTTTTGCAGAGATATTTCATTTACTGGATCCCATTGTTTTCGTGGATAATCATATCAGCGACGGCGCCGATTATCAGCATGTAATGACCCTGCTTGTTTCTCAGCACAACAAATTAGGAGGAGCAATGGGTGAGTTTATGAACAAAGAATTCGAACCCGGACTGTATGTATTGATGAAACAAAAAGGGTATGATCTTGTTCCCTACGTAAATGCCTTTGGAGACACTCCTGAAAAAGGATGGTCAGAATACTGGGACAGCCCCCGGTACAGCAGTGGCTATGCCACTTTATGGAGCACATTTGCTTTCGTGCCCGAATCTCATATGCTGAAACCATTTGACCAAAGAGTAAAAGCAACTTACGCTTTGATGCAATGTTTCATAGAATTCACAGAGAAGAATGGCGAAAGAATGAAAGCATTGAAACAACAGGCCATTCAGTCTGAAAAAACCCGGGTTGAATTTCCGATCAGTTGGTCACTGGACCGGTCACAGCACGCAACAGTCACTTATAAAGGTTATGCTGCAGAACGGAAACCCAGTGAAATATCAGGTTTGCCAAGGTTGTTTTATGATCACAATAAGCCTTTTGAAATGCAGGTTCCTTTTTACAATTACTATAAAGTAACAAATACAGTAAAAAAACCGAAAGCCTATGTGATCCCTCAGGGATGGTGGAAAGTCATCGATCTTCTTAAACTGAATAAAGTGGAGATGATGCCAATGAAAAAAGATACATCCATTGAAGTACACGTTTATTATATTGATGATTATAAAACTTCACCCAGGCAATACGAAGGTCACCACCTGAACAGTAATGTGAAAATTAAAGACAGCGTACAAAAAATAAACTTTCGTAAAGGAGATTATTATATCCCGATGAATCAGAAAGCAAACCGTTTTCTTATTGAAACACTGGAACCACAGGCAGAAGATTCTTACTTTGCCTGGAACTATTTTGATCCCATACTGGGGCAGAAAGAAGGATTTGCCGGCTATTCGTTTGAGGATATTGCGGCAGAATACCTGAATAAACACCCTGAGTTAAGGGCTGAACTGGAAGAAAAAAGAGCAAGCGATACTTCATTTGCTAAAAGTGCCAATGCGCAATTGAATTTTGTATTCAGGAATTCACCATATTTCGAAACAGCAAATAACCGTTATCCGGTATTCCGGGTTATGGATTGAGTAACCGGATCAAAAGCTATTATTTTGGCAAAGCTTATTGAGAAAATTTCAGTAAGTTTTTTATTTAATAAACCCTCTTTGAAAAATTCAATAAAAGGAAATCATCTGATTTACGGTTATCAAAAACTGACACTAAAAAAGCCTTTCACAAAAAATTGAAAGGCTTTTTAAAATAAATATGGCAGCTACCTACTCTCCCGTATTGTGGTACAGTACCATCGGCCATGAGGGGCTTAACTTCTCTGTTCGGTATGGGAAGAGGTGAACACCCTCTGTAAAACCACCATAAAAAGATAATGCTGAAAACAAATCCCGAAAGTTGAATAAGTTATTCAGTTCAACGTCAGGTATTCAAAATTCAACATAAAATAAAGTCATATTGGGTGTGTTAGACAGTATCTAAAGAAAAAAAATTAAAGCATACGGGCAATTAGTACTACTCGGCTTTAGTGTTACCACTTTTACACCTGTAGCCTATCAACGTCATCGTCTCTGACGGCCCTTAAAAGTAAACTCATCTTGAGGAAGGTTTCACGCTTAGATGCTTTCAGCGTTTATCCTGCCCGTACATAGCTACTCTGCACTGCACCTGGCGGCACAACAGATACACCAGCGGTACGTACGACCCGGTCCTCTCGT
>JAIXKI010000018.1:0-5511 GCA_026936105.1 Chitinophagales bacterium
CTATTAATCCTTTCTACGTCTGCTAATAAATTCTTTTCAGGATCCACATATAACGCAAATGTTTTAGGTGCTTCACCCATTTTCTGTTTCAGCAATCTAACAATCAATAAATTCTTACTAACCTTAATACCAGCAATCATCTTTCCTGGTTCTTCTGTTTTTATCGGATACCACACGCCAAACATCTTATCACTTGATTGCTCAATGTTGCTCGTTTCCTGGCCGTCATCAATTGTTGGTGTTTTATCTTCTCGATCCATTGTTTGCCGTCCAGTTTGTACTCCCAATAATACAGGGCACCCGAACGCAATCGCGGCATCTTTCGCACGGTTCACAGCTTCCATCATCTGCTCTCGTTTTGTTGCGCCGTCTTTTTCATCAGGTCTTATTCGTTGCAGATAATCTAACACAATCATTTTTGGCTTGATTTTCTTTTCAGTAGCATCGTTGCAAATATATTCCAGTGCCCGGCCAACGTCTGACATAGTCATTCTTGGTCGTGATCGTCTACGATCTTTTTGCTCAAGTTGGCTATGTCCAATAATCCACATGGGTGTTGTTGCTCGCCTAACAGATGATCTCTCCAATAGTTTCCATTCTCGCTCATCAATCAGGCCACGCGCTAACTTTGTTATTGATAAGTCAGCATCGCCAGCAAGCCATGAAAGCGTGTCCTCCTCTACCGATTGCTCCCAAGTAACCCGTGCTACAAATTCATCTTCGCTCTGATCTCTGATAATTTCTTTTACAGCTTGCTTAGATAACCAGTTCATAAAACCTGATTTATAGTTTGATGTATAACCCAACACCGTTACAAGCTCACCAGACCTAAACGGCAATAACATTTTGTCAAGATCCCCAATTCCAGACTTGATTCCACCGGCTGCGTCTTTTCGTAAATCTGCGACTAAGTTCACTGCCAGGCTTGACGCCGTTTGTGGATCAAATACGATTGTAGTTATATCTTGCTTTTTTTCTGTCATTTCTGCTCCATGTTGTCAAATTTGAAACTATCTAAACCGAATGGCTTATTGTTTCCTAAGTTTCCTGATACCCTTTTTCTCTTACAAGTAATGGCTGCGTTTTTAATTGATCTTGGAGATGTTATTGTATATTTTCCATCCAACTCAATAAATGCTTGTTTTATATCGCATTCGATTACCCCTTCATTGGCCATAATAGATAATTCTCTAGTCCAACTATCCACCTCATTTGGATATGGAGATCGTTGCAACCCAGTAACAAATGCTGAAAATAGTTTTGAAACGATTCCATTATTCACATCGTCATTATGTTCTTCTTCAATAAAATGAGAGGTGTTCTTTTCATCCGTATTATTGACCCCTCTATCTTCTTCTTCTATTGGGGTGTTAAGTGGTCTGTTAATATGGGTAGTTAATGCGTCAACCTCAGAGCTTAACGGGGGGTTAAGCTCACGTTGACGGGGGGTTAAGCTCTGAGGTTGACGGGGGGTTAAGCTGGTGTTAACCCCTATGTCGTCATTTGTGTCAAAAACGAGCCTGTATAAACTGTTTTTTTGGCTTCCATCTTCTCTGAATTTATGGTGAATTTCAACATATCCTAATTTTTGCAATGCTTTCAGATCCATTGATACCGATTGTTTTGATTTGTTTAACAACTTACCTATTGTATTAAGTTTTGGAAAGCACCAGCCGTCTTTGTCGCCAAATATTGCAAGTGCCGCCAATGTTCTGAGTTGTGCATTGCTGATTCTCAAATCAGAAATAGCTTTTGCTTGTAATATAGAAAATCTTGCATTTGCCATTTTTACTCCTTACAATTAAATAATGATTCCGCTTTAATTAACAAGCTTATTTTCATTTTGCTTTAAATCTCTATCAGCATGATAGTGGCATTTATTACATAATAAAATAACATTATCAATCGTATATAACCCACCGCTTCTTCCAGGAACTATTCTGTGAGCTTGTAATGATCTCTTAATTTTCCATTCAGGAACTCCGCATATTTTACATTTTCCTTCTTGTATATACATAAGATCGATTTTTAATTTCCTTGAAAATAAAAATCCATTTTTTCTCTTTTCAATTGTGTTCATTATTACTCCCTGTATAGCAGAACCCCACCATCCAAAGTTTGTGAGTGTCTAGGTCACAGGGTGGATAATGGGGTTCTGCTCACAAACTATTTCCCTTTACCTAGACACTACCAATTATACACACATTTTCCATAATGTCAAGCTCTTGGCTTGCGTGAAGTTGATAATAAATTTCTAATACCTCGCTTTGTTAGAATACCGTCATTGATTGCATCATCAACTTTCATATTGATGTTGATAAGCCTGGCACCAATCAGCTTTGAAAATTCAAGTGCATCTGCATAAGCGTCTGGATCAAGCCACACATAAGCAGATTGTCCGTGAAACTTATCGACAATATTTCTCCATTGATTCTTTCCTGGTAAACCAATCACCTGATAATCATTATCTTCAAGTGTTAGATAAGTAACCATTGCTTTTTTTTCACCCTCGACAATGATAATCTTTTCAGCGTCAAACATATCATCCGGTGAACAGAAGAACGGAGAAGCCTGTAACCCTGGGCGTTCCGGCCTGTATTTATCATTCTGCTTGTAAGGATTGATTAGCCTATGTTTTATATTTTGCAATTCCCAATTAGTGCCAGTGAATATCGGTATTGTCATTGTTGGTGTAGTCCATTTGCCTATATCAGTCATAACGGTAAATTGATTGCAGTAGCCTAACCACCAATAGTTTTGCCATTCAATCGGTATTCCTTCGGACTCCCAAAGTTGCTGATAATTTTCATTTTGTTCTACCGTTTCATGATATTTTCGCCACGTTTCCGTTTGCCTTAATTCTTCCAAAACCTGTAAGGCTTTATTGGTGGCTTCTTCTAATCGTTGGATTTCACGAATAGCCCGGTTCTTTATGATGCGGTCTTTGTCTGCCTGGTTTAGTTGTTTTTCACCGCCCAACCATTCGCAAGCATCATTGAAGGAAATGTTTAACCACTTTTGAACAAAATCAATAACGTCACCAGTACCACATTCTTGTCTGGTAAAACATTTGTATTTTTGCACTCCCCCGTCTAAATAAATTGTAAACGCTGATTTGTTATCACCACCATGTAAAGGACAATGTGAGCGGTAATCATTAGCACTTACCTTGTGAAATTCAGCTCCAGCTTGTTCTGCGATCTGGAGCAAATCGTTACTAAAACGCAATTTCTCCAAATCGTACATTTTCATCTTCCTTGTGAATTTCTAAGTCATGGAACTTTTTATGACAGGATTCACACAAAACAATCAAATCGGATTCCAACTCAAAAAATAGCCTGTCATAGGTTCGATGGTGGGTATGTAGGGACTTGTCATCACCGCTACGATTGCAAAGCTGGCAACGGTACTCAGCACGCTCTTTTGCCTGTCTGGAAACTTCTTTCCATTCAGGAGATTTTATGTATTCGTGATAATCCTGTTTATCGTTAAGCATTTCATAATAAACTTCTAACTCGTCTTTTTCATATTCCTTCATTCTTTTTTGTCGAATAAGGTTTATGATCGCTGTTGCTAAACTTCCCTCTGAATATTTGCTCATGTCACATCCTTATAAACAAACAGCCGCTATCTACCAAATTAGTGTGTTTGCTTAGGACACGTGGTAAATAAACGGCTCTTTGTTCACTAATTCTACGTATCCTAAGCAAGGTAATCATATCACACACGTTACAATCTGTCAAGGGTGTAGATATTGTAACGGCGTGAGGGGTCATTGTGGCTCAATGTATTTAATACGCTTGCCACAGTTTGGGCAAAATTTATAGGTAGGCTCAAAAACATATAAACTAGAACTGCACCCGGCGTCGTATCTACTAAATGTTCCTTGTATGTTTGACCAGATACATTCTTTTTTATATTCTTCTAGTTTTATTTTTAATTCGTCATTGTTTGACAATATTTTTTCCAAATTTATTGTAATTGGTATAAAAAACGGTTCTGCTTCAATAACGATTGTTTTTCCTACCATCAGATCTGTATTACGAATAAATTCAATTATTTTCTTTAATTCTCCAAGCAAATTTATATAACCGGTTATTAACTTAAAATTTTTACGTGTCGGATCAAAAGTTAAAACATTTCTAGTTACTTTTTTGTTTGGAAAGAAAAATTACTATGTGGATCAGAGTGCCACGTATTTAATTCACACTCTGTTTCTCCAGTGTAAAATTGATCATCAACCATAATTCTAAAATTCTTCACTGTCATTTCGTCACCTCGCCATCTCCCGTACCATACGCTTGTTAGCCATTAAAACCGCCTAAATATTCGTAATTTCTTGTTGATAAGTTTTTAAGTTGCTGTGATAATTTTTCGTCAATATCACAAATATTAACCATATACTCAAGCGGAAAAAATATAATGTTATTTTGAGTTAATGGATATTTCATAATTTTTCCATTATGAATTATTTCAATAGGTGTTTCTAATTTTGACAACTTATTTCCATAAACTTTATTAATATTTTCATCAACAAAAAATATCCATATTTCAACGCCATACTTATTTTCTATAAATTTATATTGTTTATAACTTCTTAAATCAAATCCAGTATCAGGATAATAATTTCGTGATGCCTTTGTTTTGACCTCAGCAATAAAAACATTCTTTTTATCTCTTGATGCGCAAAGTCTATCAAATGGATGTGCCGTATTATTGTCCGGATGTGGAATATAAGGAATTATATTTTTACCAAGTAAATATTTATCAACAATATATTCACCCAAATTACCTTTTTTTGTAGTGGTCAATTCCTGAAAATTATTCATTGAATTTCTCCGTATCATTTCCAAATGAAACCCAACCTTCACGCTGTTGTCTACTAAACCAATCCAACTTATAACCAACACAAAGGCTATCAACAAATTGATAAAATTCCTCTGGCTTTCTACTATGTTCTCTCATCGCACCGTTTATAATTGTTGTTTGATTAGTTAGGTTAACCACCGGAGAACCCTTTACAGCCATAATGCAAAATTCAGATTGAGAACGTAACCAGGAACCTAAACCCATCCTATCCTTTACCCATGTAACAATCGCAACGTCTCTAAACCCCCATGTATCTAATATTTCAAATGAATATCGCATAAACTTATGTGTAGTCCACAGCCACAATATACAATCTTTTGATGCTGGCAATTTTATTGCTTTTATTTCATCTAAACCCATTTCAGGATAAGGATTAGCAGCCCGTCGCCCGTTTGGGTCATATTTTGTGCCATAAGCCCAAGGTGGATCTATAACGATTACATCAAACAATCCCGATGGTGGTTGAAATTTATTTGATTGGATTTCTTCTATTTGTTCTTCGATGTCTTCTTTACGTTGTAATTGTTTAGCAATTTTAATTATGCCGTTGGTAGTAAGTTCTTTTCCCTCTGATTTTGTGCGCTCAATAAACTCCTTAAATGTTTCTTCAGGAACTGCCGCCACTTGTTGCCACCTGTTAGC
>JAIXKI010000018.1:5611-10523 GCA_026936105.1 Chitinophagales bacterium
GCGTGATTTTGTGCATCTAATCCAAGTTTTGCAGCCCTAGCATAAGTTTTAGCAGCTTCAGCAATATCTATAACGTGTTTTACTTCATCCAGTGATTTTGCTTCAATAAGCATTTGTGTAGCTTTTTCTAATTTTGTTAGTGCGTTTTGTTTTATTTCCATTATTTATTAACCCCTTCCAAATAATCTAAACTTCTTTTTTTCTTTTACCGATTCATCCGGCTTGAACCGTTGGCATATAATAAATACGGCCTGTCTGGTAAGCCCGTATCTATCACCGATAGCCTGGTATGTTAGCCCCTGGTTGCGAAGCTCCACAATCTCACTATCCCGTTTATATTTTGCCTTATAATTGGCTATTAAATCATTAAGTTTGCTCATAATTACCTCCATTGATACTATAATAGCACAATCATTCTATAATGTCAATAGCAATTTATACATAATTATAAAACTGGTGTAAATTTGGTAAAATTGGTGCTTGACATATTGAAAATAATGTTATATAATATATATAACGAAATAAAAAAAACAGGAGGTTGAAATGACAGCAAACGAATTTTACGAAATGATTAAGGAATACGCGAAAAATGAAATGATTGAACAGGGAACAAAAGCAGCAGCAGAACAAGATAATGCCAAATCACTAATGCACCAGGGTGCAAGCAACGAAGCTGCAAAATTCTACAAAATGATTGAAATGACTTGGTTAGATAATGCAGATTTCACAATCTAAAACTGATCCAAAACAGCCCTGCCGGTGGCTTCGTAACCGGCAAGGAGACGAAATGACTAAGTTTGAGCAAATAACCCACCTGGAAGAACGATACAAAGCACTTGACAGCGACCTTGACAACATGAGCTGGAAGAACGAAGTAGGGCTTGAGGTTGACATGGTGAAATGGTATCTCACAATCGACAAGATGGAAAGCATCCAGCGGAAACTTGCCGAACTGCGAGAGCAAAGCAACCCAAGCACCGACCCATTCCAGCCCGACGACACGCAACCAGAGCCGGAAGAATACGAGATAGACGATGCCGAAGATTGGCGAATGGAAACCGACCCATTCAGCCCCGACGATAGCCAGCCGGAGCCGGAAGAATACGAGATAGACGATGCCGAAGATTGGCGAATGGAAACCGAAGCATTACGACGAGGTTTAGCATGACCACAAACGAAACGTTTATCCTCGGATTTTTTGTAATCATCACGGTACTAACGATTTTATCAGCAATTATACACGTGGAAAGGGAGCGAAATGTTAATAATAGTAGTGGCAATAATAGCAGTGACAGCCTTAATGGCGAAGATGTGTGATTTGTTTGACGATTATATTTTTGGAAAGGAAGGATGAAATGAGTGAACAAGGATTGGCAATACGTGATGGAAATTTGTTTATAGCCCCTGTGGTAAATGTGCAGGGTGCATTACAACGGTATCAGGATATGAAAGATTTTATTGAAGGCATCCTGAGAAAAGATGTTGACTACGGAGTGATACCGGGAACGGGCAAGCCAACGCTTTTGAAGCCTGGTGCTGAGAAGTTGACAACGTTCTTTGGTTTATCTGCTGAATTTCAGATCATCGAAAAAGACGAGGACTGGACAGGCAAAGACCATGACGGTGAACCGTTCTTCAATTACTGGTACAAGTGCCGGATTACACGCAACGGAAAGATTGTTGCAGAGGGTGAAGGTAGTTGCAACAGCTTTGAGAAGAAATACCGCTACCGCTCCGCTAATATAAAATGCCCGTCATGTGGAGCTGAAACGGTTATCGAAGGCAAGGCAGAGTTTGGTGGTGGCTGGTTATGCTGGAAGAAAAAAGGCGGTTGCGGTGCTAAGTTCAAGACTGGTGACAAATCCATTGAAGACCAACCACGAGGACAGGTGAAAAATCCAGACGTTGCCGACATCGTGAACACCTTACAAAAAATGGCACAAAAACGAGCATACATAGCAGCGGTGCTACTTGCCACAAACGCAAGCGAATATTTTACCCAAGACATTGAAGACTACATCGACGCTGACTTTGTAGCGGTGGATCCAGAACCGGCAAAGCCAAAAGCACAACCCCAACCCCCTGCCCCATCAAACAACGGTCAGGACCTGGTAGACGTTGCGATTGCAGAGGGTGGCGAAGTGGTGGAAGACGAAGCGGTTGAATATTACAACCGATCAACCATGTCACTTGAAACAGCAGAAGGCGTAACATCAAGCGATGGCACCAGATACGGCGATCTGCCTACCGACAAATTGGCGTACATGGCAAACGCAATCCAGAAGGCTATGAAGAAGAACGGCATGAGTCACGAAAAACACGAAGAACACCAGATGAAACTTGATGCAATTCGTGTAATTTTAGCAAGTCGGGATGGATAACCGATTTCATTTCAACCTCCTTTGAATGGGGTGGTGTAACAGCCACCCCAAAGGAGAGGAAGGATAGAGAGAATGAACGAGAAACAATTGAAAGAAAAACTTGACGTGTTAGGCGAGATAATCGCAATTCGTGAAAATCTAATCAGCGAAAAACAAACATTGCTAGATAGTGTTATCCCTGCTGAAATCAAATTGAAGATGCAGGATATTGAGGAAGAATTTGAGGACAAGATCACACAAGCAAACGAGAATGTAAAATCACTTGAAGACGTTGTCAAAGCAGAGGTCAAGAACTTTGGTCAATCCGTGAAGGGTGAACTCATTCAAGCGGTATGGGCTAAACCACGTGTCACATGGGATAACAAGGGACTTGATGGATTCATGGTTGCACATCCTGAAATTAAAGCGTTTCGCAAAGAAGGCGAACCGAGCGTATCAATTCGATTCAATAAATCATAAGGATAAACGATGACAGCTATACTATGCGAAAAATGCGGAGATTACGGCTTTGACATGGTTGACGGCGTGTGTACAGTGTGTCTTGACGGACACGAGCAAGCGCAACCAGAGCCGACAAAGCCAACATGTGCTTATTGTGGAAAGCCTGCTAGTCAGTTATATCTCGTGTGGGTGAACGGTGGTAGAGTTGAAAAGAATTTTTGCAACAACATGTGTGCAAACTATTATCAAATGGGAGCGGAGGGATAAGATGAAATCACGTACAATAGAGATTATCGACAACCATATCAAGGCGTTGGAAGAAGAGCTTGAATGGTATCAGCAGAAAAACATTGAATTGCAAGATAAATATGACATTGAAAAAGAACAGCTTGAGCAAGAGCGCGATTATCTGGACGGTAGATGTGCGGCACTTGAGAATGACTTAGTGCTTGATGACGTAGTAAGCAAACTGGAAAATGTGCAAACAAGACTTGCTGACTTCGAAAACATGGCACGGGCGTTTGTGGAGTATAAAGCACCTGATCATATTTGTCGGATGCACTTTGATTTGATGCTGAAAGAAAGTGAGGAGTAGAAAATGTGTGACTTTTTTAGTTTTGTAACAGAGCCGGAAAAACACGGCGGTAAACGATTTTATTTTGACTGGAATTATCGGTCATCTCATTTAGGAGATGATAACCATGATAGTCATAGTAGTATTTGTAAACACTTTAGACTAGATGAGGATGTTTGCAACAAGTACGAGTACAACCCGCTAACCAAAGAGTTTAAGATTGATCAAATAAACAGCCAGGTTGACGATAGATTACAGGCTGAGGATTGGGTTAACAATGTCGACTTCAAGCGGATTGTGAAACCGTTGATTATCAAGCCGATTATAATCCCGTTTGACTTGCCAAAAGTTGAAACTGTAACAGAAGCACAAATTGAGTTGTTGAAACAATGGGCTTCGGTCAGGGATTCGGTCAGGGGTTCGGTCAGGGATTCGGTCAGGGATTCGGTCAGGGATTCGATCTGGGTTTCGGTCAGGGATTCGATCTGGGTTTCGGTCTGGGTTTCGGTCAGGGGTCCGGTCTGGGTTTCGGTCAGGGGTCCGGTCTGGGTTTCGGTCAGGGATTCGGTCTGGGTATATATATCCTCATTTTTTGACATCAAATATCAATATGATTTTAGCCCGTGTGTCAAACTGTGGGAGTCTGGATTAGTGCCATCGTATGACGGTAAAACATGGCGATTACATAGCGGACAAAATGCTGATGTGGTGTATGAGTGGAATGTGGAGGTGGAGTGATGAGTGAAAAGTTGAAACCGCCACAAAAAATATATTTGCAAGATTATTGTGAAGATTATTTATCATATGGCAACACAACTTGGTGTGATGATAAGCAAAACGATGATGACATTGAGTACATTTTGCGATCAGAATATAACGCCCTCCGTGCAGAGAACGAGAGGCTTCGAGAAGCGTTGAGTAGCCTGTATGAAGCGTGTATGAAAGCAGATGAACAAGGTGATTTGTCAGAATATGTTGATGGTTCAATTTTAGACAGAGCAAGTGATGCCCTGAAAGAGGTGACGAAATGAAGGAAAAATTTTTCTACCTAACAAAACCTAGTATTGGTGGTGGTGGGTATCTTGTCCCATTCGAGAATGGACTGAAAGATATATCGAACGAGATTGATGCCATGATTAGAGACGGTGAAGTTGGCGAAGATTTGCTAATAACAATTGTAGAGAATGAGCGTGAAGAATTTGACAACGCTCCAGAATTTACAGGATGGTGAAGAAATGACAGAGTTTACACCTGAATGGATTGCTAGCCAAAGAAAACTTATGGTAGCACTCCCTAAACACTTATCGGTTGGTGATGTTCAAAAAAACCATGTAAATATCAATCAGAATTTTCACACAGAACCATTACCAACAAAGTTAAATATCATGGATGTGAATATATTTTCAACAATGTCAGAAACTTGTTTGATTGCACAATCTGTTTGCGATGCCTGTAATCACTACCCCAAAGCCCTTGACCACATCGAACGCTTGCAGAAACGTGTAGAGGAGCTGGA
>JAIXKI010000025.1 GCA_026936105.1 Chitinophagales bacterium
TATGAATACAAAAGACGCATTTAAAAAACTATTAGCCCGCCGTGGAATCGGCAGGTTGTTGGGATTGTCGGACCAGGTTATTTACAATTACCGCAACCGGCCCCAACCGGTTGAGAAAATGGAGGCTATTTTGAAAAAAGCAGGCGCTAAGAAGGTTCGGGAAGAAGTATGGCAGTTAGAATAGCCCTGAACTGCTCAATAGACTTAACCACATGGACGGGGATACCTCTCTCCGTCCATTTTTTATGAATGACCGTCTGAGCGTCAGAAAGCCGCCCTGTTTCGCTTTTAAATTCGAAGGCTGTGAGCACCGGGTAAACCAACAATATGTCCGGGATGCCCTTTGTAAGCCCCATAGCCCGCATTGTCATTGCCTCCCGTACATCGCGGGTGCCTCCGTTCGGGACATGGAATATAAAACCTCTGATTATCGGAAAGCTATTATATGCCCACTGAAAACATTCTGCCTGCAACCTGGATTCTAACATTTCACAAAGATACAACAATTTCCTAACCGCTCCTAACCACTTCCTAACCACCCATAAGCATTGATAATCAACACTCTAACCGCCTAACCGCACAAAATGCCCTATTAATACATATACATACATAGGTGATCTATTATTATATCATGTACATAATATCAATACATATATACTACTAATACTACTCTCATATACAATTAATACATTTTAGTGGTTAGGGTGGTTAGGGTGGTTAGAATAATTGATTATCAGTTAGTTACTCCTAACCACCTTTGAAATATAGTGGTTAGGAATTGGGTATAGTGGTTAGGAATTGAGTGAAAAAAGGGGCATATAGCCCCTAAATAACCCTCTCCTTGAAATTATCTAAAACGGTGTATCATCTTTTTTACCAAACCATTTGCATTTCATATTTTTTTGCAATGTCGCCTCCCACCGCTGCATCTGATTGATGAACTGAATATCATGATGACGGCACCAGTCAGAAATCGCATCGTTTATTTTATTAAAAGACGGCTGGTAAATCTTCGGCGTATTATTCTCAGCATAAAACATTTGTAATTGCTCTTTAAACCGGTTATTATCTACCCATCCTGAATTTACCCATTCGCCAATATGCTCCTTGATAAATGATGCCACTGTGACGCCGTGAGACTGCTCAAATTGCTTCATCCAGCCCCCGGCCGATAGTACACTCATGCCAATCTTTCTACCCGCTTTAAGCCAGGTTTGTACGCCTTTAACGATGATAGTGTCAAAGCCGTTCCAATCCGCATCCGTCCAGTCCCCAGGGAAATGGGCATTATAATGAACATCAATGCCGCCCGCTTTCGTGAAGAAGTCAGTAAATTCGATGATTTTCACCCGCCGCCGGAGCCCGCCATCTTTAATCTCAACTGAATAATTCGTTTGAATCAAAAATTTTGGCATATCTTCCGACGCCACTTCTGTTTCATTTTTAAATAACTTTTTCAACAATCCCGTGCCGGTGGATAGCTCTTTTAAAAATTGAAAGTTAAAAGACTTCGGCACATCTGACAGACAGTATATTTTCTGATAATTCCATGACTGAAGGAACTTCTCATCGTACTTCACCTGCTCACCCGGTTTGCTGGTGAAGCTGGTAATATGCTTAAATAGATTTGAGAAGACGTTCTTCCCGGCCCCGCCTCCGTCCTTCGGGTTCTCACATTCTTCTGTAAGCACCACAATATAACCCGTCGTTTCATCTTTAAATTCGTGGGCTAAAAAGCCGATAATTGAGAGTAGATAATCATCCGGGTCTCCGATGGCGCGGCTGATAAAATCAAGATATTTACCGCCATCGTGCGGGATGAAGTTACGAGGCTGAACCGCTGCCCGCCAAATCAGTTTATCAGTATGAATAAATTCGTGCCCGTCTGCGGTAATTTGAAGGACGCCATTTTGATAAATTTTATAACATTCGTCCCTGGTGTCAGCTAATATTTCAGACTTATCCAGAAGCGGCAGACGGGTGATCGTGAAATTACCGTGGCGTTCGATAAATACCTCATAAGCGTTGCAGATGTCTTTATACAGCGCCTCATCCTCTTCTTTGATGTATGCCTTCACTTTGTCAAAGAAAAACCGCTCATCAACATCTTCAATGTACGTGCCGTCAGAATATATTAACCGGTCTTTAAATAACCGGAATCCAAGCCGCCCGGCAACATGATACAGCGCCTCCCGGTCAATCTGAATGCCATTTTTCTCTGAGTCAATCCAAAATATACCGTATGGGTGCTGCTTATTGAGGGTGGCGGATATTTGTGCATGAAGATTAAGCCCGGATGCAGACACGTTGCCGGGTAGCGGATTGTTATTTATAACCGAGGTCTTGATGATGCGCTCTTCAATCTTCGGTTTTATCTTCCCGTATCCACGGGCTACAAGGTCTTTGTAAAGCGCTTTGGTATCGCCGTTGTGCTGGAGGATGAGCAGAATGGACGCGGGCGTGTAGCCTTTAGCCTCTTGTAATTCAGTAGATGCTGTGAATACATAAAAAAACCTGGTCTGCAAATTAAACGACATAGAGACGCCACGGCTTTTCCCCGGCCGGGTGAACCAAATGAAACGGTTACTCTCCCGGTACCGTTTCCATCCGCATGACTCCGCTAACTCCACCGGATCACACCGGTTATTAAAATCATCAAACGGATTCTGCTCATAATAATCAACGTACGTTGACTTTGCCACACGTTCGGTCTTAATCTCAATCACCTCATCATAACTCTGACATAACTTGATTATACTATCCCGCTCGTGCTTTGTAATTACCGGAATTGGTAGGTCCCGGTGAACTGAATATCCCAGCGCCGGAGGTGCAACGACATATCCGCCCTCCCCCCTGGTCTCAATAAAACAAAGATGTTTTGGCTTCATGCCCGGTTCATTCTCACGGCGAGCAAGTTTCATATTACCCGGTACGGGTTCTTCACATCGGTAAATAATATGATAGCCGCCGGACGGTGTTTTATGAATGCGGAGTTTGATGAATATATCCGGGTAAAGTGTTTTCAAGTCAGTAAATAACACCGCATCAATGCCAGACTTATACTTCACATCAACGTCAATAATCTCAAGGTTGCCGGATACCCTGCCGCCGATGATGCCGACCGCGGTGGTATTATACCTGCCGTCCATCAAATCAAACAGTGTGTCTTTACCGATTATAGCCTCCTGGAATTGCTTCCATGAGCCGCCGTAGGGCGTTTTCACCCGGTCGCCCCGGTCATGAACCGGAACGACGCTGATCCCGTTATCAATGTACTTTTCAATCTCATTCCAGACGGGAAGTAAGTCACTCATAATGAGGTAATATTTTCAATCTTAAATTTAGATTCTAATTCTTTTTTCAGATGGTCATGGGCTAACTGCTGATGCCATTTGTTGTATTTCTTGCCCTTAATTTCGCACCACTGGCGGGCAAGTTCATCATATTCCTTTTTTGCTGCCGATAGATTTTCTAAAGATAAAGTCTTTTTCGCCTTTGCCGCAACTTCTTTCCCGAGCGCAAAAAAGGGGAAATATTCTTTTTTATCCTGATTTGAATAAATCAGCCGTTTAACATCAATACCTTTTGTGATCATTATAAAATCGCTAATCTCCTGCTCCTCAGCCGTTTGTTTTGCAGGAAATTCATAGCCGCAAAGCGGACAGGTCTTGCATTGTACAGATATAATCCCGTCACAGCAGGGGCAGTATTTAACAGGCGCAACCCCTTCTTTTTTTGATGCTTTTTTCGGATTATAAAACAGGTCAGCCCAATCAATCGGATCACACCAGTCGCCGTGTGTCATTGCATTGCCACCCATGTCAACGATTGTAAAGTATTGTTTACCTGGGTAGATCCTGCCGCCGCGGCCGGTCATTTGTTTCCAGAGCGGTAGTGACTGTGTGGCTTTGTTGACGACAATTGCTTCAACAGAAGGTTCATCAAAACCGGTTGTTAGTATACCGATTGAATTAAGAATGGCGCCGGGAGTGTCTGCAAACCATTTTAAAGTCTGCTCCCGCTCCCATGCGGTCATTTCTCCGTCCAGGTGCCGGCTGTTATAGCCAGCCAGCCGAAACGCATTATTAACCGCGATAGAATGCTGAACCGAACAATTAAAGATTAGCGTCTTTTTGCCGGCGCACCACTTCTCATAGGATGAAACGGTGCTTTTAATATAGCGCGGTTTTGAATACTCTGAACTCATGAAACGGTCATCGAAGTCATTACCTCTTACTGTCAGGCTGGCCCGTTCAACAATATCCCGGGGCGCATAAGTAATATTTTGGGTAAGAAAACCCTGTTTAATCAAATCCGGGATATCAATGCCGCAAACAATATCATCATAAAACATTTTCATCGGCTTTTTTTTGTTTGATGAAATCGGAGTTGCCGAAAATCCGATGATGTACGCATCAGGGAAATAGGGCAGCACCTTGTTAAATGAGGCAATATGACATTCATCAATAATCACCAGCCCGATATCCGTCAGCCAGTCCTTGCGTTTGTAAAATGATTCTACCATGCCGACATACACCCGGGCCGGACGAACGGACCGCATACCCGCCTTAATTATTCCAGCATTGATTCCGTATAATTTCAATAATGTCTTTTGCGTTTGTCGAAGCAATTCACGCCGGTGGACGAGGATAAGTACATTGCCCTTATAGCGGTTTGCAATCGCAGAGAAGCAAACGGTTTTTCCCCCGCCTGTGGCAAGTTGGGCGACGATTCTACGCCGCCCAGATGCAAGTTTATGGGAGATTTTATTAACGAATCTCTCCTGATAATCCCTTAACATAATTAAAATGGCAGATCATAGGATGAAGGTGCTGATGCTGTAACTACCTCCGGTGCTGCCGCTTTCGGCTGATTCTTTTTTAGATTGCCGATATACTGCGGCTTCACCTTTGCCAGCCAGTCTTCCTTTTTTTGAGAAAGCTGGATGCTGGCGTCATTGCCGTAATTATCCGGCAAATCATTTACCCAAACCGTGACATTCGCATAATGTTTCCCGTTCGATTCCGATTTTGCAAACGGGTATTCAGAAAGGTTATCAAGGCAGACGTACGTTTTCCCGTCCTTACCTTTAACCGTTTTGCTGATAAATAAATCTTCAATACAAATTGATCCGTAAAGTAATTGTGACATAATTTGTGTTGTGAATTACCCATCGGCTAAAGACCGATGGGCTTCCTGCTTCACAGACGGTGCTACTGCATCGTCTCCGCAGGCGTTACTTCCGAACATTCCGTCCGTAGTTGTTATTTGATAGAATGCAAATCGTTTCACATTAGTAGCGGCATTCGTATCTCTATCCAATGTGTGTCCGTTTTCGCAAGTCCATATTCGGTCAGATAATTTCAGATTATTGTTTGTTGCTCCACAAACGCTACATTGCTTAGAGCTTGGTTCAAATCGTCCTATTTCTAAGATGTTTTTACCTCTCCATTCAGCTTTGTATTTAAGCATTGCGAAGAACATACCCCAACCTGCATCGCTAATAGACTTTGATAGCTTGCGGTTTTGCATCATGTTTTTTACAGCTAAATCTTCAACACAAATCGTATCATAATTTGAAAGAAGTTCATGGCTTATCTTGTGCCACATATCTTTTCGCTGATTTGATACTTTTTCGTGTTGTCTTGCAACTTTTATGTTCCATTTTTGTCGGTTGGAGGAGCCTTTTTGTTTTCTGCTCCTCCAACGGTTCATCCTGTTTAGTTTTTTCTCTGCTTTACGATACCATTTTGGATTTTGGTACTTAGTACCATCAGAGCAGATTACAAGGTCTTTAATACCAACATCAATACCTACTGCTTTGCTTTCGTCAATAGGGTTCTTTGTTGGTATTAGTTTGCTTGTTTCAACTAAAAAGGAAATATAAAACTTTCCTGTTGCTGTTTTTGAAACTGTTGCTTGTCTAATTTCTCCCTCAAACTTTCTATGCAACTTGGCTTTAATACTTTTGAATTTAGGTATTGAAACCGTGTTGTTTTCAAAGTTGATTTTAGCGTTTTGCGGAACTCCGAAACTGCCACCACAAACTTTCTTTTTGAATACAGGATATTTTCCTTTTTTCTTGAAGAAGTTTTTGAAAGCAATTTCAAGGTTTTGAATAGCTACCTGCAAACTTTGTGAGTTGGATTTTTTCAACCATTCATTTTTGCATTTTAATTCAGGTAGCATTGCCTGAATATCGTACCTGCTCAATCCTTTTTTATGCTCTGCATAGTGCTTATTAGACAGGTCTAAGGCATAGTTATATAGCCACCGAGTATTCCCAAAGTGCTGATTAAGTTCAGCTTCTTGGGCTTTAGTTGGTATCAACCGGTATCTATACGCCTTCAACATGAAGCAAATTTACTAAATTTTAACCAAACGAACAAATATGGTTAAGGTTTTTATTTTCAAAGAACTTTTGTCGCTTATATCCCACCCACTAAAGATGTGGTGGGATTTACGCTCCTTTATTTAAATATTAATAAAAAGTTGGCCTACCGTACCGGACGATATTATAATTCCAAAACTCCTGTGACGGCGTAATGACCTTTGTTTGTACTTCTTTTATCTTTCTGTTGTACGCTACGATTATCCCCTTCGGGCATCCCGTCGCAAGGCAATATCCGCTAACCTGATTTTCATATCCGAACCGATCACAGGCTGCTTCAATGTCTCCGGAAAGCACCTTGTAATCTATACATAGCATGCCCGGAATGATACCGTCAGCCCTGCCTTTATACCGCATTGTCATCCCGTTGAAGCTGAAATCGGACGTAAAAGATAGTTCTTTTTTCATAAATTTTAAAGCCGCCGCAACTGTTTTTTTTATTGCAGAGGCAATTGCCCGGACCTCTTCCGCCTGTTGCCAATCATATTTTTCCGGCTCTGAAATGTAGTTGTGTACGCGGGTGCCCAGTCGCATCCCGGCAGATGGCACACCGTCAAAGCCCTTGATAGTGCTGAAAGAAGTACCCTCTATTTGAAGGTACTTCTCAAAATCCAGGCTTTCATAATAAATAGTATTGCCTACGGTCATTTCTCTACCTCCTTCATTTCAAGACCGGCGAATACCTCCCCGGTTTCTGTCGCATACTTACTGAGCGCGTCAGCCATCTGCCCGATTGATAACTTTGCCCAGGATTTGACCCGGATGTATTTGCTAAGATTCGGGAGGTTGACAATAAAGGCAGCCATTACAGCTTTGGCCCAGCCTTCCGATTCCACCAGTATAATTTCTACCGTCTTTTTAATTTTCGGCGTTTCAATTGTCACGGTTTCAGCCGTTGCGATGAGTGTTGTTACTGCCTGTTGTTGTGCGAGTTGTTCCTGTTCTGCCTGCACGGCGAGTGCCTGCTGCTGTTGCTGATGAGCTATTGCAGCCTCCTTGTTTTTCAAATCAGCCGTATAATTAGCGAACACCTCCTGAACGCTGCCCTGAGCTTCTGCAAGTATCCCCGCGTAATCCGGCTTTGGTATGGCGTTAAATATTTCAATCATTTCCTCCCGACTCAAAAGTGCCGGCGTGAATTTGCCGATTTTTGGAACTTCTAATTTTGCGAGCAGGTCTGCCAGCGTATCTACTGCCGGCTCCTGAACGTTATCATTCAGCCACGCGGCGTACATTGCAGTAATCGATTTACGTAGCTCTGCCCGGTACTCGGCTGCAATCCGGAAGTGTTCATTTTGAATGAATGTTTTAAAATCTGCCCGCTCTTTATTGAGCGCATTTACTTTCGCTGCACGGTCTGCCTCGTCTTTGCGAAGCGTTAGCGACCGGTTGGAGAGCTCAATATACCGGGGATTCGTTTTTTCATTCAGCCGCTTTTCCGGCTCCATTTGCGGCGCTATCAGTGCGCCAGTTATTTTATTAGTAAACTCTTTCCGGTAATCTGACAGGTCAGACAATGCCTTTCGGTATGATGCTAACATAGTATCAATTTCCTGATAAGTTGCCGGTTCAGGGAGTAGTAGCTGCTGGCAGGCAAGCTCCCGCCGTGAAATCTCTGCGGTGACTTCATTCTTTTCTTTTGCAAGTGCCAGCCATGCTAACGCTTGACGTTCCGGCAAGTCTGTTTGGATTGTTGTTAATTGCATTACTTCGTTCATTAGTGTGGCTTTAAAGGTTATTTAAAAAAGCGTCTGCCTGTGCTGTTGTGGTAGCTGCCGCCCCACCACTATATTTCCCTGCAAATTCAACCGTGTCTTTTCTGTTCAAATCGCGGCCGAATAGTTTGCCGATATGGTCGGCTGCATCTTTTATCGCTTCGGATTTAGCAGTTGGTACCGCCTGCATAACCGCACTATCTTTAATAGAAGACAGGTCAGACGGTCTGGCCCCGGAATCCACCTGGACAGACTTAGCCCCTACGCCGTCGTGGGACGCCCACTCTCCGGCGACCGGATCATAATAATGCAAGCGGACGGTAACTTGAATGGCGTTTAAGATAACCTGAACTTGCAAAACTTCGACGCGCCATTTCTGAAAGATAACATCAAGTAGATATTCTACCTTGTCAATCGGCAGGTATTTGCTTTTTGTCAGGGGGTGGACTTTCAGCCATGATTCAGATGGCGGCTGATTTAAAAGGGTTTTTAACTGGTCATTCTTGAACGCCTCTTGCGGGTCTTTGTGCAAGTCTGCAAGGGATGGTAATTGTGTACTCATGATTAAAAATTTTGTAAAAATAAAAAATAAATTTGTAAATAAAAATTTTTTATACTTTTACACTCATGAAACGAAAAATAGCTCAAAAGCTCATGAACATAAAACGTCAGGTTTCAGCCGCAGACCGGCAGGCAGCCTGCAAGGAGCTGGACATTCATTACACGACTGTCCATAATTACTTGTCCGGGAAGGTCGGTAATATAGATATGGGTATCCGGCTGCTGAACTTCATGCGGGACAGGATAGCACATAAAGAAGAATTGGTATAAAACGCATTTTTTAACCCGGGCTGGTGGAGTAAAATAAAGTCTAAGTTGTTGATCGAAGCCAGCCCAAACTTTTTAAAATATGACCCTTCTTTGTCATGCCCCATGCCCGATGATTGATAGCGGTGAAAGCCATATCACACCCGGAACTGAATACCCGGTGATTGATATTTGCCCGGACGAAGATAATCCGGATGAAAAAGCAGTTGTTATAATTAACGACGAAGGGCAGGAGCATTTATTTCCGATTCGTGAACTACCAACCTGGTTTAAATTTTCATAGTTATGATACTCGTAATAATTTTAATGGCTTCAATCATAGCTGCCTACCTGATAGTACACTATGATCAGAAGCCGGACTTAGACCCTGTACAGCGGGCATATAATTCATTAGTTGATGATATTATCAACATCAAGAATATATCCGAATGGGTTGATGTGTCGGAGAAGATGAAGAAATTTGAATGTCTGAGCTTCGGGCATATGGACGGGGAGGGGATGATGATGTCATTGCATGAACTGATGGACGAAGTAGAGCATAAATTACTTTGGGATAAAGGAGACGCACAATGACTAACGCAGAAAAAATAAAAATCGTAACCCAAATAACTTGCAGATATTACGGTAAAGATATTGAGCAGGTAAGGGGCATGAGCAGAAAAATGGGGCTTAATTTCTGCCGA
>JAIXKI010000005.1 GCA_026936105.1 Chitinophagales bacterium
ACGGACAACAACAGGCAATTCCTGGACTTTGAGAAACCGATCAAGGATCTTTTCGATGAAATAGAAAAGCTGAAGCATACTGCCGAAAAGACAAAAGTGGACATGACTGATGCTATCGGAAAGTTACAGGAAAGCATCCTGGAAAAAAGGAAGGAAATAACAGGAAATCTGAATCCGTGGCAACGGGTGCAATTGAGCAGGCATCCTGATCGCCCCTATACGCTTAAGTATGTAGAAAAGATGACTACCAATTTTGTTGAGCTGTTCGGCGACCGTAATGTGCGGGATGATAAGGCAATGGTGGGTGGATTTGCCACGCTGGAAGGCGAAACCGTAATGATCATAGGTCAGCAAAAAGGAAGCAATACTAAAACCAGGCAAATAAGGAATTTCGGAATGGCCAATCCTGAAGGATACAGGAAAGCATTGAGATTAATGAAACTTGCCGAAAAATTCGAAAAACCGATCATCACTATAATTGACACTCCGGGAGCTTACCCCGGTATGGAAGCAGAAGAAAGAGGACAAGGTGAAGCCATAGCAAGAAATATTTATGAGATGATCCGTTTGAAAGTGCCTGTGGTCTGTGTGATCATCGGTGAAGGTGCAAGTGGCGGCGCTTTGGGCATTGGAGTGGGAGACAGGGTTTTTATGCTGGAAAATAGTTGGTACACCGTGATTTCTCCCGAAAATTGCTCTTCCATTTTATGGCGCAGTTGGGATAAAAAAGAAGTGGCAGCGCAGCAACTGCGATTGACTGCCACCGAGATGTTTGGATTTGAGCTGGTGGATGGCATCATTCCCGAACCGGTCGGAGGCGCTCATTGGGATTATGACGAGTCAGCCCGGATTCTGAAAGATTACATTGTCCCTGTGATTAAAGAATTAAAACAAATTTCTCCTCAGGAAAGAATTGATCAGCGGATTGAAAAGTTCGGAAAGATGGGTTTTTGGGAAGAGATGAAATAAGTTGCATGACCTTCATTGCGATGCCTGCATATAGCCTGATCAATAATAAAAGATTTATAAGGCAAGAGTTGAGGCCTTGCCGGCTATACTATGAAATTCATAGTTCTTTTTTAATCTAAAATTTCAATTCTATGACTTTAAAAGAAAAATTCCGCGGTACGGGAGTTGCAGTCGTCACACCCTTTCATCAGGATGGATCCATTGACTGGAATTCTTTTGAAAAGATCATAAACCATATTATCAATGGCAAGTGTGAGTTCATTGCTGTGCTTGGCACCACCGGAGAAAGCGCCACTATTCACGGGAAAGAGAAGCAGGAAGTTTTTTCTTTTGTAAATAAGGTCAATGCAGGCCGTGTGGCCTTATGCGCCGGCATCGGCGGTAATGACACTCATGAAGTAATCGAAGGATTCAAAACTTTCGACCTGACCGGTTATAATGCCATACTTTCTGTATCTCCTTATTATAACAAACCAAACCAGGAAGGCTTGTTTCAACACTATAAGTCACTGGATGCAGCCACACCATTGCCCATCATCCTGTATAATGTCCCCGGAAGAACGGGGATGAACGTGACCGGCCCGACACAGGTTCGTATTGCAAAGGAGTGTAAAAATGTTTTTGCCACCAAAGAAGCCAGCGGCGATTTTGCTCAGATCAATTATATCCTGAAAAACAAACCCGCTGATTTTATGGTGCTGAGCGGTGATGATCCAATCACCCTGCAAATGATAGCAGCCGGAGGAGATGGACTTATCTCAGTTGTGGCCAATGCTTATCCCAAAGATTATTCCGACATGGTCAGGTATTGCCTTGCAGGAAAATTTGAAGAAGCCCGCAAACTGCATTATAAATATATTGACATCATCTCCACCATGTTTACCGAAGGGAATCCGAGCGGGGTGAAAGCTTACCTGTCTGAAATGGGTTTGTGTGGAAACTATTTCCGCCTGCCGGTGTGGAAAGTGAGCGATACTCTTCATCAGAAGATAAAAGAGTTAATGAAAACCGTTTAAATGAAGGCCCGAACAATTTTCTATTTTGTATTTTCCCTTTCAATAAGAGGAATTGTTGCAGGACAGAATAATGTGCGTATTGAAATAAATTCATTTCCTTCTTTTCAAACATCCGGTACTGAGATCTATCTCGCAGGCTCCATGAACGGATGGAACCCGCAGAATAAAGACTTTCTTTTTTCAAAGAATGATGGCGGGAATTATTCCCTTGACATAAAGCTCAGTGATGGTTCTTACCAGTTTAAACTAACAAGAGGAGGATGGGATAAAGTGGAATGTACAGGATCCGGAGCAGACATTGCAAACAGGGAGATAACGATTACTTCTGATACGTTGATCAGGCTTAGTGTGGAAGGCTGGAAAGATCATTTCTCTTCTGTGCCGGTAAAAAGCACGGCAGATAAAAATGTGCATATACTTGATTCTGCTTTTTGGATACCCCAGCTTCACCGCAAAAGGAGGATCTGGATCTACCTGCCGGAAGGATATGATACTTCAAAGGAAAGTTATCCTGTTCTATATATGCAAGACGGACAAAATGTTTTCGATAATGCCACTTCCTATTCCGGCGAGTGGGGAGTGGATGAGTGTATAGACAGCATGAAGAAAAAAGCCATTGTAGTGGCTATTGACAACGGGCAAGACAAGCGGCTGAATGAATATTGCCCCTATAATTTTTCACTCATGGGCATTGCGGCAAATTACTCTTCCAATAAAGGAGAAGGAAAGCGTTATGTACGGTTCCTGGTAAGAAAGCTGAAACCTTATATTGATAAAAGTTACCGCACCTTTCGTGATAAGGAGCATACGTTCATTGCCGGGAGCTCCATGGGCGGGTTGATCTCCATGTATGCTGTCCTGAAATTTCCCAAAGTTTATGGAGGGGCAGGCGTATTTTCTCCTGCATTCTGGGTGGGGCCAAAGATCTTTAAAGACATTAAGAAAAAAGGAAAGAGTGTGAACTCAAAAATTTTTTTTTATGCGGGGAAAAAAGAAGGCGATTCCATGGTACCGGATATGCTCAAAGCCATGCAGGAAATGAGCAAACGTTCTCACTCCAAAATGACCGCTGTGATCAGGGATGACGGCAGGCATAATGAACAGGCCTGGCGCAAAGAATTCCCGATGTTCTATCAATGGATTATGAATTGACAAAAAAAATTGCCGGGTCATACCCGGTAAGTCACTCCTTCCAGTGCAAGCTCCGTATTAGCAAAAACTTCTCTTGCCTCTTTTTCAAACTCATCGAGTTTTTCATACTTGCTGCTGAAATGCCCGATCAGCAATTTTTTTACTTCCGCTTTTTGGGCGATCAGCGCTGCCTGGCCTGAAGTGGAATGAAAGCGTAGAGCCGCTCTTTCTGCAAGGTTATTGAGATAGGTGGTCTCATGGTAGATCAGGTCGGCATTTTTTATATGAGGAATGATCGGTTCATAATATTTTGTGTCGGCACAAAAGGCATACACTTTTCCTTTGGCTCCTTCTTCGGTCACCCATTCATTTTTGACGATGCTTCCGTCTTTTCTTGCATAATCTTCTCCCATGGTCAGCTTTTCAAAAAAAAGAGAAGGGATTCCATATTCCTTTGCTTTTTCAGGCAGCAGGCGACGGGGCTTTTTTTTCTCGGCAAAAGAAAAGCCATAACACTCGATCTGGTGGTTGGTCCTGAAACAGCGGATCGAATATTTTTCTTCATCCACCAACAGGCGCTCTTCGGTGATAGGGTGAAATTGGAGATTGAATGGGAGCTCATTATTGGCAACTTTGAGTTGCAGGTCAATGATCTCTTTGAGCGGAGCAGGAGCAAAGAGGTGCAGGTCGGGTATCCTGTTCAGCAATCCGAAACTGTTGAGCAACCCGATGAGCCCGAAATAATGGTCTCCATGAAGATGCGAAATGAAGATGTGCGAAATTTTGCTGCGCCTGATCTTATACTGCATCATCTGGGTCTGCGTTCCTTCACCACAGTCCACCAAAAAACTGGTACCATCAGTAGTCACTACCTGGCTTGTAGGGTGACGGTTAAAAGCGGGCACTGCTGAATTATTTCCAAGAATAGTGACTGCCAGCATATTCGGAACTGATATGGTCTATTTTAGTTAAGTGTTTGTGAGTAAAGACTGCAATAGACAGTCATTAGCTGCATTGCAATCAGGATTAATCCCATTCCAGATGGAGAAAATTGACCCGTATCTATTCTTCTTCGCCATTCATGAACTCTCTTTCTATCTCTTCCATCTGCACAATATCGGATGCCTCGCTGATCGTTGGTGTAACATTCATTATCTCTAAAAGTTCATTTTCGTCCAGGAATTTTTCTACCGCCTTTTGTAATTCACAAATCACAAAAGATGCGTTGCTCTCATAAAATTTTTGCTGGATATTTGTCAAAGCTTCCGCAGCAGCGATATCAATCTTTTCGATGTCTTTTAATACGAGAACAATATTTTTAGCCTGATCGTTTTGCCGGGAGGCGTCATTTTGCAGGTACGAAAGCAGATAGCCATTCAGTTCGTCTGTCATTGTAGCAGACAATGCAGGGCCGGGCAGCGTGATGACATGAAGTTTTTCTTTGGTATCTCTTTTGAACTCCATAACAATTGAATTGGCAGGTTTTACGTTAAATACTAAAAAACCAGTGTCAAATTTATTTGTTAATATTGTATCACAACCAATTATCTTAAAAATGGATAATAATTTTTCAGCGCAGGTAAAAGAGATCATTTCGTTCAGCAGGGAGGAGGCATTGAGACTGGGAAATGATTTTATCGGTACCGAACATTTATTGCTCGGATTGATCCGTGAGGGAGATAACACTGCCGTCCGTATCCTGAAAAGCTTTAATGTGGATCTGTACGAATTGAGGAAAGAAATCGAACTGGCCGTGAAAGACAAGACCGGAAAGAACATTCCGAATATCAACAGCCTTCCGCTTACCAAGCAGGCGGAGAAGGTGATCCGTGTTACCGTTCTGGAGGCAAAAGCTTTGAAGAGCGCTACCGTGGAAACCGAACACCTGATGCTTTCCATTCTTAAAAACAAAGAGAACATTGCTACCCAGATATTAAATCAGTTTGATGTGGATTATGATCTGTTCCGCCAGGAGTTGGGCATTGTAAAATCGAATGACCCCCGTGCCGAATACACAGATGAGAATGATGATGATTTTGATGATGAGAAAAAATATTCCGGGCAGAAGAGCAGCCGTCAGCAAGGCAGTGTAAAAAGTAAAACTCCCGTACTGGATAATTTCGGGAGGGATATAACCCGTCTTGCTGAAGCAGGATCGCTGGATCCTATCGTCGGACGTGACTCTGAAATTGAGAGAGTATCTCAGATCCTTTCCCGCCGGAAAAAGAATAACCCGATCCTGATCGGTGAACCAGGTGTGGGAAAAACTGCAATTGTCGAAGGACTTGCTTTGAGGATCGTTCAAAGAAAAGTGTCCAGAGTGCTTTTTGACAAAAGAGTTATTTCACTTGACCTGGCAGCCCTGGTGGCCGGCACCAAATACCGTGGACAGTTTGAAGAGAGAATGAAAGCAATCATGAATGAGCTTGAAAAAAACCGTGATGTCATTTTGTTCATTGATGAATTGCACACGATAGTGGGTGCAGGCGGAGCCAGCGGTTCCCTCGATGCTTCCAACATTTTCAAACCGGCATTGTCAAGGGGAGAACTTCAATGTATCGGAGCATCCACCCTGGATGAATACAGGATGTATATTGAAAAAGATGGAGCTTTGGATCGCCGTTTTCAGAAAGTGATGGTGGATCCGCCGAGTGTGGATGATACCATTCAGATACTTCTTAATATCAAACCCAAATACGAAGAATACCACAATGTCACCTTCAGTGAAGATTCCATTCAGGCTTGTGTAAAACTAAGTGACCGTTATATCACGGATCGCCTGCTTCCCGATAAAGCCATTGATGTCATGGATGAAGTGGGAGCCAGGGTGCATTTAAAAAACATCAACGTCCCGAAGAATATTCTGGACCTGGAAAAGAAGATCGAGGAGGTGAAGAATGAGAAGAACAAAGTGGTGAAGAGCCAGAAATTCGAGGAGGCCGCTTCACTTCGCGATACCGAAAAAAGACTCCAGGAAGATCTGGAAAAAGCAAAGGCGAGTTGGGAAGAAGAAAGCAAGCACAAACGCTTCCCGATAAGTGAAGAAGATATTGCTGAAGTGGTCAGCATGATGACCGGCATTCCGGTGAAGAGAATGGTTGAGGCCGAAACAGTGAAGTTGCGTAAGATGGCAGATGATATGAGGACGATGGTTATCGGCCAGGATGAAGCAATCCTGAAAGTGGTGAAAGCCATTCAGCGTAACCGTGTAGGACTGAAAGATCCTAAAAAACCTATCGGTACATTCATTTTTCTTGGGCCTACCGGTGTAGGTAAAACCGAGTTGGCAAGATCACTGGCCCGGTATATGTTTGATTCGGAAGATGCATTGGTCCGCATTGACATGAGTGAGTATATGGAAAAATTCACAGTCAGCCGTCTGATCGGTGCACCTCCGGGATATGTGGGTTATGAAGAAGGAGGCCAGCTTACTGAAAAAGTGAGGCGTAAACCTTACAGCGTGATCCTTCTGGATGAAATAGAGAAAGCACATCCTGATATTTACAATATCTTATTGCAGGTGCTGGATGATGGGCAGCTTACGGATGGATTAGGAAGGAAAGTGGATTTTAAAAACACACTTATCATCATGACCTCAAACATTGGTGTGCGCCAATTGAAGGATTTTGGTGAAGGTGTTGGTTTTGCCACCCAGGCCCGGAGCATGAGTGTAGATGAAAACAACAAAGCTGTGATAGAAAAAGCATTAAAGCGTACTTTTTCTCCTGAGTTCCTGAACCGTATTGATGACGTGGTCATCTTCAACAGCCTGACCCGTGATCACATATTCCAGATCATAGATATCCTGATGAAGGATGTGATGAAGAGATTGAGCAATCTCGGATTTGGGCTTGAACTGACAGAAGAAGCCAAAGCTTTTCTGGCAGAAAAAGGATACGATCAGCAATTTGGTGCAAGGCCGCTGCACAGGGCCATTCAGAAATACCTGGAAGATCCGCTTGCGGAAGAAATTCTCAACCTTCATGTGAAGGCCGGCGATATGCTTACTGCCGATGTAGATAAGGAAAATAATAAGCTCGTATTTACCTTCAGTAAGAAAGCGGAAGAAAAGTCGAAAGCATAATGTAAAGGTTTATTGAAAATTTATAGCGCCACTTGCCTCACGCAAGTGGTTTTTTTTATTTGTTCATAGAGCATCGGAAGTATGGTGACTGTTCTTTCAGCTTATGATATTGAAATAGGCGCTCGACCTGTTAAGAAACAAAACGAATTTCGGCAGCTTGTTATATTATGAGGCCCTTCATTTCTTCTTTTAAGAACTTTGGGAAGCCTGATTAATTTTTTGCATTTTTGCTTTGTCTTTCTTTATGAAGAAAATTATTATCACTATAGATGGCTGGTCTGCCTGCGGCAAGAGCACTTTGGCCAAAAGGCTGGCCAAGGCGCTGGGTTATGTATATATTGACAGCGGCGCCATGTATCGTGCCGTCACGCTTTATTTTTTGAGAAATCATGTTGACTGGACCAATATCAATGAAGTGAACAAGGCATTAGGAAATATTCACTTGCAGTTTGTTTTCAATCAGGTGAGCAAGGCAACAGAGATTTACCTGAATGATGAAAATGTTGAATACATGATCCGCGACCTTGTAGTAGCGGAAAAAGTCAGCGAGGTAGCCGCTATCAAAGAAGTGAGAACATTTGCGGTGAAGCAACAAAGAAAAATGGGAAAAGGCAAAGGCATCGTGATGGATGGAAGGGACATCGGCACGGTGGTTTTCCCTAAAGCAGAACTGAAGATATTCATGACCGCCGACAATGCCGTTAGGGTGGAAAGAAGATACAAAGAGCTGATCATGAAAAACCCCAACACCACCATCGAAGAAGTGAAGGCTAATCTTGAAATGAGAGACTATATTGACTCTAACCGGAAAGTAAGCCCGTTAAAGAAAGCCAAAGATGCTATCGTTCTTGATAATACGAACCTGACCGAAGACGGGCAGTTTAGAAAGGCCATGGAATGGGCAAAAGAAAGGATCAGCCGGGCAGAATAAAATTTATTGTGCCGGCCCTTTTTTGATGCTTAATAATTCCACTTCAAATATCAAGGTGGACCCGCCGGGAATGGGACCATTCTCAAACTCTCCATACGCCAGGTTGTAAGGAATATAAAATTTGTATTTGGATCCCACCGGCATCAGTTGCAATCCTTCCGTCCAGCCGCGGATCACATTGCGCAAGGGAAATGAAATCGGCTGCCCCCTGTTGTATGAATTATCGAATTCTGTTCCGTCAAGCAGTTTGCCCCAGTAATTACAAACCACCGTGTCATTGATCGTTGGTTTTTCGCCGGTGCCTTCTGTGATTACTTCATATTGCAGTCCGCTTGCCGTGGTTTTCACTTCCGGCCTCAATTTATTTTTTTCCAGAAATGATTTTCCTGAATCAATGGCCGGCTTTACTTTCTCTGCCTGCAACTGAAACATGTATTTGTTCATGATGCGGTTGGCCGTTTCATCATCAAATAATAATATCTTATCGGAAAAAACATCATTCACTGCTTTTGAAAGAAATGCGGTGTTGATATCCTTTACTCCCTGGCTTTTGTAATAATTGGCAAAGGATATCCCGAAAGCATAGCTTACAGAATCCTTAAACGTCTTCAGGGAGGGAGCAGCAGTTTTCACAGTTTTTGCTGCAGTCTTTAATGCCGGTTTGGCTGTGGTCTTAGGTTTTTGTCCCTGCTGCGCCATTACAATACCTGTGGTGAGCAATGCTGCAAATAATACCGGGATCTTTCTTTTCATAAAAAATGTTTGATGCGCAAAATTAAAGGTTGAAAGCTGAATTCAAACTTCAAACTATTAATTTCGCGAACATGATGACGGGCAGGAAAACTTTTTTCTTCTATAATTTTTGTTAATTACTAAAATCCCTGATCTGCTGATGGATCGTTTTATCAAAGAAGTGCAGATACGCTGGTCCGACCTGGACCCGAATTTTCATTTACGTCATTCGGTATATTATGACTGGGGAGCTTTCTGCCGTGTTGAATTCCTCACAAAATACGATCTCACTGCCGAAGTGATGACAGCGCTGCATATCGGGCCTATACTTTTCAGGGAGGAATGTGTTTTTAGAAAAGAGATCAGGATGAATGATCAGATAACCATTGGCCTGGAACTGACAAAGGCAAGAAGATCCTATTCCCGCTGGAGTATTCAACATCAGATCCTGAAAGGAGACGGAACGGTGGCTGCCATTCTTTCGGTGGACGGAGCCTGGATGGATACAGTGAAACGGAAACTGATCACTCCTCCGCAGGAAGTGTTTCATGTCTTCAGCAACATGCCGCTCAGCGAAAACTTTCAGTGGCTGGATTGATGACTCCTTCATTCAGATGGACCACTTTTGAGGGGAATTTCATTGCATAAGAATTCACCAGTTTGTGAATGAATCCGTTTTCTTTGTAAGGTGTGATGTATTCTTTGATTTGCTCCGGGTCAGTGATCTGTATTTCTGAAGAAAGATATCCCATTCCATAGAATTTCCCGTTATCAATAAGGATGCAGGAATATTCATCATCATTCAGTCCTTTGTCAATAATGGCATAAGAAGGGCGAACGGATAAAGATGCTATGGCTTCAGCCACTCTTTTATTGTACTCTTCAGCTTTTTCTTTTACCTCAATTGAAGCAGATCCGTTGTCTTCATCAGCTTCCGCTCCAAAATCCTTTTGCAGGAAACAAAGTTTTGCACTCAGGTCAAATTCACGGATCAGTTTTCTCAGTATGGAATGTCCATCAACAAGGTATTGAAATGTATGTACAGGATTCAGCAACTTTTTATTTTTTTCTATTGCCAGCCTTAAATATCCGTTTTGATCTTCGAATGAATAGATGCCGTAACTGTCTTCCCGCCTTTTTTGAGAATAATTAAACTCAGGCCAGAACTTTTTGATCTCCGCAGATTCCATGATGGAAGCCATCAGTTCGGTGGCACATGCATGAAAGCTGATGGAATAAGTATGCCGGATGAAATTCTGCTTCTGCCTGCTTTCAAACCCGCTGCTGAAATGGCTGTTGACCCTGTTGCGGATATTCCTTGCCTTGCCCACATAAATGACCTTGCCTTTTTGATCATGGAAATAATAAACTCCCGGCAGTGAAGGAAGTTTTTCAAACTGATCTTTGGGTACGTTCGGTGGCAGCATATTCTCTTTGGAATTTCGCATCAGGCTTTTCTGAATATGCTGTTCCTTGTCGTGAGCCAAAAGTTTTTCAAACACTTTTACAGTAGCCTCCGCATCGCCGCCGGCCCGGTGCCGGTTGCTGACAGGTATATTCAATGAATCGCAAAGCCGGTCCAGTTGATAGGAGGGGAGTCCCGGAAAAATCTTCCTGCTCAGCCGTACGGTGCAGAGTTTTTTTGACTGCAGCGAATAACCGGATGCCTGCAATCCTGTTTTGATAAAGGAATAATCGAAGTTGACATTATGCGCCACAAAGATCTTACCGTTCAGTATCCCGAAAACCTGTTCCGCTATATCTTCAAACCTGGGTGCGCAGGACACCATCTCGTCATTGATGCCAGTAAAAGACTGGATGAAACGGGGGATGGGCCGGCAGGGATTCACCAGCGTTTCAAATTTTTCCACTATTTTGTTGCCGTCGAAAATGATTATGGAAATTTCAGTAATGCCATTTGCTGCAGCATAGCCTCCCGTGGTTTCAATATCAACAATGGCATACATAAAAAAAGCGGATGACGAATTTCGTAAAACCTTCCAACAATTGAAAGTGCAGGAAGAAAAATATAATATGTTTCGCAACCGCCTGCAAAAAGTTTACAGGCATTTATCCAGGCAGGCAAAGAGATCGTCGGTAAGCTGCTACCGTGTTTATGATCATGACCTTCCCGAATTTCCTTTTTGCATAGAGCTTTATGACACGCATTTGTATGTAGCGGAATATAAGCGGCGGCATGGAATGGCTGACGCAGAGCATGAATTGTGGCTGAAAAAGAGCATGGGAATTATTTCAGAAATTCTTTCCGTCCCGGAAAAAAATATTTTCCTGAAACTGCGGCAAAGAAAAGCCGGCAGAACAGGCCAATATCAAAAAGTGGGGGAGAAGAAAAGTGAATTTATTGTGGAAGAAAATGGGTTGAAATTTCTTGTCAATCTTAATGATTACCTCGACACCGGGTTGTTTCCCGATCACCGCATCACAAGGCAAATGGCCCATGATGAAAGTGAAGATAAATCCGTCCTGAATCTTTTTGCTTATACAGGTTCTTTTTCCGTGTATGCCGCCGCAGGGGGAGCAAAAGAAGTGGTGACCGTTGATCTCTCCAACACCTACCTGAAATGGGCTGAAAGAAATATGCAACTGAACGGATTCAGTGACCCGGAAAGATTTCATTATGTAAGAGTGGATGTAAAAGAATATCTGAAAGAATTGCTTCCGGGACATTTTGACCTGGTGATCATGGACCCGCCCACTTTCAGCAACAGCAAAAAGATGAATGAGTTCCTGGATATTCAGCGGGATCATGTTGCTTTGATCGGCTTTTGTTTGCGGGTCATGAAGAAAAGAGGTGTTCTTTTTTTCAGCACCAATTACAGCAAGTTCATTTTAGAAAAAGAAAAGATCACTGCCTCATCCATAAAAGATATCACTTCTGCCACCACACCTTTTGACTTTACAGGAAGAATGCATCGTTATTGCTTCCGCATCACCAAATAAAAAAGGGGTAAATCGAGGCTAATTGATTATTCCTCTTGAAAATTATTGACTGGTAATTCCAGTCTGAGGAAAAATCAAATGCACAGATCAAATGACACTTCATTGTCCCCCGCAGGCGGGGGCTGGCTACACGAAAAAAAACGAATTCACGATAGGGGGTGGATTGAAGCAGATCGTTTGCTTTATTTTTCTTTAAAATTATTGGCAGGTAAAGAGCAATCGTCTGGATTCAGGAAGCTCAACCTGTTCGTCCACCCCCACTTGAAAGATTTCTCTATTCGAACTGCTTCCCCCGCCGACGGGGGATATAATGCAGCTTCAAATCCGGGCGGCGTATGATAAATAAATAAAAGTAATTCCGATATGATTGGAAGCTGAAATTTTCATATTAAATGACACCTCATTATCCCCCTCTGGCGGGGGCCGGATGCACGAAAAAAATGAAATCACGAATGGGGGTGGATCAAAGCTGATCGTTTACTTTATTTCACTTGAAAATTATTGACCGGTAAAGAGCAAGCCTCCGGATTCAGGAAGCTCAACCTGTTCGTCCACCCCCACTTGAAAGATTTCTCTATTCGAACTGCTTCCCCCGCCGGCGGGGGATATGATGCAGTTCCTGATTCGTGTGGTGTATGATCTATTTACAAGAAGTAATTCCGGCCTGAAAAGAAAGCAAATGCTCAGATCAAATGACTCTTCATTGTCCCCCGCTTGAAAGGTTTCTCTATTCGAAAAACATGAGACTGCATCACAAGTAAAAAATTCACTTATACGATCACATAAACGGTAACCTGGGGATATAAATAAAAAGAGGCTATCTTAACTTTTGAGACAGCCTCTTCCTAAAAAGACCGGAATAATATTTTACAACGTCTTTAGCACATTGTTCATGTTTCTTACTGCATCAGCGCTCTTGTTGAATGCTGCCTGCTCTTCAGAATTTAGCCCGAAATCAACGATCTTCTCCCAGCCGTTTTTACCAATAACAACTGGAACGCCAAGGCAAATATCTTTTTGCCCGTATTCTCCATCGAGATATACACAGCAGGAGAAAAGCTTCTTTTCATCCCTCACAATGGCTTCCACCAATGCGGCTCCGCATGCGCCGGGTGCATACCATGCAGAAGTGCCGATAAGTTTGGTGAGGGTGGCTCCGCCCACCATGGTATCGCTTACCACCTGGTGTTGCTGTTCAGCAGTCAGGAATTTCGTGACCGGTACGCTGTTCCAGGTTGCAAAACGTATCAGCGGGATCATGGTCGTGTCTCCGTGTCCGCCGATGACGATGGCATTCAGGTCGGAAGGATTGCAGTTCAGGCGCTGGCTCAGTTGATATTTGAATCTTGAACTGTCGAGTAGGCCGCCCATGCCGATGATACGGTTCTTAGGCAGGCCGGTGGAGGTAAGTGCGAGATAAGTCATGGTGTCCATCGGGTTGCTGATCACGATGATGATGGCATCAGGAGAATGCTTCAGAATATTTTCGCAAACTCCTTTAACGATGCCGGCATTGGTGCCCACCAGTTCTTCACGGGTCATTCCCGGTTTACGGGGAATACCTGAAGTGATGACCACGACGCTGCTGCCTGCGGTCTTAGAATAATCATTGGTGGATCCGGTGATCTTTGTGTCAAAGCCGAGGAGGGTGGCGGTCTGCATCATATCCTGGGCTTTCCCTTCGGTAAGCCCTTCTTTGATGTCGAGCAATACCAGTTCCGTGCATAATTCCTTGCGTGCAATATTTTCGGCAACGGTGGCACCCACTGCGCCTGCACCTACAACAGTTATTTTCATGTAACAAAAAATATTTTAGAAGTGAAAGAATGATTTTGCCACAAAGATAAGGCAAGTAAGCGGTTAGGGGGTTTTAGCTGGGGATTGATGATGATCACTTACAGATACGTGGGAATTCCTACCTGCAGCATTATTCTATCGCTTCAAGCGATGAAATAAATCTTCGAAACTGCGGGTTTCGAAGAGCAGGAGACTTCACTGCAGTTCTTATTGCCGTCACGGAAGAGGTGCAGAAGAAGGAATCTTTAGGTTTGAACGCCAACAACAGTGGAGAAAGAAAACGCATACCCGGATTTGAAGATCAGCGACAGCATAAAATCCATATTCTTTCACAGTCGTTTGGAGATTGTATCTCTGTTCGAAAATATTGAGAAAATTATTCCGTGAAGCATGGTTTAAGGCGAGGGCGGCAGGAATGCTGAACAGCTTTTTCTTTTTTTGCCCTTGTCTTACTAAGTAAAACATCCAGTAAGCTCCTTTTCCTGCCCGCTCTCTTACGGCAAGGATTTCATCACCCGGGCCCAGCGTTTCGGTTTCGCTGTAATTGAAATAATTTCGGTTGAAACTCAGGGTCATTTGTCCTGGGCCAAAGGTCATTGCCGATGTATAACGGTGAAAAACCAGGCCGAAAATAACGGCATACAAACAGAGCAGAAACCCCCAATAAACAATGTTCCCTAATTCATGATGAAAGTTTTTCAGGAATGGTGACAGCAAAAGCCAACAGCACTATGGGCAGCACTCTGAATGTGCAAAAAACGCTGGCTTTGCGGCCTTTGGGAAGCTCAAGTTGTACCACTTCGGCAGTTTCTGATATTACCTTGTAAGGGTAAAAATCTTTTTGCTCCATTTCATTTTTCCTTGATTTTTGAGTTATCAATCATTTTACTTCTTTGCCGGTTTTATCGATATAACCATATTTCCCATTGAGTTTTACTAAAGCTTTTCCGTTCTTAAAACTATTGGCACCATCGTATTGTAGTTTGGTTATTTCTTTACCGGTTTTATCAATAAATCCCCATTTACCACCAGTAAGGTCATCAATTATATCAGGAGTCGCACCGATGTTTACCGCCGCCAATCCTTCGGAAAAATCTTTTACATTATCATATTTAAGTTCTACGACAACATTTCCTGTTTTGTCTATAAAACCCCATTTGCTATTTTGATTTACTTTAGCCAGACCTTCGTGAAATTCCCAGGTGTTATCAAATTGTGGCTTAATTATTTCTTTTCCGGTTTTATCAATAAAACCAAATTTATCATTTTGTCTTACCGCCGCCAATCCTTCGGAAAAAGAACCGGCATTGTAATATTTCAGTTCTATAACTACTTTTCCGGTTTTGTCTATAAAACCATATTTTTTATTGAGTGCTACCAGCGCCATCCCTTCTTGAAAATTTTTGGCCTCATCAAATTGTGGTTTTACTACTTCTTTCCCTGTTTTATCTATAAAACCGAATTTTTTATTGAGTGCTACCAGCGCCATCCCTTCTTGAAAATTTTTGGCCTCATCAAATTGTGGTTTTACTACTTCTTTCCCTGTTTTATCTATAAAACCCCATTTGCCATTTTGTTTTACACCCGCCATCCCTTCAGAAAAATACCATGCTTCATCATATCTCGGTTTAATCAACTCTTTTCCCGCTTTATTTACAAAACCCCATTTCCCATTGATTGCTATCATTGCCAGCCCCTCGGAATAATCCCCTATACCGTCATAATTAATTGCTACTATAACTTTTCCGGTTTTATCTATAAAACCCCATTTACCGCCCTCAACACCGAAAATTGCATTAGGATGTCCGCCAATATTTACTGCTGCCAATCCTTCGGAAAAACTTCCGGCAAATTCATACTGTGGTGCTATGACTATGTTACCGGATTCATCTTTGTAGCCATACTTTCCATTGACATTTTTAAAAGGTCTTAAATCCTGTGCATTGATAGTACTTGTTGATGCAGAATTATTGTTTGTGTTTGGGGGTACAGATTTCGGATTTTTATCAATTTCTTTTCCGGTTTTATCAATATAAAAAAATCTGCCGTTGAGGCTGACAATTGCAGTGTTATCAGAAGAAAAATGAAATTCATTATCATATTGTGGCATAATTGCTTCTCCTTTTATTTTATCTATAAGACCCCATTTGCCATTTTGTTTTACTAATGCTGTCCCATCATTGAGAAAAGACTCTATAAAATCGTATTTCGGTGTTGCAATTTCTTTTCCTGTTAAATCTATAAGTCCCCATTTACCATTTAGTCGTACCTGAGCCAAACCTTCGTGGAAAGAATTTATAAAATCATATTTCGGTGTTACAATTTCTTTCCCTGTTTTATCTACCAAACCCTTTTTTTTATTGAGTGAAACTTTCGCTATTCCATCAGAAAATTTTTCTACATAATCGTATTTTGGTGTTACGATTGTTTTTCCCGTTTTATCAATAACCCCCCATTTGTTGTTTTGTTTTACTGCAGCCAACCCTTCATTAAAATTTTCAGCATCATCATATTGTGGTTTAATTATTTCTTTCCCTGTTTTATCTATATAGCCATATTTGCCCCGAATCCATTTACCACCATCCATTTTCCCATTTTCTTGTACTGCCGCCAATCCTTCGTAAAAGCTTTTGCCATCATGATATTGTAGTGCTATGATTTCTTTCCCTTTTTTGTCTATATATCCCCATTTACCCTCTACAATACCTCCTTTATTTACCGGTGTAAACCCTTCGTGAAAATTTCTTGCACCATCATATTGTAATTTTATGATTTCTTTCCCTGTTTTATCTATAAAGCCCCATTTATCATTTTGCTCTACCGCAGCCAATCCTTCAGAAAAGTTGAATGCATTACTATATTTTGCTACTACAACAACTTTCCCTGTTTCATCTATAAAGCCGTATTTATCGTTTTGTTTTACTTTTATAAAACCTTCAGAAGAAAATAATGCTACATCATCAAACTGCGATGATATGACTGTTTTCCCGGATTTATCCTTGAAGCCGTACTTTCCATTGACATCTTTAAAAGATATTAATTCCTGTACATTGCTACTTGTTGAAGCGCTTTTATTATTTGTATCTGTCGCTACAGATGGAGGATTATTGTTAATTTCTTTTCCGGTTTTATCTATATGAAAGTTTCTGTCGTTGAGTATAACAAGAGCTTGGTTATTTTTAAACCCGTAGGCAGTTTCATATTGAATTTTGATTATTTCCTTACCGGTTTTATCTATATATCCCCATTTACCTTTCCAAATTCCGCCTTTATTTACCGGAGCAAGCCCTTCCTGAAAATCTCCGGCACCATCATATTGTGGCTTAATTACTTCTTTTCCTGTTTTGTCTATAAAGCCATATTTGCCATTAAACATACCTCCTGTATTTACCCTCGCCAGTCCTTCATGAAAGCCCCAGGCTCCATCGTATTGTGTTTTAATTACTACTTTCCCTGTTTTGTCTATAAAGGACCATTTAAAATTTTGGCCTACTGCCGCCAATCCTTCCCTGAAATCCGTGGCATCATCATATTGTAGTTTGATTATTTCTTTGCCCGCCTTGTCTATATAACCCCATTTATCGTTTTGCTTTACCCTGCACAATCCTTCTGAAAAATCCATAGCAACAAAATCATATTGCGGCGCTATGACTGTTTTCCCGGATGCATCTTTGAAACCATACTTTCCACTGGTACCTTGAAAAGATGTTAATTTCTGCGCCTGGGCTGTAAATCCCGCTAACAACAGGAAGTATAAAATGAGTTGTTTCATACTGATATTAGTGTTTTGTTAAGTGTTATTCATGCTCATCATCCCTGCACACCCATACTTGTGTTATCTGTTTCCCGTTTTGCCAGCTTCGGTAAAACATTGCCGGGTATTTCAGTTCCGTCAAGCTGCTTTGGTTTATTCACCTTAATGGATTTCGCCAGATAAATTCCAAAATAACCGATGACGATAAGCTTTATAATGATGAAACCGTTTTTGTATTCAGCCGGCACCCATGAAAAAAGCAAAAACAGAAAGGCAACTGCAACGATCACAAAAAAGATATTTCCATAATAAGTAAAAGGTGTGTGCCCTGTCAGTAGTTGACAATCCGGATTAGCTGCTTTTGCTTTTTGTACCAGTTCTTTTACAAAAGGAGTGTAGGTTTCTGCCTGATCTATGAAATCGGCGAACCCATTGTAAGTGCAGGAATTAATTTCAAAATTCTCCCGGCTTTTCGTAGTTATTTTACAGCAATAATTATTGAGACGGTAGCGATTGTTGGGGTGGTAAAACAGCCGTATTTTCTGAATATCTGAAAAAAGGATTTGTTTATTGATCCCGGCTTCCTGTGTGCAGGAAATAGCCTGCTCAGAAAGTTCCCAGTTGCGTGGTTTTTCAAGAGCTGAATTTCTTACAGAGTAATGGCTTTTCGTACCCATTGGCAAAGTGCGGATTGGTTTCTGGGTTTGTCAATTGGCCGATCGTCAATTTTTTTGCAACGTTCTGATATTCGAAATTTGCTTATATCGGTTAAGGCCTGTCGTTCGTGCCGGACATTAATTATTAACGCATAAGAGGAGGCATTATTTTATATCATAATGGGAATCTTTCGCCTGAAATCGCCCTGCCCGTACAGGCATGGGCGGACACCGGATCTGCGGGACTTCCTGCCCTGCATCATTATTCTATCGCTTCAAGCGATGAAAAAAAAATCCGAAGACCCTGGTATTAAAGTGTAGTAGTAGAGCATCTGAAAAAAATTGTTTTGAAAATGTTTTATTTTTTTTCTGAAGCTGCCTTCAATTCGTTCATGTTTTTTAATATACCTGAATCGAGGTTTTTTTGAAAATAATTTTTAAACAACCTGGGGAATACTCCCTGAAGGCTTTCCTCTACCCGGACTATTGTTTTATTCCCGTTTGATTCAAAGAACCAGTTATGAATAGCATAGGCTCCTAAAGTAGTTCCTGTCCACCCGAACTTAGATTCAGGAACCATTGTGTGAACCCTGGATTTAAATGAAAGCCCATCAGCTTTCCATTCAAATTGCGCTGCTTCTTTAATTTCACCATGAATGGTTGTCTTAGTCACTGACTTTTGCCAGCCGGGCCATTTATCAATTCCGGTAAGAATTTTCCAGACAGTGGAGATGGGAGCAGAGATTTCGACCCGGCCTTTTGATTGTACAGGAGCTTGTTCATTAATCGGAATATTCATATCACTTTTGGGTGGGTTGTTAATGTATTTATTGAATTCATAATTTTCATAAAAGAAATAAGCTGCAATAATCAGTGCAACGGTTACCAGAATATAAAATACTTTTTTCATAATTACCTTTCTGCGGGCCATCAAAAATAAGGTGGAACCAATATTGTACAGAAATCCAATACAGTTTTAATTCTGATTTTACCCAAAAACAAACTCGGGGTCAAAGATAAGTGCTGCATAAAATCGGTAAAACCGGCTCTGTGGAACATCCTTTTCCGCATCATTATTCTACTGCCTGAAGCGATGAAATAAAAATTTCGAAACTGAAAATATCGGAGAGCAGGGGCCAGATGAAAAACAATCTTAGCCCTCTCTTTTATTGTATTCGCTTTTTAATTTACTTTAGGCGGATAATAGCAATATGTTTTTTTATTTTGGTTACGGCTCAAATATCAACCTGGTTTCATTGAAGGCAAAGGGAGTAATTCCTCTTTCATCAGAACGGGCCATTCTTCATGGTTGGAAACTCCGGTTTAATGTCCGCCACTGGTTCCGGCACGAAGGCGGAGTTGCCAATATAGAGCCTTCATCTGATCCGGCTGATTTTGTGGAAGGCATGGTACACGCCTGCCCTGATGATAGTCTTGCCTCACTGGATGCCGTTGAATCCTATGGCGTGGGCTATGACAGGACTGAAGTGGAGGTAGTAACTGCCGGCAGGAAAATAAAAGCACAAACCTATACCGGGCTTCCCGGATTTATTGATGACAGTTGTTTGCCAACAAGACGGTATCTCAATATTATTATTAAAGGAGCAGAAGCTGCGGGGTTGAGTCTTTCTTATATTGAAAAACTCCGCCATCTTCCTGTTTTCCCGGAAAAGGATTATCCTGAATTCAAACCACCGCCGGGCAACTGGCCTCATTTCAACAGCAATTCACTTGCTTCACATCCTGACTATACTGCATTGGGCGGACATGTATTTGATATGCACAAGGCAAGGGAGAATCTACAGGGAATCATCGGGCTTCTTGGCGGAAAAGACGTGACGCTTTTTTTTGTGAAACGCCATGACACAAGCGATGGCAATGAAACTATTGAAGATGTCATTAATGGAAAGATTTCACCGGCAGCCGGGAAATATGTCAACGCTTATCTGAATGAATTTGCCCGGGAATATATCTATACCGGAAGGTTTGATTATTAAATCAACCAATCCGATTTTTTATCTCATCCGGGTTCGCATAAGATTATCGTTTATTAAAGAGATCTGTCATTTGAAATCATATCAGGTACAAAATTTTTGTGGCGCTTACTTCAAGCTTAGAGATTATAGATGAATTGAAAATCCATACTGCAATGGAAGGAAAGGGAGTTACAGAGTTGTAGCCCGGGATTTCCACAAAAAAATTGGTAAATAATTTTTCGGTACTTTTAGTAAAAATAAATATATGTCAAAATTTGCTGAAGCGATGCCTCATGGTAATATCCAGGAGGTATTCAAAGACGTGTTCTTTGTTCCCGGAACTATGAAAGGTGAATTCTTTGGTTCAATGTGGCAATTCAGCAGGAATATGACCATAGTGAGGGAGGATGGAAATCTGACCATTCTGAATTCAGTGCGGTTGGATGATGAAGGCCTCAAGGCGCTCGATAAATTGGGGAAGGTGGTAAATGTAGTGCGCCTCGGGGATATGCATGGAATGGATGATGCATTTTATGTGGACAGGTACAAGGCTGCTTTCTGGGCATTGCCCGGAATGAAGGTAAAGGACAATTTAAAAGTGGATAAGGAATTGATCCCGGGAGGGGAAATGCCTTTCCGAGATTCGTCGCTCTTTGTTTTTGAAACGGTGAAACGCCCTGAGTGTATTATTCGTCTTGACCGTGAAGGAGGAATTATGATTGCCTGTGATTCGTTGCAAAACTGGGTGGAGCCGGATGAGTTCTTTGACGAAGCCACCATATCTACAATGCGGCAAATGAAATTTTTCAGGCCTGCCAATCTCGGCCCTGCATGGATGTATGAAAGCCAGCCCGGCGCTGCAGATTTTGTACGATTAAAAGAAATCCCTTTTGAACACGCCTTGTGCGGGCATGGTTATCCGTTTGTAAACAATGCTCACAAAGAATTTCTCCGGACGTTTAATGAATATTTCAATATTTGATGTGTGGACATTTACCACGAACATGGAAATGCGGAAATTATTCCCGGATACCTGATCATTGAAAAGATATCGGAGTCAAACCTGCATGTTGTTTACCGGGCAACCAGGAAAGAAGATAATTCCGAAGTCGCCATTAAAACCCTGAATGCCTCTTTTCCTGCGAGGGAGGAGATTGCCAATATCAGGCGTGAATACCAGATTCTCCGTCAGCTTCAATTTGAGGGAATCATAAACGTGCACTCATTTGTACCGTTTGGACAGGGCAATTGGGGAATTGTAATGGAGAAATTTGGTATTACCTTACAGGAATATCTTGCCGGATATGAAAACAAACACCTCCCGCTGAAACAGTTTTTTTCAATTGCCGGATCACTTGTGAAAATTTTAGGGAACCTGCATGAAAAAAATGTTATCCATAAAGACATCAACCCCGCCAATATTCTTATTGAACCGGGTAACGGTACACTGCGGCTGATTGATTTCAGCTCTTCAACCGAACTATCCAGGGAACGACAGGATATTTCATTGATCAAACGAATTGAGGGCTCCTTGCCTTTCATGTCGCCTGAGCAGACAGGCCGCATGAATCGTGATGTGGATTACCGTGCGGATTATTATTCTCTCGGCATCACCTTTTACCGCATGCTTACCGGCCGGCTTCCCTTTTCTGCAAGTGATCCGTTGGAATGGGTTCATTGCCATATCAGCAGACAGGCAACACCGGTCAATAAAGTGAACCGGATGATCCCGGATATGTTATCGGATATTGTTGCAAAACTCATTTCAAAAAACGCTGAAGACCGTTATCAAAGCAGTTTCGGTATTGCGGCAGATCTTGAGGAATGCCGGGAAATGATTGATAAGGGATTTCATGATTTTAATTTTGAATTGGCAACCTCTGATGTCTCTCCCGTTTTTCAGATCCCCCAGAAATTGTATGGCCGCACTGATGAACTTGATCGTTTAGTGTCGCACCTTGATAATGCATCCAACGGCTCGGTAGAGTTTTGCCTGGTGTCAGGTTATTCGGGTGTCGGAAAATCGGTGCTGGTATATGAGTTAGGCAGATTCATTGTAAAAAAGAGAGGATACCTGGCCCATGGAAAGTTTGAGCAGTTCAAACAAAACAATGCTTACTTCGCTTTTGCCAACGCTTTTCGCAAACTTATTTATGAATTACTTGGTGAGCCGGAAAACGTTCTTGAAAAATGGCGTACCTCTATCGGCAATGCATTGGGAAATAATGCACGCCTGCTGATTGATCTGATACCTGAACTGGAATTGATTATCGGCAAGTTTCCTCCTGTGCAGGAGCTTCCCCCGGCTGAAGCGCAAAAGCGTTTCTTTATTCTGCTTCAGAATTTTGTAAAGGTATTTGCCGGTAAAGAACATCCGCTGGTATTGTTTATGGATGACCTGCAGTGGAGCGATATTCCTACATTAAACCTGATTCACCATCTCGTTACTTCAAAGGAATTGGGACATTTTTTACTCATCGGCGCTTATCGCAGCAATGCCGTGGACGACTCCCATCCGTTGAATCTCATTCTTGGAGAAATTCAGAAAGAACGGATTATTGAAAATTTGCACCTCGAACCCCTTAGTGCTGAAGCCGTAAATCAAATTGCCACTGATGCATTGCATTGTAATGCTAAAGAGGCATGGCCATTGAGCCGGGTACTTTTTGAAAAGACAGCGGGCAATCCTTTTTTTACTATTGAATTATTAAAGAACCTGAATGAAAGGGGAGTCATCAGGTTTAACCCTGAAGCAGGGAAATGGAATTGGGATATTGACGAGGTGAGAAAAACGAAAAACAGCGACAACGTGGTTGATTTCCTGGTGGCCAGCTTGTCCCGTCTGAAAAGCGCCACGCAACAGGTTCTTCAGTTAGCTTCCTGTATTGGCGCCACGTTTGATCTTAAAACATTAACGATCATTCATGAAAGTACCATGGATGAGACGGCGCAGGAATTGGAAGAAGCGCTTAGGGCAAATGTTGTTATTCCACTCAGCGAGAACTATAAGTTGGTGGGATTGGATTCATTCAGCCAATCGGGAAAATTTCCGGGTGTTGCAGAACACGATACAAAAGAACTGAATCCTACATACCGGTTTCAACACGACAGGGTGCAGCAGGCTGCTTATTCAATGATAGCTCCGGAAAAAAGACAGGCGCTTCATCTTTCCATAGGGCGGCTGATACTGAATCATACCAGCAAAGAAGAACTGGATGATGCGCTTTTTGAAATAGCCGGCCATCTGAATGAAGGAAGGTCTTTGATTGAAAACTCCGGAGAACGCAATGAATTGGTGACGCTGAATTTAAAAGCAGGAATCAAAGCAAAACAATCTTCGGCTTATGAAGCTGCATTGAATTATCTGAAGACAGGATATGAACTTCTTGAAAAAGATGCCTGGCAATCCGATTATGATCTTTCCTGGAAACTGCATGAAGAAATTCAGCATTGCACTTATTTGACCGGAGATTGGAACGGTGCAGATAATTGGGCGGAAGCCATGTTGAAAAATGCAAAAACGCCCATTGAACAAGCATTGGTATTATCTGCCCGGACCAGGCAATATGCTACTATCGGCAAAATGAGAGAATCCATACAGGCTGCCTGCGAAGGACTTTCATTCCTGGGATTTGAATTTTTGCCGGAACCTACTTCCCTGAATGTAGAGGAAGAAGTGCAGTTGTTGGCAAAGAAACTGAATGGCCGTGCCATTGCTGATCTCATTAATCTTCCAAACCTCACCGATCAAAAGGCAAAAATTGCCAGCCAGTTATTGATGGAAACATTTGCGGCGGCATTTCTATCTGCCAGCGGTACCATGTTTCCCTATCTTGTTTTGAAGTCGGTGAATTTAGCCCTGCAGTATGGCAACAGTCCTGAGACTGCTTTTGCATACGCAGCATACGGAATGATTCTTTGCGGTTATTTTAATGATACGGTTCTTGGGTATGAATATGGCAAGCTGGGAGTAAGCCTCGTTGAAAAATATGATGACATCGCTCTCCGGTCAAGGGTCATTTATGTTTATACGATGTTTGTGCATCACTGGTCCAATCATTGGTCAACCATGACACCCTGGTTTCGGAAAGGCATAGAAGCCGGTTATCAGTCAGGCGATCTTTTGTACCTGGCATACAGTGCACAGGATTGTATTATCTGGGATCCGCAGCTTGATCTGGAAACTGCGGCTAATGAACACCGAAAGATGCTGAAGATCGTGAAAGAATGTGATTACCAGGATTCCTATGATTCCGGAACATTGTTTTTGCAAATGCAATTGAATTTCCTGGGAATGACCAGGAGCCTCTGCTCAATGACTGATGATAACTTCAATGAAGAAAAATGCGTTGAGGGAATGCTGCGCCGCCATTTTATGACAGGCATAGCCAACTATCATATTTACAAAGCAGAGATTCACTTCCTCTATAATGATGCACGGGGCGCTTTGCCTCATATAGCCGAACAGGAGCGATTGATTTCTTCCGTGATGTCATTGCCCCAGTTGGTACGTTTTCATATTATTTCTTTTTTGGTGTACGCATCTTTGCTCCGGGAAACTGCTTTTGAAGAGCAACAGCAGATGCTTGATAAAATGAAGCAAAGCCTTGCCACAATGACAAGATGGGCAAAACAATGCCCGGAAAATTTCGGCCATCTTCAATTATTAATGGAAGCTATGTTTGCATGTCATCATAATAACATTGCAGAGGCTTTATCACTTTTTGAACGATCAATTGCCCTTGCCCAAAAAAATAATTTTATCCGCGATGAGGCTATGGCCAATGAAATGGCAGCAAGATTATTATTGAGTTCAGGACTGCCTAAAGCGGCAGAAGGATATTTACAGGCTTCCCGGTATTTATATTACCGGTGGGGCGCTTCCCGGAAAGTGGAAATAATGGATAAAGAATACCCGTTTCTCTCCGGATCAGCAACCTACCGGGGCAATGTTCCTGTATATTCAAAAGACCAGGAATCAACTGTTCATACGATTACAGACAGCATCAATGCAGAGTTGCTCGATATCAACTCTATTTTCAAAGCTTCTCAAACTATTTCGGGTGAGCTGGTGCCGGAAAAACTTTTTAAATCCACCTTACAAATCCTGTTGGAAAATGCAGGTGCACAAAAAGGTTTTCTTTTTGAAGAACAGGATGGAAAGATTACCATACTGGCACAAATGGATGAAAGCACACGGGAAGTTGGAACTGATCTTCCGGTACAAACTGAACTGCATTTTCCCGTCACGCTTGTCAATACCGCATGGCGGACCAATGAAGCCATCGTTATTGATAATGCTTCTAAAATAAATCCCTTTTCTTCTGATCCTTATATCATCAGGGCAAAACCATTGTCGGTAATGTGTGTGCCGCTTCCGTTGCACGATCATTGGAGAGTGGCGGTGTACCTGGAAAATAATGTAACACACAGCGCTTTTAGTGAAGAGCGTGTGAATATAATCAAACTGCTCTCCGGACAGGCTGCCATTTCTCTTGCCAATGCAAGAATTTATGAAAACCAGGAGCGTTTGCTAAAAGCACAACAACGTTTTGTGCCAAGCCAGTTTTTGAAAAACCTCGGGCATAATGATATTGCGAAGGTGGAACTGGGTGAATCGGTATCCATGGAAATGAGTGTGCTGTTTTCGGATATCCGTGAGTTTACTTCCATGGCAGAAAAGCTGTCTCCGCATGATGTGATTGAATTGCTGAATGAATATTACAGTGTGCTGGGAGAGCCGATAACAAAATTTGGCGGATTTATAGATTCTTATGCCGGCGATGAGATCATGGCATTGTTTCCGGTGCCGGCCCGGCAGTCGGTTGAGGCGGGTATCATGATGTGTGCCGCATTGCGGAAATTTAATACAACGCTTGTCTCCGCCGGGAGGCCGCCATTGAGGATGGGTCTTGGTATGAACACAGGGCCCATGGTTCTCGGCACTATGGGCGGGTTAGACAGAATGCAGTGTTCTGTATTGGGAGATTCGGTAAATCTTGCTTCACGGATAGAACAGTTAACAAGAATTTATGAAGCGCAATTTCTGATTGGTGAAAATACTTTTTCCTCTCTTGAAAATCCCGGCGCTTTTTCTCTACGGATGGTTGACTATGTAGCGGTCAAAGGAAAAGATAAGGCTATCAGGTTGTATGAAGTGCTGGATGCCGAAGAAGATGACCGGCGCAGGGCAAAGGAAGCCACCAAAGAAGAGCTGGCAGCCGGTATGAATGCTTATTTCAATCGTGATTTCTCCTCTGCATTGGCGATCTTTAATAATCTCATCCGGGCAGATATTACAGATACGGTGCCATCTATTTTTGCTAAAAGATGTAAGCAATATTCGGAAAAAGAACTTCCGGAAGACTGGAAAGGTTATGAAAAACTTGTGCAGAAATAGGATTTGTTTTTATAAATCTGTTTATCGAATGATAATTGCTTGTTTCCCTGCCGGAGGTAATTTGATAAATTAATCAATAATAAAATTCATGAGCAAGATAAAAATCGGAGTGGTAATGGATCCCATTCATAGCATTCATCCTGAAAAAGATACTTCGCTTGCTTTTATGCTGGAAGCACAAAAGCGTGGATGGGAGATTGCCTATATGGAGATGGCTGATCTTTTTTTAAGGGATGGCCATGCCGAAGCACGCATGCGCCGGTTGAACGTTTTCAATGATCTCCAAAAATGGTTTGAATTTACCGGAGAAGAATATGGGGCGCTGAGTGACCTGGATGTGATATTGATGAGAAAAGACCCGCCATTCGATATAGAATTTATTGTGGCGACATACATTCTCGAAAAGGCGGAAGAAGAAGGAGCGCTGGTGGTAAATAATCCCCGGTCCTTGCGTGATGTAAATGAAAAAATTTTCACCGCATGGTTTCCGCAATGTTGTCCGCCCTCATTGCTGACCCGGTCTCAAAAAGCCATACAATCTTTTTTGGATACACAAGGCAAGATCGTTGTTAAGCCAACCGATAAAATGGGCGGAAAATCTGTTTTCATTATTGACAAAGGAGATCCGAATACAAGAGTAATCATTGAGGAAGTAACAGGTTCAGGAAGCCGATACATCCAGGCGCAGGCTTATATTCCCGAAATTGAAACGCTGGGAGATAAGCGGATTATTTTAATTGACGGCATTCCGGTTGATTATGGAATTGCAAGAATTCCGGCGGGTGGTGACCATCGCGGAAACCTGGCAGCCGGAGCCAGGGCAGAAGGTTTTGAATTAACGGCAAGAGACCGGTGGATATGCGACCAAATAGGACCTGCATTGCGGGAGCGGGGATTATTATTTACCGGCATTGATGTGATTGGGGATTATCTGACCGAAATAAATGTAACCAGCCCTACCTGTATCCGGGAGATTGATGCAATTTTTAATACCGGTATCGCTTCCCGGTTTTTTGACTCATTGCAAAATCATATTCAGAAAAATGAAGCAGGGAAAAACTGAAAGGATGATCACGTCCTCTGCTATTCTGACCAGGGAAATCTGCAGGAATTATATCGAAGAATTTTTATTCGGGCCGGCCTCTTTACAATCTGATCCGCATTATGAAGGCGCTGGCGGCATTGGAGTGGAACTGGAAAGTTTTTCCTGTACGGTCAACGAACGGAATGAAATGCATCCGGCAAAACTTTATGGTAATGATGATTCTTTATCGGATGTGCTGAGCCGCTTTTCTGCAAAGAAAGGCGGGATTGTCCGGTACAGTGATAAAAAACTTTTGGGTGACATAAATAGTAAGATCATTGACTCCATAGTTTTTCCGGACGGAAGCCGTTTTCAGTTTGAGCCGGGAGCACAGGTGGAAATTTCCACTGTACCCTGCCAGAGTACTGAAGAGGTTTCGGGTAAACTTGATTTTATGCAACAGATCTTGAATGATATCAGTCGTCAAACAAATTTTCATTTTGTGCAATGCGGCACGCATCCGTGGTTCACCGCCGGACAGATAGGAATGCAAATGAACAAGCCCAGGTACATGGCTATGGCCCGGTATTTTGACAAGATCAATGAATTTGGAAGGCAGATGATGGTACAGACTTGTTCGTTGCAGGTGAATGTGGATACAGGTTGTGACTGGGATACCAGAATTAAAAGATTTGTTGCGGCCAACCTGCTTGCTCCCTTTGCAACAGCTCTGTTTGCAAATTCACCTGTTACCGCCGGTAAGGTACATGGATACAAATCGTACAGGAGTTTTATCTGGCAACAGTTGGATCATTCCAGGACCGGATTAATCACTTCAAACCTGCTCACCAATTCTCTTGATAAGGATTCCGTTATTGATGCCTACCTCCGTTTTGCCCTGAATGCGCCGGTTGTTTTTATAGAGGATTTTGGTGATGAAACATTTCCCCCCAATATCACATTGGAATACTGGATCACAAATCCGGTGAATGGTTTGCATCCAACTTTATCTCATTTTAAAAACCATCTCTCCCTGTTATTCCCTGAAGTAAGGCTCAAAGGTTATCTTGAATTACGTTCTGCAGATGCACCGCCTCCTGAATGGCAAATGATTCCTGTTTTGTTTTACTGCGGGTTGCTGTACTCCAATCATTGTCTTGAAAAAACACTTGATCTGCTCCTGCCTTTTAGAAGTGAATTACCGTCATTGATGCAGCAGGCTGTGTTCGGCCTGGAGCAGGATGATATTTTCAAAACAGCGAAGAAGCTGATGCCGCTTGCTATTGAAGGGTTTTCAGGCTTGCCGGAATCTTTTAAAGGAAATGATACGCTCCCGAGGGCAATCTCATTTTTAGAAAACTACTGCATGCAGCGAAAAACATTTGCCGATGATTTTCTCGAAGAATTCGTAATAAAAAAAACCGGGGAACAGAATAAAAATAATCGTACTTTGATACCCGGTTTGATGTTGTTGGCACCACAACAGAAAGAAGTGAGAAACCCAAAATGAAAAACGGTGATGCCTTGTGTGAAGTATTAGTCATGTACCTGCACCTATTTTAAACACTTAGCCAGCTACGGAACTTTTTACGATTGAAACAAAAAACGCTCAGTTTAACCGGAAAGAAGATCAAATTTCTCCGGATAAAACCCGGCGGTTAGTTACAATAGTTTTATTACATCATCAAAAAAACCAACTATGTCTTCCTACAAATATTTATTCGGTGCTGCCAATAAAATTGAACAACTCTTTCCTCCGCCTGAATTTGCAGACCCAAGCCTGAACTTTCATGATTATACCGATGTGATCAAACACTATACATCCAATTCATTAAAAGCTGATGGCATTTCAGATATTCAGAAAATAGAAGTAACCAGGCCGGATGGTAATTATTATATACTGCTTGAAAGTTCGGGAGAGCAGGCAGTGCTGGAGCAATTCGGTAACCGCCATGCCACCATATTCAGTAAAGAGTATGCACAAAAAGCAATCAGGGGAATGGAGTTGCTGAAAGAACTGAATGTATGGAACCCCATGGAAAATTATCATGTAAATGGCAGCCCAACCGATGGCACTTCCAAATGGCATTTATTTCCTTCACTGGGACTGAATGTAATGAATCAAAAAGGAATTTTGTTGCTTCATTATCCTCCCTGGGCAGTAGTTCAGTTAGGTACTTTTGAAAATGCCATTACTTTCAGGAGGTGGGAACAATTGTTGAGCTGTGCCGGTATCAGCAGCAATGAATCTTCGTTTTATAAAACGTTTATGGAAGTAAGCCCGATCGCTGCTCCGGGTTCGGGAGAGAGTGAATATCCCAATGATTATTTTCCGATCATGATGGCCTCCGGATTTTTCGATGGCGGGCCTGACAGAGATTATATTAAATCGATGCTGGAATTATTTCTGAATCCTCCTTATTGGCCTGAAGAAAGAAAATATACATTACCCCTGCTCATCTGCGGCTCTCCGCTGTATGATCCGCAATCACCCGGCTGGTTCAGGACCGCATACCCCAATATACTACCGCAGGACAAAAACGGCGTACCGCAGGTGAACGTCATGCAGACCGGTACATTTAAAGTATTTCCACATTCACAAAGAGCAACCCCTTACCTGATTTCGAACCACATGATTGCAGCGGGAGTAACCGGCAAGTGTACGAATGATCCATCCCAAATTCCGGATATCAGGCAATATGAAGCACAGGATATGGTGTCCACCACATTTCTGAAAATTTATTCTGATAATCCTGATATCAGTCCGCAGGATGCAAAGGCTCAGGCGTGTCAAAGATGGTTTGGTAATCCTGAAGGAACGGGTGTTCCCATGCCAAAAGATGAAAATGATCAGCTTACTCTTTGTGCGCTGGCGCAAATGGATCTGTTCTTTGAGCCTAACCCCCCACGTCCGAAATATACTTTTGAGGAAGCTTTTCAGCGTTGCAAAACAGCCACAAGCCCGGGTGATTCCTGCTGCGGAAATATCAAACCGGGGGATATCTGATTGAAGGAGCAATTAAATATTTTCAAAAAAATTATAGAAATTTTTTTATGAGTAATTCAAAAAATAAATTCTGCATTAGCTGCGATCATGAAACGGGGAATTATCAGCTTTGGTCGGTTGACACAGAAAGTGCTTCACTTTTTAACAAGGTTGGCTCTGCCGATAATAAATCCATTCCCAAAGATTCGAATTTGATCCAGACAGGTAATTATATTTTGCAGTGGAGTGATCTGAACAAAGACAATCAATATGCATACAGGTTGCTTCAATTCAATCCTGAGGCAGATAATCCATTGGGAAGTTATGTCCCCGATAAATCTCAAAATGGAAAATTGGTTTGGTCGGATGCGGCTGTGCAGTCAGGCATGTGGAGCAAGTCAAAGTTTTTCAGTTCACGGCAGGATTTTGCCAACCCTGATGGCGCCAAAAAAGGATTTGAATCCGGATCAGAACTGATCCTTGTTTCCATGCACAATTTTGTTCTCAATTTTATTCCGACGGAAGGCAGGGGTACCAACCAGCTTTTCAACTTTGACCCGGGCAGCAGTGATCCGTTGCCGGCGCCTTATTCCCCGCAGGGCGCCTGGCTTACGATTGAAACGGGACATGAGCTTTTATATGTAAATGGTTATGTTCTGGATTGGAAACCCGCAACCGGTGATTTTGTGATCTGGCAGTTCGATCCGCAGGCAGAAGGTTCATTGAGTTATCCGCCCATCCGGAAAGGCAACTGGCAAACATCCGGTATCAACAGCGATCATCGTTTGTTTGTAATTGATGGAAATATTATTGATTGGGACCCTTCCTATAACACCTATCGCCTTTGGGCGTTTGATCCCGAAAGTGAATCGGGTTTGAGAGGCCCGGTCAGCCAGGGAAAATTTCCGGATCAGATTAACAGCAACGCTTCACTCACTTTTATTGAAACCTTGATCCCGGTAAATATTGAATTGTCTCAAAAACCGGGAACCATGGATTTCATGCGGGACAAAATTGAGCATGTGATTTATTACATGATTGAAAACCGTTCTTTCGATCACGTATGCGGATGGCTGTATGCAAAGAATGAACCTTTTCATCTCATCGGGCCTGAAGGCCCATTCCGTGGTGTGGATGAAAGTTTTAAAAATTCATTCCGTGGAAAAGAGTACGCCATCACACAATACAATAATGGCAAACTCAGTGAGGATATCAATCTCGACCTGGATCAGCAGGATCCCTATCATGATAATTCGGATGTGCTGCGCCAGATGTTTTTTTCTGACATCAATGATTATTTCAACAAGAGACAACCTGATATGGGCGGCTTTGCCTGGAACAATGGAACCGCGGAAGTGATGCAGGGTTATTCACCGGAACAATTGCCCGTACTCAATGGCCTTGCCCGGAATTATGCCATCTCCGATGATTGGTTTAGTTCTACTCCAAGCGGCACCACCGTAAACAGGGCTTTTGCGCTTACCGGTTCTACATTGGGCAAACTGAATAATTTTCAAAATGGTAATGAATACCTCGAATGGTCACAATACCCGCATCGTCCTTCTATCTGGAAAGTGATGTGGGCAAACGGGATCAGGGATTTTAAAATATACAATTCCGTAGAATGGATCGAGTGCCAATATACCTACAACCTGTTTTTGAAAGGGCAGATACCGAGTATAGATAATCCGTTTGTTGTGGGCAATTATGTACCACAGCTCAACCAGTTTTTTGATGACCTGAAATATGGCACCCTCCCTAAATTTTCTTTCCTGGAACCTAAGTGGGTGACGTTTACAGGATCCACTTCTTACCACCCCGGCAATGACCTGATACCCGGTGAAAGAGAAGTGAATGATATTTTCACGGCATTACAAAGCAGTCCGCTTTGGGAAAAAACGTTACTCGTGATCACTTTTGATGAACACGGCGGCCTTCCGGATCATGTGCCGCCTCCTTATGCAGCAAAGCCCTGGGCCAATGATTCTTTTAACGGTTTCGATTCGGATATCATGGGAGTCAGGATTCCTACTGTATTAGTATCTCCCTATATCACACCCAACACGGTATTTCGTTCCGGTACCGGCACTGCCTACGATTCCACATCCATTATCAGTACCTTGCTCCACTGGATGGGTGTTCCGAAATCAAGATGGGGATTGGGAGAACGAACCAACCAGGCACCCACATTTGAATCTGTATTTTGTGAACAGCATCCACGCACTGATAAAGTGGCGCTGGATCTTCCTTACGATAAAAGTTTTCCGAAGATCCCCGGGGAAGGAGCGAATGTTCCTGTTTTGCCTGTCCACGACCTGCACCGGTTGATTGTGCCGGGAATGATTGCAGATATGACGCCGGGTCTCAGTTCGGTGGAGAGAACAAAGATCACTAATGAACTATTGGAAAATGCCGGCAGTTTGCAGGATCTGCACACAAGGCTGGAAGCGATTCACAGGAAGCATAGTCGTTGATTGCAAGAATGCAGGTATTACATTTTTTTGCTTGTTAATTTTTAAGCTGTGCGGGACATCCTGTCCCGCATCATTATTCTATCGCTTCAAGCGATGAAATACAATTCCGGGAATGATAGACTTATGCATTTGATGTTCAACTTAAATACAGTTTCGAATTTAATTTACTTATGCAATAATCAAATTTTGAATCCCTTCAGATTCTTGCCCCGAAGCCATAAATGAGTAAAAGATAAAAATTTTGAAATTTGGATTTACAAAAGGTTTTTTAATTCCTCAGTGTTGATCTTAATATCCTCTCGAAGAATTTTTCGGAGTAGCCCTTTCGGCAGTGGATCATTTTTATGAACCGGGATAGTAGTAATGCGCCTATCAGAATGTTTCATTCAGTGATGAGAACCATTGATGCGGGCAATAGCAAAACCAAGCTTTTCAGGCAGCCTGATAAAATCTTTTCAACTTATTACGGGAAGTTTTTCACTCATGCAGAAGCAGTTATCCGGAATTCCATTTCTCTGATACCGATAAACTTGTTATTTTCTTCGGGTGGTTGTTCAGTGATGCATATTTCTATCACTTCTTTCAGATTCTCGAGGGCTTCATCAAAGGTTTTTCCATAGGTATGGCAGCCTTTAAAGACGGGACACGAAACGATGAAAATACCATCTTCATCTGTTTCAACAACTACCGGTAAATGATACGCCTTCATAATTCAAATATGCTAATTATATTTTGAGATTTTATGCCTTTTGACAGGCAAACCTAAGTTCAATCAGTACTGCGTATATCCTGCCTTGCGTTGGTATTCCACCGCTTCAAGCGATGAAATTCAGTTTTGAAAGCAGAAGCATTGCTGCGCAGATGTAATTATTCCCCTTCAGTAAGACACCATTGCTATTTCCCGAATGCATCCAATACCTTCTGCACCGGCACGGCGCCTTCGAATGTGGTGATCAGGCTGCCTTTTTTGTTGTACAAGGCCAGGTAAGGAAGATTGTTGATCATGTAAAAGGATGGAAGAAAAAATTTGGTGTCCTGGCCCACCACTATGTTGGGATATTTGGCCAGTTTATAATGTTTGTAAAATTCGATCATCTTGTCGAACGACATCATGGTGGCATATACGATCTGGATATTCCTGAATTTGTCCATATTATCCAGCAACTCTTCGGTCTCTTTCTGGCAATGCTCGCACTCGGGATTGAACACCACGATAAGCACCGGATTTTTCTTGCTGAAATTTTCTTTGGAGAACTGGTGCACACTGTCGGTAAGCAGTAGCTTCACCGGCGGAAGTGTGGGAAATCTTTTATAAGCAGGAATATTGACTGAAGCGTTTTGCCCGAATGTTGCTACACTGAATAAAACTGCGGCGATAAGTAAAATTTGTTTTTTCATATTTTCAAAAGTAATTCTATTACAGAAACGATACGGTATTGTAAGGACGGTTTAACAAAAACATAGTTGCATTCCATATGTTTCCGGGTGGTGTAAAGGTAATTCTCTTTTCAGTAAAGCTGATCCGCATTATCTTTGCAGCCTCAATTTTTTAAACAGAACTATATGGCAACAACAGCAGATATCAGCCGCGGGATGATCCTGAATATGGACGGCAGTCTTTACACGGTAGTGGAATTCGGCGAAAATAAAACAGCCCGTGCGGCAGCAAAGGTATGGGCCAAACTGAAAGGAGTGGATAACAACCGCTCTATGGAAAAAGTATGGAACAGCGGTGATACCATCAACCCGGTAAGAGTGGAAAGGCGCACTTTCCAGTTTTTATATAAGGATGATACCGGCTACAGTTTCATGGACAATGAGACTTTTGAACAAACCACACTACAGGAATCTGCCATTGATGCGCCTCAATATCTGAAGGAAGGACAGGAAGTTTCAGTATTGGTAAATACCGATAATGATCAGATTCTGGGCGCCGAGTTGCCCGACAAGATCGTTTTGAAGATCACTTATTGCGAACCGGGAATGAGAGGAGACACGGCCACCCGTACTTTGAAACCCGCCACTCTGGAAACAGGAGCAACGGTGAATGTCCCTTTGTTTGTGAATGACGGAGAGCTGATCCGCATCAATACCAAGACCGGCGATTATGTGGAAAGAGTGAAAGAGTGATTTCACCGATTCCTTCAAAAAATGCACAAAAACTCTTAGTTTTTTGGGAATTTCGACCTCTTTTTGCCTGGTTTTAGGCAAAATCAGTTGATTCTTTAGGTGGCCTAAAATCCTTTACCTTATCTTTATCCTCCTTAAATGTTTAACTAAAACCACTGCAAAATTGAAAGACATGGATTTCAAACAGATTCAGGAGTTGATCAAAATGGTCAACAAATCCAATATCGGTGAGGTAACCATAGAGCAGAAAGATTTCAAAGTAACCATAAAACAAAAAGTTGAAAAGATAACCCAGGTACTGGGAGCGCCCATGCCCCAACAAAATCTTTATGCGCCGGCAGCCCAACCTGCAGCGCCTCAAATTGCTCCGCTTGCCTCTCCGGCCGAAAAGGCAAAACCGGCAGTTGCAGAAGAACAGACGGGAAATCTGCTCACAATTAAAAGCCCGATGATAGGTACGTTTTATCGAAAGGCTTCGCCTGACAAACCCAACTTCGTGGAAGTGGGAAGCGAAGTGGTCCCGGGCTCAGTGGTTTGCATTGTGGAAGCCATGAAATTATTCAATGAAATTGAAAGCGAGGTGAAAGGCAAGATCGTGAAAGTGCTGGTGGAAGATGCTTCTCCCGTTGAGTTTGACCAGCCTCTGTTTCTTGTAGAACCATCCTGAGCATGATCCCATACATAATGAAAATTCAAAAACAGAGCGGATTAAAAAAATCGCATTTTGAATTTTTACTTTTAAATTTTTAATTTTCTACAGTGTTCAAAAAAGTACTTATAGCAAATCGTGGTGAGATTGCCCTTCGTGTGCTGCGTACCTGCAGGGAAATGGGAATAAAGACCGTCGCTGTTTATTCGACAGCGGACAGGGACAGCCTGCATGTGAAGTTTGCGGATGAAGCAGTGTGCATCGGTAAACCCCAGAGCAGTGAATCCTATCTCAACATTGCTTATTTGATGGCAGCGGCTGAGATCACCAATGCGGATGCCATTCATCCGGGATACGGTTTTCTGGCAGAGAATGCAAAGTTTGCTGAGATATGCAGCGACTATGGCATCAAGTTTATCGGGCCCACTCCCGAAATGATCAACGCCATGGGAGACAAGATCACAGCCAAGGAAACCATGATCAAGGCAGGAGTGCCTGTGGTGCCGGGCACTGACGGCTTGTTGCAAAGTCTTGATGAAGCAAAAGGAATAGCCAGGCAGATGGGTTATCCCGTGATGATCAAAGCAACTGCGGGCGGAGGAGGAAAGGGAATGCGCATTGTGTGGGAAGAGAGTGAGATGGAGAAAGCTTATACCACTGCCAAAGCGGAAGCAGCCGCCTCATTCAAGAACGATGGCATCTATATGGAGAAATATGTGGAAGAGCCGCGGCATATAGAGATACAGATCGCCGGTGATCAGTATGGTAATGTTTGTCATCTCAGCGAGAGGGATTGCTCCATTCAAAGGCGCCATCAGAAACTGGTGGAAGAATCACCTTCTCCTTTTATGACACCGGAGTTGAGAAGAAAAATGGGGGAGGCCGCCAAAAAAGCTGCTGCTGCAATCAACTATGAGAGTGTAGGCACCGTTGAATTTTTAGTGGACAAGAACCGGGATTTCTATTTCATGGAAATGAACACCCGTATCCAGGTGGAGCATTGCGTGACAGAAGAAGTGATCAATTTTGACCTCATTAAAGAGCAGATCAAGATTGCAATGGGAGAGAGAATCTCCGGAAGAGATTATGAACCTGAGATGTGTGCCATTGAATGCCGCATCAATGCCGAAGATCCATATAATGATTTCCGCCCTTCACCCGGACGCATCACCACTTTCCATCAGCCGGGTGGGCATGGAGTGCGGGTGGACAGCCACGCTTATGCAGGATATGTGATCCCTCCTTATTATGATTCCATGATCGGGAAACTGATCACCATGGCACAGACAAGAGAAGAAGCTATCGCTACCATGTACCGGGCTTTGAGCGAATATGTGATAGAAGGAGTGAAGACTACCATTCCTTTTCATCTGCAACTGATGCAGGATGAGCGTTTCCGCTCGGGTAATTTTAATACAAAATTCCTTGAGGATTTTATATTAAAATAAAAAAGATTACCCATTAGTTTTATTCCTTAATTTTTTCTATGGAGGCTATGTTATTAAAAAAGCCTCACCTTTGTAAAGTTGTTCCGGAAAGCTGATGAAAAATTTTGACTACAGTATTTTAAGATCCGTTGAGGTGTTACGTTCCGGCGGGTTGATCCTGTATCCAACCGATACCATCTGGGGGATAGGATGCGATGCCACCAATGAAGAAGCAATAAAAAAGATATACCGCCTGAAAAAAAGAACGGGAGAGAAATCAATGATCATCCTGGTGGCCGATGAAAAAGAAGTTTCCAGGTATGTGGAAGATCCCAACCAGGAGATCTTTGAATTCCTGAATACTGTTTCCAAACCAACTACGGTCATTTATAAAAAAGCCAAAAACCTGGCAAGGCCCCTGCAAGGGCTAGACGGAACGGTGGCAGTGAGAATCTGCAAGGATGAGTTTTGCAATAAACTGATCCGCGAGTTTGGTAAACCGGTCGTTTCCACCTCTGCAAACATCTCAGGCGAAAGGTCACCCCTGAATTTTAAACATATCAGCGAAGCAATAAAAAAGGGGGTGGACTTTACGGTGACGTACAGGCAGGATGAAGAAAAAGATGCATCCCCTTCATCAGTAGTGAAATGGGAAAACGGAAAGATAATAGTCATCCGTCCTTAAATCATTCAGTTGGAAAAATTTCTGATCATACAAACGGCATTCATTGGCGATGTGGTGCTGACCACAGGACTCATTGAAAAATTGCATCGGCATTTTCCTGATGCACAGATAGATTTCCTGGTGAGAAAAGGAAATGAAGGATTGCTTTCGGGCCATCCTTTGCTGCATGAAGTATTGATCTGGGATAAAAAGAAAAGCAAATACAAAAACCTGTGGAAACTGCTTTGCAGGATCCGGAAGAACCAGTACGCTGTTGTGGTCAATGCACATCGTTTTGCTGCAAGCGGGTTTCTGACAGCGTTTTCAGGAGCAAGATCCACTGTCGGGTTTGATAAAAACCCTTTGAGTTTTCTTTTTTCAAAAAAAATCAGGCATGAACTGAAACTGAGAGGAAATAACATTCATGAAACAGAGCGCAACCACAACCTGATCCGCGAATTCACAGATGAAGAACCGGCAAAGCCAAAATTGTATCCTTCACCGGATGATGAAGAATTGGTAAAACAGTTCAAGAATGTTTCTTATATCACCATTAGCCCGGCATCGGTATGGTTCACCAAGCGTTATCCCAAAGAAAAATGGATTGACTTTTTGAATAAAGTTCCTGACCGCTACACGGTTTACATTTTAGGCGCAGCAGGTGATAAAGAACTGGCTGAAGAAATTCAAAAAGCAACTACTCACCGTCCCGTGAATGTTCTTTGTGGGCAGCTCAGTTTCCTTCAATCAGCTGCATTGATGAAGGATGCTGCCATGAATTATGTGAATGATTCGGCGCCGCTTCATTTTGCATCGGCAATGAATGCACCCGTGACCGCTATCTTTTGTTCCACCGTTCCGGCTTTAGGATTCACTCCCTTGTCCGATAAAAGTTTTATCGTGGAAACCGGTCAATATCTTAGCTGTCGCCCTTGCGGCCTGCATGGAAGAAAAGAATGCCCTTTAGGTCATTTTAATTGTGCCCACACGATTCGTACAGAACAATTACTGCAAACATTACCCTGATCCTTCCTTCTTCCATTTCCATCCGCCTTCCTTTCTTATTTTTGCCATTATGGACATCAGTTGCACAGAAAAGGAATTGTTCATATTTAAAAAGATCGCTCATGCTGCGGCGGAACTGGGTGTGCCTTGTTATCTTATTGGTGGATTTGTAAGGGATAAGATCATCGGAAGGCCTACCAAAGATGTGGATATTGTTTGCATCGGAGATGGTATTTCTCTGGCAAGAGCAGTGGCCAGGCGTTTTGATCCTTCTCCTCATGTGAATTATTTTAAAAATTTCGGAACAGCACATATCAAGGCAGAAGACATGGAGATAGAGTTTGTGGGAGCCAGGAAAGAAAGTTATCACTATCATTCCCGAAAGCCGGATGTGGTGCCGGGAACTTTGGAAGATGATCAAAACCGCAGAGACTTTACCATCAATGCGCTTGCCATCAGTTTGAATAAAGCAGGTCATGATGCCGGAGAGGCAGGCTATGGGAAACTGATAGATCCTTTCGGCGGCATGGATGACCTGGAGAAAAAGACCATCCGCACTCCGATGGAGCCTAAACACACTTTTAGCGATGATCCGCTCCGTATGATGAGAGCTGCCCGTTTTGCTTCACAACTTGGTTTCACCATTGAACCCAAAACTTTTGAAGCCATGAAAAGTGAAGCACACAGGATTACCATCGTATCGCAGGAACGCATCACCGACGAACTCAATAAAATTTTATTGAGTCCGAAACCTTCCGTCGGATTTTTATTGCTCTACGAAAGTGGTTTGCTGCATATTTTTTTCCCGCAGTTAGTGGATCTTGCCGGCGCTGAATACAAAGACGGAATGGGCCACAAGGATAATTTTCATCATACCTTGCAGGTGCTTGATAATATTTCAAAGCACACGGATGACCTGTGGCTTCGCTGGGCTGCCTTGCTTCATGATATTGCAAAACCGGCGACAAAAAGATTTGAAGAAGGTCATGGGTGGACCTTTCATGGCCATGAAGTGGTGGGAGGCAGGATGGTTCCTAAAATTTTTGCGAAGCTGAAATTACCTCTGAATGAAAAGATGCAGTTTGTCAGAAAGATGGTGGAACTGCATTTGCGGCCGATCAGCCTGACCAAAGAAAATATCACTGATTCTGCCATTCGCCGTTTGTTGTTTGATGCGGGTGATGATTTTGAATCGCTGATGCTGCTTTGCGAAGCAGATATCACGTCAAAGAATAAATATAAGGTAAAGCAATTCCGCGAAAACCTGAAACTGGTGCGTGCCCGCTGCAAAGAAGTGGAAGAAAAAGACCATATACGCAACTGGCAGCCACCGGTCAGCGGTGAAATGATCATGGAGACATTCGGCCTTTCTCCGTCAAAGCCGGTAGGTGATCTGAAGAATGCGATTAAAGAAGCCATGCTGGATGGTGTGATACCGAACACTTATGAAGCAGCTTATGAATTTATGATATCAAAAGCAAAAGAAATGGGATTGAAACCGGTTGAAGAAAAGTCATGATATAAGTCATCATCATCTTTCTTGCCGCTAAAGCATTTAATTGTAAATTCGCCTTATGGCTATTTTGAAATTCAGGATCTATTTTGAAGAAGATGAGAGTGTGTACCGGGATATTGTGATCCCGCATACAAAAACATTTCTGGACCTGCACGGCGCTATTTTAAAATCATACGATTTTGATAATAAGCACCAGGCAACTTTTTTCCGCAGTAATGACCATTGGCAAAGAGGCAGGGAGATCAGCCTGGAAAAGTATGATAAAGAGTATAAGGCCCCGCCGCTGATCATGTCTGAGACCATGATAGGTTCAGAGATCAGGGACCCCAATCAGCGGTTCATCTATTTATATGATTTCACTAAGAACTGGACATTCCTGGTGGAGTTGATCAATGTTTCCAAAGAGGAAGACCCCAGGCTTACCTATCCTGCAATAGTCCGCTCCGAAGGTATTCCGCCCAGCCAGTATGGCACCAAGGGATTACTGGGTGAAAAGTTTGCTGACGTGGAAGAAAAATATGACCTGCACAAGGGAACGGAAGGATTCGGAGAAGAAGGCGAAAGTGATTCCGACGACTTTGGTTTTTCTGATGATGAAATGTCAGGCTATGGCGGAGAAGAACAGTAATTTGTTTTTCATTCCGCACGATACATGAAAGAATCTTCAAATAAAACAGTCTTACTCATTCTTGGGCCAACTGCTACCGGTAAAACTGAGGCTGCCATTGAAATGGCTTTGCATTTTCATACGGAGATCATATCGGCAGACAGCCGTCAGTGTTTTAAAGAACTGAACATAGGAGTGGCAAGGCCTTCAGAGGAAGAACTGAAGAAAGTACCGCATTATTTTATCGCTTCTCATTCCGTCAAAGAACAAGTGAATGCCTCCGTGTTTGAAAAATATGCTTTGGAAAAAGTAAATGATATTTTTAAAGATCACAATGTTGCTGTGATGGCCGGAGGTACAGGGCTTTACATCAAGGCATTTTGTGAAGGACTGCATGACATGCCTGCCATTGATCCTGAGTTGAGAGAAAAGATCCGCAGGATCTATGAAACAGAAGGATTGTCTTCATTGCAGAAAATGATACGAGTAAAGGATCCTGAATTTTATCAGATAGGAGAGATCAAAAACCCTCAACGGGTGATGAGAGCGCTGGAAGTGATGGAGTCAACCGGACGCTCCATTTTATCTTTCCGGAAAGGCGATCATTCAAAGAGAGATTTCAATATTGTAAAACTGGGGTTGGAATTAACAAAGGAAGAATTGCGCCGTAATATTAATTTCCGGGTGGACAACATGATGAAGAATGGTTTGCCGGAAGAAGTGAAAATGCTCTTGCCTTACAGAGAGCTTAACGCATTGCAGACGGTCGGTTATGCCGAACTCTTCGATTATCTGGATCAGAAGATCTCAATGGAAGAAGCAGAGGAGGAGATCAGAATACATACCCGGCAATATGCAAAACGGCAAATGACCTGGTTTCGCAAAGACAAAGAGATCCGGTGGTTTTCACCCGGACAAATAAAAGAAATGATCGCTTTTGCAGAAAAGCAGATTAGGGATGAAGGATAAAGATCAAACGGCCGCCCATCAATTATTTCATTGCAAAACCAAATATCTTCTTAGGTTTATATCTCCATTTAAAAAACTGTTTATGAAAAAGATCTTTTATCTCTGTGTGTTGACAATTTTTTTCACTGCCTGCCAAAACAAGGAGAAACAAAAAGTTCCTGAGATCACCGGAGTGGACTCTTCTCTCAGCCCCGGTGATAATTTCTTTAATTATGTGAATCATATCTGGTATGATACGGCTCAGATACCTCCTTCGCAACCGGGAGTGGGAGCTTATATGTTCATGAACTATAAACAACAGCTACTATTGCAGCAGATCCTGGACAGCGTTTCCAAAGCAAATAACCCCGCCGGGAGCATTGAGCAGAAAATCGGCGATTTTTATGCATCAGGCATGGATTCGGCTGAGATTGAAAAACTGGGTTATGATCCGCTCAGGCCCTTGCTTGAAAAGATAGAAGCGATCAGCGATATTACTTCTTTGATGGAGTATGTTGCCGGTGAAGCAAAGATGGGTGACAATTCCATTCTTGGTTTTTACATCGGGCCTGATAATAAAAACAGCAATCTGAATATTGCTCATCTTTATCAGGCAGGCATCAGCCTTCCCGAAAGGGATTATTATTTTAAAACAGATGCACCGACCCTGGCGATCCAGCAGGCGTTTAAAAAATATCTTGCAACATTATTTGAACTGACAGGAACCGATGCCGCTAACGCAGTGAAGAATGCAGAGGCTGTGTATGGAATGGAGAAGCAAATGGCTTCTTCACACAAAACCAATATTGAACTTCGGGATATAAATGCAAACTATAACAAGATACCGGTCACTGATCTTGCAAAGCGCCAGCCGTTAATAGGATGGCCTGCTGTGTTGAAAGAACTGGGAGCAAAAACCGATACCATAGATGTGGGGCAGCCTGCCTATTATGATAAGCTGAACACTTTATTAAGGTCAGTTCCTCTAAGCGACTGGAAGAACTATCTGAAAGCAAGTACTCTGAATAATTACACCAGTGAACTCAGCAGCCCTTTTGTGTATGCAGCCTTTGAGTACAACAAAGTTTTGACTGGTCAGGCAATGCAAAAACCGAGAGGGGAAAGGATAGCCGGATCCGTGGACCGGTTATTGGGACAGGCGCTTGGACAACTTTATGTGAAAAAACATTTTCCTGAATCAGCAAAGAGACGGGCATTAGAACTTGTCAATAATCTGCAACAGGCTTTTGCGGCAAGAATGGATAAACTGGACTGGATGAGCGACAGCACCAAGAAGAAAGCCAAAGAAAAATTATTTGCCATCACAAAAAAAATCGGCTATCCCGATAAATGGAGGGATTACAGTAAAGTGGACATCTCGAAAGGGAAATATTTTGAGAATGTGCGGGCTGCTGCTGCAGGAGAGTATCAATATGAACTGGCAAAACTGAATCAGCCGGTTGACAGGACGGAATGGTTCACTACTCCTTCCACCGTCACCGCTTACTACAATCCTTCTGCCAATGAAATTGTTTTTCCTGCAGGGATACTACAGCCTCCCTATTTTGATGATAATGCGGATGATGCTCTTAATTACGGAGGAATTGGTATGGTGATCGGGCATGAGATGACTCACGCATTCGATGATCAGGGAGCCCAGTTCGATAAATTTGGAAACGTGGAGAACTGGTGGTCAAAAGAAGATTATGAAAAATTCAAAGCAAAGACACAGCAGGTAGTTGATCTGTACAACACCTTCACCGTGCTGGATACTGTGCATGTAAAAGGAGCGATGACCCTGGGAGAAAATACAGCGGACATCGGCGGAGTGTCCATTGCTTATGATGCTTTTAAGTTGACGAAAGAAGGGCAGGATACGGCAAGGCTTGGAGAATACACTCCCGATCAGAGATTCTTTTTTTCTATCGGACTTATCTGGCGTGTAAAAATGAAAGACCAGTTTCTTCGCTACTGGATCAATAACAATCCTCATTCACCGCCCATGTGGAGGGTGAACGGGCCATTGATGAACAATCCGCACTATTATGACGCCTTTGGAGTGAAGCTGGGAGAAAAAATGTATTTGCCCGACAGCACAAGGATTCATATTTGGTAGAAAAAATAATTTGCATGAAAAAGCCTCTGTGAATTCAGTTCAGATTTCACAGAGGCTATGTTTATTATCTTGTCTGTGGTATTTCCTTGTCCATTTCGATCATGTCCACAGCATCACGCCTTGAATCTCCCAATAAATATTCCGTAAAATACTCACCCATCTTCCAGAAGAAATATTCAGAGTCGGTGCCGAAGCCATGCCGCTGGCCGGGAAGTAAAACAAAGTCGAAGCGCTTGTTGGCTTTTATCAATGCATTGACTACCCGTATGGTGTTTGCAGGATTCACATTATTGTCAATGTCGCCGGTCACCAGCATCAGGTGTCCTTTCAGGTTTTTAGCAATGGCGCTGTTCTTTTCAATAGTATAAAGGAATGTAGTATCACCTTTGGCGTTGATTTTTTCCTGCACGCCATTGTGCCGCTCACTCCACCACCTGTTATAAATATTGTTGTCATGATTCCCTGATTCGGATACGCCCACTTTGAAGAAATCAGGATAAACGAACATGGCTGCTGCGGTCATGAATCCTCCTCCCGAGTGTCCGTTAATGCCGATCCTGTCCCTGTCAATGAAAGGATATCGGTTAGCAATCTGTTCTGCTGCTGCTTTTTTATCTGCCAGCCCGTAATCTCTCAGGTCTCCGTATCCGAAAGTATGATACCATCTTGAACGGTTAGGGCTTCCGCCGCGATTACCGACTGTGATGACCACAAATCCTAATTGAGCCAGCCGGTCAGTATGATCCATACCAACGCTGAATGCAGTATTGACCACTTCGGTCTGCGGTCCGGGATAAACGTATTCCACCAGGGGATAGATCTTTGTGGAATCGAAGTCAAAAGGCTTGTACATTACTCCGTAGAGATCGGTGATGCCGTCATCGGCTTTTACTTTGAATGGCTCGGGAAAACGATAGCCTGCAGCAAGAAGTTGTGACAGGTCTGCTTCTTCCAGATCCATTACCTTAGCTCCTTCAGAATTATACAAGACTGATCTCGGAGTTGTATTTACTTTTGAAAAATTATCAACAAAAAATGTTTGATTATCGTTAAGATCGGTCTGGTGATCGTAATCACCTTTGTTTAACAACTTTAATCCGCTGCCGTCAAGATTAATACTGTACAGATGATCCAGGTAAGGGTCTTCGTTTTCTTCTCTTCCGTTTGCAGTGAAATAAACTTTTCGTGATTTTTCATCTACACCATCAATGCCCGAAACAAAAAACTCTCCTTTGGTGATCTGGTTTTTTAATTTACCGTTGCCGTCATACAGGTAAAGCTGTCCCCAGCCATCCCGCTCTGACCAGAAAACGATCTCTTTCCCGTCACCGAGTATCTCCGGTTGTTTGATGTCTTGATAGACATTACTTCTTTCTTCGATCAGTACATCCACTTTTCCGTCAATGTGAATTTTAAGCAGGTCAATCCTTTTTTCATCTCTGCTGGTTCTGGAGGCATAGAAATAATCATTATTGCCCAGCCATTTGGAAGCTTTTGCGGAGCCGAAGCCGAAGCCAAACCCGAATCCACCGCCGCCTCCCTGATCTGTCTTGAGTGTTTTGGCTGTCCAGAATCCTATCGTTTGATTTTTAAATGCGGAGATATTGATCTGTTTGTGCTGCTTTGTTGCAAAGTCAAAAATGTAGAGTTCCTGTTCTGTGCTGTCCGCTTCACCGGGCATCTGGTATTTATAAGTTTCCAGTATAGGCCTTACTCCGCCGGCGCTGTTGATCACCCACAGGTCGCGGAGATCCCTGTTATCTTTCCTTGTAGTAATAAAATGTTTTCCGTCCGGTGACCAGAGTAAGCGTACTTTGAAACGGTCTTTTTCCAGTTTGGAAAAATTCGTGGTATCGGTTGTGCTTCCGGCATCACCTCCCCATGCATAATTTCTTACGCCTCCTTCGGTGAATTGATGTTCGGTAAGGGTAGAATCTTTTTCATCTTCTTTGGCTTTTTCATAATTAGCTTTATCCATCCAGAATAGGTTATATCCTTTCGCATAAATCACCACCGAACTGTCGGGAGAATAAGTGGCCCAGCTGAGTTCTTTTTTTGTGGTATCTTTTAGTTCGGTCAATGCGCCTGTCTGAAGATCGTACCTTAGGTAAAATGTTTTCTTCTTCAAAGAATCCATCTTATTTCTAGATTCTTTTCTTTCCTTTTCGGTTTTCAAAGTGTCTTTTTTACTGGCCACTTCAAAAGTGATGGATCGTTCGTCATCAGAAAATTTAAGATTGGTGATGCCGAGATGTGCTGCATCATGAGGGTCCCAGGTCATTACACTCAGCTTGCGTGCCATATCAGCATTATCAAAAAGAGGACGCTTGCTTCTTGTGGCAGGATCCACAATAAACCATTTCTGCGACTTCGTATCGCTGAAAGTGTACCAAAACTTACCCGACTTCAGCCAGGCAGGCCTGACCGAAGTGGAAAACACCATTTTCCGGATCTTGGCTGGGGAGAAGCGTGCCGCAAGTTCGTAGTTGGCTTTATTTACTTTGTTGTCTTTGGTTTGAGCAAAACAGGTGAGCGTGCCTGACAATAACAGTGCAAAGAGCAGTAGTCTGGTCATAAAAATAATTTAGAGGTTAAATTTAAAAAAAGATGAGGTTCATCCTCTTTTAAATTTTGAATGGAATTATAAGAGGTTGAATGGTGAGCGAAATAATGAACAGGCTCAATATATTTTTACTTCACAGAGGGTGCATTAATATATTCTTCGCTGTAGAAGTGAGTTTGAAATGACAACCTGTTTTAAAAACCCGGTCGTTGCTCATTCGGTTTATCGGTAGAGATACTTTCTCGGTTAGAGTTTAAACCCTACCGTGAGAATAGCATTGCCTCCCGAACTTTTTATAGTGGCTTTCGGGAATTGAGAGAATTCTAATTTGTAAGGGAAGTTTACATCCTTGCCCATGGTGTAAACATAAGCAATATCAATGTACATCCCTTTATTCCGGTATCCAAGTCCTCCGCTCATCTGAAAGCGGTTTCCTTTTTCGCCGTTCAGGTTTTTATATGGATTACCATAGTAAGAAGCTCCGAGTCTCGCCATCAACGTAGTGAATTTTAATTCACCACCGACACGAAAGTTGACAGCGCCTTTGTAAGAGTTATCAATTGCTTTGTTCAAAGATTTATAATAATCTCTTGAACTCTGATTATCATTGCTCGGGTCAGTAGAAAAAGAAGTGGCTTTGTAATTGACGTATTCCAGGTCTGCCGTTATAAATCCTTTTTGCTGTCTTACATCTTCTACCTCATGCAATACATAAGATACGCTTCCAATGATGCGGTAGGGATTGAACATCCAGTATTTATACTGTGCATCGGTTCCGCCGATAAAGATGGAGGAGTTCTGGGTTTGAGTTCCCTGGTAATTTTCTGTGTTTGTGGTTACGGAAGCATTGTACTTGTCTGTCATCTGATAAAAAGTTGGAGAGTGAATGGCCAGCCCGACCCTGACAGAAGGAGCCGGTTTGAAAATGATGCCGGCTTTTATATTTACACCGCTACCGCTCGTTTTCAGGTTTTCGGAGATGGTGGCATAATCAAAATTGTTGTTAGGATTATCTGTAGCATCAGCTTCCGTAAAATCTGTCGTTCTTTCATAATTCAGCAGGGAAATATTCAGCGCAACACCAAGATACAAGCGCTCATTGAAATTAAAAGCTCCTGCCAGTGCCGCATCGGTGATGCCTCCTTTACTGATGATGTTGTTTTGCTGGATCAGCCCTGAAGATAAAAGTGGCAGCGCTCTTGACTGAAACTGGTAATTGCCGGGTGCGCCCCCGTTTATCGTGTCTATCCAGTAAGTGTTGAAAGCAAGGCTTGTTCCGAAAGGGAAATCCTGGGCCACCGAATTGGGATCTTTGACATTATTATTCCTGATCTCTTCCAGGAATTTCAGTGAATAAGAACTTTCATTATTGATTCCCCTGTATAAAATATTGCTGTTAAAATCGGCAGTTCTGTTGATGGCAAAGCTGATCGCTGAGCTTCTGTTCCTGGATGCTTCCCTCGAATTACTGCCGGCGATGATAAAACCCGAAGTGCCGAAAGCAAAATTGTTCTTATTGTCTTTCTCATTATGCCCGAAATAAGAAGCTTTGTTATTGAGAAGATTGTATGCAGGCGTCAAAGTGAGGTCGCCTGTCTTATAAAAACCAAGTCCTGCCGGGTTCACAAAAGTTGCGGTCAGGTCCCCTCCCAAAGAACCCATCGCTCCGCCGATCGCTTTCGACCTGGCTGTACCTCCCTGTATATACCATGAATAACGTAATGCATCAGCAGGCTCCTGGGCCATCAGTTGCAAAGCAGACATAAAGCAGACTATGATGAAATAGATCTTCTTCATTGAATGAGCGGGTTATAAATCGTTAAGTAATGGATCCTGTTCACAAAGTTTTGGATACAAAAAACCCTCTGAAATCAGAGAGTCTTTAATGATTTTAGAATTTTCTAACCGGAGCCGTGCTGCCACTGCTGCTTTTGGTTGAGCCGGAACTGCTGTTACTCACTCTCGGGGGAGCGCTTGTAGAATTATTTGAATTCCCTCCGTTAAATATGTTTCTCAAAAAGCTTCCGGAGTTTGATGATGAAGCAGGTTTTGAATTGAATTTATTGGAAGAAAAGCCGGATCTGTTCGGATTTTTTACGTTAAGGCCTTCATTCAGCAATCTTCTGTTGTTATTGTAATTATTCAGATTCACTGTGCGGGGTGCTGAATAAGTATTGCTGATGGCACCGGGGTTCAGGATAATTACATGACCGTAATAAGGGGTTACATAATTGTAATAATACGGATTATAATAACTATTCCAGTAGGAATAGGGGTTCCAGGCATAGCCCCAGGAATTTAAACTGTAATTGTTATAATATCCATAACCGTAATTGTAACGATCTCCATAGTAATACCAATCATCAAGAGCAGACCAGAGTTGCGGGTTATGAACTTTCATGCGCAGATATCGGTCGTCATAATAATCATCACCGTTGTAGCTCTGATCGTCATAATTGTTTACCCTGAGGTATTCATCTTTGTTTTGAGTTGGAGAATAATACACATCATCAGGGGTCTGTCCTGTTTTATATGCGGTAGTGCAACTACTGAAAGCAATTGCCACTGTTACCATAGCTAAAAGTGAAAATACTGGTTTCATGGTTGCGTTTTATTTAATTAATTAATTATGAAGTTACTACTTTTGCACGACTTGAGTAACACACTTTTATCATTCAACAAATCATTTGCCATTCAGATGTAAAGATGTGATATTCACTGTTAATTTATAGATAAAAAATTGAAATACGTTTTAATTGTATGAGCAAGGAAATTACATCAAGAGCTGAAGATTATTCCCAATGGTACAATGATCTGATCTTAAAAGGAGGGCTGGCTGATTATTCGGCGGTCAGGGGATGCATGGTCATCAAGCCCTATGGCTTTTCTTTATGGGAGAAAATGCAGGCAGCATTGGATAAAATGTTCAAAGATACCGGCCATGTCAATGCTTACTTCCCTTTGTTCATTCCCAAAAGCTTTTTCGGAAAAGAAGCAGCACATGTGGAAGGCTTTGCCAAAGAGTGTGCCGTAGTGACTCATTACCGTTTGAAAAATGATGAGGATGGCAGTATTATTGTTGACCCGGATGCAAAACTTGAAGAAGAGTTGATCGTTCGGCCCACCAGCGAAACGATCATCTGGAATACTTACAAAGACTGGGTGCGTTCTTACCGTGACCTTCCATTGCTGATCAATCAATGGTGCAACGTGGTGCGTTGGGAAATGAGGACAAGATTGTTTTTGAGGACAGCAGAATTTCTCTGGCAGGAGGGACATACGGCCCATGCTTCTGCCGAAGAAGCGATAGAAGAAACAAAGAAGATGCTGGGAGTGTATGCAACATTTGCCGAAGAATACATGGCCATGCCGGTGATCCGCGGAGTGAAAACGGAAAGTGAACGATTTGCAGGAGCCGTGGATACTTACTGCATTGAAGCTTTGATGCAGGACGGCAAGGCGCTGCAGGCAGGAACTTCACATTTTCTGGGGCAGAATTTTGCCAAAGCATTTGATGTAAAATTTTTAAACAAAGAAAATAAGCTGGATTATGTATGGGCTACCAGTTGGGGCGTCAGTACGAGATTGGTGGGTGGAATGGTGATGGCGCACAGCGATGATAACGGATTGGTGATTCCTCCAAAGATCGCTCCTTTGCAGGTAGTGATTATTCCTGTGTATAAGGGAGATGAAAAGAAAGAAGAGATCAATACGAAGGCAAGGGAAATGGCAGAAGAAATAAAAAGCCTGGGCATGAGTGTAAAATTTGATGACAGCGACAATACAAGACCGGGATGGAAATTTGCCGAGTATGAATTGAAAGGGGTTCCGGTAAGATTGGCTTTGGGAGCCAGGGATATTGAAAAAGACCAGGTGGAAGTGACCCGTCGCGATACCGGAGAAAAAAAGACGATCGGCGCCGGAGGCATTGCTCAGTATGTGGATCGCCTGCTGATAGACATTCAGCAAAATATGTTCAACAAAGCCAATGCATACCAGCAGGAGCACATCACTCCGGCAAACAGTTGGGATGAATTTGAAAAACTGCTGGATGAAAAAGGCGGATTCATTCTTGCCCATTGGGATGGAACTCCGGAAACAGAATCGCTTATCAAGGAAAAAACAAAGGCAACGATCCGATGTATCCCGTTGGATAATCCACAAGCAGACGGGAAATGTATTCTTACCGGCAAACCTTCACGACAGCGTGTACTTTTTGCCAGAGCTTACTGAGATCAGTTTCGCCGGTATTCCTTTTGTGCGAATTAAAATTTGAAGGAATAGCAGGATATCTTTATATTTAATACTCATAAAACACTTTTTATGATGTATCAAGCACCTCCACCTCCCGGCGGTACGGGACCAATTTTCCAGTTAAATATTGATGCAAATACAAACCAGACGCTTCGCAGTGCAGCCACCTGGTCAAAGATCTTTGGCGTCTTTGGAATTATCATTGCCATTTTGTTTGCCATCATGGCATTTGCAGTTCAGGCTGCCGTCAACCAAAGACCGGACCTGGCCGGGGCAGCTGGAGTGGTGGGAAGATACGGCCTTGTCATTTATCTGGGCTTTGCCATCGTCATGCTGGTCAGTTCCATATTTTCATTGACTTTTGGCGCTAAGATAAGCGCTGCTTTACGTTCCAATGATCAATATTCACTCAATTCCGGTTTTGCGGCAGTGAGGAACTACTTTGCTTTCTGGACCATATTGATGATCCTTTTCCTTGTGTTGATCATTCTATTAATAGTTGCTGTGTCTCAACAGGGAGTTAATGCCGGTTATTAAAAGACTTCATTATTTAACGGATAAGTAGTTATAGTCCTTTAAAAGCACTTCCAGGAAATCGAAAGGGGGCATGGAAGAATTGATCTTGAGATGGTCTTTAATCTTTTTGCCTGCAGCTTCCGCTATTTTATGATCACCTCTTCTTCTGGAGGTTTCTAATATGCTTTTGATCGCATTAATATCTTTATCACTCAACTGCATGATCTGCGGGAAAGAAGGAACATAATTGTCCTCTACCAGCATGAAAACTGTATCATCAATACTTCCTTTTGCTGTAGTGCGGATAAGTATGGTCTTTGCCAGGATATCTCCGATTCTCTGCCCTTTTTTCGAACTGATCACAAGCAAAGTGTCAGTAGCCAGAAATAAAAATGCAAGCAGAGTGAACCATCTCAAAGACGGTACGAAAGCAAAAGCGGCGGGACCATAAGCAGCGAAAATGAATATCAGCAATATCAGGGCATAATCAGATACTCTCAGCAGCCACCGGATGATAAATTGGCTGACGGAAGGTTTGCTGCCCGTCTCACTTACCACCCGTATGCCCATTACCTTCTTGCCAATGCTCTGGCCTTTCATGGTGATTTCACACACCAGATGATAAACAAACGCCGGCACCATAAATATCAACCGCAGAAAAGAAAAATTGTAATAATCATCGTCTGAATAAACTTTATGACCGGAATAAATGATCTGCATGAGCTTACCCGCAATGATGAGATAGAGATATAACACTACCAGATCCAGGAGCAGCGCAAAAAACCTGCGGTAAAATTCAGGGATCTCAAATTCAAGCTCAATATTAAAATTTGTCGGTACCCGTACAATGGACATTCTGTGTACTTTGAAATATGAGTGATACAAATATCGTTTTTAAACTTCTAAATTTTCAGTGACATTATCTTTCTGCTGCAAAAAATAGTATTTTACAAACAAAAAATTGAGAGAAGCGCTTTTCATAAAAAAGAACAAGGAGCGTTGGGAACGCATACAGGATCACCCTTCCACCAATGCCGATGATATGGCAAAGGATTTCACTCAACTGGTGGATGACCTTGCTTATGCAAAAACATTTTATCCATCGGGAAAAGTGACCCGCTACATCAACGGGCAGGCTTCAAAGATCTATGTCGGAATTTATCAGAACCGGAAAGAGGAGAGTAACCGCCTTGTCACTTTCTGGAAATATGAATTGCCGCTTACCATCAGGAAATACCATGGCCTGGTATTGTTCACCTTCATCCTGTTTGTACTTTTCTTTATTGTAGGATTTTTCTCCTCCGGTCACGATCCGGCTTTTGTGCGGTCGGTATTAGGCGATGGTTATGTGGACATGACCGAAGAGAATATTGCCCAGGGCAACCCGTTGGGAGTCTATGATTCGGGAAATGCTTTAGTGGCATGGATCGGGATCATGATCAACAATATCATGGTATCATTCACCTACTTTGCAAGAGGCCTTTCTTTTGGTTTACTCACGGTAACCTCTGTTGCCAAAGAAGCCATTACCCTCGGCGCATTTGAATACATGTTTTTTTCAAAAGGTTTCGGATGGCCGTCAGCAATGGGAGTGCTGATACATGGAATGCTGGAACTGACCGCGATCATCATTGCCTGTGCAGCCGGGTTGGTGATGGTGAAAAGTTTTTTATTTCCGGGTACTTTGAAAAGAATGGATTCATTGAAAAGGGGAGTAAAAGACGGAGTGAAGATCGTTGTGGGACTGATGCCCGTATTCCTGATAGCCGCATTCTTTGAAGGTTTTGTGACCAGGCATTACAAGATGCCTTTGCTCATCAACGCTCTGATACTTGCCGCCTCATTTAGTTTCATTATCTGGTATTTTGTCATTTATCCCATCAGGTTAGGTAAAAGAAGATCTTTAATGCTCAATGAGGAGGAAGTATAATGGCCCTTTTATTTTATTCCGGACATTATTTTCTGAGGAGAAAAACAGCAGCGCTCCTGATCTTTTTTCTGATGAACTCCGGCTATTCTTTTTCACAAGACAATAGGATCCCTGATTCTTTATTTGAAAGCATTATCGAGCCGCCGGATACCGCCATTAACCCCGGATCAGGCCATGAATATAATGATGACGGGCAAGAGAATGAAAATATACAAGATGCGGATACCAATTATTTCCTTAATAAAAGCAAGTTTAGTAATGAGATGACCGTTTTGCGGCATCTTCCCGACAGCCTTAATGACCGCATGAAAAAGGATGAAGCATTCTGGTATGCTGATCATGTTTTTGTAAAAGAAATTCAGAATACCCGCACTTCAAAGAAGATCCCGGTCATGGAAAGAGAATGGTTTCAGAATCTTTTATGGTTCATCATCATCGGCGCTTTTTCAGGATTCGTCCTGATGTATCTGTCCAACAGCAATATTTTATTTTTCAGAAAAAAGCCCAGGTCAATATCGGAAAATACCGGTCCGAAAGATTTAACAGAAAATATCTTTTCGATCAACTATTCGAAGGAGATTGACAAGGCGGTCAGGGAAAATGACTACAGGCTTGCTGTAAGGCTTATGTTTTTGAGGCTGCTGAAGCAACTATCCGAAAAAAAGATCATTCAGTACATGCCGGATAAAACAAATTTTGATTATCTCAGGCAATTGAGTTCCACCGGTTATTACCCGGATTTTTTCAATATCACCCGGAATTATGAGTATGCCTGGTATGGAAAATTTGAGATCAGCGTTGAGAGATTCGCTGTCATTAAAAATGATTTTGAAAAAATGGAACAAAGAATAAAATAGATCTTGAAAAAATACATTCCATATATTTTCATTGCTGCGGCGGTCATCGCCACCATCATCCTGCTTTTTTCAGGAGCGAAAAGAACAGAACGGAAACTTGATGAAAGGATCAGCTTTCAAAAAAGGGACAAGATCCCTTATGGCCTTTATGTGGCTTACAATGATCTCCGTTCTTTTTTCCCTAAAGCAGCAATTCATACTATTCAAACCGGGCCGGGTTACTGGGACTCGCTTTCTGTTTATGATACAAAGCAGGCGCTGATCATCATCTCTCCGCAATTTTATCCGGATGAATATGAAATGAGGAAGCTGCTCTCATTTGTACAAAACGGGAACGATGTTTTTATCAGCACCATGCTGATGTCGGATGCTGCAGAAAATGTGTTGAATTGCAAGGCCGGTTTTTTAGATGCATTCAGCCTGGCCAATCTGAAAAAAGGAGAGACAGACAGCTTTGGCGTTTCTCTTTTTAACCCGCCATTTGAAGAATATCTTTCTTTTGTTTACCCAGGTATTAAAATCGGTTCATGGTTTTATAAGACCGACACAGCCGCCGCAGCGGTCATCGGCAGTGATGATATGAAACGGAATAATTTCATTCACATGAAAGCGGGTGCCGGAAATCTTTATGTTCATTTGACACCGGTGGTGTTTACCAATTATTTTCTTTTGTACCGGAATAATATCAGATTCTATGAAAATATTTTATCATTGCTCGATCCTCAGGTCACCAGGATCGGATGGGATGAATATTACCTGTATAAAAAATTCCACCGGAACCGTGAAAACAGCGAAAAGAATGGGTTGGGACTGCTGAGCGTGTTGTTCCGGTATCCCGGATTGAAAGCTGCTTTGTTGACTGCTTTCCTTACTTTACTGTTGTTTATGGTTCTTGAAGCGAGGAGAAAACAGCGATACATTCCCGTAATGTTGAAACCCAGGAATGATTCACTTGATTTTGTAAAAACGATCGGCAGATTATATTACGATAAAGGAGATCATAAGGATCTTTGTAAAAAAATGGGCTCTTATTTCCTGGAGCATGTGCGCAACCGGTACAAAATGGCAACCGGAAAACCGGATGATGCTTTCATTAAAGATCTGAGTTATAAAACGGGTTGTGAGGAACAGGAGATAAGGAATATTGTCAGTTACATCAGGTACTCGGAAGATTCTTTAAAGGTCACCGAAGACGAACTGATCCGGTTTCATAAACTTTTGGAATCATTTTATAAAAAAGCATAAATATGGAAGGACAAACATTTCAGCAACGATCCGATCTGACCTTTTTGAAAGAAGCAGTGGATTCCATTGACCATGAGATCAGGAAAGTAATAGTGGGGCAGGAAGAGATGATGAAATTGATCATAGCAGCATTGCTTGCTGACGGGCATGTATTGATAGAAGGAGTTCCGGGAGTGGCCAAGACCTTAACTGCAAAACTGATTGCAAAAAGCATGAACATCGGATTTTCCAGAATACAGTTCACACCTGACCTGATGCCTTCCGATGTTTTGGGTACACCGGTATTTAATCCGAAAGAAGCCACTTTTGAATTCAAGAAAGGACCTGTTTTCAGCAATATCGTTTTGGTGGATGAGATCAACCGTGCGCCGGCAAAGACACAGGCAGCATTGCTGGAGATCATGGAGGAAAGACAGGCTTCCGTTGACGGAAAGACTTACCCGATGTCAGCGCCTTTTATGGTGATAGCTACTCAGAACCCGGTGGAACAGGAAGGCACTTACCGCCTGCCCGAAGCACAACTGGACCGTTTTATTTTTAAGATCATAGTTCCCTATCCGACCGAGTCGGAAGAAGCGGCCATCCTTAAGCGGTTTCATCAATTGGGAAATGAACCGGTGATGGATATGGTAGGCCCGGTACTGAACGGAGAACAGATCATTTCATTGAGGAATCAGGTGAAAACATTGATCATTGAAGAAAAACTTTTGCTGTTCATTGCCCGGCTGATCCAGCAAACACGGAATCACAAGTCCATTTATCTGGGAGCTTCGCCGAGGGCTTCGCTTGCTATTATGAATACATCGAAGGCGATCGCAGCCATGCACGGTAGAGACTTTGTCACTCCGGAAGATATTCTGGAAGTGGCTTTCCCTGTTTTGCGACACCGGATCATACTCGCTCCTGACAAAGAGATGGAAGGCGTGACGGAAGATGAAGTGATCAAAGAGATCATTCATTCATTGGATATACCGAGGTAAGTGCAGGGAATACAGTAGCCGGAAATATCATTCCCTGCAGCAATAACGATAATTTTTTTAATTTTTAAAACCTCTTCTAAAAAAACGAACCGCATCCATGCGATCCATTTATTTGAATAAGATCGTTTACTATTTTGGCGGAGTAGCAGCAGTGTTGTTCCTGATCAGCTATTTTTTCCCGAATATGTTTCGCATAGGAAACCTGGTGCTTCTTCTCTTGCTGATAGCGGTGCTGATAGATCTGCTTCTGATCTTCAGCATGCGAAAAGGATTTCTGGCGGAAAGAGAAACCTCAGAACGATTCAGCATGGGTGACCCGAACAAAGTGTCTTTGCATCTGAAGAACCGATATCCGTTTCCTGTAAATGTCAGCATCATTGATGAATTGCCGTTTCAGTTTCAGGAAAGGAACTGGATCCGTAAACTCAGGATGGAAGGACAGGGAGAGCATGAGTTGGAATATACGGTCACACCTTACTCACGGGGCGAATACGGTTTTGGAAATATCAATGTTTATGTACATGCACCCCTTAAGCTGGTGAAGCGCAGGTACATATTCTCCGCTTCCCGGGTGGTGAAAGTATATCCTTCTTATGTTCAGATGCGGAGGTATCACCTGCTGGCAGTGAGCAACAAGTTGCAGGAAGCAGGAGTGAAACGTATTCGTAAGATCGGCCACAGCATGGAGTTTGAGCAGATCAAAGAGTATGTCCGCGGTGATGATTACCGCACTATCAACTGGAAGGCAACGGCACGGAAGGCCGGCCTGATGGTAAATAATTACACTGATGAGAGGAGCCAGCAGATTTATTGCCTTATCAACAAAGGAAGGGTGATGAAGATGCCATTTGGCGGATCCACTTTACTCGATCATGCGATCAACACCACGCTGGTGCTTTCCAATGTTGCATTGATCAGGCAGGACAAAGCAGGCCTGATCACTTTTGCAGAAGACATGGATACTTTTCTTTTGGCAGATAAAAGGCCAACGCAGATGGGCCTGATACTGGAAAGCCTTTACCGTCAGGAAACAAAATTCCTGGAGCCTGATTTTGAAAAATTATTTTCGGTGATCCGGAACCGTATCACCAACCGGAGTTTGCTGGTATTGTTCACCAACTTCGAATCCGTGGAAAGCCTGCAAAGAGAAATGCCTGCTTTGAAAAAGATCGCTCACTATCATCTGTTGCTGGTGGTGTTTTTTGAGAACACGGAATTACATTCGCTGATCGAAAGTAAAGCTTCAACAGTGGAAGATATTTACATAAAAACCATTGCAGAGAAATTCGCTTTTGAAAAAAGGCTGATGGTAAAAGAATTGCATAAAAACGGTATCCCCTCCATTCTGACCGCCCCCGAAAATCTTACCGTAAACACTGTGAATAAATACCTGGAGTTGAAAACAAGGATGTCAATATGAGAACAGGTGAACTGAAAAAGAACGGGTTCATATTTTTTAACAGTTAAAGGCAAAATGATTCTGCAGGTTGCGGTGATCTTATCTTTGCGGGATGAATTCGTTTGAGGAAGGAAAAGTTTTGCTGATCAACAAGCCATTGAAATGGACATCTTTTGATGTGGTGAAAAAGATCCGTAATCTGATCAGGATAAAAAAGGTGGGCCATGCCGGTACGCTTGACCCCCTTGCCACAGGATTACTTATTGTCTGCACCGGGCAATTCACCAAAAAGATCAATGAGTACATGGCCCAGGAAAAAGAATATACTGGAACATTTACTCTTGGCGCCGTTACCTCCACTTATGATCTTGAAAGTGAACCCCGGGATTTTAAGCCGTTAGAAAACATATCTGAACAGGATATTATTAACGCTGCCCGGAAATTCATTGGAGAGATCGAACAGATACCACCGGCACATTCTGCCATAAAAGTGGATGGGAAAAAGATGTATGAGTTGGCAAGGAAAGGAAAGGAAGTGAAATTAGAACCAAGAAAGATCAGGGTCAGCGAATTTGAAATCACAAAGACTGAATTACCGCTGGTATATTTCAGAGTGGTTTGCTCCACCGGAACTTATATAAGGAGCCTTGCTCATGACATGGGGAAAGAACTTGGATGTGGCGCTTACCTCAGCAGCCTGTGCCGCACAAGGATCGGGAATTTTAAAATTAAAGATGCAATGAGCATTGAAGAATTTGAAGCAGGAATAAAAGATAAGGAACTGTCACATCAGAAAATGAAAGGATAGCCGATACCAATCTGCAACTGTCCGCCAAATGGCTTCCATCCATAGAACCATTTATTCTGATCGGCTGCATGTGCCAGGTCAGGACTCGGGTCTTTGGCCTTATAAGCATAATCGAGACGTACTACAAAAAAACTGAAATCAATTCTTAAACCTGCACCCACATCTATCGCGATATCCTTTGGGAGCCGGCTGAAGCTGAAAACAGTTTCTGCGGGTCCTGCATCTTTTTTCAGATACCAGATATTACCCACATCACTGAACAGCGCCCCGTTCACTTTTACATCGGCAATAGTGAAGAAAGGAAAACGGTATTCCAAATTTGTTTCCAGTTGCAGATCACCATACCGTTCCGGAGTTCCGCTGATGCCTGTAAAATCCCTGATCAGGGAACCGGGACCTAATTGACGCAGCTTCCATCCACGCATACTGTTGGGCCCGCCGCCAAAATATTCTTTGAAGAAGGGAAGGTTATTTCTTTTATCAGGATTACGGGTTGAATTGAGTTCATAACCTATCCCGGCAAAGAACCGAAGCGCCAGTGATGATTTCTTATACTGAACCTTTCTTGCCAGTTCGATATCGGTCTTTATATAACGGTATAATTCTTTATCAAGAAAAGGATTTCTGATCAGGCCTGAAAGCAACCCTGATTCTTCCACATTCAGGCGGAGGATATTGAGGTTTGAATTTTTACCGCCGCTCATGGTAAAACTTGCGGCTACGGATGAGATCAGTCCGTCTGTGAAAATATTTTTCAGCAGCGGATTATATTTGATCAATGTATCGAGACTATCCCTCTTTCTTAACAATGAATATTCGATGTTGGGCAGGCGGATCGAAAAGAGTTTTTTACCCAGTTGAAAATCATATCCCCAGGAAGCATTAAAGGTTTTCAGGTTGAATAAAAATCTTCTGTCGGTACTGGCAGCATTAAATCCCAAAATCGTTCTGAAATTATCCCTGTATTTATCCGGTACGTTCAGGACATTGGGGATCACTCTCGGAAAATAAATGTTATGCCCGATGCTTATCTGCTTGGTCTGAATGAATTTTTGCCCACCTGAACTGCCCAGTTCAGTGCCATACCTTACATTGGTATTAGCCTGTTCTGCAGCTCTCGCAAAGTTTCTGTTCTGCAATCCCAGATTCAATGCTATTCCAAACAGGTTTCCTGAAATAATGCTTTGATTGATGCTTCCTTCAAGGTTGGCCGTATAAGAGAATTTTTTTGCCGGTGTCAGGCGGATCACATAATCGACCGTATCGGTATTTCCTCTCGGGATCTGTTCGATATTCACCAGCCGCCAGGTGCTGATCGAGTTGAACCGGTTCAGAGTTCTGTAATATTCATCCTGATTATACACTTCCCCATGATGCAGATGAATGTTTTGCGGCAGCAGTTTGGGTTTTACAATATTTCTGTAATAATTGATTTTAACGCCGTCAACGATCTCTTCATGAAGAGTATGTCCGGCTGTGTCTGCACTGTAATCAGGATAGATGGTGACATTTCCGTTATGGTACTTGATCAGTTTATTCTTGTCATAACCCGGACGCAGTTGTATTTCGAGATTTGCCTTGGGGTTTTCCCTTCTTTCTTTTAATCGTTGCAATATCTCCAGTTGCTCGAAGGGATCGGTGGGAACAGTAAGCAGGGATACATCAAGGGTATCCCATAATCCTCTCAGTTCATCCATGGTAAAGCGCATATAGCCGTTATTGCGATAGAGATCCACCAGTCTTGTCAGTTCATTGGATATATTGGCTTTGGCAAAAGGATCTCCCTTTTTTATCAATGCTTTGCTGAGGGTGGATTCTGCCAGTTGCTGCAGTTCAGGCTGTTTTATATTGTAAGAAATGGAATCAAGAAGAACCTGTTTACCCGGCTTGATGACAAAGTGTACGGTTGTTCTCAACTGGTCCTTAAAAGAAGAATCAACAGTAATGTAGTAGCCGATGGAATCACGGAAGTAACCCAGTGAATTCAACAACGCTCTCATAAAATTGAGGGAGCGGTCTGCATTCGCCGGGTCATACAGAGGCGGTTTTTTCAGAACCTGCCTGTATATCTGGGGGATCACTCTCACCCGGATGCTGTCGTCCATCTGGTTTTCCAGACGGTTGATCAGTTCATTTCTCTGCTTATTTGTAAAATTTCCTTCCAGGTTAATCTTATATTCGTACACGAACGGCTTGTTGCGTGGATAATTTTTGGGAACCACTCCGCAGGAAACGATCAGAAAAAGAAGGAGACCGGCAGTGATCGCTTGGATAATGGATATAAGATAGTTTGTTTTGCCGGATATCATAAATGTAAACCGCTGCTATGCTTGTTAAATCGAAGCTCAAATATATTCAAAGTTTAGGCCATAAAAAATCCAGAGATGAATCAGGTGTCTTCATAGCGGAAGGACCCAAGCTTGTTGCAGAACTTCTGATGTCTGTTCCCGGCCGGATCACAGAAGTATTTGCCCTGAAAGATTGGATCGAAGAAAATAAAGATCTGTTAATAAAAGTTTCTGTTACTGAAATATCGCCTGTGGAGTTGGAAAGGATCTCTCACCTGAGTACGCCCAATAAAGTTCTGGCATTGGTGAAAAAGGATCCTGTTGACGGCCACATCATCACCAAAGGGAAGATCACTCTTGTTCTTGATACGATCCAGGATCCCGGAAACCTGGGCACTATCGTCCGCACTGCCGACTGGTTTGGAGTGGGTCAGGTGGTATGCAGCCGTGAGTGCGCCGACATCTATAATCCCAAAGTGGTGCAATCTACCATGGGCAGCATTGCGAGGGTTAAGGTTTTTTATAAAGATCTTTCTCAATGGCTGGCTCAGCAAAAAGAGGTACGCATTTATGCTGCTGTGCTGCAGGGCAGGGATATCACATCTATGAAAAAGATGACTGAAGGCATTATCCTGATCGGAAATGAATCCAAAGGCATCAGCGATGATATATTAAAACTTGCCAATGTCATGATCACTATCCCGGGAAAAGGGGGAGCGGAATCATTGAATGCCGCCGTAGCCACGGGTATTATTCTGGAAAGATTGACCTGACCGGATCAATACACAACAACTCCTTTTTGCACTTTTACTCTCCTACGGAATTTTTTTACCTCTGGCAAAGAGACATTTTTGAAAGGCTGCACTGTATCTTTTTTAAAATCCTTTAATTGTTTTTCCTCACCGGTATGATAAAAGTGATCCAGGTAAGCAAGGTCATTACGTGATAACTCAGTGAACCATTCATCCAGGTGAAATATTCCGAGATCATGCAACAGGGAGATGGCAATGCCGGCAGCTTCTTCTTCATAAGCCAGTAATTCACGGATCAGGCTTTCATCAGGTTTGTAAAACAATTGCGAGCCTATCTCCGCATAACGTCCATTGCCGGCCCATTGGTAATTATGAGCAGCAAGGTGGATCATGGTAAATAATTTCGTTTCCCAGTCGAGTGATGAGCCGATATAAACGGCAGCGCCGTCAAGATCGCCAAAGAATTTTTCTTTGCTGTCGTCAACGATCACCACTTCCATTCCCCTTTTTTTCAATTCCTGAAATGCTTTTTTAAAAATGTCTTCAAAAGATCCGTTCATGGCCTCATATTTTTTGATCTGTGATAAAAATGTTTTTCAAACGGTGTTGCAAATACTTCCGGGAGTGTCCCGGTAATACAGATATCCCGGATGATCTATTTTTTTTACACTGATAACCTTTTCTGCTTTTTCCCAGAAATAGCTATCCTCACTGTAATAGATGTCTTTATCAAAACCATCCAGGCTGGAAAATATTTCCGCTTTTCCGAAAAAAGTGGGGCCGATAGGGCATTCCGATAAATGGATCTTTTTCGTGAGATCATATTTGTCTTTTACATAAGGGTCGCCGATGATGATAGCACCGCCCTCTATCAGGTCCACATCCTTGTTTGCTTCCATGAACTCCACTCTTTTCTCCAGGTAATCGGGTTTGTATTCATCATCACTGTCCAGGAAAGCGATGAACTTTCCTGCAGCCGCTTTTATTCCGGCATTTTTTGAGAGAGAAAGCTTGCGGTTGCTGTGTTTGATATATCTTATGTTTTCATGACCGTTCATGAATTTATTTACGATTTCGAATGTATTGTCTTCACTTCCGTCATCAACCACTATCAGCTCGCAATCCCTGTATGTCTGGTTGAGAAATGATGAAATGCTCCTGTTCAGATAGGCAGCACGGTTGTAGGTGGCCATGATGACCGATACGGCAGGGTTCTTTGGTCGGTAAATATCGAGCATTGGTCAATGAATTAATGATCCGGCAGGATCAAAGTGATGCGTGTAAGTTATGATTTTTAAAATTTATTCAGTTCACCGTATTGCCATAAAACTCAGCGGAACCGGATCGCTTTCACCGGCTGGATCTTTTTTACCAGGTAAGTGGGGATCATCAGCACCAGGAAACAAATGAATAATGTGCCGGCACAGATGGCGCCTACCTGCCACCACACTATCTTCACCGCTGCCGTGCTGAGATAATATGCTTCTTCCTTCAGTTTGATGAAACCTGTGGCTTCCTGCAAATAAAGAAAACCAAGAGCCAGTGCAGCGCCGATCAGGATACCCGTGATGGTGATGATCAGGGAATGACGAAGAAATATCTTTTGAACGGTCCAGTCTGTAGCGCCTAATGATTTCAGTATCCCGATCATGCGTACTCTCTCCAGTACAAGAATGATCAGGCAGGTGATCAGATTGATGACGGCCACGATGATCATGAAACCGATAAGGACATTGCGGGTTGTGTCCTGCATTTTCAGCCAGTCAAAAATATTCGGTGAGATATCTTTTACACTTCTGGCATCCCAGGTCGGCGGAAAATCATTGAGGTCATATATTTTGTTGGCAACTTTATCAATGTCGTGATAATCTTTAATGAAAACTTCATAACCTCCGATGTCCGAAGGAGGCCAGTCATTGAGTCGTTGAATAAGTTTGATATCCCCGATGGCAAAGACCTTATCGTATTCTTCAATACCGGTTTTATAGACCCCGGTGATGGTAAGTTTGTCGGGCCGCAGTGTACCATCGGGCCTGATGAAATAAATCAGGATCCTGTCATTCGTTTTCACCTTTAATTGCGATGCGGTGTAGGAGGAGATCAAGATATCACGGCTGTAGGTGGAATCATTGAATTGAATAAATTTGCCCGACTGCATGAATTGCTTCAGGTGATCATAATTGTAAGTGCTATCCAGCCCTTTGAGCAACACACCTTCGATGTCTTCTTTGGTTTTTAAAATGGCATATTTGGTGGCGAAAGGGTGGATGCTCACCACATCAGGATTCTTTTTTATTTCCTGTATCAGGGTGTCATTCTTTGTGATGGGGGTTTCTTCTGCGATCACGGCTTTGTCGGGCTGTCTTTCCTGAATGCGTATATGGCCCCAGAAACTGAAGATCTTGTCTGCCACCTTTTCCTGGAATCCATTGGCAAGCGCCAATGTTACGATCATCACCATCACACTGATGACCGTGGCAACAATGGACAGCCGGATGATGAACCGTGAAAATGACCGTTGTTGATTGAATGCAATCCGGTTTGCTATAAAGCCTGCAACCTTCAATTTGAGTTATTTGTCTTTTCAAAAGTAAGGTTGTAAAAAAGATTTATCTTCTTTTTCCGCCATTTTTCACAATATTGTGATGCAATTATCTGATGTTGCTGATGAAAAAGCTGATTGTTTTATTTTTTTTGACACCATCATTCTCTGCCTTTGCGCAGATACCGGATCATATTTACCGGGATAATATTCATACGGTGAAACTATTCCGTGCGGGAGATATGTACAGCTACCCGGTTTTGAAACTGAACAGCAATGAACAACTGGAGCTGGTCTTTGACGATCTGGATGCCGATATAAAAAATTATTACTACACCTACCAGTTGTGCAATTCCGACTGGACGCCTGCTAACCTGCAGCCCTTTGATTATATCAGGGGGTTTCAGTCCACCAGGATTGGCACTTACCGGATGTCCTCTGTTTCATTCACCCGTTATACCAATTACCAGGCGCTCATTCCCGACAGGAACAGCGTGCCTTTTCATTCAGGGAATTATTTGCTGAAAGTATTTCTGGACAATGATACTGCTCAGTTGGTCTTTACGAAAAGATTTCTGATCGTGGAAAATAAAACTTCCATTGCAGCGCAGGTGTTGCAGCCCATGGGAGGGCAATTGTACCGTACCCATCAGCGGGTACAGGTAGGAGTGACCCCCGGCCCGCAGATCAGGATAGTCAACCCGCAGGACCTGAAAGTGGTGATTCTTCAAAACAATATCTGGCCTACCGCATTGTACAATGAAAGGCCATCCATTTTCAGAGGAAATTATTTTGAATACTATGACGATGCCACCACCACTTTTGAAGCAGGAAAAGAATGGCGATGGATAGACCTGAGAAGCCTGAGATTGAGAAGCGACAGGATGCAAAGACTGGTACCCGATTCTGCACACCAGGTGTATGTTTTTGTTAAACCCGACGGAGAGAGAATCAGGCAGCCTTATCTATTTTACCGGGACCTTGACGGCATTTACACTATAGAAAATATAGATAACCTGAACCCGTACTGGCAATCAGATTATGCCCATGTAATTTTCACTTTTGTGCCGCCGGGAGGGCGTGAGTATGAAGGAAAAGATATTTACCTTTTTGGCGAGCTGACCAATTATGCACAGGATACATCTTCCAGGATGGATTTTGACCCGGATAAAGGGGTTTATCAAAAGACTCTTTTTATGAAGCAGGGATACTATAACTATTCTTATGTCACTATGAGTGATAACCGCAGGGCAGGGCCTCAGTTTGTTTTTGAAAACACCGAAGGAAATTATGCCGAAACAGAAAATAATTATACCGTTTTGGTGTATTACCGGGCCTTCGGAGCCCGTGCTGATGAACTGGTCGGTTATGTGACTACCAATTCCATAATGCGGGGCAGGTAAGGATACAACCTCATCTGCGATTTTTTACTTTATGCTATATTTGCAGTGGCAGGTCTTACACGACCAGCTCCTGCTAAACCTCCCCAGGGCCGGAAGGCAGCAAGGATAAGTGGTTGTAGCGGTGCGATGTGAGTAGCCTGCCTTTTTTATTTTCATTCTTCTGTCAAACTTTTTATTTTCTGCTTTGTTTGTATGTAAAGAATTTTCAATTTAGAGTCTTTAAAAATAAATTCAAATGATCAAATTTTTTCTGGACACAGCCAATCTTGAACAGATCAAGGAAGCCAACGATTTAGGAATTCTGGATGGAATTACTACAAACCCCACACTGATGGCAAAAGAAGGGGTTAAAGGTGAAGCTGCAGTGATGAACCATTACCGGACCATTTGCGAAATGGTCAACGGCGATGTGAGTGCAGAAGTTTTCTCCACTGATTTTGATGAGATCATTAAAGAAGGTCAGAAACTGGCCGCCATACACCCGCACATTGTAGTGAAAGTGCCTATTGTAAAAGACGGAGTCAAAGCAATGAAATGGTTTACCGATCATGGTATCAGGACGAACTGTACCTTGGTATTCTCTGCAGGTCAGGCTTTGCTGTGCGCAAAGGCCGGAGCTGCTTATGTTTCACCTTTTATCGGCAGGATTGATGACTCAGGATGGGATGGTGTACAACTTGTTGAACAGATCGTGAAGATATACAGGGCGCAGGGAATAAAGACGCAGGTACTGGCTGCTTCAATTCGCAACCCGAATCATATTATTCGTTGTGCAGAAGCAGGAGCCGATGTTTGTACCTGTCCTCTGGAACCATTCCTCGGATTGCTGAAACATCCATTGACGGATATAGGGCTTTCAAAGTTCTCTGCTGACGCTAAAAAAATGTAAACTGTTTTATTCAGGCCGGGCGGTCAGATTTTTTTACCGTTGCTTTCTTTTACTTCTGAAGTAATTCACATACACAGAAGCGATGATGGCGGCCAGAAAGGTAAACAAGGTCAGCCGGTCAATAAGTGCAGGGGGAAAGTTTCTTCCCGTCATTTTATCGGCAAAATATTTTATAAAAGAGTTGGGCAGACCGGTTTCGCCCAACTTTTCTTTTACGCTCCATTCCCAATCGGTGACGGGACAGTAGCCCCAGCCATACCATATTCCCAGAATGAACCAGCTTGCAAGAGTTAGTCCTGCAACAATAAGGTGTGCTTTCCTAGTAGCAGGCCATATCCATGCAAAAAGGTTAAATCCGATAATCAAGAGATGGACAAGCGAGAGGAATATGTCAAGCAGTTTCAGCATGATTTTTTTACCGGAGTTATCTTCTCCACAGGGTCTTTGAAGAAACAGGTTTTAGCGGATGTATCATGTATTTTTCTGTTTCAGAAAGGAAAAGTTCAGTGAAATTGGCAACCCTCAAAGGGATGAGAAAGACAAACTTTGGCTTTAAGGCAGAGCCGCCGACACCCAATAACACAAACACCGGAGCTTCATTATTGCATTCGCGGTAGCGTTTCAATTGTTGTTCGGTGCACCAGACCGTTTTCCCTTGATAAAAATATTTCCGGTATTTCACTTCTACATAAAATGTTTTCAACGTACGCCGGTCACGGAGTTTGAAATCCGGGTTGGAAGAATGCACAAATTGTTGCGCTCTCTTGTTATAGCCGTAGGTCCTTTGCAGCAATTCATAATATCTTTCGGGAAACAACCTCTTTCTTGCATAGTTCTCGAAATGTTCACCTGTTTTGAATGAACGGGGTGTAAATAGTGAATGCAAACCTTTTCCTATCCAGGAAAACAAGCCCATAAAAAGAGTTTTCAGTTCAAGTTAAACAATGAAACCGGTGTTGCCGGGAAGAAAAGATATAATCATTCTTTAAAATTATTCTCCGAAATTGTGGAAGGTTTTAATTTTTAATTTTCATCAAAAGAAAGATGCAGCAGGAATTTTCTCCACCCGGATGGGCGTTGAGCACGAATATTTATGAGGTGAACCTGCGACAATATACTACGGAAGGCACTTTCAAAGCTTTTGCATCGCATCTTCCACGCCTGAAAGCAATGGGTGTGCAAACACTTTGGTTCATGCCTGTTCACCCTATCGGCAAAATGAAAAGGATCGGAACATTGGGCAGTTATTATTCCATCAGCGATCATAAGGCAGTGAATCCTGAATTCGGGACATTGGATGATTTTAAAGATATCATCATTCAGGCTCATTCCATGGGCATCAGGGTCATGATGGACTGGGTGGCTAATCACACTTCCTGGGATCATGTGTGGACAAAAGATCATCCTGAATATTATGTGAGGGACAGTCACGGAAATTTTCAATCACCTTATGACTGGCAGGATGTCATTCAAATCGATCATAACAGCATAGGAGAACAGCAGGCTATGATCGAAACCATGCAGTTCTGGGTGAATGAATGTGATATTGACGGATTCCGTTGTGATATGGCCCATCTTACTCCTCTCTCATTCTGGAGAATGGCCCGGCAGAGATTGGACCAGATCAAGCCTTTGTTTTGGCTGGGAGAAACGGAAGAACTTTCCTATCATGAAGTGTTTGATGCGAGTTTCACCTGGGAGCTTTTACACAACCTGGAAGCCTACTGGAAGGGAGAAAAAAGCATGGGCGCTTTGGAAAGTACACTCACAAAATATCTTACTGTATTTCCTGAGAAAGCGCTGCGGCTTTATTTTACAAGTAATCATGATGAGAATTCCCACAGCGGCAGCGAATATGAAAGAATGGGGGATGCCGCAAAACCGTTTGCTGTGTTGTGTGCTACTTTCGGCGGGATCCCACTTGTGTATAGCGGACAGGAAATGCCATTGACAAGAAAGCTTGATTTTTTTAATAAGGATGCCATTGCATGGACAGGGAAATATTTGCTTCATGATTTTTACAAAACGTTACTGGAACTTCATACAACACATCCTGCCTTACGTGGAGGCGATCCAGCAGTTCAGATATACCGCATTCAGACCACGCAAGATGAACATGTGCTGGCTTATCTGAGAAAGAATAAGGAAAGAGAAGTATTGGTCATTCTCAACCTTTCTGCAAAAAATGATCTGCAATTTGAATTTAAGAGTGAGAATGTTACAGGTGAATATCAAAATATATTTTCAGGTGCTTCTGCATTACTAGATGGATCGGGTTCATTCAGTATGAAAAACTGGGAATACCTGGTTTACAGCAAATAAAAAGACCGGCTCATTCAAACCGGTCTTCAGAAGATTCAACTTAAATTTATATTAATTGTTTCCGAGATTGAGAGGGTAGGTATAAGTCCCGTCGTATCCGGGATAGATACCACTCAGCCTTACTGTGCCTGATACTCCTGAAAGAGCATCTTTAAGGTCATCAAGGTTAGTGATTTCATTATCATTTACACTGGTGATAATAAAACCTTCTTCCATTCTTGTTTTACTCAAAAGTCCGCCTCTGTCAATTTTCGTCACTACAACACCACCTGAGATATCGTAAGAGTCAGCTTTACTTTTTGAAAGATTTTCCAGCTGGCCACCCAATGTTGAGTTCAGGTCTGAATTATTAACTACAATGTCTGTTTGTCCCGGAGAATCTTTTAATGTAACAGCTACAGAATTCGTCTTTCCATCCCGTACATAGGTGATATTTACCTTATCGCCGGGTCTCATGCTGATGATCTGGCTGCTCATTTCCATACCATTGTTTACGGAAACATTGTTTACTTTGGTAATCACATCGCCTTTTTTAATTCCTGCTTTGGCTGCAGCGCCATCAGGCGGAACTGCTGAAACAAATACTCCTTGTCCGTCTTTCACACCGGCTTTTGTAACAGCCTGTTCATTATCATCTTCAGAAGAAATATAGTTTATACCGAGATAACCTCTTTTAACACTTCCGTATTCGATCAGATCATTCACTACTTTCTTAACGATATTTACCGGAATAGCGAAAGAATAACCCGCATAAGTTCCATTAGGTGCCAGGATAGCAGAGTTGATACCGATCAGCATGCCTTCTGTATTGATTAATGCGCCACCACTGTTCCCCTGGTTCACTGCAGCATCCGTTTGAATAAATGATTCTACCGGAGTATTGCTCTGACGGTTGTTGATACCGATAGATCTGCCTTTGGCGCTGATGATACCTGCGGTTACCGTAGTGTTCAGGTTCAGAGGATAACCTATGGCCAGAACCCATTGGCCTAACTGAAGATTGTCTGAATTACCATAAAGAAGGAAAGGAAGTCCGGTGGCATCAATTTTCAGGACTGCAATATCAGAACTCGGATCTCTTCCGATCACTCTTGCCTTATAGGTTTTTTTGTTGTGAAGCGTCACTGTGATCTCAGAGGCTACTCCTTTTCCGTTCTCTCCGTCTGCTATCACATGGTTATTGGTAACGATGTATCCGTCATTGCTTATGATGACGCCGCTACCGGAAGCTCTTTGTTCAGGGATGATGGTAGGCCCGAAATTGAACCATTGATCGAACCAATCATCTATGCCTCCACGATTACGTGGTAAATTATTGCTTACTTTTTTAGCAGGTATTTTGGTTTTGATGTGTACCACAGCCGGTACCGCTGCATTTGCAGCTTTGGTGAAATCAACGGGTTCAACGGTGGTGGGTTTTGTGCCGTCAAAAAATCCTGCATAGTTTGCAGGTATCTTGCCCTCGGTGGTTTGTAAGAAAGCAGAAGAATTATTAAAATATTTTCCATACAGCCACATTCCGCCAAATGCCGAAGCTACACTTAATGCTACGATCAGTACAACTTGTTTAAGTTTCATATGCTTTGTTTTTTTCTGTAAAAAAATTTAATGTTGAATCTGGATGTCAAATTTCATGCATTTGTTTCACAAAATTATTTATCCGGGCTTTGATTAACGACCTGCTAAATCAGTTTAACAATTCATTTACTAAGCTCTTCGTATTTCTGATTGCAAATTTAAAAATAATCGGCAAGAAAACACAGAGTAGATTTACAGGTTTTTGAGGAATGAAAGGGTATTTACACCGTCTGCATAATCGTTGATAAGCGGGCATTGCGCACTCCCGAACGGGATTTTTTCACTGCTGATAATGCATTGAATATCGGAATTATTTTCCAGAGTGGTAATCACCCTGTCCTTTTCGGAATAGAATTCGTAATTCAACTGGCTGATCGGAGAAAAAACGGAGCTGTCTTCTGATAATAGGATCGAGCCGTTGGTCATGTAAAATTTTTTGTTCAGTATCTGCAATGCTAGGTTATAGTCGTAGTTGTTTTTGTATTTATGATGCTCCGAAAGATGGTCATACTTTTTAAAAGCATCCAGAAGCGGCAGAAAATCGTATTGTTCGGGTACATAGATCTTGGTGACGTTTCTGCATCCGAGCCCGAAATACTGGTACACATCGTCTGACAGCCTACTCAGTTCTTCTTTGGTTTCCGTTCCGCTAAGTACAGCCACTGAAGTTCTGTTTCTCCGGATGATGTGAGGATACTTTTTAAAATAGTATTCAAAATATCTCGAGGAATTATTGCTTCCGGTGGCGATGTAGGCATCGCACCCTTTTGGTATATCGGAAAAACTGAAGAGTTCTGCAATCTCCTTGTCCCAACTCTGCATCACTGTTGTCAAATGCCTGATCAGCGCAGAATCTTTTGAAGAGGGCTTGATGATGGCATGATGTCCTGAAATAAAGACAGAAATCATGTCATGAAAGCCGACAAGAGGAATATTTCCTGCCATCACAATGCCAACTTTCCTGGGATTCAAATTGAATTCCGGAATGTGTTCGTCTTCCACCCATTTTTCCAGCGATTCCTTTTTTAAGTAATATGTTGTGATATTGGCGATTGCCAGGTCAATAAATTTCGGGGTGAACCAACTGTTCTCATGAAATGCTTTTTCTTTTGTTTCTTTCCAGCTTTCATCACCGGACCTCATATATTTTCCAAGGTCCAATAAAATTCTGATCCGGTATTGTAAATTCATTGATGCCAAGTATATTTGTTACAAAGTTATTTACAACCCTTTAATATTTTTTTATGGCTATAAAGATTACCGAAGAATGTATTAACTGCGGGGCCTGTGAACCCGAATGCCCCAACAATGCAATATATGAAGGCGGTGTGGAATGGGCTATTGCAGACGGAACTACGGTCAAAGGCCCTTTTACACTGATGGATGGCAGTATCATGGACTCAGACCAGAAAAACCCGCCTATCAGCAATGATATTTATTATATAGTTCCCGATAAGTGCACTGAATGCAAAGGCTTTCACGATGAGCCGCAATGTGCATCTGTTTGCCCGGTGGACTGCTGTATTCCGGATGAATTATATCGTGAATCGGAAGAAGAATTACTGGCCAAAAAAGCAAAGATGCATATCTGAGATGTGATCATACTGTGCATAAATAATTTGTTATTGGCTTTTTATTTTTTAAAATAAGTTTTACCTTACTATCAGATTTTCGATCTATTAA
>JAIXKI010000010.1 GCA_026936105.1 Chitinophagales bacterium
CTCCCTGAGGATCCGCCTTTTTGAAGGCAAAGGGGAGCCTTCATGGAATGCTTCGGAAAGAGTTTTCAGCGTACCACTTCCCAAGTCAGCACAAATAGAGATCAACTATGCCTGTTTCTGGAGGCCTGATGACCTTGACAGATTTTCAGGGTTGCAAAAAAAGATCGTTGGAAACGATACCAACTCTGATGTGGCAAGATATGCAAGGAGAGGATTGCACTGGATGTTCAGTCCTTGGAGGACAATACGGCTGGTTCATGCGGTGCAACAGCCATTGGAAAAGCCGGAGTTTGATAAAAATATCACACGTTTACTGAAAAATTACGGTGACACTTATGTTACCATCGCAACAAAAATTTCTGTTCATGGCAGCAGCACTGATAAAGTTGATGTGGAGGCCGGCTGGAAAGAATGGGTGGATGACCTGAATGATACAAAACCCAAACAGCTGACCCTTAAAACTCATGTGCAGTCTATTCCGGTTTCTTATAAATCCAAAGAACTTGATCTGATGAATGCTACCCGGACAATGATGATGGTGCCTGCCGGAACTCTGCCCGATCTGGTGCATTCATTCAATGACACCAAACACAGAATGGTTGATTACACGCCGGTAGCCACTACAAGATACCGTGAATATTTTACGGGCATCATTGAAGCTGCTAAATCAAAGGGCAAAGAAATTCCGTTGACACAATCCGGTGATACAGTTCAATTGAACATTTTAAGTTCTGCCCATCCTGTTTTGCCGGTTATTGATTATGTATTGCCGAGTTTCAACTGGATCAAAACAGAAAAAGGAAATAATCTCGCTCACCTGCGCACAGCCAATATCCGGGTGTATATGAAGAGGCCCTGGTACAGCAGCGGCGATAATGAAAGGCTGGCAGTGATTCTTCCTCCAAAAGGAACTGACCCTGCAAAGAATCCTGTATATGCGAAGAACTGCACGGTTTGGGGGAAAGATCCGATCTATACGGCTCAGAATTTAAACAATAGCAATTATCCTCAAATAGATCATTTTCCTCTTGGAATAGAAAACAGTGATCCGAAGATCGCCAATGAAGAGGAAGCGATGAAGGCTCCGCTCATTTATGATTCCTGTTATTTGCCCGGGGAGAGTTCAGCAAAAGTGTCCGTGGCAGCTTATAAAGTCCTGTTTGATGAGGATAAGCAATTGCATTATGCCGACATTCCGGTTTTCATCGGATTTGCATATTCACCTTTTATAAAACTGGCGCTGGCAAGATATCAACGTCATTCGTTACGCACTACAGACAGTGATTGTTGTTTGAGCAATATTGTGTATTCGGACTGGATGCAGGTATTGCCTTCCCGTGCAACTACTGTGAACTTTGAAGGAAAGAAGAACTTATTCACTGTTTCCTTAAAAGGTACGGCTCCTTATATGACCAACCCGGATAACCTGACCACGGGATCTGACAATGCAAGAGTGAAGATCGTGGTCACTGTTGAAAGTGCCTTGTTCCCAAAATCAGAAGAAGCTTTTATCAGTATCAATGACCGCACTACAAAAACATATATTACTTCCAAAGAAACGATACTGAATTTCCGCCAGGTCAAAAACGGCCAGATTGACTATTCAGAGAAGATCGAAATACCATCAGAGTGGACAGGGAAGCCATTCAGGATCGTTATCAGGGAGTATGAATTGCATGAGTCTGACCCTCTCAGAACCATGCAAAACAACATATCAGGAATGGCAGTGATCCGCGATCTGGCAGAGAGATTGGTATTTATGGATGCATTTGAGGTGAATGGGTCGGTTTGATCGTTTGCTTACCTGTCAGGTGTATAAATTTTATGTCCTCTTTTCCGATGCTTTTATTACCTTTGCGCACTCATTTTACAAAGGGTAAGCATTAAAAAAGAAAATAATCGAAAAATAAACATTTCATGGCAGACTTAAGATTTCAAAGAAACTTTGGCATTGCGGCTCATATTGATGCCGGTAAAACAACCACAACGGAACGCATCCTGCGTTATACCGGTATGATCCATAAGATCGGAGAGGTGCATGAGGGTGCCGCTACTACTGACTGGATGGAGCAGGAAAAGGAAAGAGGTATTACCATCACTTCCGCTGCTGTTAGCTGCAATTGGAATTTCCCGACGGATAACGGAAAGCCTACACCTGACACAAAGAAATATTATTTCAACATCATTGATACTCCGGGACACGTTGACTTTACGGTTGAGGTGGAGCGTTCCATGCGTGTGCTGGATGGACTGATCGCCTTGTTCTCAGCAGTGGATGGCGTGGAACCTCAGAGTGAAACCGTATGGCGCCAGGCCAACCGTTACAATGTTCCCCGTATCGGATTTGTAAATAAGATGGACCGTGCCGGTGCGGATTTTTTAAATGTGGTGAAACAGATTAAAGAAATGCTTGGCTCCAAAGCTGTTCCTCTTCAATTGCCGATCGGTGAAGAAGATAATTTCAGAGGAGTGGTTGACCTTATAAAAATGAAAGGGATCATCTGGCACATGGAAACGGAAGGGATGACTTATGATGAGATCCCGGTACCGGAAGAAATGAGAGCAGAAGCAATGGAGTGGAGGACCCACCTGGTAGAAGCAGTGGCAGAATATGATGACGATCTACTTGAAAAGTTTTTTGAAAATCCTGATTCCATTACGGAAGATGAGATTCATGAGGCCATCCGCAAAGCCACCATTGACCTGAGCATAGTTCCTATGCTTTGTGGTTCTTCTTTCAAAAATAAAGGAGTGCAGAAAGCGCTGGATGCCGTATGCCGTTATTTACCCAGTCCCGCTGATATTGAAGCTGTGAAAGGTATCAATCCTGATACCGGTGAAGAAGTGAGCAGGAAACCTGATGCGAAAGAACCCTTTTCAGCTTTGGCTTTCAAGATCATGACCGACCCGTTCGTTGGCCGCCTGGCATTCTTCCGCTGTTATTCCGGCCATCTTGATGCCGGATCTTATGTGTTGAATGTGAGGAGCGGAAAAAAAGAACGTATCAGCCGTATCATGAAAATGTTTGCCAATAAACAAAATCCTGTTGATTTTATTGAAGCCGGAGATATCGGCGCTGCTGTCGGGTTTAAAGAAATTAAGACAGGGGATACATTGTGCGATGAAGGCCACCCGATCGTGCTGGAGAATATGTTTATTCCCGATCCGGTTATCTCGGTTGCCATCGAACCTAAGACCCAGGCCGATGTGGACAAAATGGGAATGGCTATTGCCAAACTGATAGAGGAAGACCCTACACTGAAAGTAAAAACTGATGAAGAAACAGGACAAACCGTATTGAGCGGAATGGGAGAACTTCACCTTGAGATTATCATTGATCGTATGAAGAGGGAGTTTAAAGTGGAAGTGAACCAGGGCGCACCTCAGGTAGCTTACAAAGAAGCATTTTTGACAACTGTAGAACATCGTGAAGTGCTGAAGAAGCAAACGGGTGGCCGCGGTAAATTCGCCGATATCGTTTTCGAACTTGGGCCGGTGGATGAAGAATGGAAGAAAGAGAATCCGGATAAGAACTTCCAGTTTGTCAATGATCTCTTTGGTGGATCCATTCCGAGAGAATTTGTTCCTGCCATCCAGAAAGGCTTTGAACAGTCCATGGTAAATGGAGTTCTGGCAAATTACCCGGTGAATAATATGAAGATCCGTGTATTCGACGGAAGCTTCCACCCGGTGGACTCAGACTCTATGTCGTTTGAGTTGTGCGCCAAATCCGGTTTCCGTGAAGCGGCCCGCAAGGCAAAACCCATTTTGCTGGAGCCGATAATGAGAGTGGAAGTGGTCACCCCTGATCAGTATATGGGCGATGTAACCGGCGATCTTAACCGCCGTAGAGGAATGCTGGAAGGAATGGACAGCCGTGGCGGAGCCCAGGTGATCAAAGCTAAAGTTCCGATGAGTGAAATGTTCGGCTATGTTACACAACTTCGTTCATTGAGTTCAGGCCGTGCTTCCTCTACAATGGAATTTTCTCATTATGCCCCCGCACCAAATAGTATCGCAGAAGAAGTGATCGCTAAAGTAAAAGGGAAAGTGAATGTATAACTGATAAAATAAATAAAATATACTTTCAGATAGCCCCATCATTTTCGGGGCTATTTTAATTTTGATTTTGATGATTCAAATCAAGCGATGTGATACAAGGTGGCATTTGTTTTGCTTCTATAATACACACAATTTATTTTTCTTTTCCTGGAAAAGCCGGCTTTCATGCTATCTATGAAAAACAGTATCTATGGTTAAGGGCTCAGTGATGGGTCCTTTTCTTTTTTTGAATACTCTCACCGGATGATCTTAATTTTAGCTCTGATCAAATTATCCGGTTGTCACATGAAAAAATCTCTCATTTCGATCATTTTACTTTTTGTTTTCTTTCATTATTCTGAAGCGCAGCATAAGATCCGTAGTGGAATGGTGGTGAATTATTCCATTAAAATTAAAAAAAGTGTTTACAGGATAGATGCAAAAAGTGATTGGGATCATCCTGTTATTCTGGTGGAAGGAAATGATATTACGATCGATTTTAATAATGCTACATTGGCCGGAAGCAATTCAATGAAAAATGCGGATGAATTCTTCGGTGTTGCCATTCTGATCCGGAACAGCCGTAATATCACTATTAAGAATCTGAAGGCAAAAGGTTATAAAGTGGCCTTGCTGGCAAGAAATGTAGAAAATATTACTATTCAGAATTGCGATTTCAGTTACAACTATCGCCAGCATCTCAACAGCACACAGGAAAAAGAAGATATTTCGGATTGGCAAAGCTATCATCATAATGAAAAAGATGAATGGCTTCGTTATGGTGCAGCAATCTATTTACGGCAATGTGATAATGCGGTCATTGCGGAATGTAAAGTGACCGGTGGCCAGAATGGCCTGATGATGACCGAGTGTAACGATGGCATGATCTACAATAATGATTTTTCCTTTAATTCAGGTATCGGCATCGGGATGTACCACAGCAGCAGGAATAAAGTGATGTACAACCGCCTCATCTTTAATGTTCGGGGATACAGTGATGGAGTGTACAACCGCGGGCAGGACAGCGCCGGAATTCTGGTATATGAACAGAGCAATAATAACCTGTTTTATAAAAACAATGTCACCCATGGAGGCGATGGGTTTTTTCTATGGGCAGGACAAACGACCATGGACACCGGAAAGGGAGGATGCAATGATAATGTGATCATAAGCAATGATTTTTCTTATGCACCAACCAACGGTGTGGAATTGACCTTCAGCCGTAATTCGATCATAGATAACAGGATCTATGAATGCGATCATGGCATCTGGGGTGGATATAGTTATGAATCGGTTATAAACAGTAATAAGTTTCGTGATAACAGGATCGCCATTGCCATAGAGCATGGGCAACAGAATGAGATCACCTATAATATTTTTTATAGGGATAAGGAAGCTGTACGGTTGTGGGGAAACAAAGAAGAGCCTTCGGACTGGGGCTATCCGAAATTCAGAGATACCAGGAGCAGGGATTATACAATCGTCTCTAACAGTATCAATAAAGTACCCCTGGTTTTTAATTTCAGTCAGACCAATGACATGAACATCTTTAATAACAGTTTTATTGATTGTGGTCAGATCTATAAAACAGATGCTTTGGTGAATGGGTTGGATACTGTTTATAACGAAGAGATTGCTGAAAAACTTTCTGCTGATAAGAATTTTGATATTCCTGTAGTGAAGAACCCTGCCGATCCTTTTAAAGGAGCTGCAGCATGGGCCGGACGCAAAAATATTCTGATCACCGAATGGGGACCTTATGATTTCCGTTCACCGGTCATCTGGAATACGAATCCTGTTGATACAGGCGGCATCATGAAATTCGATCTGTTGGGTCCCAGAGGAAAATGGAAAATAAAATCATTTCGCGGAGTAGATAGCATTTCTTCATTATCCGGAGAATTCCCGGCATCTGTTACAGCAAAAAAAATTGCTTCCAACCGGACCGATATATTCATCGAGGTGGAATATAAGGGCTCTGAGGTCACTACACCGTTAGGAGAAAAAATTAAAGCAGGAAAGAAATATCTCTTCTCATACAGGAAATTCTTTCAACCTATGAACTGGCAGGTAAGCTGGTATGGCTTTGATTCTTCTTCTAACCCTTTTAAAACTGGCCGGTTGTTTCCACAGGGAGTAACGCCAAAACCTTTTCGTTCCGAAAAAGTAAATAAGCTGGATTATGCCTGGTGGGGTGGATTGAAAGGAGAGGATGGGCAACAACACACTCAGTTTATAACCGTGGCTGAATCCAATGTGAACATGCCCAAAGATGAATACGAATTGGGAGTGACCTGGGACGATGCTACCCGGATCTATCTGGACGGTAAGCTGATTTTTAATGAATGGAATCCTTCGGAATATAATTTTGACGAATCACCTCATAAAATAATAAGGCTTCAGTTGAATGGGAATCATCATTTTAGGGTGGAACATGTGGAATTGGGCGGTTTTGCCACTTTGAGCCTGAAATTTCAGCCCGCCGGGCAATAAAGTCCGGTTGTAAATCTCAGAAAGTGGAGAAAATTCTTCCTCAGCTTTTTGGAGGATATCATGCACAACCCTACCTTTGCACTCCCAATAAAAAATTGGATTTTTAGCAATGTCTCAGCGAATCAGAATCAAATTACAGTCTTACGATCACAACCTGGTGGACAAATCTGCCGAAAAGATCGTGAAAACTGTTCGCAGCACCGGTGCTGTGGTCACAGGTCCTATACCTCTGCCTACACGCAAAAAGATCTTTACCGTTTTGCGTTCTCCGCACGTGAACAAGAAAAGCCGTGAACAATTCCAGTTAGCCACTCACAAGCGTCTTCTGGATATTTACACATCCACTTCACGTACGGTTGATGCATTAAGTAAGCTGGATCTGCCCAGCGGTGTTGAAGTTGAGATCAAAGCCTGATAACAGATATAAAAAGATAGCTCTTATAAAATTTTTTTTATGCCATCTCTCAAAATTCTCTCTCAGGAGAAAGAAAAGAGCTCTGGCCATTAAATAAAAACAAGCCCTTCGAGGTTTGTTTATCACCGGTACTTCCAGCGTCCGCAAATACAACAGTAATGCGGAACAAAAAACCATCAGGAATGGTAAAGGGAAAAGGTCGGTGATGAACCGGGATTGACCTTCTGCACACAGATTGCGGAAGATGTCTTGATAACCTTGCGGGGGAAAACCGTAAGAACATGAAAGGAATTATTGGAAAAAAGTTGGGAATGACCAGCATTTTCGATCCCGGTGGCAGGCAGGTAGCCTGCACTATTATCGAAGCAGGCCCCTGTGTGGTTACTCAGGTTAAGACACAGGATTCCGATGGCTACAGCGCCCTTCAACTTGCATTCGGCGATAAAACTGAAAAACACACGAACAACGCCGAAAAAAATCACTTTGCAAAAGCCGCTACTTCCGCCAAGAAAATCGTTAAAGAATTCCGTAACTATTCCATTGAAAAAAATCTGGGCGACACCATTACTGTTGAGATCTTCGCAGAAGGCGAAACAGTAGAGGTAGTAGGCACTTCAAAAGGTAAAGGTTTTCAGGGCGTGGTAAAACGCCATGGATTCACCGGAGTTGGTGGCGCCAGCCATGGCCAACACGACCGTTCCAGGGCTCCCGGATCTTTGGGTAACTCATCTGATGCCAGCCGAGTAATGAAAGGAGTTCGTATGGCAGGGCGTGCCGGCAACGACAGGGTAAAGCTGAAAGGGCTTAAAGTACTGAAAGTATTCCCGGATAAAAACTACATTTTAGTCAGTGGCTCCGTTCCGGGCCATAATGGTTCAATCGTTTTAATTCAGAAGTAATATGCAACTGGAAGTTTTAAATAAACAAGGAAAGAAAACAGGCAGAACGGTTGAATTGCCGGAAGAGATTTTTGGCATTGAGCCGAATGATCATGTCATTTATCTGGCGGTTAAACAATATCAGGCTGCTCAGCGCCAGGGAACTCATAAAGTAAAGACCCGGGCAGAGGTAAAAGGGTCCAGCCGTAAGCTGCATCGTCAGAAAGGTACCGGCGGAAGCCGTAAAGGAAATATCAGGAATCCGTTGTACAAAGGCGGAGGATCCATTTTCGGACCTAAGCCTCATGGATATGATATCAAGCTCAACAGGAAAGTAAAAGATCTTGCCAAGATGTCGGCACTTTCTCACAAAGCAAAAGATAATGCTATTGTTGTGGTAGAAGATATCACACTGGAGTCTCCCGGAACCGGCATTTTCGCAGATATTTTGGGAAAATTGAAAATAGCCGGTAAAAAAACTCTTTTTGTATCACCGGAATACAATGATAATATATATCTCAGCCTTCGTAACATTCCAAAGGTGAATGGCGTGGTACTGAGTGATATTAATACGTATGATCTGGTGAATGCTGATGTGCTGGTATTGACAGAAGGAGCAGCAAAAATATTTTCTGAACAGGAAGAAGAAGCATAATTGTTAAACTGATTAAATAAAGGAAGATGAGACTTTCTGATGTACTGATAAAGCCGGTCTTGAGTGAGAAATCAAATGCGCAGCAGGAAAAACTGCACCGCTATGCTTTCCGTGTTGACCGCAAAGCCAATAAGCTGGAAATAAAGAAAGCTGTCGAAAGCTTTTATGGTGTTACGGTGGTGGATGTGAACACGGTGATCTCTCCGGCAAAGAACAAGACCCGTTATACCAAAGCAGGTTTTATCAAAGGCCGCAAGCCTTCTTATAAAAAAGCTTATGTAACGATAGCAGAAGGCGACAGTATCGATCTGTATTCAAATATTTAATCAACATTCATTTCGTAAGAAAAGAAGAAAACGAATACTATGGCACTTAAAAAATATAAACCG
>JAIXKI010000024.1:0-131986 GCA_026936105.1 Chitinophagales bacterium
TGAAAAACCAACTAAGAAATGATCAAAAGTGGTCTAAAGAAACGGGGGTAGTTTAGTTATTGGTAGGCCCATTAAGCCCGGGAGCCGGCAATTGAAAATGATTACCGTAGGAGGACTGAAGTATGAAAAGAATTATGAAACAATTATTGGAGCTTTCCGGATATTGAAGGATATCGATAATATCAGTATAGATATTTTCGGAGAGGGTGAATTATTAAAATTATTCCGGGAAAAGACTGTAGAAGATGAATATATCCGTTTTAAAGACTAAAATCCGAATATTCAGAAAATATGGAGTTGTACGATCTGTATGTTTATTCTTCAACATCAGAATCGTTCGGGAGGACTTTGCGGGAAGCTTTAAAAGCCGGATTACCGATTTTTGTGTCTGATATTCCTGTTTTTTGAGAAACTACATAAGGATTGTGTCATTTCTTTCCGCTTAATGATCCACAAAAGGCAGCTGATATTTTGATGAAAATATTTGAAGGCGAATATCCGGCAGAAATTTTTAAAGAGGCATTTACATTTGTCAGGCAAAGCTATTCTGCTGAACGGTACCGTGAGAAATGGATCTCTATTTATGAAAAAATATCAGGTAAAGATCTGAAATCTTGGCAAGAGTTTTTACAAAAGTATACCGGGTTTAAATGATTTTCATATGAAGTTGACAGAGCAGGAATGAATAGTGATTTCACATTATAAGGAGGGTAAGATTTAGGGGTGAATGGTTATTGTTAACTTTATAAGAATTATAGAAATAACGTTCCGGGATATGTCTTTGATTCAATACCCCGACAGCAAAAGGAATCATCGACTTTAGAGATACCTCCTGTGGTTCTGGATTCTGATTAAATCCTTGCTTTTAAAATATTGTTCTGATTGGATGCGCAGGTGATCTTGTTTGTTCCTTATTTTTGTCGTTTAATAAAGAGGTTACCTATTTTTAATGCTGATTGTGATATGTTCTGTTTGGTTAACAATTAATGTATGTCCATAACTGTAGCAATTGTGGATTATGGAATGGGTAATTTGCATAGTGTTTATCGGAAACTATATAATATGAATGTGGTTCCCGTGGTAACGTCTGATGCAGATAAGATTCTTGAAGCAGATAAAATAATATTACCTGGAGTGGGACATTTCGGAAAAGCCATGCAACACCTCAAGGATCAGGGGCTTTATGATTCCCTTAATGAAGCAGTATTGATTAAAAAAAAGCCGATACTCGGTATTTGTCTGGGTATGCAATTGATGGCCAATAAAAGTGAAGAAGGGGAAGCATCCGGTTTTGGCTGGATCAATGCAAAGGTTGTTAAATTCAAAATAAAAGATACTGTACACTATAAAGTCCCTCAAACAGGATGGAATACTGTTTCAATCTGTAAAAGCAGCAGTTTGCTAAGGCATATTGAAAACGGAGATGAATTTTATTTTCTTCATTCTTTCCACTATTCTGATACAAGCGAGGAAGATAAATTGACCGTTACAAATTTTGAGTACGAGTATGTTTCCGCAGTTGAGAAAGAAAATATTTTCGGGACGCAATTTCATCCTGAAAAAAGCCATGACCAGGGAATCAGGATTTTTAAAAATTTTATTGAAATTTAATTATGTTCCGGCCCCGTGTTATCCCTGTATTATTGATTGATGGTGATCATTTGGTAAAATCTGTGGGCTTTAAAAATTACCGTTATATCGGCGACCCGATAAATGCGGTAAGAATATTCAATGAATTACAGGCAGACGAATTGGTATTTCTTGATATTTCAGCTACGCGTAACCGACGAGTCATTTCTTTGGATTTGGTCAAGAATATCGGTGAAGAAGCCAATATGCCTTTTTGTGTTGGCGGCGGCATATGTGAGATTTCTCAAATCAGAGAAATCCTTTCAGCGGGAGCTGAAAAAGTCGTTATCGGAACCCATGCCATCTTAGATCCCGATTTTATCAGGAGGGCTTCCGATGAATTTGGATCTTCCTCTATAACGGTCTGCATAGATGTAAAGAAAAGGAAATTCGGAAAAGAGCAAGTATGGACATTTAATGGAAGCAGGCCCTCTGGTTTTGATCCGTTGGAATTTGCACAGATTGCAGAAAAAAACGGAGCAGGGGAAATTATTGTACAATCAATCGAAAATGATGGAAAGATGAACGGGTATAACCTTGAATTAATTAAACAGATTTCTAAAAGTGTGTTGACACCTGTTATAGCGCTGGGAGGTGCGGGAAATATTCAAGATTTTAAAAGAGCCTATAGAGAGGCCTCAGCAACAGGTTTAGCCGCAGGCAGCTTTTTTGTTTTTTACGGCAATAATAAAGGAGTGTTGATTAATTACCCTGAAAAGCAGGACCTAAAATTTTTATATGAATCATAGGAAATATCAGCAATGCAAGCGGTGTGTAATGGATACCACTGATCCGGATATTCAATTTGATGAAAACGGAATATGTAATCTTTGTACTGACTTTTTGAAAAAGAGGAAAATTATCATGGGGAGCAGAAGTGCGGATAAAAAGGAATTTGAAGCTTTGATAGAAAAGATTAAAAATGATGGGAAGCATAAAAAATACGATACTATATTAGGTATCAGCGGTGGTGTGGATAGTTGCTATGCTGCTTATCTCCTGAAGCAAAATAATATTCGTGTTTTATTGGTGCATATGGATAACGGGTGGAATTCAGATGACTCAATATTAAATATAAAAAACATAGCAAAAAAATTGGGATACGATTATGAAAGCTATGTTTTGGATTGGGAAGAGTTTAAAGATGTGCAGCTTGCCTTTTTAAGAGCATCTGTAGTCGAAGCAGAAACACCAACAGATGTTGCCATTCTCGGAGTTCTTCATCGTATAGCTGCTAAATATCATGTAAAATATATCATTAGCGGAGGCAACCTTGCCACAGAAGGGATTTTGCCTCCTAAATGGCATTACAATGCGAAGGATACGCGGTATTTCAATTATATACAAAAAAGGTTTGGAACAAAAAAAATTCGCAAATTTCCAAATTTCGGGTTTAAAACAGAATTATACTACAAGTTCATTAAAGGGATCAGGATTATCTATTTACTTAATTATGTTAATTACAATAAGGACAATGCCATGAAAATTTTACAGAATGAACTTGGATGGCGTTATTATGGAGGCAAGCATTATGAATCAAGGTTCACAAAATTTGTCCAGAGTTACCTTCTCCCTAAAAAATTTAATCTTGATTATAGAAAGGCCACCTTTTCCAGTCAGATCTGTGCCGGGAATATGACCCGGGAGGAAGCTATCGAAGCTTTGAAAGCACCCGTTTATAATGAAGAAGATATTGAACGGGAAAAGGAATATATAGCCAAAAAACTGTGTATCTCAAAAGCCGAATTAAATGAAATTATCGAAACTCCCGGGAAATATTATTATGAATATCCCAACGACGAGAAGAAGCTAAATTTCCTTTACGGAGTTTACAGGAAATATTTTTCCTGATTCTGAAAGCATGAGAATACTTCACTTTATTGATTCGTTGGATTTTGGAGGTGCTGAAACACTATTAATGAGTTTGGTTTCTTTGCTCCCTGAGCACGACCATATTATAGTAACCATGCACGGCCCTAACGTTTATCCGGTGACGAATTATGAATATATTGAGCTTGATTTTCATACTTATCATAATCTGTTTCGTGCCAGGAAAGTCCTTGGTAAGATCATCAGGCAAAAAAAGGTCGATATCGTTCATTCACATTCTTATTGGACCAATATAATTTCCCGGTTGGCTACGCCTAAAAGTATTAAGCTGTTCAATCATTATCATTTTGCTGATTACGATACTCTGAGAAAAAGGAAATCAGTAAGGATGATGATGTTTATTGACAGAATGATCCGCCATCGCAATTTGATACGCATTGCCGTTTCAGAATATGTGTATGGAATTCTGATAAAACTATTCAATAAAGAAAAAGTAAAAGTATTGCCTAATTTTATTTCTTGCGGTGATTTACATGAATTTAAGAATATCAGTGATCGAAATGATCTCCGGATCGTGGCAGTTGGAAATTGTAATATTGAAAAAAATTATGATTATTTGATACAAACTTTTGTATTATTAAAAGATGAACCGTTTAGAATTGATATAATGGGAGGTGGGCCGCTATTAGATTATTATAGAAAAAAAGTTCAGGAATTGGGTTTAAGCAAAGTAAATTTCTGTGGTAATAAAAATCAGATCAGACAAAGACTTCCTGAGTATGATTTATTTATTTCTACTTCATTTTCAGAAAGCTTTGGCATTGCGGTATTGGAGGCTTTATGTGCGGGACTTCCCGTTATGCTTTCCGATATCCCTGCTTTTAAAGAAATCGCTCCTTCTGTGACTTGTTTCTTTGATCTGTCGGACAAAAATGATTTGGCAAAAAAGATCATTACTTTTTCGAAAAGTTTTCCAAAGAACAATACTGACGAATACAATAAGATATTACAGAGATATTCTCCTCAAAACTTTCTTTACAAACTGAGTGCTTTATATTTAAATTAATGATGATTTCCAGCCACAGCTGTGCCTTTAAGGAAATAGAATTCATATGTGCGGGATAACCGGTTTTATAGATCTTGAAAAGAAGACTTCTGAAGTTGTTTTGAGAAGGATGACCAACGAAATATCACATCGTGGACCGGACGGAGAAGGGATTTATTATTCAGGCAATAATGAATTTTCGGTAGGCTTAGGTCACCGCCGCCTCTCGATCATTGACCTGAGCACCGCCGCCAATCAGCCAATGGAATTTGATGGCTTGCACATAGTTTATAATGGTGAGATCTATAATTATAATGAAATAAGAAATGAACTGATCACGCTGGGTCATCAATTTTTGACACATTCAGATACGGAGGTGATCCTTCACGCCTGGAAACAATGGGGAGAAAAAAGCATTGACAGATGGCGGGGAATGTTTGCCATTGCTCTGTATGAGGAAAGAGCAGGCGAACTTGTTTGCATCCGCGACCGTGCCGGGGTAAAACCGTTTTATTATTATTTTAAAGATGGACTTTTCCTGTTCGGCTCTGAATTGAAAGCAGTGATGGCACACCCACAATTCGAAAAAACAATTGATCCAAATACGGTGGCTTCATTTCTTCAATATGGATACATATCTTTTCCATATTCCATTTTTAAAAATACTTTCAAAATACCTGCAGGGCATTTGCTACGGTTAAAAATTGATTCCGGTACAATTGAGTTGAAACAATACTGGAATGTTTATGATCATTATAATAAACCAAAACTTAGCATCAGTTTACCCGAAGCCATAGAAGAGACTGAAAAGATATTGTCTGAGTCGTTTGCTTACCGGATGGTTTCTGATGTGCCGGTGGGTGTGTTTCTGAGCGGCGGGTATGACAGTTCCTGCGTCACAGCGCTTTTACAGAAAGACAGGACTGAAAAAATAAAAACCTTTACCATTGGCACCACCGATAATAAACTGGATGAAGCTCCTTTTGCAAAAGAGATAGCTGCTCATTTGGGCACTGATCATACGGAATACTATTGCACTTCACAGGAAGCCCTGGATATCATTCCTGACCTCCCTTACTATTATGATGAGCCCTTCGCAGACAGCAGCGCTATTCCTACTATTTTAGTGAGCAGGCTGGCGAGAAAGAAAGTTACGGTTGCTCTTTCTGCCGATGCAGGGGATGAAGTATTTGCAGGGTATAATCGTTATGATTATATCTCCCGTTACGGAAATAAAATTGCATCAATACCAAAGCCTCTACGGAAATTGATGGCTTTTATAATGGAATCTGTTTCTTCCGATAGGGTGCCTTATTTCAGCCGGAAAAGAAATTTTCACAGCCGTTATGATAAATTGAAAAACCTGCTTCATGATCCTTCAACTTCAGAATTGTTGAAAAATCTGAACCTGGTTTATAGCGATAAAGATATACGGCTTTTGATGAAAACGCCGTTTTATGAATTAAAGACACATCACAGAAGTGATGAATTAAAACCTGAATTCAGCGACCCGCTTTCTTTTATGATGGCTATAGATTATCAGACTTATATGGCAGATGATATTCTGCAAAAAGTGGACAGGGCCACCATGTCTGTTAGCCTGGAAGGCAGGGAACCTTTTTTGGATCAGCATATCATCGAATGGGCTGCTCAATTACCATCTGAGTATAAATATTATAATGGTGAAAAAAAATATATACTGAAGCAGATCGTACATAAATATGTGCCTGAAAGCATCATGAAGAGGCCTAAGATGGGCTTTGGTATACCGGTGGAGACCTGGCTTTCCAAAGAGCTGAAAGGTCTGGTGATGGAGAAACTGAGCAATGAGAATTTGAAGCAACATGGTTTATTTAATGTTTCCGAAGTGGAAAAGATCTTATCGGATTTTTATAAGGGAAGAACGGAGAAATATTTAAAGATCTGGAACCTGCTCATGTTTCAGATGTGGTATGCAAAGTGGATGAACTAATGCAAATGATCTTAAAGAAAAGAATTACCAGGGTATTGATCGTAACTGCAATGTTATTCTACAGCAGTTGCAAAGTATATACACAGGTTTCTGAGAGTAAAACAAAAATTGTTTACAACGGAGCGGATCAGGCTGTCATACAGGACCTGAGATCCTGCCTGAAAGAATATGATGCCGGTACAGTCGTAATAGATTCTGTATCTCCTGGAAACAGAACCGGGCAGGAATTTTATTTGTCTTCGGACAAAAAAGAGACTGTGATAAAATTCACTACTCAAAATTCACTGGAGAACGCTGTTTACACTTACCTGGATATGCTTGGTTTCAGGTGGTATGGCCCCGGTGACAATTGGTTTGTGAAGCCAAAAAAAATTAAAGAACTAAATATTGAGGGAAAATGGTTTGAACCAAGTTTCAGAAACAGGAGTTTCTTTGGAACGGGAGGCCTGGATTTCGGGAAGCTCCAGCCTTATGATCCGGGCAATCAATATAAACAGCAATGGCTCCGTTGGAAAAAGAGGAACAGGTTCAATGCAGATTTTGCTTCGGTCGGCCATACGGGACAAGCATTTTATTTGCAAAACAAACAACTGCTGGACGCTCATCCGGATTGGTTTCTGAATGATAAAGGGAAAGTGAACGGGAGGATTAAAATTGACCAGCCGGGTGCAGTGCAAGCTTACAAGAACTGGATAAAACAAAATTACAGTAAATCAAAATCTGAATTTATAGCCCTGGGTGTAGATCCTGAGGATGGAAGAGGCGGAGCAGATGACCCATTGCCCGCCGGTATGCCGGGAATAAAAAATTATGCAGATAAATGGTGGTGGCTGGCCAATGAGGTTGCAAAAGATTATAATGAAGACAATAAGAAGGTAGTGATCACCATGTATGCTTATGGCAACGGCCCTTATAATGCATTGGTCCCTTCTTTTAAATTAAGAAAAAATGTTTACCCCGTTATCATCCCTTATGCTTTTCAGAATGCTTACCTGCCGCAGGAAATGGTGAAGAAATGGGCGGAGAGTATCAGTGGAAAAATGGGCATATATGATTACTGGAATATCACTCAATGGAGCCTGGGTATGCCCCAGTTCAATATGTACAGCATGATGCCCAAGCTTAAATTTTGGAGTGAAAACAAGATAGACGGCATTTACCTGGAGACGACTGATGCTGCCGGACCCATGGGGCATGTGTTCTGGCTTACCGGGCAGTTGCAATGGAACCTGAACAAAAATTTTGATTCGCTGTATCAGCAATACCTTGATGATTGCTTCGGGAAAGGAGCGCCCTATATGAAAAACATGTTTGACAGGTGGAGCAGGAATTATCAGGGAGCAGCGGATGTTTCCTTCAGCCTCAGAGACCTGAAAAATGCATCCGACGCCGTTAAAAAGGGGAGTGATGAATGGAAAAGAATCAATGAACTCAAGGCTTATGTTCATTATATGAAAATGTTTTATGAGCATGACGGGACTCAAAAAAGTAAAGACGCAATCTTCCGGTACTTATACTCCATTCATCATTTAATGATGGTGCAGACTGCTGCATTTGTCGGCCAGCATTATATCTCACCGTTGGACAAAGGGAATATTGTTCCTGACGGAACCGGCATAAAGCAAATGACGGATTCAGATATTGATAAACAATTTTTGCAGGACCTGGCATCTTCATCCCCGTTATACAGAATACCGGATTTTACTTTTGATTATACTAAAGTAAAATATCTTGAGCCGATACCCAATGAATCCTGGCGTTTCGGTGGCTACCAGTGCCGGTTTTATTTTGTAGCGCCATTTACGGGGGAAATTTCATTGGATGCAGGGGCCGAGTCCAATACACCTTTGAAAATATTTACGGATACCAGTATTATTGTTGATACGGTAGTCGGTACAAAGAACTTTGATTATTCAGAGACAATTGCCGGCAGAGAGTGGAAGCTTAAGAAATTCAAGTTTAAAATCGTCAAAGGGACGACGTACCAGGTTCAAACGAGTTACGGTTTTAGCAGGGTGAAATTAAATACACCCGGAATAGTTCTGTTTAAACACCCGGGAGGACAGGATTTTGATAACTATGGATATCCGGCTCAGTATTTCTATGTACCCAAAGCGGTTACAGAGATCGTGTTTTATGACGCCGAACCCGAAGGTAGGAATGGCAGAGGCTTTTTGATTGCTCCTGATGGGAAAGTGATGAAAAGGGAACCTGCCGGTGCAAAAGATATTTACAGAGTACTGGTAGCGCAGCCTTACAGAGGTAAAATATGGAAAGCCAATTTTGGACATCCTTCCTGGAGTTTTAAGAACATTCCTAACATTACCAGTTTGCAGAATTTTGAATATCAGGAATGAGTATTGGAAAGGAGAAAAAGCATAATGTCCTGTATATGTCATACGATGGCATGACGGACCCTTTGGGACAATCACAGGTGCTGCCCTATTTAAAAGGGTTATCAGGGTCAGGATACCGGTTCACTCTCATCAGTTGTGAAAAGCCGGATCGTTTAGCCAGTGGAAAAAATATTATTCAGAAGATCTGTGATGATAGCAACATCGAATGGCATCCTTTGAAATATACCAAAAAGCCTCCCATACTTTCTACAGTTTCAGATCTAAGGAAAATGAAAAGCCTGGCGATCCGGCTGAATAAAGAAAAAAAATTCTCACTGATTCATTGCAGGGGTTATATCACTTCCATTGCCGGATTGTCCATGAAGAAAAAATACGGAGTGCCGTTTTTATTTGATATGCGTGGTTTCTGGGCAGATGAAAAAGTGGATGCAGGTGCATGGAGGCTTTCCAATCCTGCGTACAGAATGGTATATAAATATTTTAAAAAGAAAGAACGTGCATTCCTGAGTAAATCGGACAAGGTGATCAGCCTGACACATAAAGGAGCGGAGGAAATGCTGAAGTGGGATGTGAAAGACCTGACTTCTGAAAAAATATCAGTGATACCCTGCAGTGCGGACACAGATCTTTTCGATCCGGAACGGTTCTCGGCTGAAATGAAAGATTCTTTGAAAAAAGAATTGAAGATCACCAAAGAGGACATTGTCATTTCCTACCTGGGAAGCATCGGCACCTGGTACATGCTTGATGAAATGTTAATCTTCTTTAAGGAAGCAGGAAAACGGATAGAGAATGCTAAAATGCTGTTCATCACCTATGATGAACATGAACGTATCCGCAACGCCGCAAAGGAGAAAGGAATAGATCCGGAAAGGATAATTATCCGGCCGGGCAGGAGGGATGAAGTGCCGGCATTGGTTAGCCTGAGTGATATTTCTGTGTTTTTTATAAGGCCCACTTATTCAAAGATCAGCAGCAGTCCGACTAAGCAGGGAGAAATTATGGCGATGGGCATACCGGTGATATGCAATGACAGGGTCGGAGATGTGGAAGATATTGTCAATTCTACAGGATCAGGCTATGTGGTCCACGGTTTTCGCAACAGTGATTTTGAAAAAGCAGTTGAACGGATTCCTTTTTTATTGAAAAGTGACCGTAGTGCTATAAGGAGTAAGGCAAAAGAACTTTACAGCCTCGATGTTAACATCCCAAAATATGTTAAGTGTTATAAAGAACTGCTACCGGAATGAAAAAGATACTTTTTGTTTGCCCTTATCCTGAAAATGTTGCACCAAGCCAGCGCCTGAAGTTTGAACAGTATTATGATATTTTCCGTGAATCGGGGTACCGGATTGATACGACTTCTTTTATCAGCAGAAAATTCTGGAAGATCGTTTATAAAAAAGGCAGATATTTTCAAAAGGCTTTCTTTACTGTGTCCGGCTATTGGCGCAGGATAATATGGTTTTTCCGACTGCCGGGTTATGACATAGTATATATCCATCTTTGGGTAACGCCTTTCGGGCCTCCTTTTTTTGAGTGGTTATACCGGAAAATTTCAAAGAAAGTGGTCTATGACATTGACGATCTTATTTACTTAAAGAATGTGAAGAGCAAATCAAATTCGGCCGTAAACATCATAAAAGGGAGGAGAAAGCCGGTATATTTAATGAAAGCGGCTGACCATGTGATCACCTGTACACCTTATCTTGATGAATTTGTCCGTCAATACAATCTGAACACAACAGATATTTCTTCTACAGTAGATACGGACCGGTATGTACCACGGGATGATTATTCAAAAAGAGATAAGTTGACGATCGGTTGGAGCGGTAGCCACAGCACTTCTAAATACCTTCACTTACTGGATACTGTTTTCAGAGAATTGTCTCAAACTGTTTCATTTAAACTCCTGGTGATGGGAGATGAGAATTTTTCAATTGACGGTATTGAAGTAGAAGCTATTCCATGGAAAGAAGAATATGAGATAGATACGATCCGCAGGTTTGATATCGGGGTTTACCCATTGCCTGATGAAGAATGGGTATTGGGAAAAAGCGGCTTGAAGGCAATACAATATATGGCATTGGGAATACCAACCATAGCCACGGCCATCGGAGCAAATTTTCGTGTGATAGAAAATGGAGTATCGGGATATTTAGTCAACAATGAAGAAGAATGGCTAGAGAAGATCAGATTATTGAGTGAAGATGAGGTTATCAGAGCACAAATAGGCCGGTCTGCAAGTAGGAGGGTATTGGAACTTTTCAGTATTAAAGCAAATGCGGCAAAATACCTCGATGTTCTAAAAAAAATGGAGCAACATTGAATAAGTACTTATATACCCAGCGGCCGGAAAAGGCTTTTAAATAGTTTGTTGTTTTTATAGTACAACAAAATTAACGCTATGGCATAAAATGGCAAACAGGGTATTTTATATCTTGATAGTGCACCGAAATTATATGAGGAAATTCCAACTGCAAATGCGAATATAATTGAAAAGATCAGGCAAAATTGTATAGTAGGATCATTGCTTATTGTTCTCCAGATCTTTGGGATACCAATTGTAAAGACGATCTTTAAAGTTATAAAGAGAAATAAGATAGCCTCGAGAGCAGAGAATAAGACAATAATTTTTTTTGCTTCCCATAAGTATGGCCTGAACAGGGTTACGTTCACTGCAAGAGGAAACTGTATCAGCATTCCACCTATAGTCGGGCTGAAGTCGCCTAAAGAATAAGAGGATCCTTCATCACCGGAAGCATAGGATATCCATCCTCTCGTTACATTGGCAGTCTGAGCTACATTTTCTAAAGAATACTTGCCAAGGTCATTGGCAAAACGTTGAGTGAAAAATAGGAAACCGGTTATTACTATCAATATTGCAAAGAGTTTCACCAAGATTCTTTGATTTTTGTTTCTGATTCTTTGGGTATAGTTGAACAAGATCCACATAAACAATGCAGGAAGAAAAGCCAGAAGAATATAGATCTTGATCCGGGCAATGATAAGGAAACTGAGGATGGATAATAAAATATTTCGCAGGCTGAAATCTTTTTGAACCAATATCCTGAAAACGCCGAAAGTAAGCCAGCCTAAACCGAACAGGCAGAGAGTATCTTTAAAAATTCCCGATCCCCAGACCACAACGCTTGGAATGAATAGAACAGCAATGGCAATAGGACGGATCAAAGAGGGATACAATGAAACAAAAGTTCTGAATAATGCCCATACACCTGTAAAGGAAATATAGGCAAATAATACGGCTGTAGGTAAATAGGTGTTAAAAGTAAAAAAGCTTAAAAATGCGGTGATTGAAACCACAGTGTATGAAGAGGGATCCGTGTACCATTCCATTTGGGAGGTGTAACTGTAATAATTGACGTCATTGGCAGCGGGAATATGGAATAAAAGGTTCACCCATTTTACAAATGATTCATCAAGCGAACTGTTCAGTACCTGTGCCTGGTTGAAATAATAGTAAGTGTCCCCTCCTTTATAATAGTATGCATAGATCAGCCCGATGAAAACAGCCCCAAAAACTTTTACTGAAAGTGCAGGTATATAATATTTCCGAAGGGGATTCTTCATGGAATACCTCTTGTTGCGGATTTGAAATGCTATCAGGTAAACAATAGCTATTACAAAGGGCAGTAAAGCAAAATCAAGTATGGTAAGATGTGCCTGTGCACCCATGAAGATGAAATTAACCGGATTTTCAAAAATACTGATTACCCTCTACAATTCTGACTGAAAACAAGTTAAACTCAGATCAGATTTTAAGTATGCCGAAAGTTCTCCGTATTCTGAACAGGTTGAGTGTGGGCGGCCCCTTGTTGAATGCCGCTTATCTTACCCATTACATGTCGCCGGAGTTTGAGACATTGCTGGTGGTTGGTCAAAGCGAGTCCCATGAAAAAGCGGCGGATTATGTGATTGAAAGACTTGGCATCAAGCCTGTTTTTCTTCCCGAGATGGAACGCTCCATAAATTTCTTCAGGGATTACAAGGCTTACCTGAAGATGAAAAAGATTATCCGCGATTTCAGGCCCGACATTGTTCATTCCCATGCAGCCAAACCCGGGATGATAGGCCGCATGGCAGCTAAAAACCTGAAAGTGCCGGTGATAGTGCATACTTATCATGGCCATGTATTTCATTCTTATTTCGGCAAGATGAAGACAAAGGCCATCATCAGGGCGGAAAGGTACATGGCCCGGCATTCCGATGCCATTATTGCCATCAGCGAACAACAGAAAAGAGAGTTGGTGGAAGATTTCCGGATCGCTCCTTCAGGGAAGTTTCATATCATACCGCTGGGACTGGAACTGGATAAATTTCATGACAACAAGGAAGAAAAAAGGGAGAAATTCAGAAAAGAATTTGGCATTGATGAAGATACCATTGTGATCACTATAATCGGCAGGATGGTTCCGGTAAAGGATCATCGTCTTTTTATTGATGCGTTTACTTATGTACTGCAAAATACAACCAGGAAAGTGAAGGCATTTATTGTCGGTGACGGCGAGACCCGCCGTGAGATAGAAGAAAGAGCGGAGAACAACGGGCTGAAGTTTTCAACGGAAAAAAGTTTTCGCCATCCTCACCCACTGGTATTTACTTCGTGGCGGCAGGATATTGATGTGGTGAATGCAGGGTCCGATATCATTGCACTCACTTCACTGAATGAAGGCACACCGGTAAGCCTGATCGAAGCCCAGGCGGCCAATAAGCCGATCGTTTCCACCCTGGCCGGAGGAGTGAGGGATGTGGTGCTGGAGAATGAAACTGCATTGTTATCGGAAACGGGTGACCTGGAAAATTTTTCAAAAAATTTACTCCGCCTGGTTGAAGATGATGAACTAAGAAAAAGGCTGAGTCAAAAAGGATATGATCATGTGATGGCCCATTTCAGTTATCAGCGGCTTGTCCATGACACCAAAAAATTATATTTTGACCTTTTAGAAAAAAAGAAAAGTGCTTTTCAGGAGAAATAAGAAGGATGAAACTCCCGATCTCAGTATTCTGGGCACGGATATGCATTCGCATCTCATACCGGGTATTGATGACGGAGCGAAAGATATTACTGCATCCATTGAGCTTATTAAAGGCATGAGCGATCTGGGATATAAAAAACTGATCACCACGCCGCATATTCTTTGGGATATGTATCAAAATACACCCGAGATCATTTTAAGTAGGCTTCAGAAACTGAAAAGCGCTGTTGACAATGAAAAACTGCCGGTGGAAATACAGGCTGCCGCTGAATATTTCCTGGATGATCATGTAGCAGAAGTGGTAAGTAAAAATGAGCGGTTACTACCACTCGGCGGGAAAATGATTTTGGTGGAGTTCTCCATGGCTTTTCCTTCCTTCACCGTTAAGAATATTTTATTTGATATGCAGATGAAGGGTTATCTTCCGGTCATCGCTCATCCTGAACGCTATGCTTATCTTGCCGGCAATAAAATTTTCTATGATGAATTAAAAGGTATCGGCTGCCTTTTTCAGATTAACCTTCTGTCGCTTACAGGATATTACGGAAGAACTGTCACTGAGCTGGCACATTATCTTATTAAGAGAGGTTATTATGATCTTGCCGGCACTGATCTTCATAATATGTCGCAACTAAATCGTTTGCGTGACATTTCTATTACCAACGGGCTGAAAAAGCTTCTGGATTCCTGCACGATCATCAACAGTCAGTTGTAAAATTTTATCCCCGCCTTACTGACATTTTACCCGATTTCAATTTCAGGATTACTTTTTGTGAATCATTATTGTTGTTTTCCCGTTAATCAGGGAATGAAAGGATAAATGAGAATTTATAATCAGTAAATTTGACAGGAAATGAAAACAGAAATATTAAAAGACAACAATACAACAGGATTTAATGACCTGCTTTTAGGCAATGCCGATTTTTTAAAACCATTTGCCGTCAATCTTACCAGGGACAGCGAAGCTGCAGACGATCTTTATCAGGAAACTCTTTATAAGGCTTTGGTCAATAAAGAGAAGTATCGCACCGGCACCAATATCCGTGCATGGCTTTACACCATCATGCGGAATATTTTCATTAATGATTACAGGAGGAATGCAAGACAGAGGACCATTTTTGATAATACGCCGGAAGATTTCCTGATCAACCTGAGGCAGGTTTCAATACCCAATCAGGCAGAGTCCAATTTGCACATTAAAGAAATCAGGAAAGCGATCGAACATCTTCCCGAGATTTTCAGAAATCCTTTTTTATTGTATTTTGATGGATATAAATACCAGGAGATAGCCGAGATATTACATGAACCTTTGGGAACTATTAAAAGCAGGATACATTTTGCCCGCAAGCTTCTTAAAGAACAGATCTCAAGAGGATGATGATGTTATGCAAGATCTGTAAACAAATTTCCTTTTAAAAAATAAATCCAATTCAGGCACCTTTGCCGAAGCACGGGTGCAGATCGCTTCGTACTCGCGATGACCCAGGCTGCAAAAAAGACTGCAGGACTTTGCGAGGCAATAAAAGAGAGATGCATTGTGTGACGTCAGACCGTATTGTCGAAGCAAACTGCACTTAAAGCAGATCGCTTCGTTCCTCGCGATGGCCCACGCTTCAAAAAAGAGCGTAGGTCTTTGCGAGGCAATAAAAGAGGGATGCATTGTGTGACGTCAGACCGTATTGCCGAAGCAAACTGCACTTAAAGCAGATCGCTTCGTTCCTCGCGAAGACCCAGGCTGCAAAAAAGAGGCTATCTTAACTTTTGAAACAGCCTCTTAGTCTTTTTAAGAACCCAAAGAAAATTTCCGGATAAAAAAGATCAATACTACGTTATTAGCTGTATTAGCTGTCGGGATCGAATTGCATGAAGGACCTGCGGACGGCTTTCAGCATACTGAAAAGCTGGGCTATGTCAATGAACATCATGATAAGCAGGGCAAGCAATACATACCAGGGCAATTTTAAATGATTGTTATTTTGATCCTTTTGGAAATAATTCAGGATAGCGGCTCCGAAGGCCATGCCAATGATCAGGAAGGAAAGAAGTGAATAGACCACTTTTAAGAACATGATCTGCATGGTGGTGAATCCGATCTTGAAGTTTTCCAGTATGGCAGCCGGGATGATCAATACCAGGGTGATCCAGCTCCAGTTTTTTCCGAACCAACTATCACTAAGTATAACATTCAGCAGCAGAATAATAGCTATTGATAGCAAGCCCCAGGGAAAAAGCAGGAACATGCTGGGCTTTCCGGTAGCAAGACTCAGTTTTGTTGTCTTTTCCATATAAAGAAAATTGATAAATTAAGGTAAACATTTTTTCAGAGTAGAAAAATAAAATTTGGGCGAAGCTTTTACAGAGGGCTTTTCATTGTGTAAGAATAAAATTTCAGGCTTCAGGAAGTAAAGATCCTGGGAATGAGATTGAAGAGTAGCCTCGCCCAGAATCCCAGCCTGACCGATTTGTATTGAAAGATGATTCAATCAAAGTCAGTCGGGCAGGGAACTGGGATATCAAGTTCCGGAAACTTGCGTACTATCCCCGCCCGAACGTACCATTCGGTACGGGCGGACCCGACTGACTGGCGTCAGCCGGTCGGGTATTATACAACGTTGCAAGAATCTTTTTCAAAAATCTTCTTCCTGCCGCTGACTTGAAATATTTTTCTTTTGCTATAGCTTCTTCCCTTGTTCGGAATTGTTCTGAATAAACTAAATTGAATGGAATGTAAGGACGGGTTGACCAGGTTACTCCTGAGTTGTGCTGGGCCAACCATTTTTCTAAATCTTCACAATGCCCCTTATAATAGTAGTTATGACGAATACTCTTCAGAACATAAGCGAAAAACATAGGTTTATTTAGTAGCCTCGCCCAGAATCGAACTGGGATATCAAGTTCCGGAGACTTGCGTACTATCCATTGTACTACGAGGCCGTTTTTAGTTTCAATAAGTCAACAAATATCAAACAACATTTTTGCTTTGCGTACTATCCCCGCCCGAATGAGCTCAGTCAGGCGGGCATGCCCGAACGAACCATTCGGTACGGGCGGGCATTGTACTACGAGGCCTGAATTCTCTAACAATTAAAGAAAAGGTTATTTTATCAGCCCATGGGCATTGGTGGCAAAGATCTTAACGGCAATAGCCAGCAAAATTACTCCAAAAAATTTCCGCACAGCGATCAGGCCGGCAGAGCCGAGTAATTTAGCAATAGCGCTTAATGATTTCAAAACAACGAAAATGATGATCAGGTTGATCAGGATGGCAATGAGAATGGTGGTCTCTCCGTAATTTGCTTTCAATGACATTATAGTGGTCAATGTTCCGGATCCGGCGATCAAAGGAAATGCGATGGGCACGACAGTGGCTGCTTTTACATCTTTTTCACTTTTAAAAAACTCGAGCCCCAGCACCATTTCAAGACCAAGAATAAAGATCACAATGGAACCTCCCACTGCAAAAGACCGGACATCCAGCCCCAACAGCCTAAGGAAAGCTTCCCCGCCAAAAAGAAACAATATCATCAGGGCCCCTGAAATTATAGTAGCCCTTGCTTCACGAATACCACCGATCTTTTGCTTCAGTGAAATAAGAATCGGCACAGAACCGATGATATCAATAACAGCAAAAAGTGTGAAAGTGACTGTAATGAGTTCACTGAGGTCTAAATTCATAAGGCCTGTTTTGGCGCAAAGGTAACAGCCGCTTTCATACCACCTTCAGCATAATAAGAATTTCTCTACAAACTGAAGCTTACACCGGTGGTGAAGTTGAACCTCTTCGTGTTGTAGCCCGGAAAATCAAAATATTTTGTATTGGTAATGTTTTTAAGGTCCAGAAAAATTTTGAAGTTCCTGTTCAACCTGTATTCACCGAAAACCGATACGATAGTATAACTTTTTAACTTCTCAGGCGGCCCGCCGTAGATGAACTCTTCCCTTTCTCCTGAAGCATGTATTTGCGCACTGATCAGAAGATCACCGGTCGCTTTATAAATCACATTCAGGTTAAATGCATTTTTAGGGATACGGTAAAGATTGTAATACGAACTGTCTTTGCCTGTGGATACTCCGGTTCCGTCATAAACAGAAGTGATCTTTCCATTGGTATAAGTGTAGTTTGCACTCAGTTCCCAGCGGGATATTTTATATGTGATCTCAGCTTCTGCCCCATAATCTTTCTGATCTCCCGCATTTACATAAAGGCTTTTGAATGTTGATGGGTCATAAGTGTACAGGATCGTATTCTTTGAGTCGTGATAAAATCCGGTAACTCTTGCATGGAACGAAGATGATGAAAATATTTCTGCGCCGGCTTCCGTAATGATGCCTTTTTCAGGTAGCAGATCTTTATTGCCTGCCGTAGGATCGAATAGCTGGTAAAGGGTAGGAGTCTTATAAGCAGAATATAAATTCGCAAAGAGCTTAACGTTGTTTTTCATCATCAGGAATGGATTCACGGTAAAAGTGAAATTATTCCCGTAAACCGAGTGGTGGTTCCACCTGCTTCCCAGTTCAAGATTCAATCCTTTTTTGTTTTTATAAACCGCAGATGCATAAGGACTGAACTGACTAATCATTTTATTCAAAGCCGGAGGGTTATAAGGCCCGAAAGGACCGGTGGAAAAGTAATGCTGAAGAGTGTTATTCATACGGAAATCAACTCCTGTAAGAAGCTCCCATTTGCCCCAAAGCCAATTGCTGTACCATTCCGCAAAGTGGGTTCTTCCTATGTAAACCGCCCTGGAGAAATCATTGAAAGGATTGCTGCGATAAGAAGAGTCGTCAAGATAAACCCTGCCGACATAATTAAAAAAATAATTGACATGCATGGTTCCTTTATCATGCCGGTATTGAAGACCTGCGCCGGACCGTGCGTCATTATTGGTGACGGTAAAGTCTTTATCATCTGTAAAGGCGCCGGCATCAATATCTGCCTTGTAGTGGCTGAAGGCCCCGAATACTTTTAGTTTCATTTTTTTATTGAGTATCCATTCAACACTCCCATTCACCACATGCTTATCTATTCCGTCATTGTCAAAATCCTGTTTGCCCGTGGAGTCGTATGCGGAAGAGAACCCGGTTGAACTGAGATGCGAATAATTCATCAGGTAGTTCATTTTTTTATTTCTGCCACCGAGTCCCGCATATTGTTTAAAAGTGTTGTAGCTGCCCGCAGTAAAGTTGGCATTGAAGACGGTCTTTTCTGTCCCGGGCCTTTTTGTAATGATGTTCACTACTCCGCTTACTGCATCAGAACCATAAAGGGTGGATTGCCCTCCTTTTAATATTTCGATCCGTTCTATCTGGTCAATATCAAAAAAGTTCAGGTCAAAATAATTGTTGTTGGCCGAAGGATCGTATAAAGGCATGCCATCTATCAATATCAGAGTGTTGCCTGCCGATCCGCCTCTGATATTTATTGTCAGGTTAGTGCCGGGTGCATTGTCTGCGCCGGGGATGGTGACGCCGGCAACCGAGTTAAGCAATTCGCCCAAAGTTCTTCCTTTGTTTTGCTCCAGTTGTTGTGCGTTGATGATGGTGACTACCTTTCCTGTTTCACTTTGTTTCTGCGGATACTTGTTGGCAGTGATGACCACTTCATCCAGGGTTTTGGTGGTGTCCTCTTGTGCGGACAGCTGACTGCTGATAAAAACAGCAGCCACAATAAAAAATCTTTTTTTCATTTCTGAAAAGTTTTTTTGTGACTGCTTTCAGGAAAATAAATGATGAATATAATTGCCCTCCGGCTTTTACATTATCGCTTTTCACCCGAAAGCCGCCCCGGTTTTTTAAATCGGGGCAAATATGGTTTACCGATCTGGCAGGTCTTCTGGCTTACAATCCTCTCTCAGTTTCCTTCCCATCTGCTGTTGAGTCAGCGGACAGTGGTTTACAGCCTGAGAGATATTCCAGGACTCCTTTCGGAAATCCGGGATAATTGTTTACAGCTACGGGGATAGCGCCGGAATTGCACCGGACTTCCCTTTTCATCCCTTTTATCAGGGAACCAGAGCGGAGCAAAAGTAGGAGAAATGATCTTTCCAAAAAATCATTTTGTTCACACAGGTGTCATAAAATTTTGATGGAAGCTCCTATATAATAGTTTATTCCCGGAGCCACATTGTAATAGCGTCCGGCTGCCGCATTCACATCATTACCCAAACTATAAGTTACATTGAAAGCATTCTCAACACCGCCGAATATATCCAGCGTGTTCTTTGAAGTGAAAGTTTTTTTCCATCCTATTCTTGCACCTAAAAGATTATAAGGTATGGCAAAAGCAGTATTTGCATCGTTTAATGGGATGGGATCGCTGTAGAAATAGGTTAGATCAGCATAGAATCCTTTTTTCATGGAGACATCTGCTCCCGCAGCTACTGTGTTGGGCGCTACGCTCGGAATCCTATTTCCTGAATAATCATTGGTGATCTGCTTGAAATTACGGTACCTGAAATTGTAAAGCGTATAGCTGATCCAGAGCTTTGCGTAGTTGATCGTAGCGTTGGGGTCTTTAAAAAACTGATAGCTGGCCTGTGACTCCAGCCCTTTCTGACGGGTGGATCCGGCATTGATAAAATAATCCCCGCCGCTTAAATCCCTGCGCTGTGTGATCGCATTTTTTAGTTCATAATAAAAGGCATTCACTTCAATATACAAGCGCTGCCTCAGCCAGCTGCTTTTAAACCCTGCTTCATAGTTTACTCCATGTTCTGCATTCAGGTTGGTGCTGATGACTGCAGTGGATGGAAGCACTTCTGCAGTGGTAGGGGGAGAAAATCCTTTTGAAATGCTTCCGTATAACCAGAAATTGGAGAATAATTTTTTTGAGACCGCTAATCGTGGAGCTAATTCATTTCTGTAGGTTCTCTCCTGCGGAGACAATGAAGGATCGGATAATCTCGTGATCCTGATATAAGATTCTGTGCTGCCGACACCTGCAGTGATGTTCCAGTCATTCTTCAGTCGCAGGTCCGCCTGTGCAAATAAAGAAATGATACTGTTCCTGACATTGTCATCGGTCTGTATGGTGTCCGGAAGGCCATGTACAATTCCAAAATCTTTGGTGTTAAAATATCCCTGTTGTGTTTCTGCTCCGAAAACGATCCTTAGAAAATCATTTTGTGTTTTCGGATCCCAGTGAAAGATGGTTCTTGCGCCATAATGAGGTTCACGCCTTCTCTCATAGTTTCTGAAAGTAGGATTGGTGATGCGGGAAATGGCTCCGTATAAAATAGTTGTGTTTTCCATCCGGTTGCCGAATTGATAATTATTGCTGATGCCGAGCAATCCTGTCTTTTGATACATGGCGGCTTTGGCATCATCAGCGCTTGGGAATATCCCGGCCTTAGGCCTTGCCTGCCTGGGATTGGCATCATATTCAGCTTTGGTCAAAGCTCCCGGAGTCTGATAATATAGATCTCCGTAAAGGAAATTTATATTGACCTGGTCTTTTGGACTTGCTTTAACCTGAAACTGCCAGGTAAATACATCACGGCGCATGGCAGTGTGGTCCCTGTACCCGTTGGAAATCTGATGAGAAAAATTGATCACATTCCGGATATTGTCATTGCCTCCGTTCCACTGTGCATCAATATTGTTTGTCCCGAAGCTTCCGTATAAATAGCGCAGGTCTATTTCTTTTTTCCGGAAAGGAGGAATGCTGTTGATCAGAATGGCCCCGCCTGTTCCCGCACCATAAAGGCTTCCTGCCGGCCCTTTTATCACTTCAATTGAATTGAAATTGTAATAACTCAGTTGATTCAGATATGTGTTGCCTCCCGGGTCGGTGAAAGGTATCCCGTTCCAATACACTTTTACATTGCGAACACCAAACGGAGAACGTACGGTGCTGCCACGGATGTTCATGCGGTAGCTTCCGGGAGAGCGTTCTTCCATTCTCACACCCGGGGTGTTGTTCATGGCCGGAAGAATGCTCATATCATTGGACCGTTCCAGGTCATGGTGGCTGATGTAATTTACTGCGGTTGCGATCTGCCTCAACTGTTTGTTTTGCTCATAAGCTTTCAATACCACTTCTCCCATTATTTTGACCGAATCGGAAGAAGCTTCCTGGGAATGGACAGAAGAAAAAATGAGACTAAGAAAAACAAGGAGAGATAGATTTTTTATCATGGAATTGGTTTTAAATTCTTCCAGGCTAAGGTAGATCGTTTTTCCCTATCTTCAATTCATGATTCCGAAAAACAAGCTGGGGCTTTTTTCTTTGACGATGATCGTAATCGGCCTGGTGATCGGGATGGGTATTTTCAGGACTTCCAAAGATGCGGCACAGGCTGCCTTGACTCCTTCCATATTTTTTCTGGCCTGGATTTTCGGAGGCGTGGTTGCTTTTTGCGGGGCATTGACGTATGCAGAGATCGGCAGCCGCTATCCGGTAACCGGCGGATATTATAAAATATTTTCTTATGCCTATCATCCTTCCATCGCATTTGCCATCAACTGCATCATCCTGATCTCTAATGCAGCTTCTCTTTCCGGGGTGGCTTTGATCGGAAGCGAGTATATCACCCCACTGATATTTAAAGACGGTGCAAGTGATTTTGCAAAAGCTTTGGTGGCCATGTCTGCCATTGTACTTTTTTATGGTGTAAACCTGAAAGGGCTGAGGATGAGCTCTCAGACACAGAACATCCTGATGCTGGTCAAGATCGGAATGATATTGATCCTGATCTCTTCCCTTTTTTTTCCTCAGCTTTACAATAATGGACCACAACCGGCGGTGGATTTGAAAACAGTTGGGTTCGGCTCCATCCTTTTGTCATTTGCCATTGCTTTGAAAGCTACCTGTTTTACCTATGGCGGGTATCAGCAGACGATCAACTTCGGTGAAGAAATTGTAAATCCGCAAAAGAATATTCCGAGAGGAATTTTCATTGGCATACTCGTCATCGTGTCTTTGTATCTTGCAGTAAGTTATGCTTATTATAAAGTGATCGGCTTTAATGAGCTGAAAGAGACATCCGGTATAGCCGCCATCATTGTTGAGAAAATGTTTGGCCCCACTGCAAGCTCCATCACCTCTGTACTTTTATTCGTGGCTGTATTGGCCTATGTAAATGTGTTATTGCTGAGCAACCCGAGAGTGATGTATGCCATGAGTGAAGACGGAATACTTCCTGCCGCTTTCAAAAAGAAAGATGAAAAGAGAGATGTACTCACCGTAAGCCTTACAGTTTTTGCCGCAATCTGTGTGATCGTATTGTTCTTTGCCAAACAGTTTAATGAGATCTTAAGCTTCACCATTTTCCTGGATTCGATCGGCATGGCCACTTCTGCCGCCACAATTTTTATTTTGAGAAAACGCACCCGCCACCTGGATGGCACCGGTATTTACTCAATGAAATTATATCCGCTGATGCCTTTGCTTTTTATTGCTACCTATATTTTTGTCGGCGTGATGATCGGTGTTGACAACTGGAGATATGCCGTCATCGGAACATCCGTTTTCCTGGTATTCCTTTTATTATATTTTATAACCCAAAAATTCAAAAAGCAAAAAACATAAAATGGACACTTCATACATTTTAAATGAGCTGGGAGAAGACCGTGAACATTATTTCAATGCGGTTGCTCCTCCAATCATACAGACCAGCAATTTTGTTTTCAGAAAAGTGGATGACCTTACCAAAGCTTTTGAGGATGAAATGGGCGGCTATTTATACAGCCGCGGCTTAAATCCCACCGTGGATATTCTGCGCAAAAAACTGGCCGCACTGGATGGCGCCGAAGATTGCCTGGTGTGGAACAGCGGAGCGGCAGCAATTTTTGCAGGTGTTCTGACCAATGTAAAAGCAGGAGATCATATAGTATCGGTAAAAGCTCCTTATACCTGGGCACAGAAAATGTTTGACGTCATACTTCCACGCTTTGGCGTCACCACTACCTATATTGACGGTACAAAAATTGAAAACTGGGAGCGGGCCACACAAAACAATACGGCATTATATTACCTGGAATCCCCCAACAGCTGGGATTTCGTTTTACAGGATCTCAGGGCTGTTGCTGCATTGGCAAAGAAGAGGAATATTGTGACGATGATTGATAACAGCTATTGTACTCCACTTTACCAAAAGCCGATCGAAATGGGTATTGACCTGGCCATGCAAACAGCCACAAAATATATCGGCGGCCACAGTGATGTTCTGGGAGGAGTGTTGTGCGGATCGAAAGCGATGATAAGGAAATTATTTGAAAGCGAATACATGAATATCGGCAGCGGCGTATCTCCTTTCAATGCATGGCTGATGATACGCGGATTGAGAACTTTATCGGCGAGGCTGGATCGCATCAGCAATACCACAAGAGAAGTTTTGAAATTTTTAAAGAGTCATCCTAAGATTGAAGGAGTGATTTTTCCACTCGACGAGACTTTTCCTCAGTATGAACTGGCAAAAAGCCAGATGAGCGGAGCCTGCGGCCTGATGACCATTATCATAAAAACACAAAAGAGGGAATCCATTGTAAAATTCTGCGAATCATTGAAACATATCATGATGGCAGTAAGCTGGGGCGGACATGAAAGCCTTGCTATTCCCAAATGCGGCGGTGTTGCACCCAAAGATTTTGACCCGGAAAACAAGGAACACCGGTATGTAAGAATGTACTTTGGAATGGAAGATCCGCAATATCTTATCTCTGACCTGGAGCAGGCTTTATCCTTTGTTGAGTAAAAGAAATTGTAAATCCTGACCGACCATCAAAAACCGGGGTGGGCAGCGCTTTTATTCACCTAATTTTGCTGCCTATGATCCGGATTTTGACATTGACCTTTTGCCTGCTGATCTTCTCCCGTTCTTTTTCCCAGGAAAAATGGGATCTGAGAAGATGTGTGGAGTATGCTTTGCAAAATAATATCTCAGTGAGGCAGGCAGACCTGCAGATCCGTTTTGCTGAACTGGACCTGCACCAAAGTAAGCTGTCACAATTTCCATCCTTTAATTTTGGAGGCAACCTGGGCTACAGTTCAGGAAGAAACCAGGACCCAACAAGCTTTGGATTGATCACCACAGGATATTTATCGAACAGTTATTCTTTGCAATCAAGTGTAAACCTTTTCAACTGGTTCACCCAGAAAAACACTGTCGCTTTAAAAGATTTGAACCTGCAGGCTACACAGGCAGGGGTTCAAAAGGCCAGGGATGATATCTCGTTGAATGTAGCAGTGGGATACCTGCAGGTTTTGCTTGCAAAAGAACAGGCAAAACTTGCTTTGATCCAGGTGAACCAGACAAGATCCCAGCTGGAAAGCACCCGCAAGCAGGTAGATGCCGGATCACTTCCTGAATTGAATGCTGCACAGATCGAATCACAACTGGCAACCGACAGCTCCAACCTGATCGCTGCCGAAACTTCGGCCCAGGAATTATTGCTTCAATTGAAAGCATTATTGAACCTGGATGCCGCGGCGGCCTTTGATGTGGCAGAAGTTCCGGTGGACCTGGTTCCTGTGGAAAGCCTTGCCGATCTGCAGCCGGATGTAGTTTACAGTCTTGCATTGTCGAATATGCCACAGCAGAAAGTGGATGAACTGAATCTGAAGATGGCAACAAAGTCAGTGCAGATAGCACGGGGAAATATGCATCCTACCGTGTCGTTGTTCGGTAGCCTAGGCACCACTTACAATGATAAGGCCAGTGAGATCATTTCAAAAATGCAGGTAAACCCACCCATAGGAAAAGTAGATGTGGGAGGTACTACCTATCAGGTTTTTCCAATGAATCCTTATGATGTGTATAATTATGGAAATGTCAAATACTTCAATCAACTGAACCAGAACTTCCGGCAATCAATCGGACTTAGCGTCAATATTCCGATACTGAATGGCGGTGCGTTAAGAACCGGCTGGCAACGAGCAAAACTTAGTTTGAAACAGGCTCAGTTGCAAAAAGAACAGAACAGCATGACCCTGAAACAGGATATTTATAAAGCATATAATGATGCTTTGGCTGCTCTTGAAAAATACAATGCAAATAATAAGGCAGTGGAAACAGCGCAGAAAGTATATGACTTTGCCAGGAAGCGCTATGATCTGAATTTGCTTTCCACGTATGATCTGCTGATCAGCCAGAACAGTTTGCTATCGGCAAAGACTCAATCATTGTATTCGCATTATGACTATGTATTTAAAATGAAATTACTGGAGTTTTATAAAGGTCAGGGAATTAAACTTTAAAATCTTTTATTGAAATGAACAAGACTGTAAAATGGATTTTGATCATTCTGGCTATTGTGATCGCATTGCTGGTTGTGGGGGGATTGATCTTTCGTGATAAGGATGGAGGCGGAATAAAAGTGGCGACAGAAAAAGCATCCAAACGCACTATTATCGAAACGGTAACGGCCAGCGGAAAAATATTTCCTGAAACCGAAGTGAAGATAAGTCCTGATATTTCCGGGGAAGTTACCGAGCTTGACGTACAGGAAGGAGATACGGTAAAAAAAGGCCAGGTGCTGGCCCGCATTTATGCAGACATCTATGCATTACAGAAAGACATGGCCGCTTCCCGGGTGAATCAGTCAGAAGCAACGGTAGCCAACAGTGAAGAATCGCTTAAAGCTTTGAAGGCAAACCTTGACCAATCCAAGCAAACCTATGACAGGAATAAATCTCTTTATGATCAGAAGGTGATCTCAAAAGCTGAATTCGAGCAATATGAAACATCATACCGTACAGCTTTAGCCAATTATGGAGCAGCTCAACAAAATATTATCAGCTTAAAAGCTGGAGTACGTTCTGCGCAAACCGATCTGACCTCAGCATCAAAAAATCTGAGCCGTACCACTTTAACAGCCCCTATGGATGGTGTGATCACTTCCCTGAAAGTGAAAAAAGGGGAAAGAGTGGCCGGCAACAGTTTTACGTTGGGAACTGAAATGATGACTGTGTCGGATCTGAGCGTGATCGAAGTAAGAGTGGATGTGGGTGAAAACGATATCGTCAAAGTGAATATCGGCGATTCTGCCGATGTGGAAGTGGATGCATACAATAACCGTAAGTTCAAAGGGATTGTCACAAAAATTTCCAGCAGCGCCAATGCCATTGCAGCCGGAGTTTCAAATGATGTGACCAATTATGAAGTAAGGATACGGCTGATACGGGATTCTTACAAAGACCTGATCACAAAAACTTTTCCTTTCCGTCCGGGGATGAATGCGAATGCTGAGATCAAAACACGCCAGCGTGATAATGTTTTATCTGTTCCGATCACGGCGGTGAATGCAAGAGTAAAAGGAAGCGATAAAAATCTTGCCGATAAGAAGAAAGAAGAAAGTAAAATGAAAGAACAGAATGATAATTCACAGGAGGATAATAAACCTTCCGATGAATTGGAAGAAGTGGTTTTTTTGGTTCAAAAAGATGGTAAAGTAAAAAAGACAGTGGTGACCACAGGCATACAGGACATCAACTATATTGAGATAACGGGAGGATTGCAGGAAGGTGATGAAGTGGTGATCGGGCCGTATTCAGCCATCAGTAAAATCCTGAAAGACGGATCAAAAGTGAAAGTGGTTCCGAAAGATAAATTGTTTCAGTAAGTAAGATCAGAATAATTCTTTAAGGAATCTTCTTAAAATTCATTATTGCAGACATAAGCAATTGATCTGGTTGATAAGATCATATCTCAACCGTTGAAATAAAAAAATCCGGTAACATCTTCAAAGCTTTTTGCAAAGGCTTTTTTATTTTCAGTATTTGCTTTGATGTCTTTCTTATCTTTAGTTTTTGAAAAGAGCTGAAAAGAATTGGTTATGGATCGTCAATTTGGAATTATCGGAGGCGGCAGTTGGGCCACTGCTTTGGCGAAGATTCTCACCGATAAAAAGCATAAGATCAATTGGTGGATCCGTAATCCTGAAATAGTAAGAAGCCTTCAAAGAAATGGTAATAATTCACGATACCTGAGTTCCGTTGATTTTGACCCCGGCCTGTTGAATGTTTCAGGTGATATCAGAGCGGTCATCAGCAGTTCGGATACCCTGGTCATAGCCATACCCTCCTCTTATGTTGAAAAAAGTATTGGAGAAGCGTCTGCGGATGAATGGACGAATAAAAAAGTGATCTCTGCCGTGAAAGGCTTGCTACCCGAAAGAAATGTATTGCTGAATTATTATTTGCAGGAGCAATTTGATATCCCTCTGGAGAATTATTTTGCCGTTCTTGGCCCTTGTCATGCAGAAGAAGTGGCTGCGGAAAAATTATCCTATCTCACTTTTTCCGGTATTGATATTGTAACCTCTTCAGAAATTGCCACGCATTTCAATACGGAATATATCAACACCATTATTAACCCCGATATTTTAGGTGTTCAATATGCTGCCGTGCTGAAAAATATCTATGCTCTGGGCGCCGGCATAGCTCACGGACTGGATTACGGGGATAATTTTCTAAGTGTTTTTATCGCGAATTCTGCAGATGAGATGGCAAGCTTCTTAAGAAAATTCGGAGTAGGACATATCGTGGTAGGAGAGCATGAGGGTGAAGATCCTTATAACCACAGGAAGACTCCGAATTATGCAGCCTCAGTATATCTCGGAGATCTTCTGGTAACCTGTTATTCCTTATTCAGCCGCAACCGCACATTCGGAAGTATGATCGGCAAAGGATATTCCGTAAAAGCTGCTCAACTGGAATTGAACATGGTGGCGGAAGGATATAACGCCTCAAAATGTATCTATAATATCAACCGGTCAGTAAATGCCGCGATCCCGATCGCTGAAACGGTGTACCGGATCCTTTGGGAAAATGTTAATGCTGCCGTTGGCTTTAAACACATAGAACAATGCCTGGTCTGACCTGTAAGAGCAGATTGAAAAAGATAGGTCACAAAGCAAAAAATTAAGTTCTATGCCTGTTTCTTTTGACGGATTTGGACCCCTGGCCATATTGATCATGGTACTTACGCTGGTTGTCTCGCAGTTGTATAAAAAGTTCGCAAACGGCAGAGACAATTCTAAAAAGACTTATTTTTAGGTCTGAAAACCTGCAATTCATGATTAAGTTTTTTCAGATCCTGTTTCTGGTTGCCTCTATTGTCCTGATCGTACTGAATGTTATTCATTTTAATAAATACCGCGACAGTAAAAGAATTCCCAATGCAGTTCCCCACCCGATAAGATGGTTCGATCTGATACTGACCACCCTGGTGGCATTGGGCTGCGCTTTGAACATCATCTTTTCCTGGATCGGCAGCGGTAAATGATCAGAAGAACAGGTCGGAAGCAATTCCGTCTGCGTGAAGCTTCCCATTTGCAGTCAGTTTCAAAATATTTCCCGAAGACACAATAAGGCCGTTATCAATGAATTTCTTACTAAGAACCATGATCTTCTCACGGTCTTTCTCATCTAACTTTCCCATGTCCAGTCCCTCAGTTGTGCGGAGAGAGGTCATAATGTATTCATTCTTCTTTTGAGCGGGGGTCAGAATTTCTTTTTCGGAAGGGATGATGCCTTTGCTAAGCGAATCAATATAGATATTGTTGTTGGAAATATTCCATTGGCGGGATACTCCGTCAAACGAATGAGCCGAAGGGCCAAGACCGAGATATTTTTCCCCCTGCCAGTAAGAAGAATTGTGCCGGCTGCGAAAACCCGGCCGGGCAAAATTGGAGATCTCGTAATATTCATAGCCTGCTTTATCCATCCATTCCATCAACAGTAAAAATTGTTCTGCCTGCACACCCGGATCAATATCCTCTTTTTTATGCTGCCTGATCATTTTATACAAAGGGGTCTTTTCTTCCACTGTCAAAGCATAGCAGGAAAGATGAGGGATACCCAGACTGATTGCCCGGTCAACATTCTGTTTCCATTTTTCATTTGTCAGCAATGGCAGGCCATAGATAAGGTCGATCGTGATGTTATTAAAACGGACCATCGCCATGTGCAAGCCTTCAAGCGCCTGCCGTGCATTATGGGCACGGTTCATCCATTTCAGATCTTCATCAAAAAAACTTTGAATACCGATACTGAGCCGGTTGACACCTGCCTCTTTCCATTCCGATAATTTTTCTGTGGTGATATCATCGGGATTCGCTTCAAGAGTGATCTCCGCAATACCGGAAACAGGATAGATTGACCGGAGTTTGTCAAGGATCTCCTTTAGGGATGATGGATCCAGAAGGCTTGGCGTTCCCCCACCAAAATATATAGTTTCGACAACTTCACCCTCCAGATAATTTCGCTGTAATTCAGTTTCCTTCAATAAAGCAGCGACAAATTCGTTTTCATATCTCAGTGAAGTACTGAAATGAAAATTACAATAATGACATGCTTGCTTGCAAAAAGGGATATGTAAGTAGATCCCTGCCAATGGATTTGTTATTTAATGAATAATTTTAATTTTTTATTGACCGCTTACGGCGGAAAGGCTGATGTCAATATTTAAACTACAAATATCGGTTCTTGCTCTCCATTTGATCTGCCTGGCTGCATCCGGTCAAAATAATTATGATCTTCTTATAAAAGGAGTGGATAAAGATCCTTCCTTTATCAGTTCAAATCTGGGTTTGTCAACTTCGTTCAGTTCCAGGATAGAATGTGCCGGGTATATCAATAAATTACCGGCACTGCTTCATACCAAAGGCTATCTGACGGCTTCACTGGATAGCATAGAATACGACAGCACGTTTGCCAGGGTCACCCTTTTTCTGGGTTCGTCATACCGGTGGGTGAAACTTGATACAAAAAACATTGATCCGTCATTGCTTGCCATCGGGGGATGGAAAGAAAAAACATTTGAAGGAAGGCCGGTGGATTTTTCGCGGATAGAACAAATGGAAAAAAGAATGCTGGATCATTTTGAAAATAACGGTTATCCTTTTGCAAAAGTTTTCCTGGATAGCGTGGAAATAGAAGGAGAAAATGTATCGGCCCGGCTGAATATGGAACAGGGGCCGCCGTATAAAATAGATAGTATCAGGGTCTTTGGCAATGTAAAAGTATCAGGAAATTATCTGCAGCATTATTTGAATATTTCAAACGGAAGCCTTTACAGTAAAGAAAAGCTGGCGAACATCAATAAGAAATTACGTGAGCTTCCTTACCTGGAGCAGGAACGGCCTTTTGATATTTCCATGTTGCCTACGGGATCAACGGTGAATCTTTATCTGAAACAGAAGAAAAGCAGCCAGATAAATGCTATCATAGGATTTCAGCCTAACAGCTCGATTGCCGGGAATAAAAAACTTTTAATTACAGGTGAAGGGAACCTGAACCTGAAAAATGCTTTGGGCCTTGGTGAAACTATTGGCTTGAATTTTCAGGCCTTGCAGGTAAAATCGCAGCGGTTGAATGTTCTGTATCAGCATCCCTTTCTCTTTAATTCGCCTTTCGGATTGGATTTTGGTTTTGATATGTTCCGTAAGGACAGCAGTTTTCTTAATGTGAACTTGCAAGTAGGGGTTCAGTATATTCTTTCATCTACTCAAACAGGAAAGGTCTTTGTTCAGCGTTTTCAAACTATAGTGAATGGTCTTGATAAAAATTTTGTTCTTCAGAACTACCGGCTCCCCGATGCGGCAGATGTCAATGCACTGAATACCGGGATTGACTATGAGTTCAATAATACCGATTACAGGTTGAATCCGAGAAAAGGAAACAATTTTATACTGATCACTTCAGTCGGGACCAAGAAGATCAAAAAGAGCAGCGATATCCTGAATTTGAAAGATCCGGGAAATCCTTCTTTTGACTTTGGTTCTTTATACGATACAATGAAACTTAAGACCTATCAGCTTCGTGTGAAGATGACAGCAGAGAAATATTTGCCGGCAGGTAAACAGAGTACTTTCAAAACTGCCCTCAATATTGGTTTTTTGCAGAGTGGCAATATTTTCAGAAATGAACTATTCCAGATCGGCGGATTCAAATTACTCAGAGGTTTTGATGAAGAGAGCCAGTATTTATCCAAATATGCCATTGCCACCCTGGAATACCATTACCTGATAGGCCTGAATTCATATTTCTATGCCCTGATGGATGGGGGTTGGGGAAAGAATAACAGCCAGAATATAAATATCAATTATTCCTATTTCGGAACAGGGATGGGGCTTGCTTTTGAAACTAAGGCAGGGATCTTCAATCTGGCCTGGGCAATCGGTAAAAGAAATGATATGCAATTGAATTTACGCCAGTCAAAGATCCATTTTGGGTTTGTGAATTATTTTTAAAGCATCATCCGGTTAAGATATTTTTGTGTCATAATACTTTCTTTTGAACCGATCTGTAATCAACTTTATAATTTTCTTTTTGTTTTCAGGAGGATTGTTTGCCCAGACAAGCCTGGACAGTTCATTTCCTGTACGTGATTCGACAGTACAATTGAAGGACAGCAGTGCGGGGAGCAACCCTGTTTTATCTGATACCCTGCAAGCAGATACAATCTCAAAAAGACCAATGAATACTGAGAGTTGGAAGATACCGGCCGGTGAAGCTCTATCTTCTAATGAACTTAATCTTGAGATCCTCAAAAGGCACCCATATTTTGGATTTACCTCATCACCCGTTACCCTTACAACTTTTGAAAAAAAGTTTAACGGGAAAGAGATTCTGTTCTATCTCCTGGTTGCCCTCTTATTGTCTTTTGCTTTGCTGAAATGGCTATTTCCCAAATACCTGGCTGATATGTTCAGACTTTTTTTCAGGACAACCCTGAAACAAAGACAGATCAGGGAGCAACTGATACAATCGCCATTACCCTCTTTGTTATTCAATGTTTTTTTTGTTCTCACCTCAGCATTATATGTTGACCTCCTGTTACAGCATTTTGGCTTATTGGTCGTGAATTTTTGGGAAATGTTTTTGCTTTGCGGATTAGCATTATCGTTTATATATTTTGTCAAATTCCTCGGACTTAAAATTTCCGGATGGATCTTTAATGCAAAAGGAGTAACGGATTCTTATATTTTCATTGTTTTTATTGTGAACAAAATGCTGGGGATCTTTTTACTTCCTTTTTTAATAGTATTGGCTTTTAGCCAGGGCGATATCTATCAGGTCGCACTTATGGTTACATGGTGCGGCATTGCCTTATTGTATCTTTACCGGCTTGTTTTATCTTATGGTTCTGTTCGTAATCAGATAAAAATCAACCTTTTTCATTTTCTTTTATATATAGTTACTTTTGAAATGGCTCCACTTTTGGTGATCTACAAGGTATTACTATACTTTTTCAGCAGAACTGCTTAACTTTGCAAACTGTTTAGGTAATCTGATTTATAGAAAAAGAAAGGGTTAACATGGCTGAAACAAAGGATAAAATAATTCAGAAAATTCTTATTACCCAACCGAGACCCGAAAGCGACAGGTCTCCGTATTTTAGTCTATCCCGAAAATTTAACGTAGAGCTTGATTTTCACCCATTTATAAAACTAGAGCCCATATCTGCCAAAGAATTCAGAAAGCAGAAAATAGAGATTCAGAACTATACTGCGGTGATCTTCACCAGCCGAAACGCAATTGATCATTTTTTCAGGATCTGTGAGGAAATGAAGATTAATGTTTCCCAGGATACCAAATATTTTTGCATTACTGAAGCAGTGGCTTTATATCTTCAGAAGTTTATCTTGTACCGGAAACGCAAAGTGTTTTACGGCAATGATGGCACCAATAAAAGCATGTTTGATGCAATCAACAAGCATAAAGGCAATGAAAAGTTCCTTTATGTGTGCTCGGAAGATCAGCAGGATAATGAAATATGCAATTGGCTTAAAACGAATAATTGCGAGTTCTCCCTTGCTTTTATGTATCGTACTCAAAGTAATGATGTGAAAGAGATTTTGTTGAAGAATGAGTATGATGTCATTTGTTTTTACACTCCAAGCGGGGTGAAAAGCCTTTTTGATAATCTGCCGGAATTTAAACAAAACGGAACGATCATCGGCGCTTTTGGCAACAATACATTGAAGGCTTTAGAAGATGCCGGAGTAAAGCTGGAGATTGTAGCTCCCCAGCCTCATATACCAAGCATGATATCTGCACTGGAAAAATTCCTGGCTGCACATTTTAAGAAGAAATAAAACATTTCAAACTTTGTTCTGCCGATCGGTAATTGCCGGCACTTGTAGAAGCGGTGTTTTGTATATTGCCCGGGAATTCTGTTTGATTTTTATATCTTCAAATGCATACTCATACAAACAGGCTTATCCGTGAGACAAGCCCATACCTGCTTCAGCATGCACATAATCCTGTGGATTGGTACCCCTGGGGAGATGAAGCGTTGCAAAAAGCAAAGAAAGAAAATAAGCCTATTTTAATCAGTATTGGTTATTCGTCCTGTCATTGGTGTCATGTGATGGAGCGGGAAAGTTTTGAAGATGAAGATACAGCCCGTATAATGAATGAAAATTTTATCAATATAAAAATTGACCGGGAAGAACGCCCTGATCTTGACAGTATTTACATGGAAGCAGTTCAGATCATGACAGGCAGCGGAGGCTGGCCCTTAAATGTTTTTCTAACACCTGATGGCAAGCCATTTTTTGGCGGTACATATTTTCCGCCTAAACATTCTTATAACCGCCATTCCTGGCAGGAAATTCTTCAAAGCGTTTCCCTTGCTTTTCAGAAAAGAAGAAATATCATTGATTCACAGGCAGAGAGTCTTGCGGAACATATGTCGAAGGCAGATCTGCCGGAAATGAATTCCGATCAGGAAGCCGGAGAAATCTTCAAAAGGGAGAATACAGATAAACTCTTTATGAATATAATGGAGCTCTCCGATAAGGAATGGGGTGGTTTTGGAGAAGCTCCTAAATTCCCGCAGTCACTCACGCTTCTTTATCTTTTAAGATATTCACATATAACAGGAAATCAGGAATCCTTATCTCAAGCCTTATTGAGTCTCGATAAGATGATCGAAGGAGGGATTTATGATCAGATCGGTGGAGGCTTTGCCCGTTATTCAACAGACAACGAATGGCTGGCGCCTCATTTTGAAAAAATGCTGTATGATAATGCCTTGCTGATATGGGTGCTGAGTGAAGCCTTTCAGATCACCGGGAAAGAAAGATACAGGGAAGTGATCAATGAGACCATGCAATTTATTCTTCGTGATCTGTATTCTGAAGAGGGAGGATTTTATTGTGCCCTGGATGCAGATAGCGAAGGCAAAGAAGGGAAATATTATGTATGGGATTATGATGAATTAACAGATTTATTGGGAAATGATGCAGCTATTTTTTGTGAGTTTTATGATGTGAGCCGCCAGGGAAACTGGGAAGGAAAGAATATTTTAAGGGTAAAAGAATCAATTAAAAGTTTCTCGGAACGAAAAGGATCAGATGCTAAAACGCTTTCCCGGCTGTTGAAGAAATGCGGAGAAAAATTACTGAAAGAGCGTAAGAAAAGAATTTCTCCGGGAAAAGATGATAAGATCATCATGAACTGGAATGCGCTCATGAATAGCGCCTGCAGTAAGGCATATATAGCTACGGCTAACGAGAATTACCGGCAATTGGCTATAAGGAATATGGATTTTTTATTAAACCGGTTTTCTGTCGGAAAAGGGAAAGAAATAAACCATTCATGGAAGAATGGAAAGGGAAAAGTTCCCGCATTTCTGGATGATTATGCTTTTTTGATCCATGCTCTTATTGATCTGCAGAAGATCACTGCTGATAATGGCTATTTGATAACAGCAAAAGAATTCACCGGGTATGTTCTACAGAATTTTGCGGATGAATTGTCTCCTATGTTCTTTTATACAAAAAAAGACCAGGCTGATTTGATTGCCAGGAAAAAAGAGTTCTATGATGAAGCTTTACCCTCCGGCAATTCGATGATGGCATATGTTCTTTATCACTTATCTGTTTTGTTTGAAAAAGATGAATGGAAGCAAAAGAGTATTGATATGATTACTTCCATTAATGGTTTTCTGATGAAATACCCTGTTTCCTTCAGCCTTTGGGCTGGTTTATTTCTGGAGATCACCACGGGGAGTGATGAGATCGTTGTAGTAGGACAAGGGGCTTCTGAGCTACATAATCAAATACTTAAATATTACATTCCTCATGGTATCATGATCAGCTCGCAATCTGCCGACCCGGAATTCCCGTCGTTAGCTGATAAGCGTGTTTCCAATGAGGCCCTGATTTACCTCTGCAGGGATTTTTCCTGCTTACCGCCGGTAAAATCCACAATAGACCTTATTTCTCTGATTAACAGGCCGGAAAAAGGGATAAATAATTTTTAGTTAATACAATAAAACGGATTAAATATGCGTTTGAAATTTTACGCTGAAAATTACGATTTGAATTAAAAAATATAAACACTAATGTTGTGATAGAAAAAACCCTAAAACATTATATTTGTCCAATACCCTTTAAGTATATGAAAACGAAAAACCTTTACTATGCTTGTTTTGCAGCATTAGGAGCCATGATCCTTTCCAGCTGCGGAATCCTTGGTAAAAAGAGTAGCAGCGGGTCAACACTACCCAACGATGGTCAGTTGCATGGTGTAGCTCCGGGAAGCAGGTATGTGCTGCCCAAGCCGCCGGGAATGGTGTATATTCCCCAGGGAGTATTTCACATGGGTCCCAGTGATGAAGACCCGGCATATCAATTCAGTGCCAGAAACCGTACAGTTTCCATAAGCGGCTTTTGGATGGACGCCACTGAAATTACCAACAATGAATACCGCCAGTTCGTTTATTGGGTACGTGACTCTGTAGCTGCCCGGAAATTAGGCTATGTGAAAGCCGGCTCTGATGGAGTTGAATATGTGGACTGGAAAAAAATGCAGACTCTTAAATGGAACGATCCTAAGGTTGTTGAGCAGCTAGCTCAGACCGACTTCATTCTTTCTCCGGAAGACAGGATAGATGGTAAGAAAGAAATAGATCCTTCAAAGATTATTTATCACTCGGAAGTATTTGATCTGAAGGAAGCTGCAAAAAGAGAAAATGCGGGGAAGCCCCGTTCCAAATTTATAGTAAAAAAAGATGTTCCCATTTATCCGGATACACTCTGCTGGATCCGCGATTTTGCTTATTCATATAATGAGCCGATGACCAAGCGCTATTTTTCGCACCCCGCTTTCGGTAACTATCCGGTTGTAGGTGTGAATTGGAAAATGGCTAATGCTTTTTGCGAGTGGAGAACACATTTATTGAATGCTTTTCTTGATTCAAAACACAGAACACAGGAGTCTGACTTCAGACTGCCTACGGAAGCACAATGGGAGTATGCAGCAAGAGGCGGCCGTTCTGAGTCAATGTTCCCATGGGGAAATTATTATCTGAGAAATAAGAAAGGATGTTTAATGGCTAACTTCAAACCGGGCCGCGGTAATTATCCGGAAGATGGTGGCTTTTACACTGTCCGTGCGGATGCTTACTGGCCCAATGATTTTGGTCTGTATTGCATGGCAGGAAACGTAGCAGAATGGACTTCTTCTATTTATTATGAGGGGCGTAATAACTTTCAGCATGATATGAACCCCGATGTTCGCTGGAATGCCAAAGATGATGATCCTCCATTGATGAAACGTAAGATAATCCGTGGCGGAAGCTGGAAAGACGTAGGTTATTATCTTCAAACAGGTACAAGCACTTACGAATACCAGGATTCGTCCAAATCTTATATTGGTTTTCGAAGTGTAATTGATTTACCTGCTGCAGGAGGAAAGGGCCGCCGCTAATGGAGCTTGAATGAAATCCATTACTCAGATTATTGCCTCAACCACCACTAACTGAAAAGAAGTAAATTTTTAATCACCTATAAAACGAGCTAATTATGCTTTTCTTTAAAACCCGTAAAGGTCAAGTTGTCCTTAATTTCATTTTCGCTTTTTTTGCTGCCGTTGTTATTGCCGGCGCCTTATTCAAAATCCGTCACTGGCCCCTGGCTGACGAAATGATTACTTTGGGACTTCTGTCTGAAGTTACCGTATTCCTGGTGATGGCATTTTTTGCACCTCCTGTTGAAGAACCACACTGGCAAAGATATTTTCCTAAGATCAATGTTCACCCTGATGTGGAGAAAGCCGAAACCGGAAAGTTTGAAGTTACCCCCCTGGTAGCAGCCGGTTCTTCAGGAAACCCCGCACTGACTAAACTGGAAGATATGTTGCGTGAAGCAGATATCACACCGGCTAACCTGGGCAGATTGAGCGATAATTTTAAAAAATTAGGCACTACTGTAGATAAAATGTCAGAGATAAGCGATGTGGTTTCTGCAACCGGAGATTACACTACCAAGACCCGCGAAGCTGCATCAGCTTTGGGAGCCATGAAAGATGCTTACCTCGGTGCTGCTAACAGTGTTCAGCATCTGAACACTGCTGCAGAAGGCACCAAGCAATTCCATGAGCAGGTACAGGTATTGACCAAAAACTTGTCTTCCCTCAATACAATTTATGAGCTGGAATTGCAGGATACTAACAACCATCTGAAAGCAATGAATCAATTTTATAACAACCTGGCACAGGCTTCTCAAACTATGGAAGGAAGTGTTGGTGAAGCTAAAAAGGCTCATGAGCAAATCGCAGTGCTGGCCAGCAACCTGGGCCGCCTGAACCAGATTTATGGTAATATGCTTACTGCAATGCAGGGGCAAGGCCGCGCCTGATTATAAAAAAGCAAATTGGATTCGTTTTATAAAATAAGATCCGTATCCGTGATTTTTCAAAAAGTCACCATTAATAAATTAAAAAGCTAAAATAAATCATGTCCTTACCTAAAGAGCCACGGCAGAAGATGATCAACATGATGTACCTGGTGCTGACAGCCATGTTGGCGCTGAATGTATCGTCGGAGATCCTGAATGCCTTTAAAACGGTGAATAGTTCTCTGGAAAAATCGAATACTACAATATCTGCTTCTACTTCTACCATAATGAAATCGTTGGAAGAGAAGATGAGTGATCCTTCTACAGCAGAGAAAGCGAAGGTGTGGTATCCGAGAGCTCAGCAAGTAGAGCAATATTCCGATGCAGTCAACAATTATATCCAGGGATTAAAAGACGATATCCTGATAACAGCCGGAGGAGATCCCAAAGACCCTACTAAGAGTTACAGGGATGATAACCTGGATATCGTTACCAGATTAATGGTGGATAAAGGAAAGGGTAAAGAATTACTGCAAAAGCTGACAGAATATAAGAAAAATGTTCTTGGAGTTAATGACAGTATCAGGTCTGAATTTGAGTCTACCCTTCCGATAGACCTGTCCATGCCGAAAACCCAGAATAAAGGTAACAGGACCTGGGAAACTGCATATTTTAATATGGTTCCCACAGTAGCTGCCCTTACTATTTTGAGTAAGTTTCAGAATGACGTAAAAACTTCTGAAAATAAAATCGTTGCTTATTGCCATACCAAGGTAGGTGAAGTACAGGTAAGGCAGGATGCTTTCGCTGCCATAGCTGTGGCTGATGCCAATTATATTTTACCCGGTCAAAAGATAAACATCACAGCTGGTGTGGGGGGCTTCAGTACCTCAGTCAAACCAAGGATTTCTATCGGTGGGACCAATGTTCCGGTAGGTGCGGACGGTACTGCCCAGATGGAAGTTCAGGGCACTTCTTTGGGAGCTCATTCCATTCCGGTTCATATTGAATACACCGACCAGGATGGAAAACTACAAACTATCAATAAAACAATTGAATATACAGTAGGCCAGTCAAATGCTGCTGTTCAGCTGGATAAGATGAATGTGTTATTTATAGGAGTTGATAATCCGATCACGATTTCAGGAAGTGGAGCTGTTGAGCAGTTGCAGGTAACTGCTTCAGGAGGGGGTGCTGTCATTTCGGGCAGCGGTTCTCATCGTACTGTAAGAGTAACCGAGCAAACCGATAATTGTATTATCAGCGTCAGGACTCCCGATGGAAAAGTAACGCCGGTTAAGTTCCGTGTTCGCCCGATCCCGGATCCTGCTCCTTATGTCGGTAATAATGTAAGTGGTGACATTCCGGCTGCTGTGTTTAAATCCCAAGCTGGTGTAAGAGCTTACGTTAAAGATTTTTATTACGAAACTCAATTTAATGTGGTAAGCTTCCGTATGACCGGAGATGCTGCCGGATTTGATGAGGGTGTGGAAGAAGTGAATAATACAGGTGCAGCCTGGAATGAAGCAAGAAAGATCGTAAATAAATGCCGTCCCGGATCATATATCACCATTGAAGATATCAGGGCAGTGGGACCGGATGGCAGGACAAGAAAACTGACACCATTAATTTTCAATCTGAAATAAACAGAGCTGATATGATAAACAAGCTTGCAAAATTGATACTACTTGTGGTTGTGTGCACCGGAATTATGGTAAATGCTGATGCACAGCGTAAGGGAAGGACCAGAGCAACTACAACTAATAAGAATACTACGGGACAAAATCCGGCAGACACACTCCCTACTCAGGTTAATAACAATAACCAGAAACCGGCAGCCTACAACCCTTACGGAAATATTCCGATTAAGATGGCGCCAAGGACGGGCGGATTTGATGATTCAGTGAAGAAATCGCTTCGCACGGATGGGGTTTTCGAGAAAGGCCTGAATGATAGAACTCCTCTGGATTATGAATTTCTGAGAAAGGATGATGCCCTTTTCAGTGAAAGAGTTTGGCGGGAAATTGATGTTCGTGAAAAAATGAACCAGGTGTTCCGTTACTCTGCACAGGATGATAACGGCGATCAAAGATTTATCAGCATATTAGTTAAAGCAATAAGATCCGGAAAGGTAACTGCTTTTAGCCCTGATGATGACCGCTTTACTACTCCATTAAGCCAGGAAGAGTTTGATAAGGCATTGAATGGCGGAGGCGAAAAATGTGATACGAACGCCGTGTATAATCTGAATGATCCTAACAAAATTGACAGTTTTGTAGTGGTTTGTCCTACTTTGAATCCGGATGATATTGTAAAATTCAGGATCAAGGAAGATTGGGTGTTTGACAGGGAAGCCAGCCGGTTGTTTTGCCGTATCATTGGCATAGCTCCTCTGAAAACGATCATGAGCGTGGACGGGAAAACAGAAAGGAGTTCTCAGCCTTTGTTTTGGGTATATTATCCTGATATGAGGCCTGTTTTAGCAAAATATGAAGTTTATAATCCAAAAAATATGGGGCAAAGCAGGATGACATGGGAAGAGCTGTTTGAAAGCCGTATGTTCAGCAGTTATATCGTCAAATCTACTTTGGATAACCCTCTGAACAAGTATATCAGGAACGTTTACAAAGATCCTATTCTTGCTCTGCTGGAAGGTGATAATATTAAAAATAAAATATTCGATTACGAACAGAACCTGTGGTCATACTAATACACAGATACTTAAAATCATTGAATCGTCTTGGGCCCCTCTTTTGGGGCTTTTTTATTGTCCAAATTTTTCTTTTTTAATGGCTTAAAAAAACTTTTGAAAATCGTAGAAGTCCTATTAGGTAATTTGGAATATTATCGTATTTTCGTTTCGGTTTTTCATAGGATATTGGATTTTAAAAACGGGGCTGGATTTCTATTCGGGCCCCATTTTTTTTATGGCAGGGCCACCTGCTTATTAAAGTGTTCATAGACCTTTTTTGCCTTTGATCTCCCTACGATCTTTTTTAGTTCGTCCAGTGTTTTCCCTTTTATATTTTTTACGGAACGAAATTCCCTTAACAACTGATCAGCAGTGCTTTTGCCGATCCCTGGTATGTCCTCCAGTTCATTTTTAAAAGTGTTTTTGCTCCTCTTCTTCCGGTGAAAAGTGATACCAAAACGGTGTACCTCATCCCTTATTCCACGGATCAGTTTCAGACTTTGGCTGATGTATGGAAGTTTGAGCGGATCTTTATCGCCGGCGAAGAATATTTCTTCCTCATTTTTTGCAAGGCCTATCAGGGTGGTCTTTGAAGAAGCATTTAATTCGTTTAAAGCTTCAATAGCAGCATTTAACTGGCCCTTACCTCCATCTATGATTACCAGCTGGGGGAAGGGGAGATCTTCATTTAAAACCCTTTTATAGCGCCTGTAAACTGCCTCTTTCATTGTGGCAAAATCATTGATCCCTTTTACGGTTTTCACATTAAAATGTCTGTAATCCTTTTTACTTGGCTCGGCATTCTTAAAACAGACCATGGCTGAAACAGGATTTCCACCCTGAAAATTTGAGTTATCAAAGCATTCGATATGCTGTGGCAATGCGGGTAATTGCAAGTCTTCCTGAAGTTGCCTGAGTAAAGATTCGGATTTTATCTTCGGAGTATTGAGTTGAAGCCTTTCTTTATTTTTCAAACCTTCTATGAAGTAATTGGCATTTTTCTCTGAAAGATCCAGCAATTTCTTTTTATAACCGCCTTTCGGTACGGTCAGGGTGACCCCTTCTCCCGGATAATTAATCGTAAACGGAACTATGATCTCTTTTGCATCACTTTTGAAAGTGTCCCTAAGCCTGTTGATGGCAAAAACCATGATCTCATCTTCTTTTTCATCCAGATGAGTTTCTGTTTTACTGGTATGTGTCTGAATGATTGCTCCATTTCTTACCATCAGGTAATTGACATAGGCGATTGTTTTGTTTTTAACGATGGAGAATACATCCACATCAACTTTTTTCACGCCTTCTATCACAGATCTTGCCCGGTAGTTTTGAAGAAACTCAATCTTTTTCTTCAGGATCGCGGCTTTTTCAAATTCAAGATTTGCCGAAAGGGCCTTCATTTCCTCCTTGAAATGTCTTATGACCGGTGCAAGGTTTCCCCTCAGCATATTCTTCATCTGCCTCATATTTTCTGCATAATCTTCTTTTGACTGTAAGCCTTCACAGGGGCCTTTGCAGTTGCCCAGATAGTATTCCAGGCACACTTTGAATTTTTTTGTGTGGATGTTTTTATCGTTCAGGTTCAGAGTGCAGTTGCGAAGTGGAATAGCCTCTTTTACAAAGTCAAGCAACTCTCTGACTTTTTTTACAGAAGTATAGGGACCAAGATATTCTGAGCCATCATTGATCACACGACGGGTCAGGAAAACCCTTGGGTATGGCTCATTCTTAATGACGATATAGGGATAAGACTTGTCATCTTTAAGATTGATATTGTACCTGGGCTGAAATTGCTTGATCAGAGAATTCTCCAGTAAGAAGGCATCTTGCTCAGAATCCACAATAGTGAATTCAATGCGGATAATGCGGCGTACGAGCTCATGTGTTTTGTAGCTGGTAAGAGTCTTGTTGAAATAAGAACTAACTCTTTTCCGGAGATTCTTTGCTTTACCAATGTATATCAGTTGATTCCCGGCATCAAAATATTTATAAATGCCAGGTTGCTGAGGAATGCTTCCCGCAATATTTTGAAATTCTTCATGTGTCATTCACTGTTATCCTCATTCCAGGCAACTTTCATAATATGAGTAGTTGGGGCCTGCCCCGGCTTTTGAATCAAAGTGGCTACCTGGAAACTTTTATCCACTTTCCATAACATCTTTTTTTCTACCAGACTGTCCTTGTTTGATAGTACAAGATCTATAAAGAAGCTTTTTACTTTATCACCGGATGGATCTGGTGCTATCTGTGTTTCCTGCTGCTGAATAATAACATTTTCGTTCTTTTTTGGTTTGCAGGTGAATACGACCCTGTTCAGGCCCTGGTCAAAGAATTTCTCTTCTGCATATAAGGATTGATATTTTTTTTCTGTCAGATCCGGTATGTCCAGAAAATCCTTGGCCAGTCCGGCAAATTCTTCTCTCTTCACATATTGAGTATCTGTATGGGCGCTATCGATCCAGCTGATCTTCATGATCTGATACAGCGAAGTATCAACATGGGTCACCTGGCTTTTAATATAAGAGAGTACCGGGAAAAAGCTTTCTTTTTTTTCTCTTCTGCAAGACAGTAAAGTCAGAAGAACAATTCCTGTCCAATATTTTTTCATGCTTTAAAATTAAATGAAAATTGCGCTGTAAAGTTACTTATCGCAACTGCATTGAAAATAGGAAGCCCATAATAATTTAAGGAAAACTTAGCAAGAAGGAATGGCTGTTCTATTTATTAAGACTGACCCCAACTTTGAAACCGAAATCAAACAGATTTTCTTTTACCGGATATTGACTCTGGAAGCTTGATAACAACTGGTAACGGATCTGAGGTCCCAATTGCCAATCCATTTTGTTGGTGGAATAGTTCACGAATAATTCCAGGCCTGTGTTCATATTCCATCTGCGTACCAGCCATGGCACCTCCAGGTAATTTTTATAATCTGTAGAGATCAGGTATGCTTTATCACTGATAATGTAAGTAGGCTGAATGGTTCCGGCAATGCCGAAGTTGGTTTTACTGCTTCCCTTCAAATTATATTCTATGCCGATAGGTGCAGAAGCAGAGAAATAAAAGTTTTGCAACCACCCTGAGTTATATCCGTTAAAGTTCCGGTAACGGGCCACTTCATTGAGTGAATCACGCCTTCCCGAACTACTGGTGCTGTTAAGGGCAATGGTTGCTACCTCATTGTTGTACGAGTATGCTTTTATTCCGTATCTGTTAATGTTGAACTGTATCCCTGCTCGTATTTTGATGTTCTTTGTAACATGATAGCCAGTATTGACTCCTATTTCAAAGCCCATATCCGGCTTGTGGGTAACCACATTATTCACATCATACAAATAAGCATAGCTGTAATTACTGGATGCATATGAGTTGTTTTGCAGGTAAGACTTGTTTTCAGAAAGTCTTCTGTAACTGACCGTTGGAGTTATGAATATTTGCCATTTTAATTTTCTGTTCTTCATGGCAGATTTTTCTGGTAGGGTCGTAGTATTGTCAGATCCGGGAGCAATCAATTCTTCACCTGTATCAGGCAATGCAAAATCTTCGAATGAATTTTCCGTTTTTTGAACCGGATCAGTGCCCTCATTGACTTTACCGGATGTTACCGGATTCAAAGATACCTCAGTGTTATTGGTGGTCAATGAAACTTCAGAAATATTGATCTGATTGAAATCTATATTTTGGGTAATCGGTTTGGTAAGTGAGGGTTGTTTAAGTAAATGATCTGAATTTTCATTAAAGATTGCGTCTTCTTCTTTAAGAGCTTTTTTCTTTACAGAAAGTAAAGGAGAATTAGAGCTGAGAATGTAAGAAGTTGAATTGTTTGGTTGTTTAATTTCCTGAGAATTCCTGTTAACACTCCGATTTATAGAATTATTCAGTTCTGGATTATTGATCAGATAATGGCTTTGTTGTGTTACTTTTGGAGGAGTCACCAACATCCATGTTACGACAGCGGAGGAAATCATCAACAAAGCAAAGCCCAGGCCATACCATTTCCATTTAGTGTGGAGCGTCGAATGAATACCTTTCCACACTTTTTCAGAAGGGTACATTCTGTACTGATCCGCATTTTGTTGAACAAATTTTTCAAAATCATTATTGTCAAAACTCCTCTGCATAATCAGTCAATAATTAGGGTGCGTTTAAAATCATCTTTGACTAACTGCTTCCAGCCAGCCCAGTTGTTGTTTTGGTTTCTGTAATATTCTCTTTCGTACCAGTATTTCTTCCAGCATTGCCTTTGCCCTTGTATATTGGCTCCGGCTGGTGCTTTCTTCAATATCGAGCATTTTACTAATCTCTCTATGACTGTACCCCTCAATAGCATATAAATTTAATACCGTTCTGTAACCAATAGGTAATAACCGGATACATTCTACCACTTGTTTGGCCTGGATAATCGAAGGAATGCTATCTTCTCTTACCTGGGCGCCTGAGGCATGAATGATATCAACATTTTCATTGAACCTCTTGTTTTTTTTCAGGATGTTGATGCAGGTGTGTACAATGATCTTCCGGATCCAACCCTCGAATGCGCCGCGGTTCTCAAAACTCCTGATCTGCAAAAAGACTTTGATAAAGCCCTCTTGAAGCATGTCTTCAGCATCTTCACGAGTATGTGCGAAGCGATAACATACTGCAAGCATTTTGGGGCTATACTTATTGTAAAGCTCCTTTTGTGCAGCGGCATCATTCTTCAAACATCCTTTTAAAATGGCTTCCTCGGTCATACCTACCGTTTGGCTGCCTGTAATTTAGACAAAAATCCCAATTGTATGCTGCATGACAATGTAAAAAATTGTATATCCGGCGAAATAATTTGGACAAATGCTATCCATTTATCTATGAATTCAGCCACTGTTGCTCAAAATTGAAACCGGCAGGCAATGACCAGGTTCGATCCGGCAGCTACTATCCCGGAAGAATAGGGCCTGTATCGCTGGTTGGTTAAATTCTCCCATCCGACTGTAAGTTGCAGTTTTTGAGCGATCTGGTACATAGTTTTCAGGTTAACTGTGTACCAGCCGGGTGAATAGGGTTTGCCATTTGTATCTTTTGCGTAAATATCTGTCTTGGCTTTTTCGGATGGCGCCAGGTCTTCATTTTTTATCTGGCTGTTATATTGTACATTTATTTCTGCTACAAACTTTTTTATACTGTATCTAAGTACAGAACTGCCATAAAATGGTGGTGCATGGCGCAAGGGTACCTGTTCATTTTTCTCTTCATCAGTTTCTTTTCCCGAGATCCAGTTCGCATACGTAAGAAATGAAAAATCCTTTGCCATAGAAACTTTTATACTTGCCTGCAGACCGGTGACATGGGCTTTCGCAACGTTTTGCAAGGATTCTACCTGGCTTTTTACGCCGTCAAATATTATACTGTCCTGTCCGTTAAAGGTGCCGGTACGGCGGACAATGGCATGGTTGAGTATGGTATGAAAGGCATTTACTTCAACCCTGAATTTTCTGTGTATATTTTTGATGATCCCTATTTCAAAATTCCAGGCATATTCGGGGGTCAGTCCGGGATTGGGAACGGTTACATTTCCCGGAACGCTTTCAAACAGTTTGCCGATATCATCTATGTTAGGCATCCGGTAACCGGAAGAAATATTACCATTCAGTTGCCAATTTTCTGCCGGGCGGAATACCAATCCGGCATTCCCAGTAAAAGCACCGTCTTTTAGTATTGCTTTCTGGAAAGGGAATTTGATAAAGGTAGTATCAAAATTTGCTTTCAGTATATTGTAACTGTAGCGTATCCCGGTTGTCAGTGTCAGTTTCGGATTGGGATTTATCCGGTAGCTCATATAAGCTCCTGCAGAACTCCAGATACTGCCATTCGGATAACGGGATACTGAGGGGATATGGCTTTTGTTATCGATGTTTGTTTGTTCACCTCTCGAAAAGACTTTGTTATATACATATTCCAACCCATAAAACAATTGACCCTCTCCGTTTGCCGATCTGCTTTCCCCAAATGACTTAGAAGCATCAATGTTGGCGCTTAGCGCATCAACCCGCTCTGTTTGTGTGGTGCGGATATTGTTTCCCCGCCTCCGGTCAATCCGGCTTTCTTCATAGTCCTGATAAGCAATAATGATTTTTGCTTCATCATATAAGCCGCTTTTCTTTTTATGAAATATATTCAGGTTGTGCATTTTCCAGTTCATGGGACCGTAGTTCCATTCGGCAAAGCGAAGTGCTCCGTTCCGGTACTGTATCAGCCTGTCGTATCTTGGGGCGTCACCTGTTACAGCCTGTACATAACTATATTGAATATTCCAGAAAGGATTAGGTTTGAAACGGACTTTCTGGATAAAATTTACTTGTTGATAACCACTGAAACGCTGAACTCGGGGATCGTTATTTTGAAAGATGCTGTCTTTACCATTTATTCTTTCAACATATTCCGGCCGGAGATAATTTTCCTGGCCTTTTTTCCCGTTCCTGCCCATTTTCAGGTCATCAAAACTGCTGAATGAAAAGGATGAGAGGGCCGCCCATTTTTTCCATCCCACATTGATGTCCGCATGAATAGTTTTTTCCTTATCCGCTGTAGAATATCTGGCAAGAACACTTCCGGTTGTTAATGTTTTTAAATCTTTTGATAGCCGGGGTGCCAGAGTGTGAAAATCCATTACTCCTCCAATTGCATCGCTGCCGTAAATCAGGGAACCCGGCCCAAAGATCACTTCAACCGCTTCTGTACTCAATGCATCAATACTGATAACGTTTTGCAGATTGCCGCTCCGGTAAATAGCATTGTTCATCCGGACACCATCTACCACCAGCAAAACCCGGTTGGTAGCAAAGCCCCTGATCATAGGACTGCCGCCACCCAACTGGCTTTTTTGAATAAATATCGTTCCACTCTGACCAAGCAGGTCAGCGGAGGTCTGGGGATTATTACGCAGGATGTCTGATTTGCTTATTTTGACAACTTTATTTGGAACTTCATTGAGTTTTTGTTCCCATTTATTTATTGAGATCACTATCTCTTCCAGCGTTTTTTCATCAAGGCTGTCTGTTTGTGCAAATACAATTAGATATAAAAGAGATAAAATTCCGGTCAGAAATATTTTTTCATAATTTTTAAATTATTATCCAGGCTTTTTAATATTTAAAGTGTACAGAAAAAATTAAATAGTATTCCGGTCCCTTTTGTTCAACGGAAATTTCAGAAGTTGTATTAACCTCAGAATCTAAATAGGCTGTCTGCTTTTGATTTATTAAACTGTCAAAGCGGAATTATCCTTTCCGGCATATACTATTGAACTGCAAAGCCTGGGGTGGCGGTGTGAAAATAGCCCGGAAGGGAGAGCAAAGGTTATTATTATAAGAATCAGGGAGTGTTTTTCCGGCAAAGTATGGAGACGGTAAAAGTCCCTGTGCAACAGGAAGCGCCTGAATCATCTGGAATAATTGTAACAGTTGGCTATTACTTTCAGTGTCTTCATCCTGTTGTTTTTTTATTGCGAGGTTCAGGAGCGCCGTTTCCTCAAAGTCGTATAACCCGGTGACCTGATAAAAACCGTCACCTTGTTCCGTTACATATTGCACATCAAACATATTTTCACCGACAAGGATTTCGGAACCGGGTTGTATCCCATTCTTTCCGGGATGGTAAATAATGAAAGTCTGCAGGTTTTCTTCTTCCAGCCGCTCTTTCATTTTATGCTGAATGGACTTTTTTTTGAAGTGGATCATGAAAGGTACAATCATTGGTTCTGCTGTCACTGCCAGTAAAATCAAGGATAATATGCCTGTGTATTTCCTCAAAAGGTACTCTGTTTAGTTACCAAGCTATTTTTTTCTGACCAGGCTGTCCATCGGGTATTTTGACTTCATGCTTTCCCGGGAAGCATCCGCCCAGGCCATAAGCTTATTTTTATCCGCCTCTGAAAGCACCGCATCATTGTGTGTCCAGGTGTAGGATTTTATTGGCATCTTTCCTTCTTTCACCTGTTCGGTTATTTCCTCGAATTTGTGGTATTGAAAGCGTAAAGATTTGTTGGTAAATTCATCGAAATTGATCTCACTCTTTCCTTTTTTAATATGATGATTGAGCCACCAGGCGACCGGCTGGACATTGGCATACCAGGGATAATTGGAATTATTGCTATGGCAATCATTGCAGGATCTTGCTAAAATGGATTTTATATCGTCCGGTACTGAAAACGAGTTGCCGATATAATTAAGCTGATCGCCTTCCGATTTATTTCTTTTCGGATGAAAAAGTTGAATGACCACCAATGCAATCAATAATACAGCCAGAATCTTTTTAATCATAATCTTTATTGTTATACATTAAAATTACAATTAATTAATTAATAAATCTCCGGTCATTTCTTCTGGAACAGGAAGGTTCATCATCGTTAAAATAGTAGGAGCTATGTCACCGAGTTTTCCCGGGCAGATGACGCCTTTCCATTCTTTGTCAATGATGAAAAAAGGAACAGGGTTTTTGGTATGGGCGGTATTGGGGCTGCCGTCTTCATTGATCATGTAATCGGCATTTCCGTGATCGGCAGTCAAAAAAATTGTATATCCGTTTTCCAGTCCTGCCGTTACGATCCTGCTGACACATTGATCCACCGTTTCAACGGCTTTAACGGCTGCTTCCCATACACCGGTGTGGCCGACCATGTCGGCATTGGCATAGTTCAGACAGATAAAATCAGCCGTTTGATTTTTAATTTCAGGGATAAGGGCATCGGTCACTTCATAAGCGCTCATTTCCGGTTTGAGATCGTAAGTAGCCACTTTGGGAGAAGGGATCATGATCCTCTTTTCGCCTTCGAAAGGTTTTTCTCTGCCGCCACTGAAGAAGAAAGTGACATGAGGATATTTTTCTGTTTCAGCAATCCGGATCTGTTTCAGATGATTGTTCTGTATCACCTCACCAAGGGTATTTTTCAAATCATCATTTTCAAATATGATCGAAATGTTTTTAAAATCATGATCGTATTCAGTCATCGTGGTATAATCCAGGTTTAATTTCTTCATGCCTTGATCCGGCATGTCGGTTTGGGTTAGTACCTGAGTGATCTCGCGGCATCTGTCGGTACGGAAATTAAAGCAGAGGACCACATCACCGTCCTTTATAGTGGTAAGAGGCCTCTGTGCTTCATCAAATATCACAGCCGGAACGATGAATTCATCGGTCACATTCTTGTTGTAAGAATTTTCTACAGCCTGCAATGCATCTGTTGCTTTATCACCTGTGCCATTTACCATGGCATCATACGCCAGCTTTATTCTTTCCCAACGTTTGTCCCTGTCCATTGCATAATAACGGCCGCTGACGGTTGCAATCTTTCCCACAGTATTGTTTATATGCTCCTGCAGTTCTTTGATGAATCCTAAACCATTTTTTGGGTCACAATCGCGGCCATCTGTGAAAGCATGAATGAAAACGTTTTGCAGTCCCTCAGTCTTGCAAACATCAAGGATCGCTTTCAGATGATCTATATGAGAATGAACTCCGCCATTGCTCACCAACCCCATCAAGTGAAGGGGTTTATTAATTTCTTTTGCATATCGGATAGACCGAAGTAATACCGGATTTTTTGCAAACTTTCCGTCTTTGATCGCCTTGTTGATCCTTTGCAGTTCCTGGTAAACGATCCTTCCGGCACCCAGATTCAGATGGCCTACTTCTGAATTCCCCATCTGGCCATCCGGCAGACCAACGGCTTCACCGCAGGTAGTTAGTGTGGAATGCGGGTATTTTGTGTATAATGACCTGAAAAATGGTGTACGGGCATTTTGAATTGCATCCGATGAGGCAACTTTTCCAAGGCCCCACCCGTCCATTATCAGCAAAATCACTTTGTGCTTATTCATGAAAATTTGTTTAGAATTGATGGTAACTGACCTGATTTTTAAATAAAAAACCGGATTTTACAGGGATTTATCCCTTTTTTAGGTGTGCAAATCTACATTCATTTGATCTATTACCCTTTGAAATGGCTAAAGCTGCTGATTTTTAGTAATTTGTGTTATTAAAAGTGACGATTTTAATAATGGCATATTTTTAGTTCAATATAACTGCGAAAATCATTATTAGGATGAAACAATTATTTACTTTTCTTTTGATCACTCCGCTTATCATGCTTTCCGCTTTTACCCAGCAGAACGACATTGATGGAGTTATTGGCGCATTGCGCTCGGGAAATGCAGAAGAATTGTCCAAGTACTTTGATGACAATGTTGAATTAACACTGCCTGACAAGAGCGATACTTACAGTAAGGCACAGGCAGTTCAGATCTTAAGGGATTTCTTCAACAATAATAGTGTAGCAAATTTTGAATTGAAGCATAAAGGTGACAATGGCGGTGGCCAGTTTTGTATCGGGACCTTGCAAACAAAAAGCGGGAACTTCCGTACAACCGTCTTCATGAAATTAAAAGGATCCAGGCAGGTAGTGAAGCAGATCCGTTTTCAGGCAATAGAATAGTAGTAAAATGATTTGAGATAACAACAGCTCCGGTGTTTATTGCCGGAGCTGTTTATTTTTGTACACACCGGCCAATAGTCCGGAAGTTTTAAAAAAAGATATGTCAAAGAAAAACAAGCCTGACGGCAGAGGATTTGTATATAGCACCGATCCCGGTTTTCAATTTGAACATGGAGCGGAAGCTCCGGAAACATCACCCCCTTCTCAGCAAACATTGAAAGTAAGACCCGATACAAAACAACGGGCAGGAAAAGTTGTTACTCTGATCGAAGGTTTTGTTGGAAAAGAAGATGATCTGAAAGAACTGGAGAAAAAACTGAAATCATTTTGTGGAACCGGCGGATCTTCTAAAGACGGGATCATTATCATTCAGGGAGACCAGCGGGAAAAAATAGTTCAATGGCTGCTGAAAAATAATTACAGCAAAACAAAAAAAGTCAATTGACCGGTTTGGAAAAATGTCAGTAGCTCCGGATTTTTGTCAGTTCAATTATGAAATACTTTTAGTTCGAAACCAAAGTATTTGGCTTTCTTCTTCTTTACAGGATATTTCCATTGTTTAAGAGATTATTTTTTTATGAATCTTCTTTTTCTGAATTGGTTACTCAATGTTTCATCTCCGCGAAAAACTATTGGCGATATATCGTAATGTATCAGTTCAGGTTCAAAATATTCTTTTTGAACATCACGACTGCAAGAGTGTTTAAAGTAAGCCCGATAAGCATGAGCACCAGTACCCGGAAGAGAAAAGTGCTATCCGTAAAGGATAAACTCCTCCAGAATATGTCGAAGAAACCCTGAATACTCCAATAGTTCACGGACATTATGGCCAGTTTTTGCATGAATGCAGGCATGAAGAAAATGGGCATCATGCTTCCTCCGATTGCACTCATGACCAGGATGATCAATGTGGAAAGTCCCTGAACCTGCTGCCTCGATCTGGCGAATGAAGCCAGTAAGACACCAAAAGCAGAGCAGGCAAATGATGTTGCCAGGATCATGATGAGCAGACCACCTAGGTGTGAGAATATGTCAAGGCCGAATACAAGATTTGCAAAAAGAAACATGATCAAGAGCTGAAAAATGGAAATTATGTTTGCAGCGATCATTTTTCCGAACAATATACTGATCGGATTCATGGGTGTATAGAGCAGCCTCTTCAACGTGCCTTCCTGTTTTTCATCCAGCAACCCCATGCCTATGCCGACTACGGAAAATAAAAGCATCATCACTGCCGTTCCGGCCACTGCCTGTACAAGCCCCACCTTGTTGTCATCCCCGGCAGCGATCAACTTTGTCATTTTTATATCCCCTCCCAGGAAATCAGATGCTATGTTCTTTTGTGTCTTTTGAGGTACGGAACTATCCTGAGCAAAACCTTCAGAGAGAAGATCAAATAAACCATCAGAGCTGTTTTGAATATCTTTTTGCAGTCCGGGAGGAGCATCTTTGACCATGTTATTGAAGCGGTTTGCCATGGATGTCTTTGGATCACCGATGCTGAATGGAAGAGATGCCACTGTAGATATCAGCGATTGTTGCAGCAACCCGACCTCGATTTCCTTTGCTTCATCATATTGCAGTTCCAATGGCAATCCTTTGCCTGAAGACAGTGAATCGGAAAAACCTTTGTGGATGATCAGCACACAGGATTGCTTGCCTTTTTTAATATTTTCCAGGGCTTGTTCCAACGGGGTTACCAGTACCAGGATGCTCTTTAAAGAATCGAAAATTTTGGTGGTTTCGTAAGATGCAGTCGTGCTGTCCAGGTCACTTAACTGCATTTTAATTTTGGAGCTTCCTCCTGATTTCCCTGCTCCGCCAAAAGCAAAGGCAAAAAGAGTGATCAGAGCAATCGGAATGGCAAAGGTGACCAGCACCGAGCGCTTATCTTTGAAAAACAGTTTCAGGTCCTTTAAAGCTAATTTTATCATTTCAGTCTCTTAATTGTTTGCCGGTCAGGCTTAAAAAAATTGTTTCGAGATTGACTTTTTGAAATTCGATCTGATTTATTTCAGCACCTGCTTCCTGGCATTGAGTGATCACGGGAGGAAGATCCTTTTTCAAATCCGATGTATAGAAGTAGATCGTGTTACCCGATCGTTTCGAATTTTTCCGGGATGAGAAGAGCCGTTGTGCAACCTGATCATCAAGATTATTGAAGGTGACAACGATAGTCTCTTTTGCCGGGCTGTTTTTTTTAAGTTCTTCCAGGGTGCCTTCCGCTATGATCTGTCCTTTATCAATTATGCCGATGCGGTTGCACAGCCGCTCCGCTTCTTCCATATAATGAGTGGTATAAATGATGGTCATTCCGTCATGATGAAGTTTTTCGGTCACTTCAAAAATCAAGTTCCTGCTTTGCGGATCAATACCCACTGTCGGTTCATCCATAAAAAGAACACGGGGCCGATGAAGCAGTGCAGCAGCAATATTTATTCTTCTTTTCATTCCGCCGGAGTAATTGGCCACCTTGTCATTCTTGCGGTCCGTTAAGCCAAAAAGATCCAGCAGTTCATTCTTTCGGTCTTTGAGTTCACGTTCGGGAACAGAATACATACCGCCCCAGAACATCAGATTTTCATTGGCAGATAGTTCATTGTAAAGAGCTATTTCCTGAGGAACCACTCCAATGATCTTTTTGGTTTCACCGGGATTTGAATAGATATTGTTTCCATTAATGAGCACTTCGCCAGAATCAGGTTTTAAAATAGAACTCATGATGGAAATGGCCGTGGTTTTACCTGCTCCGTTTGGTCCCAGTAACCCGTAAAATTCTCCTTCTTTTATGGAAAAAGAGATCCCTTTCAGCGCCTCATGCCGGCCATAAGACTTTTTCAGATCTTTGATTCCGATCATACTTTTTGATGCTTGATATTTTTTAAAGATCGTTTTTTATGGTTAACCCGCAAGGTAATTAAGGGCAGGGAATCCGCAGCATGACTGATTAAACATTTTTTTTTATGAGCGTCTCTAAAAACTTCAGACACGAATCAATGTTTTAGTAACAAAAGTTGTCTAAGATAAAAACAATTACCATGTCTAAAGTACGAGGATTATTTGACGAACAAATACGGCTGGAAAAAGTTGAGCAAAAAGCAAGACCCGTTGGAACGGCTGAACAGCTACATTGATTTTGAATTTTTCCGTAAACCCCTGCAAAAATATTTTGATAAACAAAGCGATCCTGCCAAAGGCGGTCGTCCGCCTTATGATTATGTGCTGATGTTAAAGATACTGATACTACAACGCTATTATAATGTAAGTGACGATGCCATAGAGTATGCAATATTAGATCGGTTAAGCTTCATGCGTTTTTTGGGTTTAGGTATTAATGACCCTGTGCCGGATTCAAAAACCATTTGGCTGTTTCGGGATAACCTTACTGCCGGAGGTATGATAGAGAAATTATTCAGTCAGCTGGATAAGCAATTAGATAAAGACGGCATCATCGTACACAAAGGTAAATTAATAGATGCCTCTATTGTAGAAGTACCTGTGCAACGCAACAGCCGGAAGGATAATGCAATACTTAGAGAAGGGGATATACCCAAAGATTGGGAGGAAAACAAACTGCGTCAAAAAGATACTGCTGCCCGCTGGACTACCAAGAACGGCGAAGATTATTTTGGATACAAAAACCACATAAAGGCCGATAGTAAAACCAAGCTCATTACGGGCTATAGAGCCACTCCTGCTAACATCCATGATAGCGAAGTAATCGAAGAGCTACTGGATAAAAAAGAAGATGGCGGCCAGCCGGTGTATGCGGACAGCGCTTACCGCAGCCAGGCCATAGAAGAAGTGTGCCGGAAGAAAAACATAAAAAGCCGCATCCATGAAAAGGGCTATCGCAATCACCCGTTAACTAAACGGCAAGTGCAGCGCAATAAAAAGAAATCCAAAACAAGAGTCAGGGTAGAGCATATCTTTGGCTTTATCACCAATAGCATGAATGGAATGTTTTTGCACTACAGAAATTTTGAACGTAACCAGTCTGCTATCGGCTTGATGAACATAACTTATAATTTGTTCCGTCTAGTACAATTGAAAGTAGCTATAAGAAATTGACAGGATACGTGTGCTCATTTTCAAAAAAATGAGTACCCCAAGCTTAAAAAAGAATAAAAACATTGCAAAAACGATGACAAGACCAAAATTATAATGCCAACCAGTGTCAAATTTTTCTGAATTGAATATTTTTTTAAAAAAACTTGGGTTATTAAAGATTCCCTTAGGAAAATTTCAATTGTTTAAAAATCATCTGGTACCATAATATCATTCCATCCCATTCCTTGTAACATCCACCCAGCCATTGTGTAAAGTGATTTGATCCAGTTCATTTATGGAAAGCCTGACAGAAGTATTGAGCGAACCGCAGGCGGGGTAAACGTATTCATACTTTTTTAATGATTCGTCCAGGTAAATTTTTACATTCTCCTTTACACCAAACGGGCAAACGCCTCCGGGGGGATGGCCGGTAAGATTTTCTACATCGTCATACGCCAGCATATTTCCTTTAAATCCAAATTGCATCTTAAATTTTTTGCTGTCAATTTTTTGATGGCCGGCAGTTACAATTAAAATAACTGTACCGTCCTTTCCGTAAAGGGTCACTGATTTTGCAATTTCATTTCCTGTTACTCCCAAAGCTGCTGCTGCAGTATCTACAGTGGCTGTGGTAACCGGAACAATAATTATCTTATTTTCCTTTCCAAACTTTTTTAGGTACTCTTTGGCTGACTCAAAACTCATAATTGGAAATATTAAGGTAAGGGTATTTTTTTTCAAATACTAATCATTGTAAACTGCAAGCATGTTAAATCGCTCATGAAACCAATTGTCAGAATATTCACGGTGTATATTAGGATCGGCTTTAAGTTTTTTTATTAGCGGGTCATTCTGCAGGGGGTTGGATTCTTTTACAATTATTTTTGTGTTACTAATCTCAGGTATGTTTTATCAAATCAGATTATGTTAAGAAACCTTAAGACTGAATTTGTAAAAATTAACCGGAACCAGTAACCGTAACTGGCAACCCCTACTGCCCCTGTGCTAAACTATAGGCTCTTTTATCTCCCCACATGTTCAGAAGTTCCGAGGAGCAGATTTTAAAATCTCCACTGAGGCCGAGATAAAGTGCGATGATATCCTGCTGTCGCACCGGAGCCGCATCCACACTTTCAAAACGGGCATTGAATTGGTTGACCAGGTTAGTATAAACAGATCCCGTAGGCCACACCTGAGTACCGCGGTTGCTGAGATTGATGAGTTTGAATTTTTCTCCTGCATGCCGTTCACATTTCCGGGCAATGATATCCGGTTGTTCAGTGCTTTCTATGAAAAAATCAGCGCCAACGATCTTTTCCTGCTCCATTTCTTCGGTGACCATCAACGGATTTTTTTCCAGTTTGAAATGAGTGGTGGTGGCCGGCATATTCTCCAGCAATGGCTTGGCACCCTGGGCAGGAGTTTTGCCAAAGTTTCCGATAATGGCTTCGGCAAATTCGGTGGTATTCAGTGAAGGCCTGGTTTTATCACCAAAGTCACCGGTATGGATGCCTTGTTCCAGGGTATAGAGCAAAGCGTTTTCAATTTCAGCTGCATTCTTCATAAACCCAAGGTGTCGAAGCATGGCGATACCGCTGAGCAATAATGCAGTCGGATTGGCAATATTTTTTCCTGCAATGTCCGGCGCTGTTCCGTGTACTGCCTCAAATATGCAGATGTGGTCGCCGATGTTGGCAGAAGGAGCAAAGCCCAATCCGCCTACTAATCCGGCACAAAGGTCGGAAACAATATCTCCCTGCAAGTTAGTTAAAACGATCACATCAAAATTATCAGGGCGGGTGACGAGTTTCATGCACAGATCATCAATGATGACATCATCTGATTTCAGTTCCGGATATTTCTTTGCAACTTCATAAAAACACTCCAGGAAAAGTCCATCCGAAATTTTCATGATGTTGGCTTTATGAGCGCAGGTGATTCTTTTTGCATTTTTCTTCTTTGCCATTTCAAAGGCATACTGGATCACCTGAAGGCTGCCGGGCCGTGTGATGAAACGGCGGCTCAGCGCCACATCATGTGTAAGCATGTGCTCGATCCCCCCGTAAGTGTCTTCGATGTTTTCCCTTACCACTGTGACGTCAACCGGGATTCCGGCTTTGGAAAAAACAGTATCCACTCCATGAAGGGTTTGAAAGACTCTTTTATTGGCATAGGTGTTCCAGGTCTTACGAGCAGTGACATTGATGCTTTTCACTCCTTTTCCTTTCGGTGTTTCCATCGGCCCTTTAAAAAGGATGCCCAGGTTCTCGATCGTCAGTTTGGCATTGGGAGTCATTCCGTTACTGAATCCTTTGTCAAAGACCCATTTACCCATTTCCACCATCTCATATTCCAGCGGCACCTTGTTTGCTTCAAAGATCTTCAAAACGGCATCCATGATCTCGGGACCTATTCCGTCACCTTTGGCAACTGCTATTTTCATAATAATTCGAATTTGTGTGCAAAATTAGGGTTTGATCGCTGTTAGCGGTTTTTCTTTACTTTTACGGAAAGCGATCTTATGACCAGCATGATCTCCGAAGGAGTGAAGGTGAGTGTGGAAACTTTTTATCAGCCTGATTACAGCAATCCGCTGCAATGGGAGTTCATGTTTGCTTACCGCATCACCATTGAAAATCATAATTCATTTCCTGTAAAATTGATCCGCCGTCACTGGCATATTTTTGACAGCAATGGAAGTTACCGTGAAGTGGAAGGAGAGGGAGTGGTAGGAGTGCAGCCTTCCCTGAATCCTGGCGAGCATTATCAATATGTCAGTGGATGCAACCTGCGTACGGAAATGGGCAGGATGACGGGTACTTACCAGATGGAAAATCTTTACAACAAACAACTGTTTGAAGTGAACATCCCTCCTTTTGAGATGATCTTTCCTTACAAAGGGAATTGAAGCCCTGCCGGGTTTACAATTTAAAATACACCGATACTGATTTTCTTAAGATTTGTATGGATCCATGAAGCCTGAAGCAAGGTTTGTCATCCTGATTATGCCTGAAAAGAACCTGATCATTTAGGTTTGTACTTTGCTTCTTCAATGATCTTTTTGGGATCTGCATTCATCACATCTGCGATCTTCATATCCGGATTCTTCTCCGCAAATTTCCTGATGATCTGCCTGCCGATCCACTGGCCAATATTCCCGGGTGAATATTCCTGCGATAAAGTCTGTGTGAAAGGAGCATCTCCGATATAGGTCTGAATCGTAACCGGATCTATTGAGTTGAGGTCATTATTCCCGATGATGGTACTCCAGATGGCTCCTTCATTTTGATTGCACCAGTCCAGTTGTCTTTGTGTAAAGCCGGTTTTCAATGAATCGGGTGTATCGGGCAGGAATTTATCCAGGAGCCACCATTGTTTTCCTTTTTCAACCATTTGATCAATCAGCGACCTGCCGGCGCTTTTATCCTGAAAAAGATCGTCCACGATCAGCTTCATGGCATCAGGCACAATGTATTCCCTGCTGAACCTGCGGCTACGAAACTGGGGAGCAATATTATTGATGAAAAAAGGATCCTGATAGAGAGAAAAATTTTTCCCAAGGTAGAACTGCAAGCTGATGCCCAAAAGATCAGGCCCGAGAAAGTCAGGTGTCAGTTCATTACCCAGTCTGGCCAAAGCATCCAGAGGCCCAACGACCGTAGCGATATTGGGTATCCCGTAATCAGGGAAATAATACTTTACATACTGAAATGCTTTTTTAAAATCTTTCTCCAGTGCATCTGTGGTTTTAAAAACTGAGGCAACCGAATCATAGATGGGCCTGTTGAAACTGAGATACTGTTTTACACCTGTTAGCATGGAAGCGCTGTCCAGCCCGAGAATATTTTGTAAAAAGATCTTATTGAGAAGAGGATATTTATTGTTCAGCTTTTCCATCCCGGATTTTACATTATTACTGTCTATTGAAAAGAGGTCTTTATCATAGCGTTCAAACCTGAAGGTTATTTTGATGTTTGAAACATCCGGAGCGTTCCCCTTGTTATTGCAGGAAATGATCAATAAGACAGTGAAGAAAAGAAAGACTGCTTTTTTCATAACGGCTTTTAAACGCATATGGATCAAAAATGTTGTATGCGAAGATAGCTCAATGGCCTGCCGCCTTACGATTTTTACCATGCATAGCGGCTCCGTGTGTAGATTTGCAGGATGAAGATCGTTTTAGCTCAGCAGAACTATCATATCGGTAATTTTGAAAACAATACCCGTAAGATCATTGAGGCCATACAATGGGCAAAACAACAGGGAGCAGATCTTGTCGTCTTCCCTGAGCAAAGTATTCCGGGGTATCCCGCAAGAGATTTCCTGGAGTTTAAAGATTTCGTTGATCAATGTTATGGCTCATTGGATGTGATAAAGCAGCATGCTGATACCATTGGTGTGCTGGTGGGAAGCCCTTCCAGAAATCCAAATGAAAAAGGGAAAGACCTTTTTAATTCCGCTTTCCTGCTTTATGAAAAAGTGATCAAAGCCGAGATCCGAAAAACACTTCTTCCCAACTACGATGTCTTTGATGAATACAGGTATTTTGAGCCTGCGTTTGAATGGAAGGTCATTGATTTCAAAGGAAAGAAACTGGCGGTCACCATTTGTGAAGACATCTGGAACCTGGGTGACAACCCGATGTACCGCATCACCCCCATGGAGCAGTTAATGCCAATGAAGCCGGATGTGATGATCAATCTTTCTGCCTCTCCGTATAACTATGCACAGGACATTGTCCGCAACAGCATAGTGAAAGCCCATACACTGAAATACGGATTGCCTATGTTGTATTGCAATGCAGTGGGCTCGCAGACCGAGATCGTTTTTGATGGCGGCAGCCTGGTTTATGATATCAACGGGGAGAAGATAAAAGAGATGAACTATTTCGAAGAAGATTACCAGGTATTTGATTTGGAAAAATTGTTACAGGTTTCAACTGCTTCAAAAGCCACATCTTTGGCAGGAGGCGAAAAATATTATTACTCTGCCAGGGAAGTGGGCGAAAACGTAAACACTTTGGATTACCTGACCAATGAGAAAAGCATTGATGAAATTCACCGGGCGCTGATATTAGGCATAAAGGATTATTTCCGGAAAATGGGTTTTACTAAGGCTATCCTTGGCGCTTCAGGTGGCATAGACAGCGCTTTGGTGCAGGCACTGGCCGTTGAAGCATTGGGAAAAGAAAATGTAAGGGCCATACTGATGCCTTCGCAGTTTTCGAGCGCTCATTCCGTTGCCGATGCAGAGCAATTGAGCAGGAACCTGGGTAATCTGTATGACATCATCCCTATAGAAAACATCTATGAATCTTTTCTGAAAGAACTAAAGCCTGTATTTAATGATCTTCCCTTTGGCGTGGCAGAAGAAAACATACAGAGCCGCAGCAGGGGAAACCTGCTGATGGCCATTGCCAATAAATTCGGATACATATTATTAAATACTTCCAATAAAAGCGAACTGGCAACCGGCTATGGAACTTTGTATGGTGATATGGCGGGAGGGTTAAGTGTTTTAGGAGATTTGTATAAAGTGCAGGTATATGCATTATCCAGGCATATTAATAAACATAAAGAGGTGATACCGCAAAACATTCTTACCAAAGCGCCTTCAGCAGAGCTGAGGCCGGGACAGAAGGATAGCGATTCTTTACCGGCTTATGAAATACTGGACAGGATACTGTATGAATATATAGAGCAACGAAATGGCCCTAAGGAGATCGTTGCTCTTGGATTCGATGCGGCCCTGGTGGCAAAAGTTTTGAAGCTTGTAAACTCAAACGAGTACAAGCGAAATCAGTTTTGCCCGATCATCAGGGTCAGCACTAAGGCATTCGGTGTGGGAAGAAGAATGCCGATAGTGGGGAAATATCTTTCCTGATCTTAATGGGTAAATGTTACCACGACGTTTTGTGATGTCCCCCCGATAGTTATGTTCTGTGAAACAACCAGTTGGGTTTCGGTCAGGCTGACCAGGGTAAAGTCCCCGCTGCCTCCGGTGAACCAAACGGTAGAAGCATGAATGGATGTTTCATTATTTTGAAAAGACCAGGTAAAAGGAGCAGACTGAGCATCGCCCGCATTACATTTTGTAGCCCCTTCATCTGCTGTGCCGTTTCCGTTGGCCTGGAATGTGAGCGTGTTGTCTTTTTGACAAGCCTGCAAAGCTGCTGAAACATCTGTTCCATTGGCGGTGGCAGTGCTGAATTTCCAGGTGGCCTCAGTGATCAGGTCGGTCTTGGTCTTTGTTTTTGATGTTGAATCTTTTTTGCAAGACTGTAAAATGATAGCAAAGACCAAAAGGCTAAGTGTGATTTTCAGGATGGTTGTTTTTTTCATATAATATTGAATTGAGGTTTAAAAATAATTTTATATCAGTTCTTTTAAAATGGGATAAATACTGGCCTTTTTTTCGTGGAACTACTTTCTTTCTTTTCCCGGCAGATTATTTGCTTAACTCAAGTTCGTATTTTGCAACACCATCATTTTAAATTCAAACTATGTTAAAAACAGCTGATGATATCAGGCAATTGAATGAGAAGATCACTTTTGCCGGTAAATTCGTAGAACGGCTAAGAGAAGAAGTGGGACAGGTGATAGTGGGCCAGCAGCACATGCTGGACCGTTTACTGACCGGATTGTTAAGCAATGGGCACATTTTATTGGAAGGAGTTCCGGGCCTTGCAAAGACCCTTACCATAAAATCGCTGGCACAAGCCATACATGCCCGGTTCAACCGTATCCAGTTCACCCCGGATTTGCTCCCTGCCGATGTCATCGGAACCATGATCTACAACCAGCAGCGCAATGAGTTCGTGATCCGCAAGGGTCCCATCTTCGCCAATTTCATTTTGGCTGATGAGATCAACCGCTCACCGGCCAAAGTGCAATCAGCATTGCTGGAAGCAATGCAGGAAAGACAGGTAACCATCGGAGACACTACTTATCAGCTGGATGAGCCTTTTCTGGTATTGGCCACTCAAAACCCTCTGGAGCAGGAAGGAACTTATCCATTGCCGGAAGCACAGGTGGACCGGTTTATCATGAAAGTGGTGGTGGATTATCCATCCATGAGCGAGGAACAACTGATCATAAGGCACAATGTGCAGGGCCTTACTTTGCCTTCCATCAAACAGGTGGTTTCCATTCAGGAAGTGCTTACAGCCCGGGAGCTTGCCAGGCAGATCTATATGGATGAAAAAATTGAACAGTACATTCTTGATATTGTATTTGCCACACGTAAGCCGGAGCAATATAACCTGGAAAAACTGAAACCGATGATCTCTTATGGCGCCTCGCCGAGGGGAAGCATCAATCTGGCGCTGGCAGGAAAAGTGCAGGCATTTCTTAATAAGAGAGGATTTGTGATTCCCGAGGACATAAAGGGTATCTGCAAGGATGTACTGCGCCACCGTATCGGGCTGACCTATGAAGCGGAGGCGGAAAACGTGAATACGGAGAATGTGATTGATGAAATATTAAAAACGATCAAAGTTCCCTGATGCCTGCAACATCTGAAATATTAAGGAAAGTAAGAGAACTGGAGATCAAAAGTAAAAAGCTGACCAACGATCTTTTTACGGGAGAATATCACAGCGCTTTCAGAGGGAGAGGCATGTCCTTTAAAGAAGTGCGTGAATATTATGCCGGCGATGATGTCCGCTTTATTGATTGGAATGTTTCTGCAAGGTTTGGATACCCTTTCAGTAAAGTATTTGAAGAAGAAAGGGAATTGACCGTGATGCTGCTGATAGACCTCAGCGCCAGTTCCCTGTTCGGGACGGTATCGGCAAGAAAGAAAGATATCATTACGGAAGTTGCTGCGGTTTTGTCTTTCTCTGCAGTCAACAATGCCGACAAAGTGGGTGTCATCTTTTTCAGTGATCAGATCGAAGGTTATATCCCTCCCAGGAAAGGAAGGCAGCATGCTTTGTATATTGTCCGTGAATTGCTGGCCAGGCAGCCAAAGAACAAAGGAACACAACTGAACAAGGCATTGCAGTTCTTCAATAATACATCAAGGCAGACCAATATCGTTTTCTTATTGAGTGATTTTTTAGATGCAAATTACAGTGATGCCTTGCGTGTGGCTGCCCGCAAGCATGATGTGATCGGTATCAAAATATATGATAAAATGGATGTGGAGCTGCCCGATGCAGGATTGATGCAGGTAAAAGATGCGGAAAACGGACAGACTGCCTGGGTGGACAGCAGCAGCAGATCCGTTAGGGAACGATATCAAAAGGAATTTTTCAGAGTTACGGCATATAGTGCAGAGGTGTTTAAAAAAGCAGGATGCGATCTGCTTCACATACGAAGCGGTGAAGATTATGTAAAAGTTTTGCAACGATTCTTTTTAAGCAGGAACCGTTGATATTTTCAGAATGGATAAACTGAAGTTTTATAAAATAATTCTTTCTTTCCTGCTTATCTACCCGGCAGGTTGGGTCCATAGCCAGAATAAAATAACGGTCAAAGCCACTGTTGACAAGAACAAGATTCTGATAGGCGACCGTGTTCAGCTTTCCCTGGAAGCTTCTTATCCTCGGGGTACTGCACTGCAGTTTTTTTCGGTGGACAGTATTCCGCATTTTGTGATCCTGGACAGTACAAAGACCGATACAATAAGAGAGCAGGGAAAGATATTGCTGAAAAGACAGTTCCTGCTTACGAGCTTTGATTCAGGATACCAGGTAATACCTCCTTTCATCCTGAACAAAAAGATCAAAACGGATCCCGTTGCGGTCAACGTGGTTTTTTCTGACTTTGATCCTTCAAAAGATTATCATGACATCAAAGAGATCGTCGAATTACCGGCTAAAAAGGACAAGACCTGGTGGGTTCTTCCTGCAATCCTCTCTGCTTTTGTGCTCGGAGTCATAATCTGGATGTTATGGAAGAGAAAATCAAAAAATGAAAAGCAGCCTGGACCGGTGATCGATGCATACAAGGAAGCGATGCAGCAAATGAATCAACTGGAGAAGAGCACTTTGTCAGAAAAACAATTTTATTCCTCACTGACAGATATTTTCCGTTTATATATTTTCAGGAAAAAGGGAATACTTTCCCTGCAGGAAACCACAGATGATCTGGTGGGCCAGCTTAAACAACTGGGCCTTGGAAAAGAATCGTTCGGCAGACTATCACAATCATTACAGTTGAGTGATTCGGTAAAGTTTGCCAAATATCTTCCTTCAAAGCAAGACAATAAAGCTGTTGTTGATTCTATAAAGAATTCTATTGAAGAAATTGAAAGGTTGGGTACAAAATGATAGAATGGCTGAAAAATATTGATTTTGCCTATCCGGCAGCGTTCGCTTTGTTTGCGTTGATACCGGTTTTGATCTTCTGGTATATCAAAAAAAGTGATGGCAAGCAGGCTTACATAACGGTATCATCGGTCTATGCATTTTCTTTTACTTCCTGGAAAAACAAGCTGAGGCATTTGCCTTTTATTCTGCGGATATTGGCTTTGACCTGTGTGATCCTTGCATTGGCACGCCCCCAGAAAAGGAGCGAAGTTCAGAAGATCAGCGGAAATGGCATTGACATTATGTTATGCATGGATGTAAGCGGTAGCATGGGATCCAGGGATATTTTACCCTCGAGGCTTGAAGCGGCAAAAGAAGTGGCCATACAGTTTATTGAAAACAGACCTTTGGATCGCATCGGCCTGGTGATATTTTCGGGTGAAAGCTATACCCAATGCCCCATCACGACCGACAGAACCGCACTGATCGAACAGATACAATCTCTCGAGACTCAAAAATATCTTGCAGACGGAACGGTGATCGGTGAAGGCCTGGCAACTGCAGTGGACCGGCTGAAAAAAAGCGAATCTCCAAGCAAAGTGATCATTTTGCTCACCGATGGAAAGGAATCGGCGCCTGTCACCCGTATCATAGATCCGCTGACAGCGCTTGAAATTGCAAAATCCCAGCATGTAAAGGTTTACACCATTGGTATGAGTGCTGCTCATATAACTGCCACTGGCCCGGTCAAAGACGGACAGCAAAATAAAAACCCTTCATCGGACCAATTGGATGAAGAGCTGCTTCGAAGAATAGCAAATGAGACCGGAGGAAAATATTTCAGGGCAACGGATCATGAGGGCCTGGAAAATATTTACCGGCAAATTGATAAAATGGAGAAATCAAAAGTGGAGATAACCATTTCAAAAAAATATAGTGACTTGTTCCCTGCTTTACTGCTTGTTTCCCTAGGGTTGATGTTTCTGGAGATGGTCCTCCGGTTTACTATCTTCAGAAAGTTTCCCTGAACACATATTCTGTTATCTTGCACCGGATGAAGGCTGTCATTTATAAGTCAACCGGGAGCTGGTACTCCGTAAAGGATGAATCGGGAATCTTTCATAATGCCCGGATAAAAGGCGTTTTCAAAATTGACGATATTACCAGCACCAACCCGGTGGCAGTGGGCGATGAAGTGGAGATCGATCCAGAAAACGGCACGGAAGGATCAGCTGTGATCACAGAGATAAAGCCAAGAAAAAATTATGTCAACCGCCGCTCACCCAGGATAAAGCATCAGCACCATATCATTGCAGCCAATATTGATCAATCAATGTTGATTGCAACGATGAGAGATCCGAAAACTCCCCGTGGGTTTATAGACCGATTCCTGGTTGCCTCAGAAATGTATCATGTCCCATCGGTATTGGTGTTTAATAAATCAGACCTGCATCGTGAAAAAGAAAAAAATAAATATGATGAATTGAAAGTTATTTATGAGAAAGCAGGTTATAAAGTGATCCTGGCGAGTGTGAAAGAACACATGGGCCTGGAAGATATCAAAGAGATATTAAAGAATAAGATCACCCTGATAAGCGGGCAAAGCGGTGTCGGCAAGTCCTCCTTGCTGAATGCCCTGATTCCTGATCTGAATTTAAAGACCCAGGATGTAAGCGACTGGAGCGGAAAGGGGCTTCATACTACCACTTTTGCCGAAATGTTCGATCTACCCTGCGGCGGAAAAGTAATTGACACACCGGGAATGAAAGAATTCGGCCTTGTGGATGTTTCGCGGCAGGAGCTATCTCATTATTTTCCCGAGATGAGAGAGCGGTTGAACGATTGCCAGTTTAATAACTGCCTTCATATAAATGAGCCGGGCTGTGCTATTAAGGGTGCAGTTGCAGAAGGGATTATTGATCCTGATAGATATATCAGTTATCTGAATATTCTTGATTCAATTGAGGAAAAGAATTATTAGAAGAAAGAAGAACTCAGGCGATATTTCTTCTTTCATTGAACAATAGAGATTCGAGCACATTGGCCAGTTCTACTACTGCCTTATTATCCTTATTCAGCGCATCACGGGTTTTAGTAGGAAAGATGGAGATCCCGTTATAGATGTTGTAGTGCAGGGTCAGATTGTGGCCCTTAAATTTGAATTCCCAGTCTATGGTATCAAAATCATCTTCTTTGTTGCTGAAATTGATACGGAGGTCTTCACTGAGAATGTCTGCCACCTGGTAAAAGCGCTTCAAACTGCCATCATCGGCAATGATAGCTTCGGTGCATCCCATCGAGGTACGTAATGTTAGGCTCATGGTACAAATTTTTTAAACGGTTCTTAATAAGGACTTGGATCTACTATAAATAGCTGCATCTATGTTCTTCAACTCTTGAACTTTTTCGCTTTTTTAGCATCTTTCATCGCACCGGGATCACCACTGAGAATTTTTTCGGCTCCCACATTCTTCCCGTTCGTAGGACATCCATATTTCGGCTTAAAAACATTGCTGATCAGACGGCATGAAGAAACCAGCATCAGCACACTCATCATTACTACGAAAATTCTCAGGTTTTTCATTTGTAATATTGCTTTCGACAAAAACGAAATTATTCATAAATAATTGCATTTGCCATAGTAAAACTACCCTCAATTTGATTTTTTCATTTACTGTCAAGCTTCATGCCATAGATGACTGGTTCCGAAACCAGTCAGCATAATGAACGTAATTATTCGCAATACGGTCTATCTCACCATTGATCATTTCAGGAGATATGTCTTTTACTTTTTTGGCCGGAATTCCCGCATAAATGCTTCCCGATTCACAAACAGTTCCTTCAAGAACAACAGCTCCCGCAGCAATGATGGTATTACTGTTGACCACTGCTCTGTCCATTACTATGGCTCCCATGCCGATCAGTACATTGTCGTGCAGTGTGCATCCGTGAACGATCGCATTATGCCCGATGGAGACATTGTTCCCTATGGTTGTCCCGCATCGTTTATAGGTGCAATGAATGACCGCCCCGTCCTGAACATTCACTTTATTTCCCATGCGGATAAAATTCACATCTCCCCGCACCACTGCATTGAACCAGATACTGCAGTCGTCGCCCATGATAACATCGCCGACAACAGTAGAATTGGGAGCTAAGAAACAATTTTCACCAAACTGTGGGTTTTTATCTTCAACAGGAAGTATGACCGGCATAAAAGTGTTTGCCTGCAAATTAAAGAATTTACCTGCTGCCATAGTCCTGTTTATCGGAAAGGTTGAGCCTGATGAACGATATTTGCCTGATGAATCTGAGGGAATTATTCTTAAGGCATGTGGCCCAGACCTCCGACGGCCCTCTTGGGCTGGAGATCGTGAAGGCGAAAGGTTCTGTTTTGTATGATGTAAATGGAAAAGAATACATTGACCTGGTGGGAGGCATCAGTGTAGCCAACACCGGCCACCGCCATCCGGCAGTCACAGATGCCATAAAAAAACAGGTTGACTCTTATCTGCACATTATGGTCTATGGCGAATTTGTGGAATCACCACAAGTGCAATATGCCAAACTGCTTACCGATCATCTGCCTGCAACACTCAATTCTGTTTATTTCACCAATTCGGGTGCAGAAGCAGTTGAAGGAGCCATGAAACTGGCAAAAAGATTTACAAACAGAACAAGGATCATTGCATTTAAAAAAGCTTATCACGGATCCACGCAGGGCTCGCTCAGCATCATTGGAGATGAGTATTGGCGGAATGCATTCCGCCCTTTATTACCGGATATTTTGCATGGTGACTACGGCTCATTGGATACATTGAAAGAGATCACGGAAGGAACGGCATGTGTGATCGCAGAAACGATACAAGGCGAGGCGGGAGTAGTTTCTCCTTCCAAAGAATGGATGAAGGAGTTGAGAGAGCGGTGCACTAATACGGGTACTTTATTGATATTGGATGAAATACAGGCGGGGTTTGGCAGAACAGGAAAATTATGGAGTTTTGAAAATTTTGATGTTGTTCCTGATATTTTATTATTGGGCAAAGCGCTGGGAGGGGGGATGCCTCTTGGGGCTTTTATAGCTGATAAAAAGATCATGTCATCATTGACCAACCGGCCTGAGCTCGGTCATATCACAACTTTCGGAGGCCATCCCGTTTGCTGTGCTGCCGGAGCAGCTGCTATGAAAGTTTTGCTGGATGAAGAACTGATCAAAGGTGTATCATCCAAAGAGAATTTATTCAGATCATTATTAGCGCATCCGAAGATCAGATCGGTACGTTCCTCAGGGCTGTGGCTTGCGATCGGATTCGATTCTTTTGAAACCAACAAGAAAATAATTGATGCCTGCATTCGGGACGGAGTTCTGACAGACTGGTTTTTGTTTGCACCCAACTGCCTGAGAATTTCGCCTCCCCTTGCCATTTCAGAAGATCAGATCCGCAAAGCAGCAGCGATTATTCTGAAAAATTGTGACGTTTCATAGCAATCTTTATCAGAAACTTAAACGGAAGCTCCCGAAGACTCCGAACCGTTCACTTTTCACCTCAGGCAATGGCCTTGGAAGAACTCTCCATACAAAGTCAAGCCTGAATACGCGGAGAATATTATCAACGCCTGTTCCCAATTCCATAAAAGTCCTTCCATCCAGTGTCTGGAAACCACTCCCTTGTTTGAAGTTGAAGGCCTTGTTTTTTTCGCTCAGGCTGCCCCATAGTGTTTTTAATGTGAAGAACTGGCGGAATTTAAGTTTACGTGTCAATGAGATAAAACGGAAAATGCCGTTACCGATATTGTAATCAAGATTCACTCCGACGTATTTGTCATGAATGAATTCGTAACGGTTCATGGTGTTGAATGCATAAGAATTGTAGTAATAAAGTTCATTGCCCGGAGCGATATCCAGCAACACATAAGGAAGTGTTCCGAAGGTCCTTCCTGCATAAACATTAAATGAAAAACTTCCGTAGGGAGGTATTTTGATATAGTCGGAAACACTTCCGGAGATTTTGAAATAATCATATCCGCTATGCAATACACCGGCAAAACCTTTGCTTAAATAAATTTCCCCAATGGGATATGGGCTTCCGAGGCTGGTGCGGAAGAAATCGTTTTCCAGGAATTTTTCAAGATAGGCAAACCTGATCTTCAAAGATGTTTCGAACGAAGTCATCGCATCCCTGCCGTTCTTTAATACAAAAGAATCTTTGGATGGAATATTTTTTAAGGGCAGGAATGATTTGTTGGTAACGGCAAGCAGCGTGGATAATCCTGATCTGTGCTCATTATAAAATTCAAATCTCTTTTCTTCCATCCTCATATATTTGATCGGTATGTGCGGCTTACGGATGGCCAATGCAAAAATGTTGTCGGAAGTAACTTCACCATAATAATTTTGCCCGAAATCCAGATCCTTGGTGTAAGATCCATAGAGATACAGCCGTGGATGTTTCTTGGGCAGGTAAAATAATTCTGCTTTCCCTTTCAGCTTCTGATCACCGAATCCATAAGCAAGATAGCCGTGCCACCAGAAATGTTTATCAAAATGATGATTGGTACCAAGATCAAAGCGCACCCGGTAGCCTTCCCAGCCATTATAGGTAAAAGTATTGTACCAGGGCCCGAACTGATAGTTGCCCGCATCGAGGTATCCGGTTCCGAAAAAATTAACAGCCCTGGTAAATCTTTTGAATGCCGGGGCGTTCGTCAGTGTGTCGATCATTTTAATGATCGCTTTTTCAGAACTGCTTAGTTCTTCATGGCGGGAACTGCTCCAGAATTCTTTACTTTTTACATCAGCGCCGGGTAAGGTAATTACTTCTTCTTTGATCTTGTTACGGGCAAGTTCATTGGTAACGGAACTGTCATTAGTGACAACGTTTTTGTATGTCGTTGTCTTTCTTCCGATGAAACCGAGTTTGTCTTTTCCGAGAGGAGAAATATCTGCAACAAATTTATCTTTCGATAAAAACCAGGTCGAGTCATTGATCAGCGAGTATTCCTGGATGAGGCTGAGACGGTCAAGAAAATTGATATTGGCATCTTTGTCAAGCCTCAGGTTGATTTTCTGAATGGCAAAGGTTGTATCATTCACCCAGCAATCTCCTTCAAAAACGTTTTCACCTTTTCTCCTTGGAGTAAAGACCATGTGATAGAATTTATGATGGTTGAAAAACTGGGTATCTACTACCTGATATTTGTAATAGAAATCGCCATTGTCACTAATGGGACTTACGAATTGCTTGTCAAAAACAGGGATAAAGTTTTTATATACATCAATATTTTGATCCATGCCGCCAAGTAATTTCACGATACTCTCATTTTTCACTCCATTGGTGTTGGCGGCTTTGATTACTTCACGGTATTTCTCAGGCTTTTTCTGATAGTAGTAGTCAGAAATCACTTCGGTTAAATAGCTGGGCAGGTATTTCAATCCTTCGGAAGTATCCACATTGCTTCGGATCAGATCGCTAACCGGATGCAGGGGTTTGAATTTTGCGAGGCGATCGAAATTAAGGTTCTTGATATCCAGCTCGAGTTTATTATAAAGTTCATAGGAGAAGTTTTTGAAACGGTAACGGTCATTATCGGGTTTGTGTTTTACTATTTTCCGCCATAACAATAATCCTTTGTTCACTTTAATGCGAACGACAACGCCTTCATTAAAAGTGCCGGGTTCCAGCAGTACCTCGGCAATCAGGGTATCTTTTTTCGGATAGAGTGTGAATAAAGAAGGCTGATATCCCACACAGGTGATCAGAAGAGTGTCGGATGGTAATTTTTCAAAATAAAAATTGAACCTGCCTGCTGAATCGGTGAGCGTTCCGACACTGGTATTTTTAAAGATCACCGATGCGAATGGAATGGGTTCTTCGCTGTGAGAATCTTTCACCACTCCTGAAATGATCTTTGTTTGACCCGATCCGGTTCCGGCAATGAAGAAAAAGATAACTGTAGCTAAGATTTTGTAAAGTTTCATTGGGACTTTGAACCTGCAAAGTTATTGATTGGGAACTAATACTTCATTTGATCAAAGAAGTATAAAAGAGTATGTTACCCGGTGAACGGAACTTATCTCAGGTCATTTACTATTCACACGGTATGAATAGTAAATGATGATTTTAAAAATCCAGTCCCATGGCAAAATACCATGCCGGTTTTCCCCTGAAGATGCCATTCATCTCCCAGGCAGCGTCTATGCGAAGAAAATACCCAAGCAATACACTTCTTGCGCCAAAACCATAGCCGCCTGCAAAGGGGCCGATGCCACCGGCTTTGACGGAAACGGTCATCGGCGGCGCACCATAAACGACTCCGGGCCTTCTCATTTTATTGTAAGCTCCGTTCCATGCAGAACCGAGGTCGGCAAATTGCACCAACTGGAAATTCCTTAAAAAGGCATTATTGATCGGCCTGTTCAGGAATGTGGAAAATACAGGTACCCTGATCTCACTGTTCACTACAAGAGCATTGTTCCCGTTGGCCACATTCTGATTGAACCCGCGGAGATTCACAGCGAGGGATTGATAAGCATATTCATTATCGGGAGCCGGCCTGTTGGACTTATTAAATTTCGGGAAAAGCCAGTTGTCAACACCGCCCAGATAATAAATGAATTTTTCAGGGCCCCATGAAAAATCTCCTGCTGCACGAACTGCCCAGATAATATTACGGTAGATCGGTAAATAGTGCCTGCCGTCAAATCCTGCATTTAATGTATATGGATTTTCTGCAGTCTGGCCATTTATTTTACTGACCCTTGCGTTCCAGTCCATGTATATTTTCCAGCGAAGCCCGAACCATATATTCTGCGCCGGACTGATGGCATCATCATACACGTATTCTGCATGGACCAATGCATAATTGAATTTTCTGTCTTCCGCTTTCAACCCGGCAAAGCCATCAGAGAGCGCAACATATTTATCACTCCGGAAAGCAACATTAAAACGTATGCTTCTGATCTTATTAAATGGATAGGAAACAGTGATCTGATACAGGTTCGTGAATTGTTTAGCATTGAACTGAAGCGAATCATTGTACAACGGAGGATTCTTGACAGAATTGCGGTAATAGGTGAATCCATAGTCAAGCCTCTTTTTAAGATACTGGGTGCTCAGCACATATTCCATATTGTCCAGGTTAGGACTGATACGGAAACCGCCGGCAAATTTCCAGTCTTCCATCAGGTCTGAGGTTCCTACTCTCAGAATACCATTGAAAGGATCCCCATTGCTGAGATAGACCGGCCCGTTGCCGCCCTGGTATGGTTGAAAGCGGTTGACCAGAACACTGTTGTTGAAACCACTTACCAGGTAATCATTGAAGAATTTGGGAGGCCTGTATTCAAATATTTTTGCTTTCTTAAGAACAGGTTCTTTTGTCAACTGATGTGATCCCACTATCATTCCTTCTTTGGAGGTGGTGTCAGGCTTCTCGAATTCGAATTCATTCTGAAAAAAGTCATTTTGTTTTTTTGTCGTGTCAGATTTCGGGACCGGCTGGCTGGGGCTCACTTTACCGGTAGCTCTTTTCCGTTCATCCATCACCCGCCTCATATATTCGGTAGGCCCGGCTGTTACATTACGCCGCCTCAGAGTATTCTCATCCACTTTCAGACGATACAAAAGTTTTACATCGCCCAGTTTCACCACTTCACTTACCTGGCTGTTATCGCCGGCAGTACGGGTTTCCAGCAAACTGCTCTGATAGTTGGTAAGAGGAAAGACATAAGCGGAATCATTGGTGATGGAAACAAAACCTACAGAGTCAATATCCGTTTTATCCCATTCTTTGAGCAGGCTGTCCACTTCTTTTACATCAGGATTGCGCAGCACTTCATCTCCGATGAACACCAACGTGTCAATGCCGGCTCTTTGTGTTTGAAAGAATCCTGCATAACGGTTATTGATACCATTCTCATCACTTACAAAAGTGAAATGCGAAGTATTATACTGAGACGGATAACGGGCATTGCCGAATTTCAGATTGGTGAGCCGGGAGATCTGTTTAAAATCCGATTTATTCCAGTTGTCCACCAGGAAAATATTAAAACGTTTTCCGGGAAGAGAGTCGTCACTGTTTGCTGCATTGGCAGAAGGCCGGTTGCTGGAAAAGATGATGCCTGATTTGTTGGGGAATGCCACAAAAGAAGCATCCAGGTCATCATAGACATCATTGGTGATCTGCTCTACGGATTGCTTGTCAATTTTATAAACAAAGATGTCCGATTGTCCGCTTTTTACAGCGCTGAACAGAAGTGTGTTGGCATCCAGCATGTAATTCATGTCTTCCACCTGGTCGAACATCTTCAGATCCTGCTTTACTGTTTTGATACGGTTCAATACATCATAAACAAAGAGTTTCGTTTTCCCCTGATCATTATACACCACTGCCAGCCTTGTGCCTTTACCATCCCATGCCAGAATAGGATAGTTCGGATTTTCTTCGTCCTGCCTGGAACGCCCACCGTATTTTAATAATACTTTTTTGCTTACAAAGTTTTCCATCAGTATCACCGAATATCTTCCCTGGTTATATTCCACCATGGCATAAGTGAAACTTTTCGGATTGGGGTTGGCATTGAAACGGATGTAATCTCTTTTTCCGATCTCCCTGGTAATGGACAACTGTCCCTTGGGAACATTGCGCCTGCCGCGGATATCTTTGAAATATTGCTGCGGTATTTCCAGCATGAAATCTTCCAGAATCTTTTTGAACTTTTTATTGGCAACTTTCATGGAAGCATTGTTCAGGTTCCTGTAGATCCGTGCCAGGTAAAGAAGATAGGTGGTCTTATTTTTCCCGTATTTATTGGCTATATAGTACCAGAAAGCATGACCTGCAAGATCAGGTTTCTCATAAGCGAACTGATAAAAGTTATTATATAATCCTCCCAGCATCACTGCACGGAGATCATCATCGAGCTCGGGGCTCCAGTTTTGAGCCGCATAAGCGATATAACCGTCGGTAAGCCATTTGGGAAGATCGAGTAAGGCCTGGTTAGCGGCAAATTCTCCAAGGTCGTCACCGAAAAGGACATTTTCCACCAGTATCCTGGCAATACCCTGTCGTATCTGCAGGCGCAGGTTGTCATGATTAGCATCGAAATAGACGATCATTTTGTTGTTCACCAGTTTGGTAACGCCGCCCGTATTCTGCCAGTCAATGCCCAACCCGATATTGGATTGCTGCATTTCATCAAAACTGTTGTAGATAACTATATTGGCACGGCGTTGCAGTCCGTATTCAACGAATTCCTCAAGGCCCGGGAGTTCCTGCTCGGCAATTTGCGCAACATATTTTCCCAGTGCCAGCCCGTTCTGACTAAAATAAGAGTTAAAATTCTCTGTCTGGTAATATTTCCATTTGAAATTCTGGTATTGGACCCTATTCTTCCCAAATTCCACAGAGTTCACCTGCGCCGATGTTTTCATGATCATGAAAACCGGAAAGCAGGCCATCAGGCATAATACTTTCTTCATAGAATCATTACATTTCGTGTCTTTCGATGCTTATTGTCCTGTCGTCTTTAATTTCGCATCCGGTAAACAATTTACCAAAAAACTAAAGTACGAAAAACCGACCATGTTAAACATTAAGAAATTTACATTTAACCCGGTTGAAGAGAATACTTATGTTTTGTATAACGAAAAAGGCCGGTGCTGCATTATTGATCCGGGCTGTTATTTTGCCGGTGAAAGACAGGAGTTGAGATCAGCTATCGAAGAGGAAGGGCTGGAGCCTGTTTTGTTACTCAATACGCATTGTCACCTTGATCATGTATTCGGTAATAAATTCATACGGGACACCTGGGGGTTGACGCTGCACATTCATGAGCTGGAAAAGCCGGTGCTGGACTTTGCCCCGGCAAGTGGAAGGATGTGGCAATTGCCCTTTGAGAACTATGAAGGCCCATTGGTTTATCTGAAAGAAGGAGATACTATAAAACTGGATGAAGACGAACTGAAGATATTGTTGGCCCCGGGACACTCACCGGGAAGTATATGCTTCTATGACCGGGCAGGAGGCTTTGTGATTGGCGGGGATGTGTTATTCAATGGCAGTATCGGAAGGACCGATCTTCCGGGAGGTGATTTTGACACCCTGATCAACAGCATTCAGACCCGGATCTTCACTTTACCGGATGACACCAAAGTATATCCCGGTCATGGGCCGGTGACAACGGTGGGGTTTGAGAAGATGAATAACCCGTTTGTTAAGATGTATTGATTATCCTTGTTGTAGTTTATACTCATAATTTTAGTCGTGGCGGGATGTCAAAAAAACAGCGGGACTTCAATATAACATTCCGAATAGCCACAAAGGTATTTTGTGCAGCGCACCGGTTTCAATATTATCATTCACAATCCAAAAATTCTTAGCAGATGAAGTTGCTGTTCCTGTTTTGTTTTTACCTCCTATTTCAAATTCATTTTTTCCATCTACGGTAAAATCGCCCTTTACAGACAGCGAAACACTATGCCCTGCGTTTTTAAGCTGGTTTAAAAAAAATGATTCCCTCATATTGCCTTTATCAGCGTTTTCTGGTGAAAGTGCAAAGTGAAAGTTGGTATTCTCCAGAAAAATTTTGTCTGGTTTCTGAAGTGTGCTGATACTTTTGCCAAGTGCCGATAAGGAATTAATTAGTCTTGCTTTTTCAAGATAATGCAGGTATTGAACCAGCGTATTGCGATGGATCCCGATTTTGTCACTCAATTTTGATATGTTAGGTTTAAAAGGAACATTGGTGGCGAGGATGTAAAAAAGCCGGCTTATTTTTCTGATATTAGCAGGATCAAATCCTTCAATAAACATCAGATCGTTTTCCAAAGTCATTTTTATGATTTGCTCCAGCCTTATGGAATATGTTTTTTTACCTTCTAAAAAAAAAGGATAATATCCAAACTGTAAATAGTCACTGAAGTACATCAATGGTTTAAACTGCTTTGCCAGGTCTAATGCGATTTCCCCATGATGGATCAGAATGTCTTTCAACGAAACTGGTTGCAGCGTGGCAATATTTGAAAACTGCAGGTATTCACGGTAAGAAAGACCAGGCATCTCAAACTGAACGGAGCGACGGCTGAGATCGGCATTTTGGCGAAGTATATCGGTAATGCACGAACCTGTAAACACAATATGAATTTTCTTATATTGATCATACAGATTTTTTATTTCTTTAGCCCATTGGGGATATTTATGCACTTCGTCGAGAAAAAAAGTATCAATTCCCCTTGGAATGAAATACCGGGCAACATCCACCAACTTGTTATCTGTAAAAAATATATCATCGAGTGAAAGATAAAGTGCATTTGCTCTGTTGCCGTATCGCTGCTTTATTTGCTGCAGAAGCAAGGTTGTTTTACCCGTTCCTCTGGCTCCGACAATTCCGATCAGCCGGTCATTCCAATGAATTTTTTCCTGTAGCAGGCGTACTTTATCCGCCGATTGTTCTGATACCAATATTTGTGATCTGATTAATAGGTTATCCATTTTGCTGTTTTGATTCAGCAAAAATATATAAAAATGCTGTATAAAAAGAGCAAAAAATAAATAAAATGATAGTTTAATTCATCAAACATCCGACAGGGCCGTTTTGTGAGAAAGAGATTACAACACCTTAATAAATAGCATTCAAACGCAGTTGTTTACTTTACCCGATGACACCAAAGTATATCCCGGTCATGGGCCGGTGACAACGGTGGGTTTTGAGAAGATGAATAACCCGTTTGTAAAAATGTTCTGAATGTTACAGCATACAACTCATCATGCTATTATGGTGAATGTATCTGAAAGAAACTGAAATTTCAAAGGAAATTTTCTGATGAATATCTGTGACAGAATTAAGAAAATGATCACATCCGGAAAATTTCCACCCTGCTTTTACCGGCTGATCTTTTGTAATGAAAGGCTGAAAATTTTGCTGTTCTAAAAAAACTTAATTCTGCAGTTGCCCCGGATTATTTACTTCACCTAAAAATAAAACAGCGCCTGTATGATTTTCTGCTATTAAGTATAAAAATGGCCTGTTCACATTCATGACAGGATTTTGAGGAACAGAGGTTGTTCCCATACCGATTGAAGTAACGGCCGCAGCTTCTGTTCCTTTTTCATCCACGGCAATGTATGTCTTATGGATCGCTTTTGAAATATAGGCCCCTGCTTCCGGGGGATACATATTATAAAAGGCAGCGTTTTCAGCGAACGCATCATGCATTCCCAATGATGACATTTCCGGCTTCATATCTTTCAGATCATAGCTATACGTCCATTTGGGCAGATACAAGGTCACTTTTGCAGAATCCATTTCATTTAAAGTTCCTGTCATCGGGTCTCCGTTGAAAGAAGAAAGCAGGTCTTCAACCGAAAGCCCCGATGCCGGTAAAATTATATACATGCTGAAACTGCCGGAACCGTAAGGAAGTTCAACGCATTGCATGGAATGATTTTCCATATACCGGAAAGTGGCTGTTTGTGTCATAAAGGGTACCTGAACTGAACCTGGATCTTTGGCATAAAAGGTCATGTCTTTTGTTTCAGACTGATCAAATTTCAGTTTCCATTGCCCTTTAAAGTAAACGGCATTGATCAGGTACATGATATCCTCGGGACTAATCTGGTCAATTATCCTGTTTATTTTTCCATGAGTTTTGCCTGTAACCCATGAATTGATGTTGCCAATGGTCTGAGGGTTATTAAAATCCGACTTTGTGATTTGTGACAAATAGTATTCTGATACGGTGTTGATAAACGGTTGCAGCGGTTGCGGCCCCGTAGAACGATACCAGATTGAATTGGCAATATCCATTTCTATCTTTGAATCGGCTTTGGGCAAGCCCGTCATCAGGGATTTAATGGTGTTGTTCAATGTTTCCGTGGAAATATCCTGCAACTGTAAAGCAGTTTTCATTTCATCCGAAGTATTTCCCGTAGCTCCGTTATACACCATGCTGAATGCCGTGTAAATACTTAAAGGAGAGATTAATTTATTTGAATTGGAATTATCCTGTTGCAGTACTTCTTTGAAAAACTTCAGGGCAAATATATTTTGAGAAGATATAACGCTTTGGCCACCCGGAGGAAGAACAATAGGTGTAGTGGTGCCGGTTGGAGCCTGTTCTTTGGTACAGCCCGGAAAAAAGGCTATAATCGAGGAAAGGGTAAGAATAAAAACGAGCCTGAAATTCATATCACCAATTTTTTTGGTATGGTAATAATTACCGGTAAGTGTAATTCCCTTACTGTAACCAATAGGACTCAATCAGATTAAAATACGCTGCACGGTTTGTAAAAATGAAACAGGAAGTAAGAATTTGATGGATTTCCTACTGATTCTATCTCATGCCCTTTCAGGTAATATTACTAAAATGCAAAATCTCATAGAGAAGAAAAGAGCATTAACTCATTAATAAAAAGTGGTTTTAATTCGCAAACAACCTTCCCACCACCGGCAACCTCTGAAATTCTTTTTTCTCAATGTTCAGGATCAACAGGAAAAACGAAAGTGTAAGTGCAGCAGCAAAGCCGCGGTTGATCCACCTGTTAAGGTCCATCTGAATGAAAAGGCGGTGCACAAAATAAAGCAAGACGACAATGACTATGTAAGCCAGTAATTTTTTCCATGCATAAGGCACACGGTACTCTTTTTGTCCCCAGATAAAAGAGATCACCATCATGCTGCCGTAGCAAAAAAATGTGGCCCAGGCACAGGCCATGTAACCAAAAGTGGGAATGAACAGATAGTTGATGATAATGGTGATGACAGCACCGATCACTGTAATCCAGGCGCCGGCCATGGTCTTGTTGGTGAGTTTGTACCAGATGGATAGATTGTAATAAATGCCCAGGAACATATTGGCCAATAAAAGTACCGGCACCACTTTCAACCCTTCCCACATCTTCGGGTTTTGTATGAAATATTTCCAGATGTCGAGGAACAGCGCCACCACAAGGAACATCAGGCAAATGGTGATGACAAAAAATTTCATAACCCGTGCATAGATCCTCTGCGGATTTTCTCCTCTTGACTGGATGAAGAAAAAAGGTTCGGCGCCCATGCGGAAAGCCTGGATGAATAAAGTGATCAGGATGGATAATTTGTAACAGGCGCCATAGGTTCCCACTTCAAACTTAACGGCTTCTTCCGTAGGCGCTGATGACCACCAGCCCAGCATGATCCGGTCAAAGGTTTCGTTGATCATACCGCCAAAGCCTGCAATGACAAGCGGCATGGAATATAGCATGATCTGCCCCCACATTTTGCCATTGAATCTCCATTTGAAGGAAAGGAATTCTTTCCACAGCAAAAGAAGGGTGATTGCCGATTGTATCAGGTTGGCAATGATCACGTAACCCACGCCTACATTTTTGTTGTAAAAGAACAGTAAAATGCTTTTCGGGTCTTTGGCTTCTATCCGCGGGCAGACGGATAAGAAGAAATACACGACCGCAATATTGATCAGGATGCCGGCAATGCGTATGAAGGCAAATTTTATAGGGCGTTGTTCATAACGAAGCTTGGCAAAAGCCAGCGCCGACAAGCTGTCGAATGCAATGATGAAAGCGCTCCAGGTGATATATTCCGGGTGTTTTTCAATTCGTATCAGATCTGCAAAGGCCGTACGGAAGATGATGAGCAGTGTGGTCAGGCAAATAGTGCTGATGATTAGCGACACGGTGGCTGTGTTATACACTTCTTCCTCATGTTCTTTTTTCTGAACATAGCGGAAGTAAGCGGTTTCCAGCCCATAAGTAAATATGACATTCAGGAAAGGGATAGCCGAATAAACCAGGGTCATGTCGCCATAGGCGGGACCGGATAATTTTAAAGTCAGGTATGGAGTGAGCAGGTAATTCAAAAACCGGGCAACGATGGAGCTGACTCCATACCACATTGTCTGGCCTGCTAGTTTTTTGATTCCGCTCAAGGATCAGATAATTTTAATTGCTGCCGAATGCAGGACAAAAATAGTTTTCTGTTTCTGAAAACACGAATGAGTGGAAAGCTCTTTACATTTTTAACTTTTTTAACGGGGCACAGGATCTTAGCATTTCTATATAAAATACTTCTAACGTGATTACTTTATCTTTGCTCTTTAAAATTTACAGGTTTATGAAAAAAGGAACACTTTTCCTGTTGTTTTTATCCATTTTCTTTTCTGTGGTGAATGCACAGGCTTATGAGACCACCATTGACTACAGCAAGAAAAAGCAGAATGCCTATGCAATTGATTATCCTTATTCCACCGATGCACTGCAGAATGCCATCGTTTCCAGGATGGAAAAGATGGGAAATAAAGGCAAAGAGGAAAAGGGATTGTTCAACAAGGACAAGGGATTCATCGTTTTCAAATCAGCTTATGTCAATGACATCAGCAGCGATGCCATGGATTATATCGTAAAAGTGGAACAAAAGAGCCGCAAGGATAAAAACACTTCTGTATTGTACATGATCTTAAATAAGAACGGAGAGGATGCTTCTTCAGGACTCGACCCGATGGAGGTGGAAAGGATCAAGGAATTTCTGCAAAGCCTGCAGCCCGATGTGGTGGCTGCCGACCTGGAACTCCAGATCAAAGCGCAGGAAGATGTGGTGGCCAAGGCAGAGAAAAAACTGAAGAACCTGAAAGATGACCAGGACAGCATGGAGAAGAAGATCAAAAACCTGCAGGACGACCTGAAGAAAAATGCAAAAGATCAGGAGAATGCACAGAAGGATATAGATAACCAGAAGTCTGCACTGGATGCACTGAAAGCCAAGAGAACTTCAAACAACTAATAGTCTCCCGGCCTGAATTTTTTTCGGCCTGATTTGATTTCCGCTCTCTTTTTTTTGGATTCAAATCTTTTTTCTTTTTCTGCCTTGCTGATCTTTGTGGCGATGCGGTTTTTTTTTCTTTTCAGAGAGACACGGATCAGTTCATTGATCTTTTGAATGGCTTCTTCTTTGTTGGCAAGCTGCGTACGGTGTGTTTGAGATTTTACCTGCAGAAACCCTTCTGCATTGATACGGTTGGAAAGTTTTTCTTTTAAAATTTGTTTTTGTTCTTCATTCAAAATCTTTGAAGAATCAATATGAAAAGATGCGATCACAGCCGTTTCTACTTTATTGACGTTCTGGCCGCCTTTGCCTCCACTGCGGGTGGTTTGAAAATTTATTTCTTTGGAGAGATCGGTCATAACAGAATTTAAAGTTTATCCCGCATGGGAGTGCCGGTAATACTGTAAAGATAAATTCCTTCAAATTATGAACTTAACTTTGAAATGAAAGCCTGAAACGGAAACGGTAACTTGCGATCTCATGAAATCGGTCATACAAAGAGTAACTAAAGCTTCTGTAACCATTGATGGCAAGGTTCATTCTCAAATCGGAAAAGGCCTGCTTGTGCTGGCAGGCATTGAAGATGCGGATGGCAGTGAAGATATTGAATGGCTCAGCAGTAAGATCGTGAACCTGCGCATTTTTGATGATGAGAACGGGGTGATGAACATTTCCGTAAAAGACATCAATGGAGAAATTCTTCTGGTGAGCCAGTTTACCCTTCAGGCTTCCACTAAAAAAGGCAACCGCCCTTCTTATCTGAAGGCAAGCAAACCGGATATAGCGATCCCCATATACGAACAGTTCCTAAAGCAACTATCCATAGACCTTGGAAAAGAAGTGAAGGCCGGAGTCTTTGGCGCCGATATGAAAGTGGAATTGATCAACAACGGGCCGGTGACCATTCTGATAGATACAAAGGTTAGGGAATAAGGGCGAGGTTGAAGTATCGAGCAGGGAAGGCTTAAACTTTTGACCCGGTCAGCTTTATTTTTTATAAACCTGTGATTGGCAAAAACCGTTTTAGTATTAATAACATTTTATCTCACGCCTATCTTTTCAGAAAACCTCTTGCCGTTTTTAAATTCCACCATCAGGAAGAACACTCTTTCATTGATACCGGAAACGGAGAAGTCAAAAGAAGGGGCATCCATTTCATGCTGTTCCACAATGCGGTGGCCGGTAGAGGTCCATACCAGGATCTGCCTCAGGTTATTTTCGGCATCGGTGCTCTTGATGGTTATTTGCTTTCCGGAAGTAAGCACTTTAAACGGTTTGTTAACTTTTCTTTCAGCAATAGGCCTGATCTTTCCCGGGCCGGGATCACCCTGGGCATACATGGGGCAAACAAACATGGCACTAATTGCAAAAGCTGCTATGCAACGGGAGAGTAGGCGTATCATAGAATAAATAAATTGTTTTTCATAAATGGTGATTAATTGTTTTCAGGGGGTAGGAGATCGGGAACGGGAGTAGAAGAACGGCAAGAATCATGCTATATTGCAAAAAATAAGTAAAAATTTCTTTTATGACCATTAAGCAAGCCCAGCAGCAGGTGGACCAATGGATCAAAACTGTTGGCGTAAGATATTTCAGTGAGCTGACCAATATGGCGATACTTACCGAGGAAGTGGGAGAATTGGCCCGAATCATGGCACGTAAGTACGGCGACCAGTCATTTAAAAAAAGTGACCGGGATAAAGATCTGGGAGATGAGATGGCGGATGTGCTATGGGTGTTGCTTTGCCTGGCCAATCAGACCGGCGTGGACCTGACTGAAGCCCTGAAGAAGAATTTTGAAAAGAAAACAAAAAGGGATGCAAAAAGGCATCTGAAAAATAAAAAGCTGAAAGATTAGCTTTGTGAAGCAGATCTGATTTAATTTAAAGATTCGTTTTATGAAAAAGCATTTTGTACTGGCCCCGGTGTTTTTTATGGCATTTATGATGAAAGGGATGGCCCAGAGCGATCAGGTATTCACTATAGAGCCGGGAGAAAAGATCATTGACGCCATACCTCTGCAGGGTCAATATTTTTCAAAGAATTTTGTCAATGGCTTATTATGGATGAAGGACGGAAGATTGGGAAGGGCCGAAGTGAATTATAATTACCTGTTTGGGGAAATGATGTTCGTCAATGAGAAAAAAGACACCCTGGCATTTGCCTCTCCTCAAGACTTTAAACTGTTTGCATTGGGGAATGACACTTTTTATTTTTCCAATAAAACATACCTGAGGGAAATTGGCAACTACGGCAATCTGAAGCTTGGCGAAAAATCATATTTCGGAGTAGCCGAAGTGAAAAAGATTGGAGCCATGGGCGTGGAGACATCGGGTGTGTCCATTGATCAGTTCAGGCAGATGCAATACACTTCCACCGGGATGAAAGACCTGACCGTACAGGAGAAAACCATTGTGAAACGCATCTCTGTATATTATATAGGAGATACGGACGGAAATTTTAAACCTGCCAACCGGAAAAACATTCTGAAAATGGCAACCGGAAAAGAATCTGCTGACCTTAAAAATTACATGGATTCCAACAAGGTGAACTTTTCAAAAAAAGAGGACCTCGTGGCATTGCTCTCCGTAATACAGAAATAATTCTTCTTTACCTTTGCCGCCTTATGGCAAACAATAATAAAACGACCCCGAAAACACACAGATTTCAGGATATCATCTCTCATTGCAAAGAGTATGGTTTTGTATTTCCCAGCAGCGAGATCTATGACGGCCTGCAGGCGGTTTATGATTATGGCCAGTGGGGCAGTGAGCTGAAAAAGAATATCAAGGATCATTGGTGGAAAAGTATGACGCAGATGCATGAGAACATTGTAGGAATTGACGCAGCCATCTTCATGCACCCGACCACCTGGAAAGCATCCGGGCATATTGATAATTTCAATGACCCGATGATTGATAACAAAGACAGCAAGAAAAGATACCGGGTGGATCACCTGATAGAGGGTTACGCTGAAAAATTGTATGCGGAAAATAAAATGGAGCAGGCAGAGGAAGTATTAGAAGAAATGAACTCCTTGCTGGCAAAAGATGATTTTGAAGGATTGAAAAAACTCATCGTTGATCATAAAATAAAATGCCCTATCAGCGGTACAAGTAACTGGACCGACATACGCCAGTTCAATCTGATGTTCTCCACGCAAATGGGAAGCGTGGCAGGAGAGGAAGGAGAAGGTATTGTTTATTTAAGGCCTGAAACAGCCCAGGGAATATTTGTCAATTTTTTGAATGTGCAAAAGAGCGGGAGAATGAAAATCCCTTTTGGCATAGCCCAGATCGGAAAAGCATTCCGTAATGAGATCGTTGCAAGACAATTCATTTTCCGCATGAGGGAATTTGAACAGATGGAAATGCAGTTCTTCATACGCCCCGGCACACAAAAGGAATGGTATGAGAGATGGAAGGAGACCCGGATGAACTGGCACCTGAGCCTCGGTATTGCAAAAGAAAGATATCGCTTTCATGATCATGTGAAACTGGCGCACTATGCCGATGCTGCTTGTGATATAGAATATAATTACCCCATTGGCTTCAAGGAAGTGGAAGGTATTCATTCCCGCACCGATTTCGATCTGAAGAATCACCAGGAGTACAGTAAAAAGAAAATGCAGTATTTCGATAATGATATTGACCCTGCCACCGGAAAACCCTATGGAAATTATATTCCGTATGTCATCGAAACTTCCATTGGCCTTGACCGGATGTTTTTATTAGTGATGAGTGAAGCATATACCGAAGAAGATCTTTCTACGGCAGAAAAACAGGACAGCAGGGTAGTGTTGAAATTTCCTCCTTCCTTAGCTCCGGTGAAGTTGGCGGTACTGCCCCTGGTAAAAAAAGACGGGCTTCCAGAGATTGCCCGAAAAATTATGGATGACTGCAAAGCTTCTTTCCGTTGTTTTTATGAAGAGAAGGATACCATCGGAAAACGATACAGGAGGATGGATGCCATCGGCACTCCTTTCTGCGTCACGGTGGATCAACAGACCAAGGAAGATAATACGGTCACTATCCGTCATCGCGATTCAATGCAGCAGGATAGAATTGGAATGGATAAAGTGAGGGAGATTGTGATGGCCGCCATCAAATGATGATTCTCCCTTTCATTTTCATTGAAAGTATCGAATCTGATATTTTTTGAGAAAAACGGGTGAATTGGTACAATCAGATGAATACCTGACTTTTATCATGTTTTAAATGCGGACATTCCGGGAAATTTCAGTTTAATTTTTATCTTAAAAACAACTGAAATGGGAACTCTCGTATCTCCTTCGGGTGAATTGCATACCACTCAGGAAAATAAAAGCACATTTTCTTCACCTGGTCCGATAGTCCGGACTGCTATCATGGATGGAAATGAAGCTGCTTCTTACATCGCTTACAAGACCAGCGAGGTTTGTGCTATTTATCCTATTACACCTTCCTCACCTATGGGTGAATGGGCAGATGAATGGAGCAGTAATGAAGTGAAAAATATTTTCGGGGAGATACCGAAAGTAATCGAAATGCAGAGTGAAGCAGGTGCTGCAGGGGCAATCCATGGCGCTTTGCAGGGTGGAGTCCTGGCCTCTACATTTACCAGTTCGCAGGGATTATTGCTGATGATCCCGAATATGTTCAAGATCGCAGGAGAGTTAACTCCGGCTGTTTTTCATATTGCTGCAAGAACGATTGCCACTCATGCATTATCCATTTTCGGTGATCACAGTGATGTGATGGCGGCACGTTCTACCGGCTTTGCCCAATTATTCGGAAGCAATCCGCAGGAAGCAATGGATATGGCTTTGATTGCAACGGCAAGTACATTAAAGTCAAGAATTCCTTTCCTGAATATTTTTGATGGCTTCCGCACTTCACATGAATTGAACCAGGTGGAAGTGATCCCGGATGAATACATCAAACAAATGATTGATGAAGAAGATGTGAATCGCCATCGCCAGCGTTCTTTAAATCCCGAGCATCCTTTTGTAAGAGGTACTGCACAAAACCCAGATGTGTTTTTCCAGAGCCGTGAAGCAATCAATACCTATTATCATCATACTCCCGGAATAGTGGATGCAATGATGAAGAAATTTGAAAAACTATCCGGACGCTCCTATAAGCTGTTCGATTATTATGGCCACCCGCAGGCAGAGCGGATCATCATCATCATGGGATCGGGAGCGGGACCGGTGCATGAAGTGACTGATTACCTGAATGCAAAAGGAGAAAAAGTTGGTTATGTCAACGTGCATCTTTACCGGCCTTTTTCCATTAAACATTTTATGGAAGCAATTCCGGTATCCGTAAGGAACATTGCAGTGCTGGACCGTTGTAAGGAGCCCGGCGCCATCGGCGAACCTCTGTACATGGATGTGGTGAATGCCCTGCATCATGAATGGAAATATAAAATGCCTGAAGTGATTGGTGGCCGTTACGGCCTGGCATCAAAAGAATTCAATGCTGCCATGGTAAAAGCCGTCTTTGATGAACTGGCAACAACAAATCCGAAAAATAATTTTACAATCGGCATAGACGATGATATCACCCATACAAGTCTTGAATATGATAAAAGTTTTTCTTTGGAGAAGCAGCACCTTTTCCGCGGACTGTTTTATGGACTTGGGGCTGACGGAACAGTCGGGGCCAATAAAAATACCATCAAGATCATAGGGGAAGTGACTAATAATCATGTGCAGGGTTATTTTGTATATGATTCCAAAAAATCAGGATCGCTTACTGTTTCCCATTTAAGATTCAGCGATCATCCGATCCGCTCTACCTATCTTATCGATTCTGCAAACTTTATCGCCTGCCATCATTTTAACTTCCTGAAAAAATATGATGTATTGAAAAATGCAGAACACGGAGCGGTGTTTCTGTTGAATTCTCCTTATTCCATAGAGAATACCTGGAAGCAGCTCCCCAAAAAGATCCAGGAAGGCATAACGGATAAGCAGTTGAAGTTTTATATTATCAATGCCACTAAGGTGGCGAGGGAAACGGGAATGGGATCCCGTATCAATTCTATTTTACAGACCTGCTTCTTTGCCATTTCAAACGTAATGCCCAGGGAAGATGCAATACACTATATAAAAGGTGCAATTAAAAAAACTTATGGACGAAAGGGAGAAGAAGTGATACGGAAAAATTTCCTGGCAGTGGACATGACGCTGGACAATCTGCACCGGGTGGATTATTCAGGCTTCATCCCGGGTGATCTGGAGATCGAAACTCCTGTTTCTTCTGAAGCGCCGGAATTTGTGCAGAGTGTTCTTGGAAAAATAATTTCCGGGGAAGGGGATGAATTGCCGGTAAGCGCTTTTCCCATTGATGGCACTTACCCTTCGGGAACTTCAAAGTGGGAAAAAAGAAATATCACCGACGAAGTACCCGTCTGGGATCCGCAGCTTTGTTCGCAGTGCGGCAAATGTTATTTCGTTTGTCCGCATGCTGCCATCCGTGTGAAAGTTTATGATAAAGAATTCCTGGGTGATGCTCCGCAGGATTTCAAGTATGTAGCTCCGGTGGGCAAAGAATTTTTCAAAGACAAAGAAGCGTACACATTACAGGTGTCGGTGGAAGATTGTACGGGTTGCAAGCTCTGTACAGAGGTCTGTCCGATGGAAAGTAAAACGCAACCCGGACATAAGGCAATTGACATGATGGATGTATTGCCTTTGAAAGAAACGGAAAAGAAGAATTGGGATTTCTTCCTCTCGCTGCCGGACATTGATCGTACAAGGGTTAATAAGGCATCGGTGAAAGGCTCGCAATTACTGGAACCACTCTTTGAATTCTCCGGCGCCTGCAGCGGATGCGGCGAAACTCCTTATTTGAAATTACTGACACAACTATTCGGCGACCGGATGATCGTGGCAAATGCGACCGGATGTTCTTCCATCTACGGAGCTAACTTACCTACAACGCCCTGGGCAACCAATTATGAAGGTTACGGCCCTGCATGGTCCAACTCTTTGTTTGAAGATAATGCAGAATTCGGGTTGGGTATTAAACTGGCTACTGAAAAGAAAAGAGAAATGGCGTTAAGGTTATTGAAAGAATTGAGAGAAGAAGTGGGAACGGAATTAGCCGATGCAATAATTAATAATAATGAGACAAATGAAGCAGAGATCATTCAGCAGCGAAGGAATGTGAGTGACCTGAAAAGAAGATTGAAAGACATACGGAGAGGGGATTCCTGGAGGTTGTACCAGGTAGCGGGCTTTCTTGAAAAGAAATCAGTGTGGATTGTTGGCGGTGACGGCTGGGCTTATGATATCGGCTTCGGCGGATTGGACCATGTACTCAGCACCGGAGAGAACGTGAACATTCTGGTGATGGATACGGAAGTGTACAGCAATACAGGTGGGCAAAAATCCAAAGCATCTCCTTTGGGCGCCAGCGCTAAGTTTGCGGTTAAGGGAAAGACTACTACTAAAAAGGATCTTGCCATGCAGGCTATTGCTCATGGCAGCGCTTATGTGGCACAGATTGCCATGGGTGCAAATGATGTTCATGCTCTCAAGACAATACTGGAAGCTGAAGCTTTCAACGGGCCTTCCATCATCATTGCATACAGCCATTGTATAGCTCATGGATATGATATGGCGTTTGGCGCTGAACAACAAGACCTGGCAGTCAGGAGCGGGTACTGGCCCATATTCCGGTACGATCCGGGAAAAGAAAAAGGGAAACGGTTCTCGCTGGATTGCAAGCCGCCTTCAGTCGCATTGAATGAATTCTTATATAACGAGAATCGTTTTGCCACTATAAAAGATAATTTCCCTGAAAAAGCTGCTGAGTTCCTTGCATTGGGAAATGAAGAAGTAGCAAGGCATTGGGAAAGGATCGAAGCATTAAAAGCACTGTAACCATACGTTCGGCTTTAAAAGGCTCCGGTATCTTTTTACGGGGCCTTTTGTTTTTCTCTGACGGTGCGGAAGCAACGGTAGAAAATTTCTTCATGGATCAAATCCGCTTTTTTTCATACATAACTTTTCAGAAAGCTAATACCATCTTAAATAACCGGTAATAACCTGCAGATAACTTTTCAATGAACAAAAAATCGGCAGATTGCGTTGTTTCTAAATAAAGCTTTATCCCGATCAAGGATTGCCATGGCGCAGAGTTCAAACAATATGATGCTTGTACCGTTGAGTTCGTTCAGCTTTGCTAATCTTCCTCTGATAACAAAATTTCAACCGGAGCCGGAAGTGGTTGAGGTTGTGATCGTCGAAAGCAAAGAAATAGAACCGGAGGAAATGGTGCTGCCTTTTGAAAAATGGAATTTGCCACCGCAGCCGGAAGGTTATATTCAATATCCTGCTTATGATCCGTTGTAAAGAAAAGAACTGCTAGTTATACCGCAGGATACTGAATGAAACATCAAACAGAAAGTCAGAACCTCATTTGTTCCCGTTATTTATTATTGCTTAATGAGCAACATTGATACCGGAGATAGAACTATGGTCGAATCCGGGCTTACCTAAGGATCCGGCTGGACTATTTCAATCCCATCTCCGCTAATTTTTGCGTAGTGCTCTTATGATCCGAGTGAATGATACCATGGATCCCCATCCGTGAAGCTACCTGTACAAACATAGGGCGGTCTTCAATGTAAATCACCTGCCCGGGAAGTACCTGTGCTGTATCCAACGCAATTTTAAAAATATCCGTATCAGGTTTTCTGAAATGAACAAAGCTCGATACAATGAAAAAATCTGCAAGTTTTCCCAGCTGGTATTTTTTGATGCGGAATTCGGCAAGTTCTCTTCCTTCATTGCTCACCACAGCAACCTTTAATTTGTATTTTCTTTTCAACCGCATCAGCAATTCCATGGTGCCGGGCAAAGGCTGCGATTGTTCATACATAAACTTCCGGAATTGAAGGGTGCTGAACGCTCTCTTTTTATAAAACACCACTCTTCTCAGATATTCGTCAAGGGTGATCTTTCCTATTTCGTAGGTTCCGAAGGTAAGATGATGCCTTTCCTCTGTTTCTTTAGGATCCAGTTTAAAAAAATCCACTGCTTTCTGACGGCCGGTGTGATCCCATCCGTTGGTCAGTAATACACCACCTATGTCGGTGAAGATTGTATTTACTGGAAGTTTAATTGCCATTTTTTATTCCGGTTAAGGATCAAATTTAAATGAAACTCCTGTTGCATAACTGCAAGCGGAAAGTTCAATAAATTCGTTTTATGTAGTTCTAATAAAATATTTCGATCTGACTATTAACAAATGATCAATGGGGAAGTTTAGTTTTTCATTGATTTTTTTGTGTCATTGATATTATTTTTGATACCATGATTTTGATTCGTTCCTCATTCTTTTTTCTGCTCGGTGCCTGCCTTTGTTTCAAGGGGTCCGGCCAATATAAATGGAAACAGGTCAAAGACAAAGACGGTATCAGGGTATTTCTTTCCGATATCGCCGGCAGGAGTTACAAAGCGGTCCGCGTGGAATGCACCTTTCCGGGAACTTACCAGAAATTATTTTCCCTTTTGGATGATATACCTAATAATAAAGATTGGGTGTATAATTTGAAGAACAGCAGGGTATTGAAACGACTCAATCCTTTGGAATACTGGATTCATTCCGAAACACATCTTCCCTGGCCCATGAGCAACCGCGATGCTGTGATCCATGTTCGTATGCATACAGACAGCCTGCCTCATTTTTTTACCAGGATAGGAACCGGTGAGCCGAAATTAATTCCCGAAAGTTCGGGACTGGTGAGAGTGCCTCATTATTATGCGTACTGGAAAGTGACCATGCCGGCTTCGCAGATGCTTCATATCGAATATCTCATTGAAGCGGATCCCGGCGGCAGCATACCGGCATGGTTATCCAATATGTTTGTGGATAAAGGCCCTTACGAAACTTTTAAAAAGCTGAAAGAGCTGTTGCAAAAATGATCATCATTTCAGTTTCTCAAATCTTGCCTGGAAGAACCGCAGGTACCTGGGTTCATATACCATCTTCAATCCTTTGATCTGTTTTCTCCGTTCATATACTCTTGCGGCAGATTCTGCTATCACGTCCATGTGCGCCTGGGTATATACGCGGCGTGGAATGGTGAAACGGGCCAGTTCCAGTTTCGGATGATAATTTTCTCCGTTGGGCTTTCTTCCTGCTGACACAATACCACGCTCCATGGTTCTTACACCGGAATCCTGGTACACTTCTGCTGCCAGTGTTTGTGCAGGAAAATGGTCCTGCGGAATATGAGGGAGGAATTTTTTTGCGTCAACAAAAATCCCATGTCCGCCAATCGGGTGAACGATCGGCACTCCGTAATTCATCATCTGGTTGCCTAAATAGATCACCTGCCCCACACGGGCACGAATGTGATCATCACTTATGCTTTCATGAATACCGATGGCCATGGCTTCCATATCACGACCCGCCAATCCTCCGTAAGTGTGAAGACCTTCATATACCACAACAAGATTCCTTGCTTCTTCAAAAACATCCCAATCGTTGACGGCAAGAAATCCGCCGATATTAACCAGGGCATCTTTTTTAGCGCTCATGGTGGCGCCATCGGTGAGGGAACAAATTTCTTTGACGATCTCTTTTACCGGCTTGCTTTCATATCCTTTTTCCTTTTGCTGAATGAAATATGCATTCTCCGCCACACGGGTCATATCATGAATGATGCGGATGCCATGTTTTTTTGTCAAGGCCCTCAGCTCTTTTAAATTTTTCATGCTGATGGGTTGCCCTCCGGCCATATTCACACTAGTGGCAATGCTTACGTAAGGGATCTTCTTTGCTCCATATTTTTTGATCAGCTTTTCCAGTTTATTAAGGTCCACATTCCCTTTAAAAGGAAATTCATTATCAGGATCGTGTGCTTCGTCAATGATGATGTCTTCGAATTTTCCTCCAGACAATTCCTGGTGGAGCCTGGTGGTGGTGAAGTACATATTTCCCGGAATGATATCACCTTTTTTGATCAGGATCTTTGACAATATATTTTCAGCGCCGCGGCCCTGGTGAGTAGGCACCAGGTATTTGTATCCATAAACCTCTTTCACGGTTTTTTCAAGATTATAAAAATTGCGGCTGCCGGCATAGGCTTCATCACCCAGCATCATACCTGCCCATTGGCGGTCGCTCATGGCAGAAGTGCCGCTGTCGGTAAGCAGGTCAATATATACATCTTCGGATCTGAGCAGGAAAGTGTTGTATCCCGCTTCCTGCAATGCCCTTTTCCGTTGTGCGGGTGTCGTCATTTTCAGGAGCTCCACCATTTTCATTTTGTATGGTTCGGCCCAACTGTGTTTGATATTTTTAGGCATAATGAGTTTTTTTATTTGTTATGATTAATGCAATCAGTAATTCTGAACTTAATTCATGTGATCTCCGGCGATCTTCAATTTGGCGGTGAAATGCCTCAGCATCGGAGGCTCTTCAACGATCTCCAGCCCTTTTATTTCATCCCGTTTATTAAAAACCTCAATGATCACTTCGGTTACATAATCAATGTGGCTTTGAGTATAGACTCTTCTGGGAATGGCAAGGCGAACCAATTCCATCTGTGCCGGGATCAGTTTTTTGTCCTGGTCATATTTTCCGAACATCAATGAGCCGATCTCCACGCCCCTGATTCCGCCTTCCACATACAAAGCGCCTGTCAATGCCTGTCCGGGATATTGGTCCACAGGGATGTGAGGAAGAAAAAGCTTTGCGTCAATATAAACGGCATGTCCTCCTGCCGGCTGCATCACGGGAACTCCCGCTGCCACCAGTTTTTCCGTGATGTATTCTATGCTGCGGATGCGGTACCGCAGATAATGTTCATCCATTACTTCATTCAATCCGATAGCAATGGCTTCAAGGTCTCTTCCGGCAAGCCCGCCATAGGTGGGAAACCCTTCAGTGATGATGAGCAGATTGCGGCATTGATCGGCCAGTTCTTTACTGTGCATGGCAAGAAATCCTCCGATATTGGCAATAGCATCTTTCTTGGCGCTCATCGTGCATCCGTCTGCATAAGAGAAAAGTTCCCGTGCAATGTCAAAGACCGGTTTATTCTCATATCCTTTTTCACGCAGCTTGATGAAATAGCAGTTTTCGGCAAAGCGGCAGGCATCAATGAATAAAGGAATATTATTTTCAGTGCAGACCTTTTTCACTTCTTTTATATTCTGCATGCTCACCGGCTGGCCTCCGCCCGAGTTGTTCGTGACGGTGATCACACAAAGCGGAATGTTAGCCGCTCCTTTTTCTTTGATGAATTTTTTCAAAGCTTCAACATTCATATTTCCTTTAAAAGGCGCCGGCACTTCAGGAAGCTTTCCTTCTTCGCACAGGAGATCAACTCCTTCAGCACCGGAGAATTCTATGTTAGCTCTTGTGGTATCGAACAAAGTATTGCTTACAATATATTTCCCTTTGCCGCCGATGATGCTGAAAAGGATCTTTTCGGAAGCTCTTCCCTGGTGGGTGGGGATCACGATAGGCATCCCGGTTATGTCTTTGATGGTATTTTCAAAATGAAAAAAACTTTCGCTGCCGGCGTAAGATTCATCACCTTCCATGATGCCGGCCCACTGATGACTGCTCATGGCATTGGTGCCGCTGTCGGTGAGCAGGTCTATCAATACATCCCTGGCGTGAATATAAAACGGGTTGTAGTAAGCGTTTTTTAAAATGGCTTCCCGCTCTTGTTTTGTGGTAAAATAGATCGGCTCTACCGATTTGATACGGAAGGGTTCAATAATTGTCTTCATTTAAAATTATTTTTCAGGCAAAACTGCCCGGTTGAAAAAAATATATTTCGTTGAATTTCTGAAAAAGAGAGAAGAAAGCTAGGTAGGCTTGCGAATGATATTTTTCCATATGATCATGAACTGATCCATGAAGCCAAAGATAGGGGAGCTATGGTGATTTTCTCTAATGATTTTACTCAGGCAGGGATATTTTACAAAATAAAGACCTTAAACACCAAACCGGTTTTCCGTAATTTGATATGAGATAGCTTAGGAAAGAGATCCGGTTCACTGCTCTTTTTCAAAATAAGGAATTTCATCGTTACTGATGGAATCTTCCTGTCTCCAGTAGGCCAGGGTAACCACACGCCCGCTTTTTGTGTGAAGCATTCTGCCGAACACGGCATTGGTTGCATTGAATTTAAGGTCCGTAACTCCTACGGTAAATGTTGCCGGAGCCGGAGCAGGTTGTGGCGCCGATTCTCCTTCTTTTGGCGCTGCAGGCGCAGCAGCTTTGGCTGCCGGTGAAGGAATTATGATGACTGTATAGCGGTTGAATTCCAGAAGTTGTTTCAGAAATTCCACTCTTTCAGGCGAAACATTTTTCTCCACGATGGAGCATTTCACCCCGTTCAGGTCTTCGAACTCATGATTTTTATTGATAGCCATTCTTTATCAGCAATTCAAAATTAAAAATTCAATAAAGAGATCTTAAAAGTATTTCCGGCGTCCGTTGTTTTATTTTACCAGTGAATAAATAAAGTCGTATGCCCCGCTGGCAAAACCAGTGACGATGATACCAACTATACAGATCACAAATGAAATATTGGGTGACAGTGTTGCCTTCACCTTTTCTATCGGGTTATTATTATTGTCCATGAACATAGCCCTGATGATGCGCAGATAATAATATAGCGATATGATCAGGTTGAGTACGGCAATAGTTATTAGAATGTAGTTCGCATGGCCACCGGTCGTGTGTGTGGTCCCTGCGCCGGCAAGCAGTAAAAAGAATTTTCCGAAAAATCCTGCGGTGGGAGGTATGCCTGCCAGTGAAAATAAGGAGATTGCCAGCACCCAGGTAAGGGTTTTGTTGTTTTTATAAAAGCCTTTATAATCATTCACTGTTTCCCTTCCGGTAGCGGCACTTACCAGCGAAACCACTCCGAATGCGCCAAGATTTGAAAATACGTAGATCAGAATGAAATAGATAACAGCAGCGCTGCCTTCTGATGACTGTCCCGTGATGCCGATCAAAATAAATCCTACCTGTGCAATAGAAGAAAAAGCAAGAAACCTCTTCATGTTTTGCTGACGAAGAGCGAACAGGTTTCCGATGGTCATGGTAAATACGGAAAGTAAGAAGAGAAGATTATACCATACGGTGGTCATGTTTTCAAACACCTGATACAATACAGAAACGAAAACAAATAGAATTGCCCCTTTTGAGATCACGGAAAGATAAGAGGCTACCGCAACCGGGGAGCCTTCATAAACGTCGGCCGTCCATAAGTGAAATGGAATGGCAGAGAATTTAAAACCGAATCCCGCGGCAAACATTACAAACGATAGTATCTGCAACGGGCTTCCGGTCAATTGCTGTGACAGCTCATGATAATTAAGAGTGCCTGTGGTGCCGTAGATCATGGAAATACCGAAAAGTAGAAGTCCTGATGAAAAAGCAGAAGACAAGATGAATTTCATGGCAGCTTCTGATGAGATCTTTTTTTCCAGATCAAAATTCGCCAATGCTGCCAAGGGAATGGTGGAGAGCTCCAGGCCCAGATAGAACATCAGCAGGTTGTTGCTCGATATCATAAAGAACATTCCAAGTAAAGTGGACAGCAACAACATGTAAAATTCAGGAATATGTTTATGATCTTTCAGCCAGTGAAAAGATTGCAGGGAAACGATCAGTGTGCCGAGATTCAGAATATTTTTCTCCAATGCCAGTAAATGGTTGGTGCGGAACATATTACCGAACAGTGATCCTTCCGTGTTGTAAAAAAATCCAAAGATAAGGTTGATGACCAGCAGGATGTTGATGAAATGCAATAGCTTGCCGGCATCCCATTCTTTTTTTCCCAGTTTCAGAAAAAGGAGAATGAACAGGATGACGATCAGCGTCATTTCCATTTTCATCAGATGTAAGTAATCACTCCACATAATTCATTTCTTATTTTATGACCATGCCGTTGCTGATATTTTTCATAATGAGGTCGGCATCCGGACCGATCAGGTTGTTGAGCCAGAATGGAGCAACGCCAATCGCCACGATCGCAACCACCAGTAATCCGGTTGCCAGTTTCTCATGCCATCCCGCATCTTTTATCAGGTTGAATTCCTTTGATGCCAGCGGCCCCATGATCGCTTTCCCCACCACCCGTAAAATATATACCGCAGTCACTACGATGGAAGCGCAGGCAACGATGGTGGCCACTTTATAAAATGCATCGGCCCGTTCCCAGGATCCCATAAAGATGGTGACCTCTGCCACAAATCCGCTTAGTCCCGGTAATCCCAACGAACAAAGAGCTACAATTACAAAGACAGTGGAAATAAAAGGCATTACTTTCAATAGCCCTCCGAGCTGAGCCATTTGTCTTGTATGCGTACGGTCATAGATCATTCCGATAGCAGCAAAGAAGAGCGCCGTCATCAAACCGTGAGACACCATTTGCATCACTGCTCCGGCAATGGCTGTTTTTGTGAGAATGCCTATGCCCAGTAAAACAAAACCGCAATGGCTTACGGAAGAGTAAGCATTGATGTACTTCAGGTCGGTCTGCATCATGGTGGCGAAAGCGCCATACAGGATGGCAATGCAGGAAAGAATGATGATGATCCAGGAATATTGTTGTGCAGCATCGGGCATCAGGAAAGTGGCGACACGGAGGCATCCGTATCCGCCAAGCTTCATTGAAATTCCTGCCAGGAACATGGACGCAGCCGTAGGAGCAGAAGAGTGTCCATCAGGAACCCAGGTGTGAAAAGGAAACAAGGCGCCGAATACACCGAAGCCGACAAATGCGAACGGGAAAAATATTTGTTGTACTTCCAGCGGGATATGCATCTGCGCTATTTGCAAGATATCAAATGTATGTGTGCCATCTACTGTATTTGTATTAAAGAACAAACCTGCCAGGCCAATGAATACAAAGCCGGAGCCACCCATCAGCATCAAAGCAAGCTTCATGGCGCTGTATTCTTTTTTCCCGCTTCCCCATATTCCGATCAAAAGATATTTGGGAATTACGGACAGCTCCAGGAAGAAGAAAAGTGTGAACAGGTCCAAAGAAATGAAGAACCCGTAAGCGCCGACCCCGAGGAATAACAAGAGAAAGAAAAATTCTTTACTGAGTGTTTCCACCTTCCATGATACCAATACTCCTGCCAATACCACAAAAGAGGTCAGCAATATCATGGCCACCGAGATCCCATCCACACCGATATGATAATTGATATGCAGCGGAGCGTACCAGACATAATTTTCTTCAAAGAGAAATGCTGCATTGTTTCCCGAAGCCCTTTCCTTCCAGTACCAGTACAACAAAACAAAGCTGAGCACAAATTGCACTGCCGATCCGAACAGGGAAATAGACCGTACCTGTTTCAGCCCTTTGCAGAAGAGCAGGGCTGTCAGCGTAATCAATGGCACCAGTAATAGCAGGCTCAGATTCATTTTAATAAACAATTTTTTTTATTTCCATAAATAAAGGATCACAATGGACAGCACGATTATTCCCACAAAAAAGTACAAAGCATAGTTCTGCACTTTTCCTGACTGGATGCCTTTGATCCATCCTGACACTTTAGCCGTACTGAAAGCGATCCCGTTCATTGTTCCGTCCACAATATATTTATCTATCCATGCTGCCGGTTTTCCCACCAGGTTGAATATGATTTTTTTTGTTACGAACATATAAACCTCATCCATGTAAAACTTTTTATAGGCTGCTCTGTAAAATCCTCCCAGCGCTGCTGCCAGTTTCTGTGAACGGCCGCTTTCTTTTTTATAAATCCACGTGGCCAGTGATATTCCTGCCAGGGCAAATAAAACAGGAGCAATGGAAAATTCAAAATGAAAAGGAGATTCCAATGTTCTTCCATCGGAAGAAACGAATTTTCCGAACGGAATAAAACCAACCAGCAAAGTGCCTGCAGCCAGAATGATCAATGGCAGTTTCATGGATAAGGATAATTTATGACCATGTGTTTCATGTTCCTGCTCTTTTCTCCAGAATATGGAAAAATAAAGACGGAACATGTAGAAGGCAGTCAACCCGGAAGTGAACAAAGCGATCCCATAAACGGCCTTGTTTGAATTGTATGCTGCCAGCAAAACTTCTTCTTTGCTGAAAAATCCTGCGAACGGAGGCACGCCGGCTATGGCTAAACAGGCAATTAGAAATGTGATGTGGGTGACAGGGATCAATTTTCGCAACCCTCCCATATCTTTCATTTCATTGCTGTGAACTATATGAATGACGGCTCCGGCTCCAAGGAATAACAAGGATTTGAAGAATGCATGAGTGAACAAGTGAAACATGGATGCGGTATATCCGGCTCCAGCCTCACCTCCGTATCTGGCCACACCCAGGGCAAATATCATGTACCCGATCTGTGATACTGTGGAATATGCCAGCACTCTTTTGATATCGGTTTGTGTGCAGGCAATGATTGCAGCAAACAGAGCGGAGACAGAGCCTACCCAGGTTACAATAAGTAAGGAAGCTCCGTTAATGGAAAAAACAGGAAACAATCTTGCAACGAGAAAAACTCCTGCCACCACCATGGTTGCAGCATGGATCAATGCAGAAACAGGGGTGGGTCCTTCCATGGCATCGGGAAGCCAGATATGTAAAGGAAACATTGCCGATTTTCCTGCGCCGCCCATAAACACCAGGGTCAACGCCCAGGTCATCACAGAAATTCCGAGGAATGATGCCGTGGTGATGGCAATGTATTCAGGCGATTGCAAATCCGTCAGCCGGTGTATCAAAGTATTGAAATCAAGAGTGCCGCCTTCAAATGCCAGGATGATGATGCCAATCAGAAAACCCAGATCTGCAAAGCGGGTGACGATAAACGCTTTTTTTGCTGCAGAGACCGCTGAAGGCCTGTCGTAATAAAATCCGATCAGCAAATAAGAGGAGATGCCCACCAGCTCCCAGAAGAAATAGATCTGGAAAATATTGGAAGCCACAACCAACCCCAGCATGGAAAAAGTGAAGAGAGAAAGAAAAGCATAATAAGTACTGAACCGCTCTTCACCTTTCATATATCCGAGGCTGAATATATGCACCATCAGCGAAACGAAAGTGACAATGACCATCATCATCACCGAAATCGGATCCAGCAGGATGCCCATGTCAATGGAAGTGCCCGAATAGAACTGCAGCCAGACATATTTTATCGGGATCAGCTTTTGATACACGCCATCCTCATACCCGTTGATGAAGAAATATATATAAGCTGTATAAAAAGCAAGTGCAGCGGAGACCAGTAAAATGAACACACCGATTATGCCTGAATACTGTTTGAAAAATCTTTTTCCGAACAATCCCAGCAATACAAAGCCTGCCAATGGCAGCAAAGGGATCCATGCTATGTAATCAGCGTAGTTCATTTTGACTTATCCATCCTTCAAAATTCGTTTTCATAAAAACCGCTTGCTTATTAATGCTCCGTTTTCAGGAGGCTGAGAATAAGCATTACCATTTCAGCTCGGTCGCATCTTCCACATCAATGGACCTGTGGCTGCGATACAGATTAATGATTATGGCTATAGCCACGGCAGCTTCTGCAGCTGCAATGGTGATAATAAAAATGGTAAAGAAAACCCCGTCCAATTTTCCCGGCCATAAATATTTATTGAAAACGATAAAATTTATGTTCACGCTATTCAATATCAACTCGATCGCCATCAGCATGGTAATGAGATTGCGACGGGTGAACATTCCGTACGTGCCAATGAAAAACAGGGCAGTGCTCAAAAATAAAATATGGCTGATAGGAATTCCGTTCATAAAACTCCTCCCGCATCCTCTCCGGCGGAGAGGGCCTTTTGGTCATTCATTATATTTTGATTATACAGTTTTCTCATTGTGCGTTGGGTTTTGCGGAAATGTTTCCTTCATTTTCCTTTGGTTCTGCCTGACTTGCAGCCTGCTGATGAGTAGGCGCTTTCATAGCGATCACGATGCATCCGATCATGGCAGCCAGCAATAAAATACTCACCGCTTCAAACGGCAAGGCAAAGCCCTGCTCCCCTGTACTCAGCATTTGATCACCGATCCTTGAAATATCAGAATCAAACTTTCCGTCACCTGCTTTAAAATTGTTTTTATAGATAAGGGAAAAAGTAAAAGCAAATCCGAACAACACTGCCAGAATGGATGCGATCATCCTTTTCCTCGGGGCTTTGGGCATTTCCGTTCCCGATTGTTGCGTCAGAAATACAGAGAATATGATCAGCACCACAATGCCGCCCACATAGACCACGATCTGCACCGCTGCAATGAATTCCACCTGCAGCCAGAAATAAAGTGCCGACACGCCAATGAGTGAGAACAGCAACCAGATCGCCGACCGGAATATCTTTCTGGTGGTCATGGATAAGATGCCGCAGCCCAGGATGAAGGCGGCGATCAGGTAAAATATGATTTGTGATGCAGTCATTTAAATTTCAAATATGAAAACCAAAATTAAGATGGCAAACTTTGTTTGTTGCGGATCATTTTTCCTGACTTTTTAATTTTTAATAGATGTTGATTTTTACTCCATGAAATTTATTCCACACCATCGCGGATCCTGGAGCCGGGTTTATTTAATATTTTGATCAGATCATTCCGGTCGGTCACACTGTGCTCGAAGGTCTGGTCCATTTTAATGGCATCAGTAGGACAAGCTTCAATGCACAGATTGCACATGGTGCACATATCCAGGTGATACACGAATGTATCCAAAGCTTTTTTCTTTTTGCCTTCCGGCGTAATGTCAAATTTGGTGATGATTTTGATCGAACCATTCGGGCAGGCAATTTCACAGGCCGTGCAGCCGGTGCAGGCATGTTCATTATTTTCATCATGGATCAGCACTACTTCGCCACGGAACCGCTCAGGCAGCAGGAGTGTATCCCTGTTGTCGGGATAAAGTTGTGTGATCTTTTCTTTCTTGTGATGGATCGCATACTGGCTGGTCAGTTTCATGCCGGTAGCCAGTGATTTAACAGCGCCCCATACATCGTTCAGATAGTTTTTTATAAAACTCATGACAAAAGTTTTAAAAATGCCAGTTCATGATTGCTATGAATGTCACCAGTAACAAATTGATCATGCTTATCGGTAATAAATATTTCCATTCCAGGTTCAATAACTGATCTATTCTCAGCCTCGGGAATGTCCATCTGAACCACATGATAACGAAGATCAGGAAAAATGTTTTACCGAAAAACCAGACCGAGGAAGGAATGTAATCCATCACTTCATTGAACCGGGTGTTGGTGCCGAAATGAAGAGGCATCCATCCGCCAAGGAATAAAGTGGCGCCGAGTGCACACACCACAAAAATGTTTACATACTCGGCCAGGAAGAATAATGCGAACTTCATTCCCGAATATTCGGTGTGAAATCCTGCGGTCAACTCAGATTCAGCTTCGGCAAGATCAAAAGGGGCACGGTTGGTTTCTGCAGTCACTGCAATGATATAAATGACAAATGCGATCCACACAGGGATATGTCCTTTGAATATCCACCATCCGTTTTCCTGCGAATTAATGATATCTGATAATCTCAGGCTCCCCGTAAGAACGATAATGGCCAGAACAGAAAGCCCTGCTGATAATTCATAACTCACTATCTGAGCGCCGCTGCGCATGGCGCCAAGCAATGAATATTTATTGTTGCTTGCCCAACCCGCCATTAATATTCCGATCACAGAAAGAGATGACGTGGCAGTAATAAAAAACACGCCGATATTGAGGTCCCATATCTGAAATCCTTTGGCAAACATCAAAGGAGCCAGCACCACCATGGCAACGATCATCACGATGAACGGCGCCAGGTTGAATAATAATTTGTCAACTCCGGTTGGAGTCATTCCTTCTTTTACGATCAGCTTTAAGGTATCGGCAGTGGTCTGGAAGATGCCTTTTGGCCCGACACGGTTTGGTCCTAAGCGCAGTTGCATCCATGCAGAGACTTTTCGTTCCATATAGATCAACACCAAACCCAGCATGGCAAACAACCCGATGGCCAATGCTCCGATGATCGCATATTCGATCAGCATGGCAACAGTAGGATTGAATGTGGCATACAACCAATCGTGAATGTTATCTGTTATGTTTTGCAAACTCCACACTGCTGAATAGCTGATTATTGATTATAATTTTATTTCACTTTTTATCTGTCAATATCCGGTATCACCAGGTCCAATGCTCCCATGATCGCAACGAGATCCCCGATCTTTTGTCCTTTCGCCATGTGATCCAATGCCGATAAATTACAATAACCCGGCGAGCGGAATTTAATACGGTACGGCGTAGTAGCCCCTTCGCTGATGATGTAAACTCCAAGCTCTCCGCGGGCAGTTTCCACCCTGGAATAAAATTCCCCTTTCGGCAATTTCAACACCGCTTTTGTCTTAGCCTGAAAATCCCCTTCCGGAATATTATCTATCAATTGCTCTATGATGGAAATTGATTGCTTCATTTCCTTCATGCGTACCATATAACGGGCAAAGCAATCACCACCCGTTTCAATGATCTCATCGAACTGAAGTTTGTCATAGACTTCATAAGGATAAAGCTTGCGTATATCACACTGCACTCCACTTCCTCTTGCTGAGGGACCGGTCATGCCAAAAGCGATCGCATCTTCTTTTGAAATGTAACCGATCCCTTTGGTACGATTCTGGAAAATGATATTGTCGGTGATCAGTTCATCGTACTCATCTATCTTCTTTTTAAAATGAGCGATAAACTCATGAACTCTTTTTTGAAAATCGGGATGCAGGTCTGCCATTACACCACCGGGTACCATGTAATTCATGGTAAGACGGGTACCGCAGGTTTCTTCCATGATGTCGTTGATCATTTCTCTTTCTCGGAAAGCCAGAAAGAAAGGAGTCAATGCTCCCACATCCATTGCAAAAGCCCCCCACCACAGATGATGCGATGCCAGCCTGGTAAGTTCATCCATCAATACACGGATCACCTGGGCTCTCGGAGGCACTTCCAGCTGTAATCCTTTTTCCACACACAGAGCGCAACAGTGATTGTTTATATGTGCAGAGAGATAATCCATTCTGCTGGTCACATATATGAACTGGCGATAGGTAAGGCTCTCACACATTTTTTCCATAGAGCGGTGGATATACCCGAGATTGGGATCCACTTTTTTTACCGTTTCTCCATTCAGCGTGATGATAAGATGAAGCACTCCATGCGTTGAAGGGTGCTGCGGCCCTACATTGATGATCATGTCACCCTCATCGCCACCGTTGTAGGGCAAAGAAGCAGATTCATTTACTATCGTTGACTCTCTGTACATTCCTTTTGGGCGAACGATTTAAAGTTTTATCATGTTTACAGGATCCTCAAAATCTTTTCTCATCGGGTTCTTTCCTTCCCATCCCTCCGGCAGTATCAATAACCTGAGATCGGGATGGTGTAAGAATTTTATTCCAAACATTTCATAAGCTTCCCGCTCATTGAATTCTGCTGTTCTCCATATATGAGATACCGATTCTATCTCAGGCTGATTAAGGTCCAGTTTTGCTTTTACTACCAGGGTATGCCGGTAATTGGTGGAACTGAGATGATAAACCATGGAAAGATGTGTTTTCCAGTCCACGCCGGTGACGCAAAATAGATAATCGAACGACAGGTCGGGAGAACTCCTGAGTTGCTCAGCGAAGGGCAGCCATACTGCCGGGTCTATCTGTACATTCAGCCATTCACCTCCTTCTTCAAAAACAGCGGAAGGTAACAGCTCAGAAATCTTTATTTTCAGCTCATCTCTTGTCATGTGCTTTTATTTCCCGGATTTTATTTTTTCCATCGGATTTTCGGGTTTTGCCATCCGTATTTGCTCTCTTGTCATGCCGCTTTTTATTTTCTCCTGCAAAGTGATCAAAGAATGGATCAGCGCTTCCGGCCTCGGCGGGCATCCGGCTATGTACACATCAACAGGTATCACATGGTCGGCGCCTTTCACCACAGAATAGGTGTTATAAAAAAAAGGGCCTCCGCTGGTAGCGCAGGCGCCCATGGCAACAACATATTTCGGATCCGCCATCTGATCGTAAAGCCTTTTCAAAACAGGAGCCATTTTGTTGGTGATGGTTCCGGCAATGATGATGACATCGGCCTGCCTGGGCGTGGCTCTTGCCACTTCAAACCCAAACCGTGACCAGTCATATTTTGCAGAAGCGGCGCTCATCATTTCTATGGCGCAGCAACTGGTGCCGAAGACCAGTGGCCATAGTGAGTTACTCCTTGCCCAGTTGATCACCTGGTCCATCTTTCCCAGCAGAATGCCACCGCCGGGAGTCTGATGCACCGTACCCGGAAACGGGTCTGTATGCGGCTGTCCGGGTTTTACTTCCATTTCAGCGCTCCTTTTTTATGTGCGTATAAAAAGCCTGTGAACAGGATCAGAAAAAATATTCCCACTTCGATCAGTGCAATCCATCCGATCTTTTTCACCACTACTGCCCAGGGAAATAAAAATATCAGTTCCACATCGAAGATCAGGAAAAGCAAAGCGAAAAGATAATAGCCTACATTGAACTGGATCCAGCTGGGGCCCTGCGTAGTTACTCCGCATTCATAAGGTTCGCCTTTCTGTTTATTGGTGGTGGCTTTGGTTACCAGTTTGGCAACCAGGATGGCAATTCCTGAGAATGCAATTGCTGCTATGATCAGTGCGATGAGTGAGCCTGCTCCCATGCAAAAATTGATTTGCACGAATATAGCAAGTAGTTTCTAAAAACAGGCATGATGAAAGTCAAGAGATCTGCAATAAAATATCATCAAATGGTAATTCCTTGTAATGGGAATCATCCATACAATTCACGGTGGATGGATTTTTTATCATAACCCATTGCCATGATCCTTTTTTGTGCTTCATCCACCATGTTTTTCCATCCGCATAAATAGAAATGAGCAGGTTGTTTGTCTTTGCAGAGATCTTCGTAAATACTGTGTACATATCCATGATGCCCTTCCCATTCTTCACGGGACAGAGTGGGTATATACTGAAAATCACTTAGCTCAGATTCCAGATTTTTCATTTCCTCATAGTACAGCAGATCATCTTTTTTACGTGTGCCGAAGATGAGGTAGATCTTCTTTTTTTCAACCGGATGAAGTTTCAGATAATTCAACATACTTCTGAAAGGAGCAATGCCGGTACCGGTGCAGATCAGGAAAAGATCGTGATCGATAACCTTAGGCAAGACAAATACTCCCTGTGGCCCCCGGAAGGAGAGGGTGCTTCCCACTTTGATGTTATTGAAAATATAGGTGGAACCGGCGCCTCCTTCGGCATACACGATCACCAATTCAAATATATTGGTGCCATCAGGCCAGCTGGCAATGGAATAGCTGCGCCATCTTTTGCCGGGTCTGTCATGAATGGGGAGGTCCAGCGTTACAAACTGGCCTGCTTTAAAATCAAAGGTTTCGGTGCCGGATACCTCTACCCAGAATCGCCTTGTATTTTTTGTTTCGTCTTTGATCTTTATTACTGTTCCTGTCCGCCAGGGTAAAAGTGCCATGCATGATTTTTTTAAAAAAGAATAAGGCCGCAAAGATAAATTGAAAACACTTCTTTCAGGTAGCCGGCAGGAGAAATAAAAAGAGCGGCATCTGAGGATACCGCCCTGCTCTTTATGGCAAACAAACAAGAATTAAATGTATAAATAAATTTTCTGGGTTAAAAGCTTAAGACGCTTTTTATTTTAATAAGCTTTGTTTTATGAAAAACACCTGCTATTCAGTGGTGTCTTAGTGGCCATCCGGAATTTAAGGCTTGTAAAGCCGGAACTGTTTTGTTTCATCATCTATGTTTGCAGCTTTTTTAAACGCCTCGTCATAGCTTTCGTTTTTACTTAAATAATAAAAAAGCGTTGTCACAAATATCAATGCGGAATTAGCCTGAGGGTATCCTGCCGATCCGATAAAAGTTTTTGCTTTTGACCTGAGAAAACTGTCTGCTATTTTTTGATTTCCCAGAGTGCAGCCTGTCACTATTATATGCTGGCCTGATAAGTTTGCATACTTTTCAATCTCTTTGAAACCAAAATCAGTCCGCGGTTCATCCAGCCTGTAGATCTCCCGGGAAAGCTCAGGCATGATAAATTTTTTATTCTTTCCGTGAAAACAGAAGATCAGTATCTCCGAGCTCTTTGTCAGCTTGTCATTTTTCAGAATGTTTATCAGGTCATCAGGCCTTCCGACAGCTCGTAAAATGACAATAAATCCCAAGTACTCCAGAGAGTTTCTTAATGCCATTGCTTCGAGGTCGCAATCAGGTCCTGATATTATAGAAATGGTTTTCTGCTTCATGGCCTGCCCGGGCTGTAATACAACATTGTTCTTTCAAGATGCCTGTTCTTCACATACTTCAAACTAACATCATTTGGTAATGACCAGTTTTCTGGTGAAGGTTTTTTTATCATGCTTTACTTTCAGATAATAAATACCGGTGGCCAGTTCTCCGGGATCTATCTGTTTGGTAATGGAACCCGATACTGCAGGCAATGTGCTGTGATATACCTGCTGTCCCAGTGAGTTGGTCAATATGATATCCATGTCTGACCTGGTGGTTGCAGTGTATCTCAGTGTGAATTCACCCCGCGACGGATTGGGTAAAATGGAGAACCCGGTAGGAGTGTCATTCGGATCAGTGGTTGCCGTCACAGAAAAGTTGATCTGATTGGAAGCGAGTGAACATCCTGCCGAATCAGTTCTGAGCACTGAATAAACTCCTGAAGCGGTAGCAGTGTAATCTTTATTTGTGGCTCCGCTGACAGGCGATCCGTTCATATACCACTGGTTGCCCGTTGCAAAACTGCTGCTCAGCACATTCCCTGATTGTGTGATCACAGGAGCAACGGCAGTGGTGGCCACTACCGGAACACGGTTGGAAGAGCAACTTGCTAACCTGAAGCTGGTATTATAAAAGAAATAATAATAGTGTTTAAAGAATGTGGCATCGGTGGTGTCATTGACATTCACGGCGCTGTTTCCGGTAATACTCATGACTCCCGGCAGGGAGAACGGATAGTTGTATAATTGTGATGAGTTGCTGTTTCTGAAAATATTTGCCCCATTCTGACATTCAACGATCATGATATAGCTGCCGGGAGAAGTAACAGGAAGATTCAGATAATAGATGGCCCCTGAATCCGCGGGATCGTTTGGCTGAGCTCCTCCTGCGGGGTTCGGGCTGGTGGGATAAACGTCAATGGTTGTCGTTGTAACCGGATAGTAACTGTAAGACCCGCTGCCTGCACTGAAACTGGCAAGGATTCCAACCGTAAATTTGATCTTGCCTGCAGACCGTACATACAACCTGGAACTTTCAATGGTAAGCGGTACGCTTGTAGAGAATTTGATAAAGTTGCCTGCGAATTCATTATAAGCATCGGCAGGGGCTGCAAGAACATTTTTATTAGCAGGGGCTAATCTCAGGTTGATGTCATTCTTTTGAAGGTAATAGGTGTGGTCATTGGTGATAGTGGATGAAACCGCATTGGCTCCCCCCGCAATCGGGCTGGTTGAGCCGGATGTTTCATACCAGCTGAATACATCGCTTCCGGTCTTCACCGCTTTCAGGAATACCTGGTTGGTTCCGCAAATTTCTGCAGAGCCTGATGGATCATCACTGCCCGATCCGGTTTTGATAGTAGCACTGAACTGATTATTGGAACTGTTCACATCATTGGACAGATTGGTGCCTACTGTGATGTTGTATTCAGTGCCGGGAACAGAAGCAAAAGTTGACTGGAAAGTATAAATCACATCACTTCCTGCAGCAACAGTACCGGGATAATTTGTGCTAATGTTGAGAAGAGTGTTTGATCCCTGTTTTACAAGTGCAGTTACGGGAATATTGGACTGGGCTGCAGTACCAAAGTTGTGGATCCTCACGACTACCAGTTGCGAACCGGCAGCACAATCACCCGGCAACGGAGCTACCAGCTCTACCATACCAACATCGTTGGTTGGTGTGGCAAAATGAACCCGGTAGTCCTGGGTTTCTCCTCTTGTATAGCTGCCGCAGGGATTCACGTTGTTTGCATTGTTCGTTTCCTGCATCACGATCCGTATCAGGCTGTAATTATCAACGGTCAATCCCGCAGGTATGGTTATATTGGTTGAGAACACGCCATCTCCGTTGATCACACCGCTTGTTGCTACATTCTCTCCGGGATCGGTGAAACTGCCGTTATTATTAAAGTCAATAAATATTTTTACGATCTTATCTGCGGAGGAACCGTCACAACTATTCAGTTTGATATAAACCGGCAGTGTCTGCCCTGATTGGATATCTGTCGTTAGTTTGGTAAAGTTGTTATAAGTAGTGCAGCCGGCCGGGTTTTGATTTCTGATAGTGCCAATGGAGACGCTGTCTATCCTGGCCCCCTGACTGTTAGTGGCTGCCGAGTTGCAGAAAGCGTGCCCGCCCACTCCGCTTATAAGCAGAGAATATGCCTGTGAACCTCTTTGTAAAGTTCCCTTGTGCGTCACAGTTATTGTGTAGGTAGCTCCGGGGACCGGGTTGTTGATCACTATCTTTTCTACGTTGTCTGTATTATTATCGCCTGTAGTGGCAGCAGCAGATGGGTTGCCGGGGTTCAGGATCCATGGGCGAAAAACATTGGTATCAATAGTCACCCTTACATCAAGGTCGTTTACTAATTTTCTTTCGGGGTTATTCAATGCATTGGCAACAGGTATTACTGTTCCTTTCGGGTCGGTCCAGCAGATCGTAACTATCAATGGCCCTTTACCTGATGCTACAACATTTTTTGTATAGGAAGCTCCGTTATTCAATACATTTTCTTCAATGACCTGGTCAGTATTATTGGAGGTGATTACCGAAGCGGCTTTTTTAATATTTACCAGTCCCCAGCCGAACTGGTAATCCGGTCCGGGCGCCGGACCTGCTTCATCTGCAGTGTGGATAACAAGCCCCCTGAGTGTGGCCGATCTCATAAAGCTGTTGCTATGCAGTTTTGCATAATATTCCTGTAGCAAAAGAAGGGAGCCGGCTACCGTTGGAGTGGACATGGAAGTTCCGCTGAAAACAGCATAAGCATTGTCGCTGGTGCCGATGCAGGACAATAAGTTTACGCCGTCAGCCACTACATCAGGTTTAATGCGGCCGTCATCAGTAGGCCCCCAACTGCTGAAGGAACTCATGACTACATCAGAAGATGAATTATATCCTCCGGGAATAGGATTCACGGCACCCACCAGAAGAATATTTTTTGCATTTGCTGTTCCGGGTATGATGTCATATCCATCATTGCTGCTCATACCGGCAGGCCTGTTCCCCGCATCTACCATTATATTGGAGGCATTGTATCTCCAGTAAGGAGAGCCTACTGCAGGGCCGTTGGAATTACGGTTGTTGCCCGCAGCCTGCACTATCAGATAATAGGGAGCATTATAGGAAATGGAATCCCACATCTGGGCTTTGCTTGAATAATATCCGAACTTGTAATCTTCATTAGCTCCGAAAGATCCATAGAATTCCCACCGGTTTTCATCTTCATTGAAAACCCATCCTGCGAGTGAGCCATAGGAATGGCTTGATACCAGTAAATTACCGGACTCGTTCATCATCTCTGAATTGTCATTGTTGAAGTCGTAGGCTACCAACTCCTGATCTGCGAAACTCATTCCCTTTGCCGCCGGATTTACTCCGGTTGCGATCAGTGTTCCCGCTACAAAAGTTGAATGGTCTTCTATGGATGAGGGATTATCCCGCTGCACCACCCTGCCTGTCAGTTCCACGTGTGTGTTTCTTACACGGCCCACATCCCATACGGCCAGTTTATCTTTTACCACCGGTGAAGAACCACTTAAATTCAATCCGGTGCTTCCTCCCGGCCACAAAGTATTGGTACCTATCGTTGCGGCAGCTGTTGTATTATTGTAAGTGGTGAGATACAAAGGATAGCCAAGCTCATCAATTCCGGATAAAACTGAGATCTTTTTATTCTTGCCTTCAATTCTTAACGGCCACCCTTTTTCTTTGGCCAGTGTTTCTAATTGTTGCCGTAAAGATTTTTCTTTTCCTGCCTGTGTGATAGCATCTCTCTGAAGGATCTCTCTCTGAGTTTTTACCTGCGAAAAAGAGGGTTCACAAAAACTGAAAAATATGAGTATTGGAAAAATGCGAAAGAATACACTTTTCATAAAGGGTATTTGAAAATTTATCTAATGTACGTTATTTATATTTTGATGCGGAAATTGTAATAGTTTTACAGTATATGAATTTACAGTTATTTCTTTTATCAGGATTATTTTTTGTTTCAGGCTCTTTACTGCCGCCCCGGGAAAGTCTGTGTAAGCGGCAGGGTTTGCAGGGCTACGTTTATCTTGTGTCCGGCAATCAGATGCCTTCTCCCGACAGGCCTTCATCAGGTCACAAAGGCTTGCAGACTACCGTTTATATATACCGGCTTACTAATCTTAATGATGTGACCCGCCTGAACGAATCCGCTTTTTATTCCGGTATTTCAACCGAATTTGTAAAGACCGTTAAAACCGATAAGAACGGGCATTTTAAAGTAAAACTAAAACCCGGCCGGTATTCTCTTTTTATAAAAAAAGATGATCTCTTTTTCTCAAATGTTTTTGATGAAAAGAATAACATCTTTCCGGTGGAGGTTGTGGCAAAGAAAATGACCGACGTTGTTTTCAATGCTGATTATGATGCGGTCTACTGATTTTCACTCAACCTTTTGAACAACTCATTATTACCGGCTGCGGATATTTTGTATTTTTGCCGTGCGGAATGATGAACAACGAGTTGTTGCAGCTTTTTCAAAATACCCCCCGCCTGTTTCAGCTGGCGGACAGGCTTTCTTTTTCCCAACCTCAAAATATTTATCTGAAAGGACTGCATGGCAGCGCTTCACAATTTGTGGTAGCAGCCACTTTTGCTCATCCTTCCTGTAGCCTGCTTAATCACCTGATCGTGTTGAATGATGCGGAAGAAGCAGCCTATTTTCATAATACGATAGAAAATCTGACCGGGGCGCTGGACCTGTTCTACTTTCCCTCTTCTTTCCGTACCAAAAAGAATTTTAAATTATTGAACTCCTCCCATGTCATGTTGCGGACGGAAGCGCTGGCAAAGCTTGCATCGGGAGGAAACAAAAAGATACTGGTCACTTATCCGGAGGCCCTGCAGGAAAAGGTGACCATACCCGATACACTTTCTTCAAGCATTATTTCCATCAAGACCGCAGATCAGCTTGATGTAGGAAAACTGTTATTGCAACTGGCCGACCATGGTTTTGAGCGTACTGATTTTGTATATGAACCGGGACAGTTTGCCATCCGCGGTGGTATTCTGGATATTTATTCTTTTGATAATGACAAGCCCTACCGTATAGAACTTTTCGGCAACGATGTGGATTCCATCCGCATCATTGACCCCGAAACACAACTCAGCGAGAGGAAATTGCTGCAGGTGAATATTATTCCCAATGTAGATACTCAATTTGAAAACGATGCAAAGATTTCCCTGCTTGAATTCCTTCCGGAGAATACCGTTGTATGGATGCAGGACTATGAATGGTGCATGGAAAAGATCAGGGAAGCAACGGCAGATCTGAAGAATTTTTTAAAAGGAGAAAGACAAAATGCACGAGTGCAGGACAGTGACGATCCGATGGAAAGGAAGAATGTCTCCGAAGATGATTTTATAACTGAACCAGAACTGAAACAAAAACTCCCCGGAAGACACCTGGTGGAATTTGGTTACCATTCTTCTTCTGCTTCGTATGAGATCGAATTCAATACAAAGGAGCAGCCGGCTTTCAACCGCCGCTTTGATCTGCTGATGCAGGATCTGAAAGACTGGAAGAAAAAAGGATTTCAATTGTATCTGTTTGCCGGGAACCCAAAGCAACTGGAACGGCTCTACAGTATCTTCAATGACCTGAAAGAAGAGATTCAATTCACTCCGGTGGCTACATCAATACATGAGGGATTCATTGATGAAGACCTGAAGATTGTTTGTTATACCGATCACCAGATCTTTCAGCGTTATCACAAATACAATGTAAGGCAGGCATATAATAAAAATAAAGCGCTGACGCTGAAAACTCTTCGTGAATTGCAGCCCGGAGATTTTGTGACGCATATTGATCATGGTGTCGGGGTGTTCAGCGGACTGCAGAAACTCGACGTGAATGGCAAGCTTCAGGAAGTGGTGCGGATCATTTACAAAGACAATGACATTCTTTATGTCAATATCAATTCACTGCATAAGATTGCGAAGTACACAGGGAAGGAAGGCACCATTCCAAAGATCAACAAGCTGGGCAGTGATGCATGGAGCAGGCTGAAGGAAAAGACAAAATCCAAAGTAAAAGAGATCGCTTTTGACCTGATCAAACTATATGCAAAACGTAAGGCGCAGCAGGGTTTTGCCTTTTCGCCGGATAACTATATGCAGACAGAGCTGGAAGCATCTTTTATTTATGAAGATACTCCGGAGCAGAGCAGGTCGGCTGCCGATGTGAAAAAAGACATGGAATCCGCTGCTCCCATGGACCGGCTGATCTGTGGTGATGTGGGTTTCGGAAAAACAGAAGTGGCCATTCGGGCGGCATTCAAAGCCTGTGTGGACGGAAAGCAGGTTGCCGTGCTTGTTCCCACCACCATTCTTGCCTTTCAGCATTACAAAACTTTTTGTGACCGTCTGAAAGATTTCCCGGTAACGGTGGATTATATCAACCGTTTCAAATCAACCAAAGAAAAAAAAGAAACACTGAAAAAACTCAGCGAGGGAAAGATCGAGATCATCATAGGCACTCATGCATTGCTGGGAAAGGATGTGAAGTTCAAAGACCTCGGCTTGCTGATCATTGATGAAGAACAGAAATTCGGCGTGGGCCACAAGGAAAAGATCAAGACATTAAAGACCAATGTGGATTGCCTGACACTTACAGCTACCCCTATTCCCCGAACCCTGCAATTTTCATTGATGGGAGCAAGGGATCTGAGCATCATCAACACGCCTCCGCCTAACCGCCAACCGATACAGACCGAAGTGATGGTGTATAATGAAGATGTGATCCGTGATGCCATTTATTATGAGACCGAAAGAGGCGGGCAGGTGTTTTTCATTTTCAACCGTGTCAATGGGCTTCCTGAAATGGCTTCCATCATTCAGGGTTTGTGCCCTGATCTGAGCATCGGTTATGCACATGGCCAGATGGAAGGAAATGTGCTGGAAAAAAGGATCCTCGATTTCATTGACGGAAAATATGATGTGCTGGTCTGCACCAACATCATTGAAAGCGGAGTGGATATTCCCAATGTAAACACCATCATTGTGAACAATGCTCATCAATTCGGATTAAGCGATCTGCATCAGCTCAGGGGCAGGGTAGGGCGAAGTAACCGGAAAGCTTTTTGTTATTTGCTGGCGCCGCCGATGATCACCTTGCCTTCCGATTCCAGAAAAAGACTGCAAACGCTGGAACAGCACAGTGAATTGGGAAGCGGATTTCAGATCGCCATGAGAGACCTTGATATACGCGGCGCCGGAAATATTTTAGGCGGCGAGCAAAGCGGTTTTATGGCGGAGATTGGTTTTGAAATGTACCAGAAAGTCCTCAACGAAGCTATAAAAGAATTGAAGCGGACAGATTTTAAAGAGTTGTTCAAAGAAGAGATCGCTAAACAGGATGATTTTGTTCAGGATTGCATGATAGATACCGACCTGGAGATACTCATCCCCGATGATTATGTAGAAAGTGTAACGGAACGCTTGTCGCTGTACACCCGGATGGACAATTGTGAGAACGATGAAGAATTGGATCTGCTTAAAGAAGAACTGAAAGACCGTTTCGGCCCCGTTCCGCAGCAAGTGGAAGATCTGTTCACTACCGTTCGATGCAGAAGGCTGGCCGTGGACCTTGGTTTTGAAAAAATGTCACTGAAGAGCGATTCACTAAGATGCTATTTCATCAACAAAAATGACTCTCCTTACTTTGAATCAGAAACTTTCAGGAATATTCTTTCTTATATTCAGACAGAGACCAATAAAGCAACTTTAAAGCAGGTAAGTAAAATGTTTTTACTGAAGATAGAACCGGTTGAAAGCATGGAAGGAATGTTTCGTTTTCTTGCTCAGTTACACCAGTATTGTTTTGAACAAAAGAAAGCACCTGTTGCATAAGCGGGTGACTTGCAGGCAGTCGGGCAAGGGTAGATATTTTGGCTTAATTGCATTATTTTTAAAGAATAATTGCAATTATGAGATCGAATCCAATTCCCTTGATGGCTGTACTGCTGTTTTTTTGTTTTGCAGCTAAAGCACAGCAAAAAAACCCTTATGAGCTTTTGTTGAACGACGGCGCTTTTGTTCCGCAAAAAAATATTACCGCAGAAAAAATTGATTCTTTAAACAGAAGAGCGGCAAAGCCCGGCCAAAGATCCTTTGCCGTAATTCAGTTTGAAAAAATTCCCGGCTCTACACAAAGAGAACAACTGAAAAGAAACGGGATCGAGTTGCTTGAGTATGTTCCGAACAATGCTTTTACCGTTACCATTTCAGGCTCCTTGAATGCTGATGAATTGAAAAGTGTTCAGGCCAGGGCAATAGTTTACCTTACGCCACAGCAAAAGATGCAGCCTGCCCTTGCAAAAGGGATATTGCCTTCCTGGTCAGTGAAGATTCCCGGTACCATTGATGTATGGGTCAGTTTTCCCAAATCGTTTTCGTATGAAGAAGTGGCAGGTGAATTGAAAAATAATAATTTCGATCTCATCTCTTCTTCCTTCAAAGATTACCGTGTTCTGTCATTGAGGATCTCCCAGCAGAGAATAACGGAACTGGCTTCGCTTCCTTTTATAGAATTTGTTCAGCCTGCGCCTCATGAAGATCAGCTGCTGAACCATCAGAGCGTTCCCAACGCAAGGGCCAATGTTCTGAATTCATCTTTGCCCGGAGGAAGGAACTTGCACGGTGAAGGAGTGGTGATCGGTATCGGTGATGACAGCGATCCTTTGCGTCACATGGATTTTACCGGAAGATTGATCAACCGTGCAGCCATAGCAGGCGGCGGACATGGAGTGCATGTGACAGGCACGGCAGCAGGAGCAGGGATCATCAGGGAAAGATTCAAAGGATATGCGCCCAAAGCAACGATCTTAAGCCAGTCTTTTTCCAATATTCTTGCATTTTCTCCTTCCTATGTGCAGGATTACAAAATGGTGATCACTAATAACTCTTACGGCAACATTGTGGATGATTGTAATTCTTTCGGTACCTATGATCTGTATTCTCATATTCTGGATCAGATGGCCTTTGATATGCCTAATCTTCAAAATGTTTTTGCTGCAGGAAACAGCGGAGGTATGGTTTGTGGCCCTTTTCCTTCCGGATTCAAAACTGTATTAGGAAGTTATCAATCTGCCAAGAATGTGATCAGCGTGGGCAACACTACCGTAGATGCGATCGTTCACTCTTCTTCCAGCAAAGGGCCCGTTGATGACGGCCGTATCAAGCCTGAAATATCTGCCCAGGGAACTGCTGTAGTATCCTCTTATCCCGTCAATACTTATGTGTCAAGCACCGGAACAAGCATGGCATCACCTGCTGTATCAGGCGGGCTTGCATTATTATATCAGCGGTACAGGCAACTCCATAGTGGCGCTGATCCGAAAAACGCATTGATGAAAGCTTTGATTTGCAACGGTGGTACTGATCTCGGGAATGCAGGACCCGATTTCTCTTATGGATTCGGATGGATGAACTTATTGCGCTCGGTGCAGATGATGGAGAATAACAGCTATTTTGAAAATTCAATAAGCAACGGAAGTTCAAATTCGTACAGCATCACCGTTCCTGCAAATACGGCACAACTGAAAGTGATGCTGTACTGGAATGACCCGCCTGCCACGTTGCTTTCTCCCAATACTTTAGTAAACGATCTTGACCTGTCTGTCACCGATCCTTCATCCAATACCACGCTGCCCCTGATATTGGACCCGGCTCCGGGCCATGTAACAGATGCTGCCACTACCGGCGCAGATCATGTAAATAATATTGAACAGATCGTCATCAACAATCCTGCAGCGGGCAGTTATACATTGAATGTAAACGGGACTTCGGTCACACAGAATTCTCCGCAGGAATATTTTTTAGTGTATGATGTGATCCCTTCTTCCATAACATTGACTCATCCCATTGGAGGAGAAAAACTGGTGCAGGGAGATTCTATTTTCATCAGTTGGGATTCATGGGGTGATCCTTCCAGTGATTTCACCATCCGTTTCTCTTCTGATAACGGAGCTACCTGGAAAGATACTACTGCACCGGCAGGGTCAAGTCAATTGAAATGGTTTGCTCCGGCGATCACTACCGATCAGGCTCTGATCCGTATCATAAAAAATTCCACCGGCGCCGGCAGTACAAGTGAAGCCTTCACAATTTTGGGAAGCCCCGTTGTTTCACTCGCTGGAGTTCAATGTGAAGGTTATATTTCGCTTAACTGGAATTCCATTAGCGGAGCCACGGATTATGAAGTGATGATGTTGAGAGGAAATGACATGGCATCCATTGCTACTACTACCGCCACGTCTTATGTGATCAGTGGTTTGTCAAAAGATACCGTTTATTGGGTTGCAGTAAGAGCGAGGCTGAACGGAAATCCCGGGAGACGCTCCACAGCCATATCGAGGCAGCCGAATAACGGTACCTGCGCCGGCTCCATCTCCGATAATGATCTGAAAGTGGATGCGATAATTGCTCCGGCAACGGGAAGAAAATTCACTTCCTCAGAATTATCTGCTTCGACGGTGATCTCAGCAAGGATCAAAAACCTGGATAATGCGCCAATAAATAAGTATGCCGTGAAATATTCGGTGAATGGCAGCGCATGGAGCATAGATTCAGTTTTCACACCGATTGCAGGAGGCGCAACAGCCACGCATATTTTTGCCACTTCTTATGATTTTTCCTCTGTGGGAGATTATTCTCTGAGAGTGGTTGTAGTCAATGCTTCAGCCACAGACCCTGTTGGCGCTAATGATACCATAACCGTTGCCATCAGGCAACTGGATAATCAGGCCATTGATCTGAGTTCCGATTTTTTGGATGATTTCGAAAGCGCACCCGATCTGGAATATACTTCAAAGCAAATTGGCCTGACTGGACTGGACCGTTATGATTTCAACAGATCAACTTCATACGGCCGCATTCGTTCTTTTGTCAATTCAGGGATCGCTTACTCAGGTAGCAAAGCGTTGACGCTGGACTCTTATGAATACAATGCGGCAGGCACAGCGGATTCATTGATGGGAACCTTTAATCTTTCTTCTTATAATGTGACCATAGATGATATACGGCTTGATTTCCGGTATAAAAATCACGGACAACTTACTAATCCTGCCAATAAGGTCTGGATCCGGGGAAATGATGTCCAGCCCTGGATCGAAGCGTACGATCTTTTTACTAATCAAAATGATCCTGATGGCACCTATAAACTTACTTCCAGTATTGAATTGAGCGATCTTCTTCAATCGAATTCACAAAATTTCAGCAGCAGTTTTCAGGTCCGCCTGGGCCAGTGGGGAAAGATACTTGCCTCGGATGATTATGGCGGTGCGGGATACACTTTTGATGATATCCGCTTATACAGGGTGTTCAATGATATTCAGATGATCCGTATTGACACTCCCATAGTGGCAAGCTGCGGTTTGAATGGAACAACCCCTATCGGAGTTTCAATACGTAACAGTTCCAACTCAGCAATAAGTTCCGTTCCGGTGAAGTACCGTATTGATAATGGCGCTGTCATAACCGAGATCATCTCTTCCATTGCTTCGAAGGCAACTATTCAATATGTTTTTACCACTACAGCCAATCTCGCATCTCCGGGAGCACATAAGGTGGAAGTATGGGTAGATTATTCCGGTGATTCATTCCGTGAAAATGATACGGCAAGAATAAACCTCGTGAACTCCACCATCATCTCTTCATTCCCTTATCTTGAAAATTTTGAGGGCAGCGATGGAGGTTGGTACACGGGAGGAAAGAACAGTTCATGGCAGTACGGAACTCCTTCTTCACCTAAAATATCAGGTGCAGCCAGTGGCAGCAAAGCATGGAAGACCTCTTTGACAGGAGGATACAATGACCTGGAATATTCTTACCTGTATTCGCCCTGCTTCAATGTAACCGGGATGACGAATCCAACGCTCAGCATCAGCATAGCTCTGGACCTTGAAGACTGCGGCAATACCCAGTGTGATGCAGCCTGGGTGGAATATTCGGCAGATGGAAAAATATGGAACAGGCTGGGAGCATACGGGCAGGGTACAAACTGGTATAATAAAAACTATACGGGAAATAATTTGTGGAGTGTGGAGAATTACACCCGCTGGCATGTTGCTACCATTCCGCTTCCCATCGGATTGTCCAATCTGAGACTGAGGTTTGTTTTGAATTCCGACCCTGCAGTAAATGGCGATGGAGTGGCTCTGGATGATATCCATGTTTATGATAACACATTTGGCATCTACGATGGAGCTACCATGAGTTCACCGGTGACGCAGAATATTTCCGGAGGAAATAACTGGATCAACTTCACCTCGGGCGGTAAACTCGTGGCTTCCATTCAACCTGGCGGAATGAATATGGGCAACACCGATGTGCAGGCCTACATCAATACAGGGGCGGTACGTTACCGTTATAATCAATACTATCATGACAGGAATATTACCATAAAACCGGTAACAAGAAATTTGACGGATTCGGTCACTGTACGGTTTTATTTCCTGGATAAAGAAACAGACACACTGATCAGGGCGACAGGATGCAGTGGCTGTACCAAACCTTCTTCCGCTTATCAACTCGGAGTTTCCAAATACAGTGATCCCGATTTCAATTTTGAGAATGGCACTATTGCAGATGACAACCAGGGAATGTGGTTGTACATTAAGCCACCACAGGTTGTCAAAGTGCCTTTTGATAAAGGTTATTATGCCGAATTCAAAGTGAAAGATTTTTCTGAATTCTGGCTCAATGACGGAGGGCCGGGGAATATTCATCCGCTGCCGGTTGATATCATAGACTTCATTGCACAGAAAAAGCAAAATAAGGATGTGCTTCTGCAATGGACGGTCGCCAATGAGATCAATGTGAACCGGTATGAAATACAGGTAGCCAGGGGAAATGAAGAATACAGGCAAAATAGCTTTGTCACGATAGGAAAAACAGAAGCAGTGGCCAATGATATGGACCGGCATCAATACAGTTTCACTGATGCAGAGAATGATAAATCAGGTGTCCGCTATTACAGGCTTAAGATCATTGATAATGACGGATCATTTAAATATTCCGTCATCAGGCCTGTTGTATTCAATGAAGAAACCAGTTGGCAGGTCTATCCCAATCCGTCGCAGGGAATATTCAATCTTATTTTTCAATCAGCAACCGGCCGGAATATTTCCGTAAAGGTCTTTGATGTGGCCGGTAAAATTATTTTAAGCAAGTCTGCAGCAGCGAGTGGATTTGCAGAAAAGATGTTGATTGATCTGCACAGCGAAAAATTTGCTGCCGGGCTTTACTTGTTACAAACCGATGATGGGGTGAAGAAAAGATCCTTCAGATTATTAAAACAATAAACTTCCCAAAATAAAAGATCCTGTGAGGTGTCTTACCAAACAGGATCTTTTTACATTAATAGGGTCATTACCAACCTTGACTGGCAATACCGGCTTTAATGGCGGCCATTGCCTTTGCTTCATTTACCAAAGTGGTCAGTTTATTTCCTTTTCCGTCATGACCCTGTACCATGAAAGCGCCTTTAGCGGTCTTTTTGATCACAGCATCAAGGATCGGAACATTCTTTTCTTTGGTCTTTACATTGTAAGCTGTAAGTGTTAATTCAGACATAGCATAAAGTTTTAAAGTGAAAGAGTGAAATTACAGCTTTGAGGAGTCAGAGCGTAGAAAAGTTTTTAATCGCAGGTAGAAAAGACTTCTATTGCTCATATAAATGATTAACTGACAATCTATTGTAGCTTAAATGTCCAACTTGGCATAGCGTGCATGCGTTTCAATGAATTCCCTTCGCGGAGCCACTTCATCACCCATCAGCATGCTGAAGATACGGTCTGCTTCCGCAGCGCTTTCAATGGTCACTTGCTTCAGAGTTCTTGTATCAGGATTCATCGTAGTGTCCCGGAGCTGGTCTGCATTCATCTCACCAAGGCCTTTGTATCGTTGCACACTCACCGTATCATCTTTACCCCCACCGAATTTTTCCACCAGCGCTTTTCTCTGCTCTTCATTCCAGGCATACGCCTGTTCTTTTCCTTTTTTAACCAGGTAAAGAGGTGGTTGTGCAATATATACATAACCCTGGCCAACCAGCTCTTTCATGTACCGGTAAATAAAAGTGAGGATCAATGTGGCAATATGGCTTCCGTCCACATCAGCATCGGTCATGATGATTAGTTTGTGATAACGGAGTTTACTAAGATCAAGCGCTTTCGGATCATCGGCAGTGCCCACCTTCACGCCCAATGCGGTGAACATATTCCTGATCTCTTCGTTGTCGTAGATCTTATGTTCCATTGCTTTCTCCACATTCAGGATCTTACCACGCAGAGGAAGTATTGCCTGAAAGCTTCTGTCTCTTCCCTGTTTGGCAGTTCCGCCGGCAGAATCTCCCTCGACAAGAAACAACTCGCAGCGTTCCGGATTGCGGTCGGAGCAATCCGCCAGTTTTCCCGGTAACCCACTGCCTGATAAAACAGATTTCCTTTGCACCAGATCTCTTGCCTTTCTTGCAGCAGCTCTTGCCTGTGCGGCAAGGATCACTTTATTGATGATGTTCTTTGCGTCTCTTGGATTTTCTTCCAGGTATGCTTCCAGGACTTTGGAAACAGTGGTATCCACCACTCCCATTACGTCTGTGTTGCCCAATTTGGTTTTGGTCTGTCCTTCAAACTGGGGCTCGGGCACTTTCACCGAGATGATGGCAGTAAGTCCCTCACGGAAATCATCTCCCTCAATCTCCACTTTTGCTTTTTCAAACATGTTTTCCTTATCGCCATAACTTTTGAAAACACGGGTTAATGCCCTGCGGAAGCCGGCCACATGAGTGCCTCCTTCAATAGTGTTGATGTTGTTGACGTAGGAATAAATATGTTCATTGAATGCATCGTTGTAGTTCAACGCTACTTCTACCGCCACATTTGTCTGAGGGTCCAGCCCTTCCACATAAAGCACTTTCGGGATCAGCGAATTTCTTCCTGCATTCTGATCCATCATCTCCACAAACTCAACGATACCGCCTTCACTGTAAAAAGTTTTGGAATAATGTCCGCCGTTCTCTTCATTATCTCTCAGGTCTTCCAGTTTTATACTGATACCCTTATTTAAAAAAGCCAGTTCACGGAGGCGGCCTTCTAAAATTTCTTTTTTGAAAACGGTGGTGGTAAAGATGCTGTCATCAGGCCAGAAACGCACTGTTGTGCCTGTTTTATCACTGGTTCCGGCTTCACGAACGGGATATTGAGGGATACCTGTTTTATATTCCTGTTCAAATAATTTTCCGTCTCTGCGAACCCATACATGCATTTTCTTGCTCAATGCATTTACGCAGCTTACACCCACCCCATGCAATCCACCGGAAACTTTGTAAGAACCTTTATCAAATTTTCCTCCTGCATGCAGCACCGTCATCACCACCTCCAGTGCAGAACGTTTTTCCTTGTGCATGATGCCGGTAGGAATTCCGCGGCCGTCATCTTCCACGGAAATGGAATTGTCTTCATAAATAGTGACCACAATGTTTTTACAATAACCTGCCAACGCTTCATCAATGGAATTATCCACCACTTCATATACAAGATGATGCAAGCCTTTTTCGCTAATGTCGCCGATGTACATGGCAGGACGCTTCCGTACTGCTTCCAGGCCTTCCAGTACCTGGATACTTTCTGCGCCGTAACTGTTATTTGTTTGGGTAGTTTCTTCTTTGATTTCTGGATTCATAAAGGGGAAGATCCTCTCGTTAAATTGTAAAAAACTGTGTCTGCAAATGTACGGAAATAAAGGCTCCCTGCCGGGAATTACCGGCCCTTTTTTCCTCACTTTTTCGTTAAAGAAGTGAATTAGAAAAAGGACTTTTTTTTCAGTCCTGGTTTCCTTTGTTTTTAGTAACGGAAATTAAAAAAATGATCATTAGGGATTTCTGAAAACGGCCCTATCTTTTTACGATCTGTGCCACAAGATCTGCTTCTGTACAAACCTTGTTTCCGACAAATACTGTTCCTTTCATTTCGCAAATACCACGGCGAATGGGAGCCATCAGTTCCATTTTGAGAATGAGCGTATCGCCCGGCCTTACCATTTGTTTGAACTTGCAGTTGTCAATTTTCAGAAAGTATGTGTCATAATTTCCTTCACCGCTCAGATTGATGGCGAGTATGCCCCCGGTCTGTGCCAGCGCTTCGATCTGCAATACTCCCGGCATTACGGGATTTCCCGGAAAATGCCCCTGGAAAAACCATTCGTTGAAGGTTACATTCTTCACGCCGACGATATAGGTGTCACTAAGGTCAATGACCTTATCTACCAGGAGGAAAGGATAACGGTGCGGCAGTTTTTTTTCAATGTACTGCAGGTCATATATCGGAGCCTGTACCGGATTATATACAGGAACGTCTTTATTGTATTTATTTTTCTTGATGTATTGTTTGATCTTTTTTGCAAACGCCACGTTGCTGCTGTGTCCGGGCCTGTTAGCAATGATCTTTGCCTTGAAAGGATAACCAACCAGGGCAAGGTCTCCCACCACATCCAATAACTTATGACGGGCAGGTTCATTGGGAAAACGCAGTTCAAGATTGTTCAGGTACCCTTCGCTTTTCACTTCTATCTTTTCTTTTCTGAAGATCTTTTTCAATTTATTCATGTCATCGTTTTCCATGGGCCGGTCCACCACTACTATGGCATTGTTCACATCGCCGCCTTTGATCAGATTATTATCCAGAAGCATTTCCAGTTCATGCAAAAAACAAAAAGTACGGCAGGGAGCAATCTCCTCCTTGAATTCGTCTATTGTTTTCAAGCCGGCATGCTGGGTACCCAATACGGGAGAATTAAAATCTATTAGAGTTGTGACCTGAAAATCGCCGGCAGGTATCGCCGTCATTTCCACTTTTTTCTTTTCGTCGAAAAACTGAATGTTCTCTTCAATAATATACCAGGTCTTACTGGCCTCCTGTTCCACCACTCCTGAATTTTCTATCAGTTCTACAAAAGGCTCTGAGCTTCCATCCATAATAGGCACTTCAGGGCCATTGAGTTCGATCAGGCAGTTATCAATCCCCATGCCTACTAAAGCAGCAAGAATATGTTCTACGGTACTTACTTTGGCTCCGTTTATTCCGATTGTTGTACCACGGCTGGTATCGGTTACCAGGTCACAGTCCGCTTTGATGGTTGGCTGTTCCGGCAGATCCATGCGGCGAAACTGGAATCCAAAGCCGGGATTGGCAGGTTTCAGTACCATATCCACCATTACGCCGGTATGCAATCCCGTTCCTGAGATCTTCGCTTCAGATTTGAGTGTGTGTTGTTTATCCGGGTTAAAATTTGGAGTCATTCCGGTAAATTATTTTTTGACGGACAAAGATAGCCAATCAGATAAAATCAGATGATGCGGTAATTTTTGTAATCAAAAAGACGCTTCCCTGTCTTTTTCTCAATCAAATAAAGGATAGAATCTTTAAAAGATAATTTTTTTCTTGACAGGTCAAATGGAATGTCCCAGTTTTTTTCCCCTATTCTTTTTTGCATCACCTGAGGGTGTGTTTCTTCAAATTTTTTCAGAACATCTGCATCCTGTAGGTAGTCAAACAATTCCGGTTGTTCTTTTTGAAACTGCGCCTGCTGGTCATTACTCCAATAGATGCGGGAGTCTTCAATTTTATGTTTTTGTTTTTGCGGATCCTTTACCCATCCATAGTGATAAATATATGCGTCAATCAGTTTTACGTTCAATTTCTGATTGTTTTTACGGAAACCCTGGGCGTCTCGGTATGCACGGATGTTTTTGTCATTGCGGATGATTCTTATTTCCCGGTTGTACCATCTTCTTGTATCACCGATGTAATCGTAAGTGCCGTAAAAATGCAGGTACCTGAATAATAAACCTTCTACTTTCGGTGTGTTAAGATATTTTTTTGCCTCCTTCAGAATGGTTTCGTGATATTTTTCGTGCACCACTTCATCTGCCTGCAGGTAAAAAGCCCAATCACTGTCAGGTGAAACATGAGAGAATGCTTTGTCGGTTTCAACAGCTAATATCCTGCCTCCTGCCCGGATGGTATCATCCCATACGGAATGAGTGATCTTTATTTTTGGAGAGGCAATGGATTCGATCAGTTGTAATGTATTGTCTTCGCTGTTGCCTATGCTGACAATGAACTCATCCACAACGGGCAAAATGGAAGTAATGGATTCTACTACAGGATAATCGTATTTAATTGCATTTCTGACAAACGTGAATCCACTGATTTTCATGAAAAGCCGTTTATAAAAAATGATTAGGATATCTTTTCTTTCAGTAACTGCTTTATCAAAGTTTCCAGCTCTTCAATTCTCTTTTCCATTTCAGGAAGATTACGGCTGATGGCCTGGCTTCTTAAGGCAGAAGTGTAATCATAGGCTGGTGAGCCTGTAACTGCTTTTCCGGCTCCGATAGATTTACTTACCCCGCTTTGTGCATTTATTTTAGCGCCATCACCAATATGCACATGTCCGACTATCCCTGCCTGTCCGCCTATCATCACACCTTTTCCGATCTTGGTACTGCCGCTTATTCCCGACTGTGCCGCTATCACCGTGCTGCTTCCCACTTCCACATTATGTGCTATCTGGATCAGGTTGTCCAGCTTAGCTCCTGATTTGATAATGGTGGATCCTATAGTGGCTCTGTCTATGGTTGTATTGGCGCCAATCTCTACATTGTCTTCTATTACTACGTTGCCGATCTGCGGCACTTTTACAAAACTGCCGTCTGCCTGCGGGGCAAAGCCGAAACCATCACTCCCAATTACTGTGCCTGCATGAATAGTGACCTTATTCCCCACCTTGCAATCATGATAAATTTTTACGCCGGGATGAATAATGCAGTTATCACCGACTTCAACATGATCACCGAGGTATGAGTTGGGAAATATTTTTGAATTGTTACCCACTTTTACATGCTCACCCAAATAGGAAAAAGCACCGATAAAAACATTCTGCCCTGTTGTGGCAGTTTGGGACATGTAAACAGGCTGCTGTATTCCTGCTAACTGGAGTGTCATCATTTCCTGGTATTTGGTTAGCAGCGTGGCAAAAGCGGTATAGGCGTCCGGAACACGGATCAGCGTGGCGCTTACAGGTTCCTTAAGTTCCAGGCTCTCATTGATGATGATAACAGAAGCTTTGGTGCAGTAAATGTATTCTTCATATTTCGGGTTTGCCAGAAAAGAAAGCTGCCCGGCTTGCGCTTCTTCAATCTTTCCGAAAGATTCCACAGAAGCCATTGGATCCCCTTCCACCTTTCCGTTTATGAACTGCGCTATCTGCGATGCGGTAAAAGTCATTTATCAAGCTTTGAGTTATGAGTTTGGCTACAAACTAAATTTTTTTTGCATATACAGCTATTAGCTCATAGCTCGTGGCTGTCTCACGTAACAAATGTAGTGTTTTTTAATAGTGCTGCTCAGGTTGCGCTGAATGAGCGCATTGTCCACTTCTGAAATATCCTTTACCGTTCCATCCTTGAACAGGATATTGATACGCTCATCAGCAGGGTCGTAAGTGGTATTGCTGGCAATACCGGTAAAGACAAAATAGTCTGTTTCTTTTTCCGGAATATTCAGGGCTTTGGCAGCCTCTCTTTTCTTTTCTGCTACAAATTCCGGATCGAATTCATCAGCCTGAAATTTTACTTTCAGCAACGATCTCCCCACTAAAGAACGGCACAATTCAGATAAAATTTTATCAGGATGCCGGCTCCAGTTTTTAATAGTGGCCATAATATCATGGTCGTCCATCCGGCAAAAAGTATCCAGGTGCCCTTCAATGTCTGTTTTGCTGTTTGGATCCTGTAAAAAGAAATTCAAAGCATCGGAAACAGCAAGGGTGGGGATACCCAGTGAGATCAGTTCTTTTGCCCTTCGGATGATCTTTACCAGCATCATTTCGGCGCTTAATACAGTTTTGTGCAGATATACCTGCCAGTACATCAGGCGGCGGGCTACTAAGAATTTTTCAATGGAATAAATACCTTTTTCTTCCACCATCAATTCTCCATTGTGAACGATGAGCATCTTCAATATCCGGTCGTAACCAATAACACCTTCTGCCACGCCGGTAAAAAAACTGTCGCGGGTCAGGTAGTCCATACGGTCCACATCCAGTTGGCCGGAAATAAGCTGATGAAGAAAATGCCTGGGATATTTATTAGTGAAAATATCAATGGCTGTTTGCAGTTGCCCTTTGAATTCTTCATTCAGCCTTTTCATAATAAGAAGGGAGATGAACTCATGCGAAGTACCTTTGATCAGTTCATTTTCCAGCGTGTGGGAGAATGGCCCGTGGCCGATATCATGAAGCAGGATGGCGATCTTTGCCCCCAGTTCTTCTCCGGCAGTGATCTCTGTCCCTTTGCTTTTTAGTTCATTCAAAGCATTGCTCATAAGATGGTAAGCGCCCAGCGAATGATGCAGGCGGGAATGTACTGCTCCGGGATAGACCAAATGGGCAAAAGCCATCTGGTGTATGTTGCGCAGCCGTTGATACACAGGGTGGGAAATGATCTGCAGGATCAGCGGATGATCTATAGTGATGAATCCATATACCGGATCATTAATGATCTTTCTGGTTGGAGGCATTGCTGTTGATTTTTTGTTAAACCCCTGCAGCGGATAGCCGGCAAATCTACAATAGCTGCACTTAATAAGCTACATTTGAATGCTGTTGAAATCTTAAATATTGAACAGAATGGCAGTAGCAAAAATTCTTTGGGTGGATGATGAGATAGAAAGCCTGCAGTCGCAGAAACTTTTTCTGGAAAATAAAGGGTATGAAGTGAAGACCTTCACCAACGGTTTTGATGCCATAGATTTTGTAAAAGAAAATCCGGTGGACGTGGTGTTGCTGGATGAAACCATGCCCGGCATCACCGGACTGGAAACCCTTGCCAAGATCAAAGAAATTAGCCAGTCCCTGCCGGTGGTACTGATCACAAAGAATGAAACAGAAAACCTGATGGATGAAGCCATCGGATCGCAGATCAGCGATTACCTTATCAAACCGGTAAACCCTAACCAGGTTTTATTAAGTTTAAAAAAGATCATTGATAATAAAAGGCTGGTAGCGGAAAAGACGACCACCGCTTATCAGCAGCAGTTTCGCAATTTATTCATGGCGCTCAACAGCAACCCCGATCACAATGAGTGGATGGATATATATAAAAAACTGGTGTATTGGGAACTGGAGATGAGCAAGACAGACAGCCCGGAAATGCGTGAAGTGTTGCAGAGTCAGAAAGCAGAGGCCAACACAGAATTTTTCAAGTTTGTTTCAAAGAATTATGCTTCCTGGTTGAGCCCGAAAAGTACGGACGGGCCGGTGATGAGCCATACTATGTTCCGCTTTAAAGTATTGCCTCATGCAGAAAAAGGAGTGCCTTTGTTTTTTGTTTTGATAGATAACCTCCGTTTCGATCAATGGAAAGCGATTCAACCCATATTTGCAGAGAATTTCCGGATACAGGAAGAAGACAGTTTCTACAGTATTTTACCAACAGCCACTCAATATGCCCGTAATGCCATCTTTGCCGGTATGCTCCCGGTTGAAATAGAAAAAAAGTTTCCGGCAGAGTGGAAGAATGATGATGAGGAAGGCGGAAAGAACATGTTTGAAGATAAATTTTTCAAAGAGCAATTGAAACGGCTGGGCAAGGGAGATCTGAAAGTATCATACACAAAAGTGTTGAACAATCAGGCAGGACTTGACCTGGTGAATAATATCCATAATCTTCTCAACAACGACCTGAATGTGATCGTGTACAATTTTGTGGACATGCTCAGTCATGCACGTACCGAAATGGAAGTGTTGAAAGAACTGGCAGGAGATGAGATGAGTTACCGCAGCATCACGGCATCCTGGTTTGAACATTCACCCCTGCACCAGGCGCTGAAAAAAGTGGCTGATAAAAATATTAAGATAGTACTGGCCACCGATCATGGAAGTGTGAGAGTAAAAAGCCCTTATAAAGTGGTCGGCGATAAACAGACCACCAGTAATCTCCGCTATAAGCACGGACGCAATCTGAATTATGAACCCAAAGAGGTACTGGCCTTCCGTGATCCGAGAGAGGCGGGTTTGCCGGTGCCCACTGTCAACTCTTCGTTCATTTTTGCCAAAGAGGATGGTTATCTCTGCTATCCCAATAATTACAATTACTATGTGAACTATTACCGCAATACATTTCAGCATGGAGGTGTCAGCCTGGAAGAAATGATAGTGCCGGTGATCAGGATGAGTAGTAAGTAAAACAGATTATGTGATAAAAACAATGCGATAGCCACTCTTTTATTTTTTATTTTTGGCTTTTGAATTTTTAATTTTAATAATGAGATACACACAATCCACTCTGGACAAATTGAACGCACTGGTAGAAGAATCCGGATATATCCTTCGTTATGAACGGGGCACCTTTCAAAGCGGTTATTGCATTCTGGAAAATAAAAAAGTGGTCGTGCTGAATAAGTTTCTTCAGGTGGAAGGCCGCATCAACACGTTGCTTGAACTGATCCCTCAACTGGATTTTGATTCTGATTCTCTTTCCGAAGAATCAAAAAAATTATATATGGATATTGTTTCCAGGCTTGAAGCACAGGCCAACGGTGATCAGTAAAAAAAGCTTTCATTTTTCATTCTTCTTTTTCAATTCTACATTTGCCCGGTGGCTTACCCCGGATTGAAGATAACTTTTTTAGGCACCGGCACCAGTACCGGCGTCCCGATGATCGGATGTGATTGCGAAGTCTGCACTTCTACCGATGAAAAAGACAAGCGGTTGCGGTCGAGCATACTGGTTCAATCTGCCGAAACTACTTTGATAGTGGATACCGGCCCCGATTTCCGTTACCAGATGCTGCGGGAAAAAATTCACAGGCTTGATGCTGTTTTGTTTACCCATCCGCACAAAGATCATATTGCTGGGCTGGATGATATCAGGGCTTTTAATTTTTTCAATAAAAAGGCGATGCCGGTGTATGCCAATTACCTGACGGAAGAAGCCATCAGAAGGGATTTTTATTATGCGTTTTCAGATACAAAATATCCGGGCATTCCGGAGATTGAGCTGCACACCATCAATCAGACCCCTTTTACGGTAGGTGATATACCGGTCACTCCCATTCTGACCTGGCACCTGAAGATGCCGGTGATGGCGTTTCGTTTCGGAAAATTTACCTATATCACCGATGCCAACCGGATAGATGACAAAGAAAAAGAAAAAGTAAAAGGAACAGAAGTGCTGGTGCTGAATGCGCTGCGGAAAAAAGAACATGCTTCTCATTTTAACCTGAAGCAGGCTATTGACCTGGCTCAGGAACTAAACCCCCGTGTTACCTACCTGACGCATCTTTCCCATCAGATGGGAAAACATGCAGCAGTGGAATCTGAATTGCCGGATAATGTCCACCTTGCTTATGACGGACTGATAGTAAATATATAAATATGCCGAAAAAATGCTAACGCCTGTTAGTGTATTGAAAAATTATGTAGCTTGCATTGCCTTTAACGGTTTTGTTGACAGTTGCCTGCCATGGTTTTGTAAGGTGACTGGTGCCATCCGGTGCTGTTCCGGGTGGCACTCTTTTAAATGGCAGGTCATGTAAAATATGCTCAGCCGTTTTCAAAAGCATCAGGTGAATGAATGATAGGATTTTGTTTTAGTAATTTGACAACGATAGAAATGAATAAAAGAAGAAGAATATTTTTTGAAAATAAATCAACGATGATCTCTCTATGAATTTTCAGACTTCTGAATTGACTGTGCAGGTTGCACAAACTGCCCGTGATTTTGCACAACAATATATCAAGCCTCATGTGATGGAGTGGGATGAAAAACAGGAATTTCCGCTTCCGGTTTTTAAAGAAATGGGAAAGCTTGGCCTCATGGGAGTGCTGGTGCCGGAGGAATATGGCGGCGCAGGGCTGGGTTATTTTGAATATAAAGCGGTGATCGAAGAGATCGCAAAAGTGTGTGGTTCCATCGGGTTGAGTGTGGCGGCACATAATTCATTGTGTACAGGCCATATTCTTACTTTCGGAAATGAGGAACAGAAAAAGAAATACCTGCCTAAGCTGGCTACGGCAGAATGGATAGGCGCCTGGGGCCTGACGGAACCCAATACAGGAAGCGATGCCGGGCATATGAAATGCACTGCTGTCAGAGATGGAAACGATTGGGTCATCAACGGGACCAAAAGCTGGATCACACATGGAAAGAGCGGCAATGTGGCCGTGGTCATCTGCCGTACCGGCGAACCCAGGACAAAGCACAATGCCACCGCTTTTGTGGTGGAAAGAGGAACACCGGGTTTCAGCGGAGGAAAAAAAGAAAACAAACTGGGAATGCGTGCCAGTGAAACAGCAGAGATGATCTTCGACAACTGCCGCATACCGGATGCAAACCGTTTGGGAAATATCGGCGAAGGATTCAAGCAGGCACTGAAAATACTGGATGGAGGAAGGATCTCCATCGCTTCTCTTTCATTAGGTATTGCCAAGGGAGCTTATGAAGCGGCTTTGCAATATTCCAAAGAACGTCATCAGTTCGATCAGCCCATATCCAACTTCCAGGCAATATCTTTTAAACTGGCTGATATGGCCACCGAGATCCAGGCAGCGGAGCTGCTGATCTTAAAAGCCTGTGATCTGAAAGTCCGTGGTGAGTCGGTGACCAAAGTTTCTGCTATGGCAAAATATTATGCCAGCGAGGTAGCTGTGAAAGTAGCTACCGATGCGGTTCAGATCTTCGGAGGGTATGGATATACGAAAGATTTTCCTGTAGAGAAGCATTACCGTGATGCCAAACTTTGCACTATCGGAGAAGGTACATCAGAGATTCAGAAAGTGGTCATTTCAAGAGAGGTGCTGAAGTAGAAAATTTCTAAGTTTTTATTGTGAACGCTGCACAGGTCATTGCGAGGAGCGAAGCCGGGAGGGTCATTGCGAGGAGCGGAGCTGGGCCTTGTGCAAGAGCTGCGACGAAGCAATCTTCCTCGTGTG
>JAIXKI010000024.1:131996-133384 GCA_026936105.1 Chitinophagales bacterium
AGGAGCGGAGCTGGGCCTTGTGCAAGAGCTGCGACGAAGCAATCTTCCTCGTGTGAGGGGGTAAAGGCAGACCCTCGCAAAGGCAAACAATTTTTTGTAAATCACCCATCCTTAAAACAGTTACCTTAATTTTAATACTCCAAACCAAACCTTCAATGAAAAGCGGCTACGTTTACATAACAGGCAGCCTCAATAACCGCACACTCTACACCGGTGTCACCTCCAATTTACCCAAACGGATCCTTCAGCATAAACAAAAATATTATGAAGGGTTTTCCTCAAGATATCATTGTGTAAAATTGCTGTATTACAACAGATTCGACAGCATTGTGGCAGCTATTGCAGAAGAAAAGAGAATAAAAGGAGGCAGCCGGAAAAAAAAGAAGATCTTATTAATAGCATGAACCCCGAATGGAAAGATTTCTATGAAACTATTGTGTGATCCTGGCCGGTATTTCTGCAAGGTTCGTATTGTTTTAATGATGCCCATTTATTACAGCATTAAGGCCATGGCAATGCCGCGGCATTATATTTCCGGCACAAAAAATTTGAAAAAATCCCTGACGTAAATCTACGTTTTGCTTGGAGTTTTGAAAAAACCCTTTTATTTTCGTAACTCATTGTGTTTTCTTTAACAAATGTTTTCGTACCCGAATCCTAATTCCTCCGAATAATCTTTCACTGAATACTAAGAATAACCACATGTAATTGCGTACGCAGCAATCGCATTTTTTATTCGATCATCCACTGAAAATCCTTCACGTAGAAGACAAATCCGGGTTCTGAAGAATTCAGGGTAGTGACTGTTTCACCCCTGCAGTTTTAAAACAACATTTGGACCTAACCGATCCGTGATGAGAAAATTTTTGACACTGTTGAAAACATTGACTGCTTTCCGTAATCTTCATGTGCGGAAGCATCTGCAGGCAGATAACATGCATGTTGTGTGTTGCAATACAGCGACGGTTAGTGTCCGCAACTTCACCGTAATTCCGTTTGCCCTTTATCATAATGAAAATGGTCCCGTTGGGTCGGGATCATTTTTTTTACGTCCTGCCGGCAACAACTCCTCCACTCATTCTGCTCCTGTATTCTCGGTCATTAAAAATGATCAGCATAAACAGCAAAACAAAAAATTTGAACACAGGATCATTTCAATAAGCCAAACAAGTAAAAGACAACATAAATATTTTTTAACCCTTAATCCTGAAATTATGAAAACGATTTTACACCGGTACCAGTCATGGGTCTTTGCCCTGTTGTTTGCACTTCTTGTGCTGATGGTCAGCGGGCTGGGACAATGATGGTTTGAAAATGTGATGAGGGAATTGTGAGAGGATGCAACGGCATCAGGTTCTTTGATTATTGCGGAGCCAGCCGGGAGGGTC
>JAIXKI010000024.1:133433-139726 GCA_026936105.1 Chitinophagales bacterium
TTGTGTAAGGGAGCGACGAAGCAATCTTCCTCGTGTGTTGGTCATTGCGAGGAACGACGCAATCTGCACTGCTTCGGCAATGGGAATGACTTGACACAATGAGGCTTTCTTTGATTGCCTCGCAAAGACGGACAGTTTTTTTGACCGAGGGTTGTCAACAGGGAAAGGAAACCACAAGGAGCCACCCATCCGCAAAAAAAGGAAAACAGTTTTTACAAAACATAAACACCCGGGAAAAGCCGGAGGCACACAAAGCGCCGGCAGACCGGAAGAATGAATAACAGAACAGAAAACAAACTACTGAACGATGAAGCAAACCACTTCCATTCAGAAAAAAGAAACGACCATGAAAGAAAACCAGGAACCCGTGCACCAAAGCCGGATGAATGAAAGCTTTTTTGTGCGCCGCCCTGCCGCCCCTGGCGGGCAGCATGCCGGCAGCGCCGTGAATGCATATAACCTGCAACCGGTGACCGTAAAGCGGGAACCGGCCATCCTTAACCATACAATGTTTTTTATGAAAAAATTTTTACGCCGCGGCGGAATGTTTATAACCGCAATGCTGTTTGCGAATTTGTTCTTTGCTCTTAGCAGCTTCTCCCAGGTAGTAGTGGTGAACCCCACAAGCCCATGGACGGTACCTGCCGGAGTTACATCCATTAAAGTGGAAGTATGGGGAGCCGGTGGCGGCGGTGGAAGAGGAGGCAGCTTTTGGGGTGATTATGGCGGCGGCGGCGGTGGCGGCGGTGCTTATAATGTAGCCACTTTTTCCGTTACTCAAGGTCAGGTGTTTACAATAATAATTGGAGAGGGAGGTGCAACATCAAATGATGGCGGAAATACGACAGTAAGCGGTTCAGCAGGTTCAGTGATTGCAAACGGCGGTAAAAAAGGAAGTAATGCAGGGCTTTTCTGGAATGGTGCAGGGGGAACAGGCGGAACAGATGGCCTGTATCATGGAGGGACAGGAGGTACGTCAACCGGCAATGGCGCCGGCGGTGGTGGCGGTGCAGGAAATAACGGAAACGGATCCGATGGAGGTAACGCAGTAACAGGCAGTGGCGGAGCCGGGACTTATGCAGGTGGGAATGGAGGCGCTTTCAGAGGTGATAATGGTAATGGAAATAACGGTGTTGCTCCCGGCGGCGGCGGCGCAGGTGGGAGGGGAAGTAATAATAATGGTGGTACCGGCGGCGATGGCCAGGTGATTATCAGTTATTGCCCTACTATCACCGCATCAGCTACAAAAAATGATGTGCAATGTTTTAATACCAGCACCGGCCAAATAATTGTAAGCGGCAGCGGTGGCACAGCGCCTTACACTTTTTCCATTGACAACGGAACATCGTACCAGGCAAGCAACACATTCAGCAACCTGCCCATTGGCACTTACCAGATAAGAGTAAAAGACGCCAACGGATGCGAATCCAAATCAGTACAATAAAAATTTTTAGAAATACAAGATGACGGAAACAAATTCCATAAAGAAAACTCAAATGAACATGAAAACGAATTCTACCTATAGCAGCAGAGAAAAAATAAACGACAGTTTTTTTGTGCGCCGTTCCGTCATTGAAAGCCTGAAGCATACAGGCAACAAACCCATTGCAGCCAACCTGCAAGCAGTAACCAGTAACCGGCAACCTGTAACCGATAATCTGCAACCTGCAACCGTTAATCTGCAACCTGTAACCTGCAACCGGCATTCTGCCACCCTTAACCACTCAACTTTTTTTATGAAGAAATTTTTACGCCGCAGCGGAGTATTTGCCATCGCATTGTTGATTGTAAGTTTGTTTTTGGGGAATAATGTGCTAGGGCAAGCAGCTTCCGGCACATGGGCATTGACAGCAAATGGTAATGCCGCAGTTTCAGGAAATGTATCTGCTACATCATTATTGGGCGGGAGTGGTATTGGTACCATTTCTTATGGTACAAATGGGGCACAGTCTAATGGCTGGACAACAGGCGGAAGTAGGAGTTCAAATGATTACTATCAATATACAATATCTCCTACAGGAAGCAATGTTTTGACAGTTACTCAAATTCAATTGCAACATGCAAGAACAAATAATTCTGGAGGCGATGGTGGACCTACAGGGGGAGCAGTTTATTATTCCCTTGATGGGTTTAATTCCGAAAATCAAGTAGCATCAAATTTTTCTGTAGGTACATCAATTGGAAGTTTTAGTCAATCCGGGCTTTCAATTACTGTTCTTCCAGGGCAAACACTTACAATAAGGGTTTTTGGCTGGGGTGCAGAAAATAGTAGTGGGTTATTTTATAATCGTAATGTTATAATTTCTGGTTCAACGGCTGCATTGGCATCTCCCATTACCATTACTTCCAACTATAACTTTACAGTGCCCGCAGGTGTTTCCTGCTTAAAAGTAGAAGCATGGGGCGGCGGTGGAAACGGCTCAAATGGAGGCTCTAATGGTGGAAGTGGAGGAGGAAGCGGCGCTTATGTTGTTCATAATTCTTTTTCAACAAGCGGCATTACATCTTTATCTATAACTATTGGTCAAGGAGGAGGTGGATCTTCTACAAGAAATACAGTAATTAAAAATGGTTCAACGACTTTATTTTCTGCTGCTGGGGGTAATGGATCAACTGCGGGGACAGCAACATCAAGCAGCGTTCCGACAGGTGGCACTAAAGTAAATGGGGGAAATGGAAGTAGTAATAGCGGTCGTACAGGTGGAGATGGCGGTGATGCTCCCAATGGAAGCATAGCTGGTGGTACAGGGGGTGCAGGAGGATCATCTGGAGATGATGGTGAAAATGGTAACCCTTTTGGCGGCGGCGGCGGCGGCGGTGGCCGTTATAGTTCTGGTGGCACAGGCGCAAATGGTGGAGTAATCATCACCTGGGTAGATGCATCCGACTTTAATGTTTCATCCAATTCTCCAATCTGTTCCGGTAGCAACGCTATTATTACATTAACATCAACTACTATCAACGATGGAACTTATGATATTAATTACAGTACAACCAACCCTGCAAGTTCTCTAAACACCTCTGTTACATTTACAGGAGGTACTGCTACATTTAGTGTAAGCGGTTTAACAGGTACTCCTTCTCCTTCCGCAGTAACAATTAATTGGATTGCGTTTTCAGGCGCAAGCTGCAATACAACTCTTACCGGTAAATCAACTAACGTAACGGTCAACAGTGTAAATACATTTGGCAGCCCTTCTTCTACACCAACACTTTGTCAAAATATTTTATTAACCCCAATAACCATTGCAACAACGGGAGCCACAGGTATCGGCTCTTCTTCAGGACTTCCGAATGGAGTTTCTGCATCATGGGCGGCCGATGTAATTACAATCAGTGGCACACCGACAAACAGCGGAACGTTTAATTACAGTATTCCGTTAACCGGCGGTTGCGGTACCGTAAGTGCAATCGGAACCATAACCGTTCTTGCAGCACCCACTCCAACTTTCACCACATCACCCGCAGCAAATATTTGTATCAACTCAAGCGTAACCTATACTACGCAAAGCGGGCAATCAAATTATTTATGGTCTGTACCGGGCACTGAAAATGTAGATTATATTATTACATCAGGAGGTATCGGAAATACAGATAATTCAGTAACCTTAACCTGGCTGACAACAGGCAGCAAAACTGTTACGGTAAATTATACCGATGCCAATGGATGTGCAGGAGTGAATGCAGCATCATCCAACACTATGGTGAATGCCTATCCCAATGCCTCATTTAGCTATAGCAGTCCTCAAAATGGCAACACTAATATGTTTTGCCAAAACCTGCCAAGCAATCCAAACATTGGAAGTAATCTTAATCCTTCTCCTGTTTTTTCGGGTACCACCGGTGGAACGTTTACTTCATCGCCATCAGGTTTGGTTTTTGCAGATGCAAATCCTACATCCAATACAGGGCAGGTTGATCTTGCTGCTTCTGCCCCCGGCACTTATACAGTAACTTATACAGTTACTACTAACGGATGCACGACGCAGGCTACTGCTCAAATTATTATTGTGGCATTGCCTACAGCAACGCTCAGTTACCCATTGAACCCAACAGCAGCTTCTTATTGTAAAACAGATGCAGACCAGTCACCCATATTAACAAATACTTCCGGCAATAATTATACATTAGTACCCGGTACTTATTCAGAACCCACAGGAAATTTGGACATTGATGCAAGCACCGGCGTCATAAAACCTTCATCAGCGCAAACTCACCCGGGAACTTATACTATTACCTATACTTTCTATGCATTCATCACAGGCCTGCCATCGGGTACAACAACCTGTCCAAATACAATTACCACTACGGTAACCATTTTGGCATCGCCATCCATCACCACCCAACCAACTGCGCCAGCAGCAGTATGTGAAAATAACGGGGTTGCTACCATCAGCATAACCGCTACCGGCGATGGACTAAGCTATCAATGGCAGGTAAGCACCGATGGCGGCAGCACTTTCAATGATATTAATGATGGAGGTGTTTACAGCAACAGTTCAACAAATAGCCTCACGATTACCAATGCTTCATTAAGCATGAATGGTTATCAATATCATTGTGTCGTGAGCGGCACCTGTTCACCCTCTGTTACATCCGATGCAGTGGCATTGACGGTGAATGCAACCAATACGGTTAGCGCTGCTTCCAGCAGTCCTACTGTTTGTAATAATATTGGATTGGTAAACATCACTCATAACACTACCGGTGCAACAGGTATCGGAACAGCAACAGGCTTGCCCGCAGGGGTAACCGCAAGCTGGTCTTCCAATGTGATTACCATAAGCGGCACCCCTACACAATCGGGAACTTTCAATTATAGCATACCATTGACCGGCGGATGCGGAGCATTGAATGCTACCGGTACTATAGAGGTAACGGCTGCTCCTGTTATCAGCATGAGCCAGTCATACATCTGCCTCGGCAGTTCCGCTCAGATATTAACGCCAACAAGCGGCGGCACCTGGACAAGCAGTAATCCTTCTGTTGCTACTGTTGCCAATGACGGTACAGTAACAGCAGTAGCTGCAGGCACAGTGACCTTTACCTTCCATGATAATACATCTGGTTGTGAAAGCACCACTGCAGCACTTACTGTTGATGCAAGCTGCCAGGTGGTGACATTGACACAACCGGCACAATTAGCAGCAGTGATTGCTGCCAATGGCCCACTTACTATTTGTGCAGGACAAAGCAGTTCTATTACGGTTACTGTCAGCGGTGGCAGCGGATCTTATGATGTAGCCGTAGATGGCAATCATAAAACAGGCGCCGGACCGGTATTTACATTTAATGTTTCACCAACTACTACTACAACTTATAGCCAATCCAATGTTGTTGTAAAAGATGTTCCAAATAATTGTAACAGCAATACAACAGGAACGGTACAGATCATTGTGAACCCGGTAACAGCCATCAGCAATGGCCCAACGGGTTATTCAATTTGTCTTGGAGGTACGATTGCGGATTTAAGTGTAACAGCCAGCGGTACCGGAACCCTGCATTACGAGTGGTACAGCAATACTACCAATAGCAATAGCGGCGGTACGGCAGTTGGTTCAGATCAATCAACCTATACACCAACATTTGATAATAATGTTCCGGGAGTATATTATTACTATGTAACAGTGACCGGCGATTGTGGCAGCGCTACCAGCGCAGTGGCAGCTATTACGGTAAACCCGCTACCCAACAATACAGGCACCGGTTTTAGCGGCGGATCAATTTGTATAGGAGATGATGGGAAACTGACTTTTGATGCAGTTGATGCTGTATTTAACGGGCCCTATACCATACAATATACTGATGGTACTACTACATGGAGCCAGGTAATAAACAACGCTTCGGCAACACAGTTTAATGTAGCGGTAAACCCAACCAGCACTACAACTTACACTTTAGTTTCCATTACTGATGGAAATGGATGTGTTCGTACATCAGGATTTGGAAAAGAGACAGCACAGATATTAGTGAGACAATTGCCGGTGGCTACTTTAACTACACAGACCAATATACTCTGTCATGGAGGTACAAATGGTGCAATTGATATAGATGTAACAGGAGGAAACAGCCCTTATACCTATTTGTGGACAGCATCAAACGGCGGGGTACTACCATCCGGACAGGAAATAGTACAAGATCCGTCCGGACTTACAGCCGGAACCTATACAGTAGTTGTCACCAGTCAATATGGTTGTGCGTCTGCGCCGTTGGTGGTGACGATTAGTGAACCGGATGTGATCAGCAGCAATGCAGTTGTGACATCAGACTATAATGGTTCACAATTAAGTTGT
>JAIXKI010000024.1:142221-143843 GCA_026936105.1 Chitinophagales bacterium
GATCAGCAGCAATGCAGTTGTGACATCAGACTATAATGGTTCACAATTAAGTTGTGCAACAGCCACAGACGGGACGATTACAGTGACAGCGAGTGGTGGTACAGGAACATTACAATATTCATCAGATAACGGAACGACCTGGCAGTCTTCGAATGTATTCAGCAATCTTGGAGCTGGCACATACCAGATCGTAGTGAAAGATGCAAACAACTGTATGAGTACCGAGCAGGATGTAACCATCACTGCTCCGGCAGCGATCAGTGTTTCCGATATCACCCATACCGATGTAAGCTGCTTTGGTGGCAACAATGGTTCTATTACCTTAGGAACAGTAAGCGGCGGAACACCGGCTTATGTTTATAGCTGGACAACCAGTGATGGAATAATTCCTTCAGGCCAGGAAGACGATCAGAATCTTACCGGCTTAACACCAGGCACTTATCATTACAGTGTTACAGATGCCAACGGATGTGCAGCAGCAACAGGAGATGTTGTGGTTGCTTATGCAGACCATACTCCTCCGGCAATCACTTGCAACACTTCATCAAGAGTTGTAAATACTGATGCAGGGCTTTGTTCTTATAAAGCTGTTGGAACCGAATTTGATGTAACAGCTACAGATGATTGCCCGCTTACTTATACGTATGAATTAAGCGGAGGACTGAATACTACCGGAAGCGGCAGTCTTGCCGGTGTAGTATTCCCCAAAGGAACCACACATGTGAAATGGACAGTATCAGACGGATTGCAAAGTTCAACCTGTGAATTTGATGTGACCGTAGAAGATCATGAGAATCCGACTATCACCTGTGTGGCCAATCAGACAGTGAATACAGATTTGGGCCAATGTGATTATACAGTAAAAGGAACCGAATTTGACCCTGCAGCATTCAATGATAACTGCACGGGTGCAACGATCAGCAATGATTACAATAACAGTGCAAGCCTGGCAGGCGCTGAATTCCCTAAAGGAACAACAACAGTAATATGGACAGTAACAGATGCAAGCAATAATACAACTACTTGCAGTTTCACTGTCACCGTTCAGGATAAAGAGAAGCCCAAAATTACCTGCCCTGCTAATATTTTGGTAGCGGCACCACAAAACGCATGTAATACGTTGGTGACCATTACACCGCCAACTGTATCTGATAATTGTGGTGTGCCAAGCTTGCTGGATCCAATCAGGAGCGATGGACAGACAGTTACAGATCCATTCCCGGTTGGAGTAACTACTATCACCTGGGTGGTGGTAGACGGATCATTCAATAGTAATCTTTGTGTACAAACAGTTACTGTTACCGGTGATATTACGGTAACAATTAATTGTCCTGCTACAGTAACCCGGAATAATGACCCCGGCAAATGCGATGCACTGATAGATGTTGATGATCTTGGTAACCCAGGCATTGTATCAGGTTGTAACGTAGTAGGATTTACCAGGGAACGTAGTGATGGTAAAACATTCAGTGCGCCTTACCCTGTAGGCACAACAATTATTACATGGAAAGCGGTAAATGGATTTGGTGATGTATTGAAGACCTGCACACAAAGTGTAATAGTAGTAGATAATGAAAAGCCGGTAATCACTTTACCTGCTGTAGCTGCAAGTTATGATGCGG
>JAIXKI010000024.1:145978-146615 GCA_026936105.1 Chitinophagales bacterium
GATAATGAAAAGCCGGTAATCACTTTACCTGCTGTAGCTGCAAGTTATGATGCGGATGCAGGAGTATGTGAGGCTTCATTAAGCTTTACTGCATTGGCACAAGACAATTGCGGAATAGACCAGCTTAAATACTATATTAATTATGGTACAGGCACCCAGGCAGAAATAACTTACCCGTACAACTTCCCTGTTGGAACTACAACAGTGACCGTAGAAGCTACCGATATACATAGCAATGTGAAAACTGAATCGTTTGATGTAGTGGTAGTGGATAACCAGGCGCCGGTATTGAATAATATCAATATTACCAGCAGCAGCCTTGATCATCAGAATATTGATGAATGTTTAAGCGCAGCAACAGCATTTGATGCTACAACATTGGAGGCCACAGTAGCTGCATTGTATAAAGACAATTGCGGAACTGTAACCGCTACACTGACCGGCACTGATGCAGATTCAGGAAACGGGGACTGCAGCTGGACATTTACGTATCATTTTACAGTTACAGATATACATAACAATTCAGTTACTTGTACGGTAACTTATAGTGGAGGAGATAAGAGTGCGCCGGTGATTACGGGGACCATAGCGAGCACCACGGTAGAAGGCTGTGATGCAAGTGCAGCGCCGGCGGCAG
>JAIXKI010000024.1:146715-147902 GCA_026936105.1 Chitinophagales bacterium
CACCGTAACAGACGCCTGTGGCAACGCATCGACCGCCGTACAGGTGATCAATGTAGATGACACCGAAGCGCCGGTGATTACGGGAACCATAGCGAGCACCACGGTAGAAGGCTGTGATGCAAGTGCAGCGCCGGCGGCAGCAACGGATGTTGCAGGGCTGGAAGCGCTGGGCTTGTCGATCAGTGATGCCTGCACCAGTGATGCGAACCTCACCGTAACCCACAGTGATGCATCAACGGGCACCTGCCCGCTGGTGATCACCAGGACATACACCGTAACAGACGCCTGTGGCAACGCATCGACCGCCGTACAGGTGATCAATGTAAACGATACTGAAGCGCCGACATTCACGTCCTGTCCAACAACAACAACAAAGAATACCGATCCGGGTGTTTGTACCTATCAGGTTGTGGGTACAGAGTTTGATGCAGTCGCAACTGACGATTGTAGTACGCCAACTATGTCTTATGTTCTGACAGGCGCTACAAACGGCAGCGGCACTAGCTCATTGGCCGGAGTTGTATTTGCGAAAGGAATAACTACGGTTCAATGGACTGCAACAGATGCCTGTGGTAATAGCATAAGCAATTGCAGCTTCACTGTCACCGTACAGGATAAGGAAAAACCTGTTATTACCTGCCCGGCTAATATTACAGTAGCTGCTCCGGATGGCGCATGTAATACGCTTGTGACAATAACCCCGCCGACGGCAACTGATAATTGTGGATTGGTCACTATACTGACACCCCAACGTTATGATGGGCAGAGCATCTCAGATCCTTTCCCTGTAGGCACCACGCAAATTTTATGGACTGCTGTTGATGGGTCATTTAATGATGCTGCCTGTATTCAAACAGTTACAGTAACCGGTAATATTGTGGTGACTATTCAATGCCCTCCGACAGTAACCCGGAATAATGATGCCGGAAAATGTGAAGCTACTATAAGCACTTCTGCTATTGGGAATCCAACTGTATTGACAGGATGTAATGTAGCAGGATTTACCAGGGAGCGAAGTGATGGTAAAACATTAAGCGCTCCTTATCCGGTTGGCACAACAATTATTACATGGAAAGCGGTGAATGGATTTGGAGATGTGTTGAAGACCTGCACACAGAGTGTAATAGTAGTTGATAATGAAAAGCCGGTAATCACTTTACCTGCTGTAGCTGCAAGTTATGATGCGG
>JAIXKI010000024.1:149686-150683 GCA_026936105.1 Chitinophagales bacterium
ACCTACAGTGGCGGTGATCAAACAGCGCCGGTACTGACCGGCACATTGCCAACAGGACAAACCGGTATCAATGCATGTATGAATGCAGCACCTACCGGACCAGATGAAGCAACTATTGCAGCATTGTATAATGACAATTGCGGTACAGTAAGTGTAACTAAGAGCAGTCAGTCAACAGGTAACAATTGCGGCTGGACAGTAACATATACTTATCACATTACAGATAATTGCGGCAATGCTGTAGCTAATGATGTGGTGATTACCTACAGTGGCGGTGATCAAACAGCGCCGGTACTGACCGGCACATTGCCAACAGGTCAGACAGGCATCAATGCATGCATGAATGCAGCACCTGCCGGACCAGATGAAGCAGCTATTGCAGCTCAATACACTGATAATTGCGGAACGGTACATGTAACAAAGAGCGGTGCTCCGGCCGGAAGTGATTGTAACTGGACAGCAGTCTATACTTATCATATCACAGATGATTGTGGTAATGCAGTTGCGAATGATGTAGTGATTACTTACAGTGGTGGTGATCAAACTTTACCAACCTTAACATGTCCGAACTTTACAGGTAATAATGCTAACAGAACCGGCAATTCGGTAAATTGTAGTTATGTGGCATCAGGAGGTGAATTTAATCCTACTGTTTCTGATAATTGCAGTACTTCATCATTAAGCTTTAGCCTCAGTGGTGCTACAACAGGTACGGGCAGTAACCTTAACGGGGTTGCCTTTAATGTTGGAGTCACAACAGTAACATGGACAGCAACAGACGCATGCAGCAACGTAAGCACATGCAGCTTTACCGTTACTGTAACTGGTGGCGGTGGAAACCTGAGTATAGTTTGTCCACAGAATATAACTGTGAATGCTATCCCATTCTTCTGTACAGGAATAGTAAATCTGGGAACACCGCAAACGACAGCAGGTTGCAGTCCGATTGCTTCAGTAACAAATAATCATAACTCTCCAATATTCCCGGTAGGCACAA
>JAIXKI010000024.1:153994-243541 GCA_026936105.1 Chitinophagales bacterium
AACCTGATAGATTTAGTTGAGAGTTCTCCATGTAATTGGACTGATCCTGCAGGTCAGTGGGATGGATATGGGGCCAGCAGTGTAAGTGTCGCAGCAGGAGTGGGCACCCATGTCGAAGCTTCTTATGATGGCACATCGAAGAATGAGATTGCAATCATAGGGATGAAGACGGCAGGAACAGCGGGTGATTATAAAACATTTAATGTTTGGGCTTACATAGATCCATCAACGAAGCACTTGATTTCAGGAATAGGGAGCTATACTGAAGTTCATGCAGGGACTACGGTATTACAAGCCGGGGATTTGTATGGAGTATTTGTGGATGCTTCAGGAGTGATAACCTCGCAATATTTCAGATCAGGTTCATGGCATATTGAAACGACTTTCAATAGCACATATCCGTCAGCGCCCAAGTACTTTGTAGTGCATAAGATGGGTGCGGGCAAAGTGGTATCTAATCTGAAGGCAGAATTCGGGGCGCCGGCATCTGTACTGACGGTATCGGATTTGGTAGCTACGGGCCAGAATATCCAATGGTATTCAAGTGCCAGCGGCGGAACAGCGTTGCCGGGCAACACAGCCCTGGTCAATGGTCAGCATTATTATGCGAGCCAGACAGTGAATGGTTGTGAGAGTATTTTGAGATTGGATGTGCAGGTAATACTAAATACGATTCAAGCCCCAATTGTTGGAACGATTACTCAGCCTAATTGTACAATTCCAACAGGCAGTGTTGTTTTGAGTGGATTACCTTCAGGAAACTGGACAATAAACCCCGGATCAATAACTGGTAGTACAAATACTAAAACGATAACTGGACTTGCACCGGGAACATACAATTTTACTGTTACGAGTTCAACAGGATGTATTTCCCTGCCTTCTGCAGATGTTGTAATAAATACACAGCAAACAACTCCTGTAGTAGCGCCAATAACCGGAAATACTACAGTATGTGTCGGAAGTACAATTCAATTATCAGATGCTACACCTGGGGGAATATGGATCAGCAGTAATCCTGCAAGAGCGACAGTAAATAGTATGGGCCAGGTAACTGCAATAAGCGCTATCGGGGGAGGAGTAACTATCACCTATAGAGTTACAAATAGTTGTGGTACTGTTTCAACTTCGAGGTTTATTACTATTAACTCTAGACCATTTGCTTATATCAATTATTTAAGAAGTCCGTATTGCAAGGATAATAATGGATTTGCAAATGTCAGCAGGATTGGACAATCAGGAGGCACATATTCTTCAACTCCAGGTTTGGTGATCAATAGCAGTACAGGTAGAATTAATATTGGATCCAGTTTGCCAGGTACATATACAGTTACCTATAGTTTCAGTAATGGAACTTGCTCCAATACAGCTACTGCTAGTGTAACCATCTTATCCGGCACCACAGTGGCGAATATAAGCGGACCTTCATCAGTATGCAGAGGAAGAACAATTCAGTTGTCAGATGCTACACCAGGAGGAGTATGGAGTAGTAGTAATACAAGAGTTGCAACTGTAAATAGTAGCGGAGTTGTAAGAGGGATAAGATCGGGCATTGTCACTATTCGGTATCGTGTGATGAGCAGCTGTGGTACAACAACCGTTTCTAAAACGATTCGTGTGAATAATTGCTTTGGATTCAAATCGGATGACGAAGAAGAAATTAATCCTTATGGCAACAAGCAGGCAGCGCTGGAAGTGGAAGATCTGAAAGCAACTGCTTATCCGAATCCGACGCAGAATTACTTTAACCTGAAGGTAAGCAGCAGCAGGAATGAAAATGTTCAAATCAAAGTATTTGACATGGCAGGCAAACTGTTAATAGTGATGAACGGATCTGTTGGCGAAACCTATCGCTTCGGTGAACGATTCACGTCAGGCACTTATGTGGTAGAGGTTCGTCAGGGTGATCAAAGAATAACGACGAAAGTGGTTAAACAATAAAGCACGCAAGAGCCTGCTTATGAAAAACGACTAGGTCATTCGCTCCGGCGGGTGACCTTTTCTTTTGGTTTTTTTGTAAGGTTTATGCAGCCAGGGTCATTGCAAGGAGCGAAGTGGGGGAATTGTGCGAGAGGGAGACGAAGCAATCTTCCTGGTGTGTTGGGTTCGGGGTTTTTTCTGAGTGCAGTTTGCTTTGGCAATGGGGAGTGACGAGACACAATGAAGTTTTCTCTTATTGCCTCGCAAAGACGAACAGTCTTTTTTGTAGCGAGGGTCATTGCGAGGAGCGAAGCAGTGGCTTTGTGCGAGAGCAGCGACGAAGCAATCTTCCTCGTGTGGGGATTTCGGACTTTCTCAGAAGGTAGCTTGCTTCGGCAATGGGAAATAACGAAACACAATGAGACACTCTCTGGTTGCCTCGCAAAGACAATCAGTCTTTTTGTCGGGAGGGTCATTGCGAGGAACGACGCAATCCGCCCTGCTTCGGCAATGGAAGCAGACTATACACAATGAGACTTTCTCTTATTGCCTCGCAAAGACGGACAGTCTTTTTTGTAGCGAAGGTCATTGCGAGGAGCGAAGCGGGGTTGTGATCAGTTAATCCGTTCAATTCACTTCTTTAACCACTCCGCTCTGCATCCTGATAAAAAAGATCTTTTTGTTCTCAAAGTAATCCAGTGACATGGTCTTTTTATTGAGTACCGGCTGAATATTCAACTCACGAAAGATGTTAAATTCTTTATTGCTGATGTTGGAAGCAAAATCTGTTTTGTATTTCAACAACAGATTTACAAAATGCCATGTGGCCTCGTATCCTTTCATCAGCAGATCGGACGGTTGAGAAAAGAATTTTGTATTATACCAACTGATGATCTTTTTAGTAACCGTATCGGTACGGTCATTGTAATAAGATGTACTGTAAACCGATTCAAGGTCTTTATACTCCCTGCCGGTAAGAACCGGGGCGAAGTTTTCAAATGTGGGCATTCCTATAAGTGTCAGGGGATATTGATTACTCAATAATGCAAGTTGTTGAGCCAGCCTTTTTGTAAAATTTTCATCCAGGCTGCCCGAAATGCAAACAGAATGGTGATTGCTGTCGAGACGTGCTGAAATCTGATCAACGCTGAATGAATCGGTAAGCTCTACAAATTTTAATTTCAGAGGAACACCGGGAGTTGTTTTACCTGCCTCTTCAAAATAAGAATAGATCATATTTTCCAGTTGTCCTTTCTTTCTGAATACGACCAGGTCATCCAGAGGATAATATTTCTGCAGATAACGATAAATTGCTTCGACGTGTGTTTTCAGGGTAGCATTTAATAATACCAGGTAAGGATTTTCATATACCCCTCCGTCATTGGGCAGGTTTACATTGACAAATGGTACTTTCATTTCCTGTGCAGAGTAAGCGATCTGCTGTAATTCTCCTGTAGTAGCAACGTAACCGATAATCAATTGTACACTGTCAAGTGCGGCTTCTTCAAGCTGTTGCTTCAGCGTTTTTCCTGCAGCCCTGGTATCAAAGACGAAGACTTCCAATGGAATCTTTTCTCCTGCAAGAGAATCAAGCGCAAGTTGCACTCCTTCATAAAAATCAAGTCCCGGATTAATATAGCGGGGGAATGTGTTTCCGGGTTTATAATTACCTGAAGCTTCAAATGCGGAATCAAGATATAAGGGAGCAAATACAGCTACCCTGGCTTTGAATATAAAATCGCTGTCCTGTGCATAGCCTTTTCCGTTATGCAATATTGTTATGAAAAGGATAGCCGGTAATATGGATCTTAATTTCATTCTCATGGTACTTTTAATTCAGAATAGCAGAAATCTTTTTATTCCCATTCGATGGTGGCGGGTGGCTTACTGCTGATGTCATATACTACTCTGTTGATCCCTTTGACCGAGTTGCTGATCTCTCCGGATATATTAGCCAGAAAATCATAGGGCAGGCGGGCCCAATCGGCAGTCATTCCATCTACGCTTGTCACAGCTCTTAAAGCCACTGTGTATTCGTATGTCCGCTCGTCACCCATCACGCCCACGCTTTTGACCGGCAACAAGATTGTTGCAGCCTGCCAAACAGTTGCATAGAGATGCTGTTCTCTCAGGGCTTTTATGAACAGATCATCAGCTTCCTGCAATAATTTCACTTTTTCTTCAGTAACTTCTCCAAGTATTCTGATAGCAAGTCCCGGGCCGGGGAAGGGATGACGGTCGAGCATTTCATCAGGTATTCCTAATTCCCTGCCCACTTTTCTGACCTCATCTTTAAAAAGATATCTTAACGGCTCCACCAGTTCCAGGTGCATTTTTTCAGGCAGGCCTCCTACATTATGGTGTGACTTGATCGTTACAGATGGACCGTGTACAGAAACACTTTCGATGACATCCGGATAAATGGTACCCTGTCCCAGCAATTCAATGCCTTCAAGTTTTTTTGCTTCTTCCTGAAAAATTTCAATGAACAGGTTTCCTATTGTTTTCCGCTTTGCCTCAGGATCCGTTTTTCCTGCCAGGGCGGTATAAAACCGTTTTTTTGCATCAATACCTTTTACATTCAGGCCGAGTTTATCATAGGTCTTCAACACATTTTCAAATTCATTTTTGCGAAGCACGCCATTGTCCACAAAAATTCCGTAAAGATGATCACCCACAGCTTTATGAATAAGAGTGGCTGCCACTGTTGAATCAACGCCGCCGCTTAACGCCATGATCACTTTACGGTTGCCGATCCTTTCTCTTAATTGATCAACAGTATCTGTAACGAAATGAGCAGGGGTCCAATCCTGTGAGCATCCGCAAATATCAACCAGGAAATTATGAAGGATCTTTTTCCCTTCGGAAGAATGATACACTTCGGGATGAAACTGCAAACCGTAAAGAGGGAATGCAGCGACGGAGTCGTGAGACTGCAGACCGGCAACACCGTTTGAATACTTTTTAAAAGCGGCAACAGGAATGTTTTCTGTTGTAGCCAGTATTTCAAATCCTTTTGGCAGTTCGAGGATGGTATCGGCATGGCTCATCCATACCTGCGACCTGTCTGATACATTTTTCAGCAGAACATCTTCCTTTTTTTTATGCAGCAATGCTCTTCCGTATTCCCTTTTATTGCTTTTCTCCACTTTGCCGCCAAAACGCTTTGCAGTAAGCTGGGCTCCGTAACATATTCCCAAAACAGGGATTTTTTCTATCAATTCCCTGACATTTACATCCGGCGCTTTTTCATCGTTTACCGAAAAAGGAGAACCTGAAAGAATGACCCCCTTTAATGAAGGGTCAAAAGAGATATTTGCAGAAAATGGAACAATCTCACAATACACGTTTGCTTCCCTTACTGCTCGGGCGATCAACTGAGTATATTGAGAACCAAAATCAAGAATGAGAATTTTTTCGGTCATGAAAAAGAATCTAAGATTTTTATTAATCCTCCACTGCAGGTGCGGAGGCGGAATGTCCCTGCTGCGAAGATAGGGAAGAGTTGGTTGTCAGTGAATCTGAGACTGCCAGACCATAAGTTGTTGGTATTAATCTTCATATATTTGGATTCTGAGATCACTGATGGGTTGATATGATTTGCCGGGCTGTAACCTGTGGAGTTTGCCGGTCGTCAAAGATTTCGGGAATCCCAGACAAAGGGACATCTTTGTATTTACTAAATCAAAATTTATGGGAAAAGTATTCATTGGATCATTCCTGGCGCTGGTCATTTTCAGTTCCTGCTGGAATATATTCGGTAAAAAGGTGCGGGGAAACGGCACCGTAATAACCAGCAACCTTGACATGAGTAATATGAGCTATAGAAGTATTGATGTAAGCGGCAGTATGGATGTGTATGTAAAGCAGGATTCGGTTTCATCGGTAAAAATTGAAACTGATGAAAACCTGATACGGTATATTGTCGTCAGGACTGAAGGAGACGAATTGAAAATTTACCCAAAGGATAATTATAATCTCAGGCCCAGCGGAGCAATCAAAGTATTTGTGTCGGGCCCGGTATTCAAAGACTTTGAAGCTTCCGGCGCCTGTGATTTTTATTCTGAAAACAAGATTTCGGATCCTGAAAAGATCTCTCTCGACCTCAGCGGCGCCTGTAATGCAACTATGGATCTCAATGCCCCCGAAGTTTCAGTAGATATCAGTGGTTCCGGGTCTGCGATTTTGAAAGGTGAAACTAAAAGCCTGGAAGCAGACGGCAGCGGAAGTTCCCGTTTTAAATGTTTTGACCTGAAGGCTGAGAATGTAGAAGTGGATATTTCAGGATCGGGTGAAGCAGAAGTTTTTGCGAGTGTGAAATTAGATGTGGAGATAAGCGGATCCGGATCGGTGACCTATAAAGGCAATGCTGCGGTGAATCAGAAGATCAGTGGTTCAGGAAGCGTGAAGAAAGTGGAATAGAGATTTATGAAAGGGTGAAAGAGTAAGAGAATGAACATTGATAGATTTTTAATGATGCTATTAATTTATAAATTCACATAACGCACATAGATCGTAATATTCCTGTTTCTCCCTTTATCATCCGTGCAGGAAATTTTTACAGGCCCTTCTGTTGGTTTAAAAAATTGTTTGTCTCCGGCATAGGATACTTTATAAAATTTATTGTCAATATACCAGTAAACCCTGCTTACATCATTTGCCGTTTTGCAGGCGAGCATAAGAGGCTCGGGATTCTTTTTGCTGATCATATATTCAGAACCGTTTACAGGTGAAGTAATGAGCGGGGCGGAACCCTTGAATATTTTTTCACAGTTGGGATTGTGCGGAGGAATTGACTGATAACTGATATTGTTTTCCCGGTACCATGATTCCATATCCGGATCAATGATCTTATACCATTTCTTTTTGAATCCGGCAGCCGGTATGCAGCTGTTGCAATAAGAGACTTTTTCATCCGGGCTTACCGCAATCTCCTGCCAGTTATCGCATACTTTATTGGAGGAGATCAGCGGAATGAAATAGTCTGTTATCAGGTCAGTGCAATGGTCTGAAGGTATCATTCCTGTTTCACTGCAAACTTTCCTGATATCACAATCTTTGGGTTGGGCAAACCATTCTTTATCGCTGTTGTAATCTATGGTGTTAAAGATTCTGAATAAGAGTGGAGTGGCAATATTGGCTCCGCTGAGATCGGATGCTCCGACACCTGAAAAATTCCCGGCCCATACTCCCACAGTGAAATTTTTATTATAACCGATGCTCCACGCATCTCTTCTTCCATAACTCGTTCCTGTTTTCCAGGCGATCCTGGGCATGTGTTCCGTAGCCTGCCAGTTAATCGGGAAGTCCGGGCGGTTAATATGAGAAAGGATCTCGCTGATCATGAAAGCAGCCGCCGGGCTGATGATATTCTTTTTTATGGACAAGGTATCATCTTGTGTGTAGGCAGGAGAAATGAATGTTCCGTTGTTGGCAAAAGAAGAAAATAGCCCGGTCAGCTCTTCCAGTGTAGCGCCGCAGCCTCCTAATATCAAGGACAATCCGAGTTTATTTCTGTCTTTTCTGATCTGATCAAAGCCACAGTCAGATAATTTTGAGATCATCTTTTCCTTACCCAATAAACTCAGGCTTTTAACAGCAGGGATGTTCAGTGAATGTTCCAGTGCATATTCAATAGTTACGTTTCCATTAAATTTCTGATCATAATTCTCCGGAGAATATCCGTCGTAGTTGACCGGGACATCGGTGATAACCTTTTTAGGGGTCAGCAACCCTTCGTCAAAATTCAGTGCATAAAGAAGCGGCTTCAATGTGCTGCCCGGCTCACGGACTGCAGCGGCTCCGTTTACCTGGCCGGCATCTGTTGTATCAAAGAATGATGAGGAACCTACATAGGTGATGACCTTATGCGACCTGTTATCAAGAATAATGACCGCTGCATTTTTTATGTGGCGCAATTTCAGGCCTCGTACATAATCTTCGACCAGCTTTTCGGTTTTCAATTGAGTGTTCAGGTCAATATTGGTTTTTATAATGGCATTGCTTTTACTACTTTTTAATTTATAAGCCAGATGCGGGATATAGTGAGGGACTATTCCTCTCGTTGCGGCCAGAGGCTCCCGCAGGGCATCTTCGATTTCTTTTTCAGAGAAAACTTTATCCTCAGCAAATTTTTTCAGCCACCGGTTTCTTTCTTCAATGATGCGCTCATTGTTTTTACCTATGACCATGGTAGAGGGCCTGTTTGGGATTATGCTCAATGCCGTGATCTCTGCCAAAGAAAGATGGTCGGGATCTTTATTGAAGTAGAGAAGAGAAGCGGCCTTTACTCCTTCGATATTCCCTCCGTAAGGAACAAGGTTCAGATACATCTGAAGGATCTCGTCTTTACTGTATTTCCATTCCAGTTGAAAAGCACGGAACATTTCCCTGGCTTTCGCCCATATCGTTCTCCTGGAAGGCTCCAGAGCCCTCGCCACCTGCATAGTTATGGTGCTGGCGCCGGAAGTGCGTTTCATCCGGAATATATTTTTAAAGAATGCACGGATCACAGCAAAAGGATTGACGCCGGGATGAGAATAGAAGTATTTATCTTCTTTGGCAATAATGGTTTTCCTGAGTAATGGCGAGATCTCGTTGAGCTCGGTCTTCATTCTCCATTGCTGGTCTTTGGTCAGGTATGCATTGATGATGTTGCCTTTGTTATCGGTGATCACAGTTGAATAATCGATCTTGTCGGACAAAGGAAAGATCCGGTTGAGCAGGAGGAATAAAAGGAACAGTGACAGGACAGCCAGGCCGGCCCATTTGCAGAATCTTATAAACCCTTTTTTTGAAATCTTTAAATTCATCGGTAGTATAAGAATGCCATATCTCTGAGGTAGGGCATCCCTTGTTTGATCAAAAGAAATTATTTTTTTAATCAGCTGCTTTCAGAAAATATCATAACAAGACTAAGTTATGCCATACTTGGAAAGTTATTACATGGCTGTTATCTCTTAACATCAGTTAGAGATAAGTTTTTCTTAAAAAGTTATAAGGGCTAGGATTTATATCAGCCCTTTTCACTATCTTTTCGTATTGCTGTTACCTTTTAACCCCCAACACGTATGCGTACCAAAGTTTTTTTTGCCACTATCCTGACAGTTTCCTTTTTTTTATTTTCCTGTAAACGAAATGCGGTCAGCCTTGATTATACCAATGCCAAAGGTGAAGTGCCGCAACTCGGCAACCTGATCTTCCGTTTCGATCAGCCTTTGATGAAAGATTCCCTGCTCAATCAATGGGATTCCACAGACTTTGTAGCCTTTGAACCGAAGATCCCCGGACGTTTTCGCTGGGAAAGCCCGGATCAGCTGGTGTTCTCACCATCACAACCTTTATTGCCTGCCACATCTTACAAGGCATCTGTCAAAAGCACGGTGCTTCGTTTCAGCAAATACAATACGGTGAAAGATGGTGATAATATAAGCTTCCATACTCCCGATCTTGCATTGAATAATTCTCAGGTGACATGGATGATGGCCGATTCGTCCGGGCAAAAAGCATTTCCTCAGGTTGACCTTTTCTTTAATTATCCCGTGAATCCTGCCGACCTGAAAGACAAACTGGATCTGGACATAGACGGGGAAAAAGCAAGTTTCAGTTTCCTGACTGTTTCTGCAGCAAAAAAAGTTTCTCTTCAGGTAAGCGGATTGAAAGTTGCAGACAAAGATTATAGCACAAAACTAACCATCAGTAAGGGTTTAAAGCCTGAAGGAGGCAGTAATCCCACTTCCGGTGTGCTGAAAAGTTCTTTCAACATTCCCTCGCCTTATGTTCTCACCATACAAAATGTAGAATCGGATTTCAATGGTGTAAGTGGCAGCGTGATGGTCACTACCAGCCAGCAATTAAGTAATGAGAACCTCAGATCCTATATAAAACTGGATCCCGATATAAAATATGCCGTTTCGCTTACCGATAATGGGTTTATCATTACCAGCGACAATTTCAATGCCGATAAGAGTTATGCATTGACGGTAAACAAAGGGTTACGGGGAAAGATCGGCGGTGTATTGCATGAAGATTATTATGAAGGAATTGCTTTCGGTGAGATGGAAGCAAACATTGCTTTTACCAATAGCAAGGCGGTGTATCTGTCCAAAGAAGGAAACAGGAACATCGAAGTGCAGATCACGAACGTACCATCGGTGAAGCTGGTGGTTTCAAAGATCTACGAAAACAATCTGCTGATGGTGCAACGATATGGTTATTCGCCGAGGGAAAAAAGCAGCAACCGTTTTGCCAGTTACAGCAATGATGGTGAATATGGAGACGATTATTATGGTGATTATTACGGAGATGATCAGCAATTCGGCGATGTCATTTATACCAAAGAGATTGACACAAGGTCTTTGCCGAAAAACGGAGCAGGCCGTTTACTGAATCTTTCCGATATACAGGACCGCCTTCCTGATTTCAAAGGGATTTATCATATCATGATCCGTTCTGCAAAAGATTATTGGGTGAGAGACAGCCGCTTTCTTTCTTTATCTGACCTTGGGCTGATCACCAAAGAAGGGCAGGATAAGGTATTTGTTTTTGTGAATTCCATCAAAACGGCAAAAGGAGTGAATGGGGTGAATGTTTCTTTATACGCAATGAACAATCAACTGATCGGGACTGGCTCATCTGACGCTGACGGAGTGGCTATGATAGAATATACAAAGAAAGATTTTGACGGATTCCGCCCTGCAATGATCATAGCCAGGACGGCAGATGATTTCAATTACCTTCCCTTCAGTAGCACCCGGGTGAATACATCCCGGTTTGATGTGGGAGGGAAAAGGAACAACCCATCGGGACTTGATGCTTTTGTATATGCAGAAAGAGATATTTACCGTCCCGGTGAAAAGGTAAATTTTTCTGTAGTGATCCGGGATAAGCAATGGAGAAGCCCGGGAGAGATCCCTGTAAAAATGAAATTTCTTTTACCGAATGGAAAAGAACTGAAAACATTCCGGAAAAATCTGAATGAAGAAGGATCAGTGGAAGGGACTGTTGATATTTCTGCATCGGCCATAACTGGCAGTTATACCCTGGAAGTTTATACATCCAATGATGTGCTTCTGGCTGATAAAAGTTTTTCAATTGAAGAATTTGTTCCCGACCGTATCAGAGTAAACACTCAGTTGGACAAGCCTTTTTTCAAACCCGGAGAGACTGCACATCTGAGTATCAGTGCAGCTAATTTTTTTGGGCCACCGGCGGCAAACCGTAATTACGAAACGGAGATACAGATCAGGCAAAAGAATTTTTCTGCAGAGAAGTTCAGCAATTATGATTTCAGCCTGGCCAATCAGACAGTCTCATTTGACAAGATATTCAAAGAAGGAAAGACCAATGAAAACGGAAATGCCGAAGAATCTTTTGAAGTGAAAAATATTTACAGCAACTCAGGCCTTTTACAGGCCGGCTTCTATACCACTGTGTTTGACGAAACAGGCCGCCCCGTTAGCCGCAATGTATCCGCTAATATTTATACGCAGGATGTTTTCTTCGGCGTGTATAATGATTGGAATTACTATTATCCGCTTAATCAGCAGGTGAAATTCCAACTGGTGTCTGTCAACAAAGACGGGAACGCCACCTCTGCCCAGGCAAAAGTTCAGGTGATCAAGCATGAATATCATACATCATTGGTAAAGAGCGGCAGTTATTTCCGTTATGAATCTTCCAAAGAAGACAAACTGATGGTGGAAAGTAATATAACCATCGGGAATAGCACTGTTTATTCTTATGTACCACGTTCTCCCGGTGATTATGAATTGAGGATCTATCATCCGGGCGCCAACACCTATGTCAGCAGAAGTTTTTACAGCTATGGCAGTTGGGGAGGAGGCAATTCATCTTTTGAAGTGAATACAGAGGGAAATATTGAGATCAAACCGGATAAAAAATCCTACAGCACAGGAGAGAAAGCGAAAGTATTATTTAACACACCTTTCAGTGGCCGTATGCTGGTTACTTTGGAAACCGACCATGTGCTCTCTTATCAGTATGTGGATGTAAATGATCGCTCAGCTTCGCTCGACCTGCCTATGAATAATGACGGAGTGCCTAATGTTTACATTACAGCCACACTTTTCAAAGCACATGATATTTCGGATATCCCCCTTACCGTAGCCCACGGTTTTGAAAGTGTGAAAGTGGAAGAAAAGGGCAGAAAGATTCCTGTAGAGATTATTGCACAGAAGACGGTCCGTTCCAAAACACATCAGAAAGTGAAAGTGAAAGCAAAAGCGGGCAGTTATGTGACGCTTGCTGCCGTGGATAATGGTGTGCTGCAGGTGAGTGATTTTAAAACTCCCGATCCTTACAATTATTTCTATCAGAAAAAAGCATTACAGGTATCGGCTTATGACCTCTATCCTTTGTTATTTCCGGAGATAAGGACTGTGGTCAGCAGCACCGGAGGTGATGAAGGAGCTGAAATGAAAAAGAGAGTAAATCCTATGCCGGCAAAACGGATCAGGATCATGAGTTACTGGAGTGGGATTAAAAAAACGAATTCAAACGGTGAAGCGGATTTTGAATTTGATATTCCGCAATTCAGCGGAGAGATACGCCTGATGGCCGTTTCTTATAAAGGACAGGATTTTGGCGGAGGCGAAAATACCATGACAGTTGCAGACCCTGTTGTGATCAGCACCGCATTGCCGAGATTTTTAAGCCCCGGTGATACGGTCAGTATGGGAGTGACATTGAGTAATACCACTGATAAACCTTCGGATCTATCGGCCACACTCAGCGTATCCGGCCCGTTGAAAATTGAAGGAAGTGATAAACAAACGATTTCAGTGAATGCTAAAAGTGAAGGGCGTGCAGTATTTAAAATAGCTGCCGAACCAAAGATGGCAGCAGGCAAAGTGACGGTTACCGTTAATGGAATGGGGCAGAAGTTCACGGATGAAACAGAGATCTCTGTCCGTCCTCCATCCACTTTACAAAAGATGACAGGCAGTGGCTCCATTGCAGGAGGCAGTTCACAGAAAATAAATATCGGAGTGAGTGATTTCATTCCATCCAGTGTTGATTACAGCCTGGTGGTAAGCCGCACGCCTGTCTTAGAGTTTGCAGATCAGTTGCAATACCTGGTTGAATACCCTTATGGCTGCACGGAGCAGATCGTCTCTTCAGCTTTTCCTCAGTTGTATTACGGAGATCTTTCGGACCTGATGCAACTGAATGGTACCGGAAAGATGAACGCAAATTCGGATGTGATGGAAGCTATCCGGAAAATTAAGATGAGGCAATTGTACAACGGGGCCGTTACGTTGTGGGATAATGCAGGAACCGAAGACTGGTGGACCACTATTTATTCCGCTCACTTTTTGCTGGAAGCAAGAAAAGCAGGATTTGATGTGGACAATAGTTTATTGCAAACCATGCTGAATTATATCAATAATCGCTTACGCAATAAACAACTGGTTACTTATTATTACAACCGCACCCTCAATAAAAAAATTGCTCCCAAAGAAGTTGCCTACGGCTTATATGTTTTATCTCTGGCCGGACAAAGCAATGTGCCGGCAATGAATTATTACAAGGCGAATCCGGATGTCCTGGCATTGGACAGCAGATATCTTTTATCGGCAGCTTATGCATCGGCCGGAGATAAAAGGTCCTTTGTTGCATTATTGCCAACTTCTTTCAGCGGGGAAGAATCCGTGGCACAGACGGGGGGAAGTTATTATTCTGATATCAGGGATGAGGCCATTGCCCTGAATGCCCTGATAGATGTGGACGCTGCCAATACCCAGATACCTGTAATGGCAAAGCATGTAGGTGATAAATTGAAATCACGCAGTTGGCTGAGCACACAGGAACGGGCATTCTCATTCTTAGCATTGGGAAAACTGGCAAGGAGCGCAAACAAGTCTGATGCGACCGCTTCTGTTATTGTGAACGGAAAAATAATTGCGAAAGTGGATAACGGGCAATGGAAAGGGACTAAAAAAGACCTGAAATCGAGCAGTGTGGAGCTTGCAACAAAAGGGAACGGAAGACTGTATTATTTCTGGCAGTCGGAAGGGATCAGCAGCACCGGCGCTTACAAGCAGGAAGATAATTTTTTGAAAGTTAGGAGACGTTTTTATGACCGCTTCGGAAAAGAACTGACCGGCACTACTTTCAGACAGAATGAACTGATCATAGTAGGTATTACCCTGGAACGATCTTTCTCAACCGATATTGATAATGTGGTGATCACAGATCTGCTCCCGGCCGGATTTGAAATTGAGAACCCGAGAACGAAAGAGATACCGGGAATGGATTGGATCAAAGATGCATCCGATCCTACGGCGTTGGATGTGCGGGACGACAGGATCCATTTCTTTGTAAATGCAACAAGGAATAAGCAGGTTTATTATTATGCGGTCCGTGCTGTTTCACCGGGAGTTTATAAAATGGGACCGGTCAGCGCCGATGCCATGTATAACGGGGAATATCATTCCTATAATGGAGCAGGAACTGTGAAAGTCGTACAGTAGATCGGCGGCAGTTCGGAAAAGAATAAGGGATCTAAAGTTGCAACCTGTCGGAATGAATGATCAGGAAAACATTTCTCTTACCTTGTCAAAGAAATTCTTTTCATTCTTATCAGGCTGAGGCTTGAAGTTGGGCGATTGACTCATTTTTTCCAAAGCAGCTTTTTCTTCGGGGCTGAGATGCTGGGGTGTCCAGATATTTACATGAATGAGCTGGTCTCCTTTCTCATAAGAATTGACAACAGGAAAGCCTTTTCCTTTTAAGCGGAATATTTTTCCGCTTTGTGTACCTGCAGGTATTTTGATCTTTGCTCTTCCATCTATGGTGGGTACTTCTATCTGAGATCCGAATACTGCATCCGTAAAGGAGATATGGAGTTCATAAGCAACATTGGAGCCTTCACGGTGCAATTCCTTGTGTGGTTCTTCTTCAATAACAACGATCAGATCGCCTGCCATTCCTCCTCTTTCTCCTGCATTTCCTTTACCGCTTATGTTCAGTTGCATTCCTTCCTGTACTCCGGCCGGAATATCAATGCTGATAGATTCTTCCCCATACACTCTTCCTTCTCCGCGGCAAACCGGGCATTTGGCAGCAATGGTCACTCCTTCGCCATTACAGGTAGGGCAGGTAGTCACTGTTTGCATCTGGCCTAAGAAAGTATTCTGCACTCTTCTAATTTGTCCGCTTCCTCCGCAGGTGCTGCAGGTATGTATGCTTCCTTTATTTTTTGCCCCGCTTCCTCCGCAGGTAGTGCAAACTGTATATTTCTTTACTTTGATCGTTTTGGTAACACCTTTTGCGATCTCGGCATAGTTAAGTTTTAATTTGATCCTCAGGTTACTTCCTCTGACACCCCGGCTCCTTTGTTGGCTTCTTCCTCTGCCTCTGGCGTCTCCGCCAAAGAAACCTCCGAAAAGATCATCGCCGAATATATCTCCAAACTGGCTGAAGATATCGTCCATATTCATACCGCCGGCGCCGGGCCTTCCGTTGTTTCCGCTTAAACCTGCATGTCCGTACCGGTCGTATTGAGCTTTTTTATCTGCATCGCTAAGGATCTCGTATGCTTCTGCTGCTTCTTTGAATTTTTCTTCTGCGGATTTATCTCCCGGATTACGGTCAGGGTGATACTGCATGGCCACTTTACGGTATGCTTTTTTAATTTCATCTGCAGTAGCGTTCTTACCCACACCTAAAACCTCATAATAATCTCTTTTTGCCATTTGTATTTTCCTTATTGATCTTTATTTACCCACTACAACCTTTGCATGACGGATGATCTTGTCATTCAAAAAATAGCCTTTGGCTATCTCATCGAGTACTTTATTTTTCTGGTTTTCCGAAGGAACAGTAATACTTGTAATTGCATCATGCAGTTCCGGGTCAAACTCTTCATTGACCGTTTTCATGGCTTTCAGACCTCTTGCCTGTAATGTATTTCTGAGCTTGTTGAACACCAGCAGAGTCCCCTCACGGATCGCCTTTACATCTTCACTGTTCTCCATTTGCTGCTGGGCCCGGTCGCAGTCATCTAAAATATCCAAAAGGTCAATGATCACCTCGCGACCTGCCGTCTGGATCAACTCAAGCCTTTCCTTTGCATTTCTTCTTTTAAAGTTGTCAAATTCGGCGAGAAGCCTCAGATTCTTATCCCTCAGTTCCTCCAACTCGGTTTTCATTTTTTCGAGTTCTGCATCATCTGACACTGCTTCATTCATATGAGCAGTACCACTCATATTTTCATCCGAATTGATATCCATGTCAATGTTATTTTCCTGAATTTTTCCGCTTTGTTTCTTCATATCCTTATCCGGCATAGTATTACAAATTGAGTGCAAAGGTAAGATTGTCAATTTTATTGCCAATGCCGGCTAAAGGGACAAAATGTCCTTAGTGTGCTTGCAGACTTATAGGTTCAAAGTATAGATGTCAGGCAGCAGGAATAATTGACAATCATAGAGATCTTAATTTTGCTGTTCTTTTAAGAATCTTTGTATGCCTGTAGTTTACCTGAAGAAAAGAATATCTGACCGTGTCCTCAATGGCCACCCCTGGATCTTTAACAATGAAATTGAAAAATGGGACGATGAAGTGCCTGAAAACAGGGTTGTGGAAGTATTTACCTATGATAAAAAGTTCTTAGGCAGAGGATATATTAATCCTCTTTCCAGGATACCGGTTCGTTTGCTTACCCGTGACAGAAATGAAAAAATTAATGAAACATTTTTTCTGAACCGGATCAGGAAATGCTGGGAATACAGGGAAAAGCTCGGTTATGTGGAGAATTGCAGACTTGTATTTGGTGAAGCAGATTCGCTCCCTCAACTGATTATTGACAAATTCAATGATTATTTTGTTATTCAAACCCTGGCTTTGGGAATTGATATCTGGAAAACAGAGATCGTAAAGGCATTGAACACAATCTTTAGTCCCAAAGGTATTTATGAAAGGAATGATGTGCCGGTCAGGGAATTGGAAGGTCTTCCTCAGCAAAAGGGTTTTTTATCCGCTCCTTTTAACACACAAATTGTGATCAGGGAAAACGGCCTCCGGTTCAATGTAGATATTGAAAACGGACAAAAGACAGGATATTTTCTGGATCAGCAGGACAACCGCAGGAAAATAAATAACATAGTGAAGGATGCTGATGTATTGGGCGCTTTTTGTTACACAGGAACTTTTGAGATCCATGCGGCTCACTACGGAGCAAGATCAGTAAAGGGTATTGACATTTCTGATGGTGCGGTGGAACAAGCGAAGAAGAATGCTGCGTTGAATGGATTGCAAAACGTCTGTCAGTTTGAAGCTGCTAATGCATTTGATGTTTTAAAACAATGGTCAAAAGAAGGGAAGCAATATGATGTGGTGATGCTCGATCCGCCTGCCTTCACCAAAAGCCGTGACACGATTCAAAAGGCGATCACAGGCTATAAAGAGATCAACCTGAGAGGAATGAAATTATTAAAGCCAGGAGGCTTTCTGGTCACTTCTTCCTGCACTAATCTGGTTAGTCCTGAATTATTTCTTCAGATTATTGACATGGCTGCGAAAGATGCAAGGAGAAAGATAAGGCAAGTGACTTTTCAAACTCAATCATCCGATCATCCGGTGATACGCGGAATTGAAAGTACCTGGTATCTGAAATTTCTGATAGTGGAAGTGAGCTGAAATTGTAATATTACCGGGCGTCGTATAAATGATTATTTGGACACCTGGAATTTTCCGGAGTTGATGACCTTACCGTTGCGGTCGAGAAGATGATAGATATAAACACCGCGACTGTAATCGGAAAGATTCAGCGTCGTTTTTTCAGTGAGGTCCTGCGATTCATACATTTTCTTTCCCAGAAAATTATATACCTGTATTATATATCCTTTATCAAAAACTTTTTGAAAATCGAATGTGATATAAGATGTTGCAGGATTAGGATAGGTCTTTAATACAACTGCCGGACCCTCAGGCAAAGATGTTGTTGAAGGTGCTTGTGCCCTTGAGTAGGTGGTTGAAAAAAGAATAATGGCCAGTATGAGTAAATTTTTCTTCAAGACAACAAATTTACTTTCAATTTACTATAATATTTTGTTTTTTTTCAGGAAGATCCACTTAAAGTCTTCAGAATCGTAGATCTACGAGGTATTTGAATCATGAAAGTGGGACTTCTGAGATTTTTAAGAATTTAGCCAGGTATGGCGAATGGTTTGTAAAAGCTGCAAAAGCCCTTAGCAATAAAGGGTTTCTGTTTATTGAAGGATCTTAAATATTTTATTGTTATTGTTTACCTGTTCTGCCTTCTTATTTGAGAATTAGCGGTTCTTTTCTTTCAAATTTTAACAATCATTTTTTTTACATAATGGCAATGGCGCCGGGGATAAAGTGGTTATTGAAAAGCCGGGAGAAAAAGATCAGAACCTTGGACAAAGGGTTGAGTTCTGAGAAGATTTATACCTGTTCAGAAAACCGATGTATGAGACGGACATTTCAAATCCGCCTCGGCCAAAGGTTGAAGTTTTCAACGGTGAAATATTTACATCGTAACTGAATACGACAGAGAATGAAGAGTAATCCAGTTTGACCACGGGTATCAAAGCATCATTCCAGCGACAGAAAAGCCCTCCGTGAATCATATAATCAGGCTTTTCAGGATCCGGACCTATTTTTAAACCATACATCGCACCGGCAACGCTTTCGGAAGATCCGTTTTGAAAAGATTGATCGGCCTGAACAGTGATATAGCTATATTCTGTTACTTCGAATTTAAAGCCTCCCGAGAATACCCATTTTGATGGCAATTTTATATTGGCATTTTCGTAAAATGAATTTTTAGGATGATTGAAATGATGATACGCTACTCCGATGAAATAGTTACTGTTCGGATTGTCATTGATCGAAGAATTATAACTCATTCCTACACTTCCGTCTGCATAGGTGAATCTTGCCTGCGTCAATGACTCGCCATCACCCAATCCATCATAAGTGCTGTTAGTGGTCATTTTTGACCGGTCGAAATATTGTTGTACTATTCCGCCCATAAAACCTAAAGAGAGATAACGGTTTTGATCATTGCTCAATGATTTGTGATAGTTAAGTGCGGGCATGAGTTGTGTAGTAGTCCACCCGATGGTTCCGGCCCGGTCATACAGGATCTGCAGTCCTCCGGTCATAAAGTCATTTGATTTCCCAACCGGCATTTTGTATTCAGCGTTGATGGATCCGGTGCGGTACGCATTGGTCACACTGTTCCACTGATCCCGGTACACAGCCTGCACCCTTACATCTCCGGTGTAGATGCCGGCAAGAGAAGGATTCCTGAGCAGCGGTGTTTCAAAAAACTGTGAGAAATGAACGTCCTGGGCAAAAGTTGTTGAACACAACATCAGCGCCGTCAATAAAATGAAAATGATATTTTTTATTTTTAAAAACTGCATTTTATTCTCTTAAAGTATTAAAGCAACATTTCCATTCAGTTTAATGACCTCCCCGTTATCACAAAATACTTCCACCTGGTACACGTAAACTCCGGCCTGCACTTTCTGGCCTTTATATGTTCCGTTCCATCCATATATGTCATCATTGATGGGAAAATTATTCTGTTCAAAGACCATTTCCCCCCAACGATTAAAGACTCTTAAAGATTTTACCCTGTCAATACCTTTTCCCCTCGGGAAAAAGATATCATTCTTGCCATCACCATTGGGAGAAAAAGTATTCGGCATGAACAGGTTAGCATTTTTACAGATGACGACAACATGAACAATTTCAGAATTGACACATCCGTTCGAGTCAACAAATGTAACTGTATAGTCCGTGTTGAATTTTGGTCCTGCAACAGGTTGAGGGCAATTAGTGCAGCTTAATCCCAATGACGGAGACCATGCCCATTTGTAAGTATTCGGAGAATAGGTAGCGGGTATGGTTTCCGGAAATCCATTTTGAATGGTCATAGTTCCTGGCATTGAAACGGTTGGCAGCGGATAAATAGTAATGTTGTGCCCGGCAGTGTCTTTGCATCCGCTGCTGTTTGTAGCTATTGCTGTTACTACAAAATTACCTGCTGCGCCATAAGTCTGTACAGGTGGATTTTGAAGATCAGAACTGCTTCCGTTCGGGAAATTCCATAGCCAGGTGACAACAGAGGTGTCAGGGAAATTGAATATTCCAGACGTCAATAACGGAGAATTGAGGCAAGCGGCCATATCGCCGGTAATTGCTATGGATGGGCTTTGAATCACACTTACTGCATTGGGCATCGTTAATACATCACTGCATCCGCTTTGCGTCTGAATGGTCAATGAAACCGAGTAGTTACCCGGAGAGCTGTATTGATGTGCTGGATTTTGAAGTGATGATGTTGTTCCGTCACCAAAATCCCAATTGAAGTTTACCAGGGGATCATTGAAAGTGGAAGAGTCTGCGAAATTGACCCAGCCGCTATCACACAATAATTTCTTATCTAACCCGAATTCCGGATTGACACCGATCGTATGAACAGTGTCCATGCCTGAGATCGGTATCAGGCATCCGGAAGGATCCTGGAAAATGACCTGAGGCACGAAATCTCCGAAAGTATTGTACGTATGATTTGTGGAAGGTGATGTTGTGACTTCGGAAGTGCCATCTCCGAAATCCCAGAGATAAGTAACTGGCCCCGGACTGAATGCATTGAAGTTAATGGATAAAGGCTTGCAACCATTAGCTGCTATATAATCAATACGTGATCCTGCGGTATCGTAAAGGGTAATCGTTTTATAGGCAGTATCCCTGCAACCGCCTTTACTGGTTGCGATCAGCATCACTGTATAGGAACCGGGTATGGAATAATAGTGGACCGGATTAGCTATGGTGGAAACTCCAGGGTCAAAATCCCACCGAACAGAGGAGGCATAAATTGAAGTGTTTGTAAACTGTGCCTGCAAAGGAATACAGGAACTTACCGAGTCGCTCACCGTAAAGCTTGCAACCGGGTATTCAACGTGTACATATAAATTTTTGGTCAGTGAATCAACACAACCGTTAAGATCGGTTATTGTAAGTTTTACAGTGTAGTCTCCGGGGTTTGTGTAATTGTGAATTACTGCATCATTGTTTATTGAATTCGCCGTGGAGCCGTCACCAAAATCCCAAAGGCCGGTCATTGATAAAACGGAAGTGGAATTATTCTGAAAAGTAACTCTTGCAGCAGGGCATGTCAATGAGTCTCTTGAGATAAACAATGCTTTCGGATTGGTAGTTCTGATCAGATCTTGTTTGGAAATAGTGTCTGTACATCCGGTTGCATCGGTGACCAATAGCCTTACCGAAAAAGTTCCTGTATCGGCATAAACATGCTGAAAAGGAGGGCCGGTAAAAGTTTGATTTGAGCCATCACCGAAATCCCATTGCCAGCTTACAATATTATTGACCCCGTCATTAGTGGACAGATCATTGAAGACAGTGGTGATGCCTGCACAGCCTTTGGTGTTTGTTTCTGAAAAATTCGCTGTGGGGCCATTCACCCTATAATAATTCACTTTGGTTACAGTGTCGGTACATCCGTTGAGATCGGTGGTTACCAGCCTTACCGTGTAAGTTCCTGAGTTAATGTAAACGTGTCCAATAGAAACATTTCTTGTGTTGCGAACTGTGCCATCTCCAAAGTCCCACTTATAATTTGAAATGCTGGATGTATTGATATTTGAAGCAGTAAATGTTACTGAATCAGGTTTACATCCGGAGGTTTTGTCGCTGGTGAAGTCGGGATCCGGATCCAAAGCATTTACTGTTTTTGAAATGGTATTGGAGCAGGTGCCGTTTGTAACAGTTAAGCTGACTTTGTAAGCTCCTAATGCCGGAAAACTATGAACCGGATTCTGTTGATTCGAAACAGGACTGCCATCCCCGAAGTTCCATTGCCAGGTCACAGGTCCGACAGATTGATCAGAGAAACTAAATTCAAGGCGGTTATTACAATTTGCTGTAAAATTAAAATTAGCGACCGGTGGGAGCACATTGATATAATTAGTTTTGATCATAGTGTCCGGACAGCCATTATTCGATGCAATAAGCATTACGGTATATCGCCCCGGCAATGCATACGAATGATTAGGATTTCTTTGAGAAGAAGAATTCCCGTCGCCGAAGCTCCATTGCCATTGATCTACCGGCGCTGACAGGTCAGTAAAACTTACAGATTGGGTTGCACATTGTGTCAAAGGAGATGCTGTGAAATCAACTGTAGGAATTGTTCCGACACGAATCGCATTATTGATCAGGAGCGTGTCCGTGCAACCGGTGCTGGTAGTAATGATCAGTGAAACATTGTAGGTTCCCTGAACGGTATAAGTATGAGTAGGATTCTGTTGAGTGGAAACAGGGCTTCCGTCACCAAAATCCCATTTGTAAGAAGTGACTACATCCAGAGCATTGATGTTAGCTACAGGGGAAATAGTATAAGGGATACAGCCATGAGCAGGCAAAGAAGGAATGCGGATGGTTGCTCTTCTTATATTGATATAATTGTTTCTCGTGATAGTATCTGCACATCCCGCAGAATTGGTGACGACCAGCGTTACATTGTAACTACCGTAGTCATTATATATGTGCGTTGGATTTTGTTGGGTAGAAGAATTCCCGTCACCAAAATCCCATTGCCAGCTTACAGCCCCGGTTGATTGATCACGGAAATTGACGGTCAGGGGAGGTTGACAGCTAAAAGTGGCGGGAGCATTGAAATTGGCAACAGGTAATGGGTTTACTACAATATTTTTTATTGCAGAGTCAATACAGTTTGCATAGGTATTGTATAGTTTAACCGTATAAGTTCCGGGAGTAGTATAAATGTGAGAAGGGTCAATAGATGATGCCGTAGTGCCATCACCAAAGTTCCAGACCGAGCTGACAGGAGCCGGTGAAGAAGCATTACTGAAAGCAGTTGTTGCATCAGCACAAACACCGGCAGGAATATTGAAAGCGGTAGTAATACCTCCAATAGAAATAGGGCTCGCAGTCTTGGCAGTATCGCTGCAGCCTGCAGTACTTGTTGTGATGAGTTTTACAGTATAGTTTCCGGCTGTCGTGTAGGTATGGGAAGTGCTTTGCTGTGCAGAAGTGTTCCCGTCGCCAAAATCCCATTGCCAGGTCAACGTTCCTGGTCCGGTTGAATTATTGGTAAAATTGATTGTTGCAGGAGGGCTACAAACATTGGCCAGGGTATTATTAAAAGATGAATGAACTCCCGGAGTTACATTGATGTAATTGGGAATGCTCAGTACTTTGCTGCATCCTTTATCATTGGTCACTTTCAGAGTTACTGTATAAACGCCTGCAGTGGTATAAGCAATCGTAGGGTTTTGGTCGTTTGAGATAAGGCCGTTACCGAAATCCCATTGCCAGCTGACATTTGTATTTCCGGATCCTCCGGTGGACTGGTCAGTGAAATTAACATACACGGGAAAACATCCGGATGTTTTGTCTGCAGTGAATTTAACAGTTGGCGCTTCATACACGATGATATATTGGTTACGGGTCAGTGTATTACTTCCGTTTGCATTGGTAACGGTAAGCTTCACTGTATATTTTCCCGGCTTTAGATAGGCTGCAGAAGGATTTTTCAAAGCAGAAGTATTCCCATTTCCAAAATCCCAGTGCCATGAAACCGGATTTCCGTTAGATTGATCCTGAAAACTGACAAGAAGCGGAGAACATCCGGCTATGGGTGATGCTGTAAAATTTGCCGAAGGCGCCTGGCCGAATAAAGTGATTGAATTAAATAGAAATACAGATGCGAAGGCAACGAAAAGTTTTATTAGGGTATAGTGTCTTTTTCTCTTCAACGAGCAATTGGTTTAACGATCAGGTGATATTAATACAAATTTTCCACGGTAAGCTGTGCTTTACCCTGGAATTATTATTAATTACATAGGGTTTGGATGTGCCGGAATTCGACTACTTAATACGCTTCAGGGATCAAATTTATTGTTTGTCAAGGCGCATTGTTTTCGTCTCACTTCCATTTGATTGAGAAGCCTCTACAAAAGTCCAGCTATTGTTGTCAATGTGCCAGGAGCCATTAATCAGATCCAGGGGAGCGGTTGCGCCCGGAAAATTGGCCCATGTGGTCATTGTGGATGCATTACCATCCCAGTTTCCTGTTTTTTCCACCGTTCCGTTTTTTATGGCATCCACTGTTTTGTTGCTGTAATATTGAAACTTATATCCCGAAAAACCGGAGGTAATATCAGCGCTGTTTTTTGTAAAATGTGTGATCACCCATTGACCATTGACCATTGCATTAATTATTGCATCCTGCGCCATACTTTCTCTTACTTTTTTGCAGGACACAATAAGGATTAATACTGATATCAGTGTTAATGCTTTTTTCATAGTAACGTTCAGAGTGGCAAAATAGAATTATCCCGCAGGTTTTCCAATCGTTATTTTACTATTCATTATTTTCAGAAATGATCAAAGTAATGTTGGAGGAGACAGCGACATCTCCTGATGGCCAATGTATTGCAGTTTTGCGGAAAGTTGATTTTGAGAAGTTTGGCTCGGGACTTTGGTCAGTACTCTATCAAAAAAGCCCTTGATCTTTACGGAGATCGCAGGGCTTTAGGTTTTTCAACCTTGAGTCATTTATCTGTTATCATTTTTCAGGAAATCCCGGGTCTGCTTTCAATTCCTGTATTTGTTTAATGTGTCGCTGACTGTGAGCGCTGATCATCAGGCAAAACTGATAACAATCTATCCACCCGAAAGGCATTTGAACCACATGATTCCTCAGGTCTTCGGTACTTAACTTCACATATTTAATATGATTGGTCCTTTGAAGTCTGAATGACCCGAGAGCGTCCTCCAAAGAAGTAAAGTCTTTGTTTTTTGATTTTAATGATTCGGATAAAAGATTCACATGTTCCGGATCTTCAATCATGGATACGAGCTCATCATCAGTATAATTTATAAGCGATCTTTTGTCAGGATCAGGAGCGGTTTTCATTATGGCAGATAACAAATTCCAGCAGTTTTTTTCGCAGGAAGCTATATGAAAAATATATTCCCTGATTGAGCGGCTGTCCTGATTCGGTTTATAATCGAGTTGGGCTTTGGATAAGCCTTCTACAGAATTGAATAGTTCCGTCTTACCATCTTTCATCAGGTTCATTGCATACTTTCTCTCTTTTTGTGACAGAGAGGTATTATTCAATGTCCCGGCTAAACCTGTTATTACGAGTAAACCAAGTAATAAGCGGCCTTGTGTTCTTTTCAGCATGGTAAAACTTTTGGAAAAGTTTCCGGATAAGGCTCTTGTCCAAAGGGCGGGAAATCATGGAAAAGATACAAAAGTTTTTTATTTGGAAAAAAAGAAATTAAGAACAGCCGTGGTCATTTCAGCATTCGTTTTTTTACCATGCCTCCCCGGGTGTCTTTGATGCTCTGCATCACCATGAATGCGTTGGGATCTATTCTTTCCACCGCATTGGAAAGCCGGGTGATCTCAAGTCGGGTTATCACTGTGAAAATGATCTCAACGCTATCGCTTTTCTCCCCGGATTTTCCAAACCCTTTTTTCCCGGAATAGATTGTTAAGCCATGCCCCATTTTTGTTTTAATCATTTCAACGATTTCATTACTGTGGGTTGAGATGATGGTAACTCCGGTGTATTCTTCTATACCCTCCAATACAAAATCTACTGTTTTTGACGCAGCCATATAGGTAAGTACGGAATAAAGAGCTACTTCCGGGGTGAGCAGGTAAGCTGCTACTGAAAAGATGATAATGTTGAATATCAGAATAAAATCGCCCACCGACAGGCTTCGTTTACGACTCAGATAGATGGCGAGAATTTCTGTGCCGTCTATTACTCCGCCGCCGCGTATGGCAAGGCCGATTCCTAATCCCAGAAAAAACCCGCCAAAAACAGACACCAGGAGCTTGTCGTTGGTAATGATCGGAAAATGAACAGATGCTATCGTCATTGCAAGGACAGAAATGGCGATGATACTTTTCAGGCCAAATACTGAACCGATCTGCCGCCATCCCAAAGCGATAAAAGGCAAATTGATGACTACTAACAGAAATGCCAGGGAGATACCTGTCTTATGCTGAATAAGCAGCGAGATACCCGTAACACCGCCATCAATGAATCCCGTAGGTATCAGAAAACTCTCCAATCCGAATGCAGCCGATGTAATTCCGGCTGCCATTAAAAAGAGACTTCGTGCTTCATGCCAGATGCTGCGTTGCAGCATTCTTATCCCTTTGGCATACTCATAGTGAGTCAGGACCGCGTTTTTGTCCTTGCCAAGGATCAATCTGATCTGGTGAATGAGTAACTGATAAATTTTTGGAGTTGAAGCCATCTGTTCAAAGATAGAAAAACAGTTCTATGCAATGACCGGTCGAGCAGTATTTTGAAAAGAAAAAATGACCTCTTCCTTTATGTGTACATCAGGAAATGATAAGCCTCTCAATTTTAGGATGAATTAATGGGAAATCCCCTTCATTGGCCGGATCCTTAAAGATCCATTATTAAACTGCTGTATCTTTAATTTTTGAAATGAGTACAACAGAATATTCATTTTTATTCCGGCGGGAATGAACATTATTTGGCGTAAAGGCTAAATGCCGCAGAAGTAAAATTTAAATTTTTCGCATGAAAATAGCTGAGATCACATCTTATCTAGAAACGATCGCTCCGCCTTCTTTGCAGGAACAGTATGATAATGCTGGCCTGATAACCGGTAATGCCATTGATGAATGCACCGGGATCATCTGTTCGCTGGATGCCACTGAAGAAGTGGTGAAGGAAGCGATCGAAAAGAAATGTAATCTTATCGTTGCACACCATCCCATTGTATTCAGAGGGCTAAAAAAGATCAATGGGAAAGATTATGTGGAAAGGACGGTCATTACAGCCATTAAAAATGATATTGCCATTTATGCCATTCATACCAACCTGGACAATGTGCTGCAGGGAGTGAATGGCAAGATAGCTGCACTGCTGGGGCTTCAGAATATTTCAGCGCTCTCTCCCCGGGAAAATATTCTGAAAAAACTTTTCACTTTCGTGCCTCCGGATAAAGCGGAGCAGGTGCGCAATGCCATATTTTCTGCCGGTGCGGGGTATATTGGTAATTACAGCGAATGCAGTTTTAATTCGGAAGGAATAGGAACTTTCAAGGCGGGAGCGGGAACTCATCCCTATGCTGGTAAAATAGGAGAGCGTCATCATGAAAATGAAGTTAGGATAGAAGTAATCTTTCCTGCCTGGATAGAAGCATCCGTTATCAGAGCCATGAAAGCCTCCCACCCTTATGAGGAGGTGGCTTATGATATAGTGCCTCTTACCAACGAACATCCTTCAGTAGGGAGTGGCATTATCGGCGAACTGCCTGAAGCCGTGGATGAGACTGAATTTCTGGAAAAAGTAAAAGAGGTATTTAAGGTCCCGGTGGTTCGGCACACCCGGTTTTTGAAAAAGCCTGTCCGGAAGGTGGCAGTATGCGGAGGAGCCGGGAGCTTTCTGGTTCCCAAAGCATTAGCTTCCGGTACAGATATATATATTACCGCTGATATGAAGTATCATGAGTTTTTTGACGCCAATGATCTGATGGTCATAGCGGATGTAGGCCATTTCGAAAGCGAGCAGTTCACCATAGATCTGTTGAAAGAGGTTTTGGAGCAAAAATTTCCTAACTTTGCCGTCCTTAAAACGCGGGTGAAAACCAATCCTGTAAAGTATTTTATCTGAATACCGGAAAGATTGGATATCCCGGAAAAATCAATCAATTCATGGCAAACGTTAAAGAATTTTCAGTTGAAGAAAAACTTACTTCACTGGTAAATCTTCAAAAAATTGAAAGCAAATTAGATGAGATCCATATTCTGAAAGGCGAACTTCCTATGGAAGTGGACGACCTGGAAGATGAACTTCATGGATTAAATTCCCGGCTGACAAGAATAGAAGAAGAGATCAACGGAATGACAGATTTCATAGAGCAAAAAAAGGAAGCGATCAAAGAATCTCAGGCGCTTATCAAGAAATACGAGAAGCAAAGTACCAATGTTAAGAACAACCGCGAGTTTGAAGCCATCAATAAGGAGATCGAAGATCAGCAACTGGATGTGAAGCTGGCAGAAAAGCACATCAAAGATGCTACCGAAGAGATAGCCGAAAAAGCGGTTGCTCTGGAAAAGGTTAAAAAAACGGTAGCTTCAAAAGAAGCGGTTCTTACTACCAAAAAAAGTGAACTGGAAAAGATTATTGCAGCAAACGAGAAAGAAGAAAAACAATACAACAAAATGGCTGCCGAAGCCAGGGAGAATGTGGACAGCAGGCTTCTGGCAAGCTATGATAAGATACGTAAGAGCTATCGCAATGGCCTGGCTGTGGTTCCTGTAGAAAGAGATGCCTGCGGCGGTTGCTTTTATGCTGTTCCGCCACAGAAGCAAAGTGAAATACGCCAGAGAAAAAAGGTAATGATCTGTGAAAACTGCGGACGTATTCTGGTGGATGAAGAGCTGGAAAAGAGTGTGACTCCTCACTAACAGTAAATAAAATATTTTCTTTTTTTGTTTTCCTCCCGCTTCAGGCGGGAGGTTTTTTTTAATTTGCAGCCAAGGATGTTGCAGCAGCTTTCTATACAGAATTATGCGATCATTGAGGAACTGGAGATCAATCTTTCCCCTAAGCTGAATATGATCACCGGTGAAACCGGCGCCGGTAAATCCATTATTATGGGGGCATTAAGCCTGATACTGGGCGAGAGGGCTGACACTTCTGTACTGGTGGATAAAAGCAAGAAGTGTATGGTGGAAGGTTTGTTTTCTGTGAAGAATAAAAAAGAGATCAGGGAATTTTATGAAGAAAATGAATTGGATGAAAGTGATGAGCTGATCATCCGCCGTGAGATAGGAGTGAATGGGAAAACAAGAGCTTTTGTCAACGATACACCCGTGACCCTTGACCTGTTGCAGCGGCTGAGTTCTCTGCTTGTGGACCTTCATCAGCAGTTCGATACTTTACAATTGGGTGAATCGGATTTTCAAAGGGAAACACTGGATGCACTGGCAGGTCATGTTGATCTGGCCGGTATGTATCATGACATATTCCGGCAATGGCAAAATGCCGGAAAAGAATGGGAAGAGCTGAAGGCAAAAAAACAACAGTTTGATAAGGAAGCGGATTATAACCGGTTTCAGTATAATGAACTGAGTGAAGCAGGTTTTACAGATAATGAGTTGGAAGAAATTGATGCAGAACTCCGGATCATGAATAATGCTGAAGGGATAAAAACCGTATTGAATAAACTGCATTACGATCTTGAAGAAAGTGATAACCCCCTGGTACAGCAGTTGAAGATCTTAAGTAATCAGTTAGCGGCATATTCGGCCTATCATTCGGATATGGAAGCATTGATCCAGCGGATACATTCGGCTCAGGTCGAATTACAGGATATTTCGGGAGAAGCGGAGAGGATCAGCAGTCATGTGAATTATGATGCGGAAAAAGTTCAGCTTTTAAGCGACCGGCTTTCGGTTGGGTATAAGCTATTGAAGAAGCACGGAGTGAAAACGACCGGTGAACTGATTACCATACAAAAAGAACTGGAAGAGAAACTGCAGTCGGTCTTAAATATGGACGAAGAGATCAGGCAAAAGGGAAAAGAGGTGGAAAGATATTTTGATGAAGCTACTAAGCTTGCAGAGAGGATTTCTGAAGGAAGGAAAAAACAGGTTAAACCGCTGGAAGATAAAGTGAATAAATTACTGGCACAGGTTGGAATGCCCAGTGCAAGACTGAAAGTTGAAATTTTAAAGGGAGAATTGAATCCTTTTGGATTTGATAAGATCGAATTTTTATTTAACGCTAATCTTCCGGCAAAAGGAAGTGATAAGAACATTTCTTTTTTACCGGTAAGAAAAGTAGCAAGCGGCGGCGAACTCAGCCGGCTGATGCTTTGTATAAAATCGCTGGTTGCAAAATCCATTGATCTGCCTACGATGATATTCGATGAAATTGATACAGGCATTTCCGGCGAAGCAGCAAGGCAGGCCGGCATCATCATGAAAGACCTTGCTTCGAAAAGACAAGTGATCTGTATCACACATCAGCCTCAGATAGCAGGAAAAGCAGATGCGCATTACCTGGTTTATAAAGAGATCGTGAAGGACAAGGTAAAAACCAATATCCGGCTTTTGACCACTGAAGAAAGGATCACAACGATAGCTAAAATGCTGAGCGGAGAAAAACCAACCGCTGCAGCCATCGAGAATGCAAGGGAGATGGTAGGAAATTGAAACGTTACCGGACAGAAGTTTTACTTGTACAATGACAAGAGGCGACAGCGCAGTTTGGCATAATAGAAATAAATGAAATGGAAAGCGATCCTGATATTGTTCCTCATTCTGATCTCACTCATACCGGTCTATTGGCTTAATAAATATTCCCAGAAGATCATACAACCACAAAAATCATTGGCAAGATTGCTTCTGTATCTCTTTTCAGGCGTTGCCTTTGTCTTTCTATACACTTTCTTATTGGTGCTGGCAATTAAGATGATGTTTCGGGGAGCGTAAAAAGAATAGCAGGTTTAAATCAAGGCAGCCCTTACTTCAGGCTTCAAAATAACTTCTTACATTTACCGGCGTAAAACTAAAGATTATGGGAAATAACTTACTGAAAGGTAAAAAGGGGATCATCTTCGGAGCGTTGGATGAAAAATCAATAGCCTGGAAGACGGCTTTGAGATGTCATGAAGAAGGCGCCCGGCTTGTATTGACCAATGCACCTGTTGCATTGAGAATGGGAGAGATCAATAAACTGGCAGATATCGTAAAAGCTCCGGTGATCGGTGCGGATGTGACCAATATGGAAGACCTGAAAAACCTGATGGAAGGTTCCATGAAACATTTTGGCGGTGGTTTTGATTTTATTCTTCATTCCATAGGGATGAGCCTGAACGTACGCAAAGGCAAACATTACACGGAGATGAATTATGAATGGAATCAGAAGACACTGGATATTTCTGCTATGAGCCTTCACAAAGTGTTGCGTACTGCCTGGGATATGGATGCGTTGAATGAGTGGGGTAGTGTGGTGGCACTGACCTACATTGCTGCACAAAGGGTTTTTCCTGATTATAATGAAATGGCGGATGCCAAAGCATTGCTGGAGAGTGTGACAAGAATGTTTGGTTATTATTATGGGGTAAAAAAGAAAGTGAGAGTGAATACGATCTCCCAATCACCTACAAGAACTACTGCCGGAAGCGGCGTGAAAGGATTTGATGGTTTTATCTCTTATGCAGAAAAGATGAGCCCTTTGGGAAATGCCGGTGCAGATGACTGTGCTAATTACATAGCGCTTATGTTCAGTGACTATACACGCATGGTTACCATGCAAAATCTTTTCCATGATGGAGGGTTTTCTTTTACAGGAGTGACAGGTGCGGTCATTGAGCAGATGGGTTCGTAGGGTTTAAAAATGAGTGAGTCTGCTACGGATCGAAATTCCTAAGTGGAATTGATACATACGAGCATAGCCATACAAACACCTGCCTGAAAGGCCGGAAAATATATGTTCAACAGATTATGATTCTTTTTGACTCTGATCTTTCCTTTTTGGAAACGTGGTTTAATATTCGTCTTCATTAAAAAGAAAATCATCCTGAGTGGGATAGTCGGGCCAGATGTCTTCAATGGTTTCATATACATCGCCTTCATCTTCAAGTTCCTGCAGGTTCTCCACCACCTCGATAGGGGCGCCGCTGCGGATAGAATAGTCAATCAACTCGTCTTTGGTTGCCGGCCAGGGTGCATCTTCAAGATAGGAGGCCAATTCTAAAGTCCAAAACATCTTTTGAAGGGTTTATTTTAAGGAATTAAGGTTTATAAACGGGTACAGGTACCCCCAAATTTTCCGCAAATGTAGTTGTATTAATGAATTTACCAAATCGGATATTTTGGGGGCGGGATTACCTGCCCCCCACATATTTTTATAGCACTGTTCATTGTTTTTGAATATGAGTTAGGTTTGTAGCCTCTTACAGGTAAGCTACTCCATTTATATACCTGAAAAGATGGATCTGATATGTTATCGGGAAAGAACATTTATAAAAGTTACGGCCCCATCGAGGTTCTGAAAGACGTCAATATTGATGTTCAGAAGGGTGAAGTGGTAGCAATTGCCGGTCCTTCGGGTTCGGGAAAGAGCACTTTGCTTCATATACTGGGTACGCTGGACAAAGCGGATGAAGGCATCATAATCATGAACGGAGTAGAACTGCAGAAATTGGAAGGAAAAAAACTGGCAGCCTTCCGTAACCGTCATATTGGTTTTGTATTTCAGTTTCATCATTTGCTGCCGGAGTTCAGCGCATTGGAAAATGTATGCATTCCGGGGTGGCTGGCAGGGAGGAAGAAAAAGGAAGTTGAGATAAGGGCAAAGGAATTATTGGAGATACTGGGATTAAAAGAGAGGCTGGAAAATAAACCCAATCAATTATCAGGCGGCGAGCAGCAAAGGGTGGCGGTGGCCAGGGCGCTGATCAATAATCCGGATATCATATTTGCCGATGAACCCACCGGCAACCTGGATACAGCCAATGCCAAAGAATTGCATCAGTTATTTTTTGACCTGCGCAAACAATTCAATCAGACTTTCCTGATCGTGACCCATAATGAAGATCTTGCCACCCTCAGTGATAGGGTACTGCACATGAAGGATGGGAAGATAGTTTGACAAGTTTCTATTCGGTATGTAAAAATTTTTTACTAGGGTCATGTTAAGTTTATTATGGCGTAAAAGGCTTCCCACGAAGTCACAATGCACACGAAGAAAACCTTTGTGCTCTTCGTCGCTTTGTAGAAATCTCTGATACAATTTCTCACGAAGCCACTATGAACACTAAGAAAAATGCTTTTGGATCTCTATTGCTTTGTGGGATATAAGTCAGAATACGGTTAACATAACACTAACCTGCCCCTGATCTTATGAAATATTATTGGATACCATTAGCCGTCATTATCTTATTACAAATAATTGTTGCGGAAATACCAACTCCATCGGAAGTTTTGCCTTCAACCACAACTGTTTTAATTCCGCCATTTTCTGTGTAAGTTGCTTTGCCGCTGCCAACCTGCTTAAAGCCTGAATTATTATCTTGTGTACTGATGTTATATGTTTTTCCGTTTAATAATTTTCCAAACCCTATTGAGATAGAAAATTTGCTTGCCCCTGTCTTAGCAGCATTTTTATCGTCAATTATTAATTGCAGGCTGGATAATTCATTATCGGCTTTTCCATTTTCTGAATATTGATTACCGAAGGAATTATCTCCTGTTAATCCTTCACTGCAGGTAGTTTCATTACTTGTAACATGATAAGTGCCTGCATTGGCGCCGCCGGTGAGTGTTACGGAAATATCAGAACCTGAAGATCCACTGCTCATTGTTTCCCCCGGGTTGGATGTTTCCGGAGTAGTTGAGTTTTCGCTGCCGGAAGTTTTAGTTGTATTATTTCCGGAGTTGTTGCAACTAAATATTAAAATAGTTGCAGCGAGTGTGATGATTTTTTTCATATCTTTTTTTTTAAACAATTTTTCAGGATTGTCAATTTATTATTCAAAGTGTCAGCCCCTGATTTATTTTATTCCAATCTATTTTTTTAATCATTTCTTTTATACGTTCAATATTGCCTTTTAAGATGATGACGATATTTTCGATATAAGGACTGCCGTTGGGGTTTGTAAAAGAAAATTCATAATAGGGAGTACCACTATAATCCCTTTCTTTAAATGTTTTCCAATTGCCAAATGCCAGTACATATTCATTCGTCAAATCTTGATTGGTACCTGGGTCTTTTGTGGGCTTAAAAGAAAAATAACAACCCGGTATTTTTAAATCTTCTTTACTTCCTTTAATGGGTTTTACATCTAAGTTTTTTTCGTTTACATGTACCTTAATAATTACTTCCGATTTAGCTTCAACTTCATTAGATAATTTATCGTAAGCAGCCCCTTCGGTTTCATTGTGTGGCGCATTGGCAGGGTCTGTAAGTCTATCCATAAGTGGTTTCACTTCTTTAATCCACAGTGGAGATTCTTGTCTCAAAGTATAGGTCATATCAGAAAAAGGAGCCGCACCCATGACTACATCCGGTTTTATTTGCACCGAATAATCTTCAGGATTATCAGCCCCACCATCCGTTAGTATCCAATCCTCATCTGCAAAAGGTTGCAGTACCGGCATAACAGCATTGACCACTTTGTTTAAGGCTGCTTTCTCGGCGGGGGTTGGGTCTCGTAGTGTTTGTGCAAAAACAGGAAATCCGGTAAGCGATAATATCAGACTAAAAAGAAATGGTTTCATCGTATTATTTCTATAACCAATTTTTTATACTTTTAAAATATAAAAATATTGTTTTTTTGGTTTTTATGGTTTGGCTGCTGAGAACATGAACTAAGGCAAGGCTCCATTCTGTTTACCACTTTTTCATGTTATCCCTGTTATCGGGTGTGTTTATTAATTCTATTTTAAATGAACTTTTATAATTCAATTCGCCATTTTCTATAGCGAGTAATGTTGTTCCTTCATCATCTCCAACGGTACCATTTACCGGTTGTGTACTTCCAATTTTAAATGGTAATTCTAATTTATTCAGAGTTAAAGCGCCACCTGTTGACTTTTCCATTATACGGTTACCTGTAGCGGATGCCTCTTTGAGCTTTTGCCGATCTCTAAAATATTCAGCGGAACCTATATAATTGGGATTGGCTTTTTCTTTCCGTTCAATACTCTTTTTTATTATTAGCAAACTATCCATTTTCTTTTGATCAGCAGATGAGACGCTGCCAAATTGGGCTTTTAATTTTCTTGCTATGGCAAGATCCTTTTTGCCCTGTGCGGTTTTAAAATAATTAGAATCATTGCCATGAACTGTCATACGTCTATTCCATGCCTCCATTTCCGATTCGCTAAAATTATTTTCGGCTTTTTTATACTTGTTAATTTCTTTTTTAAGATTCTCTGTATTGGCTTTACTTAAGGTAGAGCTCACCACCCGGTACAACATAGGAATAGTCATCTCACCGGCCTGGTTACTTTTATAATGTTCCTCAGTCGGCCAGAGCCGGTCAAAGAATATTCTAAAAACCGGCTCTTTGTCGCACATATTTATATTGAATTTGACTGGTACGTTAAATTCTTTAGGTCCGGCGTATGCCAGCGCCTCTTTATCATGACCCAAAAATTCGGCCTGTTCTATTTTAAATGTCATTGTATTTCCGTTTTCAGGCTCCCATGTATAACATGGACCCTCGTCTGAAGTGATAACCCGGCATCGGATTTCGGTTTCGCCTCCAAAGCGTACGGTAACTTTATTACCATCCTTATCGAGTCCATCACCTGAATAAGAAATCGTAAGCTTAAAATGCATAAGCGAAATAGCCTTATTCCAGGCTTCTGCAACTTCATTTACATGTTCAATACTGAATTGCCCGTTATTATTCACTAATTTTTTTCTGTCTTCTAATTTAATACCCATCATTTCTATATCCCGTGGCAAGTAGAATATACCCGGGTACAATTGGTATTGATATTGTTTTAATAAGCGGTTTTTGTATTTTTCATAATAGTTTTTGGCCCAGGTTTTAAAATCATCATTCAAATCACCTTTTGTGTAACCCAATAAACTCAGATCTCTCAAAACACTAAAATAATATTGTACACCACCTAAAAAATAATCCCCGCTATTCATGTACTTTTTAACCATCATATCTATTTTTTCTTTTGCCCATAATGCCAGGAAATCAATTGATTTTTGAATATCATTATCTGTAATATTGTTCAGACAGGGATAAGCGTCTCCATTATCGTAAGAAGATGATACCAAACTCCCTCCAACGGTACTATGTCCTCCAAGCAAAATTGTTTTATCCTTTGCAATTTGCAACAGGGTGCTTATCATATCCGACTCCGGTTGAACGCTCTTTTTGTTGAAGGCATCAATGATTGGCTGATTTTTATCTGTATAGTTGTTTTCCTTGCAATCATGGCAATCGGGATCAATTAAAGGAGGTATAGGTATTTCCGGATGGGTACCTTTATGAGCCTTAATCCAGCCTTCAATAGCATCATACTTTTCTTTAAGACTCGTGCAGTCATTTGAAATATCTTTCAGAGCTTTTGCTTTATCCTCAGCGCTGTAATCGGGTAACCCACTTTGGCAATAGCTTCTTTCGGTCATTAATAATATGAGCGAAAAGAAAATTGCAAAGAAGTATTGTGTTTTCAAAATAATAGTGTTTTGTGTGTTTAATTCATTATTAAAAATTTTGTTACTCCATAAATTTTTATCATTTGCTAATTGCATCATTTAATTTTTCCCAGTCAATTGCTTTAATAATTTCTTTAGCTACAGGTGCAGGAGCAGTAATGGTTACAACAAAATTTTCAATAAAAGGCGATTGCTTTTTATGAATAAAGGGATAAAGTACATAAGTGCCTGCCTGCATGTTAACTCCTTTCCAGTTGCCGAAAAACAGCATAGATTTTTCTTCGGGGGTACTCACTTCATCAGTTGGTGCACGGTAAAGTTGCCAGGCAAAAGGTACCCCGGGAACGTGAAGAACAGAAGATTTGTCTCTGCCTACAACTGTATAATCTTCCTTTAGATAGGGACTATTGCCGTTTATTGAAATTTCTATATCTTGTAAATTCTTAATTCTGAATACGTTTTTAGCAGCCTGTGAAATAACTTTTAGATTGCCTGCATTTCTTGATATCTGATCATTATAAAATTGCAAGGAATCGTTCATCATTTTACCATAGTCAGAATTCGGATCAAGAGAAAGTTTGAGGTCATAAAAGTCGCTACAAAAAAATAAGGGGCGATACGGTGAAGGATTATTAGCTAATTGGGAGCTACGTCCGTTTTTTTGCTCTATTATTTCCCAACCGCTCTTTTGTAGTGGTTGAATAAAAGTCTTGTCGAAAATGGTAACGGATTTATCTATAACAAGTTTTTCAGCTTGTCTTTGTTTCCTGCATTCATCAGTGAATTCTCCTGTACGTGTGGTATGAAAATTCCCTTTAATAGAAATTGAAATATTTTGATGACTCCATGACAGGTATGCACCCATGATACCTTCAAAATTGCCTTCCACTATTCCACCTTTATTTTGATCGTACCGGGTAACAGTGATTGTAAAATCTTTTGCGTATGCCTGCAATGTGTAGCCATATACTTTGGGATTAGTATTGTACGAAAAGTAAGCAAAGAGGGAATCGTTTTTATCGTTTTCGTCTTTCTGCGTCCAGCGCCAGCTTTTTACTTTCGTGGGAAAGGTTATATCAATGAGATCATTAGAACTTTTACCCATAAAGGCTCTTATATGCCCATAAGCTTCATCGAGGTCATTCGGATCGTCTTCCTCAATCGGGTCGCAGTTTAGCAACGTGGTATTATCCAGGTTTAATTCTTTGCATTGAAAGGAAATACTGCTTTGGGCATTTGGAGATACCCAAAGCAACAAGAGAACACAAGTCGCAATGATCATTTTATTTTTTCCCATTTCTGTAAGTTTATAAGCACTACATTTTTACAAACTCCACCCTCCTGTTATTTGCCCTTCCTTCCGGTGAATCATTGTCGCTGATTGGTTTTGTATCACCAAAGCCTTTGGTTGTAAGTCGTGAAGCATCTACGCCCATTTTTACCAATTGTGTTTTTACTGCTTCAGCTCTTTGTTGTGATAATGTCAGATTATGTGCTGCATTTCCGGTGTTATCGGTATGGCCGTCTATTTCAAATTTCAAATCAGGATTAGTTTTTAAAACATTTACGATCATATTCAATGTGCCCATGCTTTCAGGTTTGATGTTGGATTTATCAATGTCGAAAGTTATTCCGTGGGTTACAATTTTTGCTTCGGTGAATTTTTTACCAATCATATTCATCGCACCTCCTTTTGCAGCACGAACATTGGTAATAATGATTGGGTTGGTAACATCACCTATACCTGCAAATCCAAATGCGGTGGGAATAGCATTAAAATTGGGGATTACTAAAACCCGGTATTGATCAATATAACATTTTACCTGGCCGTTTTTATAAATGAGCGCTGCATGATGCCATTTGTTGCGGTAAGTATCATCGTTTTCATTTGGGTAGTTGGCGCTAAATTCTGCCGGAAGCTCAAATGTAGATACCTCGCCACTTGTGCTAAACTGCACGTATCCCTCGGAGGCGTTGCCATCTTTATCTGTAAATTCAAATGCCACACCGGGTCCATAGCCTGCATTGGCATAATAATCAAATTCAATAGTAAATGGATCGGTTAAATACGAAGTTGTTTTCATCCGTGGATACACCTGGCAATAATTTCCTTCTGTTAGGAGAAAGGCAGGTTTACCATTTACTTTATTAATTACAGCTTGTCCTTTAGTAAGCGTCCAGTGTGAAGGAAATTCTCCATCCTGATCTTCTGTAAAATCATCCGCAAATAAAACGGTATCACCGGGAACAAAGTCATAGTTCTGATATGTTTTGAGCGATGCCGGGGCGGAAGTATCATTACTATTGCTAGCGGTATTTTTTTCAGTTTTTGAATCCGAGTCGGTATCTGAAGTGGAATTTGATTTCTTTTTAGTGGCATCTTCGGTTTTATCTAACCCCTTATCAATAGCTTCATCTGTCTTTTCATCTACACGCTGGTTTGTCTTGTCTTTGATTTTGTCTTTCAGTTTCTTAAAAAATTGTCCATTGGCAGTACCTGCAAAAACTGAGAAGATCAATAAAAAGCAACAATCTTTTCATATAAATAAATTTTATAAAGTTGCTGCTTTATGACAGGCAAGTCAATCACAAAAAGTGTGAGACGGCCTCATCCGACCTTCTCCATAGGAGAAGGACACCAGCACACAGATCCCATTATTGTTATGTAACTATTTTATTAAAATTTTCTAAAAGCATGGGCTGTGTGATGGCTTATCCCCCTTTGGGGGACCAAGGGGGCTATGCTATCTCCCATACACTTTATTCAGCGCTTCGGTTCTGCTTTGTACCTGGAGTTTTTCGTAAATTTTCCTGGCATGGCTGCGGATGGTTTCCATACTCACTTTCATTTCATCGGCAATTTCTTTATAGCGCAGGCCTTTGGCAAGTGCTTTAAGAACTTCTTTTTCTTTCGGGGTGAGGATATCTGTTTCATCAATAGAATCTTTTTTCTGGAAAGAGGCAATGACCTTGCGGGCGATCTGGCTGCTCATGGGCGAGCCGCCATTATATACCTCAACGATGGCATCCAGAATTTTTGACGGAGCTGTTTTTTTCAGCAGGTAACCGCTGGCGCCTGCTTTCAACGATTCAAAAATATTTTCATCGTCTTCATACACAGTGCTCATGATGAATTGTGTCCGGGGACAAAGACCTTTTAATTTTTTTACAGCTTCAATCCCGTTTAAACCGGGCAGGTTGATATCCATCAACACCACATCAGGCGACAAAGCAGGGAGTTCTTCTATGGCCTGCTCGCCGGTAGCAAATGTTTTTTGACAACTGAAGCCTTCGCTCGAATCAATAAGAAGCTGAAGGCCTTCCCGGATTTCTTTGATATCATCTATGACAACGACCTGTATCATTTTTTCAAATATAGTAACTGCTATACTAAAACATCATCACAAAAAAGTGTTAGACGGATACCTTGATCTTCGTTTCTGTTCCTTTCCCTGGCTCAGATTTAATCTCATAGGTCCCTCCTATCTGCTGAATCCTGTTTTTCATATTGCTCAGCCCGTTTCCGAATTCCCTGGTTTGATTGACGTCAAATCCTTTTCCGTCGTCTTTTATGGTTAATTCAATACGGTTATCCGTGATTCCGATAGCCAGGGTTACTTTATCACACCAGGCATGTTTACCGATGTTATTGAAAGATTCTTTTACCGTCAGAAAAATATTCCTTCTTGTTTCTTCGGATAACCTGATCAACGGGAATTTTTCAGGAAAGATGAATTGTGTTTCGACCATAAAAGGCTCAAAAAATTTCAAGGCATATTCCCGGATATATGAAGCCAGGCTTTCCAATGTATCATTCTTTGGGTTTAAAATCCAGATAATATCCTGCAGGTTGTCCACTAATTCCCTTGATGATTCGGAAATATTTTCCAGTTGTTGTTTTGCTTTTTCCGGATCGTTGATTTGTTTTTTTACCACTTCACTCATAATGGCAATTTTTGTCAGACCGCTTCCCAGATCATCGTGCATATCCCGGCTGATACGTCTCCGTTCTTTTTCAACTGCCTGTTCCTTTTCCAGTTTCAATAATTTTTCTTTCAGGTTTTTTTGTGAAATATAACTAACAATAATTCCAAAGAGTGAAACCAGTACCAATCCCGCAAGAAGAATGAACCAGGTTGCTTTCCAGAAGGGTTCCATTACCCGGAAAGGAACCGAAATAATATTAGAAGAAGCGACACCATTGGCACTGGAGGCTTTTAATTCAACTGTATAATTTCCAGGGGAAAGATTGGCGTATTGTATTTCACCCTTGTTACCGATATACCGCCAACCGGTATCAATACCTTTGAGTTTACAATAATATTCATTGCGTAATGGATTGGAAAAATCAGGCAAAGCCCAGCGGAATGTAATATTATGACTGCGATAACTGAATTGCAGTGTTGAAATACTATCCCATGTAACAGGCTTTTCATTTACAAGAATTTTCCTCAATTGTTCATTAGGAACTTTTGACACTGCAGTTAAAAATTTCTGAGGGTTAAAAGAAGTGATATAGTTATTGTTTGCAAATAACATTGTTCCATTGCTGCGACAAAACAATGTTCCATCCATATCATTATTTAAAAGCCCGTCTGCTGTGGTAAACCTGCGAAATACATTGCTTGTTTCATTGTAAACCAATAATCCATTTTTAGTAATAAACCACCAGTTCCCAATTTTATCCGGACAAACATTATAAAGCTGTTTGTTCATTTCCGGTGGAATGGTGATTATTTTTAATTGCCGGTTATTTTCATTCCACTTCAGCAATGCATCCGGTATGACACTATATAAAAACCCATTTTTGTAATAGATATTTCCTGTATGTACTGTTTCTCCTATTTGTTTTGAGAATGGTTTTGAGAATTTACCGGAATTTTTTTCATACAATATAATTCCTTCATCAAGGTCTGACATCCAGATATTCCCGTTTTTATCTTCAACGGCATCTGCAATCACTAATTTTTTTGGTTTACCTGCTTTCATGAGAAAATGATCCCATACATCTTTAAATTTTCCAGACGTAGTATCCAGCATCCAGATGCCTTCCCTCCAGGGAAAAACCCAAAGTCTTTTATTGCTGTCAAAAAAAAGATGCGTAATAAAATTTCTTGGAAGAGATGTGTTGTCATTATTTTCATGAAAAAACCATTGCAAGTGCCCGGTTTCCATATTGTATTTCGCAATTCCTGCAGTAGTTCCCAGCCAAAGATTTTTATTAGCGTCAAAAATTAATGATAGTATAGCCGGATGCGTACCGGATTTTTTATCTATAGTTTCAAGATGGAATATAGGAGCAAAATCTTTTTTTAAATTCCAGTTATCATCATACAACTTTAAAAAATTGTCAGACTCTCCGCCTACAAATGTTAACTGATTCCAGTCGGATAGTACTACAGCCTGGCTTGTGATCTCATTATTAAAAAAATGATGTTGAAAAAATTGTCTGCCGGGATTATAGACATAAAGTCCGGCTGATGAACCTAACCAAACCCATCCATCAGTTGAACGATAACAGGGAGAAAAATCAGGAATTGCTGATAATGAACCGGGCAATGTATTTTGAAAAAATTGAGCATTGGTAGGATCGAAAGCAAGTAACTGCCCGTTCAGCCATAAAACAGTTTGTCCATTTGGCTGAGTGGCTTCTGTAATAGAACTTACCGTGGTTGGATGTAAGGGCAATGTAGAATAATGGATAACCTTACCGCTTTGTTTGTCTAATTGCTCCAACCCATTATCCCAATTGCCCACCCATATTTTTTTATCACTGCTTTCATATACATAGGTAAACAACTCATTATAGTCCGGATCATTTGCAGCGCTTATCTCTTTTCTGTAATGAAATGAATTCAGATCAAAAGACCATAGACCATTGCCCGAAGCAATCCAGAATTTATTTTCATCTTTATCTTTTATCAGATGTATTAATTTATTGCAATTGGCATTTTCGGCTTTTTTTGTTTCAGGATTATAATAAGCCCGGAAACTGTGAGATGCAGGATCAAACAAAAATAAACCTCCGTCAGTACTGCACCAGATATTTTGTTTTGATGTTATACAAATAGAATTGATATGAGAAGAGCTACCATAAGGGCTTGCATTTGGTAAATAGGAAATAAATTTATTTTCTTTCTTCAGGAAACAAGATAAACCAACGGGAGTACCTATCCAGATATTACCCCGCACATCTTCTGTCAGGCAAAGGATATTGCTGCTTATTAGTGATGCCGAATCATTTTTTTGATGTCTGAAAATTGTTATGGAAGACCCATCCAGCAAATTCAGCCCATCGGATGTTCCCACCCACAACAGACCGCTTTTGTCTTTTAATACACACTGCACATGATCATCACTCAGTCCATTGGCTTCGAAATGGAATACAGAACAATATTATTGCCTGCAACCTGCGCTGTCACCTGAAATTGCTTATTAAATAATATATTACTATCAGTAAAGCCTTTTCAATTCATAAACTTAATGCCTGAATTTACAAAAGAAAATGTTTATGAATGAAAATAGGGCATTGAAATACTTACTATTTATTTTAATATTATTTGGTTACTCTCTTTTCATAAATACTTTTAGACTATTTACTTCCCAATACTACAGTAACTTAAAAAGTGACTTACATTGTTTTGATTTATGGAAAACTTAATTTAATGTTTGGCCCTTTTACTCCGATCTTTTAATATTAAAACTTCCGCTCACATGGTAAAGCCCGCTATTTTTGCCAGAACTATCTTTTAGTGTTGCATCGAAAGTGCCAATAATGCTGTCGCCAATAGTGTTGGGATAGTGCGTAATGGTAATGCTACCCGGTGTCTGATCCACATTCATCAGCATGGGGCCTGCCACTCCATTGAAGTCAATAGTAATAGACCCTAAAGGTGAATTACTATCTTTTGAGTTTAATGGAAACTTACCATTTCCAGCCGGGCTTGTTCGGAAGATGGCAGTGATGTCCATGGGAGTTCCATCTTCATTTTTAAACGTTGCACAACTGAAGTTGAAATCTATATGACCCGGGCCTCCATTTTTTGTTTCATTGCAACTGAAATTTGAATTTGGAAATTGAAGAAATTTATAGGTGATGGCTTTTTTGCCATTTGGAGTTACCACCAGGGTTGCCTCGCCATATTGAGCGTTGCAATGTTGAACGGACACTGTAGCTAACAGTGTGAAGGGTAACCATAAGATTAGTTTTTCATTTAAAATTTTTAAAATATTTTTAAAAATAATTAAAGATTTTTGACTGTTTCTAATTTACAAGGATAATAACCGTTTACCCAACTTACCGGGTTCCGGTGTTTTACCTCCGTTTCTTAATACGACTACACCACGGTCTTTTGCCGGTTCAAATCCAACCCAACTGCTGAAACCGGAATCAAGCCCGTCTTTTGAAATCAACAGCGAATCTCCCTGGTGCCATTCTTCCCATGCCATACCGATAGCATGATCATTGTCAACCCTGAAAAGTTCTTTGTGTGTTTTTTCAATTGCTTTAAATAATTTATCTGAAGGTTTCAGATCGCCGAGATTAGCCTGAATGAAACGAAGCATATCATCAACCGTGGTCCAAAGCCCGACCGGAGTGGTTTTCGGCGTGCCGTTATCTTCTGTATAACCTACGGCGCATCCATTGCTATACGGCTCACAAAACATTCCGGTATGTGTCATTCCCAATGGTTCAGTAATATTTTTTGCAAGTAATCTGGTGTAAGATTTTCCGCCAAGATTAACGGCTGCAAAGCCTACCAACGCAAAACCGAGGTTGGAATAAACATATTTTGTTCCGGGTGCATATTGAGGATGCCATGAATTTAAAAATTGTATCACCATTGGTTTCATAGGATGGTCTCTGAAAAGATTGGTGCCGATTCTGAAACTTGTATGTGGAAGTCTTCTCGGCAGTGCCGATGTGTGTGTTACCAATTCTTTCAAAGTGATTTTTCGGAACGGCGCTTTGTTGTTTACAGTAATCCCGTTTTCTGCAGTAATATAATCTGCAGCAGGATCATCTAATTTTGCTTTGTTCTCATTGAGCGAAAAAGCAAGCAATATTGAATTAAATACCTTTTCAACGGAGCCCATAGCAAAAATAGTTTCGCCGGTTACCGGTGATTGCTGTTTATCGCCGGTATTGCCGCTTACCAATACATAAGATTTTCCATTTTCATAAATACCAACGGCAACACCCGGAGCGCCTGTATTCTGGCGGTAATTGTCAATGATTTTTTGCGCTTTTTGTATAAATTCAGGTTGGAGTCTGTCCGTCCTGTTTTCCTTTGGGACGGCCTGTGCTTCAACATTGGTGATGCAAAATGGCATCATCAAATACATTAAGACGAGTAAGATTGTGGTAAACGAATAAATTATTGACTTTTTCATTTTATACTTTTTTATTAGTTGGATTTGATTCGATTAATAGGTTTGACAAACTCATTACTTCGCTATCAACTCCTCCAATTTATCCTGATTCACCTGCTGAATAATTTCCCATTGCTTTTTTGCAATCGGATCTGTTCCTTTATCATCATATTTCATCACGATCAACTGAATATCTGAAGGACGGGTTTTGTCAAAATATCCTGTGTTATAACAATAGACTGCTTTTCCGCTCTTATCTCCGGGAGGAAGTAAAGCGATAAATTTTTCATCCCACTGGTCTGAAAAGTTCATTTGGTCTCCGGTAGGCTGATCGGAATATAACGACCCTGCCTTTACATAAGCCTGTTGATTTTTTTGTTCATTTGTGAGGTGAGCATATTCATTTGAAATTTGTTGAATCTTTTGTGCAGCTTCGTTCATAAACTTTTTATCCTTATCCACAGCAGCTTGGTAGCTGAGGGATAATTCATTATTGAACTGTTGCTGTTGACTGGATTTGAGTTGCACTATTATTTTTTTGAATGTTTCGATTTGTTGTCTGTCATTCCGGATAATAGACTGGATCATACTTTTATCATGGCTGTCCGCTGTTTTCAGATCTTCCTGCCTATCGGTAATGTCATCTTTCAAACCTTTTATATTATCATTCAATTCTTTTATTGAACTGTTCGATCCTGATGATGCGGTTGATAGATTGCCCTGATCCGTTTCCAAATCTTCCTTATTTTCTGCTAATATTCCTTCGTAATATTTTTTTTGTCTCGTCAGGAATTCACCAATGGTATAAGGACGAAATAAAGGTTTTTGTTTATGAATGATCTCAATGGTTTGGTCGTCATTGGTAGATATGATAACATGGCTACTTTCCTTTGCATTTGAATAATGCAATGTGTCAGTAAAATATTCGTGCTTTCCAAAAAGTACGGTGGGATCATTTACATAAGCCCACACCATTAATCCGGTTTCTGTGGATAGATCAATTGTGTTTGGATCTGAAAGATCGGCATAATAGGTAAACATCCAAACCCTGAGCCATCCATAATACATTCCGCCGGATTTATTGTGATAGGAATTCATTTGATACCATGCGTCAAATCCCACCGGAGGATTCAAGTCCGGTACTGCTTTCGCTAAATAAAAAAGTTTCATCAGGTTAGCGTCAATTCCGGAATAGTTCGCCGGTAAATTATTTTGTTCCGGATCGTCCGAACTAAAATTATTATGTCCAATCAGGGGATGATTCCCGTTTACCCTACCGTTGTATCCATCACGCATAGAAATTTTGCCGATGACTTTTTCGGGATTCTTTTCTTGCGCCATCAAAAACTTAACTGCAAAAGCAGCACGAGAAATGGAAATAGTTTCATAATGTAATTTTAAAAACCTAATTTGTTATTTTTTCTACTTTAATTTTGATGGAAGTTTACACCCCGCCTATAGAAGCTTCCTTACTTTCATTGAATGATTGTACACTGTCCAGAAAAAAATTGCCTTCATTTCTTATTATTGCAGCGCCGGGAACCACTTGTGCCATTGCCGCATTACCTGTTGCTTCTTCATCGCCAAGCTCTGACATTTGTTCTTTTCCCAAGTCCTGATTAAATTGTTTTGAACCTGCATATCCCGAATCATTCATTACCTTGTTGCTTATATCTGCGCTCGTTTGTTTCGTTTGATTGCTGATGTTTGCGATATTGCCGCCGATTTGTTGTTGAAGAGACATTGCTTTTTGCAGATCAGCCTGGCCCTGTTTTGTTTTAAAATAATTAGGATCGTGCATGTGCGCCTCTGACTGTTTAGCGAAAGCCATTTGATTCTTTGCATTAGATATATTCTTTTGTGCATTTTGCATCGCTACCTGTCCATTGTCTTTGGCCATAAAATAATTCAATACATTCAGGTTGGTGACTGCACTTATTGCAATGGCATTTTTTGCATCATTACCCGGGCTCCCGATCCGGGTGGTAGTACCGGGTGAATAAGTCACTGCCCCCTGATCTATATCAACGGTCTCAATAACAGTTTTATCTCCGGAAACTATTCTCCACACCACTTTTCCTTTCTGTGGACTCGTGTAATTCAGGTAAACAGTTCCATTTCCGGATGAATTCGATTTATCCATCTTTCCAATGGAAAACAAAAAAGGAAAAGTATAAGAGTAAGGCTCAATCAGTTTACCGCTGCGGCCATCTTTATTTGCATAAATACCTTTTTCAACTGTTACTTGCATATTGCGGGTTTTATCCAACGGTTCCAGCATGTATGTTCTATCGGGAAGCCCCTTTAGTATTGCCGTACATTCACCATGCAGTTTAATATCCTGTCCTGCTTCCGGAATGGTTTGCTCTGCATCCATCTTTATTTTATATTCATCCTCCGCTACAACGATATTTGGCTGGTCGCCGCATTTTAAAACATGATACCCTGATTTTCCATTTACTGAAGTGAACGTCATATCCGGATACACTTCTGTTTGCCCGTTTTTCTCCCCGGTATAAAAGTGATGATGGCCTGGCCGTTGCGTTTTTTGAAAGCTGCTCATTGTAATATTTTACTGAATCATATATCATCTTTCCGTAAGTGGTATTGGGATCGAGCGTCAGCTTCAGGTGGAAGAGGTCTATGGTTATCGGCAAGGCGGAAGTGGTAGAAACGGCCGAATTAAATGCGTTCTCTTCTTTGTCTATACGCCAGCCTGCATTTTGTACCGGCTGCAATAAAGCGTTCTGCAAAATTTTTCACTGATTTGCTGATGACAGGTTTTTCCGCAAGTCTTTGCTTTCTTACATCATAGGGCGCTATGCCGGAGCGGGTGGTTTTAAAATTTCCTTTTACGGCGATGGTAACCGTTTGTTGCAGCCATGCCAGATATGCCTGCATCGTTCCATGAAATGTTCCTTCAATGATGCCGCCTTTTTTATTGTCGTAACGGGTAATTGTAATGGTAAAATCTTTTGCGTATGCCTGCAATGTGTAGCCATATACTTTGGGGTTGGTATTGTACGATAAGTAAGCAAAGAGGGAATTGTTTTTATCGTTTTCGTCTTTCTGCGTCCAGCGCCAGTTTTTTACTTTCGTGGGAAAGGTTATGTCATTGAGATCATCAGAACCTTTACCCATAAAGTCTCTTATATGCCCATAAGCTTCATCGAGGTCATCCGGATCGTCTTCCTCAATCGGGTCGCAGTTTAGCAGTGTAGTTTTATTCAGGTTTAATTCTTTGCATTGAAATGAAAGAGAACCTTGAGCAAAGACAAGCCGAAAGTTCATACAGCAAATAAATAAGAACAAACAAAAAAAACTGCTGGTCATCCTGAATAGCATTTAAAAAAATTCTTTTTAGTTATCAATAATTCTATTTAAGAAGAGGGGCCATTCCCTTTATTATTTTATTTAAAACTCTTTTTCCCATTGATGTTTGTTTTAATCCTCTTATTTATTTTCTGGCGCATATTCAATATCTACGGTATAATATCCATATAAAATCATATCACGTATCTTAGAATCCTGATTAATCTCTTTTGCGTCAAATCTCTTTTTAAAAAGGGTCTTCGAGTTATTTTGTTTTTCTTTTAGAGGAAAAGAAATATTCATGGTTCTGCCCATCACATTATTACCACCTGCACGCAGGATATTCATTTTGTCCATCAGTTTTTGGTAATTGCCAATTTGCGACATGTTTATCTGACCGTTACCCATTTGATTTTGGAATTTTTTTGCCAGGGCCATTGCTTCTTCTGCCTGCTTCTTATACTCTTCTGCACTTTGTTGAATTGCACCGGACTGTGCATCAGCCTGAAGTTGTGATACGCTTCTGAAATAAGTGATATCTAACTGATTGATGCCGGAGGGTACTTTTTGCCCTGATGGGGGGTAAACCCAAATTCCTGCCATTGCATCAGGTTCGGGAATGAGTTGTGATAACATAATGCTGTCGCTTCCTTCATTACAATAGTTTAGTTTTAGGGAATTTAATTCTGTGAAATATTTTTTTGTTCCGATATAAGAGGGGCGGTATTGACCTGCGATAATTTCATTGGCCAATAAATCCATTTCAATTTTTTGATCTCCTTTTTTCACTGGCCTTCCGTCAACCGACGGCTGATCACTTACCACAACCCAGGCATAGCAACTATCTGTGCCATAGTGATATTCCGGCGCCACTTTGGCTTTACCTTTTAAATGGGTGAGCATTCGTCCACTACCATTACCAACCTCAATATCCAGCTCGAGATTGATATAAAAACTGTTGAGTAATTTAGAAATTCCTTTTATCATAGCATCCTCTTCCGATCCTACTCCAAACAATAGGTAATTCCTGTACAAACCGAAAATAAATGGAATGTTTGCCAGTTGTGACCAATCATGGTCCCTGGTAAGTTTATTATAAAAATATTCGAATTCATTATAAAGCAAATTTGCCAGGACAGGGAACTTTGAATCCACGTCTATTCCCATTAATTTCAGTTGGCGCACTGCTTCCAGGAAAGTGCGAATTACTGCTGATGCCGCTTTAAAGTTATTTTTATTGTCGTTAAGTAACTTGTATGCCCGCCAATATTCCCGCATACCGATAAATTGGATTGCATTTGCAAGCTGGGTGCGATCTAAATAAGCACAGGCACCGGATTTGGATGGATTGTTCTTATCCCTGTGGAAAAGTTGATCAATTATCTGGCCCCCCGGATCGTTTGGATTGTACACGTCTTTATCCAATCCGCTTAGTGCAAGATCTCTTTGAATTGAAAATGCTTTTTTAAGCAAATCACTTTCCGGTTTAAAAAAATCAGATATATAAGCAGAATCCTCAGCTTCGTATTTTTTTTGGAGATCATCCTTGTTGCAACCGAAACAATGGTAATCGTGTTCGGGCGGCGCCGGATTATGATAGCTTGAAGAATTTTCTTTTTTGTGTGCCTGGTAAAAGGAAATCACTTCGTTATAATCCGGCTGCATTTTACTGCACAGATTCGCAAGAATACCCGCAGTTGTTTCATTTGTTATTTTTTCATTCCCCGAATTCAGCGGGTTCTCTTTTTTATCCAGTTTCAGTTCATTCCATTGCTTTTTAATGTCTTTCAGAAAAGGAAGAGATGCCTGGCTGAAATGATAGGCCCATTCCGTCTTCTGATCGCTGCCCGACTTCAACTGTTGTATGAATTTATCCAGGTCATTTCCACGATCATCTATCCTTTTATTCCAGTCATCGATCTCAGGAGAATTAATAATAATTCCTCCGTCAGAAGAGGTTGTTACAGATATTCCGCCGGCGATTTTTATTACTCCTCCTTCTAATGAGTCAATTGTAGCCCCGGTTATAAAAGTATTTTTCTGAGTTTTACTCCAATGACCTTTAAACCAAAGGAAATGAGATGAATCTGCCTGTGATCCTTCCTGACCGTTTGAACAAAAGCATAAAAAAAGGAAGAAGGAGAGGATATATAACTTTTTCATTTTTGTTGTTTTTTACCGTGACATTTAACGTGTTTGAAAAACATGTTGCCGTAATGTTTAATATTTCATACACTTCACTTTTTTTCAATTTGTCATTGTCGTCAGAAAATATCTTTGATACCATCCTGATTTATTCAGAATTTAAGTATCTATGGCTGCCTTCAAAAAAGGCTTCTTTGGAATTTTACTGATCTTTAGATTGGCCATCGGAATCCTCATAATTGTGATTAGCGTTTTCTTTTCTTTTAATACTTGTTTAATACGATCTGTTTATTTTTAATAATGTTGGCACTCACAAACCCTCATCATTTGCTTATTGCATAATTCAGTTTGCTCCAGTCAATAGCTTTGATTATTTTGTTAGCTACAGAAGCCGGGGCTTTGATGGTAATTACAATATTTTCGATGTAAGGAGATTGTGTTTTGTGGATAAAAGGATATCTGGTATCAGAGCCTGATCTCATATTTTTTCCTGCCCAATTACCGAAGAATAGCATGGTATTCTCTTCGGGAAGAGCCAGTTCATTACTAGGCGCTTTGTACGATTGCCTGACATAAGCAACACCCGGAATCTGAAGTGTTGTAGATTTGTTTTTGTCACTTGACTTATTATCCTGCATCAAAAATGGGGAATTGATTTCCACGCCTATTTCTGCATTTTGTAAAGCTTGTATGCGAATAATATTTTTTGTTGCCTCGGTAACTAACTTCTGATATTTCGGATTGTTGCCCTCACTATTTAGTGCCCCGTAATGATCTGCCTGCTTACCATAATAATTGGCTGAGTCTTCTAAAGCCTTGCTAAACGCCGAACCGGGATCGAGTATTAGTTTTAAATGAAAAATTGAACTGCACAAAAAGATTGGCCGGAAGGGATAGGGATTATTTGCTATTAATGTATTATTGGCTGCTTTATATTCTGTTTTCCAGCCTGCTTGTTGTAATGGTTGAATTAAGGTATTTTCAAAAATATGAATAGCATTGCTGATAACAGCCTTTTCTGCCCGCCTTTGTTTTCTGCATTCGGCGTAGGATCTCCCGGTGCGGGTGGTCTGAAAATTCCCCTTTACAGGGATCAGAATATTTTGATGGCTCCATGGCAAGTATGCAGCCATAGTTCCTTCAAATTTACCTTCTACTATTCCGCCCTTTTTATTGTCATAACGGTTAACAGTTATAGTAAAATCCTTGGGGAAAGCTTGCACGAGATGACCATATACCTCAGGATTAACATCATAAGACAACCACGCATACAGGGAGTCAGTTTCATCATCAACGCTTGCCTGAGCCCAGTGATAGGTGGCTATTCTTGAAGGAAAGCGTAATTCAAATCTTTGGTTGTCGCTTTGGGTATTGCCGTAAAAACCAATAAAAAAAGAATACGCCTCAGCCAGGTCAGCGGGATCATCTTCTTCAACCGGGCTGCATTTTAAAGAGCCCGACACCGACAGGTTTATTTCTTTGCATTGTATGGAAATGCTGCATTGGGCATTTGAGAATGTCCAATGCAAAAGGAGCAGGCAGGATAATGTAAGTGCTTGACTTATTTTCATGGTGAGTGCTGTTATTGATTACATCTTCACAAATTCCACTCTTCTGTTATTGGCTCTTCCATCCGGCGTGCTGTTATCTGCAATAGGTACGGTATCGCCAAATCCTTTGGTGGTAAGGCGAGAGGCATCTATTCCCATGCCGACTAATTGTGCCTTTACTGCATCTGCACGCTGTTGGGATAAAGTAAGATTGTGTGCAGCATCGCCTGTATTATCGGTATGACCGTCTATTTCAAATTTTAAATCCGGATTGTTTTTCATGATATTCACTATCATGTTCAGCGTACCCATGCTCTCGGGTTTGATGTCTGATTTATCTATATCGAATGTGATACCATGTGTTACAATTTTTGACTCAGTGAATTTTTTACCAATCATATTCATCGCACCACCTTTTGCAACACGCACATTAGTAAAAATGGTTGGTCTGGCAGCATCACCAAATCCTGCAAATCCGAATGATGTGGGAACTACATTGAAGAAGCTGGGGATTACTAAAACCCGGTATTGATCAATATAACATTTTACCTGCCCGTTTTTATAAATGAGTGCAGCATGATGCCATTTGTTGCGGTAAGTATTATCGTTTTCATTCGGATAAGTGGCGCTAAAGTATGTAGGTAGGTATAATGTAGATACCTTACCGCTTGTGTTAAACTCTAAGTATCCTTCTGATGTGTTGCCATCTTTATTCGTATAGTCAAGAGCCACCCTTGGTCCATAGCTTTCGTTGGCATAATAATCAAATTCAATTGTGAAGGGGTCGGTTAAATACGAAGTTGTTTTCATACGCGGATACACACGGCAATTACTTTTTCCTGTAAGAAGAAAGGCAGGTTTACCATTTACTTTATTCACTACAGCCTGTCCTTCTGTAAGTGTCCAGTGTGAAGGAAATTCACCATCCTGGTCTTCTGTAAAATTATCGGCAAAGAGTACAGTATCGCCCGGAACAAAGTCATAGTTTTGGTAGGCTTGAATAGAGGCATTGGCCTGTGGAGTGGTGTCATGGGAATTTTCTGATGAAGCTGAGTTGTTGGTTGTACCCGTTGCCTGCGTCTTTGTATCTGATTTATCATTCTTCTTTTTCTTTTTAAAAAGACCTTTGATTCCATTTTCTAATTTATCTACAGCTTTATCCGAGGCCTCTTCTATACGACCGTTGGCTTTGTCGGATGCAGAATTTTTTATTACATCTTTCGGGTTTTTAACCTGTGCCATCGCCATATTTAAACTAAACAAGGCAGAAATAATAAGAATATATTTTTTCATCGTTGACTATTTTCATAATTATAGCAATAGATGAAATGACCGGGAATGCTATTCCATTATTGATTAATAACGGACTTACCGCATGCCAATGCAATTTGAAGATTTGATCCATTCAGGACAATCGGATGAATATATGATTTTAGGTCTTTGAGCGAAGAATTTTGGCTACTGCTTCTGCTTTGGAATTGACGTGCAGTTTTTCATAAATATGATGGATATGGGTGCGGATGGTGCTGATACTGATGAAATATTTCTCTGCAAGCTTTTTATAACTCAGCCCGTCAATCAGTGAGTGAAGTATTTCGTTTTCACGGGTGGTTAATTGAAACTCTTCTTTTGGATGAATCGGGCTTTGCTGAAACGAAGCAATCACCTTTCTGGCTATGCTTGCCGTCATGGGAGCGCCGCCATAGTACAGAGTGCGGATGGCTTCTATTATTTCTTCAGGAGGGGATTTTTTTAAAATATATCCGGAAGCGCCTGCTTTTATTGCTTCAAAAATTTTATTGTCATCTTCAAACACAGTAAACATCAGCACTTCAATGTCGTTAAAATTATCTTTCACTGTTCGCACCCCTTCAATGCCTGAAATATTGGGAAGACCAATATCCATCAATAAGACATCTGGTTTTGTTTTGCCTAATTCACTTATTACATTCAACAAATTGGGAAGCAAACTCACACAATGCATACCCTCGGAATGATCTATTAAATTTGCCAGCGATTGCCGTAACGTGTTATTATCTTCTACTATGGCTACTTTTATCATTTTTGTAAAATTGAACTAAACTTTCATGTTTACCTATCGTATGTTTATTTGATTTTTAAGGAAAGAATTATCATTGTCCCTTTTCCTTCAGATGCTTTTATTTCAAGATTTGCGTCCATTTCCTGAGTTCTTTTATTCATGCTGTGAATTCCATTTCCTGAAACAATATTCTTTTTATCAAACCCTTTTCCATTATCCTGTATGACGATATTCAATTTATCTCCCATAAGTCCAACATTTATCTCTGCTTCGGTACAATCTGAATATTTCACAAGGTTGTTGATAGCTTCTTTCATGATCAGGTAAATATTTTGCCTGTTTTGCATGGGCAGCTTTACCTTCCTTAGGTTATTTTCAATTTCAATCCTGTATGCTATTTCTTTTGCTTCAAATAACCTGGTGGCAAATGTTTTTATCCGTAAAAAAAGATTTTCTATTGAATCATTTTCGGGGTTGATACTCCAAACTATATCATCCATTTTATCCATCAGGGAAATGGAGTTTTCTTTTATTTCACGTAGCATTGCAGTGGTTGCAGCTTCTTTGTTTTGGCGAATTGCCATTTCACTAAGAATGGAAATAGAACTAAGGGTAGAGCCAATGTCGTCATGGAGGTCCAATGAAATTTTATTTCGCAATTTTTCAAGATTCAACGCTTGTTGTATACGGTATCTGTAAAAAAAATAAAAAATCAACAGCACAGACAAACCGACCAGCGAGAGAAACCACCATGTTTGCCAAAAGGGCGGCAGGATTTCAAACTGATACTTTAAGACTGAACCTGTATCTATTTCATTACTGTTTTTCCCTTTGAAAAGCAGTACATATTTTCCGGGAGATAGATTTGCAAAATTCAATTGTCCACGGGATCCGTTGTCATGCCAGTTTTTATCTGCGCCCTGCAGTAAATAAGAATAGTGATTATTAAAGGGATTATTATAATCAGTAACTGCCCATTTGAATATAAAGTTATTCTGGTTGTGATTAAATTTCATTTCTGTTGATGAATCAAGAAGAATCGGCTTTCCGTTTACGATGGCGCCTTCAAATTGCAATCCGGGCTTTTTGTCAAGCGAAGCAAGCATTTGATCAGGGTTAAATGATAAAAGATAATAGGGGCTTCCAAAAATCATGATCCCATTATCCCTGCAATACAGTGTCCCATCCATATTGTTGGTGACTAAACCATCGGCAGTAGTGAAACGTTCGTAGGAATTTGTTTTGAAGTCATATACTACTAATCCTTTTCCGGTAGCGACCCATAGCCTGCCACTGCTGTCCATTGCCATGGATGAGATCGGTCTGTCCATGTGCGCAGGCAGATCTATTATTTGTAAATGAACTGTATCCACATTCCATTTTAATATTTTGTTCCCTGAAAATGAATAACAGTTTTTCCTGAAATAAATTACCTGGAGGCAAGTGTATTTTGATCCTAATCCTTTTTCAAATGGTTTTGAGAAAGTATGAGTTTTCCGGTTATAAAAGATAATGCCTTCGTCCAAATCAGCCATCCACACATTATGATCAGCATCTTCAGCAGCATCGGCAATAACCAGCGGTTTTGGTTTACCGTTTTCAAAAAGGAAATTATTAAAAAGCTGAGTGAATTTTTTAAAATCAGAGTCTGCTGTCCAAATACCATTTCTCCAGGGAAATAACCACCAGTTGCCTTTGAAATCTTTGAACAGGAATGTGATAAAATTTCCGGAAGCTTTATGATTTTGCAGAAATGCCAGCGGATTTAATTTTATTCTATTTGCAGGCAGGTCAATTGTTGCTATTCCCTTTGAAGTGCCGGCGATAAAACTGTTTTGAGACAATTGTTGTAATGAAAGACATGAAATTGCTTTCTTGCTCAAACCGCTGCTATACTTATTTATAATATTTAAATTCTCATCAAAAGACTTTCAAAAACTAGAATCGGATCCGATACCAGCAATTGTTTGCCCATTCCCTGATGCTGATAGATTGACCTGTTGTCGGTGAACGAAACAGCGTTACTTTAATTAATGTCTTTGCAGGATTATAATAATAAAGACCTTTTGCAGTCCCCATCCAAAGCCAGTTATCACCGGATGTATAAAGAGTGTTTGCATTCGGAAAACCCGGAAGTCCCGTAGGTTTGGAAAAATGAATTACTTTATTTGCTGATGGATCAAATCCGATTCCTATTCCATTCAGCCAGAAAATGTAATTACCTCCAGGTTGTTTTATTTCCGCAATGGATAGAATTTTTTCTATGCCGGGTATTAAATGGTTGGTGATTTTTTTTGTAACAGGATTGAATTCTATTAAAACACTATCCCAAATACCTGCCCATAATTTACCGGTATGGTCAATCAGAATGCAGGTAAAAATCGGTTTAAACAACGGCTCATTTTCAGCACTGATCTCCTGACTAATTTTATGAGATTTTTCAGAATAACTCCACAGTCCATTGAGAGTTGAAATCCATAATAAATCTTCCGTATCTAATGCAAGGTGGGTGATATTATTATTGTGAATACTGTCAGTACCATATCCTGGAAATATTATAGGAGATATTTTTTTTGTGAAAGCAGAATAGATAAACAACCCATTTGGTGTTCCAATAAAAACATTATTTTTTTTGTCAACAGCGAGGCTTTTGATATTGTCCTTTTGATAATTGTTGAAGTTGGGTAGCGGTACAATGCTGAACTTATTTAATCGGGGATCAAAAATATTTAAACCTTCTCCGGTGCCTATCCATAATAGACCACTCCGGTCTTCTGTGATTGCCTGGATATTATTATTGCTGATAGAATTCTTGTTGTTCGTTTCATTGGTGAAAACAGTTAGGGACGACCCATCCAGCAAATTCAAACCTGAAGCAGTTCCGATCCAGACAAAATTTCTTTGATCTTTATAGATACACTGCACATCATTATCACTTAATCCATTTTGATCATCAATTTTCCGAAATACCATTTGTGCACCACTTTGCGAATGGGATTTCCCGGTTGCAGAAAGGCCAAGGAAACAAAAAATTAAATATCGTGATAATGTAATGTTATAACCTTTCATTACGAAATAAAATTCGTTTCAGGCAGAGAGCCTGATTATTTTATACTCTCGCTTTCCATGGAATTTCTCTGGCTCCTAACTTATGACTCATGTAACGGGCCAGTTCAAAAAGATAATCGCTGAGCCGGTTCAGGTATTTAATGATCAGGGGATCAACAGGAATTTCATTTTGCTGCATCAGTACACAATGCCGTTCCGCCCTGCGGCAAACGCATCTTGCAATGTGAATATTGGAAACAGTAACATGACCGCCGGGAAGAATGAAGGCTTTTAACGGAGGAAGCTCATTACTCATTTTATCAATTTCGCTCTCCAGCAAGGTGACATCTGTTTCAGCCAGCTGGGGAAGCTTCATTACCATCTTCTTATTTGGGTCGGTGGCGAGCAAAGCGCCGATAGTAAGCAGGCGATCCTGGGTTTCCAGTAAAATATTTCTGCAGGCCTCAATATTTACCTGGTCTGCCACCAGCCCGACCCAGGAATTTAATTCATCCACCGTACCATAAGCTTCAATGCGGGGATCACTTTTCGGAACCCGGGTACCCTGGATAAGGGAAGTCAGCCCTTTATCACCTGTTTTAGTATAGATCTTCAGTGCCATGATTTGGTTATTAATTATGCGTTCGCAGATATTACACAAACAATAACGGTAATAAAAAGTTGACAGGATTCATTAAATCTACCTGCTATCAGATGTGGCCAGATTTCCTTTTGCCGCATTGAGCTCATCGCTTTCCACTATGCCATCCCGCAGCCGGACAATTCTTCCGGCATAGTTGGCAATGTCCGGTTCATGGGTGACCAGGACCACGGTATTACCTCTTGAATGAATTTCTCCGAATATATTCATGATCTCGTACGAAGTACTTGTATCTAAGTTTCCGGTAGGCTCATCTGCCAGAATCAGGGAGGGATCGTTTACCAAAGCTCTGGCAATAGCCACTCTCTGGCATTGCCCCCCCGACAATTCGTTTGGTTTGTGATGGCTGCGGTCTGTAAGGTTCACCAGTTCCAGAACATGCATTGCTCTTTCATTACGCAGTTTACGGCTCATGCCGCTGTAGATCAATGGCAACGCAACGTTTTCCAAAGCGGTTAGCCTGGGCAGCAGATTGAATTGCTGAAAAACAAAACCGATCTCCTTGTTGCGCACTTCTGCCAGGTCATTGTCCTGCATCTTACTGACGTCCTGCCCGTTTAAAATGTATTTTCCGGAAGTCGGTGAGTCAAGGCAACCTATAATGTTCATCAGTGTACTTTTTCCTGACCCGCTGGGCCCCATCAGCGCTACATATTCATTTTTGTAAATATCCAGAGAAATGCCTTTCAGTACTTTCAGCTCCATCCTGCCCATGAAATAGCTTTTCTGAATATTGTCGAGATGGATGATTGAGTTCATTGTTACAATTTTCCTGTTATCTGTTACCGGTTTTGGAGGTTGCTTTTTCATATCGGTAACCGGCAATGGACATTATTTTTTAATCACTTTTGGTACTTTAAAAAATTGATCATCATGCAGGGGGGCATTTTTCAGTGCTTCTTCCCGGCTTATTGAACCTTTTACTTCATCTTCTCTTAACACATTCACTTCATCGCTCATGTGCAATAAAGGCTCCACACCTTCCAGGTCGAGTTCATTCAATTTTTCTACAAACCCTATCATTTTCTGCAGATCTCTTTTGATCTCTTCTTTTTCGGCATCTTCAAATTTCAGCTTCGCCAGGTTTGCCAGTTTTTCGATCAATGCATCGTTCACTTCCATTGCACAAATATAGCTCATTGGGTCAGGAGTAACGGACGGCAAACAAGAAGCATGGTGCTTTGAACAGGTATTTTTGATAAGCGGTCATATACGGTATCCGGCACTAAAGGCTGACGACTATTTTGTTATCTTCGCCCGGATGGAAAAAGAGAAAGAAACCCGGCCTGAAGGCAGGCAGATAGTTATGAGTGGCATCAGGCCTACAGGATACCTGCATCTTGGAAACTACTTTGGAGCCCTGCGCAATTATGTGCGCATGCAGGAGCAGTATGATTGTTATTTCATGGTGGCCGACTGGCATTCACTGACAACGCATCCTGATACCAAAGAGTTAAAAAACAGTGTGCTTCGTGTTTTGGCAGAAAATATTGCCGCGGGAATAGACCCTTCCAAAGCCTGCCTGTATGTACAAAGCCGTATTCCCGAGATAGCAGAACTGTACCTGATCCTGAATATGCTGGCCTATAAAGGCGAATTGGAAAAGACCAGTACGTTCAAAGAAAAGGTAAGGTTACAGCCCGAAAATGTGAATGCCGGATTGCTGACCTACCCGGTATTGCAGGCAGCAGATATTCTGATTCACCGGGCCCGATATGTTCCCGTTGGAAAAGATCAGCAACAACACCTGGAGATGGCCCGCAATTTTGCCCAGCGATTCAATCACCGTTATGGCGATCTGTTTCAGGAACCGGAAGCATTCAATTTCGGAGAAGAGCTGGTGAAAGTTCCCAGCCTGGACGGCGCCGGCAAAATGAGTAAGAGCGAGAATCAGTTTGCTACATTATATCTGGCAGATGATGATGACCTGATCCGTAAAAAAGTGATGAAGGCAAAAACGGATACAGGCCCTACGGTGAAAAATTCTGCAAAACCACCTGAGATCGAAAATATTTTTCAGTTGATGAGCCTGGTCAGTACAGAAGATACGGTGAAAAAATTTGATGAAGATTATGGGAACTGCACTATCCGTTATGGAGATCTGAAGAAGCAGCTGGCAGAAGATATGGTGAAATTCATTTCGCCCATCAGGGAAAAAGCGGAAAACATTTATCATGACACCGCATTCCTGGCACAGGTGGTGGAGCAGGGCACAGAGAAAGCCCGTAAGAGCGCCAAAGCCACTATTGAGCTGGTACGGCAGAGGATGGAATTTAATTATTTTTAAAAGAGCTTCATTATTGGCGCATAAAAAATATTTTTATCGTCAGGCCTATATTTTAATTACTTTAGACATTCGAGATTTTAAACCGGACCGGTGGTCTATCACAGGATTTTTTAATTTACAATATGGCAAAAGCTAAGAAACCGAAACATATTGCGGTGGCGGGTAATATTGGCGCAGGAAAGACCACGCTGACCGAGATGCTTAGCAAGCAATATAAATGGATCCCTCATTTTGAGGATGTGGATCATAATCCTTATTTGATGGATTTTTATGAAGACATGCCCCGCTGGAGCTTTAATCTCCAGATTTATTTTCTGAACAGCAGGTTGAAACAATTGGTGGAGATACAGAAGGGCACGGAGACCGTGATCCAGGACAGAACGATATATGAAGATGCCAACATCTTTGCTCCCAATTTGCATGATATGGGACTGATGAGCAAAAGGGATTTTGACAATTATTATCATTTCTTTCAGACTTTGAAGACAATGATCAAGCCGCCGGATCTGTTAATATACCTGAATGCTTCAGTGCCGACATTGGTTGGCAATATTCAAAAAAGGGGAAGAGAGTATGAAGAAAACATCAGGCTTGATTATCTTAAAAAACTGAACGAGTTTTATAATAAATGGATTGAGAGCTACAAAGAAGGCCCGCTTTTGGTGATTGATGTGGATAAGAACCGGTTCCCGGAAAATGAAGAGCATTTCGGCGAGATCATTCAGAAAGTGGACGCTCAATTGTATGGATTGTTTTAGTGTATGAGAACTTTATTTCTGGTCATAGCATTAATGACCGGATTAACTTCCGGTGCGCAAACATTGAAAGATGCTCTTTTCGGCGGGAAGCTGAAATCCGACACAGGCATGGTATTAAAAAAAGGGGATAGCCTTCAGTTGCTCCCCGATTCATTGGTAAAGAAAAGAGCCGATTCACTGAAAGCGGCTGCTGTAAAAGTTACTCAGTCTGAAAAAACGAAAGTATCAGTTCAGGCTACAGATTCAACATCCGCTGCAACTGTCGAAGAAACCGAAAGTGCTCCGAAGACCAACGATCAGATCTGGAAGCAATTCATTGATGAGTACAGTAAAGAAATAGAAACAGCAGTGATTCCTTCCAAAAAAATTAAAAAAGGAACTTACACTTTATATATAGATTATGCAATCGAAACCGACGGATCGGTGAGTACCGTCAATATCATTTGTGTGCCTGAAAATTCTTATCTGGTAGAGCAAATAAAGACCCGTATGATGGCCAACACTCCTCAGCTCCATCCGGTTTTGATGAGCAATGGCAAACCCCGCAGGGCATTGAAAAAACAGCTCCTGAAATTTGAAAAAGGCGCAGATTGAGCACATCTTTCATGAAGAATAGTTCGCATATACCTTTAGTTCATTCAGCATCACGTCTATCTTTTTCAGCCATTCACGCTGCTTCTCTTTATCACGGCTGAAATCGGTTTCCCGGTCATATTGTCTTTGCATCTCATCTTTTTCTTTCAGTACATCATCATAGATCTTATCAACGTCCTTCTCCACTGTATTGCGGTTAAACCTGTATTCTCTTAAAGCTTTAAAAAGTTTCCTTGCATAGATCTCAGTTATATCGAAATGACCCTGCTCATGTTTCAACACATGGTCATCCTGTACACGGACCCATGACTTGTTTTTGATGAACCCTGAACTGATCGTATAACTGAAACTTTTATCGGTATAGCTGTTCTGAATGCCAATGTAAGTGGAGGTGATGGCTGCCGCACCATTGGAAGGGTCAGGCTTTGCTAGGTAATCTTTCCAGGCAAGCTTCCTGTCCGCACTCCATTTGACGACATCTCCTTTTTGATATTGGGCACTGAGAAATAAAGGAAGAAAGAATGTACAGAGAAACAGATACTTTCTTAAGTTTTTCATCATTTATTGATAACGGGAAGCGAAGTGAAAAATTTTAAAAGAAATATTAAAAGGATCCGGTGTAAACAAAAACTCCTTCGCATTTTGTGAAGGAGTTCCTTTATAAAATTTTTTACAATCTGCTTCAGGGCTTTGGCGCTGCTTCAAGAACATCTTTTCCTACACCCTCAGCATATTTTTCAAAATTCTTTATGAATAATCCGGCAAGATATTTTGCTTTTTCATCGTAAGCGTTTTTATCTGTCCACGTATTTCTCGGATTCAGTACCTCAGATGGTACGCCGGGACATTCTTTTGGAATGGCCACTCCAAAAACAGGGTGATCCTCATAAGCAACATTATCCAGCTTGCCTTCCAGGGCAGCTGTGATCATGGCTCTGGTATAACCCAGCTTCATGCGGTTTCCCACTCCGTAAGGGCCGCCGGTCCATCCTGTATTCACCAACCACACATTTACTTTATGTTTTACCATCTTTTCTCCCAGCATCTCTGCATACTTTCCAGGATGAAGAGGAAGGAAGGGAGCTCCGAAGCAAGCGCTGAATGTCGGCTTCGGTTCGGTGATGCCAACTTCAGTTCCGGCCACTTTTGCCGTATATCCCGATATAAATTGATACATGGCCTGTCCGGCAGACAACCTTGATATGGGAGGCAACACCCCGAATGCATCGCAGGTGAGAAAGAAAATATTTTTTGGAAGCCCGCCAATGGAAGGCTCCTGGGCATTACTGATAAAATACAATGGGTACGATACCCTGGTGTTCTCTGTGATCGAAGTGTCATCAAAATTCAACTTGTTTGTGCCGGGGTAAAAAACCATATTTTCCACCAATGCACCTGGACGGATGGCACGGTAGATCTCCGGCTCGTGTTCCTCCGAAAGGTGAATGGTCTTTGCATAACATCCCCCTTCGAAGTTGAAAACATTGTCATCTGTCCAGGCATGCTCATCATCACCGATAAGGTTTCTGTCGGGGTCGGCGCTTAAAGTGGTCTTGCCGGTTCCGCTCAGGCCGAAGAAAATAGCTGTGTCACCTTTTTTTCCGATGTTGGCGCTGCAGTGCATGCTCAGCACATTCTTGTCATGAGGCAGAATGAAATTCAGAATTCCGAATATACCTTTCTTCATTTCACCGGTGTATCCGCTTCCGGCGATCAAAATCATCCTGTGTTTAAAAGAAACGAGTGTTACATTTTCCTGCCGGATGCCGCATTCTTTCGGATCCAGGTTCAGGCCAGGTGCGCTGATCACATGCCAGTCCGGTTTGAAATTATCCAGCTCTTCCGGTTTCGGACGCAGGAACATATTATACATAAAAAGATTGTTCCATGGCTTTTCATTGATAGTCCTTACATTCAGTCTGTACCGCGGATCGGCACAGGCATAGCAATCGCGGACCCATAATTCCTTACGTTCGGCCAGGTAGTTGGTGATCTTTTTAAAAATGATGTCGAAATAATGCGGCTCTATCGGAATATTGATGTCATTCCAGTTTACACTGTTTTCGGTGATCTCGTCCTTCACGGTGAACTTGTCTTTGGGTGATCTTCCGGTGAACTTCCCGGTCCTTATCACCAGGGCGCCTGTCTCATTCAAAACCCCTTCACCGATGCGTAGCGAGTCCTGCACTAATTCTTCAGGAGTTGATTGATAGTGTATCGAATCCGTATTCTTTAATCCTAGGTTTAAAAGGCTTTGTTTTGAAAGAGTAGTGGTTGGCACAGACATATAGGAGCTGAAATTTGGTTGGCGCAAAAGTAAACACAAAGCTTCTTTTATGCAAACAAGTGTTAGTTTTGATAATAAATTTATGGTTAATGGTTCCTGTTACGTTCTGCTTTTGTGCCGGAAATCGAGAAAAAACTACCTTTAACTGCAGGCAGAATATTTTGAGAACTAATTATTTCTGTACTTAAAAATTTATGGAAAGAAAAAACATGTTAAGCCTTTAGCGTGTTATTATTCATCATAAAAAGATCAGATCAATGAAATATCAACCGGTATTCCCCGAGCTTTTTACCAAAAACAGGGAACGCTTTGTAAGAAGCATGCAAAGAAATTCCATAGCTATTTTTGTCAGCAATGATGAAATGCCAATGAATGGCGATGCCTTATATCCGTTCAAACAGAACAGCGATCTATTCTGGCTGAGTGGCATCACTCAGGAAGACAGCATGGTCATTCTTTTTCCGGATAACCCCGATCCCAAATACAGGGAAGTGCTGGTATTGGTGAGGCCCAATGAACTCAAGGAAAAATGGGATGGTAAAAGATTGCGCAGCAATGAAGGACAGGCAATGAGCGGGATCAAAACCATTGTATGGCTGGACAGTATTGAAGCTTTGTTGCAGACGTGGATCCATCTGGCCGATACCATTTACCTGGATACAAATGAGAATGACCGTAAGTCGAGCTGGCTGCAAACAAGGGAATACCGTTTTGTAGAAGAAATGAAAACCCGCTATCCCCTGCATAACTATCAGAGAACGGCTAAGATCATGAAAGAACTGAGGGCTATCAAAACACCGGAAGAAATCGAGTTGATGCAGCAGGCGATAGACATTACCAACAACACTTTCCACAGCCTTTTGAAATTTATTAAGCCGGGCGTGATGGAGTATGAGATCGAAGCGGAGATATATCGTTCATTCCTAAGTCAGAGATCTACAGGCCCCGCCTATGGAAGCATCATTGCCAGTGGTGACAGGGCAAGGACATTGCACTATGTATTCAACAACCAGGAATGTAAAGACGGTGAACTGGTATTGATGGATTTCGGAGCTGAATATGGCAGCTATTGTGCAGACCTCACCCGTACGGTTCCCGTAAACGGCAAGTTTACCAGAAGGCAGAAGACGGTATATAATGCATGCCTGCACCTGCACAATTATGCCAAAAGCCTGTTGAAACCAGGAATAACGATCAATGATTATTCGGAGAAAGTGGGTGAAGAAGCCACGCAGCAGTTCCTGAAGATCGGGCTGTTGAGAAAGAGTGATGTAAAGAATGAAGATCCTGAAAACAGGGCATACAGAAAATATTTGTATCACGGCATTTCTCATCATCTGGGCATTGATGTGCATGATTTGGGAACCAGGACAGAACCGATTCGTGCGGGAATGGTGTTCACTGTGGAACCCGGAATCTATATTGAAGAAGAGCACATGGGTGTGCGGATAGAAAATAATTTGTGGATCACCCGTAACGGGAATAAGGACCTGATGGCAAAGATCCCGGTCACTGTGGAAGAAATAGAGGCACTGATGAAAAAATAAAGTGCTAATTTGCCGTTGTGCCATAAATATTGTTCACAAATTTTTTCATGAAACAAATTCCTAATTTATTTACGCTGCTGAATCTCGTTTTTGGCTGCATTGCCCTTGTGTTTACTTTGCAGAACGGGATCATCACTTTTACCAGCGAAGAAGGTGTTCAGCTGATAGATATACCTGAAAAGATATGGATGGCTTCTTTGTTTATCGGACTGGCGGCGGTTGTTGATTTTTTTGATGGATTTATAGCAAGGCTTTTCAAAGCCACATCTGACATGGGAAAGCAACTGGATTCTCTTGCCGATGTGGTGAGCTTTGGTGTGGCGCCTGCCATGATCATTTATCAGTTCCTGCGGTTGAGCCATGCACAGCAGGTGGACGGACTGGATAGCTCTTCCATTTGGTTGTATGCTGCTTTTGTGATTCCTGCTGCAGCGGCCTATCGCCTGGCAAGGTTCAATCTTGACAGTTCACAGCAGTATTCATTCAGGGGAGTTCCTGTACCTGCTGCGGGGTTGTTGATCGCATCGCTTCCGCTGATCTACTGGAATGTAAATGAGGCATGGGTGATACAGTTGCTGTTGAATAAATGGTTTTTATATGGATTGATCCTGATTGTCTCATACCTGATGGTTTCAAATCTGCCTATCATGAGCCTCAAGTTCAAAGATTTTTCATTGGTGAATAACTGGCCGAAAATTTTACTGATCATTCTTGCCGGTATTGCCATCCTGTTATTGAAATGGCTGTCGGTGCCTGTCATTTTCATCGTTTACGTTCTTGTATCTTTGCTCTTCAAAAACAAAACAGCATGACCTATACCGTACAGATTAAAGTGATGCCGTTGAAAGAACTTCTCGATCCTCAGGGAAAAGCAGTGAAGAGCAGCCTGGAGAGCCTCGGACTGGAGGGGATTGAAGATGTCAGGATCGGAAAGAACATCACCCTTCAGATAGAAGCCGGCGATCCGGCACAGGCAAAACAGATCGCAGAAGACGCAAGTAAAAAATTACTGGCCAACCCTGTAATGGAATACTTTGAGATCAATGTCAATTGACAAATGTGACTATCCTGGAATTTGAAAATTGTTCTTCTGGTCAGAAACTGCATTTTCAAATTTGCACATTTTCAAATTTTCAAATTCATGCTTTATATCGTTCCTTCTCCCATCGGCAATTTAAAAGACATCACGCTAAGAGCGTTGGAAGTGCTGAAGGAAGTGGACCTTATTCTTGCAGAAGATACACGTACCACATCACATTTGCTGAATCATTACGGGATCAGCAAACCGCTTTCCCCTTATCATCAGCATAACGAACACAAAGTGCTTCATCATCTTGTGGATCAGTTGTTGCAGGGCAAAAAAATGGCGCTGCTTACTGATGCAGGCACACCGGGTATTTCAGATCCGGCTTTTTTAATCATAAGGGAATGTATTAAAGTAGGGGTGCAGGTGGAGTGTTTGCCCGGTGCCACAGCTTTTGTTCCTGCACTGGTCAACAGCGGCATTCCTTCCAACCGTTTTGTTTTTGAAGGGTTCCTGCCGCAGAAAAAGGGAAGGCAAACTTTGATGAAACAACTTGCCGTTGAAGAAAGGACCATGATATTTTATGAATCTCCCATGCGATTGGTAAAGACACTTGAAGAAATGATCCAATATTTTGGCAGTGACAGGTTGTGTTCTGTCAGCCGAGAGCTGACAAAACTTTTTGAAGAGAATAAAAGAGGAACTTTGCAGCAAGTTTATGATCACTTTAAACAAAAAACAGTGAAAGGCGAGATCGTTATTGTGGTGGCAGGCAGGTCATAAAATAACTGGCATATTTTTTTCTCACCTCCGGAAAATATTTTGTTATGAAAAAAATAATGATGCTAACTACCGTACTTTTTTCTTTTTTACTGGCTTCGGCACAGGTTCGTGACATCCCTCAGGCAGTGAAAGATGCTTTTAAACACCAATATCCCAAAGCAGATGATGTGGAATATAAAGACCAGCTGGTGAAGGTGAATGTTCAATTCACGCTGGATGGAGAGAATTATATTGCATCTTACAGCAATAAAGGCGACTGGAAAGGCAGCGAGAAGGAATGGTCTTATGATAAACTTCCCGATGAGGTAAAAGACGGTTTTTCAAAAAGCAAGTATGCAGACTGGGATACCGATGGAGTTTCCATCGTCATACTTCCCGGCGGCACTCAACAATACCGTATCCTTGTTAAGAAAAATGATTTTCAGAAAAAATATCTTTTCTTCAACACACAGGGAAGATTGTTAAGAGAGGCAATCACCATTTAATTCAAAGAACATTTACGGCTATTACCGGAATGAAAACCGGAGAAGATGCTTCAACTCTCATTTTTGAATGAAGTGAGAAAATGATTTTGCTGATCCTGATCTTTTCCCGGAAACAGGAAGAAACTTTTCAGATGCTTTTTCAGTCATTACAGGCCTCTGTACTCATTTATTCAAATTTACTTTTCTCCTAACATTGGTTTCCCGAAATTTGAAGATCAAATAATACAGGAATGATTAAAAAGATCTCATTTGTCCTTTTCGGATGTTTACTGATCGGATCAGTAAAGTCGCAGCCCGACCGCTGGCAGCAACGGGTAAAGTATGTGATGAATATTGACATGAATGTTCAGACCAACCGCTTTACCGGCAAGCAGTCACTTGAGTACTGGAACAATTCACCGGACACCCTGGACAAGGTCTTCTATCATTTATACTGGAATGCTTTTCAGCCGAACAGCATGATGGATGTGCGCAGCCGCAGGCAGGGCACCATTGTATTGGGGACTTCCAGAAGCGGAAATCCGATACCGGACTGGGATTCGAGGGTGAAAGACCGTATTCAAAATCTGAAACCTGATGAGATCGGATATCAAAAGGTGCTTTCTTTAAAAATGAACGGCCGGCCTCAGAAATACCAGGTCTTTGAAACCATTCTTGAAGTGATGCTGGACAAACCGATACTTCCCAAATCGAAAGTGGTCTTTGATATGGAATTTGAAGCCCAGGTTCCCATACAGATACGACGCAGCGGTAGAGATAACTCTTCCACCAAGGTCCGTTATTCCATGAGCCAATGGTATCCCAAGATGTGCGAATATGATTATGACGGCTGGCATCCCGACCCCTATATAGCAAGAGAATTTTATGGAGTGTGGGGAGATTTTGATGTGCATATCACTATTGACAAAAATTACATACTGGGAGGCACAGGTTATTTGCAAAATGCCAACCAGATCGGTTACGGATATGAAGCGCCGGGCACCAAAGTGGTGCGCCCTGCGGGGGATAAACTGACCTGGCATTTCTTTGCTCCCAATGTCCATGATTTCATGTGGGCCGCCGATCCCGGATACATTCACATTTCAAGAAAGCTGAAAGATGGAGTGACCATCAATGTGCTGTATAAAAATACCAATGTTCCGGCGCAGCAGTGGGAAGCGCTGTTGGATATGGCAGAAAAAGCAATGCCTTTCATTGAAAAAACCTTCGGGCCTTATCCTTACAAACAATATTCGTTTATTCATGGCGGTGATGGAGGGATGGAATATCCCATGGCCACTTTGTTGTTTACCCCGGGTGCTGCCATCCATGAATGGATGCACTGCTGGTATTACGGAATACTGGGAAACAACGAATCTCTTTACCCCTGGATGGACGAAGGATTTGCTTCTTATGCGGATGACCGGATAACAGCTTTTCTTGACAACAGCCCCGGTTTTCCATATGCGGGAGCCTATGCCGGATATTTTAATCTTGCCCGAAGCGGAAAGGAAGAACCACTTTCCACTCATGCTGATCATTATAATACAAATTTTGCTTATGGCGGCGGAGTGTATAATAAAGGAGAAGTGTTTGTTGAACAATTGGGCTACATTACCGGGGATTCCGTCCGTGATAAGATTCTGCTGAGCTATTACTGGAACTGGAGGTTCAAACATCCGAATGGCCACGATTTTCTGCGTATTGCAGAAAAAGTAAGTGGACTGCAACTGGATTGGTATTACGAGTATTGGATCAATTCCACCAAGACGATAGATTATGGTATTGACAGCCTGTGGCAGGATGGAAATAAAACAAAAGTCCGCCTTCGCCGTGTAGGCCTGATGCCCATGCCCGTGGATTTTCAACTCACATTCAAAGATGGAAGTAAAGAGCTTCATTATGTTCCTATGGACCTCATGTTTGGAGAGAAGCCGGTTGAAGACAGTACCATAAAAAGGGTCATTTATCCGGCCTGGAACTGGACTAATGAAACTTACATTGTGGAAACGGACCGGGAACTGACCGATATAGTCACGGCAGAGATTGACCCCAGCCAGAGAATGGCAGACATAGACCGGAAGAACAATAAACTTGAATTGAACTGGTGATTCAGGCAACAAAAAAACCACTGCTTGGGAGTAGTGGCTTTTGCTGGCGCAGGATTTATTTTGTAATGCGCATGTTTAATGATCAATGGAGGGACCCTCGGTTTCTACGTTCTGTTGGGCAAATTATAGCACTTTTATTACCTGCTCAATACCACTTTAGTGGTATTTTTTGTTCCCTGAGGCCATAAAATGTGCAGTAAAATGCAGTTTTATCTTCCGAAATACTTGTTGACCGCTTCTACACGATTTCCGACGTGCAGCTTTTCGTAGATGTGATAGGCATGTTTGCGGATCGTTTCGGGGCTTATGTATAGCTGGGCTGCAATTTCTTTATACATCAATCCTTTTGACAATAATTCGAGGATCTCCTTTTCTCTTTTTGACAGTTCTCCCAGTTCTTTTTCAGGGCCGGAAGTTGAACCGGTATTGTTTAACTGAAAAGCAGCGACAACTTTTCTTGCTATCTGGCTGCTCATAGGCGAACCGCCTTCATAGAGTTCACGGATCGCTTCCAATAATTTTGCAGGAGGCGTCTTTTTTAAGATATAACCGCTGGCGCCTGCACGGAGGGCTTCAAAGATCTTATCATCTTCCTCATATACGGTGCACATCATGAAATTTGTTCCGGGCATTTTGCCTTTCAATTCCCTGACACAATCAATACCCGTTTCTTCACTTCCCAGGTTGATATCCATCAGTACAACTTCGGGGTTGATTCCGGGAAGCATTTTTATTGCATCCTCTGCACTGTCCATCGTGCCGAGGCATTTGAAGTCCTCAGACATCCCGATGATCTCCTCCAATGCACTCCGGATGGCTTTGTTATCATCCACTATACAAACTGTGATCTCTGCCATAACACAAATGTCCCATTTAATCCACAATAATTCAATACCACTTTCCGGTAGTTTTTTAGCGGAAAACGTATAGAATATATTTTTCTTTGAAATAAGGCTCATGGAAGAGTTCAGATATTTCCATGACCCGGGGCCTGGTGTTACTTTCATGTATCTCTTGTGCCAGGTCTCCGCCTTTCAGGCATATCAGCCCCGGTGAAAATTCTTTTGTAACGGATTGTTTTTTTAAGAGCGGCTTGCTCCATTTCCACAGCTCTTTTAATGAAGCAACGGCCCGGGATACCGCAAAGTCAAATTTCCTGTCTTTGATCTCTTCGGCACGGATATGCTGTATAGTAACATTTTTAAGGCCGATGGAATCTGCGATCGCCTGTACCACTTTCAGTTTTTTCCCGATGCTGTCAACAAGGTGAAATTTCACTTCAGGAAAAAAGATGGCCAGAGGAATACCGGGAAAACCGCCTCCGGTGCCTATATCTATGATCTCTGTATTTTTTTCAAACTCAAAAGCTGCAGCAATGCTTAATGAATGAAGGACGTGTTTTTCAAAAAGAGCATCAATATCTTTCCGGGAAATGATATTGATCTTTTCGTTCCACTCTTTGTACAAGGCGCCCAAAGCAGCCAGTTGCTCCAGCTGCCGGCCGGTGAAGTCAGAAAAATATTTTGTAATCAGTTCCAGCTGTTGCGGGGCTTTTTCCATAATGCCGGTGCAAAGATGATGTAATAGAAGAACATCCAGATGTCCAGGAACAGGAACCAGGGCCAGAGATCTTTTTCTCCCAGCCTTTTCATGGATTTATAAAGAATGAAAGCCTGAATCAGGAAGCGGATGCCAAAGACAGCAAGTGCAAGCTCCCAATTAAAATAAATGGCAGAGAGAACCAGAAGCGGATAATAAACGAACTGTGAAATGAAATACAGACCCAATAAAAATTTATGTTTTGGCTTGTAATATTTAGCTGTTGTGTAATGCCTCGCTTTTTGATGCAGCCACCCGCTGAATGTTTTTTTAGGTATGGAACGGGTGATGGCATCCTGGTCAAGGACAACAGCCGTATTTTTTTTGGTGGCCACCTTATTGATGAAAAGATCATCATCACCGCTGGGAATATGATTGATGGAAGAGAATCCTTTGTTTCTGAAGAAAAGGCTTTTCCTGTAAGAAAGATTCCGCCCGACTCCCATATAGGGCATGCCGGCCAGTGCATAGGAAAGGAATTGAAGCGCTGTATGAAAAGTTTCGAACCGTATCAGCTTGTTCAATAATCCTTTTGTTTTGTGATAAGCGCCATATCCCAATACGATCTCGATATTGTCATCATAGGAATTCTGCATTTTTTCGATCCAGTGTTCGCTGGCGGGAACACAATCAGCATCGGTCAGCAGCAATATTTCATATTTGGATTCGCGGATGCCGATGGATAGAGGGAATTTTTTTCCGCTGATCAGTTTTGCTTCCTGTGAGAGCTCTACCACATTCAGCGACTTGAATGTTTTTTTCAATTCCTGCAAAATGTATTTTGAATCGTCCTGCGAATTGTCATTCACCACCACCACTTCGTAAGTGCTCGGATAAGTTTGTACCAGTACACCCGGAAGATTCCGTGCCAGGTTTTCGTCTTCATCTCTTGCGCAGATGATCACAGACACCGGATGTTGCTGCGATTGTGTTTTGCTTTTGGGTTTGTAAAAAGCCACTCTGCTGAAAAAAAATAAGTAATAAAATAATTGCAGGGCTGTGATGACAACAAAAGAATAAAAAATGATTTCCTGCCAGGTGACAGTTTGCATGGCAGCGAAGTTAGCGACAACCCTTACTCATGGAATTGAATAAATTTCACAGCTTGTGGATAAAACGGTTTTGAAATTCAGATGGCCGTTTCGGTTTATCTTGCAGGTTTCAGGAAGTATATGTCAGAATTATCATTCAAATTGCTCAAAACGGATACGGTTTCGAAAGCAAGAACAGGAATCATTAAAACAGACCACGGAGAAATAGCAACGCCGGTTTTCATGCCGGTGGGAACGGTGGGAAGCGTGAAAGCGGTCATGCAGCAACAGTTGAAGGAAGACATTAATGCTTCCATCATTCTGGGAAACACTTATCATCTCTACCTGCGGCCGGGGCTTGATGTGCTGGAGTCGGCAGGCGGACTTCACCGGTTTATGAATTGGGATCGTCCGATACTTACGGACAGTGGCGGCTACCAGGTCTTTTCCCTGGCAGCCAACAGAAAGATAAAAGAAGAAGGAGTAGTGTTTCAAAGTCATATTGACGGAAGCAGGCACCTGTTCAGCCCTGAATTAGTAATGGATATTCAAAGGAGTATCGGCGCAGATATTATTATGGCCTTTGATGAATGCCCTCCCTATCCGAGCGATCACCGCTATGCAAAGAGATCAATGGAACTTACGCACCGGTGGCTGGACCGTTGTTTTGACCGGCTGAGAAATACTGATCCAAAATATGGATATACTCAAAATCTTTTTCCGATAATTCAGGGAGGAACACACCAGGACCTGCGCATAGAATCCTGTTCTTTTATCAGTTCAAAAAATGCAACAGGAAATGCGATCGGAGGATTAAGTGTGGGAGAACCGGAAGAAATGATGTATGAGCTTACGGCCTTATGCTGTGATCATTTGCCTCAGCAACGGCCCAGGTACCTGATGGGAGTGGGTACGCCCTGGAATATTCTGGAATGTATTTCCCTGGGAGTGGATATGTTTGACTGCGTGATGCCCACCCGCAATGGAAGAAATGCCATGCTCTTCACTACAAAAGGGGTGATCAATATTGACAATAAGAAATGGGAAAAAGATTTTTCCCCGATTGATGAAGGGCTTAAATGCGAGGTAAGTAATTATTACAGCAAGGGATACCTGAGGCATTTGATGAAATCAAAAGAGATAACCGGGCTTGCCATTGCCAGCATTCACAATCTTGCTTTTTATATCTGGCTGATGGAAGAAGCCCGAAAAGCGATCCATGAAAACCATTTTCACAACTGGAAAACCAATATGGTGGAGGTGTTGAAGCAGCGGCTGTAAATTTTCTTTCGCAACTCATCAACGATTTTTCTGTTATTTTTGGCATCTTGCCTCTATGCGCAAACTGGACCGGTACATATTGAAAAAATTCTTTGTGACTTTTTTCTTTTGCATGTTCCTATTCACGGTGATAGCCGTGGCAGTGGATTCCAGTGAGAAGACCGATAATTTTGTCAAATCAGGGCTTACCACCATACAACTGATCCGGCAATATTACATCGGGTTTGTTCCCTGGATCTGGAGCCTGCTCTTTCCGCTTTTTGTTTTTATCTCTGTCATTTTTTTCACCAGCAGAATGGCCATACATTCGGAGATCATTGCCATGCTGGCAAGCGGCATCACTTACAACCGGATACTGAGGCCTTATTTCGTCGGGGGTATCGTGCTTGCCGTGGTCCTTTGGTATGGTAACCGTTATTTCATTCCAAAGGCCAATGTGATCCGGGGTAATTTTCAGACAAAGTATGTGGACAACAACGATCCGTCCCGGAATATGAATTTCACCAATTGCTTCAATTGTTTTTATCTACGTACCGATTCCAACACATTTGTCGGCATCAAAGAATTCGATACGGCAACAAAGATGGCAAGAGGCTTTTTTCTGGACAGGGTAAAAGATGACAAAGTGGTTTACAATCTGCGTTCATCCGTGATCCGTTGGGACACGGCTACGAAGGACTGGCGATTGTTTGGCGCTGTGGAAAGAAAAGTGGACAGCATGGGTGAAGTGATGAATTATTATGATACCTTATCCATCAGGCTTTCTGTAAAACCGGCCGAGTTGCGAAAAGACGATTATCTGAAAGACAAGCTGACCACCCCCGAATTAGTGTCATTTATCAAACAGGAAGAACAAAGAGGCACCGAAGGCTTGAACACATTGAAAGTGGAACGCTATCGCCGTACAGCCACACCGGCTTCGGTTTTATTGCTGACCCTCATAGGGGCTATTGTTGCAAGCAGGAAAACAAGAGGCGGCAGCGGCCTTCATCTTGCCATTGGGATTGTCATGGCTTCTTTCTTTATTTTATCGGATCGTTTTTCAACTGTCTTTTCCACCAAAGCAGATCTCTCACCGATTGTAGCAGCCTGGCTTCCCAACCTGGTGTTCACCCTTGTGGCTTTCTGGTTGTATCGAAAAACTCCAAAGTAAGATCAGAGAGGTCACGCAAACGATAAACCTGCTTTCTGTGACCTCCTGACAACAGTAAAGTTTTAATTTGAATTTTTGTTCCTCCATGCCGCTTTGCCTAAATTTGTACATCTATTTTTTTCTCACACATTTTATAAAATCTAACAGATCATGGGAGTGCTAAAAGACAGGTTCAAAGCAAAATCGGATATTGTAACGGCTGAAATAAAAGACCTGCTTAAAGAACATGGCGATAAAGTGATAGGGCAGGTGTATTTGTCTCAGATATACCAGGGCATGAGGGGCATCACTGGCCTGGTGACAGAAACTTCTTTGCTGGATGCTCAGGATGGCATCCGTTTCAGGGGTTATTCCATTCCTGAATTAAGACAAAAATTGCCAAAGGCAAACGGCGGAAATGAGCCGTTGCCGGAAGGGTTGTTTTACCTGATGCTGGTGGGTGACCTTCCTGAAGAAGAAGATGTGCAGCACATCACTTCGGTATGGCAGCGGCGCAGCCATGTTCCCAATTATGTGTTCGATACTATCGAGTCATTGCCGATAAATGCTCACCCGATGACGCAATTTGTAGTAGCAATAATGGCGCTTCAGACCGAGTCAAGGTTTGCAAAGCAATATGCGCAGGGAATGAGCAAAAAAGATTATTGGGAAGCAGTGTTTGATGATGCCATGGACCTTATTGCCAGGTTGCCACGTATTGCTGCTTACATCTACCGCCGAAAGTATAAGAACGGTGATCACATACAGCCCAACGGCTTGCTGGATTGGGCAGGGAATTTTGCCCACATGCTCGGCTATGAGAATTTTGAATTCCAGGAGCTGATGCGTTTGTACATGACCATACATGCCGACCATGAAGGAGGAAACGTATCGGCACATACCACTCATCTTGTCGGTTCTGCATTGAGTGATCCGTATTTGTGTCTGGCAGCAGGCATGAACGGGCTGGCAGGCCCGCTGCATGGATTGGCCAACCAGGAAGTGGTGAAGTGGATCTTTGAAATGAGAGAGGAGCTGAAGACGGAGATGCCTACCAAAGAACAGATCGCCGAGTATGTGAAGAAGACATTGAGTGAAGGAAGAGTGGTTCCGGGATACGGACATGCTGTTTTACGTCAGACAGACCCACGTTTCATTGCACAAATGGAATTCGGCAAGAGGCATATTCCCAATGATCCATTAGTGCAGACAGTATGGAATATTTATGAAGTGGTTCCTCCCATTTTGCAGGCTTTAGGAAAAGTAAAGAATCCCTGGCCGAATGTGGATGCTCACAGCGGATCACTGCTGGTACATTTCGGGTTGAAAGAATATGAATATTACACGGTTCTTTTCGGAGTAAGCCGCTCTTTAGGTGTATTGGCAAGCCTTTGCTGGGACAGGGCATTGGGATATCCCATTGAAAGACCCAAATCAGTTACTACAGCATTGGTGAAAAGATGGTTGAAAGGAGAAGATGAGATCTGGGGAGATTAAGAAGTATGGAAATTATAAAATGAAATTGGAAACTCCGTTCTGCGGAGTTTTTTTCGTTTCTTAACTGATCGCCCTGTCCAAATGCACATAACCGCCATCCACATGAATGATCTGCCCGGTTGTGTGGCTTGATCTTTCCGATAAAAGAAATGCCACCATGTTAGCAATTTCTTCAGTGGTGGTCATTCTTTTTTCCAACGGGATTTTTTCTGTGATGGATTTTAGCTTCTGTTCAGGATCAGGAAAAGTGCTAACCCATTTCTCATACAGGGGCGTCCATGCTTCTGCTACCACCACTGCATTCACCCGGATGCCGTACTTCAGCAGTTCAACAGCCCACTCTCTTGTCAATGCATTCCTTCCCCCGTTGGATGCAGCATAAGCCGAAGTATTTCCCTGTCCCGTCTCTGCTGTTTTACTGGTGATGTTGACAATAGCTCCTTTGTTTTTGATCAGTTCAGGCAAAGCATGATGCGCCAACAGGTAATAATGAACCAGGTTGCGGTGAAGTGAGATCATGAAAGCTTCATAGTTTCCTTTCTCCAGTCCTATGCCGTCATTCACACCTGCATTGTTCACCAGGCCGTCAATACGACCGTAATGACGGATAACAGAGTCAATGGCTTTTTTACATTCTTCCGGCTGGATGAGTTCTGCTGTTTCATAAAATGCCCTGCCTCCCGTTTCTTCGATCTCTTTTACGATCGCAAGATTATCATTTTTGTTTCTTCCCACTATGAAAGGAATGGCATTTTCCTTTGCCAGCGTTTTTGAAATGGCAGCGCCAATGCCTTTGGCTCCGCCGGTAACAACAATGACCTTATCTTTTAATGAGAGTTCCATATTCAAAGTCTGTAAAAATCTGCAGCATTATCACCGAAGATATCTTCCCGGATGTCTTCATCTATTTGCTCTGTATATTTTTCCAGCAAACTTTTCCATTGAACATACATGCCTGACAGCAAGACCACCGGCCAGTCACTTCCGAATAAAAGGCGCTTGGTACCGAAGTTTTCAAACACCACATCCAGGTATGGATAAAAATCTCCGGCGCTCCAATCTTTCCACTTGGCCTCGGTAAATAAGCCGGATAATTTGCAGTAAACATTCGGATGCTTTGCCAGTTTGCTGATCCCGGATTTCCACTCATCCATATTTTTATTCTTGATATCCGGTTTGCCGCAATGATCCAGGACAAACCTCTGATCAGGAATTTTTGACACCAGGTCTATTGCTGCATTCAACTGGTAGTGATAGATCAGGATATCATAAGTGTATTTGTAAGGCTGCAATGCCCTGATCCCTCTTTCAATTTTTTTCCCTGACAGGAAATCGTTGGGTTCCGTCTGCGCTATATGCCTCCATCCTTTGATGATGGGATATTGGGAAAAATAATTAAGCCGCTCTTCGATCCGGTCATCCTGCAAGTCAACCCAGCCCACCACTCCTCTGATGATGGGATGTGTCTTGGCAAGTTCTACCAGGAAATGTGTTTCCAGTTCTGACTGGTCGGCCTGAACTGCAATGCATCCATCCACTCCGGTCCGTTTCAGTGTGAGTGAAAGATGTTCCGGCAGGTAATCCTGCTGCAGCACTTTCATATCATTCGTGATCCAGCTGTCTCTTTGCTTGTTGTACTTCCAGAAATGTACGTGGCTGTCTATTATCATATTTTAAAATTCAGTATTCAGTTGCCCGAAACCGGCGAGCTGATTTTTTTTGTCTAGTGAAATATAAGTTATGGCAATTTACTTACTTCTTTTCATTGATATGTTAATAGCATGTTTTCCTTTTTTCCGGTTCAAGCAGAAATATTATTATGATTACAACTTTCCAGGGAGCCAGGGTTCAACAAGTAAAACATAACTCTGTTTTATTCAATTTCACTGATCAACTCTGCTGCCTGCGGTTTTATGCTTCTTCCAGGGAAAATATTTTCTTCATAAGCGACCATTTTTCTCCCGGTTTGCTGCCCGGTAGTGCCTGCTGGAATTTCCACATCAACTCTTCCCATTCCTGCACTTTAGGGTTGGCAGTATCGGCTGCCGCTTTTTTTTCAAAGGAGAAATCTTCACCGGTTTCCATGATCATAAAAAGACGGTTTCCCGTTCTGTAAATATCCAACTTTTTGATTCCCGAATCTTTGATGCTCTCAATTATTTCAGGCCATACATGCCGATGATATTTTTCATATTCAGCAATCAGCTCAGGATTATCTTTCAGATCCAGCGCCAGGCAATATTGTTTGATTGTAGTCAATGGTGAACAGGTTATGGAGGATACAAAGTTTACTTAATGTGATTTTGTTCCGGGTTTTGAAGTTTTATGAATTTCTCATCTGTTTTGAAATCTTTATAAAGGCATAAAAAATATTTTCATCATCCATGAATAATTCATCACTGATTCTTCACAGCGATTTGCCTGCTGCTTCCCAGCCCGTCAATACCCAGTTCAATGATATCCCCGTTTTTAATATAAACAGGTTCCGGTTTTTGACCCATGCCAACTCCGGCAGGAGTCCCGGTGGAAATGATATCACCCGGAAGCAAGGTCATGAACTGGCTGATATACGACACTAAAAACGGAACCTTGAAGATCATGTTCTTTGTATTTCCATCCTGCATCATTTTCCCGTTTACTTTTAACCATAACCTCAGGTTATCTATATCCCTGATCTCATCTTTAGTGGCCAGGTAAGGGCCAAGCGGAGCAAAACTATCAGCGCTTTTTCCCTTCACCCATTGGCCGCATCGTTCGATCTGGAAAGCTCTTTCGCTGTAATCGTTATGTAAAACATAACCTGCAATGTGATCTGCAGCATCAAATTCGGTAATGTAGCTTGCTTTTTTGCTGATGACGAGTGCCAACTCTACTTCCCAATCTGTTTTTTGGCTGTTTCTCGGGATGTTGAGTTCATCATTCGGGCCGCAAAGAGCTGTTGTTGATTTAAAGAAAATAACCGGCTCGGCGGGCACCTGCATCTTGCTCTCTGCCGCATGATCAGAGTAGTTCAAACCAATGCAAATAATTTTTGAAGGCCTTGCTACAGGAGAACCCAGGCGAATATCTTTTTCTACCTCGGGTAATTCTGCATCGGAGGCAATCTCATTTAAAAAAGTCAGCCCGTCATCAGTGAAGAACTGCTCGTTATAATCTTTAATAAAAGAAGATACATCATAGTAGCGGTCATTTTTGATAATACCCGGCTTTTCTTCCCCGGGCATTCCGAAGCGGATCAATTTCATAGTGATTATGTATTAAGTTTGATGAATCCTCCGTCTATCGGGTAATCGCAACCGGTGATAAAGGAAGCTTCATCACTGCAAAGATATAAAGCCAGCAAAGCCACTTCTTCCGGTTTTCCCATCCTACCTATCGGTTGTGTCTTTGATAATTTTTCAAACATGGCCGTTTCATTTCCCGGGTAATTCTTTTTCAAAAACCCGTCAACAAAAGGAGTATGCACCCTTGCCGGGGAAATGGAATTGCACCGTATGTTGTCATGGATATAATCCCTGGCCACGCTTAAGGTCATGGCAGCCACGGCTCCTTTTGCCGTACTGTAAGCAAAGCGGTCCGGCAATCCCACCCATGCAGCAATGGATGCCATATTGATGATCACGCCGCCACCGGATAGTTTCAATTGCGGCAGGGCAGCATGAATGCAGTTGTAAACTCCTTTTACATTCACCTGTATCACCCTGTCAAAATCTGCTTCACTTGTGTCGCCGGCCTTCCCGATGTGTGCAATGCCGGCATTATTTACCAGGATATTTATTGCCCCTGTTTTTTTGAATACATCACGTATGGCTTTTTGATCGGCTACATTGGCGGCATGGCAATACACTTTTCCGCCATCTTTTTGTATTTCATCTGATGTTTCTTTAGCAGCTTCTTCATTCAGTTCGATGATGTGAACAACAGCGCCCTGTTTTGCAAACATTATGGAAATGGCTTTTCCTATACCGGAACCCCCGCCGGTTATCACTGCTGTTTTGTTATCAAGACGGAACATGGATCACTTTTTTTATTTTATAACCTTTCCATCCATACCATGCCACCACTACAAAGCAAAGTAAAGGTATGATATATGCTTTCTGCATGCTCCCGGTGCTGTCAGAAATGGCGCCCATCAGCAAGGGAGCCAATGCGCCGCCCACGATGGACATGACCAGCAGGGAAGAAGCCATTTTTGTTTCTTCCCCCAGTTCTTTTATTCCCAATGCAAAAATGGTCGGGAACATGATAGATTCAAAAAAAGGAGTAGCCATCACGGTAATGACAGCCATGTTGCCTGAAGTATTCAGTGCGATGATCAGCAGTAAAATATTGAATAATGAAAATAAGAGAAGCAGCCGGTGCGGCTTTATGTACTTCATGAGGAAAGTGCCGAAGAATCGCCCGACCATGAAACCCACCATGGCAATGTATCCCCAGCGGTATGCCGCATCTTTTTCGGGAAGCTCCATAACCTGTTTGGAAAAACGTATGAAAAAACTGGCAAGCCCCACCTGCGCTCCTACATAAAAGAACTGGGCGATCACTGCCCAGCGAACATGACTATGACGCAGTACTTTCAATGAAAAACCTGTATGTGTATCGGCATCAGCAGATTCTTTAACGGCAGGTAGTTTTGAAAAAATAAATAACACGGCAACCAGAAGTACCACACAGGCAATGATCAGGTATGGGATCTTGACGGTGGAAGCTTCGCTGTGCAGGTAAGCCGACAACTGATCCGGCACCATTGCGTTCAACTGTTCCTGTGAGTATTCCACTCCGGATAAAATAAAAGTACCTCCGATGATGGGGGCCACCACGGCGCCGACACCATTGAAAGACTGGGCGAAATTCAATCGCCTTTCCGAAGTTTCCTTTGGGCCAAGAATGCTGATATAAGGATTGGCAACTGTTTCCAGGAAAGTGGCTCCTGCTGCCTGGATGTATAATGCCGCTAAAAACAAAGCAAAACTTCCGGCAGAAGCAGCCGGTATAAATAACAGTGCGCCGCAGGCGAATAAAAACAATCCGAAAATAATGCCCTGCTTGTAGCCGTATTTGTGCATGACATATCCTGCCGGTATGGCAATGGAGAAATAGCCGAAGTACACTGCAATGTCAATGAAAGACGACTTTGTATCGCTGAGCTGCAATGCTTTTTTCAGGTGAGGGATCAGGATACCGTTGGTGTTGTGCAGGAAAGCCCATAAAAAAAACAGGCTGGTAACCAGGATCAACGGTAGTAAATAGGTATTCTTTTTCCCTGAAGCAGTTGGTTGCATAAATAAAATTGATCGGGGAAATTAAGGATAAAAAAGATCATATAAAAACCAACCGTTTGTGCAGGTCGGAGGAAACTTTATATTTGCAGTCTTCAGACGAATGGGGGTTTAGCTCAGCTGGCTAGAGCGTTTGCATGGCATGCAAAAGGTCACCGGTTCGACTCCGGTAACCTCCACTTCCTTTCCCTGTTTGTATTCAGAATATTTTATTGTATTTATTTGTTGCTAAGGAAGGATTTTAGAAAACGCCTGAAATGGATTTCTTTGGCCTCTGAATATTTATCCCGGCAAACTGTAATAACTTTGACCTGATGGGTATCTGGAGACAAATATCACAATACCTCTACCTGAGAAAGCCGGATAAACCGGAATCGAAATATGTAAGCTACATGCACTGGATCAACCGCATTTGCCTTTTCATGTTCATTATTTGCATGATTATTCTTGCCTTCAAGTTACTTCATTAGTGAGGAATTCAATGATTGACCGGGCCGCTTTGGCCGAAGCATTTCCTCCTTCACTTAACAGTTGTTTCAGATCCGAATAATCTTTCCTGATCTGCCGTAGCCTGGTTTCATCCGTGAGCAATTCCTGCAATTCCTTTTTCAGGTTTTCCACGGTTAAGTCGTGCTGGATCAGTTCCTTCACCACCGGCCTATCCATGATCAGGTTCACCAGGGCAATGTATTTCACTTTTACCAGCCTTTTGCCGATCTGGTAGGAGAGAGAGGAGCCTTTGTAACAAACTACTTCGGGTACGGTAAACAAAGCTGTTTCCAATGTAGCAGTTCCGGAAGTGACCAGCGCTGCTCTTGCCTGCAACAATAAATCGTAAGTTTTATCTGTTACCGAACTGACATTTGGATATTTCTGCGTAAATGTTTTATAGAATGCATCTTCAACTGATGGAGCCTGTGCCACGATGAATTGGTGATCAGGAAAATAGTTACTTACTTCCAGCATCACCGGGAGTTTTTTGATGATCTCCTGTTTGCGGCTGCCAGGCAATAATGCAACGATCGGTTTGTCACTAAACTTTTGATTTTTGACTTTTGACTTTTCATTTTCAACCACCTCTACCAACGGATGTCCCACATATTCTACTTCCCAATTCCAGTTATCATGAAAATATTTTTTTTCAAATGGAAGAATGACGAGCATTTTATCAATGCATTGCTTCATTGTTTTCACCCGGCTTTCCTTCCAGGCCCACACCTGCGGTGAAATGTAATAGATGACTTTTATTCCATGTTGCTTTGCCCATTTGGCCATACGGAGATTGAAGCCGGGATAGTCAATCAGTATCACCGCATCCGGTTTGAACTTAAGGATGTCTTCCTTACAGAATTTGAGGTTGCGGAAAATGGTCCGCAGGTTCATCAGCACTTCGTAAAAGCCCATGAAAGCGAGATCGCGGTAATGCTTCACCAGTTCACCGCCGGCCTGTTGCATTTTATCACCGCCCCAGCAACGGATCACGGCATTGTCATCCAGCTTCTTCAGTTCCCTGATGAGGTTGCTGCCATGCAGGTCGCCGCTGGCTTCGCCGGCGATGATATAATATTTCATGGCTGCAAAATACAATTTAGTTAGCTCACCCTTTACCAAGGGATAAAAACGTGGGTTAAGGCAGAAGTTATTTAGCTGTAGAGAGAAGTGAGAGGTGATTTTGATGAATAATAAAATGATCATTAAAGCAGCCCTCCGGCTTTGCCGGACATCTTGTCCCGCATCATTATTGTATCTCTTTAAGCTATGAAATAAATCTTCGAAACTACAAGTTTCGCAGAACCGAGCATGATTTGGATGAGAAACATCATTTTTTATACTTCACCGTCAGGCTTTAGAAAGAAATGGAAAGCCCTGCGCCGACTGAAATGTAATTCAGGTCAACCGGTGTTTTTATAAAGCCCACGGTTATATCTCTTGAAAGCGAACGGTAACGGATTTCCGGAGTAAACGTCCATCTGCCGCCGAATGGAATAGCAATGCCGCCACCGACCTGCCAGCCCCATCCATGACCGGTGTCGTTGATGATTTTTCCGTCACTGTCTTCAGTTTCGATGTGATTGTAAACAGCGCCTCCGCGAAACACATAATTTATCCTTGTTTCTTCAATAGGATGGCTGTATTGTAATCCCAGGCAGTAGCCGGTTTCTTCAAAATCAAGGTTACTGCCCATGAATGAGTTTCCGGAAGCAAATTTGTTCCAGCTCCACCCTGCATACGCTCCCAAATGAGGTAAAAAATTATAATTCAGGGTGCCTTCAAATCCGAAACCTGTTTTCAGGTCGGCATCTCCCAATTTTTTGGTGGCAAAGTCAATACCTGGACGAAATTCAAGGCTCCATTTTTTCTGAGCTTCAGCGTAATGGCCTGCACACAGGAAGATGGCAACGGACAGTAATGTTGTAATTTTTGAAATTTTCATGACTGTATTTTGATTATATAATATGATCAGGGTTGTTTGTAAAAATATTTCCGCATGCCACCGGAAAAAATGACCGGGGTTAAGCCGCTGAGTGATAAAAGTCATTGCCTTTCCTGCGTGATGGCTTTCCGGCTTTGAAGGTGGTCCTTATCCGGCGATGAGGGACACCCTGTCCTGCATCAATATTGTATCGCTTTAAGCGATGAAATAGATCTCCGAAACTGCAAGTATCGAAGAGCAGTGAAGAACAATTTGTAGAAAATGACCCGGAGAAGGTGTTTCTTTTGATTTTTAATAAAGATGTAATCTCTGATTTTCTATAGTAACATTGAAATGTATGTCTGCTTTCAATGCTTTAAAAACTTTTAGAATCGTATCAATTGTTGCGCTGTTTGTACTGTTCTCTAATTTTGAAATTTGAGCTTTCTGTACACCAATAAGCTCTCCCAACTGTTCCTGGGTCAGTTTTCGTTCCTTTCTTGCGGCCTTAATCATTCTCCCCAAAACATCCATCCTTAGCTCATATTCATACTGGTCTCTCTCCTTCGTACCAACCTTTCCAATGTACTTGTCTTTCATTTCTGCAAGAGAATAACTTTTCATTTGTTTAGTTGCCATCGCTATTTTCTTTTTTTGTTTTCAAAATATTGTTGCCTGATTCTCTCAGCTCTGTCAATTTCTTTTTGCGGGACCTTCTGATCCTTCTTGATAAACCCGTGTGTTGCCAGGACAAGAGTTTCTGTTTTATCGGCCTTGTCCCAAAAAGCTAAAAGTCGGTTTTGATTTCCCAGATAGTTACTCCTGAATTCCCAGATCTCACCTTGCAGTTTCTTAAATAACTTAGGGTCATTTGTTTGCTCAGCCAGGTCAATATTGTAAAATACCTTTTTGGCAGCCTTAGCCGGAAGTTTGGCAATGAATTCATCTGCTTCTTCAAGAAACCTTGTCTGAAAATATCTCAAGACTTAGCTTTCTGCAAAGATAATCAGTAGTTTCCAAACATGGAAACCCTTTTTTGAATCCATTTGTAAAAGAGAAGAGCAGGGTATCTTGTATTGCATCAATATTGTATCGCTTTAAGTGATGAAATAGCTCTTCGAAACTGCAAGTTTCGAAGAGCAGTGGGCCTTTGAAGGATATCCTGATCCAGCTATGCAGGAAATCCTGTTCTGAATTAATGTTGTATTGCTCAAGCTTTGTGGACATCCCGCCCCGCATTAATATTGTATCGCTTTAAGCGATGAAATAAATCTTCGAAACTGCAAGTCCCGAAGTATAGTAGGAGGAAGCCGGGATGCAGTCAGGTTATTTCGTAGAGAAGTCATTCAAAGCTTCCAGCCGTTTTTTTATTTTTAAATCCCAAAGCTTCTGCTTTTCTTCTTCGTCGTAGGTCTCTTCGTCGTATTGATGTTGTTCGTCAACAAACTTCTTTATATGCCGGGTGAATATCTCCTCTATCAGCAGGTATTGATCTTCGAGGGAATGTATCTTTTCTTTCAGTTCTTTCCGGATGATGCGTGCATACAATTCGGTGATGTCAAAATGCAGTTGCTCGTGCTGCAATGTCTTTATCGTATCAAAACCGGAGGAGTAGAAATCCACCCAGGATTCACCTGGATAAAAAACGGGTGTGACGACTGGTTCGTCATCCTCAGAGAGGTTAAACAGGATGGCCACACTGCTGATCGCCTGAATATGCTTACCCTTTACCGGCTTTGCTTTAAAGTCTGCCCAGGTAAGTTTCTTGCCGGCTGACCAGTAAATAGTGTCTGCAAAACCTTTAGCTGTTGCCGGATTGCTGTATGCAAAAAGCAAAATGAAGATTATATGTATCAGGGATATTCTGAGATGCATAAAACTTAACGGATCCATTTCTGACCTTAAAATATCAATAACGGCCGATCATTCAATTTATTTCTTTATTTATGCAGGATGTGGCTTTCGCCCTGGCTCCGGGGCTGGATATTTAATTATCATGGCCGGAACATAACAACTTTGGCCGTAGAATCCCCGTACAGGCGATAAACCGGCATTCAGGTTTCAATACAGGATAATTGAACTCAAAAACAAGGTCTTTCTCAGGAAGGCTAAGTGTTCTCCGCACAATATTTCTATTTTCCCCTCTTTGACCAAAATCACAGGATATGCTAATGCCTGTCAATAAGTTTTGGGTATGATAGGAATAATTTTATGTGTATTTGAGTTGTTGGCCTTTCTTTTCTTCAAGAAGGGATGAGCGCTTGTAATTTTACTGGTAGTAATTTTAAGTAAGAATGAATTTATTCCGCCAATTAATGCCTTTTCAGAAAAAGTTCATCGTTTATGTTTTTCCTCCGGTGCTGATCATTGTAAATTATTTTGCTTTTCATTTTTTTGTTGAATTATTCGGCAAGAATGAAGGTTATCTGGCAGGAACGATCTTCTATTGGCTGCTGTTCTGCACTCTGCCTGTTATGATCTGGATCAGCAGCCGGAACAGGAAACTGCTTTTTAAAATTAAAAGGATCAACTGGTGGCAGATCATCCTTGTTCTCCTTCCTCCTGTTGTTCCTTTTTTGTTTGGCCCTTTTAAAAGCAAGATAAGTGAGGTAAATACACTAATCATTGTTTCAACGCTGGCCTTTGCCCTGGTAAATTCTTGTTGTGAAGAATATTTATGGCGTGGTTTGTTTTTTAATTATCACCAGGGAAATTTCTTTTTTGCGGTCATTGTGCCTTCCATCTGGTTTGCTGTATGGCATTATGTGCCTTTGTCCATTCACCCGGCTGAGCAGGGAAATTTCTATTTTATATTAACAGCTTTAGGGATGGGCTTATGCTGGGCCATCGTTACTTTTTATACACGGTCTGTCTTTTGGACAGTGGTATCGCATGCATTGGTGAACTTGTTTGTATTGGGAGGAACTTTATTTTTTGGTTAGAAATAATAAGATGATCACTTTATCAGATAATGCCATAAAAGTTTTGCAGAGCCGGTATCTGCGGAGAGACCGGTTGGGCAATCTTGCAGAAACTCCTGATGAATTGTTCCGCCGTGTAGCCAAAGCGATATCATCTGCTGAATTATTCTGGGGAGATCAGGATGACGCTGTGAAATGGGAGCAGGAATTTTATTACCTGATGAGTCATTTATTGTTTCTTCCCAACTCACCCACGCTGATGAATGCAGGAACTTCTTTAAGCCAGCTCAGCGCCTGCTTCGTATTGCCTGTGGAAGATAATATGGATGGAATTTTTACAACACTGAAACAAGCGGCATTGATCCAGCAGAGTGGAGGAGGAACAGGGTTTAATTTCTCACACCTGAGGCCGAAAGATGATATTGTAACGGCAACAGGGGGCACTGCTTCCGGCCCGGTTTCATTTATGAAAATTTTTGATTCTGCCACCGAACATATCAAACAGGGAGGAAAAAGGCGTGGCGCCAATATGGGCATCCTTAATATTGATCATCCGGATATTGAGGAATTCATCACTTCAAAATCGTCTGAAGATACCTTGCAGAATTTCAATATTTCCGTTGGCATGTATGATGAATTCATGAAAGTATTGGAACAAAACGGAAACTGGAAATTGATCCACCCGAATACAAGGCAAACCGTAAGATCTCTTCCTGCAAAACAAATCTGGGATCTGATTATCGAAAACGCCTGGAAAACCGGAGACCCCGGGCTGATCTTTTTGGATACGATCAATGAGAAGAATCCTGTGCCGGGAGTCGGAAAAATTGAATCAACCAATCCATGCGGAGAAGTTCCTTTACTGCCTTATGAAAGTTGCAATCTTGGTTCTATCAATCTTTCCAGACTGATAAATGGAAATAAGATAGACTGGAATCTGCTGGAGCGGATCATTGATGGTGCTGTCCGTTTCCTGGATAATGTGATCGAGGTGAATCATTATGCGACTCCGGAAATAAAAAAGATCGTGACCGGAAACAGAAAGACAGGATTAGGGGTAATGGGCTGGGCTGAGCTGCTGATCCAACTGGAAATAAGTTACGATTCATACGAAGCAGTGGCCTTTGCCGGACAATTGATGCAGTTCATTGAACAGAAGAGCAGAGAAGCTTCTGTTCGTCTGGCGGCTCAGAGAGGAAATTTCCCCAACTGGGATAAAAGTATTTATTATCCCGGCACTCCTGTCCGCAATGCGACGAGAACAAGTATTGCACCCACCGGCACCATTTCCATTATCGCAGATACTTCATCTTCGATAGAACCTTTGTTTGCCCTGGTGTATCAGCGACATCATGTTTTGAATGATGAAAGCCTTCTCTCCGTAAATTCTTTTTTTGTCAATTATCTTAAGAGAAATAATTTGTTCACCGATAAGATACTGGATCAGGTGTCAAGGGAAGGAACAGTTGCCCGTGTGGATGAACTTCCTGAAAAGGTGAAAGCGCTTTTTAAAACTGCCATGGATATTTCTCCGCAAAGACATTTGCAGCACCAGGTGGCTTTTCAGAAACATACGGACAATGCAGTTTCTAAAACAATCAATCTCCCCGAGTCCGCAACCTTATCCGATATTGACGGGATTTTCCGGAAAGCATGGAAGGAGAAGGCAAAGGGGATCACGATATTCCGTTATAATTCTAAAAAGCGGGTAACGTTGGAAGCAGGAATACGATCGGGGATCAGGTCATGTAAAGTTTGTATTGAATGATGCAGTAACAATTTATAATGGATACGCTCACCCATATTGCTTTAGGCGCCTGCGTCGGTGAAGTAATGCTTGGTAAAAAGCTGGGAAAAAGAGCTTTGCTGATAGGAGCTATTGCAAACAGTATCCCTGACCTTGATTTTGTGACAGCTTTCTGGATGAGTATAGACCGCAGTTTATTGGCACACCGGGGCTTCACTCATTCATTCCTGTTTGCCTTGCTGATGGCCGTTATGTTGGCATATCTTTTTCGCCGGTGGTTTACAAACGTGGATATTTCTTTACGAACGTGGTTTTTCTTTTTTTCAGTTGAATTGCTTTTACATTTATTCATTGACGCTTTTAACAATTATGGCACTGGCTGGCTGGAACCTTTCAGTCATGTCCGGATCTCTTTCAATACCATTTTTGTTGCAGATCCGTTTTATTCGGTATGGCTGGGTATTGCTTTGGTCGTTTTGCTGGTATTAAAGAAAGATCATCCAAAAAGAAAATTCTGGCTTGAATTCGGGTTAGGCATCAGCACTTTGTATTTTATGTATTGTGTGGTGAATAAGTTCAAGACCGATTCAGACATCAGGGATATGCTGAAAGAACAACGGATATCTTATACAGATTACCTGACCACGCCGACTCCTTTGAATAACTGGCTTTGGTATGTGGCAGCAAAAAATAATAACGGATTTTATACCGGATATTATTCCGTGTTCGATCGCACGAAAAAGATTGATCTTCGTTTTTATCCTCAGAACGATTCGCTGCTCGATCCTGTACGTAATACGGATGAAGCACAAAGGCTGATCCGTTTTTCAAAAGGATTTTATACTGTGGAAAAATGGCATGACACGCTTGTGTTCAATGATCTCCGGTTTGAGCAGATCGTAGGATGGTATCGCCCTGATACCTTAAAGACTTCTTCACCGGGCAGTTTTGCCTTTTATTATTATTTGCAGCAGAAGGATGGAAACGAATTCGTTGTTCAGCGTGGGCGGTTTGCAGGATGGAACTGGAACACCACTAAAGCGCTGATCAGAAGAATTGAAGGCGAATAATTTTTCTGTCAGTTTTTTTCCCGGAAATAAAAAGTGAACAGGAAGAATCCGAGTTTTATGATCTGGTAAGAACTCCACCGTATGAATTGTTTGAACAAGGTGGTGGTTTTGGCAAGCCTCTCTTCAGTTATTTCCAGGCAGTTTGTACGGATGATCTCTTCCAGAAAATTGTCTAAGCTTCTGGCGAAAGAAGGATTCAATATATCGAGGTTCAATTCAATACTTGCATAGGCGCTGATGTTATTGACATTGTAAGATCCGATAGTGGCCCATACTTTATCGCTTACCGCAACTTTTCCGTGCAATACCGTTCCCTGGTATTCGTAGATCCTGATCTTATGCCGGAGCATCCAGTCGTAAATATAGCGTTCTGCATATTTTGCTATCATGACATCAGATAATCCGGCCAGCACCACTTTTATTGTCAC
>JAIXKI010000024.1:243836-295374 GCA_026936105.1 Chitinophagales bacterium
GCAAACAATGCGAAATCCAGCCAGGCGGGTTGACCGGGCATATCATTATACCGGTCAGAAATATTTAATCCGCCTACTAAGGCATAACGGGTGTCCACCACAAATACCTTATGATGCAACCTTCTGCCGAAATAAAAATATTTACTCCGGAAAACAGGTTCAAAAAGGCGGAAATGAATACCGGCAGCCCGTAGCTCATCAATAAATTTCTGGGACATTACCTGTGATGCATACCCATCGGCCATAAGGTACACCTGCACTTTTCTTTGCACGGCAGTTTTTAAAGCTTCGGCAACTTTTTTCCCTGTTTCATCATCATCGAAAATATATACCTGGAGATGTATGGTGTCCTTTGCCATACCGATCAGCTTCAGCAGGAGATCAAAATACTCTTTTCCGCCCCGGATGAGCTGAACTTTATTATTCTTTGTGTAGCTGAGTAAATTTTCTTTTGGCTTACCTCCTGACATGTTCTTACAAATTTATCAGAAAAATTTGCATGAAACAGGCCTTTATTCAACAGTAGTAAACTAAGCAATAACTGATGAAACAGTTCCGGCAGAGATCAGAAATACTTTAAAAGCATAATGAAGTATCCTGGTTTTAATGAGATGGCTTTTCCGTAAGGGTTAATGAGTTTTGAAATTTATTGTGAAAAGGCTCCCTGGCTGAAATTGAAAAATTTAAAAGTCAAGAGATAAAAAATTCCCCGGATTTCTTTAAAGCATAATGACCGGGTCAATAGCGTGTGATCAATGCGATCCTTTGATAATCTTTCAATGATTCATTGTCCACGAAGAAAACCTTACCGTCTTTTTTCAATACCAATTCTATCAGGTCGTCAACAGCATCTGTCAATACAGTGTGCGGTTTTTGCGGAGGCCGCAGGGAAAGATGATACCGGCTCTCATCCAGGAAACCCTGTTTATGATAATCTTTTTCCACTAAAAGTTTGAAAGCTTTTCCTTCCATTGCAGTACTCCACACATCCTGAATACCGCTGGTAGCAAGGCCCTGCCCGTATTTACGGATAAATTCCTCAATGAGCTCAGCTCTTTTATATTGCAAATGGCCGAATATTACCATAGACACAAGATCCGAAAGTTGCTTAAGGCTGAGAGAACCATAGCTGCCCGTTATTTTTCTTGCAATGTTTTTTTCATGAGTTGAAACACTTTCAAAAAGGGCAGAGAGTCTGTCAGCGCCAACAATTATCAGCGGCTCATCGTTTACTAAGAATCCATTCAATAGCTTATCCACGTTCTGGAAAAATTTCTTATAGCGGGTCGTTTTTAATTTGGACTTGTCTTTTTCCAGGCTCTTTATATGAAATTGACCGGAAAACGACATGTTGCGGCCCGGAGGATCATAAGAATATTCTTCCTCATATTCCATCGGGAAATTTTTGTCTTTTATTTCTTCCAGTTCGGTCCAGGAACCATGATAAAGCTGAGCGCTGTTCTCCGCAAGCAACAGCACATAATAAGGTTCAGAATAATTTTCTTTATACAAAACGTCCCGGATCTGAAAACTGTCTCCCGCCACCACCTTTTCTTTAACAGGGAAAGGAAATGATACGATCAATTGAATATTTTTCGATACGTACAGGCCTAATCCGTCATCGTTATGGTCAAAATCTATTTGCTGAAATAGTTTGTCTAATTTATTCATAAGAAGTGCGGACAGATCAGCGGAATATTCAGCTTTCAGAAGTTGCCCTGCTTTTTTGATAGCTTTCGTCAAAACCAGCCTGTCTGCCCTCCGGTCCGGTGAAGTACGGTGAGTGGGTACGATTACAGATACACAGGCATTTCCCTGTTCATTTTGAAGCGCAAAAAGTATATCGCTTGTCCTTGTTTCTGTAGCCATATATTGCGTTTTTATTCTGATAAAAATAATTGCATGATCAAAGAAAGATTTTGACTGCTATCATGAATTTTACTGTTCCTTGTCATTGTAAAGAAGGTAATGAAAAAATAGTTTTGATATTATTTGATCAAAATCCTCTTTTGTGATACAAGCATTGCCTTTTAATGACCATGTGGCGGATTATGAAAAATGGCATGAAAAGTATCCGTTTGTTTTTCAAAGTGAAGTGGAAGCCATTCGTGATCTTTTACCCGCCGGAAAAAATATCCGCGGAATGGAAGTGGCGCTGGGCACCGGCAGGTTTGCCAAAGAGCTGGGGATCCGTGAAGGGATCGAACCTGCACCTAACATGAGAGCTTTAGCTTTGAAAAGAGGCATTGAAGTGATGGATGCTGTGGCGGAACATTTGCCGTATAAAGACATGCAGTTCGATTTTGTGTTAATGGCTTTTTGTATCAGTTATTTTAAAAACCTGTCCCAGGCTTTCAAAGAGGCTCATCGTGTATTAAAAAAGGGAGGTGCACTCATCGTTGCTTTCATTGATAAAGAGAGTGTAATCGGGAAATTCTATGAACAGAGAAAGCTTTACAGTGTGTTTTATAAGAATGCCAATTTTTATAATGTTGATAGAATTATTTCGGAATTAAATGGTATCCGGTTTAAAGATTTTCAATTCAGGCAGACACTTTTCCGGCCGCTGGATGAAATAAAAGAATTTGAGCCGGCTAAAAAAGGATACGGAGAGGGCTCTTTTGTTATTATTAAAGCAATAAAATAATAACCTATGCACATAGGGATTCACGACAATGTCAGGATCGGAGATATTGAAAAAGCGTTCTCTGATTTTTACCCTTATTTGCAGATTCGTTTTTATGAAAAGAAACATGATAAATACGAGGCTTCTGATGAAAGAGACCGTATCAGTCCGGACAAGTTAATAAGTGATATTAAGAAAACACATGTTTCAGGAATCCTTGAAATGAGGCCTGAATTCACTGTAGGTGATGTGGAAAGGGAATTTTTGCAACGATTCGGGCTTTCCGTTCAGATAATATGGAATAAAAATGACCGTTGGGAGCAGACAACAGGAGTGGATGATTTCACGCTTACCGGGTTGAATGAAATAGCCCGCAGTTTTTCGGATACCTATATTCTGGAAGACCTGGATGAAGATCCCGAAGATTTACCTACGCCGTCAGATTTCCGGTAATATATCAAACTCTTTGCCGGGATAGAGTTGTGAATTCTTTCTGAAAACAAAGTGAGATTATGATCTGTGCTTACTTTTTTAAAGTTAAAAAAATTGAATTTATTTTTTGTAGCCTGATCCTGTGATGGTGATCAGATTCTTTGTTATATATTGCAAGCTATTTTGAAAAAAGCAACATTATGTTTGGTGAATTAAATGCTCAGGAAATAGAAGAGGTGCTTAAAAGCCAGATCATCGGGCGACTGGCCTGTTATGCAGAGGGTGTAGTCTATGTCGTTCCGATCAGCTATGCTTATGACGGCGAATATGTTTATGCACGTGCTTTGGATGGAATGAAAGTGCAGATGATGCGGAAGAACCCGAATGTGTGTTTCCAGACAGACAGGATGCTGGACATGGCTAACTGGCAGAGCGTGGTGCTGTGGGGAGGTTATGAAGAATTAGTATCCGGAAATGAAAGAGATCATGCGCTTAAAACTTTGATGGATCGTATCTTGCCTTTAATCAGCAGCGAAACCATGCATTTATCGCCACAATGGCCTTTCCCTACCGATCAAACGGGAGAGATCAAAGGAGTTGTTTTCCGGATCAGGGTGAATAAAAAAACAGGCCGTTTTGAAAGAAGCGCAGGTAACAGGTTCTATGCTACCTGAATTATCCCTTTTCTATTGAACGGATCAGTTCTTCAACGAAGGGAAACTGGCCGGGTATTATTTTCTTTTTGGCGCTGTTCAGATCAAACCAGCCGGCTTTATCAATTTCAGGAAACATTTGTTTTTTACCCGAATGGGGTGGCCACTCCAGTTCGAATAAATTACTTTGAACAGAGCCGGCATCGAAATCAGCCTGAGCTGCCCATGCATAGACCAGTTTTCCGCTTTTTTGCTTTAAAGGGGTAAGTGGTATCAGGTTTTCAGGAGGCTTCAGTTTTGTTTCTTCTTCAAATTCTCTTTTGGCAGCCTCCAAAGGTTCTTCCTCTGTAAATTTTCCTTTCGGGATGGACCATGCTCCGGCATCTTTGTTTTTCCAGAACGGCCCACCCGGATGAACCAGGAAAAATTGTAACACTCCGTTTTTGATACGGTATAATAAAAGGCCGGCGCTTTTCTTACTCATGTTCTTTAAAATGAGCACTCAAGTTAATAAATAGGCCTGATGGGTCTTATCTGTACTTAAGGGCATACATGTTGCTTGAAGAAGTAATCCTTAATCATCGGGGATGATGAAGAATCACCCTGCCGGGTGACAGTGGTCATTTTCGCAGCTTGCTTTTAGAGATAGATTTGTTTTGATCTTGTAGCGCTGAACAATGGTATTTGCAAGGAGCCGGTTATGATGATTCATCAATATAGTGAAAAAGCAAAGTTTAGTGCATGGGCAGCATGGTTGATAACCCTATTGTTGCTGATCACAGGCTTTCAACGCATCAAAGAAGTAGTTGCCTATGTATTGATGAAACTCTATGAATTTTTTGTACAACGAAATGCTGTTAAGATATGATTCTCGAAATTAGTGATACAAGGACCCTTGCCGACATCCGGGAAGAGTTTTCAGGAGTTTACCCATTTTTAAGCTTTGAATTTTATCAAGAGCCTCATGAAATGGGTGAGGCAACACCTAGTAAACAACTGTTGCCACATCATAAAAGGATAGGTGACATAAGAAAGCAACAAAATTCAGGCATCCTCGAAATTTATCCTCAACTAAAAACAGGATCCATTGAGCAGGAATTTAAAAGGAAGTTTGGGTTGCATGTTCAGATACTTCGGCGCCACGGAAATGCCTGGATCCAGACGGCCGGGACAGACGAACTCACCCTGGGAGAACAAAATGAAATAGGCCGCAATTCTACCCTTGATTCGCTGCAGGGGAGCGGCCATCCAATTAAAAGGGAGAAACATCTTTAATTACCTTGTATAAATTCTACATGAGCAGGCTTAAATTCCGGTAAACCCATTGTTGTTGAATCTTATGCAGGACAGCCTGTTTTCTGAAATTAATCAATGCTGTTTTCTCAAAATTAAAAATGAAGGAGTCATGAAAATTATTATTGAAGTGGATCTTAGAAAATATCCTGTTCTTGTGAGTTCTTTTAATATCCGGGCGGTTCCATCTCTCGCAATATTCAAATCCGGAGAGGTAATCCGGAAAAAAAAGCGCTGTGCCGGCAAATAAAATTCTGTACCTGCTGAACCTGGTGGTCCATTGAGTAAAATAAGTCTTATCAACGTTTTTTTTATTGTATTATTGAATCAAAGTTTTCAATAGAATATGCCGGTTTTACCTGACATATGGAAAATGCTGGCGGGTGTTGCTATTTTCATGCTGGGCATGAATTTTTTAGAAGGAGGTCTGACGAGATTGACCGGCAGGCGATTTAAGCTATTCCTGAAAAAACACACTTCCAACCGTGTCAAGGCTGCCTTGGGGGGAACATTCGTGGCTGGTATTTTGCAAAGCAGTTCAGTGGTGAACCTGATGGTGCTGGCTTTTGTAGGAACTGGCGTTATCGGAATGCAAAATGCGTTAGCATTAATTCTGGGAGCCAATTTCGGAACTACAATCAGCAACTGGATTGTGGCCACTATCGGTTTTCAATTCAGTATTGAAAACTTTGCATTACCCATGACAGGGATCTTCGGAATTTTAATGATCCTTTCAGACAAGGAAAGCCGTTTTTATCAGTGGTGCCGGCTGATATCAGGGTTCAGTTTTCTGTTTCTGGGTTTGAATTTTATGCGGGAAGGTTTTGAAAATGCAGCCATACATTTTGACCTGAGTCTGCTCAATCAATTGCCGGCTATAGTATTTGTGCTGGCAGGATTTTTTATTACAGCGCTGATCCAGTCAAGTTCTGCTACAGTAGCGATTATACTGAGCGCTTTATATGCTCATGCGATCAGCCTGTTTGCAGCTACGGCAATTGTACTGGGTTCCGGGGCGGGCTCAACCGTTAAGTTGCTGCTGGTATCTGTAAAAGGTACTGCACCTAAAAAAAGAGCCGCCCTGACTAATTTTTTATTTAATGTCATAAATGCTTTACTTCTCTTTCTATTTCTGATACCGGTGAATAAACTGATTACGGAAGTAATCGGGATCGGAGATGAATTGATCGCATTGGTATTTTTTCAGAGTTTTGCAAACCTCATAAACATCTTTCTGTTTTTGCCATTTCTGAACCGGTTCGGTAATATGATGGAAAGACGCTTTACGAAACCGGGCAGCGAAACATTATTCATTCATAAAGTGAAGTCTGTAGATTCATACCCGGTATTGACGGCACTGGAGAATGAGATCCGCCATTTCATGTATCATGTTACCCGGTTTGTGTCAGAAGCATTGAATAACGCTGAAATACATTCAGATAACATGGAATTGCATAGGGATTTCAGTTCTAAAAACCTGACAGAGAAGTATGAGTTTATCAAACAACTGCACGGAGAACTCTATAATTATGCCATACAGAACAAGGCGCTTTTTACAGAAAAAGAATTTTCCGTACGGTTGGAGCAACTCATATCTTCATCACGGAATATGATGTATGCTGCCAAAAGCATGAAGAATGCACTTCCGGATATAGATCAGCTAAGAAAATCATCTAATGACCTGAAGTATGGCTTTTATAAGATGACAAGCGAAAGAGTTGCCGAATTTTATAAAAAGATCATTTATTTGCTTACTTCACAGGAGAAGAACAGTTTTTTTGAGCTTATCAGTTCGCTATACAGGTCGGTACAATCAGAGTATTCAAACACCCTGAAAGACTTGTATAAAAAGGAGTATGTAGATCACTTAAGCGAAGTGGAATTCTCCACCTTGTTCAATTTTAACCGGGAAATGTACACAGTGCAAAAGTCCATCCTGTTTGCACTGAAAGATCTTTTACTGGATGAAAAAGAAGCGGGGCGGTTTGATGATCTGCCGGAATTTATCCGTTAATTGTGCGTAGATGCCCGAACTATCAGAATAAGCCCGGTATTTCATTTACTTCTGTCAGGGTATGACTTTAATAGGCGGCCTGACTAACAAATATCATAAAAGCAACGTTGCCAAAAATCTATCTTACCCCCGTTTTATAAGAAAAGAATTTATGAATTCAACCCCGCAGTTTAACCGGCAGATCAGACAGATCATTTTGCTTTCCCTGTTGGGGCTAATGATTTTTCTGGTCATCCGGGAGTTGTATGTTTTTTTGCCGGGTTTACTGGGCGCTCTGACTTTATACATACTTGCACGAAACAGTTATTCCCGGCTGGTGTATCAGAAAAAATGGAAAAAAGGATGGACAGCAGGGTTATATCTCTTAGTTTTCTTTCTGATACCTGCCATTATTGTTTATTTCACTTTTACACTATTGGAAAAACAGATACATCCTTTTCTGAGCGACCCCTCAGCAGCATTTGAAAAAGCAAAAGAAGCTATTAACAGTGTTCAGCAAAAAGCAGGTGTGGTTTTAATTTCTGAAGAAACGCTAAGTGAATTTCAAAAGAAGATATCTGTGCTTCTTACCCACCTGGTGAACAGCACAGTGAACCTGCTGGCCAACCAGGCGCTGCTGTTGTTCATATTGTACTTCATGTTGGTGCAAAGCAAAGAAATGGAATCTTACCTGGCACGTACCATACCTTTAAGAAAAACAAATGTCACACTCCTGGCACTGGAAACCGAGCGTCTGATAAAAGCGAGTGCCCTGGGAATACCTTTGATCTCCATCATTCAGGGTATCACCGCAGCGATAGGGTATATCATTTTTGGAATACAGAATTATGTATTGTGGGGCTTTCTTACCGGGATATTTGCTTTTTTTCCTGTGGTGGGCACTATGATCATTTGGGTGCCGCTAGTCATGTTCATGTATCTGGGTGGCGATACCTGGAATGCCATAGGCTTGTTTTTTTATAGTTTGGTCATTACCGGTAATATTGATTATTTATCCCGGATCACCATTCTGAAAAAATTGGGACAGGTGCATCCTGTGGTAACCGTATTGGGCGTTATTGTTGGGCTGGGATTATTCGGATTTATCGGGTTTATATTCGGGCCTTTGCTTTTAAGCTATATTACTCTTCTTTTCAGAATTTATATGAATGAATTTGTAGAAAATAATAACAGCCCCAAAAGTAACGCAACAGAAAATGGTTCATAAAATTCAGATGGAGTGAACAGCTGGTTTATTAACAGCTATACAAAGCCGTTTATTCTTTCCGGTGCAGCACTTTGTCAATGAGATTTTCAATGCCTTCCGAAGCCTTGTCGGCCAGATGGCCGATGATCTTGTCAATACCGTTACGGATCCTTTCATTTTCCCATATGGAACTGAATATCTTCTCCTTGATCCTTTCCTTTCCCTGATCTTTTTCCGGCGGCCTTCTGAATACAGAGTTTATAGCCATTGAGGCATAATTCTTCTGCAGATGATCCATATTTTCTTCCAGCTTATTCTCATAATTTTTTGCTTCCAGCCTGAGCCGGTAGATCTCTTTTTCCAATGTGTCCAGGTTTCTGATCTTATTGCTCATAAAAAAATTGAATTATAGTTTAAAATTGTTCTTCCTCATCAAAGCTTTCTTCAGACTGACTGATGAATGTCCTGATGATCGGGTTGACAAACAATGGCTTTCTGAATAAAGCCAGTAAAATAATGACGACAACAATTATTCCGGTTGTGATACTGAAACCTGCAATATAACTGCCTGTCATTTTGCTGAACCATAAACTAAGCACTATTCCAAAAAATATGATAAAAAGAAAAAGTAAAAACAGGGAAATAATGATCCAGAAGAAATAACCTGCAGATTTGGATAACAACCTGATGGCACGCAGACGGTATATTTTCATTCTGGTTTCAAAATATTCCCTGAGTAATTTTGAATTCTCCCTGATGAAAGATCCGAGATTTTCCTGTGTATCGCTCATCGTTAATTTTTTTTAAAATTAAAGAAACCGGTTTTCCAATCGTATGACATGGCTCAACTGAGAGGTTGATATTGTTTTATTTTACCGTGATTGCCAAAAATCAGGTGAATATTGATGAAAGTTACCAAGCTTCACATAATTTATGAACCAATCATGATGATAATTCGTGGCCTTTGTGTAATTCGTGGCAATAGATCAGCATTTTGCGGCTTCATTTCTTTTTTTTGAATTGCTCCACTGCTTTCCATGGCTTTGTGTTTAAAACCTGATCTGCCGTACACCAGCCTCTCCTTGCTACGGCTATACCTAATTTCATATTATCAAATTGGGATAGCGCATGGGAATCTGTACTGATGGTAAGAGTGACTCCCGCAGCGATCGCTTCTTTTACCAGATCATCTTTCAGATCCAGCCTGTCCGGCTGGGCATTAATTTCAATGGCTGTCCCTGTTGCCGCAGCTTTTTCAAACAATTTCTTCCAGTCAACAGGATATGCTTCTCTCTTGCCGATCATTCTTCCGCTGGGGTGGCCGATGCAATGAACAGAAGAATGTTCGCAGGCTTTTAGCAGCCTGTCTGTATTATCTTTATTGAATCCGGAATGAATAGAAGCTGCCACCCAATCAAATTCCTTTAAAAGACTGTCCGGAAGATCTAATGAGCCGTCTGCAAGAATATCCACTTCCGCGCCTTTCTTCACCAGATCTTTTCCAAGCTTTTTATTCACTTTGTCAATTTCCGGAAATTGTTTCCTGAATTCGGCAGGCTTCAGTCCACCGGCTATCCTTTCACTTGGCGAATGATCGGTCATTACGATGTAATCATATTGAGGATATTCTTTCTGGATATACCTGGCAATGGTTTCAATTTTTTCAGCTCCATCACTCCAGGTGCTGTGCATCTGCATATCGCCCTTTATATCTTTTAATTCTATCAATCGGGGCAGCTTTCCTTTTTTTGCTGCTTCGAATTCTCCCCGCATTTCTCTCAGTTCCGGAGGAATGTATGGAAGGCGGAACATCTTATATATTTCTTCTTCTGTTTTTCCGGCCAGGCGCTTTCCCGTCTTTTCTTCAAAAAGGCCATATTCATTCAGCTTCCAGCCTTTTTCTTTTGCCATCAATCTCAACTGAATATTATGTTCTTTAGACCCCGTAAAATATAAAAGTGCCGAACCATACTCCTCATCTTTTATCAGCCTTATATCCACCTGAATATTGTTCCTTATTAAAAAACTGGCCTTGGTTTCTCCGCTTGCCAATATTCTTTTGCATTGGGGTATCGAGACAAATTTATTGATGATTTTCTTCCGGTCTTTTCCTGTGGCTATTGTTATGATATCAATATCGCCGATCGTTTCCTTTTTTCTGCGGAGACTGCCTGCCAACTCAGCTTTCTTTACACCGGGAATTTTTTTTATTGTTTCCAGAATATCATTCCCTGTTTTCAAAGCACTGGAAAGCAACATCCGGAAATGAGATTCTTTGAAAAGTTTTAGCCCACGTTTCATGTTCTCGATTTTCCCCGGGCCGAATCCTTTCAGTTTTTCCACTTTTCCTTCTTCAATGGCAGCGATCAGTTTCTCACGGCCATCAATCTTCAGTTCATCATGCAGTGTTTTTATCGTGGCAGGGCCGAATCCATTTATATCCATCAGTTCCAGCAATTCCATAGGAACTTCTTTTTTCAGATTTTCATAAGTGCTGATCTTTCCTGTTTGCAAAAATTCAATGATCTTTTTTCCGATACCCTCGCCGATTCCACTGAGCATCTCCAGTGACTTGAGGTCTTTAGCATAAACACTGATATCTTCTTTAAGGTCATTCAGCGTTCTTGAGGCGTTGTCATAGGCTAATGCACGGAACCGTTCTTCTTTTCCCAGGTATCGGTAGCAGGATGCCATCCGGTGAAAAATATCCGCCAATTCCATGTTGTGATTGGAATAAACCTTTTCCTGCCTTGATAATTTACTTCTCATTCGTCTTGTATGAATACTCTGACAAAACAGATCAAAGGAACCGGATACCTGTTTCATAAATCAATGAGGACAATCAAAATTTAAGGTGATAGCCGTCAGTGGTTTAAGATTGGTCCTTTGATAACTTTGAAAGAAATCCCATCTTATGACTTCAAAGTTAGCTCAGGATATTGAAGAAGTACTAAAATCTGTTACGTATGCTCCCTGTGTTTCCATCTTTATGACGTTTGAGCCAAAGATGTTGGCGAAATCAGAACTGGAAATGAAACTCAGGCAAACTTTACGTAAGGCAGAGAAGGATCTGATGGAAAGTTATCCGGAAGTTAAAGCCAGGGCGGTCCTTGAGAAACTGAGATCAATGATTAAGGAGCTGGACTATACCACCTATAAAAAAAGTATTGCCATTTTTATTTCACCCGATAAGGAAAAACTGTTTTACCTGGATTTCCCTGTTGAAGAAAGGGTGATCATTGATCATTCTCTTGAGATCCGTGATCTGGTGTACAGTAAAAAAGAAATGCAGAAATATCTTTTACTGGTGTTGAGTGAAAAAAGATCAAGGATCTATCTGGGAGGCAACAATGGCTTTGTACGTATTGTAACAAATATTCCCGATCATGTGGCTGCATATAAAAAGGACACTCCGGGTCAGGCCGGCAATTTCTATAATCCGGCTGACCGGAAAGATGTGATGCTGGGAAATTTTTTGCGCCATACAGATGGAGGGCTGAGTATTTTATTACGGGCCTATCCATTACCACTTTTTGTGATCGGAACAGATCGTGTCATTGAATATTTCAACAGGACCACACAAAATAAGAATAAGATATTTGGGTTTATTGAAGGAAATTATGAAGAGGCATCAGAAGGTGAATTGCGCAAAGTAATGGAGCCGCTGATTTCAGACTGGAAAAAGGTAAAACAACAAGACCTTCTGAACAGGATGCAGGAAGCAGAAGGAAATAAAAAGCTGGTTACCGGAATAGAGAAGGTATGGAGGGAGTCAATGCAGAAAAAAGGAAAGCTACTGATTGTTGAAAAAAATTTTAATTTCCCGGTACGGTTTAAGGAGGTCAGAAACGATCTTTACAACATGGAAGTATGGAAGGAGGATGGATCCACTGTCAAAGATGTAGTTGATGAAGTGATCGAAAAAGTTTTTGAGAATGGGGGTGATGTGGAATTTGTGGAGGATGGTGTGCTGAAAGAACAGGGAAGAATTGTATTGACACTTTAATTATTAATTTTTTAAAATACAATCATGAAAGGAAATGAAAAAGTAATAGAAAGACTGAACAAATTATTGGCAGATGAATTGACGGCAATTGGCCAATACATTGTGCATGCAGAAATGTGCGAGGACTGGGGCTATGGAAAATTACATGATGCCATTAAAAAGAGGGCTATTGAAGAAATGAAACATGCCGAGAAACTGATCGAACGCATCCTGTTTCTGGAAGGAACTCCTGATGTAACAGGGATGGAGAAAGTGTTGGTAGGTAAGGATGTGGAACAACAATTCAGGAATGACCGCGATGCTGAAATAGAAGCCAACAGGTCTTACAATGAAAGTATCATTCTATGTTCTGATTCCGGCGATCATGGAAGCCGCGAATTGCTGAAATCTATTTTAATTGATGAAGAAGAACATCTGGACTGGCTGGAAACACAACTCAATCTGATCAATCAGATCGGGATAAAGAATTATCTGGTAGAGCAGATGTCCTGATCCGGATATGACTATAATCACTATGATCACTGACTGTATTCATCCTGGCCGGGAATCTGATTGGGCAGATTTGTGATCAAATCTTTACTATGGCTTTACCGGTAAAAACAGCTCAGTTCCTGGAGGAGACCGGCAATATTGCCAGGTTTACCGGCCGTTTTTTTACACAATGGTTCAGGCCCCGGTATGAAGTTGCTGAATTTTTTCGCCAGTGTTATATCATCGGCTACCGGTCTCTGCCATTGATCGGACTTACCGGATTTATTATGGGCCTGGTGCTGACCATGCAATTGCGTCCCTCACTTGTGGAATATGGAGTGGAATCGCAATTGCCTGCCATGGTAGCTATTTCAATTGTCCGTGAGATCGGCCCCGTGATCACTGCTCTCATTTTTGCCGGGAAGGTCGGCAGCAGTATCGGAGCCGAATTGGGTTCCATGAAAGTGACCGAGCAGATTGATGCCATGGAGGTATCAGGTACCAACCCTTTCAAATATCTTGTTGTCACAAGAGTGCTGGCCGCCACACTCATGTTGCCCATTCTGATAATGCTGAGTGATGCGATCTCATTATACGGTTCTTACCTGGGAGTGAATATCCGGGGCATTGTCAGCTTTCGTTTATTCTGGACCCAGGTTTTTGATAATCTTAGTTTCAGCGATGTGTTGCCCGCTTTTATCAAATCGTTTTTCTTCGGATTTGCGGTTGGCATTGTTGGCACTTTCAAAGGATATCATTCCAGCAAGGGAACAGAAGGGGTGGGACGGTCGGCTAATTCGGCTGTAGTGGTTTCATCAATTTTGATCTTTGTCATTGACCTGATAGCTGTGCAGATCACAGACCTGTTTGGGTTTAATTAATATTCATGGCAGTACAGGAAGCACTGAAAATACCGGCACAGGAAAGAACGACAGAAAAAGAGGATGTCGTGCTTTCCGTTCGTAATTTGTGTAAGTCTTTCGGAAAAAATATTGTGCTGAATGATTTTGCTCTCACTTTGCATGCCGGTGAGAATATCGTTGTTCTGGGAAAATCAGGCTCGGGCAAATCCGTACTCATTAAATGCATCATCGGGCTTTTAAAGCCGGAAAAAGGCGAGATAAAAGTTTTGGGAAAAGATATTCTGGAACTTGACCGGGAAGAATTGGACAAAGTAAGAGCGAAAGTGGGGTTTCTGTTTCAAAGTAATGCACTTTATGATTCCATGACCGTGAGGGAAAATCTTGAATTCCCTTTGAGGCGGCACTGGATCAAAGTGTCGCATCAGAAAATGGATGAACTGGTGAAAGAGGCATTGGAAGATGTTGGCCTTGCACATACAATAAATATGATGCCGGCAGAGCTTTCGGGAGGAATGAGAAAGAGAATAGCGTTGGCACGCACGCTGATTCTGAAGCCTGAGATAATATTGTATGATGAACCAACGACCGGCCTGGACCCAATCACCGGAAAAGGGATCATAGAACTGATGGTGGAGATACAGAAGAAATACCATTCATCTTCGATCATTATTTCACATGATATGAATTGTGTGAAAACCGCATCCGACCGTGTGATCATGCTGATAGACGGAAGATGCTACGCCGAAGGAACTTATGAAGAACTGATAAAAATGACCGATCCGAAAATAAAAGAGTTTTTTGAATGACATTATATTCTGACATATCATGAGCAAAAAATTATCGTCAAATATCAAGCTGGGCATTTTTGTATTGAGCGGGTTGGTATTCCTGATCCTTTTATTGTACATGATCGGTAAGAATCAGAATATTTTTGGTTCGTCTTTCGAGCTGAAAGCTGAATTCCGTAATGTCCAGGGCCTCCGTGCCGGCGACAATATCCGTTATTCGGGAATACAGGCAGGTACAGTGAAAAAGATCAATATGCTCAATGATACGACAATAGAAGTAGTGATGCTGATAGACCAGAAAATGAAAAAATATATCCGTAAGACCGCAGTCGCATCCATTGGAACAGACGGACTGATGGGAAATAAACTGGTCAACATCACACCTGCAGAAGCGTATGGGGAACCGGTATCGGATGGCGATATGATCCGGTCGGGAAAAGCTTTTGACATCGGTGAAATGCTTCAGACTTTATCAAACACCAATGATGATGTGGCAGAGATCGCCTCTCAATTGAAAAAAACGGTAGAGCGGATCAATAACAGTACTGCTGCCTGGAAAATATTGAATGATGAAAGCCTTCCTCAGAATATCCGGAGTTCTGTTGAGCAAGTCAGATCCGCAACGGGCAAGGCCAATGAAATGGTGAGCACCCTGAATGAACTGATCGCAGATGTAAAAAGCGGCAAGGGATCACTGGGGGCGATCCTTACTGACAGTTCTTTGGTTAAAAACCTGAATGAAGCGATCCTGAAAATCCGGTCGGTAGGCGAAGATGCAGACTCTTTATCGGCAGAGTTGAGCCGTATGACACAGCAGATACACACCGAAGTCACAGATGGCAAAGGCCCCGTCACTGCTTTATTGAAAGATCCTGCAATGACACAAAACATCAAGGAAAGCCTGGATAATATTCAAAAAGGAACGGATGGTTTCAATGACATTATGAATGCCATAAAAAAGAGTTTCTTATTCCGCGGTTATTTTAAAAAACTGGACAAGCAGAAGCAAAGAGATTCGCAATGATAAGCCTGGTTCATCTTTCATCCTCCACTGATATCTATCACTTCTGTATTTGATAAGTGTCATTTCATAGAGATGCCAAAAGAATCAAATTTGGTATCTATGAAATCCGGAATCTTTATTAAAAAATTCAATGATATCGGTATCGGTGATACCGGTATTGTTGGCGGTAAAAACTCTTCTCTCGGAGAGATGTTTACCCGGCTTTCCAACAAAGGAATAAAAGTGCCCGATGGTTTTGCCACCACCGCCGAAGCCTTCCATTATTTTCTTGAATTCAACCGGCTTGCTGGACCACTGCATGAATTGATGCAGCAACTCGATCGTGCTCATTATTCAAACCTGAAAGAAATTGGAAGCAAGGCGAGGCAGATGTTATTAATTGCAAAAATGCCGGAAGACCTGAAGGCTGAGATCATCAAAGCATATAAAGAACTCTGCGGGCAGACATATTTTGAAGTGGCCGTACGCAGCAGCGCTACTGCCGAAGATCTTCCGCAGGCAAGTTTTGCCGGTCAGCATGAGTCTTTTCTCAATATCAAGGGAGAAGATGAGTTATTAACTGCAGTTCAAAAATGTTTTGCTTCCCTTTATACTGACCGGGCCATCAAATACCGGGAGGATCATGGCTTCCTGCATGAGCAGGTTCTGTTGTCGGTAGGAGTGCAAAGAATGGTGCGGTCTGACCTTGCATGTTCCGGTGTCGGGTTTACCCTGGAGCCTGAATCGGGATTCAGGGATATCATTCATCTGAGCGGCGTATGGGGCCTTGGTGAAAACATTGTCCAGGGCACAGTGACACCGGATGAATATTTTGTTTTTAAACCCACTTTAAAACAAAATAAAAATGCGATCATCCAGAAAAGACTTGGTGATAAAGCAAAGACAATGATCTATGCCCCTGGAGATGAGGCAGGCGCTCCGGTAATTAATATTGATACCCCGGTTGAGAAAAGAACCAGGTTTGTACTCGAAGATCATGAAATAATTCAATTGGCTAAATGGTCATTGATCATCGAAGATCATTATGGCAGGCCCATGGATATCGAATGGGCAAAAGATGGGATCAGCAATGAAATTTTCATCATTCAGGCAAGGCCGGAAACGGTTCACTCGCAGCAGAATCCTTTTATCATCAAAGAATACAGATTATTGGAGAAAAGTAAAGTGATCAGTTCAGGGAATGCTATTGGCACCAGGATAGCGACCGGAGAAGCCAAACTTTTACATTCTCCTTCAGAAGCAGATAAATTATCCGGCGGCGAGATCCTGATTACCGGGAGTACCAGCCCCGATTGGGATCCTGTGTTGAAAAAAGTATCCGCTATCGTAACTGATAAAGGAGGAAGAACAAGCCATGCTGCAATCGTAGCAAGAGAATTGGGAGTGCCTGCGGTGGTGGGATGTGGCAATGCTACAGAGAAGATAAAAGACGGACAGATGGTCACGGTGAGCTGTGCGGAAGGTAAAACAGGATTTGTTTATGAAGGGAAATTGAGATCCGAAGAAAAGGAATATGATTTCCGCGAACTCAAAAAGCCGAACCGCACCCGGGTAATGCTGATCGTGGGCGATCCTGACCAGGCGTTCAAACTGTCTTTCTATCCCAACGATGGAGTGGGGTTGATGCGGATCGAGTTTGTCATCAATCATTCGGTAAAGATCCATCCGATGGCGCTGGTGAAATTCAATGAACTGAAAGATGAGCAGGTGAAGAAGAAGATCGAAGAGCTGACACATCATTATCCGGACAAGGAAAAATATTTTGTGGACAAGCTGGCACAGGGAATTGCCACTATCGCCGCAGCTTTTTATCCCAAGGATGTGATTGTAAGAATGAGTGATTTTAAAACGAATGAATATGCCAACCTGATAGGCGGGAAAGATTTTGAACCTGAAGAAGAGAACCCGATGCTTGGTTTCCGGGGCGCTTCTAGATATTACAATGATCTGTATAAAGATGGATTCAGGCTGGAATGTGAAGCAATAAAAAAAGTAAGAGAGGAGATGGGGCTTGTGAATGTGAAAGTGATGATCCCTTTTTGCCGCACGGTGGAGGAAGGAAAAAAAGTGATCGGAGTGATGAAAGAAAATGGGCTGGACCGGAGCAAAGATCCTTCACTGGAAATTTATATGATGACTGAAATACCGGGCAACGTGTTGCAGGCGGAAGAATATGGAAAGATCTTCGATGGCATTTCCATAGGCTCCAATGATCTTACACAGTTAACATTGGGGATAGACAGGGATTCTGCCATTGTCAGCAATTTGTTCAGTGAACAGGACCCGGCGGCAAAACAAATGATCGCAATGGTAATCCGGAAAGCAAAAAATGCAGGAGTGAAGATCGGCCTTTGCGGTCAGGCGCCAAGTGATTTTCCTGAGTTTGCGGGTTTCCTGGTACAGCAGGGTATTGACAGTATTTCCTTTAACCCGGATGCATTGATGAAAGGAATAGAGAATATCGTAAAGGTAGGCGGAGTTGCACGTAAAGAAGTGCTTTTATAAAATATTATTTATGGAAAAAATATTTGAAAACAAGGTGGCGATCGTCACCGGCGGAAGTTTCGGCATTGGCCGTGCCGCAGCTATAGCTTTTGCAGAACGCGGGGCAAAAGTGGTGATTGCAGATGTAGTGGAAAACAATGAAACTTTGGAAGCTATCAGGAAACTGAATGGAGATGCAATTCTTGTAAAATGTGATGTATCCAAAGAGCAGGATATAAAGGATCTGGTAAGGCAAACGATCGCAAAATACGGGAGGTTGGATTATGCATTCAATAATGCAGGGGTGGAAGGAGCATCTGCGATCACACATGAGTGCACGGTGGAAAACTGGGACAGAACTACCGGGATCAACCTGAAAGGCATCTGGCTTTGTATGAAATATGAGGTTCCTGAAATGCTGAAACAAGGCAAAGGTATCATCGTAAACAACGCTTCCATTGCAGGCCTTGTCGGATTTCCGAATATCCCCGCTTATGTTGCCTCCAAGCATGGAGTAGTCGGCCTGACCAAAAATGCTGCGTTGGAATATGCCAAACAAAATATCCGTGTAAATGCAATTTGCCCCGGAGTGATCAGGACTCCCATGATAGACCGCTTTACCGGAAAAGATAAGGAAGTGGAAAAACAATTTGCCGCACAGGAACCGGTGGGTAGGTTGGGAGAACCCGGAGAGGTGGCCGATGCCGTAATGTGGTTATGTTCTGATTCTTCTTCATTTGTAACAGGAACAGCATTACCTGTTGATGGCGGTTGGGTGGCACAATGAGCCTGCTGTTAAAATCTTTATCAGATGTAAATTAATGGTTAAGAGCTTTAATTAAGAATGATAATGATTGATATTTCGTCAAATAAAATATGATGCACGAAAGTGTTCTTTGAAATTATTTTAAAAATTTTGATATGAAGCTCTTAAAAAATATAGGTATCGGCATTGCTTTTATCTTTTTGATATGGGAAACTTCGGGATGCGGCCCCGGTACTTATGTAACAGGCGGAGTTGAATACAACAATCCAACCTGGGCCCCTGCTTATTATCCCGGTGTCCGTTATTATTATCTCCCAGACATAGAAACTTATTATGACCTTTCCGATGGCGATTTTGTGTACCTCGACAATGGCCAGTGGATGTTCTCTCCTGTACTACCACCGATATATGCGAACTACAATCTATACACCGGTTTTGTCATTGCACTGAACACAAAGGTGTACAGGCCATGGTTGCATCATCAGTATTACGTATCCCATTACCCGAGGTATTATTATCATAATGTTTATCAAAACAATTATGCTTCCATAAGGGGGTTCAATGAAAATGTGCGCAAACCCATCATCTGGAAAAATGGCGAGCGTGATAATGCGACCAATCACTGGATATCCCAAAAGGATAGAGTGAATCCTGTCCAACTCAGAACAGAACAAAAGCCCAAAGCGCCGCAAATGACCAACTATTACGGAAAGAGGATCGGCCAGCCGGTAAAAGTCAGGCATCAGATGATGCAGGGGCGGATGCAAAGAGTGCATGAAGAAAGAGCGGTTCCAAGAGTACATGTTCCTGCTCCGGCCATGAAGATGAGCAGACCCGGGATTAAAAGTCATCATACATAATTGATCAATAACCTGCCTTAAGTGTAACAGACAAAACACTATGTTCCTGTACTGCGACCGTCTTCTGCAACGGTTGCAGTACAGGCAGGCAGAAAAAAACTATTTACTGATGAAGAAAAAAATATTACTTACCCTTTCACTTGTAACATCCTTGTTTTTTAATGAAGTCAAAGCCCAGGCAACCAATACAGCAAGGCCCTGGAATATTGAAGACTGTTTTAAGTATGCATCAGAACATAATATTCAGATCAGCACTCTGCGATTGAGCGAACAATCTGCCATGCAGGACCTGTGGGCATCAAAAGGGTTAAAGATCCCCGGCTTGTCGGTTTCCGTAAGCAACTCATTTAACAATGCAAATAATTCCGACGGGAGCGGGGGGCTGGTCAACCAGCTATCCAGCAGTGGATCATACTCTGTGAATTCCGGAATCGTATTATGGAACGGCAATTCGATCAATAATACAATTCAGCAAAGACAATTGCTGGCACAAACAGCAGGTCTTTCCGTTCAGCAGTCTTTTAATGATATTACACTGGCCATTACGCAGGCATATCTGAATATTTTATTATCAAAAGAAAATCTGGGCTACCTGACTGACCTGGAAAGTACTTCTGAAGCTATGGTGAAACAAGGCCAGCAATTCTTTGATGCCGGAAGTATTGCTAAAAAAGATCTGTTGCAGCTTCAGGCCCAACTGGCCGGTGATAAATTCCTGGTAGTGCAGGCACAAAATTCAATACGGCAAAATCTTCTTTCATTAAAACAAATGCTTCAGCTCCCAACGGATACTTTATTCGACGTAGTAACACCTGACTCTGCCACCGTAATACCGGCTCCGGTACTTTTGCCTTTAGAAGAAGTGCAACAAACTGCATTGCGTGATTTTCCGGATATGCAGATAGGTAAATTGGGGGTGGATCTTGCATCACTTGGGATAGAACAGGCGAAAGCCGGATTTAAACCTACACTCAGCGCCAATGGTTCCATCGGCAGCGGCTACAGTGATGTGATCACCAATTCAGTCTTTCCCAAGACCGGCTTCTTTAAACAAAACGGAAACAATTTTTTTCAGAGAGTAGGAGTGACTTTGTCCGTTCCGATCTTTTCCAACAGAACAAATAATGCTAATCTTGAAAAAGCAAATATTGCCTATAAGCAGGCTAATCTGAATTTACAGAATGATCAGTTGGTGTTGTCCCAGGCGGTGGAACAGGCATACCTGAATGCATCGAATGCTATGCAGTCATTTCAGGCTGCTGATGAACAACTGAAGGCGGCTACAGAAAGCTACCGCATCACCAAAGAACAGTTCAGGCTGGGCGCTATTAATGTTTATGATCTTCAGCAGCAACAAACCCAGTATGTACAGGCAGTGCAGTCTTTTGTTCAGTCAAAATATACAGCAGTGTTGCAGCAAAAGATCTATGAATTCTATATGGGTAAACCGGTAACATTATAAAATCCAGGAAATGAAAAAGGGAAAAATTATACTATTACTTATTCTGATCGTTGCAGCAGCGGCAGTGTATTATTTTTATTTCAGAAAGGACAAGGAAGACCGGACAGTCAGTTTTGTAACCGGTAAAGCAGAATATGGTTATATCGGTTTAAGTGTGACAGCAACAGGTACGGTGCAACCGGTAGATACTGTAACCGTGGGCGCACAGGTGTCCGGCGTGGTGCAGAATGTATATGTAGATTTTAATGATGTGGTAAAAGCGGGCCAATTGATTGCAAAAGTGGACCCTTCCATTATTGAACAGCAATTGGACCAGGCAAAAGCAACGCTGGCAAATGCTCAAAGCAACCTGGCATATCTGCAAAGTAATTATGACCGTCAAAACCAGTTATATGAACTTGGCGCTATCAGCAAAGCGGATTATCAGCTGGCTTTGAATCAGTTTAATTCGGCAAAAGCTTCGGTGTCCAATGCAACTGCTCAATTGAATCTTGCACAAAGAAATCTTTACTATACAAATATTTATTCGCCGATTAACGGGGTGGTCTTGAACAGGAATGTAAGCGCAGGGCAAACAATCGCTTCAAGTTTCAGTGCACCAACACTGTTTGTCATTGCAAGAGATCTGACTAAAATGCAGGTCCGTGCCGATGTGGATGAAGCCGATATTGGCGGAGTCCGTTCGGGACAGCATGTTACTTTTACTGTAGATGCATTTCCCAATGATGTTTTCCACGGGTCGGTAAACCAGATATTGTTAAGGCCTGCCGTTTCAGCCAATGTGGTCACTTACACTACCCTCATTGATGTGGACAACAAAAGCCTGAAGTTAAAACCGGGAATGACTGCAAGCATCAACATTTATACGCAGGAAGACAGTAATGCATTGCTGATACCTGCAAGGGCGATCAATTTCAGACCGGACACTTCTGTCTTGAAGAAATATGTTTTTGTAAAAGCTAAAGAAAGACTTCAGGAAACTTCCAATGGAGATAGCACAAAGGGTTTTCGTGAAGACAATGTAAAAGTAATAACAGATGGAGGGGATGAAGAAATCAGGAGTTCATCCGTATGGATGCTGAAAGGTGATACTTTGATCGAGAAAAAGATTCTGACCGGAATAGATGATGATGTACATGTGCATGTGATCAAAGGACTTTCCGCCGGAGATGAAGTGATCACTAATATGATGACAGGTGCAGTGAAAGCAGATAACAGTGATAATGCACAACGAAGCCCGTTCATGCCGCAGATGAGAAGAAGAACTCCTTCTGGTAATAAAAATACGGGAACACAAACACAGCAAAGCGGGCAAAGAAAGCAACAATAAAAAATGAACAAAGAGAATTCAGTAATACTTGATATAAGAAACCTGCACCGGGAATTCAAAATGGGTGAAGAGACTGTCAAAGCTTTGAACGGCGTCAGTTTTACAATCAGCAAAGGAGAATTTGTCACCATCATGGGAAGCAGCGGATCAGGAAAGACCACGCTCCTGAATATTTTAGGGTGCCTGGATAAACCTACAAGCGGAACTTATCTTCTTGACGGAATTGATATCGGCAAGCTCTCAAAAACACAACTGGCAGGCTACCGGAATAGGAAATTAGGATTCGTTTTTCAATCCTACAATTTATTGGCGAGAACCTCGGCTTTGGAAAATGTGGAACTGCCTTTGATGTACAATAAAGATTTTTCGGCAAAACAAAGAAAAGAAAAAGCATTGAAAGCGCTTGAAGCTGTCGGTCTTTCCCAGAGAGTTCATCATTTACCAAATCAGCTTTCGGGAGGACAGCAGCAAAGGGTTGCCATAGCAAGAGCGCTGGTGAATGACCCGGTGATGATACTGGCTGATGAAGCGACCGGTAACCTGGATACAAGAACTTCTTACGAGATCATGATGCTGGTGCAGGAGCTGAATGATGTGCAGGGAAAGACAATAGTCTTTGTGACCCATGAACCGGATATTGCCTCTTTCAGCAAACGCACCATTACATTGAAGGATGGGAAGATCATTAAAGATGCCGTCAACACCAATGTGCAAAACGCTAAGGAATCGCTGGCATCTCTTCCCCCGATTGATGAAGAAATAACAAACCCTGTGACATGAGGATCGTAAATCTTATACAGCTTGCCTTGCGTGCAATTAAAAGAAACAAGATGAGAGCCTTTCTCACCATGCTGGGGATCATCATAGGTGTGGCAGCTGTGATAGCCATGGTGGCTATCGGGCAGGGATCCAAGCAAAGCATACAAAGCCAGCTTTCGGGAATGGGTAGCAATATGATCGTGATCCGGCCGAACAGCAATATCCAGGGAGGTGCAAGGCTCGATAATACCACGGTGCAGACTTTGACGGAGCCTGATGTAGCAGCGCTGGAAAAAGATCCTCAATATTTCACTGCAGTCTCTCCTCAGGTTTCTTCAAGAGGTCAGGTGATCAACGGACCTAACAACTGGACCACAAACATACAGGGAGTATCTCCTGATTTTTTAAAGATCAGAAGCTGGCCATTGCAGGAAGGTGTGAATTTTACGCAACAGGATGTCAAGACCTCCGCTAAGGTATGCCTGGTCGGGCAGACCATTGTTAGCAATCTCTTTCCCGACGGATCCGATCCTATCGGTAAAATGATTCGTTTCAAGAACATTCCTTTCAAGATCATAGGCGTGTTAAGTAAAAAAGGAGAGAATACTTTCGGGCAGGATCAGGATGATGTGATCCTTGCGCCGGTAACAACGGTGCAAAAGAGAATTCTTGCCACCATTTATTACCAGACAATATTTGCTTCTGCCCTTGATGAAAAATCAACCGACAAAGCGGTGGATGAGATAACCAACGTATTAAGAGCAAGCCATAAATTGCCGCCCGGAACGGATGATGACTTCACCGTGCGTTCCCAGGCAGAATTAATCAATACATTCACGGCCACCAGCCAGATACTCACTATTCTGCTCGCTGTGATCGCTGGTATTTCCCTGATTGTAGGCGGTATCGGTATCATGAACATCATGTATGTATCGGTGACGGAACGTACCAAGGAGATCGGACTGAGAATGTCCATCGGCGCACGGGGCATTGACATACTGATGCAGTTTCTTGTGGAAGCCATCCTGATCAGCGTGACAGGTGGATTGATCGGTGTGGCATTCGGAATAGCAGCCACCAAACTCGTCACCATTTTTTTACATTGGCCCACTCTGGTCACTCAGGCATCAGTTATTCTTTCATTCATGGTATGTTTTATCACGGGTGTATTTTTTGGATATTATCCCGCATTGAAAGCTTCGAAGCTTGATCCGATCGAGGCGCTGAGATATGAGTAGGCTTTTACCAATTGATTAAAAACTTTTTTATTGATGGGAATTATTCTTGAAACGAAAGGGCTCAGTAAAAGATTCGGGAAACTTGCTGTCCTGAATGACCTTAACATCTCAATGGAGAAAGGAGAAATATTTTCTTTGCTTGGACCGAATGGCGCCGGAAAGACCACTACCATTAAAATGCTGACCACTTTGCTGAAGCCGACTTCCGGCGATGCACTGATAGACGGGGTGAGTATTGTAAAAGATCCTTACCGGGTAAGGAAGCTGATAGGTTATGTCCCGCAAATGCTTTCTGCCGATGGCACACTGACCGGTTATGAAAATCTTTTATTGTTTGGAAAGCTGTATGACATCCCCAATAAAGAAGCAAAAAGAAGAGCTTTGGAAGCCCTGGAATTCATGAACCTTTCTGATTTTGCAAGCAAGCAAGTGAAAACCTATTCGGGAGGAATGGTGAGAAGATTGGAGATCGCTCAGTCCATGCTGCATCACCCGGAAGTTTTATTTCTCGATGAACCCACTACCGGACTTGACCCCATCGGTGTGAAAACGGTTTGGGAGCACATTTTGAAACTGAAAGATCAGTTCAATACAACCATATTACTGACCACACATATTATGGAAGAAGCGGACAAACTTTCCAACCATGTTGCTTTTTTATCAAGAGGAAAATTAGCGGCCACCGGCACGCCTGAAGGATTGAAGAGTTCGCTGGGAAAAGAAAATGTTTCCATGGAAGATGTTTTTATTCATTACACCAAAGAATCTTTGGACACAGAAAAAAGTTTTCGTGACCTGCGCATCAGCAGAAGAACCACGTCACGATTGGGATGAACCGTTATGATACGATTTATAAAAAAGACTTTTGTATTGGCAGAACTGGAAGCCCTGAAAATCTCACACGATCCTACCGAGATCTTCACCAGGGCCGTACAACCTGCATTATGGCTGCTTATCTTCGGGCAGGTGTTTGAACGAATGCACCCGATGAACGGCCCGGTGCGCTACATAGATTTTATGACACCGGGAATATTGGCACAAAGCACTTTGTTCATCGCCATCTTTTATGGCATCGGGATTATATGGGAACGGGATCTTGGGCTCACTCATAAGTTCCTGGTGACGCCGACTCCCCGTGCGGCTTTGGTTGCAGGTAAAGCATTGTCTGCAAGCCTGCGCTCCATTCCGGTGATGATCATCATTTATTTGCTGGCAATATTTTTAAAAGTTGACCTTGTATGGGATCCACTCCGTATCTTATTGGTTTTGGTGATCGTGATCATAGGTTCTATTTTGTTTTCCACCTTCTCTCTTATCATCGCCTGCCTGGTAAAAACAAGAGAACGGTTCATGGGAATAGGCCAGGTGTTGACGATGCCTTTATTTTTTGCCAGTAATGCCATTTATCCTATTGATATTATGCCGCATTGGCTGCAGACATTTTCAAGAATGAATCCGCTGACCTACATGATAGATGCATTGCGTTCTGCCATGCTGCCGGGGCCTGTCAGCCGGAATATCCTTTTGGACATTGGGACCTTAATTACTGTATCTGCAGTATTGATCATCATTGGAGGTTCTTTGTATAAGAGAGTCATCACCTGAAAAAATTTTAAATGCCTAAGATCATCACACTTACTTTCAGCCCCTGTATTGACCGGAGCATGTCGGTTCCGGAATTATTGCCGGAAAAAAAACTAAAATGTTCTGTTCCAAAGCTGGAACCCGGTGGAGGAGGCATCAATGTAGCGAGAGCAATTAAAAAACTGGGAGGTGATGCCCTTGCAGTTTTTCCATCGGGCGGATATACCGGGAAGCATTTCAATTCATTGCTGGAAAAGGAAGAGGTTCCGGTTGTGATCATCGAGACGAAGAATGAGACCAGGGAAAATATTATCGTGCTGGATGAGTCAGCTAATGTGCAATACAGGTTTGGAACACCAGGTACTGAGTTGCAGGAAAGCGAATGGGAAAAAATGCTGGAAGTGGTGGAAGGAATGCCCGACCGGCAAGCAGACGGAACCGGCCTGGAATACATTGTTGCCAGCGGCAGCCTGCCACCCGGAGTTCCATTAGACATTTATGCGAGGCTCGCTGTGATCGCAAAGAAAAAGAATGCAAAACTGGTGGTGGATACTTCCGGTGAAGCATTGAGACATGCTGCCGAAGAAGGTGTATATATGATGAAACCCAACCTGGGAGAATTAGGTTACCTGATGGGAATAGGCTGGATTGAACTGGAAGATGTGGAGAAGATCGGGAAAAAAGTGATCGCAAAGGGATATTGTGAGTTGCTGGTGATCTCGATGGGAAAAGACGGCGCCATGCTGATCACGGAAAATGAAACACACAGAGCCGTGCCACCTGTAGTGGAAAGAAAGAGTGTGGTGGGCGCTGGCGATAGTATGGTGGCGGGCATTGTCCTGAGTCTGTCTGAAAACAAGAGCCTTGAAGATGTGTTGAAATTTGGCATTGCCTGCGGAACGGCTGCCACTATGAACGAGGGAACAGGTCTTCGCAGGAAAGAGGACGTGGAGCATATCATCTCCCTGCTCCATAAATAAAATTTTTCTTCCATTGTATTCTCACTTGCTGAATATTTATTTTTAGATCCTTCGTTGCTTTATACCTTTGGCTTGGTTTAACTCTTTCGGAAAAAGACTGCCACTTTCATTTGATTTCACGAAAGCCTGAATATTATCATGATCATACTCTTTACCGTTATTACTTTTTTTTCCACTCTGCTGGGAGGGTTGGTTGCCCTGCGGTTTAAAGATCAGTTACACCTGGTGCTGGGCTTCAGCGCAGGAGCGGTCGTGGCAGTCAGTTTTTTTGACCTGCTGCCTGAAGCGCTTTCCATGGGAAGTAAGTATTACAGTACGGTCACCATCACTTCAATAGTTGCGCTGGGATTTTTGATATATATGATCCTTGACCGCATGACCCTGCTTCATTTTCATTCCGGCGAAGCCAAGATGAAGAGCAAAGGACATTTAGGTGCGGGCAGCTTATCGGTTCATAGTTTTTTTGACGGTATTGCTATCGGGCTTGCTTTCCAGATATCCCATTCTGTCGGGATCTTTGTTGCAGTGGCGGTGATCGCTCATGATTTTTCTGACGGATTAAATACCGTATCCATAGTATTAAGGAATGATGGTAAGAAAAAAGATGCTTTCAAATGGCTGCTGCTCGATTCTATTGCGCCTGTGCTTGGAGTTTTATTCACTTTCTTTTTTCAGCTACCGGAGAATGCTTTTGCCATCGTGCTGGCAGTGCTTTGCGGGCTCTTTCTTTATATCGGAGCCAGCGATCTGCTGCCCGAAAGCCAGCATGAACATCCGTCGTTGTGGACCACCATCACAACATTGATAGGGATGGCAGTTATTTATTTCGCCTTGCAGCTTACAGGATTTTAAATCCGGTAACTGTTCTTGGAATTTTCCTTATTTAAAAATTAAATTGATCTAAAACCCACTGTACCTTCACCTTCCAGATCACGTTCCGTATTGAGAAACGTTTTGATAACGGAACAATGCGGACATTAAAAATTCAATGGAAACGGAATTCAACATTTTATGAATAAAGCGATCTTTACCGTTTTGCTCCTTATAGTATCCAACACCTTTATGACCTTTGCCTGGTACGGGCATCTGAAGTTCAGCCAGATGAATTGGTTTAAGAACCTGGGCTTGGTCTCTATCATATTCATTAGTTGGGGTATTGCACTTTTCGAATACTCCTTCCAGGTACCGGCAAACCGGATCGGGTTCAAAGAAAATGGCGGCCCCTTTGATCTCTGGCAGTTAAAAGTTATCCAGGAAGTAATCACCCTTACAGTATTTACAGGCTTTACCATAATCTTTTTTAAAAATGAGACTTTCCGGATGAATCATCTGATCGGCTTTTTCTTTCTGGTACTCGCCGTGTATTTTATCTTCAAAAAATAATTCATATTGTCCTGCACTTGCAAAAAGTGCCTTAAGATCTTTTAAATTTTTTGTGAGTAATTTTTTTTGAATAAGAGCAGATTAACTTTACAAAAAAATTTCTGCGCCTCTCAGGCTTAAATAGTAAAAAGATCCTGTTGTCTCCGGTAGTGTACTGGAAGGAAATACTGGCAGGATTGATGATCCTTTTAGCATTTATTTTTTTCAGGGGAGAGCGGAAGGAACTGGAAGATATAATCCCCAACATTGAAAATGGTGATCCTTTCTGGCTGGCTGCAGGAGTGGCTGTCACCATATTGTATGTTCTGATGCAAAGCGGGATTTATGTCAGCAGTTTTGCTTCGATCGGATTAAAATTGAAATGGGTGGATGCGATCGAGCTTTTTTTGAAGAGGAATTTCCTGAGCATTTTTCTTCCCGCAGGTGGAGTCAGTGCACTGGCTTATACACCTTCCCAATTGCGGAAAAGAGGATTTAACAAAACGCAGATCAACCAGGCCAGCGGGCTTTATGGATTTGCAGGCCTGTTCACTGTTTTCCTGGTGGGGTTACCTGTGGTGATCATGCTGGGCTTTTCTGCAAAGCATCAGTTTAACAACACATGGGTGGCATTACTTCTTGTTGTGATTGTATTATTAAGCGCTTTGTGGGTGGCAAGATCTTTAAAGCGGAAGAAGTATTTATACCGCATCATAGAAAAAAAATTCCCCCGTGCCCTTCCCGTCATTGATGAATTATTTTCTGCAAACGTCACTCAGAAAAAATATGCCGGAGCCATTGCATATTCTACCGTCGTGGAACTCACCGGCATGGCACATGTTTATATTGCTATGATGGCGCTCGGGCTTCATGGTTCAATCACGATCGCAGCAGTAGGTTACATGGTGTCTGTTCTGTTGATGGTGATATCTCCTTTTCTCAGAGGCCTGGGCGCTGTGGAAATGTCGCTGGTGTATATCCTGGAAGTGTATGGTTTCACCACCATTGAAGCCATATCGGTAACGGTGTTGTATCGTGTATTTGAATTCTGGATGCCAATGGTGATGGGGCTGATCGCTTTTGCCTGGAGAGGACGTCAACTGTTTGTACGGATCGTGCCGGCTCTTCTGATCTTTACCATGGGCATCATCAATATTATTTCCGTTGTAACTCCTCCGGAGCATTATCGCCTGAGATTACTTCGAAAATTTCTTCCGCTGGATGCCATCAATGCTTCCGGTGCAGTGGTCCTTTTTGTAGGATTGGTGCTTCTGATCACCTCCGCTTATATGTTCAAAGGGCTGAAGAATGCATGGAGGCTGGCTGTATTGCTGACCATAATATCACTCATCGGCAATCTTACCAAAGCATTGGATTATGAAGAAGCAACTTTTGCAGCGATCACGCTGGGACTTTTATGGATCAGCCGGAATCAGTACCCGATCAAAAGCAATTTCCGGCTGGTCCGGTTCGGCTTGTATTCCGTACTCATTGTTATCTTATCTATTTTGATATTCGGTTTTGTAAGTTTTTATTTTGTCAACCCCAGAGTATTCGGAGTTGATTTTACCTGGAGGCAATCCCTACTTTATTCTGTTCAGATCTTTTTGCTGGGAGGAAATGAGAACCTGGAACCACATACTCCATTCGGGCATCAGTTCATCTGGATCTTTCAGTTGCTTGGTTTTATAAGCTGGGGCTTTCTCCTTTTTGCCATCATTCAGCCACATTTCAAAACTGAAACCGCAAGTGGCACTGCAAGAAAAAAAGCGTCAGAACTTTTATCTGAATTTGGCAAATCGCCGGTTGACTATTTTAAAATCTCCAACGACAAGCTTCTCTTTTTCTCAGACCTGTATGATGCATTTATTGCTTACCGTGTTGCCAACGGATTTGCCATCGTACTGGAAGAGCCGGTGTGTGCTGAAGAACATAAGCCCGAAGTGCTGAAAGAATTTTATGCAGAATGTAAAAAAATGGGATTGAAAGCAGCTTTTTACAGAGTAGGCCAAAACAGCATTCTATGGTTTGATGAGCTCAGAAAGAAAAAAGTGATCATAGGGCAGGAGGCAATATTAGATGTTGGGAAATTTAACCTGGAAGGCAGGAATAATAAATCATTGAGAAACGCTTTAAACAGTCTTAATAAAAAAGGGTTTTCTACAGAAGTGGTTCACCCGCCTTTGTCTCACGAACTGATTTATGATTTGAAAAAAGTATCTGATGAATGGCTGGTGTATTCGGAACGGGAAGAACAGATATTTTCCCAGGGAATGTTTGATGAAAAAGAGATCGCACAACACGATGTGATCGTTTGCCGTGATCCTTCAGGAAAAGTAGTTGCATTTTTAAACATCATTCCCGACTTTGCACCCGAAGAATGTACTTACGATCTCATTCGCAGAACAGGAGAGGCACCGGGCGGATGCATGGATGCCCTGATCATAAAACTGGTTGATTATGCCCGGGAAAATAAATTTCAGTATATCAACCTGGGGCTGGCGCCCATGACCGGGATCTCTCATCCGCAAAGTCCGGCAGAGCAGATCATAAAGTATGCTTCGGAAAAATTTAAACGGTTCAGGCATTACCAGGGATTGCGTGATTTCAAAGAGAAATTCACCAACATTTGGGAAGATAAATACCTGGTTTATGAAAATGATTATGACCTGTTGCAGTTGCCTGCTGCATTAAATAAGGTCATGCAACCATAATCTTTGGTCGTTATGAAAAAATCAATACCGCTTTTTATACTTGTTTTTCTGTCATTGACCTTGAATGCTCAGGACCTTCCCGTCAAAGAATGGAATAACACTTCACATGCCGGTCCGTTGATCTTTTATATTACCGGTGATGGTGGCCTGAATAAATTCTCAAACGGGTTATGTGGCTCATTGAATAAAAAAGGTTTTGATGTGATCGCACTGGATGCCCGGTCTTATTTCTGGAAAAAGAAGACACCTGAAAAAACCACGGAAGATATCGGCGGATTCTTATTTCAAAAACTATCAGAACGGACCGACCGGCAAATTGTTTTCATCGGTTATTCATTTGGCGCCGATGTGTTACCCTTTGTGCTGAACAGGTTGCCATCGGAACTTAAAACAAGAGTGCAGGCAGCTTTCATTGTCGGATCATCGGGGAATACCGATTTTGAGATCCATTTGCTGGATATGCTTGGCGCCGGAAAGAACAGGGGAGTGGAAGTTTTGCCTGAACTCAATAAGCTCAATGAAAACAGGATAGTGATCATCAGCAGCGAAGATGATAAAGGGCTGGACACAAAAGGGATCAGGTCAAAAAATACACTGGAAGTAACTCTGCCCGGAGGCCATCATTTCGATGGAGACCCTGATGCCCTGGCCGGCGTAATAGTGAAATATATCAGGGGATGATGGGCCCATTTTTCAAGGAAATTTAATAAAGACAATGATCACTTCAGTACCGGCGTATGGATAAGCTGATACCGGGTGGAAAATTTATTTTTTTATGGCTTCTGCTTTTAACCTGTGATCGGTCAAAATAAAGTAAAATGCATTCAAAGAACTGTAAAAACGAACTGGGGAAAACGGTATTTTAGCAATACCAATGCCGGCAGAGGTCATCCATATAGAAAACATCAAAGGACTCAGTGAACAGGAAATCCCTGCTTTGCTACAGAAATACGGAAAGAATATTTTTGAAAAGGACCGGTCAGGCGCTTTCTTTAACATACTGTGGGGCACCCTGAGGGAGCCTATGTTCATTTTGCTGGCGATCGCCTGTTCTGTCTATTTTATTATCGGTGAGGTCAGTGAAGGTTTTTTGATGGCTGCGGCTATGATCTTTGACGCAGCTATTTCTTTTTTTCAGGAAAATAAAAGCACAAAAGCGCTGAAAGCTCTGAAAGAATTCACTCAACCGAAAGTGACAGTGATCAGAGACAGAAAAGAAAAGGTCATTGAAACAACGGATCTGGTACCCGGCGATGTGCTGATACTGGAAGAAGGGAATAACATTCCCGCCGATGCCCGCATCCTTCAGGCGAATGACCTGAGTATAAACGAATCAGTGATCACCGGGGAGTCATTACCTGTTGAAAAGAATTCTTTTGAAGGCAAAAACAATTTATTTCAGGGAACCACGGTCAATTCAGGAAAATGCATTGCTGAAGTAACAGCAACCGGATCGCAAACCACATTGGGTAAATTAGGCAAATCCATTACATCCTACATCCCTCCAAGAACATTATTGCAGCAGCAGATAGGAAAATTTGTACAGAGATTGTTCCTCTTTGGATTGATAGCTTTTATCTTCATCTGGCTGGTCAATTATTTTGAAACAGGATCGGTGATACAAGGTTTACTTTACGGACTGACCCTTGCTATGGCGGCAGTGCCTGAAGAAATACCGGTGGCCTTTTCTTCTTTTATGGCATTAGGCGCTTTCAAAATGAGCAGGCTGGGTATCATTTCACGTCAGCCTCAAACCATCGAAAACCTGGGAGCAGTTACTGTGATCTGCCTGGATAAAACCGGAACCATCACCGAAAATAAAATGGAGGTGAAAATTATTTATGATTATAATAATGATGAATTGCTGGATGTTGAGCAGATGCATCAGCATAATGGCGAGAAAGTTTTATACTATGCCATGCTTGCCAGTGAACAGGACCCTTTTGACGCCATGGAAAAAGCCATTCATTCGGCATGGGATCGCCTGGACAATGATGCAGCTGGAACATTGAAACAGATTTATGAATATCCGCTGGAAGGAAAACCTCCTATGATGACACATGTGTATTTGAGGGACGGAAAAAGACTGATCGCAGCAAAAGGCGGGGCGGAAAGAATTTTGAAAGTATGTAAAGCAGATCCTGAAACTGAAGCGAAGGTCATTGCACATGTGAAAGCCCTGGCTTCAAAAGGATATCGTGTGTTGGGAGTAGCTTCTGCCGATCCTTATGAGGGTGAATTTCCGTCATCACAGGATGATTTTAACTGGACGCTGCTGGGCCTGATCAGCCTGTATGATCCTCCCAAGAAAAAAATTCCTGAGATATTCAGCAGATTCTATGATGCAGGCATCCGTTTGAAATTATTGACGGGAGATTATCCCGAGACTGCCATCAATATTGCAGAGCAAACGGGATTGAAAGGTAATCAGAATTATTTTACGGGTAATGATGTGATGCAGATGAGTGAAGAAGACTTAAGAGAGAAAGTGCGTACCTCCAATCTTTTTGCCCGCATGTACCCGGAAGCGAAGATGAAAGTGATCAATGCCCTGAAAGCAAATGGAGAGATCGTGGCAATGACCGGTGATGGTGTCAATGACGGTCCTGCATTAAGGTCTTCCGATATCGGGATCGCCATGGGAAAAAGAGGAACAGAGATTGCAAGGCAGGCTTCTGATCTGATACTTACCGATGACGATATTGAAAAGATCCCTGAAGCCATTCTTCAGGGAAGAAAGATCTACAGCAATTTGAAAAAAGCAGTGCGGTACATCATATCCATACACATACCGATCATCTTTACTGCGGCGCTGCCATTGTTGTTCGGATGGAAATATCCAAATATTTTCACACCGATTCATGTCATCTTCCTGGAATTGATCATGGGCCCGACCTGCTCCGTATTTTTTGAGAGAGAACCTGTGGAAAAAGATATCATGTCGCAACCCCCGCGAAACAGAAAGGTCAGGTTGTTCAATAATGCGGAATTAGCGATCAGCATTATTCAGGGCCTTGCCATAACAGCCGGCACTCTTTATCTGTATAATTATTATATGATATCCGGCCATTCCATTGAAGAGACCAGGGCGGTTGTGTTTACTACTCTGGTCTTGGCGAATATCTTTCTCACTTTCGCCGATCGCTCTTTTCATGAGAATTTCACCAGAACAATTTTCTACAAAAACGATCTGGCTCCATGGGTACTTATCACCTCTGCATTATTCCTGTTGCTGATCCTGGTAGTGCCCTTCATCAATCAGCTCTTTAATCTGACAGAGATTTCTGCCACAGACTTCCTGATCTGCATGGGGGTTGCTTTTATTAGTGTGGCGTGGTTTGAATTGTACAAGTCCATCCGTTATAGGCCATAGCCTCGTTTTAATCATATTTTTTGCTGACCACTCTCATCATTTTTGCTGACAGGGGTTCTTTGAAACGGCCTTGTGTCGGGGATATATTTGTGTCGAAAATTAAATTTTTAAAATTAAAAATAAAGGAGGTTTTATGGCATCCAGATCATTGATCAAAACCGGTGAAATGTTTCCTGCCGCATTTGAAGATTTTTTCAAACCCTGGAATGAGTGGTTTGATAATGGCGGCTTTTGGGGCAGAGTAATGAAAATGCCCGCCGTAAACGTAACAGACAATGAAAACAATTATGTAGTGTCTCTTGCCGCCCCGGGACTTAAAAAAAGTGATTTTAAGATTGATGTGAATGGAAACATGCTCACTATCAGCAGTGAGAAAGAAGAAAGTAAAGAGGACAAGGAATCGAAGTACACCCGTAAAGAGTACAGCTATTCTTCTTTCAGCCGCAGCTTTACTTTACCGGAGGAAGTAAACAAAGAAAAAATCGATGCAGTGTATGAGGATGGAGTGCTGAAACTGACTCTTCCCAAGAAGGAAGAAGTGAAGAAAACTGCAGCGACCAAGCACATCACCGTAAAATAAGCCTGCAACTGTTGAGTTTAAGCAGCATTGAGGTTGTATCAGGGATCTTTGTGCAAAGAAACGGTATAAGATTGCTTGTCGGGATCATCCGGCGGCCACCTGTACTGAGGTTATGAAATATAAAGCCCGTTTCTTTTGCCTTTGGTAAGACAGCAAAGAAGATTTTTGATATAGCCTCTTTTCTTTTATTACTCCCGTAGTATTACAGACATAAGAATGAGAGATTGTGGGGATAACGAAATCAGTCTTCAGATGAATTACAAAATATAAATACAGTTTTCATTTTCCTGATTAGTATCACAAACTGCAATGATCGCCATTCTTCCGGCCCTATCCTTGAAAATTTATTTTCGTTTTATGAACAAAGAAATAGTTATGGCTAATGCAGAATTAAAGGTCCGGCAATTTCAACATGAAAGCAATACCTGGAAACGTAACCTTGAATTTCTGATCCAGGAAAACGTGAATTTAAAGAACCGGCTTGCTGAAGTACTTCAAACGATTCCCGACGATGAAGATATTCTTGAAGCAGCAGAGAGATACCAAAGCGAGTTTTTAAGGGAAGATGAGACGATACGACTGATGCGTGGAGATATATCAAAACACGATGCGTTGCTTCAAAAAGGTGTTTATGAAAACGGGTTCAGCATAAAAGAATTGTCCCGGAAGCAAAAGAAACTTTCTGAAGGTGTAAAAGTTATCGTTGCAGGATTTAATAAACTAAAATTCGACTTCAACAATTACCTTGGCGAGATCCTGTAATCATGCTGCCCATGAATAAAAAAGCCATCTTCATTTTATCCTTATTATTTATTACTGCATCGCCATTACAGCTAACAGCACAAATAGGCCCGGCAGAGATTGGTAGCCTGGTTCTTAATGAGTCTGCTTTAAAAAAACTATCGTTCCGGCATGCTTCCGAACTAAAAGAAGTATATGCCCGCATGAAGTATCAGCCCATTTGGTATGGCAATGACTTGCGGGTCCGAGAACTAATACAGTTGATCGGGCAGGCAGAAAACCTTGGATTGAACCGGGCAGATTATGAAAATAATGCCGTGAAGGCGATCCGGGCTATGCCCGGAGACTGGGGTAAGGATACGTTGGCCACAGAATTATACCTGACCGATGCCGCCATCCATTTTACAAAGGATGTTGCAGAAGGTAATACTCCTTTGAATCTCGGATACAATGGATTGAATTACCGTTCCGGTTGCAGTGATATTGCAGGATCGTTGTCAACAGCTATTCTGAGTGAACAATTAATGAACCTTATGCCATTGATCGAACAGAGGACACCGGAATATATTTCAATAAAATGGATGATCGGTTGGTTCCATTCTGTGATGGCAGGAAACGATTTCAGAGAAGTACTTATAAGATCCACAAAAGCGACTAACGCTAATAAAGAATTATTCATCAAACTTTACCAGCTGGGGTTACTGGATTCAGCAACACAAAATTTAAGCGGCAAGGAATTAAAGACAAAGATCAGATTGGCACAGGAATTATTCAATCTGCCGGCAGATTCCATTTTGCGGAGCAGCCTGGTTTCAGCATTAAATATTCCTTTGCGTTACCGGCTTGAAGAATTAAAAATGGCTCTTAATACTATTCGTGCCTTGTATTGTATCAAACAATCCTCAACGGTTGTGATTGTTAACATTCCTTCGGCAACGCTTCTTGTATATGATCAGGGAAAGAATATACTGGATTCCCGGATCATTGTGGGGAAAAGATCCACGCCCACACCTACACTGAGCAGTAAGATCACCGATGTGGTGCTGTATCCTTACTGGATGGTGCCTTATTCCATTGCCACAAAGGAAATACTTCCTGCCGTCAAGCGCAACATAGGATATCTTGATGCAGGAAATTATCAGGTGATAGACCATTCGGGAAAAGTGGTGAATCCTTACCGGATCAACTGGCAATCGTTGAGTCCTTCCAATTTTCCTTATGTCATCCGCCAGGCCACCGGGTGTGATAATTCTCTGGGATTGGTAAAATTTAATTTTTATAATCCCTATAGTGTTTATCTCCATGACACTCCTTCTAAAAATTTATTTTCTTATAATAAGAGATATTTCAGTCACGGCTGCATGAGAGTGCAGAAAGCCATGGAACTGGCGCATATTATTTTAAAGGATAAAAGTATTGTACTGGATACTCTGGAGGACAAGGGGTGCCTTCGTAATCAATCTCCTGTTACTGTGAATGCAGATCAGCAGATCCCTGTTTTTGTTATTTACTCTACGGCTTGGACCGATGGAAACGGCCGGGTCATCTTCAATGAAGATGTGTACGGAAAGCAAAAAACAATTCTCAGAAAAAAATGATCTGCATTTTGGTTTTCGCTGACCACAATCATTGCCGCCGCTTTTTGATTCGTTTAGCTTGCTTCAATAAAATAAGATTTATGAAAAGGTATATCATTGCAGCTGCTGCCATAATATTTTTTCTACCGGGGTGTGGCCCTTCTTCCCGCATCACCAGTTCCTGGGTGGCGCAGGATGTACAGCCTAAGAAATATAATAAGATCGTGGTGCTGGGACTGATAAGAGAAGCTGACCGGACCATTCGGGAGAATATGGAAAAACATATTACAGATGATCTCCGGGATTTGGGATATAATGCAGTATGTTCCTGCGATGAATATAATCCCAAAGCATTTGAAGGCATGAGTGAAGAACAGGCCCTGGAAAAACTTCGTAAAGACGGAGTGGATGCAGTGCTGACTGTCACTTTGCTGGATAAAACAAAGGAACGTTATTATTTACCGGGCAGGATTTATTACACTCCATATTATATTTACCACAATCGTTTTTGGGGATATTACCGGGTGATGTACCGCCGTATTGAATCACCGGGATATTATGGTCTTAATACAAAATATTTCTGGGAAAGCAATTTTTATGACATGAACACAGATCAATTGATTTATTCCGTTCAAAGCCAGTCTTTCGATCCCACCTCAACTGATGCCATGAGTCATGAATACGGTTTGATGATCGTAAAAAATATGCTGGAGAAAAATGTTTTATCCAACCAAAAAGAAAAGTCATTAAAACCGATGTAAACAAATAAAGGGGATATAGCAGGAAAGAGAGCCGGATTCTTCCGGCTTTTATTATTTTAGTCAGTAAGAAAATCACTTTTTTTCAATTCAGCATATTCATCAGTTTTTTTTCATTGAGGATGATGATAGACCCGCTTTGAATATCTATCAGTTGCTCATTTTTAAAATCGCTGAGCGTACGTATGAGTGATTCGGTGGCGGTACCGGCAATGGTGGCAAGGTTTTCCCTGCTGATGTGAATGGCGAAACCTGGGTCCCGCTTTGTATTGTATTTTTTATTCAGCTTGGTAATAGCGTCCGCAACTTTTTTACGAAGGGAATTATAAGCAAGCCCCAGCAATTGTTCTTCTTTTTCAGAAACATTTTTTGCCAGAAGTTTTATAAACAGGTTGGAAATATCCCGGTTATTGTTTAGCAGGTTTTCAAAATCTTCTTTTGGGATGATGGCCAGTTCACAATCTTCCAGGGCTTCAGCTGTTTCTTTGTAAGGAGTACCTTCCAGTAGAGCAGTATAACCCAGAAAATCCCCCTGGTTGAAAAGACCGATCACAAGTTCTTTTGAGTTTTCATTCGACTTATAGGTCTTCACTTTCCCTTTCTGAATATAGTAAAGCCTGAAAGGACGGTTTCCTTCCGAATAGATGATCTGTTTTTTTTTATATTTATTGATAGTACGCCCTTCCTGTAAAGACAGGATCGCTTCTTTTCCCCCGGAGAGGTTCATAAGCTGATTGAAACCTTCAATACCTTCAGAAATCTTTTCTTCTATCATTTCTGCTTTTTTCAAACGGCCTTCCACTGCTTCCAGCAGTTCGGTCCCGTCGAAGGGCTTGGTGATATAATCATCTGCTCCAAGCGCCATTCCTTTGCGCACATCGGACCTTTCAGATTTTGCTGATAAAAAGATAAACGGAATGTGATGTGTTTCGGGATTTTTATTCAGCAGGTGCAAAACACCATAGCCATCCAGTACCGGCATCATGATATCGCAAATGATCAGGTCAGGTTTCTCTTTCAAAGCCACTTCCACTCCATCTTTGCCGTTTTCGGCAGTAAAGACCTTGTAATTTGCCAGTTCCAGAATCTCGGCAGTGTTTTCCCTGATGTCGTTGTTGTCCTCTATCAATAAAATCTTTTTCATAGTAAAAAGAATTTGGTTTAGGGTAAAAAGTCAGGCTTCTGCCACCTGTGCAGAAGTTAACTCATTTTCTTTTATCAGCCGGAACTGAATGAAGAATTTTGTTCCTTTTTCTGTTTCACTTTTACAGGATATCTTTCCGTTTAACAACTCAACATATTTGAAAACAATGTGTAATCCAAGGCCGGTTCCCTGGATATTGGTGACATTGGATCCGCGGTAAAAACGTTCGAACAAACGTTTAAGATCTTCTTTGGGAATACCTATGCCCTGATCTTTGACCGAGAGCAGCAATAAATCGCCTTTCCGTTCTGTCCGGATAACGACCTCTGAATTTTCAGGGGAGAATTTAATGGCATTGGATAACAGATTCATGATAATATGCTTCAAAATTCCCGCATCAATAATCATCATTTTTTCTCCTGTATGTTTATAGGAAATATGTTGCCCTTTTTTCAGAAGACCACTTATCTCATTTATGATGCTTTGAACATGATTCTGAATATTGAGGTTGCTGTTTCTGATCATGATCTTTCCTTCCTCTATCTTTCCGACGGAAAGGAATTCATTCAAAATATCCGTCAATGTGTTTACGGAAGAAATGATGCGGTCAATGTGTTTTTTCCTTTGAAGCTGATGTTCTGTTTTACAATATTTCTCGACCAGGTAAGCCGAAGATAATATGGTGCTCAGTGGCGTCCTGAATTCATGAGAGGCCATAGTGACAAAGCGGGATTTCAATTCGTTCAATCCTTTTTCTTTTTCCAGGGAGCGCTGAAGTTCGCTGCGTGAAGCTTCCAGTTTCTTCAGAGTATCGGTCAGTTCTCTTGTCCTGTTTTCTACTTTCGCTTCCAGATTGTCATTCAGTTGTCTTATTTCTTCTTCTTCTTTCTTTTTAAGTGAGATGTCGTTGATATAGGCAATGACATAAGTTTCGCCATCATAAGAATAATGGCCGAGGCTGATCTCAACCGGGAATTCTGTTCCGCCTTTCCTGAGTGCACACAGATCGGACTTACCGCTGCCATGGATATTCTTGTCTGGTTCTGAACTATAGTTACGCCTGAATCGAATATGCTTTTTTCGCAGCCTTGATGGCAGCAGCATCTCTATCTTTTTCCCTGTCAATTCCTTTTCGCTATAGCCGAATAACCGTAAGGCAAACGGGTTTACCAGTTGCATATTCCCCGACTCATTTACAATGATAATACCGATGGAAGCATCTTTAAAAATGGCACGGACCAGAGTCTCTTTCTTGTTTTTTGGAGATTTTTGGGTGGTAGCGTGTTGCATGTGTTCTTCAGTTTTCTGAAAGGGGTTCAAACTTAGAATATGTTTTTCTGCATAACGGGACTTTAATCAGTCCGGTATATGATTTTTGACATTCACATTAGCATAACATGCTTTCAAAAAGGAACTCTTAACAAATGGAGGAGAAATGCTGTTCGATATGACAGTTTTGATCAATATCATAGGAAGAGTTGCTTACAGTCATTCATAACAAAATTATTTCAAAATAGGTTCGTGATCTAAAATTGTTTTATGAAAAAGATACTTCTGGCATTAGATGGAGGCCGTTTTTCCAAAGGAGCCTGCGAGTTTGCAAAGGCATTGAACGAAAAGAGCCCTATATTATTGGTAGGCGCTTTTTTACCCCAGGTGGATTATGCCAACCTGTGGAGTTATTCCAGCGGCGGCCTGACCGGCCCTTTATTCATTCCGGTAGCCGAAGGAGAAGATTCTGATTCTGTCAGAAAGAATGAAGAACAATTCGGGAATTTCTGTAGAAAAAATAATATAGAGTTCCGGGTGCACAAGGATTATTATGATTTTGCACTTCCGGAATTAAGAAAGGAGACACGCTTCGCAGATCTTTTGCTATTAAGCGGTGAATTGTTTTATCAGGGGCTTGGCTCCAAAGAACCTAATGATTATCTGAAAGATGCTTTACATGGGGTGGAATGCCCGGTTGTGGTAGTGCCTGAGGAATATGAATTTCCGAACAGTAACGTTCTGACTTACGATGGTTCGGAAGATTCAGTATTTGCCATAAAGCAATTTGCCTACCTTTTCCCTGAACTGAAGGATAATAAAACGATACTCGTGTATGTAAATAAAAAAGGAGAAAAAAGGCTGCCGGAAGAAGTGAGTATCGGAGAATTGGCAGCCAGGCATTTTAAAGACCTGACCATGATGCATCTGAAAACCGATTCGGGTCAAGATTTCAATGCGTGGCTTGAAGAGAATAAAGGAGCCATCCTGGTCAGTGGCGCTTTCGGACGTTCTGCTTTTTCCAGAGCTTTCAAAAAAAGCTTTATAACCGATGCTATCAAAGAGCAAAAGTTACCGATTTTTATTGCGCATAATTAATTGAAAAGAACTCTGCCGGGTAATTTGCTAAAACTATTTAATAGGTACTGTGTGTATGAAACAGGGAATTTTAATTTTTTCAAGAGCATAGCGTCATTGCAGCCTTTTTAGGAATTCAAAGCGGATCAGATAAAATAATGAGGCTTATTTAATTTTCTTGATATACGGAAAGCTGCGTTGATCATCCCGACATGGCTGTACGTCTGGGGAAAATTCCCCCATTGTGATCCATCCTCACTCACGTCTTCACTTAATAAACCAAGATGATTACTGTATTGCATAATCGTCTCCACTGTTTGCAGTGCATCATCCAGCCTGCCCACGTACGCCAATGCTTCGGCGTACCAGAATGAACATACCAGGAACGTAGAATTCGGTTTTCCGAAATCATCGGCATGGCGGTAACGATAGATCAACCCATTGGAAGATTTTAAACTTTTTTCTATTGCTTTCAGATGCTGGCTTGCTCTTTTATCATCCGGGCGGAGGAATTGCATAGACAGTAGTTTTAAAGTGCTGGCATCCATGTTCGATGAGCCAATGGCCTGGGTGTAAGCTTTTCTTTTCGGGTCATAACATTGCTCCAGCAAAGCCGATGATCTTTTAATTACTGAATCCGCTCTCCTGATCATTGACCTGTCCTTCACTCTGACGGCATATTTTTTAGCAGCAAGAGCTCCCGCCCAATGGAACAATAAAGTATTGCTGTTTTTCTGTAAGTTATTTCTGAACTCCCAGATGCCTGCGTCCGGCTGCTCCAGTGTTTTTTCGATCTGCAGCAGAAGCCGGTATACTATTCCTTTATAATCCACTTCTGATCTGTTGTAAATAACAAGCCGCTGATCGAGGATCAGCGGGAGCATGCTAAGCAATAGCTGGCCATACACATCATTCTGTAATTGGAGGTAGGCCGCATTGCCAATGCGAACCGGGGTGTTATCCATGTATCCGGTAAGAGGCAAAATCTTTTCTTCAAGTTTTTTTTCGCCGGTAATAGAATATAACGGCTGAATTTTATCCTGATCATTGCTCAGAATGTTTTGAATGAATTCAAAATATTTCTCCAATTCATTAAAATGTCCAAGCATGTTGAATGCCTGGAGCGTATAATAAGAATCACGCAACCAGCAATACCGGTAGTCCCAGTTTCTGCCGCTGCCCGGTGATTCGGGAAGGCTGGTAGTTCCCGAAGCAATGAACCCGCCCGTATCTTCATATTGATGCAGCTTCAATGCCAATGCGGAACGGATCACCTGTTCCTGGAAGATATTAGGCATGTAACTGCTTTTAATCCATTTCTGCCAATAATTTTGAGTGAGATATAAAAAACGCTCTGCCGTATCGGCCAAGGGTGCTTCCAACGGCTCGCCATAGGTAAGGACGAGATAATAGTTTTTATTTAAGAGAAAGCTTTTCTTTTCTGTGATATATGTCAGCGGAATATCTGTAGTCAGCCGGACCGGCCCGCCTATGTTCATATACCTAATATGATTACTTGCTGAATATTGCTCAGGAATAACGTTCCCATAATCACCGCGAGGCTCACATTCCACTTTTATATGCGGCGATCCGCTGATCCATTCGATTTTGCGGACAAGCATCAATGGGCGGTAATATCTTTCATACTGAAAAAAGCGGGGCGCAAAATCGGTGACCCTGAATCGCCCTCTTACCGACTCGAATTCGGTGCAAAGGATATTGGTGTTAGGAATATAATATTGCTTGCTTTTATATTTTTGTTCGGGATTGATCTTAAAGCAACCTCCTTTCTTTTTCGCAATCAGTCCTCCGAACAAAAAACTGCTATCGAATCCCGGCATGCACATCCACTTTACATCGGCATGTGTGTCAATATAGGCAAGGTAGGAGCAGTTGCCAATGATTCCCAGATCGTATCGGTGCATTTTAAATTTTATTTGAATCGGTTAAAAAAATATTTTTCAGAAACCTGGACACTTCTTCCTGTGCGGACAGTGAATAACCGGCTGCTGTGTCTCCCGCTCCGATCTTTATGGTCACGCTTTCTTTTCCCAACACATGGAACATATCTTCGTCCGTTTTATCATCACCCAATGCAAGAATGAAATCAGGGTTCACTTCATTGATTATCTTTTTTGCAATAGCGCCCTTATTGATATTATTAAACCGGACCTCAATTATTTTGTTGCCATCCAATATCTGCAATGGAGTTCCGTTGATGAGCTTTGTAAGACTGCGGATCAATTCCCTTGAGTGAAAGTTTCCTGCTTCATAAGGGGCATTGCGATAATGCCAGGCTATGGAGAACCGCTTTTCTTCAATAAATGAACCTTCGCACTTAGCAGCGATTTGCTCCATGACGGAGATGATATCTTTTTTCCATTCATTAGTAACTTCTGCCAGTTCTTTCCAACGTTCACCGGGATATTTTATCAGGGCGCCGTGTTCTGCTACTATGGTCAGGTTAAGGGACCCTAACCATTTCCCAAGAGTAACACTGTCTCTGCCACTGATGATGACCACATTGTTTTTTTTATCTGAAGTCAAAGCAGATAAGATTCTGATGAGATCCTCATTCGGAATTGAAAGAGAAGGGAATTTTACAATCGGCATCAGTGTTCCGTCGTAATCGAAGAACAATAACCTGTTTTCAGATCTCTTTATCTGTTGTCGGATTGTATGATAGTCTTCTGGTCCAAGCATGCGCTTATTATTCCATTTTCTGATCTCAATGATCTTCTGCAATGTCTATTCGGTGGGAATATAACGATTTTTATTGTTTATGACGCATATAAAATTTAGGAAAAATGAGGAACAGAAGTCTTAGATGGGATTGAAATATGAAAGTGCAGTTATCTGGTGAAGCCCGGTTTCAAAGATACTTAAGATAAGCTCAAAGCATGAGAAGTATATTATTTATCAAAGACTATAACGAAAAATAATCCGCTTTATTCATTGGGGCCATTGGTTGTGGACCGGTAAGACAGCAATAACATAACCAGCCCGAATAAGGAAAAAAATGCGCCGCACCACCGGTTCACTGTCTGATCACTTTCGGAGCTGATAAATCCATGCAGAATCAGGAGTATTCCGATGATAAGAAAAAAACATCCGATAACAAAGCGAAGATCAAATAATTTATTCATGACAATTAGTTTAGAAGAAAATAATATTAAATATCAGAGTGATCAGTAAAACAATAACACTTAACCATAGGGGATTTTTGTACCAAACTCTTGCTTTATCTTTTTGTCTCGGAGTAAGGCTGTAAACAAGTCCAACGAGTTGTTCCTTTGGTTTTGGTTTAGTAATGAGGCTGATCAAAGCGGTCATGATGAAGCAAACCGAAAAGGCGATCCAGGCAATGTTGAATGCCTGGCTTGTTCCTGAATAAAAAGTGTGGATGTTGGCGATCCATCCGCCTTTGCCTTCTGCCACGGTAAGCCCATGGGTCAACGCTGCGGCAGCGGTACCGGATATCAATCCCCAGAAAGCCGCATGGCTTGTTGTTCTTTTCCAGAACATTCCCAGAAAGAATGTGGCAAACAAAGGTGCATTTACAAAACTGAATACCAGTTGCAGCAAGTCCATGATATTGTTGAATCGCCGGGCAAAATAAGCAGTAGCAATGGAAATCAATATCCCGATCACCGTAGTTGCTTTTCCTACATAGTAGTAATGTTTTTCCGAGGCATTCCTGTTGATATGCGACTGATAGATATCAAAGGTCCACACGGTATTGAATGCCGTTACGTTTCCTGCCATTCCCGACATGAAAGATGCGATCAATGCAGTGATGCCCACACCTAATATCCCGCTCGGATATAGTTTGGAAAGCATGACCGGTAGGGTCATATTGTAATCAACTGCACCTTCAGCGTTTACGGGAAGTTCATAACCCGTAAACTGTTTTTGCAAGGCTAAAATGATGATGCCTGGAAGAATGACGATCAGGGGCATGAAGATTTTCGGGAAGGCTGCGATTACGGGAGTACGCTGTGCTGCATTCAGGTTATGAGAGATCATAGCTCTCTGCACCACAAGAAAATCGGTACACCAGTAACCGAATGCCAGCACAAATCCTAAACCGAATACAAGGCTAAGACCATCCACTCCCATGGGATTATGAGCCGCACTGTCCATGCCTCTCCAAAGATGCAGTTTGATATTGTCCACATTATGTACAATGCCTTCCCATCCACCTGCCTTATGCATCCCGATGAAAACAAGAGGTGCAATTCCCAAAACTATTAAGAAGAACTGCAGCACTTCGTTATAAACAGCGCTGGTCAGTCCGCCCAGGAAAGTATAGATCAAAACTATTCCTGCCGCCATCCATACGGAAAGGCTGAAGTCCCATCCCAGGATGGTCTGCATCAGCATGGCCAGTGCATATAATGAGATGCCTGAAGAAAATACCGTCATCACAGCAAAGCTCAGTGCATTGAATGTTCTTGTCTTTTCATCAAAACGGAGTTTTAAATATTCGGGAACACTCCGGGCTTTACTGCCGTAGTAAAAGGGCATCATGAATACTCCGAGGAAAACCATGGCAATCACAGCTCCGAGCCAATAATAGTGTGCTGTATAAAATCCGTATTTGGATCCGCTGGCAGCCATTCCGAGTACTTCCTGTGCACCGAGGTTGGCAGAAATGAATGCAAGGCTGGTGATCCACAAAGGAATGCTCCGGTTGCTCATCAGGAAATCATTGCCCGTTTTGATCCTCTTTTTTAATAGAAAACCCACACCGATAACGAACAGAAAATACACCAGGATGACAGCATAGTCAATGTATTGCAGATGCATAGTTAAGTTTTGATTGTAAGGCGATCGTTATTTAGGATTCAGAAATTCTTTTTTTATTAAATCGTATGTTTTTATATGATCGTTGGTATTTTCGTCTTTGTCAAAAATGGATTCCCACATATTGAGAGGTTCCCAGATGCAGGTACCCTTACCTTTTCCCTCAGGCAAATTAAAGGCAATTCTGTTTACTTCTTCTTTCAATTCAGAATATTCTGCAGCGGCTTCATAAAATTTTTTTGAAACAAAACAAAGAAGGGTACAATTCCCCGACAATTTATCAATTAAAAGCATTCAATGCTACGGTGGGTTTGCTACTGTTATCAAATGCTCCCAGTGTATATCCCTGCCAGTTGTTATAACTTTCGGGTTCCCAGTAAAAAACTCCCAGGCCTCTGTTTTCTGCTATTGATTTTATTTTTGAAATAAGGTCAGTGACAAATGAGTTGCAGGCTGCAGCCTGGTCCCAGCTCATTCCCACTTCGCAGATCATTACGTCTTTATGATACCGGGTTATCATGTCATTCATGTTGGAAAGACATTGAGCATTCATTGTTGCCCAGTTTGACGGGTCAGGATATAAAGACATTCCGATAATGTCCCATTTGGCGTCATGAGCGGCAAGGCCGTCAAAGATCCACCTGAATAAACTGTTATCATTCCCGTTTGAAATATGCACGATCACTTTGATGGAACTGTCCACTGATTTCACGGCATCATAACCTGAGTTTATCAGGGAGGCAAAATTGCCCATGTTTACAGAAGCTTTCCCTTCAGGCCATAGCATTCCGTCATTGGTTTCATTACCAATCTGAACCCACGCAGGTGTCACTCCGTTCGTTTTTAAAGTGTTCAGCACATCAGTGGTATGATCACGAACTGAGTTTTCCAACGCAGAGATATCTTCGCCTGCCCAGGCAGCCGGCTTGGTTTGATGGCCGGGGTCTGCCCATGTATCACTGTAATGAAAGTCGATCATCACTTTCAGTCCCATGTTTTTTGCACGGATCGCTTTGGCCACTACATCTGCTTTATTACACCATCCTCCGGAAGGGTTCACCCAAACTCTCAAACGGATTGCATTCACTCCAAGGTCCTTCAGTATCTGAAAACAATCCTGCTCAGTCCCTGAACTGTTATAGAACTTTCTTCCCTCAGATTCCATTTGGGTAAGCCAGCTTACATCAGCTCCTTTAGCAAAGAATTTTTCCTGCTGCGGAGGGTTTTGGCCTTCACTTTCAGAATTGTTTTTTGTGCATGAGAAAAATATAAGAACACTGAACAGGCTCAATATCGTAAACAAAGTCTTCATCAATACAGAATGTGTCATTCCATCACACAAGTTAATTCATCCAATGAAAAAAGGTTGCCTTGTTACCAGCAACCTTCTCTCATTATAAAATTCTGTTGTTAGTGTACCCGATAGGTCATGCTTACAAAACTTACTGTTATGGTGTAAGTACCGCTGGCAGGCGGGGCAGGAGTATTGGACCCGGGAACATCATTATCAATAAGTAATCTGCTTCCGTTTGCACTTGTTCCATTGGTAGCGCCTCCATACTTATGACTCCAGTCACCATTTACCGGCAGGAACAAATAACTTCCACCGGCTGTCAATGGTAATGAAAGCTCAAATACTCCCGGTGAGGTCTGGGTGAATTGTTGTGAAGGCGTGGGAACAGGATTGCTCCATCCGCCCGGGGTGGCATCACCAACAATGTACAGATTGGAAGGAACAGGAGTAACAGTATAAGTATTAGTTACAAAATTTACAATAATACTGTACAGGCCGGATGCAGCCGGAGCCGGTGTATTGGATCCGGGTACATCGCCGTCTGCAAGCAGTGCGGCGCCGCCTGCTGCGGTCCCGTCAGTGGCTCCTCCGAATTTATGACTCCAGTCGCCATTTACCGGCAGGAATAAATAAGAGCCGCCTGCCGTAAGATTGACTACAATTCCATAGGTGAAATCATCAATTTTGGTGAACTGCTGTGATGGTGTGGGAACAGGGTTATTCCATCCACCCGGTGTAGCATCACCCACAATATATAAGTTGGATGGCATTGGTTTGACCGTATAAGAATTGGTAGCAAAATTTACCACTATGCTGTATTGTCCTGAGTTTGCAGGTGAGGGTGTGTTAGAACCGGGCACATCATTATCGGCAAGTAATACTGCAGGTGCGCCTGTACCGTCTGTAGCTCCACCATATTTATGACTCCAGTCGCCATTTACGGGCAGGAATAAATATGACTTTCCTCCTGTGAGATTAATGGATATGGCAAATGTGAAATCATCAATTTTGGTAAACTGCTGAGATGGTGTGGGAACAGGATTATTCCATCCACCCGGAGTAGCATCGCCAACTATGTAAAGATTTGCAGGCAATGTTTGTTGTGTTACAGTGTAAGTATTCGTTTGAAAATTTACAACGATCTTGTAAACACCGGTTGCAGCAGGAGCCGGTGTATTGGAGCCGGGCACAGCGTTGTCTTTTAATAAGGTGCCTCCGCCCGGCGCTGTTCCATCGGTGGTACCTCCGTATTTATGAGACCAGTCACCGTTTACCGGAAGGAATACATAGCTTTTTCCGGCTGTAAGCCCGATGGTAATACTGAAAGAATAAGCATCCACTTTAGTGAATTGCTGAGAAGGAAGTGGCACCGGGTTGTTCCATCCACCCGGAGTGGCATCGCCTACAATGAAAAGGTTTGCAGGTACGGGAGAGAATGTGCTGATCGAAACAGTGACCACGTTTGAATAAGCGATCGCTCCGCTGGCAGTGGTTGCCTTAACACGATATTCCACTGTTCCTGTATTTCCGATAGGAACACCGGAAGTTAATGCTGTTGTATTCATGTCATCCTGTGTCAGCGACAGGCTGTAAACTGAAACACCGGCAGGAAGTTCCTGAGGAACAGTAAAATTCTTTCCTGCAGAATCGTATTGTATGCTGTAGCTAATATTACCCGAATATCCCGGGAAAGCAGCAGACCATGAAAATGTATTTGAGTGGCTGGCCGAAGTGGAAGCAGAACCGGTCACGCTGGTGTTCTCAGTGGAAAGTTTAGCAGGATCACTGTATGGAGAAATTGAAACCTGAATGACATTTGAAAAATATCTCTCGTTATTGTTTGCATAAGAAGAAGTAACTCTTACATCCAGTTTTACAGGAACTCCCACCGCATATCCGTAGTTTAGTAAAATAGAGTTCAGATCTCTTCCCGTAAATGAAGTAGTCAGGTCCTTTAGAACTGTCCTGGTTACTTCATTGGCAAAATTCTTTCCGGTAGAATCTATTTCCACTACATACTTCATATTTGAAGAATCTGTTGCATAGCTCGGGTATGTCCAGTTCAGGTTAAGTATGGCTTTAGTGGAATCAGCAACTCCCGGGGTAAGACTGGTAGAAGAGGCAGACAAAGTCACTGCATTGCCCTTATTGTAATATGGCAGATCTTCTATTTTATCACAACCGGCTATGACAAGCGCAATGTTGGCGATAATCAGAATACTGTTAAATATCTTTCTCATAAAATAGTATTAAGAGTGATTTATTGTTTGGTTAGGGTCACTTTTCCTTTTTGAAAGTCCACAACGATCAGGTAAGTACCGCTTGTCTGCGGCGCTCTTACGTTGGCTCCGTTTGGCGATAGATCATAATTCAAAGTGGAAGGATCACCCGAGGCTTGTTCGGTTGCAATACTCCATTGCTTGTCGGCATCCCAGGAACCGCTTACTGATATGAATTTATATTCACCATCACCGATAATAGGTATGGTAAGTTGATATTCTGTCGGGCTTACCTGAGTGAATTTTTGTGCGGCAATATTTGCGGCTGCGATCGGATTGTCCCAGCCCCCGGCCACAGCGCTTCCTACGATATATAATTCACCGCTGGCCGGCGGAGTAATTTTTGGCGGCGCAGCAAAAGGAACCACACCGGCAAATTTTATGACATTCGAAACAAGGGGTACCGATCCGCCAATGCTGGCAGTCACTCTCACCTCAATGTTATGTGGTTTATTAACCGTTAAGCCCATGTCATTAACCAGATAACCATTCAATTGATTTTGTGTAAAGGAAACACTGAGATCTTTGCTTAATGATATGGCTTTACGTTTCGGATTTGAAAACTTGGCTCCGGTAGTATCTATCTCAAGCAAATAGTTCACATCATGCGAACTGATGCCGGTGGTAAACATATATTCCGGATTAGTCCATGACAATTTCACTGCCTGATCATTTGCTGTGGCAAAAGCAAGCGGTATAGTTGCTGATGAACCGGTAAGTACCGGTGCGGTTCCGCCTTCATAGTAATCCATTACCTGGTCCTTTTTACAGGAAAAGACACCAGGCAGTAAGGCTAAAGAAAAGAGTATCTGAAATATTTTCTTCATAAAAAATTATTTTAAGGATTAGTAACCCGGGTTTTGGTCAAGGTTTGTGTTTGCATTTATTTCTCTTGCGGGCAAAGGATAAAGTTTACGGAACGCAGGTACCGAAGTACCTGATGCAACCCCGCCTTTCCAGGGCCATAAATAAGTGCCTTCCACAAATCTGTCATAACGGATCAGGTCTGTTCTCCGGAATCCTTCCCAGTATAATTCCCTGGCTCTTTCATCGAGGACGAAATCCAGTGTAAGCTGGCCTGAAGTGATATTCCCTGAATTATCTCCGTAAGCTCTTGTGCGAAGGGTGTTGATATATCCTAATGCGGTAGCCTGGTCGCCGCCGGTTCCTCCTCTTAATACAGCTTCTGCATAGATCAGATACATTTCCGGCAAGCGGAATAACGGCATATCAATATCAGAAAATCCAAGATTTGAACCCGGTGATCCGTCTCTTTTTACATTTTTGAATTTAGTGACGCCAAGTCCATCTGTAAATGCTGTGATGTCATTGATTTCAACATTCTGACCTGAAGTATAGAACATGGCTCTTTTATCTGTAATTGTGGAAAAAGAAGGATAACCCGGAAAAAGTGCCGGAAGATTTTTTGTAACCCTGGTGCCGGCCCATCCGCCATCAATACCAAATGCGGCAGCCGACATGGATCCGCCCACAGCAGCATGCGTCATAAATGTGGTTCCGCCATATCCTTGTGTGTGTAGGCCGTCATAATTGATGCTGAAAATAAACTCACCGTTATTTCCGGTGTTCAGGTTGTTGTCAGCAAGCATTAACCAGGAGTAATTGCTGATGAGTGAATATCCTGCGTCAATCACTTTTTTGGAATAAGTAATGGCATCGGAATATCTTGCTGTTCCGGTGTAAACCTGCGCATTCAGATATAACCTTGCCAGCAATGCCCATAC
>JAIXKI010000024.1:295384-296187 GCA_026936105.1 Chitinophagales bacterium
CTGTTCCGGTGTAAACCTGCGCATTCAGATATAACCTTGCCAGCAATGCCCATACTGCAGCTTTATCGGCACGGCCATATTCATTGCTGTGAGGCGCCGGCATGTCAGGCTCGATATCTTTTAACTCCGTTTCAATGTAATTGAAAAGATCACTGCGTGATATCTGAGGAGGCGGTGCACCGCCGATCTCTGTCGTTTCAGTGGAGAAAGGAGGGTTGCCGAAAATATCCATGAGCACCCAGTACTGAAATGCCCTCAGGAACCTTGCTTCTCTCGCAAATTCACGGATCTGGTCTGCATCACCGGCAGAGATACCTCTTTCGCTGATCTTTTTGTCCGTTGACTCCCTGATGAACTCATTGCAGAGAGTGACCTGGTACATGCTGCGGTAAAAAAGACCGGTGATAAAATCATTGTTCGAGCTCCAGTTCATGTTGTGAAAATCCTGAACACCTACGTCTCCCCAGGAGATCACTGCTTCATCAGTGCTCAGTTCTTCTGCTTCCCAGAACATACGGTAAAAATCAGAGAACCCTTCATCAAAACCCTGTACATCACCGTTGCCGGCAGGGCCCTGGTTTCCGGTTGTTGCAAAAGCGCCATACACTTTTGCCAGAACGGATTTATAACCCGCCACATCACTATAGACATTTGAAGAGTTAATTCCATTGGTAGGTTTAAGCCCCGGGTATTTGATACACGACTGAAAAGTAAATGCGACAAACACCGCCAGGTAAAAGCTTGTCTTTAAATGAATTTTTTTCATATTCTGAAATTTATGCAATGCGTTTAATTAAAAATCA
>JAIXKI010000024.1:296287-298007 GCA_026936105.1 Chitinophagales bacterium
TAAATGAATTTTTTTCATATTCTGAAATTTATGCAATGCGTTTAATTAAAAATCAAGATTTAAGTTGATCGAATAGATCCTCGGCCTGGGATAGAAATTGTTATCAATTCCGCCCGGCACTTCAGGATCCACACCTTTATACTTGGTAATGGTGAACATGTTTTGTATGGTCGCTCCGATCCTTAGGTGCGTGCCCTTGCTGATCACTTCTCCGGCATCATACCCGAGGTTCACAAAGTCCATTCTTAAGAAAGACGCATTCTCAACATAATAGTCTGACAGCAGATACTGGTCTCCGTTTCCTGTAAAATTGGTTTCCAGAACATTTCTTGAACCATTGTCCAGGATACCGATCGGATTGATAATATTCCTCTGCGTACCTGTATTGGAGAATACATTGTTGTACATATAGTTCCCGATGTTTGCCCTTGCAGAAAACCCTGCATTCCATTTTTTCCAGGTAACGCTGGTGGAAACTCCGAGGAACATATAGGGGTCAGGTGATTTGTAGCGATACAGGTCATTGTTATTGATGATACCGTCACGGTTCCGGTCTTCAAAAAGATTTTCGATGGGCTTGCCATTCTGATCATAGATCTGCTGATATACATAGAAGGCTCTCTTGGGAAATCCAACCGAGTAGATCTGTATGGAACTTCCAACGCCTCCGGCAATACCTCCGACAAGGTTACCCGGGAAAGTAGGATCATTTACGAAAGTGAGCCTGGTGATTTTATTCTTGTTAAAGGTCATGTTGAAATTAAGATCCCATACAAGCTCTTTTTGTTTTATTGGTTCCGTATTAATGGAAAATTCAACGCCTCTGTTTTCCATAGTACCGATGTTGGCGATCACCTTGTTTCCGAAATTGGTTCCTGCGGGCTGGTCAACAACACTCAGCAGGTCAGAAGTTTTCTTGAGATAAAAATCAACAGATCCGTTCACCCTGTTGTCCCAGAATCCGTAATCAAGGCCTACATTATAGGTTTTGGTTTGCTCCCATTTCAGGTGGTCATTGAAAGCATCAGGACGGTACATAGTGTAAAAACTGTTACCGAACTGATATTGTGCCTGTGCATTGGAAGCACTATAGCTTGCCAGGTAAGAATAATAACCAATTCCGTCCGATTGCCCGGTGATACCTAATCCCAGTCTGAGCTTCAGGTCACTGATGAATTTGGAATTTCTCAGGAAGTCTTCATCCTTTATTCTCCATGCAAAAGCTCCTGATGGGAACCAACCTGCCCAGTTTTGGCCTGAAGAAAAGAGGTTGGAACCCGGAGTGCCGGCAAAGACGGACGACCCGTCACGGCGAATGGTACCGGTCAGTATATATTTTTCATTAAATGTATAAACCAAACGACCGAATGCTGAGATAATAATTCTTTCCGGTTTGTCAAAAGGATTTGAAGGGAATCCTGTCGGCATAAAGTATCCGTCTGCACCGTAATCGCTGTAAGGAGTCCAGCGCTGACCGGTGTTAGGCACGGTGCCCAGTGTGTGGCTCAGCGGATCCTCATAAAGAGGCCCGGCCGGATCTTTGTCTGCGGAAATATTAGTGGTCAGGTATTTTGAGTAAGAATAACCTGCTGTGGCATCAATGCGGCTGCGGATATCTTTGATATTTTTTGTATAGTTCAGGTAAACATCAAGCACAGTATTCGTTCTTTTCTGCAGGTATCTGTTTCTGACACCTCCATGCTTTGCATCGGGAGAACGC
>JAIXKI010000032.1 GCA_026936105.1 Chitinophagales bacterium
AATTTGGATGTTATCCAAAAATAGATAAACTATTAAAAATTGGGTAGTTTTTAGTTCAGAACCTTAGTCTTCCCAGGTGATTGTCTGGCCTTCAGTAGGCCAATAAATACGACTTACTTTTTTCATAACAGTAACGATTTAGGTGTTCTGTGGAATATTCCTGCCATAAAAATTGCCCTAAAAGCGGGGCTTCTCAACAGGTCATTAGTGACCTGATCTATAAGGAAAGCCTGAAATGTAGTGCAGTAGTGTGTTTCAGAAAATTTCCCTCGTAGAGTTACTTTTCAATAATGGGTACAAATACTCAACAAATATAGTATATTTACGGTAATAAAATTTGATGTTTTTGATAAAAAAACCTAAGAAAAGATAAAATTACTAACAGGTGTGGATAAGGCCGTAGTTGCTGAATTCAGAGCTTATCATGAATGAATTAAACTTGAAAACCAGGTGGATATCATTTTATCACGTTTATAGTTCCGGTTTGAGAAGTAAATATCAAACATAGCTTGCGATAAATAAAAGATGAAACTAAAAACCGGGAAACCAAAAAGCAAGAGTATATTTTTAAAGAGCTGAATTTTGAAAGATATGAATTAACGAGATTCGTAAAAGTGCTTTGTTCAAAATGAAAATTTACTAGTAGCGGGAAGCTGACATAAGAAGAATGAAAAATTTCTGATAATCAAATAAATGTTATATCAATGGATAAAAAAATTACTTTTGAATCAAATAATTACGACCAATTAACTAACTGATAAACTAATATCCATGTCTTCTCAGGAAATCAAAGTTGCCATTGCCGATGATCATAAAATATTCAGGGATGGGATCCGGATGGCATTAAAAGGTAAAGAATATCTTAAGATACTATGGGAAGCAGAAGATGGTAAAGACCTGATGCATAAACTTCAACTGAAGCTCCCGGATGTAGTATTAATGGACATCCGTATGCCTGAAGTAGATGGTATCAATGCGATCAGCCTCATCAGGAAAGAATATGAGAACCTTAAGATCATTGTGCTTACTATGTATGATGACCAGGAAATGATCACGAAGATGATGGAAATGGGAGCCAATGCTTATCTGACCAAAACCACTGACCCGGAAGAGATTTACCAGGCGATCCTGACCTGCATGAATGATGATTTTTATTTTAATGACCTGGTCAATAAGGCAGTACTCCTGAAACTACAGCATAAAAAATCAGTCCGTCAGTTTTATCCTAACCCGGTTAAGTTTTCTGAAAAAGAATTGAAGATTTTAAAATTGATTGCAGAAGATAAAACCACGGATGAGATATCAAAAGAAGTGTTCCTCAGCCCGAGAACCATAGAAACGATCAGGCAGAATATGAAACAGAAAATCGGAGTCAAAACGATTGCCGGCCTGGTAATGTATGCAATGAGAAACAGGCTACTGGAATAAACGAAATGATGAAATTTTTCTCTTAAAAATATTCAATGCCGAAGCCCCCCTCCAAAGAAAATGTCAATAACGACTATTTTAAAGGCCAGTACAAAGAGATTTGGCGAGCCGTGATACCGGAAGACCTGACTGTAAAGGAGTCGGATTTTATGACTAAACATTTTAGCCTTTCACCAAACAGCCGTGTTCTGGATCTTATGTGCGGATACGGAAGACATGCCCTTGCACTGTCACGAAAAGGAATTTCCGTAACGGCAGTGGATAACCTTGCTGATTATATTAATGAAGTCAAAAGAATGGCAGATCAGGAACATCTTCCTGTAGAGCCAATAAGAGCCGATGTGGCTTCTTACAAACCTGATGGATTTTTTGATCTTGTGATCTGTATGGGGAATAGTTTGAATTTTTTTGACCCTCATGATACCCGGAAAATAATGACAACGGTTTCGGATCATTTAAAACCGGGAGGGCATTTTCTGATCAACACGTGGACATTAGCCGAGATAGTGATCAAACATTTCAGAGACCGTTACTGGAGTGAGATCAATGGAGTAAAATTCCTGACAGAAAGTAAATATCTATTTCATCCTACAAGGATGGAGACTGAAAGTATCATGATCGCTCCGGATGGAAAAACGGAAGTAAAGACCGGGGTGGATTATGTTTATTCTTTATCTGAAATGGAATGGATGCTGAGAAATGCCGGCCTGTTACTGGAAGAAGTGTATTCTATTCCCGGAAAGAAAATTTTTTCACTGGGGGATGCACGAGCCTACCTGATCTCAAAAAAATAATTAGGGTTAAAAAAATCATTTATTGTGCTTCTTAAAAAAATTAAACCCTCCGCAAGGAGGGCTTTTGTTACTGTTATGAAAAAAAGAAAAATTTTAGATCCGGTATTTCATAGGGATTGGATCTCGGGTGTTACGGATCCCGGATTTCAGTTGGTATCTGGATTTTAAAAACGGATTTCATCTTTGTTGGTCTTATCCGCTCTTCATGGTCATTACTTTGAAGAACTAAAAGAAAAGTTGATTGATCGGGAGAGTGTCGTTTGGTTTTTCAAAGGAACTGGAAATTACTTTCTGGACGGTTCAGGACATCGGATGAGTGGGAAAAACGAGTCATCCTTATCAATCAACTTTCTGAAACAAAAATAGATTTGCACTAAAATGAGAACAAGAGCATAACCGCCCTTTTTTACTCCTTCGGTATTTACCGGAATGATAGTAGATATGCTAAAATTTTTATTCGTAAACTTCCGTTCACGATCAATGTAATTCTGCTTTTACTCATGGCGGTAGTTTCCGCAAACCTAAAATCAAGTAGTTTCACTATGGTGTATATTGCAGGAATTTTCCAATTTGCATCCGAGAACAAATACTTTTTTTAATTTTTTATTTAATAATAAGTTCCATGAAAAACCACGACAGCAACACAGTAATTAAAGTAGCCATTGCCGACGATCATGCCCTGTTTCGCACCGGCGTAAAAACATCCCTTTCCAGCCGCAAAGATATTCAGATGGTAGCTGAAGCCGAAAATGGCATGCAGTTACTGAATCTGCTAAAACACATCAAGCCTGATGTGGTTTTATTGGATATACAAATGCCAATAATGGATGGCCTTACCACTTTACCTGAAATAAAAAAATTATACCCGGATGTTAAAGTGATCATGCTTTCCATGCACAATGATCATTCGGTGATCTCCAAAATGATGGAGATAGGCGCTAATTCTTACCTGACTAAAGAATCCGGCTCCGATATGATCTACGAAGCAATAAGAGGCGTTTACGAACAAGACTTTTATTTTAATGAACTGACTAATAAAGCGCTTTTGAGCGGGTTGCGGACTAAACGCACTCAGGAATCTTCTGTGCCGCAGGATGTTCAGCTGACGGAAAAAGAGATCACCATACTGAGATTGATGTGCGAGGAAAAAAGCACTAAAGAAATTGCCAGCTTAGTGGATCTGAGCCCACGGACGGTAGAAGCGATCCGCGATAAACTCAAAACCAAAACCGGCACCAAATCAATGGCCGGCCTGGTATTGTATGCAGTAAAAGCAGGGATCGTAGAACAACATTAACCTTGAGTACACACTAACTGTGGCGCCATCTCATGAACGGGGTGGCATTTTTTTTACATTAAATCAGGTAATTTCCATCATCAACATATAGTGATTTAATATCAGACCGGCCGTTTGATTACCTTTGTGATTCTTTTTTAAGATTAAAGGCATGATTTATCTTACCCGGTCAGAACATTTTAATTCAGCACACCGATTGTTTAATCCTGAATGGAGTTATGAAAAAAATGAGCAGATATTTGGCCTTTGTGCCAATGAAAACTGGCACGGACATAATTATGAATTATTGGTAACACTGAAAGGAGAGTCCGAAGAAGGTACCGGATTTCTCATGGACGTGAAAAAGCTGAGTGCGATCATAAAAGAACACGTACTGGAGAAAGTGGATCATCGTAACCTGAATACAGATGTTGATTTCATGAAAGGAAAAATGTGCAGCACGGAAAACCTGGCAATAGGTATCTGGAATCAGTTGAAGCCACATTTGCCGGGGAATGTTCAGTTGCATTGTATCAAATTATATGAAACACCGCGTATCTATGTAGAATATTTCGGAGAATGAACAGATGTTTGATTCCGGAAGAGTGATTTGTTCTCCGGGAGTTTTCAGATCCGGCTTTTTTAAAATAACAGTATGGGAAAAAGGGTATCAGTATTTCGTCATGAACATTTTAATGCAGCACACCGGTTGTTCAATCCTGAATGGGATGATGCCACCAATGAAAAAGTTTTTGATAAATGTGCCTTGCCCAACTATCACGGCCACAATTATGAATTGGTGGTGAAAGTAACCGGAGAAGTGGATGATAAAACAGGATATGTAATAGACACAAAGGAATTATCTGATCTGATAAAACGTGAAGTGCATAAACGTTTTGATCATAAGAATCTGAATCTTGATACAAAAGAGTTTCAGAACCTGAACCCGACGACCGAAAATATTGTTATAGTGATCTATGAGCTGTTGCGGCCCTTCATTGATTCGAAAATGGACCTGCAGATCCGGCTTTATGAAACGCCAAGGAATTTTGCAGAGTATCCTGCAAGCTGAATTGCCAGAGAAAAGTAAAAGATGAAATGGAATATTTGAATTTACTTTGAAATCAATTATACGACATGGGATATAAAAAGATAGAACAGTATGAAGACAAGATCACCTCAGGGCTGATCGAAAATTACAGGGAGATCCTTGGATTATTGGGTGAAGACACTCAAAGAGAAGGACTGAAAAAAACTCCGGAAAGACTTGCCAAAGCAATGCAATACCTGACACAGGGTTACCGTATGGATGCCAAAGCGATCATCAGTTCTGCGATGTTTCATGAAGAAGTAAACCAGATGATCCTGGTAAAAGATATTGAACTATACAGCCTGTGCGAACACCATATGCTTCCTTTTATCGGGAAAGCTCATGTAGCTTATATTCCCAACGGATGGATCACCGGGTTGAGCAAGATAGCCAGGGTAGTAGATGTTTTTGCAAGGCGGCTGCAGGTGCAGGAGCGGCTGACCATTGACATTAAAGATGCTATTAAGGAAACATTGAATCCGCTGGGTGTGGCTGTGGTTATAGAAGCACAACATCTCTGCATGATGATGCGTGGCGTACAGAAACAAAATTCAGTGACCACCACCTCCGCTTTTGACGGAGAGTTCATGAAAAATGCGACGAGAAGCGAGTTCCTGAAACTCATTTCGACCAAGCTGAACTGACCTGGCTGAAATGCTATAAAGATTTTTCTAATTGAACTCTTTATAGCATTTTTGTTTTTGTTAATTCCTTTTTATGAAGCATGGATTTGTATTTCCCGGACAGGGATCCCAGTTTCCGGGAATGGGAAAGCAACATTATGAGAACAGCGCTTTCTTAAAAAAATTATTCGAGCAGGCAAACGAAATACTGGGCTTTCGTATTTCATATATCATGTTCCATGGAACGGAAGAAGACCTGAAACAGACAAGGGTGACCCAGCCTGCTGTCTTTCTTCATTCCATTATTGCGTATAAGAGTATAGACCTCTCAGAGAATTCCGGTTCGAAGCCGGATATGGTGGCCGGTCATTCGCTCGGCGAATTCTCAGCGTTGGTGATCAACGGGACTTTGAGTTTTGAAGACGGATTGAGATTGGTATCTATCCGTGCACAGGCCATGCAGAAAGCCTGTGAAGTAAAGCCTTCAACTATGGCAGCGGTTCTGGCTTTGGCCGACGAAAGGGTGGAACAAATTTGCGATGAGGTCCAGAAGGAAACCGGTGAGATCGTTGTTCCGGCAAATTATAATTGCCCCGGCCAGTTGGTGATAAGCGGCACGGTGAAAGGAGTGGAGATTGCCTGTGAAAGAATGAAAGCAGCCGGAGCTAAAAGAGCGATGATCCTTCCTGTGGGCGGTGCATTTCATTCCCCGTTGATGGAGCCTGCAAAAAAAGAATTAAGAACAGCGATCGAAGCGACAGGATTTCATACTCCTCTTTGTCCTGTTTATCAAAACGTGGTTGCCAGGGCAGTAATGGATAAAGACGAGATCAAACAAAACCTGATAGACCAGCTGACCGGTGCAGTCCGGTGGACACAAAGCGTGCAGGCAATGATAGCAGACGGAGCGACACAATTTACGGAAGTTGGTCCGGGCAAGGTGTTACAGGGACTCATCGGAAAGATCGACAGAACAGTTCAGACAAACGGCGTGAATTAAGTTTCTATTTCAAGCGTGCAGTTCACCCATCCGTCATCTAAGCTTGCGTTATATTTTCTGTAGAAATTGAACGCAGGCTCATTCCAATCCAACACCTGCCAGATCATCCTGTTGAATTTTTTTTCTTTGGCTTCTTCGATCAATCTATCAAATAAAAGTTTACCGATCCCTTTGCCACGCATATTTTGTGTTACCAGCAGGTCTTCCAGGTACATGGCCTGCCCTTTCCAGGTGGAGTAGCGAATATAATAAAGTGCAAAACCAACAACAGTGCTTTCAGTTTCGGCAACGAAAGCCCACCACACAGGTTTTTTCCCAAATCCGCTTTCCATAAAGTGTTCCAGGGTTACTGTCACTTCCTGCGGAGCTTTTTCATATTCCGCCAGTTCTTTCACCAATTCCAATAACCTGGGGCAATCTTCACGAACTGCTCTGCGGATTTTTATATCCATCTGAAATTTTTGAATTTTTATTTTGCTTCCACATATCCGGGACCTTTTACAAACCTTCCCGGTTTCTTTCCGGTATGTTCTCCGTCTTTTATGACCTGAATTCCGTTTACAAAAACGTCAATTACCCCGGTTGCATATTGTTGAGGTTTTTCAAAAGTGGCATGGTCCTGTACTTTTTCCGGATCAAAGATCACTATGTCTGCATAGTAACCCACTTTCAGTTCACCGCGTTTTTTTATTTTCAGATTGGTAGCGGGCAGTTTTGAGAGCTTGCGGACCGCTTCCTGCAATGTTATCAGTTTTTCATCTCTTGAAAATTTACCCAATACCCTGATGAAACTTCCATAAGCACGGGGATGACAACTTGTTTTAAGAAAAATCCCTTCATTGGTAAATGACCCTTCGTCGGAACAAAAGCTCATCCAGGGAATGGCAATTTCTTTTTTCACATTGTTGGAATCCATGGAAAAATAAGCAACACCGATGCGGGTGCTGTCTTCAATGATCAGATTCATTGCCGTTTCTTCAGGAGATGTGCCACGGATCTTTGCCACCTGTGCCAGGGTCATGCCTATGTATTTTCTTAAGGAGTCAACACGGAAGTCAAGCATCAAGACACCATCGGCGCCCCCGGCTCCGTAATAAGTATTTTCCCAATCTTCAGGGTTGCTGTCCATTTCTTTTTTCATTTTTTCACGGATAGCAGGATCATGAAGCCGTTGCCATAGTTTATCGAATCCTCCATCCTGTAACGATGGCGGAAAGGCTGCAGTGAGGCCGGTAGCGCTTGCATGATAGGTGTACATGTCTGCCGTGATCTGCAATCCTGCCTTTCTTGCTGAGTCAACAATGTGAATCAGACTGTCGAGCTTCCACCAGTTATTTTTTCCTGCTGCTTTAAAGTGATAGATCTCGGCAGGACAGTTGGCTTCTTTTGCTATCGTGATCAATTCCCTTACCGCTTCGAATAATTTATTTCCTTCATTCCTTATATGGGAAATATACATTCCTCCGTATTTTGAAGCTTCTTTGCTTAAGGCTATCAACTCGGATGTTTTGGCAAAAAATGCCGGGGGATAGATCAATGATGAACCTACACCCAAAGCCCCTTCCTGCATTGCCTGATCCACCAGTGCTTTCATGCTGTCCAGTTCTGCAGCGGTCGGATCACGATCGTCTTCACCAATCACATATTCGCGGATAGTAGTGGCGCCGACAAATGAAGCTACATTGCAGCTTATTCCTTTTTTCTCCAGGAAATTCAGGTAGCCGCCTAATGTATTCCAGGAAACATTGTATTTGATATCCGTTTGGCCTTTCTGCATTTGCTCTTTTATCCTTGCGTTCAAAGGGCCCATGCTGCCTCCTTCGCCCATCACTTCCAGGGTCACTCCCTGGCGCAGGTCGCTTTGTGATCTGCCGTCTTCGATCAGGGATTCATTGGCCCAGCTGAGCATATTAATGAAGCCCGGAGCCACTGCCATTCCTTTGGCGTCAATACTGAACTGGGCAGACACTCCGGAAAGATCACCTATAAAAGCGATCGTGTCGCCCTGGATCCCAATGTCAGCTTTGAAAGGTTCTCCGCCATTCCCGTCATAGATCATTCCATTGCGGATGATCTTGTCATATTCTTCACGGTGAAACTTACAAGATGTAAAAATGAAACAGATGAATACGATGCAAAAAATGAATCTTTTTGTCATAAAAAATCATTTAAATCTTAATAACTCCGGCACTATTTCTTTTTGTTGGCTTTGAATGTACCATTAGGCTGAATAAAGTTTACAGCAATGATGTCACCCTTGTCATTTTCAACAAACTGTACACTGAATCCTTTTACAATTTTGAAATCAAATTTATTTTTATCAACAGGGATCAGCTCATATTCTGGCTGACCTTCCACGTACGCATAAAGTTTGTCTCCTTTAATATAAAATTTAGCCTCCTTGCCGGGAATAAATTCAAAGGCTCCTTCAAATTTTTTCAGCTCTTCTTTAGTGACTTCTTTCGGGTTTGGTATCCTGCTGAATTCAATGTCCTTCAGCCCCGGCTGCAGGGGAGCAGACAACATGTTGATGTCACCTGCAGGGCTCATGTGGAACTGAATTTTCAGATCAATTTTTTCGGTAGTGTCTATCCCGGTCTTTTTATTTACTTCAAAAGGTTCGAAAACATCATAATGATAGTGGCGAAGCCAGGTAGTGCCTTCGGGAGTATTAAAAAATAATGAATCGTTTTTCAGGAATACATCCATTGTACCATAGCCCGGGTTATTGAATAGACCCGTATAGTCTTTCAATGCATGAGATAAATGAGTGCCTGACTTTTGATTACTTGTTACGTTTTTTTGAGCTTCTTTTGCTGCTCTTTTTGCTGTTGCCTGTGCACTATCTGTTCTTGAAGTCCAGTCTATTGGTTTTAGTCCGAGTACCCTGTCTGCTATGATGTTTCTGACAAGGCCCGGAACTGCAGAGCCGTTTTGATTGGTCAGCACAATGATACCGATGCTGTCGGTGGGGAAAAAACTGGTGCTGGCAGAAAAGCCATCTATATTGCCGCCATGCTCCACTCTGTAATGACCGCGGTAGGAAGTAAGGAACCAGCCGAAACCATAGTTGTTAAACTGTTCGTCGGGGATCTCTTTGTCAGGGAAACCTGAAGCCGCCACCATCTGAGAACTCATTGCCTGAGAGACATAGGGTGCTGGTAAAATTTCTTTACCATTGTATTTTCCTCCATGGATCCAGGTGATCACCCATTTTGCCATATCATTTACGCTGCTGTTGATGCTGCCGGCAGGACCCATGGCATCAATTTCATAATAGTCCAGCTTTTTGATGATGCTGTCTTTGACGACTGCATATCCGAGAGAAGCGTCATTAGATTTTTCCATGGTATGAACAGAGAAATTGGATGTATTCATTCCAAGGGGAGTAAAGATCTTTTCTTTTATATTTTCTTCCCAGCTTTTGCCGGTTATCTTTTCGGCGATCATGCCTTGCAGCAGGAACATGAAATTATTATACTGAAAGATCTGCCTTACCCCCGCTGTCGGCTCCATGTATTTTATTCTTTTCATCAGGCTGTCTCTGGATGATGACCTGAACAAATACCAGGAATAATCATGGCGAGGCAGGCCGGTGCGGTGTGTCATCAGATCATTTACTTTGATCTCATCGTCCATTTCTTTATTGTAGAAGCGCAGTTCGGGTAAATAATCAATAGGTGATTTATCAAAGTTCACTTTTCCATCGTTGTTCAATATTCCCAGAAGAGAGGCCGTGAAAGCTTTGGTGCAGGATCCGATAGCGAACAGTGTATTGGGAGTAACGGGTAATTTCTTTTCAAGGTCACGATAGCCAAATCCTTTTGCATAGATGATTTTATCCTTTTGCACAACGGCAACGGCAAAACCAACGGCTTTCTGATCTTTCATCACCCGTTGAAAAGCAGTATCCAACCCTGCAAATGGGTCAGTGGTCTTTATTGATTTTTTTTTCTGTGCAAACAATAAGCCAGCAGGCAGAAACATCAGAACGATCAAAAATTTTTTCATCAGTGTATAGTTGGTTGGTAAAAAAATCATTTTAATGCCTGGTCCAGGTCATTGATGATATCCTGAACATTTTCAATTCCCACATTCATTCTGATCAACCCGTCAGTGATCCCGTATTTTTCTTTTTCTTCTTTCGGCACACTGTAGTGGGTCATCGAAGCAGGGTGGGAAAGAAGCGTATCGCAGGTGCCCAGGGAAACTGTCCTGACACACATCCTCAGTTTATTCATAAAATCTATTCCGCCCTGTAATCCTCTTTTTAGTTCAAAACTCATCATGGCTCCGGGGTGCCGCATTTGTTTCAATGCGATATGACGGTCGGGATGGGATTCGAGACCCGTATAGTTTACTTTGGAAACGGCAGGATGATCATTGAGGAAATGAGCCACTTCCATGGCATTCTGGCAATGGCGTTCCATTCTTACCTCCAATGTCTTCATTCCGCTGATCAGCATGAATGCATCAAAAGGATTGGCATTTCCTCCAAGTGTTTTGGCCAGCACATGGATCCTTGTTTTCATTCTTTCAACATCACGGCCGAGCATGATGCCGCCGATGGCTGTGCCATGTCCGTTTAAAAATTTTGTTGTAGAGTGTATCACGAAATCCACGCCGTAGCGGAAAGGCTGTTGCAGGAAAGGTGTGGCAAAAGTGTTATCGCAGGCAACGATCACATTGTATTGTTTGGCCAGCCTGGTTAGTTCTTCTATATCCACACATTGAATGGTGGGATTGGCAGGAGTTTCCAGGTAAAGCAGCCGGATGGACTGGTCTTCTTTCAAAATATCTTCAGCTTTATTCAGATCGCGAAGGTCGGCAATGATGTGGCCGATACCTAAGGGAGGTAAAATGTTTGTGATCAGCTCTTCTGTTCCTCCATACAACGAAAAATGCGTTAATATCTTATCACCCTGTTTCAGGTTGGCGACCATCAGCGTGGTGATAGCGCCCATGCCGGAAGCATGGAGTATCCCTTTTACTTCAACAGGTGATCCGTTATATTGAACACCGAAAGTTTCCAAAGCTGCAATTTTATTCTCTGCTTCTGTAAAAGTGGGATTGCCCCAGCGGGAATAGATGTAACCTTCTTCTTTGCCGCTGAACCGCCTCATGCCTTGCTCGGCTTCATCGTACACAAAAGTGCTGCTGGCATAGATGGGAACCAGGTGGGCATAATTGGGATCTTGTGAATGGCCGCTATGAACTGCTACCGAACTCCACCCAGTAAGGATGTTTCTTTCCGGGTGACCGGATATGATATCCTCATGAATATCTGGAGAAAGGGGAAAACTTTTATCCATAATAATTGTATTGATCCCGAATTTTATCGGGAATGTAATTCTAATAAATGATCACATTTACTGCTACATCCGGGATCAAAAGTAAAAGTTTTATTACGTTTACCCATAAAACAAAGTTTTCCAGGGGAGGATCACCAATGAAAATAATGATGCAGCAAATGGCTGCCTATAATTTCTGGGCCAATCAAAGATTGCTGGAAACGATTCTGCATTTGCCGGAAGAAAAACAGAAAACCGGATTGCCCAGCAGTTTCAAAACTATTTATGATACGGTCCTGCATGTCTGGAATGCAGAAAGCATCTGGTGGCAACGGATCAGGTTATATGAAAGGATTGCACCGCCTGTTGAATATTTCAAGGGATCTATGCTGGAGCTTGCCAACGAATTGCTGTTGCAAAACCGCCAATGGGCAGAGTGGATTGACGGAGCTTCTGATGCAGCACTGGAACATGTGTTTGAATACAGGAATTCAAAGAGAGAGCTTTTTAAACAGCCGGTTTATCAGGTGCTGATGCATATTTTCAATCATGGTACTTATCACCGTGGCCAACTGGTGAATATGCTGCGACAGTTGGGAGTGGAAAAAATCCCACCTACCGATCTTATTGTGTGGTATAGAATGAAAAAGTGATTTTTATTAATATGCCCATTTTACCAGAGTGGCTCCCCAGGTAAAGCCTCCGCCAAAAGCAGCAAGGACAAGATTGTCACCTTTTTTCAATTGATTTTCCCATTCCCAAAGACAAAGAGGAATGGTGGCGGCAGTGGTGTTGCCATAACGCTGGATATTGAGCATCACTTTTTCGGGAGACAGTCCCATACGATGGGCAGTGGCATCAATGATTCTTTTGTTGGCCTGGTGAGGAACCAGCCATGCAATATCATCGCCGGTCAGATTATTTCTCTCTAAAAGTTCTGCGCTTACGTCTGCCATTCCTTTTACTGCAAATTTGAAAACAGCCTGTCCTTCCTGATAAACGAAATGCTCTTTAGCCATTACTGTTTCAACGGTGGCAGGATTCTTTGATCCACCTGCTTTCATGTGTAGATATTGACATCCGCTCCCATCACTTCTTAAAATACTGTCAAGCACTCCATAACCTTCAGTGTTCGGTTCCAGCAAAACAGCCCCGGCGCCATCGCCGAATATGATGCAGGTGGCACGATCACTATAGTCAACGATAGCGCTCATTTTATCTGCTCCGCAAACCACCACTTTTTTATAACGGCCTGATTCGATTAACGAGGCTCCCAGTGTGAGTGTATATAAAAATCCGGAACAGGCAGCAGATACATCAAAACTCCAGGCATTCTTTGCACCGATCTTATCGCAGGCAATATTGGCTGTAGCCGGAAAGACCATGTCCGGTGTCACAGTGCCAACGATCAGGCAATCTATTTCCAGTGGATCAATGCCTCTTTTCCTGCAGAGGTCCAATACTGCAGGCGCTACCATGTCGGAAGTGGCAAGCCCTTCACCTTTCAATATTCTTCTTTCTTCAATGCCGGTCCTGGTGCGGATCCATTCATCGTTGGTCTCCACCATCTTTTCCAGGTCAAAATTGGTGAGCTTATCGGGAGGTACAAATCCGCCAACAGCAGTGATGGCAGCAGTGATCTTGTTACTCATCAGTAGATCGTTTAAAATAAAATGATGCCGGCAAAGGTAAGGAAAGAGACGGGAGTGTGCAGACGCTTACAGATCATTGGCTAACTGCACTCTTTCGCATTCCAGTTTGATCCGGGCTTAAGGCTCTTCAGTTTTCCCTTATTTTCGCATCTATGATCGCATATCTCAACGGCAGGTTTGTTTATAAGACACCGGCTGTCGTTCATATAGACGTGAACGGAGTGGGATATGAAGTTCAGATCAGCCTCAACACCTATTCAAAGATCCAGGATCTGGAAAAAGGAACCCTGTACACCTGCCTGCTGATACGGGAGGATGCACATACACTGTATGGCTTTTTTGACACTGCGGAAAAAGAGATCTTTTTACAGTTGATTGGTGTCTCCGGCATAGGGGCTTCAACGGCAAGAGCAATGCTTTCTTTTATGAAACCTGAAGATCTGGTACGTGCCATTGTGCAGGCCGACCTGAAGACGTTGGAGAGCATAAAAGGAATAGGAAAAAAGACGGCTGAAAGGCTGGTGGTGGAACTGCGGGATAAGCTTGGAAAACAAAGCTTTGAAACAAATATTTCTCCTCTGAAACACAATACTTTGCAACAAGATGCGTTAAATGCTTTGATGGCACTTGGTATCGGCAGAATAGCGGCTGATCAGGCCATTTCAAACGCTATGAAATCTGACCCTACCCTTAACAAAATTGAAGACATCATCAAACTAGCTTTAAAAAGGTTATAGTTATCGCATCAATCTCTACTTAACTAATTGACCGGGAAATAGACGTTGAACCCTAGAGCCAACAAAATATTCCTCACGTTGGTAATTGCTGCCAATGTATTAGCCTTCTCATTTCAGGCTAATGGTCGTTATTATCATGTTCCCCCTCCTCAAAACAGAGATACTTTAAAAGATACCATAATTTATCCGCTACAGGATCGCCGTGGTGATCCATATAGTTCCCCGAACCGTAATACATTCGATTTTAAAGACACTTCATTTGTCAAAAGGAATATAGAATATGACCCGAAGACAAATCAGTATTACATCATTGAAAAAATAGGATCACAGTATTACCGCACACCGGCTTCTTTTTCCATGCAGGATTTTCTGAAGATGCAGGGGCAAAGAGATGAGAATGATTATTTCCGTAAAAGGGCTGACCTTCTTTCAGACATGAACCGCCGTTTATTTAAACCTAAGTTCAGGGTCTCGAATGACTGGTTCAACAGAATTGTAGGCACCGGAAAAGTGGAGATCAAGCCCACAGGCTATGTGGATTTCATTGGAGGATACCAGGGGCAAAACGTTGAGAATCCCACTCTTCCCGAAAGAGCAAGGAAGAATGGCGGATTGGATTTTGATATGAATTCCCAGTTGCAGGTGCAGGGAAACATTGGGGATAAATTAAAACTTCCGATCAATTATAATACACTGGCCAATTTCGATTATGAAAACCAGTTGAAACTCGACTATCACGGCAAGGATGATGAGATCCTGAAAACTTTCCAGGCGGGCAATATCAATTTCACATCCAAAGGCACATTGATACCCGGTGCCCAATCATTATTTGGATTAAAAACGCAGTTGCAATTTGGAAAACTATTTGTAACCACTGTACTTGCCAATCAACGCTCACAAAGGCAATCATTAGGGCTACAGGGAGGAACGGCATCACAGAGTTTTAAGTTGAAAGCCGATGAATATGAAGAGAACCGCCACTTTCTTTTAGCTCAATACTTCAGAAACAATTTCAATAAGGCAATGAAACAATTGCCTGTAGTGAATTCTCCCATACAGATATTAAAAATGGAAGTGTGGGTTACCAACCGGAACGGAACGACAACAGATACCCGGGATATTGTGGCGTTGATGGATCTTGGTGAGGGCCAGCCTTATGGCCCCTGGGGCGGAACCGGGAATCCCAATTCATTACCGAGTAATGGGGTGAACAGTTTGTATTCTTTGGTGGCCGGGCCATCGGGAACGAGAAACTCGACCACCATTCAGGGTTTTTTGACCAGCAACGGCTTGAGGGCTGTTCAGGATTTTGAAAAAACATTTGCAAGAAAACTTCAGCCTACCGAATATTATTATAATCCACAGATCGGATTTTTATCATTGAACCAACCACTGCAACCCGATGAAGTGTTGGGCGTGGCATTTCAATATACCTACAATGGCAGGGTGTACCAGGTCGGAGAATTCTCACAGGATGTGCCGCCGGACAGTACCGGAACTTCACAAAAGGTTTTATTCCTGAAATTGCTGAAAGCAACTTCACAAAGAACCAATCTTCCTTTGTGGAAACTGATGATGAAGAATGTTTATTCTGTGGGCTTTGGTCAATTGGAACGCCAGGATTTTTCTCTGGATGTGTTGTATGATGAACCAAGCCTTGGTCAAAAAAGATATTTACCCCCGGCTGATGTTTCAGATCCGTACAAGGGAGTTCCTATTCTTACGCTCACAAACCTGGACAGGTTAAACAATCAGAATGACCCGCAGCCTGATGGTATATTCGATTATATTGAAGGGTTTACCGTGATCTCTTCTCAAAGCAGGATCATCTTTCCGGTGCTGGAGCCTTTTGGCCACGATCTTGATTACGTTTATAGCGGACCTGATAGTGTGTCACAGCGAGCGAAATATTTGTATTATCCTTTGTATGATACCATCAAAGCTATTGCACAGACCTATGCCAACCTGGACAGGTTCGTTTTATCGGGGCGTTCTAAAACAGCGGGGCAAACAGGCGATTATCAGTTAGGGTTTAATATCCCCAAAGGTTCGGTGAGGGTGACGGCAGGAGGGCAGATGCTGCAGGAAAATATTGACTATGAGATTAACTATGATCTCGGTACTTTACATATAATCAATCAATCCATCCTTGCATCAGGTGTGCCCGTAAATGTGCAGTATGAAAACCAGGCAGCATTCGGATTGCAGCAGAGAAATTATATGGGGCTGCGACTGGATTATGCAGCCAATAAACATCTTAATATAGGCGGAACGGTGGTGAGACTGGGAGAGCGGCCGTTTTTTGTAAAGCAGGCTTATGGTGAAGATCCTATCCGCAACACGATGTTCGGTGCGGATGTAGATTATCAGAACGACCTTCCGAGGCTGACAAAGTTTTTGAATAAACTTCCTTTCTATTCTACGAAAGCAATGTCCTCCATCACCACTTACGGTGAAGTGGCTGTATTGAAGCCGGGGCATGCTCCCCAGATCGGAAAGGGGAATAACGGCGCTATTTATATTGATGATTTTGAAGGAACCCAATCTCCGATAGATCTCAGGTTCCCTTTGATAAGCTGGACGCTTTCTTCCGTTCCTGAAGGCAATGGACTCTTTCCCGAAGCGGCATTGAACAATGACCTGCAGAGCGGATTTAACCGTGCAAAACTTGCCTGGTACAATATTGAACCTGTATTGCAGGAAAAAGGAGTTGCCAATAATCCGTTAGGAAGAAATCTTGAAGAATTATCCAGGCCCGAAACCAGGCAGGTATTGAGGCAGGAAATTTTCCCAAACACCAGTAATGACCTGGGCCAGGGATTGCTGACCACTTTCGACCTTGCATTTTACCCACAGGAAAAAGGCCCCTATAACTATGAATACAGAAATAGCCGTGTTGGCGCCAATGGAAAACTCATCAATCCGAAACAATCATGGGGTGGTGTGATGAGAGGCCTGGATCAGACGGATTTTGAAACAGGTAATATCGGGTATATTGAATTCTGGTTGCAGGATCCTTTCATTTCTCATCCCGGCAGCCAGGGAGGGCAATTGTATTTTAATCTCGGTGATATTTCAGAAGACGTTTTAAAAGACGGGAAGAGGCAATATGAAAACGGATTGCCTACGCCTACCAATAATGCTCCGGTGGACACCACTACGGTTTGGGGTAAAGTTCCTTCTAATCCGCTTCAGGTCACCAATGCATTCAGCAATGACCCTAATGACCGTAAATACCAGGACATAGGTTTTGACGGACTGGGAGATGATGAAGAGAAAACAAAATTCAACACCTATCTTTCCAGCCTTCAATCAAATTTCGGCGCTAATTCTCCAATATATCAAAGAGCATTGAGTGATCCTTCGGGAGATAATTTCAAACCTTATCGTGATGCTTCTTATGATCAGCAGAACGCAGGCATCCTGCAGCGTTATAAAGACATCAACAATCCGCAAGGCAATTCGCCGATAGCAGACAACAACAGCCAGTTTGTGAACGCATTCACCCAATATCCTGATGCGGAAGACCTGAACAGGGATAATACATTGAACCAGTCGGAAGAATATTTTCAATACAAAGTGAACCTTACCCCGAATATGTCGGTGGGAACAAATTTTATTACCGATAAACGTGTGGCCAACGTCACGCTTGCCAATGGAAGCACCCGCTCGGAAACCTGGTATCTCTTCCGCATTCCCATCAATCAGTACGAGATGAAAGTGGGGAATATTCCGGATTTCAAATCCATCCGTTTTATCAGAATGTTCGTTACCGGTTTTGAAGATACAATGGTGGTGATGCGTTTTGGTAAACTGGAGCTGGTAAGAAATCAATGGCGCAAGTTCTCTTACAATATTGATACAACAGACATGTATGTGAACCTGCCGGCCAATGATCCGGTCACCACTAACCTGCTTGCCGTAAATGTTGAGGAGAACGATCAACGCCAGCCGATTCCTTACCGCATTCCTCCGGGAATAGAAAGACAACAGGAACTCAGCAATAATAATGTACAGCTTTTCCTGAATGAGCAGGCCATGAGTGTGCAGATCTGTGGTTTGCCTAAAGGACAGGCCCGCGGTGTATTTAAGACCACCAACCTGGACATGCGCCAGTACGGAAGATTGCTCATGTTCATTCATGCTGAATCCGTACAGGGAGCACAACCGTTGCATGACGGAGACCTGAGTGCTGTGATCAGGCTGGGAAGTGATTTTATAGGAAACTATTATGAAGTGAAAATTCCTCTGAAGATCACTCCTTTTGGCGCCACCGATTCTTTATCCATCTGGCCTGCTGAAAACAATCTTGATTTCGATCTGGATATTCTGAATACTCTGAAGATGACGAGAAATAAATTGGGTATTCCCACTTCCCAGTATTACAGCGAAGTGGAAGCAGACGGAAGGTCTTATGCTATTATGGGGAATCCAAATCTTGGAGAAGTGCAGGGAATTTTGTTGTCGGTGCAGAATGTAAGGTTGGAAAGTGCCTGTACTGAAGTTTGGTTCAATGAACTTCGTTTCAATCATCTGAATGAAAAAGGAGGGTGGGCTGCAGTTTTTCGTTCGGACCTACGCCTTGCCGATCTCGGAACGCTTAGTTTTTCCGGCATGGCAAGAAGTAACGGATTCGGCACACTGGAACAAAGGATCAATGAAAGAAGCAAGGAAGATCTTTATTCGTTCGATGTTTCCACGAACCTGGACCTGGGAAAATTATTGCCCAAAGAATCGGGCATTCAGATCCCTGTTTATGCGGGCATCAGCCATACCAGCAGCACTCCGCTTTATGATCCGCTGGATCTTGACATTACCTTAAAGGATAAATTAAAAGAAGCATCAGGAAAAGACAAAGACTCCATCCGCACACAGGCAGAAGATGCCACTACCATCAAGACGTTTAACCTGACCAATGTAAGAAAGATCAAGACCGATGGAAAACGACCCAAGATCTGGAGCGTCACCAATTTCAATTTTGATTATTCTTATATTGAAACAAAACATCACAGCCCGCTGATCGAAAGCGACCTGCTGAGAAGGACGAGAGGCGCTTTGACCTACAACTATGCGCCGCAACAGAAATTCATTGAACCATTCAAAAATGTTTTGAAATCGAGATCACCCTGGCTTGCGCTGATCAAAGATTTTAATTTCAGTTATACACCCGCACAGATCTCATTCAAAGCAGATATTTTCCGTCAGTTTGGCGCCACACGTATCCGTAACATTGGCGGCGGTCCGTATAAGATTCCTGAAACTTATAATAAGTATTTCACGTTTGACCGCTATTATATTTTACAATGGAATCTTACCCGGTCGCTGGCCCTTGACTTCAATGCCATCAATAATGCACGTATTGATGAACCATTCGGAAGAATTGACACCAAAGCAAAGAAAGATTCAGTACGGTATAACCTGTTTAAGGGAGGAAGAAACACACAATACAATCAGCAGGCTTCACTGACCTACAATCTTCCTACCCAGAAGATCCCGATACTGAGCTGGACTTCCATCCGTGCAACATATCAGGCCAATTACAATTGGCTGGCAGCTTCTTTGCTGGCAAAAAACCAGGGAAATATTTTGGCCAACACTCAAACGAAAAAGGTTAACGGAGAATTCAGGTTTGAAGAATTATATAACAAATGGAAATTCCTCCGGGCTGTCAATTCCGATGTGGTTAAGCAAAAACAGGTTACTGCTCCGTCCAATGCCAATAATGCAAACAAGAATAAAACAGATTCACTGGCTGCCAAAAGGAAAAAGATCAAAGACCCGAATGCATTGCCTCAGATACCGGCAGTACCCAAATTCTTTTTGCGCTTGCTCACTTCTTTGAAACGTGTGGGTATTCAGTACAATGAAGACCTCGGAACCACTTTACCGGGATACATGGACAGTACAAAAATTCTTGGTTATAACCTGAGAAGCCATGAACCGGGATTTGGATTTATTTTCGGATACCAGCCGGATACGAACTGGATCAACCGGATGGGGTATAAAGGATTGTTGTCACACGATTCGTTAGTGAATGCTTTGGTTCAGCAACGTTATAATCAGCGGTTGAATGTGACCGCAACGCTGAGCCCGTGGAGGGACATGACCATTGATATCAACCTGGACAAGACCTTTGACAAACAATATTCAGAACTGGACAAAGACACTACCGGCTTCGGCAATATCACAAGATTCAACCCTTATGCTGCGGGAGGTTTTACCGTCAGTTATATTTCTTACCAAACCCTGTTCAAGAAATTCGATCCCAATATTGTTTCGGAAACTTTCAAACAGTTTGAAGCCAACCGTGCTGTGCTCTCACAAAAACTGGCATCTAAAAACCCGTATGCGACAGGAGCTGTGGATCCAAACGATCCGCATTACTATGAAGGTTACGGAAGATATGCCCAGGATGTGATCATACCGGCGTTTCTTGCAGCTTATCAGAATAAAGACCCGCTGACAGTACCGGTCATTAAGAACGGAAACCCGAACCTTAGATTCAATCCTTTCTCCGGCATCATACCGAGGCCGAACTGGACGCTTACCTACAACGGCCTTTCCCGCCTGAGAGGATTGAATAAGGTGTTCACCAACTTTACCATCCGTCATGGCTATCACAGCACGCTTAGCATGAACAGCTTCAACACTGCCCTGTTATTCGAAGACCCTCTCCGTGTGGGTTATCCTTTCTTCAGGGATACGCTCACAGGCAACTATATCCCGTATTTCCTGGTACCCAATGTTTCCATCCAGGAAGCCTTTGATCCGTTGCTGGAAATGGACATGACCTTTACCAACCAGTTATCCTTGCGTTTCGGGTACAAGAAAAGCCGCCAGCTGAGTTTGAGTCTGCTGGATTATCAGTTGGCCGAGAATCGTTCCACAGAAGTAACCGTAGGAATAAACTGGCGTGCCAAAGGAGTTCCTATTTTAAAAAAGATACCCATCGGTAAAAATGGAATGAAGCTGGATAATGATGTCACTTTCCGTTTCGATTTCTCATTACGTGATGATGCCACGGCCAACAGCAAGCTGGATCAGCGTACTGCTTATGGCACTGCCGGACAAAAAGCCATTCACATTGCTCCTTCCATAGACTATGTGTTGAATACAAGGGTTCAGATACAGCTCTACTTCCAACAGGACCGCACCATTCCCAAGATCAGCAATGCGTTCCCGATCACGAACACCCGTGCCGGTGTGAAAGTGAGAATATCACTGGCACAGTAATCCTTTTCTTTCAGGATATGGATTGATCATAATCTCCCGCTCTTTGAAATTTGTTGTTTCGAAAATATTTTTTTTGATTTAAGCGATAATAATAAAACTGGGAGACAGAATGTCTAGCAGAGAAGAAGTAATTCCAGAGATTTTATTGCCTTTCTTTTCTCATATCGAACATTCCTTTTGTTGAGATACCTTTTCGGTGCAGGGACCTGTTTACCCACGGAGGCATTGGATTTTTATCAACCCACAGGCCAACCCTTTGTGCCCTGGCTTCTGATTCAAGCCGGGCAAGATCTGCATCCTGATTGTATTTTTTGAAATGCCAGGCATAACCGGCTTTGATCATTTCATGGCTCAGTTCCCTGCCATCATCCAGGTAGCTGAAAGCGATCTTTCTCCCGTCTTTATCAGTGCTGTGTACCTCCAGGCTGATGATCTTTCTGAAACATAATGATGATAAATATTTCTTTGCCTTCTGATAGAAAGGCATTCCTCTTTCAGGTGCATCAATTCCTTCCATCCTTATTCTTTCTTTTATATTTCCTTCAAGCAGGATGTCATAAGTATCGCCATCCACAATGCCGATCACCTTTCCTTTCACATGAGGCGGCCTTACCGTCCATTGCGCTCTAATGCCGGCATTGTTCAAGATCAAAAAAGGCAAGATAAACAGGAAGAAGGCTCTCATTTTTTAAGACCGTGTGTTTTACTTTGATATGATAACGGATTTCTGAGTGCTTCCATACATATCAGCGCTGCTTTTTTTGCTTTTCCCCAATGATATTCACCGGATTTTCCTGATGCGGGAACCGCCCTGTGGCAGGGTATCAGGTAAGCTACGGGGTTACTGCCCACCGCATTACCGGTGGCATGGGAATATTTTTTTTCACCGGCCAGTGCCGAGTAAGTTATCAATCCCCCCGCAGGTATCATCAGGAGTTTTTTCCAGGCCCCGATCTGAAATTCAGTTGCCCTTAGATGAAGATGAATGATGTGGCCATCGTAATTTTCTGCGTCAAATGCGGACAAAGCTTCTTCCTGAAAAAGATCTTCTTCTTCCACAAGTTTTACCCCGGGAAATCTTTTTACCAACTGATGCACTGCATATTCCTTATCATTATCGTTAAAAGCAAGATAACACACTCCTTTGCCTGAAGAAGCAACGATGACTGAACCTAACGGCGTTTGCGAAAAACGGTAATGTATGATTAGTTTGTTCTTTGTAGCTTCTGTTTCATTTTCCGTCATCGGCTCTATCTGCACCGGAGATGCGGGTAAAGGAGTTTCTCTTAAATATTGAAGGGTTAGGGCGATCCGCTGCCTGATGTTTTCTTCATCCAGATGGATGATCACTTCTTCTAACGGATGATGGAAGAAATCATAGATCTTTTGACGGATCATTTCTGAAGATAATCCCATTTTTTCGGAGACATATTGATCGGCGAAAAGGTCATTTCCGTGCCGGTGATAAAGAAGGATGGCTTCGGAAATGACCCCGAAATCACTTTCATAAGAGCTGAACTTTTGCTTTAATGAATTGTTTTCTAATATAGACTGTTCTTTTGTATCGGTAATCACAGATCGAATTTACATCAATTAAAAAACAGCAACCGGGAAGAATGTAAATCAGAGTGGTTTGTTTTGAAACGGTTGTGAAATAGTAATAATGGCCTTGATATTTGATCATTCAAAGGTTGCAGACCGGCTAATTTTGTGTTGTTGATTGTTACGGCTAAAGAAGGTAAATATAATTTTAATAAATACTCATGATGATGAAAGTAGATATCTGGTCCGATGTAAGATGCCCGTTCTGCTATATCGGCAAGCATAAGTTTGAAAAGGCGTTGAATGATTTTCCCGGTAAGGAAAACATTGAAGTGGTGTGGCACAGTTTTGAGCTGGACCCTGAACTGAAGACAGACACTACCGTCACCAATTATGAACACCTTGCAATGGTGAAAGGCATCAGTGAAACACAAGCCAAAGAAATGTCCCGGTATGTTATAGATTATGCGGAAGGACTGGATCTGAATTTCAATTTCGAAAAAGTGGTGGTCGCCAATTCATTCAGGGCCCATAAGCTGATCCAGCATGCAAAGAATAAAGGCAAGGCCAATGAAGTGGAGGAGGCATTGTTCAGGGCTTACTTCTCAGAAGGTAAGAATATTGATGATGAAAATGTGATCACGGATATTGCCGTATCGGCAGGCCTGGATGAAAAGGAAGTGAAAACGATGCTGGCTTCCGATGACCTGAATTATGCCGTGGTGAGAGATGAACAGGATGCCCGTAATCTGGGAATTAACAGTGTGCCTTTCTTTGTATTCAACGATAAATATGCTGTATCGGGAGCGCAGCAGCCGGAAGTCTTTTCCCAGGCGCTTTCGAGAAGCTGGAAAGAATTTGCCGCTTCGTCAAAGCCACAGATTCTTAATGAAGGCAATTCCTGCACAACGGACGGGAATTGCAGTTAAGCGAAATTGCCCTTAACATTTCTGTGGAATTAGTTGATCAATTTTAGAGGATATAAAAAAATCCGCACATGGCGGACTTTTAGTTTATTACCCTTAAAAGCATGATATTATTTACCGGCTCGTTATAGTATTCTGATCACCGACTTTTTTGAACAGCATCACATAGCCACACAGGTTCTTTTTCTTTTCTTTATTTACCTGCACCGGCTTCATCATGTGAAATTCAGAGAATTTTGGTATGTAAGAATAAGATATGATATTGCCATCCACATCGCCCCACATTTTCTTCTGATAGATTACCTGTCTCTCGTTCCAGTCATACATTCTCACTTCATAAAGCCTGGATGTATGATCACCGATAAAGACAAATTGATACCAACTGCCCTGCGTCAGCGGCACTACCACCGGCATTTCATATTCACTCTCCATGGTGATGGAAGCTTCTTTCAGCAACATGAAACCATCTTTGGAATAAAGGGATTTCAGGCTGTCTGCTTCTTTAGAGATGTAATCATTATTGCATGACTGAACACGGATCACTTTCTGTGAGGATGCTGCAAAGCCCAGCAGCAACACGGATATGAATATCAGGCAGGTTCTTTTCATAAGGGTCTTTATACGGAATTGGTACGTGGATATAAAAGTAAAACCTGACTCCCTATGATTGAAGCTTTTGAGCATAAATATGCAGTTTGCTGGTATATTTTCTTAAGGGAATAGCGGAAAGTACTAAGGAAACGGAGAGAGGTAAGGACTGAAGAAGTACAAGATAGCCAAAAAATCCATTTAAGCAAATGGTTATGCGGTGCGGTTAATATAGATTCCATCAGCCTGATGCAGGCAGGTCAAAACCAATTCATTGATGCATACATGGGGTGGCAGAGTAGTGCAATACCAGACCACTTCAGCCACATCTTCTGCAGTAAGCGGGGTGATGCCATCATATATTTTTTTTGCTGATATCTCATCGCCTTTAAAACGGACCAGTGAAAACTCTGTTTCGGCAGCCCCGGGATAAATAGCAGTAACCTTGATCCTGTGGCGCAGCAGGTCTATCCGCATTGCATGATTCAGCGCATCTACGGCAAATTTGCTGGCGCAATACACATTGCCTTTTTCATAAACCTGCTTTCCGGCCACTGAACTCATATTGATGATATGTCCTTTCTTATGAGGGATCATATAGGGCAACACTGCTTTGGTAACATACAGAAGCCCTTTCACGTTAGTATCTATCATGGTGTTCCAGTCCTGAAGATCTCCTTCGTCAAAATAACCACGGCCCAGTGCCAAACCTGCATTGTTGACCAGTACATCAATGTGCTGCCAAGTGCCGGGCAGTCCTTCAATATTTTCAAAAACGGCTTTCTCATCCTGCACATCAAAAGGCAGGGAGAGAACGGAAACTTTGTATTTATTCTCCAGTTCACTTTTCAATTCTTCCAGCCGGTCTATCCTTCTGCCGTTCACGATAAGATCCCATCCGTTGAAAGCGAATTTTTCAGCGCAGGCTTTTCCAAAACCGGAAGTGGCGCCTGTGATAAAAACGATTTTTCCCATAAAGAATATTTTATTCAGTGTAATGCGAAGATAAAAGATAAGCGTTCAGAAAAGGATCAAACCGATTTTAAAAAGTTTTCGAGAACGGTATTGCTCTTGTCTGTTTCTTCGATCATACCCATATGACCTGATTCCTGAAGTATATGGATAAATGCTTTTGAAGGAAGGTGTGATTGTTTCAGCAGGTCATCCATAGGCATGATGCTGTCATAGCGTCCTATCACAAAGAGGACGGGAACTCCGCTTTGTGATAGCACGAAATTTCGTTCGGGCCTGTTGATCATTGCTTCATAATAAGTGATCAGGGCTTCGGGAGTGAAATAGTTCAGCCCTGAGATGAATTCATTGATCTCTTTTTTCAGTTTTTGATTTGAGCCGGGAGAAAAAAGATTCGGAGTGATGTTTTTCAGAAACTCAAATGCACCATGTTGTTTGATGAATTCAATACTTTTTCTCCGTGTTGCTTTTCTTTCATCATTGTCGGCATAAGATGTGGAATGAAACAAGCCGAATCCGTTTAAAACAGAAGAATATTTTTCTGCAAAAGCCAGGGTGATGTATCCACCCATGCTGTGGCCGATGACAGTACAGTCAGAGATGTTTTCATTGTCCAGTATTGAATTGACCACATCCGCCATTCCTTCTATGCTTATGTTGCTGATCAGTTGGGATGTTCCGCTTCCCGGCAGATCGGGAATGATCAGGTGAAACTGATCCTTTAAGTATTCTGCCTGGCGTTTCCATACCGAACCGTCTTCACCGAATCCATGAATAAGCACAACATTCTTTCCTGAACCTGATATTCTGTAATGAATGGAACTCCCCCGGTGATCCAGATATTTATCCATTATTTGCTTTTAAGTTTAAAATGCTTCCAACACCTTAAAAGCAAAATTAGCATGATCGGGATAAGTGCGTAGTTCAATTGCTGAAAGAACCATCCAAATATCAAAAGTGCAATTAACAGGATAGAATAGATCAATAGATAATTGCGGACCCAATCTTTTTTTCTATTGAGGTAAAATGCCATGATGATATTGGGCGGGAATGCCCAGATCAGGTTGAGATTGTTTTTGCATGAACCATGATCGGTACCGAACCACATGAACAATAACAGTAAGCCCAATGCTCCGGTTAGGAAGAAAAGAATTATATCAAAGTATTTTAAAAATTGGCTTGACGGTTTCAGGAAACCGAGTGAAGCTATGATAAGAAGCAATAAGATGAAAACGCTCATAGGGGTGAAAACCGCCGAACTTTCTGTTTGCACCGTCTGGTTCAGTAAAACAGATTTGTTGCTTACCAGTTTTCGGGATGCCACATCAGTGCTGTCGAATGCTTTCATCAGGTAGTCGGGCAGGAACATGGCTTCGCTGTTGCTGATCTTTTTATCCAATGGCATTCCCAGTAAGATATCAATTCCCAGTTTACTCCAGTATTCTTTCCCTTTATCCAGGTAATCATGAATGAGGTTCCGGAAGGTTGTATTTTTTTCAGGACGCACATCTTTGGTGATAACGGATTCTCTGATATTCCTGAATACTATATCCCGCAGCCTGGTGGTGCAGTTGTCATATACGAAATCATATTTGTAATATTTGTTTTCTTCCTTCGCATTCTCTATCAATGCGGAAAAAAGAGATCTCTTTTCTTTGCAGGAAAGATCAAGCGCCTGTTCGGCCACGCCTCTTCCTTCATATTGGTAACTCAGCATAAATTCAGAGAAGCTGGTAACAGAAAGTAAATACAGAAGCTTGCCCCGGATAAATTTCTGATAGAATTGCGGATCATCAAAATCGAAGGTGCCGTAATTGAAAACAATGTCTTCGTTTGTTGAAGAATCAATCACTCTCAGCGCACTGTGCCCGAAAGTTGCGTAGAGTTCCGAACCGGGAGTGCAGGTCAGCAAACTGATCCGCAGTCCGCAATCCTGTTTTGTCAATGTATCGGTCTGGGCCTTTGAATAAAGACCGGTGAATAAAAGAAAAACGGGGACGAGTATTTTTTTCAACTGCAGATTCTTTGTTGAGAAAGGTAAATAAAAAGAAAAGTCATTGGAATGAATTTACCGTTAAATAAATTTTCTGTGAAAGAAATTTCAATCTCCGGGCTTTCAGGTGGCCGGGTTATTTCCTGCTGTAATTAGGCGCTTCCCTGGTGATCTCCACATCGTGTGCATGGCTCTCCCTCATCCCTGCATTGGTGATCTTCACAAATTGCGCACTCTTCAGTTCTTCAATGGTGGATGCACCGCAGTATCCCATACCTGCCCTCAGTCCGCCGGTGAATTGATAGACGATCTCTTTCACATGGCCTTTGTAGGCAACACGTCCTTCAATTCCTTCGGGTACAAATTTCTTTACATCATCTTCCACATCCTGGAAATAACGGTCGCTGCTTCCTGTGGCCATGGCGCCCAGCGATCCCATTCCCCTGTATTCTTTGAATTTCCTTCCTTCATAGATGATCGTTTCGCCGGGACTTTCTTCCGTGCCTGCAAATATGCTTCCCATCATCACACAGTCTGCACCGGCTGCCAGCGCCTTTACCATGTCGCCGGTGTAGCGGATACCTCCATCGGCGATCACAGGAATGTTCAGTGGTTTTAGTACAGAATAGACCTCCATCACTGCGGTAAGCTGGGGAACACCGGAGCCTGCCACTATTCGGGTGGTACAGATAGATCCGGGTCCGATACCAACCTTCACGGCATCTGCCCCTGCTTCTGCCAATGCTTTTGCACCGGCAGCAGTGCCTACATTCCCTGCTATCACATTTAAATTTTTAAAGTTCTTTTTTATCTCTTTCAATGCGCTGATCACTCCCTTGCTATGTCCATGTGCGCTGTCCAAAGCAACGATATCCACGCCGACATGCTGCAGCGCTTCCACTCTTTTCAGCATATCCTTAGTAATGCCCACTCCGGCCCCTGTCAGCAATCTTCCATAGGAGTCTTTTACCGCATAAGGATGACTTTTTAATTTTAAAATATCGCTATAAGTGAAAAGCCCTTTTAATCTTCCGTTCCTGTCAACCACCGGAAGCTTTTCCACTTTTGTTTTCTTGAAAAGCTGCTCAGCTTTTTTCAGATCGGTGCCTTCAGGAGCAGTGACGATATTTACTTTGGTCATCACGTCACTTACCTTTCGTTTCATATCCAGTTCAAATCTCAGGTCACGGTTGGTGAGAATGCCAACAAGCTTTCCATTTCTGTCCACAATGGGAATGCCGCCGATCTTATTGTCCCGCATCAGTTTCACCGCATCACCGATCGTTGCATTGGGATTAAGGGTAAGCGGGTCAAGGATCAATCCGCTTTCACTTCGTTTTACTTTGCGAACTTGCTCAGCCTGCTTTTCAATGCTCATGTTTTTGTGAAGAATGCCCAGTCCGCCTTCTCTGGCCAGCGCAATGGCCATGGTTGCTTCCGTAACGGTGTCCATTGCTGCTGAAAGCATCGGTACATTAAGCATTATGTCTTTGGTAAGCTTTGTGGTGATGTTCACATCGCGGGGAAGTACCTGGCTGTAGCCGGGTAGTAACAGTACATCATCGAAGGTCAGTCCTTCGCCAAAAAATTTATTGTTTTCTGAAAATTTGCGGTTGCCGCCTGCAGGTTTATCCTGAGTGAGGGGGTTATTTCTTGTTGCCATGTGCGAAGATAGGGAAAAAGAAAAATTCAAAACCTGTCTGCCGCAGGCAGGGTCAAAACTCAGAATCCCAAAAAGGAGGGGGCCAGTAAAACATTTTTTCGATTATGATCATTGAGTTTACCTGATCAGCATCACTGTTCCTTTTTGAAAAACCTTTTGTCCTGTATCCCTGTTTGTATAGCTGAGAAACCAGACGAACACTCCGGAAGGCTGCGGCACTCCTTTTATTGTGCCATCCCATTTTTGTTGCCAGTTGGACGTTTGAAATACTAATTGACCCCAGCGGTTATAAACTTTGAATTCCAGGTTATCGGCTTTTAGAGCATTATGAGGCCAAAAATAATCATTGAGCCCATCGCCGTTTGGTGTGAATGCAGAGGGTACTGCGATAAGACAGTTGTCCAGCACCCTTAAAGCTTTTGTGACAGTATCACTGCAGTTCAGAGAAGTGTTGCTGACCACCAGTTTGATATTGTAAACAGTTTCCCTGTTGTTCATTGGGAAATGCTGAGCGGGAGGATCCTGGACAGAGCTGTTTCCGGCTACGCCAAAATTCCAATTCCAGCTATTGATCGTTCCGGAGCTTTTGTCGGTTACTGTCAGTCCGTCTTCAGGACAAATAAAAGCAGGCATTTCAAAATCTGCTTTCACTTCATTATTGAAATTAAATGATTCGCTGTAAGTGTCGGTGCAGGTACCGTTGCTAACGGTAAGAGTGACCATATTGGAACTGACAGCCGGAAAAATCTGGTTGATAGTTTGGGTAAAATATTGTGAACTGTTATTCACTGACCAATTCCACTGATTCACTCCATGTGCTCCGTCATGAATAAAAGTGAAAGAATTATTTCTGCAACCGAGTACAGACGTATAAGTGTAGAAAGCCGAAACGGTGTCAACGGTCGAGAAGGTAAGTGTTTGTGGTAATATAGGCTGGCCGCACACGTCAAAGATGGGACTTCCGTCCAGCCCGGGTTGAATGATCACGGTATAGGCGCCTGCAGTGTAAATAGGAGCGTTGAATTTTATAATGATATAATCGGTCTGTCCGTTCACACAATTTCCCGATGCCGAACTTATCGTTACCGGAGTGGTTCCTGTTATGCTGAAATCAGTTCCTGCCGGGCTAATGCTGGAGCAGTTGATCTTTTTCGGGAAATAGATCAGAACCGAATCAGGTGCGCAACCGGTTTTACCCAGGCTGTCTGCCAGTATCGGCTGGGGAATGATATACTGAAAGTCTATGGCATCTCCGGCAGGAATATCGTTACCGCAGTCATCCAGAAGCGTATTGCCGTCAGTTCCGTTTTTTATAACCAGTTGATAATTGCCGGAAGGCAGGGGATTATCAAGGGTTATAATCACGGAGTCCATGTCGAAAGAAGCGGAACACAAGGGCGACATGGCGGATGTGGCGTTGGAGCTTGCAGAAGCAATGGCGAACTCACTGCCATCAGCGCTCAATGAATTACAACGGATCGGCTTGTTCAATTTCAACCTGAGTGTTTTACCATCGCAGTCAGGATCCACCTTCAGCATTTTCGGTTTCAGCGGATCTGTTATTACGGCTGTGCCTCCGCCGAAAGAAAGTGAATAGCCGCTTTGTGTATTGGTAAAATGGCTGACCATCAAAAGATAAACGTGCCCCTGTTTGATCTGTGGCATGGCACTGAACGAAGGCAGATTGGCTGCAGGATCGGAAGCACATTGAATATAATTGACTCCGGTGGAGGAAGCTCCCGTTGCTCCGTAAGTGCCTGCCCAGTTGCCAGTCACCACCAGGGATTTGTCAGTATAAATATCGTTCGGGTTTCTACCGGTGATGTCATAGAGCTGCCAGTCATAATCATCTCCCATGTTATTGGGGGTGATTAAAAATCCCAAAGAGCCGGAGCCATAGCAGGTAAACACATAGTAAAAAGGATTTTTGTCTTCGTAACCTGCTCCATCACCCGTACAGCCGGGCACATATAGATTTTTCGTAGAACAGAGCGGGACTGTGGTTTGCTGAAAGACCGTGGTGCCGCAAACAGGAAATGCTGTGGCAGGGGTTTGACCCATTGTGGAACAGGATTGAGATATAGCTATTGCTGACGGGAAGATCAACAGGATAAGCAATGAAAGTTTAGATTTCATAAGCGTGATTTCCGGTGCCGGCATTAAGGGTCAAATTTCGTGAATAAAACACAAAAAGAGGAGTGTTTTTGAAATAAACGTCATTGGAGCGAGTAAATTTTCCCCGGCAATGATCTTATTACGTTCTTTAACTCCAGATTAAGCATGGTGGCAGCAACAGCGCTGCTGCTCATTCCGCTCCGGAAATTGATCTCATCAATATGCACCGTATCTTTTTCCTGCAAAATCTTTATGATCTTTTTTTCATCATCAGTAAGTTCGATGAAAAGCTCTTTTTGTTTTTTTACAGAGGCTTTCTTTTTCTCCGACCATCCCATTGATTGTATCAAGTCAGAAACGTTGGAGATCAGGATCGCTTTATTGTTCCTGACCAGATAATTGCAACCCGCACTTTTGCTGTCTGTTGTTTTTCCCGGAAAGGCAAACACATCTTTGTTATATCCGTTTGCCAGTTCGGCGGTGATCATGCTTCCGCCTCTTATATCTGTTTCTACTACCACCACTGCATCGCTCATTCCTGCAACGATTCGGTTACGGACAGGGAAGTTATGCTTGTCGGGCTTGCTTTCACTTCTGTATTCGGTTAGCAAACCTCCACCGTGCCGTATCATGTCTTTGGCAAGGCCGGAATGTGACTGTGGGTATATCTGATCCAGCCCATGTGCCAGCACGCCTACGGTCGGTAAATTATTTTTAATAGCAGCCTTATGGGCCAGCGCATCCACGCCAAAGGCAAGTCCGCTGATGATCAGAACATTTTGTTCCGAAAGACCGGCGATCAGATTTTCTGTTAGTTGCCTGCCGTATTCAGTATGGTTTCTTGTGCCGATCACGGCAATAATCTTTGAACTGTTCAGATCGGCAGCGCCTTTAAAAAATAAAAGGGTGGGAGAGTCGTAGCAGTTCAGCAGCCGCCTCGGATAATCTTTGTCGGTGATGAACTGCGGCTGTATTTTGAATTTCTCAATGAATTTTATTTCTTTTTCTGCATTGGAAAAATCACTGAATGACTTAATGGACCGGGCACGCACTTCACCGATCCCTTCAATATTTTTTAATGAAGTTCCTTTTGCTTTGAAAACCGCACGGGCTTCGCCGAAATGTTCGATCAGGATCTTTGCCTGAACCGAACCGATATTCGGTATCTCCGTAAGTGCGAGTTGATAAATAAGATCGTGGCCCATTGATCAATTAGTAAAAAATAAAAATAAGTAAAACAGGTTTGCCACCAATGATTGTTTTGGCCTGTTGCCCTATTGGCCGGTCACTTTCATTTCTGTTCTTCGGTTCTGGGCACGCCCCTCATTTGTTTTATTGTCGGCTATGGGTTGAGATTCACCATAACCTTTATAGGTAAGGCGGTTGGCTGCTATGCCTTTGCTGATGAGATAGTTCACTACTGATTTTGCACGGTTGTTCGAAAGAACCAGGTTGTCCGCCGTCGTTCCGGTGTTGTCGGTATGCCCGCTGATCTCCACTTTCAGAGTGGGGTTGTCCGTCAGCAGTTGAACCAGTTTGTCGAGTTCTACCTGTGATTCAGGTTTAAGGTCATATTTGTTCACGTCAAAGAAAATATTTTTCAGTATGACCGACGCATTGACTTCTATGGGCTGAAGCGCTATATTTTTTTCATAAGTGGAATCGGGAGAATGCTGGCTTAGCAGGAAGTTATCCGAATAAAAAAGATAGCCCTTGCGGTTTACATTAAAAGCATAATCTTTTCCGACAGGCAGTGTGACCAGGTATTTGCCCGATTCATCGGTTTGAATTTTTGATACAGGTTCTTTGGCAGAAAGATCGATCAGTTCTACTGCAGAAGGAAGGCCTTTCCCTGTTTTCTTGTCAAAAACCTGCCCCTTTACCCAAAGTGTCTTTTTCGGGCGGATATCTTCCCGCAATTCAAAACTGTAAATGTCGAGCCCGCCGCGGCTGTCACTCCTGTCACTGGCATAATAAGCTGTTTTGCCGTCAGCCGTAATGAATAAAGTTCCTTCACGGTTGATCGTGTTGATCGGATAACCGAGATTCACCGGTTCGCTCCATACGCCGTTTGGCCCTTTCCTGACATAGAAGAGATCATCATCACCATATCCGGGCCAATAGTTTGAAGTGAAATACAAGGTCTGATTATCGGCATGAATAAAGGGGCACTGTTCATCACCGGGTGTATTGACAGACGGCCCCAGGTTTTCGGGATCACTCCACCGGCCATTAGGCTGAAGATGGCTTACATAAATGTCGCTGCCGCCATATCCGCCCGGCCTTCTGCTTGCGAAATAGAGATCTTTTTTATCGGGAGACAAACAGGGTTGCGATTCCCATTGATCAGAATTGATCGTTCCTCCCAGATTGATCGCTTCGCTCCATCCCTGTGGAGTGAGATAGGAAATATAAAGATCACAGCTGCCAAAGCCGTCTCTCCGGTTGCAGCCGGTGAATACCAGCCACTGGCCATCCTGTGAAATATTCTGGGCGCCTTCATTTTGAGGAGTATTGATGTCGCCTTCCATAGGCTGAGCCAGATCCCATTCTCCAAATTTTTTATGGCTGTAATAAAAATCTTCATTAAAGCCTTTCACTCTGCGGGTAAACACCAGTTCTTTTCCGTCAATGGTCAGGGAAGGAAAATATTCCGATTCGGCAGTGTTCACGCCATCTCCTATATTTTTCGGGGCAAAAACATAAGTGCTGTCGGGATGCTTCAGGGCATATTCCACTGCAAATTCATAACAACGCTTTCTGTATTGAGCTGCTTTTAAAGCCGTGGAATTTTTGGGTGGCCTTTTCTCCAACAACTCGTTCACCGCATTCAGGGCTTCTTTGAATTTTCCCATGCCTGCAAGGTTGATGGAATAAGAAAGTTTGAAATCAAGGGTGTATTCGGGATCCAGGCTGAAAGCCTTTTCATAATATTCCACACTGCTTTTATAGTTTTTTTCCTGCCCGTAAACACCGGCCAGCGATAAATAAGCATCCACATATTTATTGTCAATATCAATGCTGTTCATGAGAAGCGAGGCTGCCAAAGCCAGGTTCCCTTCTTCTGCTTTTTCAAGTGCCTGGTTGTAGATCTGTACTGCCTTTTTTTTCACTTTCGCCGGATCATAATTCTGTGCGGAAGCGTTCAGAGCGAACACTGATAAGCAAAAAATGATATTTAATATGAATCCGGATGTTTTCATAGCATGAAATTAGGCAGGAATTAATAAAACGGTTCCCGGCTCAAATTATTTCAGTAATAGACGATGGTATGTCAGGGAATGTTGATATACTTATGTATCTGAAGGCTTAATTCCCATTTCGGGTCTTTTTTTATATAATCGGTGATCATGGGCGTCATTTCTGCCGCCTTGCTCCATTCGGGCTGCAGGTACAGTTTACAATCGGGCGAAACGAGGGCTGCATATTTCTCTGCCCATGCAAAATCCGACCGGTTAATAATGATGATCTTTAATTCACTGGCTTTGGGCAATACTTCAGGAAGCGGAGCCTTGAATTTTTTGGGGGATACACAGATCCAGTTCCAACTTCCCGTCAATGGATGTGATCCGGAAGTTTCCAGGTGGGTTTTGTATCCTGCCTCTTGCAATTCCCGGGTCCAGTCGGCCAGGTCGTACATCAAAGGTTCACCGCCGGTTATTATAACAATCTCTGCCGGCGTTTCTTTGATCTTTGATATCAAATTTTCAATATTATCTTTTCCATATTTCCCGGCATCCCAGCTTTCTTTCACATCGCACCACACACAGCCTACATCACAGCCGGCAAGGCGGATAAAATAGGCAGCCTTTCCCTGATGAAAGCCTTCTCCCTGCAAAGTGTAAAAATGCTCCATTACAGGAAGGCTGTTATTAATATGTTTCTTTTCGGTCATCGTGATAGTTCAATTGCTGAATTGTTTGATGGTTAACAATTGAATCATTCAACCATCAAACAATTTTTCTTATTAATTCTTCATCTTGCAGGAATGGAAAGTATTTTTCAATAATGCAGCTATGGTCATGGGGCCCACGCCTCCGGGCACCGGTGTGATCCAGGAACATTTCGGAGCCACTGTTTCAAATGCTACATCACCTTTTAATTTGAATCCGGATTTTTTTGTTGCATCCGGAACCCTCGTGATGCCCACATCAATTACTGCTGCGCCTTCTTTTACCATATCCGCTTTTACTGTTTCAGGTTTTCCGAGAGCGGCTACGATGATATCTGCACTTAAACAGATCTCTTTCAGGTTATGGGTGTGGGAATGGCAAATAGTAACGGTACAGTTTCCGGGATTGGAATTACTGCTGAGTAATATACTGATCGGCCTACCAACAATATTACTTCTTCCGATCACCACTGCATGCTTCCCTTCGGTTTCTACTTTATAATGTTCCAGTAACAACATGATCCCGTATGGAGTGGCCGGAATAAATGAAGGGATGCCCTGAATCATCTTGCCCGCATTTACCGGGTGAAAACCATCCACGTCTTTATCCGGATGGATCGCCTTGATCACATCTTCGTTGGAAATATGTTTGGGTAAGGGAAGCTGTACCAGGATCCCGTCCACATCAGGGTCGTTGTTCAGTTTTTCTATCTCCTCAAGCAGCCTGATCTTATAAACGGTTTCTTCAAAACGGATCAATGTGGATTTAAAACCCACTTCTTCACAGGCCCTTACTTTACTGGCAACATAGGTCTCGCTGGCGCCATTGTTTCCCACCAGGATGGCAACGAGATGAGGCGCTTTCTTTCCTTCCACAGCCATTCTTGCCACTTCAATTTTCAGTTCGTCTTTAATGGCCTGAGCCGCTTTTTTCCCGTCTAAGATCTGCATGGAGCAAAGGTACGAGGCATCGTTATGGTTGCCAAAAAGCTCCCTGCATTTTATTTTGTTTCTCACATCCGTACTTGTAACTTTCATAAAAAATTTTTTCTGTTGATAAGAATAGTTACCCTTACATTCATTTCATACTTTACCCTTTTGTCTTTTTGCGAGGCGCAGGCTATCCGAAGTCCGGTGGCTGCTTCTTATATTGGTATCGGCGCCTATAGCAAACGGCACCATGATGTTTTTTCATTTACTTCCAATCAGGCGGCGCTGGCGCAGGTAAATCATGCAGTAGCCGGCGTTTTTGGTGAAAGGAGATTCATGCTCAACGAGCTCAACAATTATGTAGCGGCCCTGGCTTTGCCCACCACTTCAGGAAATTTTGGATTGAAGACAGGGTATTATGGGTTTTCTGATTACAACGAAACACAGATAGGTTTGGCTTATGGAAGAAAGATGGGTGAAAAAGTGGATATCGGAGCTCAATTCAACTATAATGCTGTACGGATTTCCGGTTATGGAAGTTCTTCTGCCGTAAGTTTTGAGATCGGCACTATTCTTCATATCACCGAACAAATTCATGCAGGTATTCATATTAATAATCCTGTGGGAGGGAAATTCGGAAAGGACCAGCAGGAAAAATTGCCTTCTGTTTACAGCCTGGGGCTGGGTTATGATGCTTCAGAAAAATTTTTCTTCAGCACGGAAATAATGAAAGAAGAGGATCAGCCGGTGAATGTCATTGCAGGCGTACAATATAAATTGTTGCCTCAATTGTTGACAAGAGCTGGAATTGAATCTGCCACATCTTCCGCTTATGCAGGCGTTGGATTATTCTGGAAAAATTTTCGCCTGGATGTTACGGCTGCATTTCATCCACAGTTGGGTGTGAGCCCCGGTTTATTGATGATCATTCAATTTAATCAGCAGAACAATTGAAAAAAGCGGTGATCATATTGTTTTTTTTGATCGCATTTTCCTGCTCTCATGCTCAGGATATGCAGCAAATCACCGAACAGCAACTGGAAAATCTAACCGATGCAGACCAGGCAGAAACCGAAGATGATTCTTACCTGCAGGAACTGGATCAGTTCAGGAAATATCCTCTTGACCTGAATAGGGCAGATGAAAGCGAGTTGAAGGAATTGAGGATACTGACCGACCTTCAGATTGGCAGCCTGATTTCATACAGAAAATTATTGGGTAAACTGGTGAGTATATATGAATTGCAATCGGTTCCTTCATGGGATATTTTCACTATCAGAAAAATTTTGCCTTTTGTGACCATATCTTCTCCTGTTTCAGCATTGCAGGGGATAGGCGGCAGATTAAAAGGTGGTGAAAACAGTTTAATGGTACGCTATTCCCGGATACTGGAGCGTTCTGCAGGTTTTGATCATTCTACACCGGGAACAAAGTATTTGGGTAGTCCGCACAGGTTATTTTTCCGTTACCGTTACACTTACAGAAATCTGTTGCAATATGGTTTTTTAGGCGATAAGGATGCAGGGGAACAATTTTTTCGCGGAGCACAAAAGATGGGATTCGATTTTTATTCCTTTCATTTTTTTGCAAGGAAGATTGGATCTATTCAATCACTTGCATTAGGCGACTTCACCGTGAATATGGGGCAGGGCTTGATACAATGGCAGGGGCTTGCTTTCGGGAAAAGCGCAGCCGTAATGGGAGTGAAACGCCAATCCACCATTCTGCGGCCTTACAATTCGGCAGGAGAATATAATTTTCACCGTGGAGCCGGCATCACTGTTCAGAAAAACAATGTAGAGGCCACAGCATTTGTTTCGCTGAAAAAGATCAGCGCCAATTTTGCTTCGGATACAATTGACAACAATGAATTCTTTACTTCTTTTCTGATGTCGGGATATAACCGCACTCCTTCCGAAATACAGGACCGGAACAATCTTCCCCAAACTTCTTTCGGAGGTAATGTTACCTATCGCCGGGACAACTGGCATGTCGGGATCAACGGTATCTATTTTCATTTTTCGAGACCAATACAAAAGAGAGATGAACTCTACAACCTTTATGCAATAAGCGGGAACAACTGGAGCAATCTGAGTATAGACTATAGTTATACCTATAAGAATTTTCATTTCTTCGGAGAAGCTGCCGTTGACAAAGATTTTGACAAGGCAATGGTAAATGGTGTGCTGATCAGTGCAGACCGCAGGGTTGATCTGTCCATAGTTCAGCGTTCGATCAGTCCAAAGTTTCAATCAGTGAACGGAAATGCTTTTACCGAAAATACTTATCCGACCAATGAAAATGGTTTGTACGCAGGGATCAGTATTCGTCCCGGGCCTTATCTCCGCCTGGATGCATACGGTGACTTGTACAGATTTCCCTGGCTGAAATATCTGGTGGATGCTCCCAGCTATGGTAAAGACTTTTTGGTTCAGCTCACTTATTTTCCTGCTAAACAAGTGGAATTATATTCGAGATTCAGAAGCGAATCGAAGCAGGGAAACAAGCAGAATAATACAACGGTTACCAATTATCTTGTTTTCTTACCCAGGCAAAGCTGGCGTACTCAGATCAGTTATAAGATTGATGCAGCGATCACATTGAGAAGCCGTGTTGAAATTATGTGGTATGATAAGAACAACGCCGGTAAAGAAAACGGCTTCCTGTCATTCTTCGATGTTATCTACAAACCCATGATGAAGCCATTTGCTGCCAACATGAGGCTTCAGTATTTTGAGACGGATGGATACAATTCCCGTCTTTATGCTTTTGAAAACGATGTCCTTTACAGTTATTCGATCCCGCTGTTTTATGGAAAAGGATACCGCTATTATTTTAATTTCAATTATGATATTAGTAAAAGGCTCTCTTTGTGGGTACGCTGGGCACAAACGATTTACAGCAACGCAACTTCGGTTGGAACAGGGTTGGATAAAATTCAGGGAAACCGGAGGAGCGAGATCAAAATAGAGTCAAGGATCCTGTTTTGATATTCGCCGGATTCCATTTTATTCAATTGCTGATAGAAAAATAATAATATTGGGTTTATCTGCGGATTTTCTTTGCTCCACCTTTAAATACTGAATTCAAAACTGTAAAAGAACAGTGAGACTACTATTAAAAACGCATTGCCTCAAATAGTGCCTGGAATTGAGATTTTATTTTGAGCCATAGCAAGTGTATAGTTTTTCAGGAACTGTTATAGTGTGAAAGACCTTTGCAAACTTTTGGAGAAATTCTAAATGGTAATTCCTTTTAAGAAATCATGCGCACATCCCTACCCGTTCATACAGAAAGAAAAACTTGGCTTGCCTAATATTATCGGTTTATTCCATATATATCCAGATAATTATAACTGATTGTGATATAGTGAGATAGCAATGGAAGATATGGAAGGCATTTTTCTTTTTTTAAGAATTTTATTAACGTCATTTTTACAAAGTTTAATTATGTGTTAAAAAAAACTCTATATTGCCGCAGCATTTATAATAATTCATCTGTCTTTTCATCTTATAAGGCTTTGAAAATCGGATGAAACAAGTTGATCCTTAAAAGTTTTATCACTAAAAACTAACGTCAAATGAGAAAATTTGCAACTTTCTTCGCAATGCTAATGTTGTCAGGTTCATTAGTAATTGCGCAAACCCGGACTATTTCGGGAACTGTAAGGGATAGCAAAGGTGATCCCGTTGCAGGCGCCAGTGTTACCGTAAAAGGTACACAGGTTGGAACCACAACCAATGAGGTGGGAGCATACAAGATCTCCGCTGCTACCGGAAACACATTGGTAATATCTGCAGTTGGCTACACACTTCAGGAAATCAAGGTGGGCAGTTCAGCCACTTATGATGTTACTCTGAGTCAGCAAAGCAGAGAACTTTCTGAAGTAATCGTAACCGGTGTAGCCGCTGCAACTACAAAGGCAAAACTTACCGTATCGGTAACAAAACTGAATGCCAATGAGATCAATAAAGTCCCGCCGGTTTCCTTGGCAACTGCTCTCACAGGAAAAGTGGCCGGTGTGAAAACATCCAGTACCAGCGGATTACCGGGATCCGGATTGGACATTCAACTCCGGGCAGACAATAATCTGAATGTTGGTTCTGGACCATTAATTCTTGTGGACGGAGTTCAGCTCTCGGGCAGCCTCGCAGATATCAACTCCGATGATGTGGAATCCATTGAAGTGGTAAAAGGAGCCGCTGCTTCGGCTTTATACGGATCCAGGGCAGGTAACGGAGTGATCGCTGTTACAACCAAAAGAGGAAAAGGGTCGGCCGTAAGCGTTGTGGTCAGGAATGAAGTAGGTATGCAAAACCTGGCTCACGTATTGAAAGTGGCCAAACACCATCCATATGCACTTGCATCCGATTGGGAAAATTTTAAGGGAGTCTACACAAAATATAACGGTGTGACCTATCCTGCTAATTACAGTGGTACTGGGTTTGACCCCGGGATATCAGGGAACCGTGTTCCGGATCCTGATCACTACCAGGATAACCCTTATGGTATTGAGCGCTCTCCTCAGAGAGATGTATTTGGTACTGGTATTAACTACACCAATTTTGTATCCATAAGCACAAAAAGCGACAAAACAGCGATCTATGCATCATTTGAAAATAATAAACAACAAGGTGTTGTTGATCTTACTGATGGCTACAGAAGGCAAAATTTCAGGTTGAACCTTGATCAGCAGGTGGCTTCATGGCTGAAAGTCAGCGCCACCAATTTGTTTATAAACCGCCTGATCCAATACCCCGGCGGAAGCCCTTTTTATGATGTTGCCCGTCTGGAGCCTGACATCAATCTGAGAGAAATTAACCCGGTTGACGGCCAGCCTTATTATCCGAGAATTGACCAATGGATCGGTGAGATTGTGAATCCTCTTTATTCATTGTGGAAACGCAAGATCAACGATAAAGACCGCAGGTGGCTGGCTAACTACACAGCTAATGTCAAGTTTTCGAATTATGTAAACCTTGATGTAACTCACACCATTGAGATAGAGAATTACCGCAGTTCTTCTATTACCCCGAAAGATACCTGGAAAGTGGGCGGGCCTGCTAATGTTAACAATGGTATGTCTTATACAAACGGTAGCTTGTCTATGTCTTCAAGTGAAGATAATACCCAGAACACTCAGTTGACTTTGAATATGTCTCATCGTTTTGGTGAGCTGAATGTGGCAGGCAAGCTTTCCTATCTGTATGAGAACAGTCATTCTGAAAGTTTTAATGTCTATTCTTCACAATTTGTGGTTAATGAAATCGAGGCCTTCAATAATTTCGCCTCTATCAACGGGGCAGGATCTTCTATATCAGCAGAAAGAGCTCAGAACTATTTTGCGATAGCTTCATTGGATTATAAAGACAGGTATTTATTGGATGGAATGTTCCGTTATGACGGATCTTCATTGTTCGGACCTGATGCAAGATGGAATCCATATTACCGTATTTCAGGTGCATACAGGATCAGCAAAGATGTTACTATACCAGGTATCGAAGAGTTGAAGATAAGGGCTGCTCATGGTACTGCAGGTATCCGCCCCGGTTTCTCCTGGCAATATGAGGTTTACAGCCTGTCAAATGGTATTGCTTCACCGAGCCAGAAAGGAAATAAATTACTGAAACCTTCAAAGACTGCAGAAACTGAAATCGGACTTGATGTAAACTTTTTGAAGAGATTCAGTTTTGAAGCAACTTATTCATTTTCCAGAACAACTGACCAGTTCTTAAATGCTCCATTGGTACCTTTTCTGAATCAGGGATATAATCATCAATGGATCAATGCCGGTGATATAACTTCAAATACTTTGGAAGCAACTTTAAGAGCCAATTGGGTCAGAAATAAAGATTGGTCATGGTCTTCTAATGTGGTATTTTCAAGAGTTCGCCAGAAAGTAGGAAATCTTCCAATTCCGCCTTATTATCTGGGCGCATTTTCGGGTGATGTGAATGTGTTCCGGATTGAATCCTTTGCCACTTATGGTTCTATGTATGGTTACCGGTTTGTACGCACGCTGGATCAGATGAGCCGCCAGCTTCCTGCAGGAAAGACCATTTCTGATTATGAGGTCAATAATGAGGGATATGTAATTGCAAAAGGAACACAAGGAAAAACCAATGAGCGCCCGATCAAAGAATTGGGTGCGGATGGCAATGCGTGGTTTGGAAAGATTGGAGATGGCAATGCTGATTTCAATGTTGGTTTTTCCAATACCATAAACTGGAAAGGGTTTACATTATACTTTCTTTTGGATTGGAAACAGGGTGGTGATATCTATAATGCAAATAATCAGCGTATGGCCTTTAACAATATGTCTTACTTACAGGATATGTATAATGTACCTGACGATAAAAAGAAGGCCTATGATTATTGGTTTTCCGGAATGTATGATGCAAACCTGCCTAATCAATATTGGGTAGAGGATGCAACTTATATGAAAGTCCGTGAGTTTTCAATTGGCTATACCTTCAATAATGAAACATTAGCCAGAGCATTTAAGGGTGTTGTGAAAGGGATTAATGCAAGGGTGGTAGGCAGAAACCTGCTGACATTTACAAAATATTCCGGCTACGACCCTGAAGTGGGAAGCATCAGGCAACCTTTGGATGGTATCGGTACAAACCCGAATTTCAGGAATATTGCCTTTTCACTGTCCTTTAATTTCTAAAACATCAAAAAACATGAATATGAAAAGAATACATATTGCAATCATTGCAGGACTTCTGATCGGGGTTTTGGCGGGTTGTAAGAAAGATTTGCTGGATGTGCCCAACCAAAACAACCCTGACTTCGCCAAGGTCCTTTCCAATGGAAATGACTTACAAAAACTTGCTGCAGGTTTGTTTAATACAATTTATGGGGGGGAGCACGCCTATGGCGGAGTGGAAATGATGCTTGCCGTTGCAGCTGATAATGTCAGTTGTTCCTGGGGAAATGCCGGTATGAGAGACATGGGCTGGGAACCACGTGATCACGCATGGGATAACACTCCTGCCTATGGAAATGCTGGCTATACCAAAGGAACATTTGATGCCATGTATGCATCCATTGTTACTGCTTCTCAGATCATGAAAGCTCTGGACGCAGGGGTAGAGGTGGATAATGATGCTCAGGTAAAAGCGTTTGCAAAATTTGCCCAGGGTGTCGGTTATGGAAACCTTGCATTGATCTTTGACAGGGCATTTCTCGTGGACGAAAACCTAACTGTGCCGGAAGATGTGGCAAGCGCAGTTGATTACAAACAGATAGCAGCAGCAGCTATCGGATATCTTAATGATGCTATCTCTTATTGTTCAACAAGCTTTACGATCCCGGCTGATTGGCTAGGAACTGCTTCAGATCTGTCTAACGACGACTTTAAAGCACTGTGCAATACCATGGCAGCAAGAATACTTGCTTACCTGCCCCGTAATAAGACTGAACTGGCCGCTGTTAATTGGGCTCAGGTTAAGACCTATGCCGATGCAGGTATTACATTTGACTTCAATGTCATAGGTGATGCTTATACCACTTGGTATGATGAAGCCGGAGATTATCTCACCGCCAATGGCTGGGGTATTACTGATATGTACACTGTGCATATGATGGCTCCGGATCAGCCACAGCACTGGGATGATAGTCCGAGTTTTCCCTATCCACCTCCTGCAACTAATATTGTTGACGATAGGTTAAACACCGATTTTGAATATGTAAGCGCAAACTGGTTCCAGTCAGCAAGGGGATTTTATTTCTTCTCTTCTTACAGGAGTCAAAGATATGATGCTCTTTATATAAATGATGAAGGGCCAAAGCCGGAAGTCCTGAAAGCAGAAAATGATATGCTGCGTGCAGAAGCCAGGGCATATACAAACGACCTTTCAGGCGCTGCAGCTATTATAAATGCAAGCACCAGAATTACCAGGGGCAATATGACACCTGTGGCAGCTGACCTGGATGAGATTGTTCAGGCCATACATCATGAAAGATTTGTTGAGATGTACACAACCGGTGTAGGCTTGCAATTCTTCGAGATGAGGAAACTGAACCTTTTGCAAAAAGGCACTCCTCTTCACATGCCATTGCCTGCCGGTACTCTACAAACTTTAAGGGTTCCACAGCCCTTTTACACTTTCGGTTATTTAAGGAATGCTGATGGTATAGGTACTTCCAATGCAGGATGGAGATAAAATGTTTACCTGTTTAATAGGTAATTAAAATTGCGGGCCGGTCTTGTATAATGACCGGCCCTTTTTTTGTGTGCGCCATGCATGCCATGATTCTTTAAGGTTAAAGTCCTGAACAGGTCGGCTAACGGGAACTGTTAGTCTAAAGCAAGGGTGTTCGTCGTGAGGCGGAATCCGAAGGAAGCGGCGGACAAAGATTTGAGTTGACGAACAGAAACAGGATACAAGGCTTACTCATCGGGTTAGCTGGCATTAGAATACGAAGTCCCAAAGTTAGATGTAAACATGAGGTAGTAAATCCTGCAACTTAAATCGGAAGAATCATGAGCCTGCCCTTCGGGCAGGCGGGCTTACCATGGGAGGTCTGATATTTTTTTTCAGAGGCGTAGGTATGAGCGAATGCCAAAGCAAAGAGAGAACATCGGAAGTCATAGTACCACAGAAGCTATGGAAACATAGCGGAGGGAAGGACAGGATCTTTAGAGCAGGGAAGTTTTTTTAGAAGTAGTAAAAGTCAAAGAGGAAAATAACTCTTAAGGGCAGAGGAATGAATATGCAGATGCACCTTGTTGGAGAAAGTATATTCAGCCATGCAGTCGGCCGGGTAGTCGTACACTACAACGCTGACGGCATGGTATTTCCTTTATGGCTTTCTGCATGCAAAGAAGAACGCACCCTGACGAAGGGATTGATGGAAAAGATAGCCGAACCATCAAATCTCTGGAAGGCTTTTAAGAGGGTAAGAACAAATGATGGCAGTCATGGAGTAGATAATATGGCGGTAAAAGAGTTGGGCAAATGGCTAAAGGCAAACTACCAGTAGTTACAAACCAGTCTAATTGCAGGCAACTATCACCCCCGTGCTGTACGAGGCGTTCAAATCTCCAAGTCACAAGGAGGCTTTCGGCAATTAGGCATTCCTACAGTAAAAGACAGATTGGTACAACAAGCCATTCATCAGGTGTTGAGTGAAAAGTATGAGAGAATATTTTCAACACACAGCTATGGTTTTCGTCCGGGTAAGTATGCTCATCAGGCATTGAAACAAGCCGGGGAATACATAGCCCTGGGCAAGAGTTATGTAATATACCTTGACCTTGAAAAGTTCTTTGATGAATTAAATCATCACCGGTTGATGTGGTTGTTGAAGACACAAATAGGCGATACAAGATTATTAAAGCTGATAGATTTGTTTTTAAAAGCAGGGATGTTACAGGGAGGCCTGATGAGCCAACGCATCAAAGGCACACCACAGGGAGGGCCGTTAAGTCCATTACTATCCAACATCATACTGGATGAACTGGATAAAGAACTGGAAAAGCGGGGGCACAGCTATGTGAGATACGCCGATGATGTAAAGATATTTGTCAGCAGTGAAGCGGCGGCCGGGAGAGTCGAGGAAAGTATCACGGAGTACATTGAAGGCAAACTACTACTCAAAGTAAACAAGGAGAAAAGCCGGATAAGTCAGGGATACGAACTAAACTTTTTGGATCATGGGATAGTAAGAGAAGGGAAGCTAATGTTAAGTTATAAGAGTGAAGAGCGACTAAGAGAGAAAATAAGACACATCACCTGACGTAACAGAGGGATCAGCATGGCACAAATGGTAAAAGAATTGCACATAAAACCACATGGATGGCTACAACACTTCCGGTATGCAGTCATGCGCAAGCGAATGGAGCGGATAGACAGTTGGATAAAGCACAGGCTTCGCTGCCACAGGCTCAAGCAATGCAAACAGGTAATCGGCACTTTAAGATGGCTAAGGAAATGCAAAATAGAAGAAACCTTATGTTGGCGAACCGCAAAGCAGCAAGGGCTGGTGGTGTTTAAGTAAAAGCCCTGCAGCAAATAAAGGGATTAACAATCTATGGTTTGCAGAAAACGGTTATTACAGTCTGGCAGACAATTATCAATCCTTGCATCGTAAATCACTCTAAGGAAACCGCCGTACACGCAAGTACATACGGTGGCGTGAGAGGACGGTGAATATACGGCTTATGTATCTTCACCTCCTACTTTAAGTTATCTAAACGCCTTATATTCAGCTTTATCCTTATTTGAAACGTGTAAATGTAATTTAAACCATACAATAAGCGTGCTTTATCAATTATAAATGATTGTGTAGCAAGTAGATTATAAAAATATTAGAACATACTATTTGGCTTGGCAGGCTTTTGTTGATATTATTTTTACAAGACCCAAACATTTGTTAAAAAAACCTTTACTTTGCGCAGCATTTTTGAAAATAAAATGTCTTGTTATTATGTCTCATTTTTTTGAAATGGGATTATTTCGTTGATCATTTTTTAAAGTTTAATAATTAAAAACTAACGTTCATGAGAAAAATCTCATCACTATTTTCAGTGCTTATGTTATTTGCTACATTAACATTTGCGCAAACCAGAAATGTGAAGGGTACCGTACATGACGCTAAAGGAGATCCCGTTCCTTTTGCTACTGTTACAGAAACAGGTACCAGGAATGCTACAACCGCTGATGACAATGGTTATTTTATAATCAAGGTTGGACCGAATGCGAGTCTAACAATTACTTCATCCGGATTTACTGCGCTTACTGTAAAAGCAGATAAAGTTGATCTTGGAACGATCACATTGGCCACGTCGGCCACAAGCCTGCAGGAAGTGGTTGTAACTACGGCTTTAGGTATTAAACGTGCAGAAAGAGCTGTAGGATATGCAGTGTCAAAAGTAGATCCGGCGGCAGTTGTTTCTAAGTCAGAGCCTGATATTTTGAAAGATATTCAAGGTAAGGTACCCGGTGTTGACATCCGGATTGGACAAGGTATGCCGGGTGCCGCAACCCGCATCCAGATAAGAGGGGTTTCCTCTATCGGTTTGTCCACTCAGCCGCTTATTGTTGTTGACGGCATACCTTATAGTAATGTGTCTGTGGGCGCAGGCAGTCAATTTTCAGCAGGGGGTGCTGTAAGTACCAGTTTGAGCAACCTGGATGTTAACGATATCGAGTCAATTGACATCCTGAAAGGTGCCGCAGCAGCATCACTTTACGGATCACGTGCTTCCAATGGCGTGTTGGTGATAACCACTAAATCAGGTTCTGCCAAAAAAGGCGCCAAGCCACTGAATGTTACATACAGATCCGGCTACAGTTTCGAAAGAATTTCCAGTATGCCTGAGTTCCAGAATCTATATGGAGCAGGCGCTGAAATGAGAACCCAATCTTCAAACGGATCATGGGGCGCTCCGTTCGGCCGGGGTGTTATTTATGATGGAGGCGGTAATGTTATCCGTCAGTCCTCTTCAGGAATTGACTCCATACCTGCCAATACCTGGGCTGATATGTATAAAGCGTATCCGGAACTCTTCCCGAATGGTATGATCGCTTACAAAGCAGTACCGGATAATGTTGCAAAATTGTTCACTACAGGCCACCTGGCCGAAAACTCTGTAAACTTTAACGGTGGAGAAGGGAATACAAGGTTTAATGCTACACTCTCAAATGTTTATCAAACAGGTTATATCCCCAACAGCTCCTATATAAAGAACAACGTCAGCGTCGGTGGCCAGTCAAATCTTGGCAAACTTACTTTGGGCGGCAATATCTCTTACGCTCATTCTAAACAGGTTGGTGGCTTCTTTGGAGCTAAACAGTCATTTGTCACAGAGCTTGGACGTACTTTCGTACAAGCCCGTAACTGGGATATTGCAGGATGGCCATCTACTGACAGAAGCGGAAAACAGATCGGATTTAATACCGGTCAATACACCAACCCGGTATGGGCAACAAAGCATAATGTAATCACAACAAATGATGATCGTATTGTAGCTTCAGTGAGGGCCAATTATAAGTTTAATAACTGGGCAACGCTCAGCTACAATTTTGGCGTTAATAATTATTCTTTATTCCGTGATGCCATTATTGATATCAGTACTTACGGCAGCGCTGATAACCTGGCTGGGAATATTACAGAAAGTGTGTACCGTACCCAGGAGTTACAATCCACGCTGGTGGCTTCATTCACACCCAAGATAGGCAAGGATTTCACATTGGATTTCAAAGTAGGTAACAGTATTGATCAGAGAACTTCGAGAGGTCAATATATGTATGGAGCAAACTTTACTGTTCCCGGTATTTATAATCTTCGTAATACCAGTAAACAGCAATTTACCGGGGATGGCAGAAATTTCAGAAGGCTTGTCGGTGTGTTTGGAGATGCCACGCTCGGGTATAAAAACTTTGCATTTATCAATATTGCAGGTAGGGAAGACCTCACCTCTACTCTGCCGTATAAAAACTCGAAATACTTCTATCCCGGTATTTCCGGATCATTGGTTTGGACAGATGCTTTCAAACTCAGGTCCGATTGGCTGGATTATGGAAAGATCCGTATCGGTTACGCAAAAGTGGGTAACGATGCTGATCCTCAGAATGGACAAGACGTTTTTGGTTTGCTTACCACCACATTCCTTGGCCAACCCAGAGCTTTGAGGGGATCAACCACTTATGATCCGAACCTGACACCTGAATTTACTCATGAAATTGAAGCCGGAACTGACTTTCAACTTTTCAAAAATCGTATAAATGCTGAAATCACCTGGTATGATAAAAGAACTACTAACCTGATTTATGCGGTTGATGTTCCTGTGACAACAGGGTACACCGGGTTCTACACTAATATCGGTGAGATCCGCAACACAGGTTGGGAAATAGGTTTGAGTGTGAAGCCGGTTATGAATAAGAATGTTGACTGGACGATCAGGGGTGCTTTTACGCACAATGAAAACACCACGGTAAAACTTGTGGAAGGATTGGAAAGAATTTTCATTGGTGGTTTAAGCTATCTGGAACCCGGGATGGCTTTTGGATATCTCAGGGGATTTAGGGCGGCAAGATCTGATGATGGACAACTGCTGATAGACCCGAACTCAGGTTGGGCTTTGGAAGATCCTAATGAGCAATATTTAGGAGACCCCAATCCGAAATATAAGTTGGGTATCACCAATACTCTCAGAATTAAGAACTTTACGCTTAATGCACTCTTCGATATAACCAAAGGTGGTATGTTCTATTCAGAATCCATCACCGACCTACTGGGGAGAGGTGTTACTATGGATACCAAAGACAGAGAAAGAAATATAGTAATTAATGGAATTTATGGTAATACAGTTGCCACACCGGGAGCTGACGGGCAAAACCATTTCACCCCAATGCTTATCGGAGGGAAGACGGTTCCTAACCAGACTAAGATAAGTGTCAACGACCTTTATTTTCAGGCAGGATACGCAAACGTAACCGCGTTTGCCATCAACTCATCAGACGAGTTTAATGTTTATGATGGTACTGTATTCAGGCTTCGTGAACTTACACTCGGTTATGACCTGCCTGTTAATATTGTAAAAAGGCTTAAACTCTCCGGAATCAATGTTTCATTGAGTGCAAGAAATATCTGGTTCCTGGCGCCCAACACTCCTAAATACATACATTTTGACCCGGAGATCGGTTCTACGGGTACATCTTCAGTGCAGGGAGTGGACGTAAGTGCAGCGCCAAGCACCAAGAGATATGGGATTAACATTAATGTTTCATTTTAATTCAAATCTAATTTTATCAACATGAGACGAATAAATAAATATTTAGGCTCTTTTGCAATAGCGGTTTCACTGGTGACCATTGTTCCGGGATGTAAGAAATATCTGGATGTGAACCAGAATCTGAATGATCCGACATCAGTGCCTATTTCCACACTTATGACAGCAGTTGAGCAAAGGATCGGCGCCACATTTGCTATCGGTACGACTTTGGGTACCGGATTGGGAGTTTATACGCATCAGTTGATGCAGTACGGCGGACTTAACCGTTATGGTTTGGTAGGACCGGATATGGATGGTACCTGGAGTAGCATGTACACTACGGCTACTAACCTAGATGTGATGATAGATCAGGCTTCCAGCGAAGGGAAATCTGTTTATTCCGGGATAGGGAAAGTGCTGAAGGCCTATCTGTTTAGTATGATGGTGGATATATGGGGCAATCTTCCTTATACTGAATTCAATCAGTTCAAAGCGGGAATAAAGCAGCCGAAATTTGATGACGGATCGGATATTTATGATGCCTGTTTTTCTCTTTTGGATCAGGGTATCAGCGATCTGAATAATACAGCAGGCCAGGTGATTCCAGGTAACGATGATATTGTTTATAAAGGGAATGCCACTCTGTGGAAAAAAGCAGCCAACACCCTCAAACTTAAACTATACACACAGGTACGCCTGGTAAGGAATGTTGGAACCCAGGTTCAGGCTTTACTTTCCAATCCTGCTGGTTTAATAAACTCACAGGCAGAAAGTTTTATGTTCCCGTTTGGACCTAACGGAGCAACAGATGACCGTTACCCCGGTTATGGTGATTATAATGCTGCACAAAGAGGAGGACAGGTTCCCAGCCCATGGATGTACGAGATCATGAAAGGATATAACCCGAATATTTTAGAGGCTAATGAAGATCCCAGGATTCCGTTTTACTTTTATAACCAGCTTTCAGCTACAAGGGCAACTGAAAACTGTGCTGATTACAGGGACGGGGCTTTTATGTCATTGACATTCGGCTCCAACAGCCCTTGTGTGGGGGGGTCCAACAGTAATTCATACACACTATTAGGTATTTACCCAATAGGAGGACGTTATGATGACGGAAGCGCTAAAACGATTAATGAAATCGGAGCTGCAACGGCAGGAACTGGTGCTGCTCCTCAAAGAGCTTTAACTTATGCTGACCGTTTATATCTTGAAGCTGAGTTAATTCATGTAGGATTGGCAACTGGTGATGAAAGAGCTGTGTTCAGTAAAGCATTGGATGAGTCATTCAACCAGGTTGAATACGTGATCAGGAATTTTATTAAACCTTCACAATCGGTTCCGAACATAACCACGCTTCCTGCCACTACTACTTATAAAACTTCAGTTCTTTCAGAATTTGATGCTGCTTCGCCCGACAAAAAACTGGAACTGATTATGACTGAAAAATGGTTATCCAGGCTTGGCAATTCGGTTGATAATTATACTGATTACCGGAGAACGAAATATCCTATTTTATTCAACCCGGCTCCTGCCAACGGTGGTACTACTACCTCTATTGTTGTACCCGGTCCCGCAGGACCTAATGCGACCAGCCCTTACATTGAGCCGGTATCTAATGGAACAGAGTATCCCTGGTCATTACCTTATAGCCAGGCAGAGATTGAGCAGAATACTAACGCTCCGGCTCAGAAAGTAGTTTCGACCTTTAAAGTATTTTGGCAACCATAATTCAACTTTAAATTTAAAAAGTGATTACGATGAATACAATAAAATACAGCGCAGTGAATAATTTAATTCTTGCCTTACTTACTGTCGCTTTTAGTTTTGCGGGGTGCAAAAAGGATGATGGCCCTATCAAGGAGGAAATACTATCAAAACTTGAGGATGTGCCGGCAATTTCAACGAATCCGGATGCGACAGGTAGTCAGGCTATCAGCATTCTTGATTTGGCATCTTTCAATGGAAAATTTTCTGTAACCAAGTATTTCCCTAACTCAATCTCTCCGGATAAGGTTGATGTGGTGGTAAGGAAATCAAATTCTTCAGGAAAAACAGTAAAGGTGTTTAAAGCTGATGTTAGCTCTTTTCCGGCCAGTTTTACAGTCACTTCTGCTGATCTAACTACTTTGTTCGGGGCTATAGCGCTGAATGATAATTATGATTTTTCTGTGGATATTTATTATAAAGGGAAAAAGTATGAAGCTTTCCCTGCAGATGGTACAATCAGGGGAATAGGCCCGGGTGGACCAAACAATATGCCCGGATTCAGTGAGCTTGTCAGGTTCTCAGTTATTTGCGGATACGATCCGGATCTATACCAGGGAGATTTTGAAGTAATGCAAGATGATTGGGCAGATTATTCTCCAGGTGATATTGTAACGTTAACAAAGATTGATGCCACACATTTCTCATTCATTAATGTACATGCTGTATCACCTGTTCCGATAGTATTTACTGTTAATCCGAATACCAACCTCGTATCTTTACCAAGGGTAAGCGTAGGGTCTGCATGGGGCTGGGCAGTGGGAATTTATACAGGGGCATTTATGGGAACTACAGGAGCGGCAAGTTCTAGTTATGTATCTCCTTGTGATCAGACAGTGACATTGAGTCTGCTTTATGGGGTAGATATCGGAAACTGGAGCGGACCTTATTTACTTGTTTTGAAGAAGGTGAACTAAATATTTTTAAAGTATAAAAAGTAGTACAGGCAGACAGAATTTTCTCAGTTTGCCTGTTTGCTGTTAAGGCTGCACACTGTCACCAACCGGCACATTGGGAGGGGATGATAGTCTGAGTTTTCCCTATCCACCTCCTGCAACAAATATTGTTGACGATAGGTTAAACACCGATTTTGAATATGTAAGCGCAAACTGGTTCCAGTCAGCAAGGGGATTTTATTTCTTCTCTTCTTACAGGAGTCAAAGATATGATGCTCTTTATATAAATGATGAAGGGCCAAAGCCGGAAGTCCTGAAAGCAGAAAATGATATGCTGCGTGCAGAAGCCAGGGCATATACAAACGACCTTTCAGGCGCTGCAGCTATTATAAATGCAAGCACCAGAATTACCAGGGGCAATATGACACCTGTGGCAGCTGACCTGGATGAGATTGTTCAGGCCATACATCATGAAAGATTTGTTGAGATGCAAACAACCGGTGTAGGCTTGCAATTCTTCGAGATGAGGAAACTGAATCTTTTGCAAAAAAGCACTCCTCTTCACATCTTCACATGCCATTGCCTGCCGGAACTCTACAAACTTTAAGGGTTCCACAGCCCTTTTACACTTTCGGTTATTTAAAGAATGCTGATGGTATAGGTACTTCCAATG
>JAIXKI010000012.1 GCA_026936105.1 Chitinophagales bacterium
TTCGTATCAAGTGTTGTGCTGAAAAGCCCCCACTACGCCAAGCCGCAAACCGTTGTGCGTAATATTAAAACCAAAAAGATGAACAGAAACCTTTTAACAATTATTTTATTAACAATGACTTCCCTGACTTATGCTCAGAAAAACTTTATCGACCAACCATTTGTTGAAACAACAGCAAAATCTGACACTCTTGTTGTTCCAGACAAAATTTACATTTCAATAAATTTAAATGAGGCTGACAGTAAAAATAAGAAATCAGTAGAAGACCAAGAAAAATTATTAGAAACCACCTTGAAAAAGTTAAATATCGACACAGAGAAAGACCTATCGCTTCTTGACTTTTCAAGTAATTTCAAAAACTATTTTTTAAAAGGACAAAATGTAGTTAAATCTAAAATGTATTCTCTTTTAGTTGGTAATGCAGTTAAAGCAGGCAAAGTATTAGCAGAATTGGAAAGTGTGGGAATTTCAAATGTAACTATTGAACGAACAGAATACTCAAAAGCAGAAGAACTATTACTTGAGTTAAAATCAAAAGCAATCGAAAAATCAAAACTAACTGCCGAAAGACTTGCTAAACCATTAAATCAAAAAATAGGCAAAGCTCTTTACATTTCTGATGTAAATTCAATTTCAAATGCTTTGCAGGGACAAGCTCCAGGAGTTCAAATTAGAGGAATGTCAAGTTTATATGGTTCAAGAGCAGCAGACCCAATTTATACTGAATTTCAAAAAGTAAAATTTGAAGTACAGGTGAACGTGAAATATGTTCTTGAATAAAAATACTACGCACAACAAGGTATTGCCAAAAGCGGGCTGAACGGCTTCGATTGAGCATTTGTGCAAGGTTCAACATTCGTTCTTCGATTGAACTTTTGTGCTAAAAATCCCCGCCTTCGGCAATACCCAAAACGTTAGCGGTCAGGCTAAATGACGACACATAAAAATTGATATGACACCAAAAGAGATACTACAAAAATGGATTGAAGCATTTAACAGGGCTGACTTAGAAACAATTTCAGACTTGTATGCTGACAATGCAATCAACCACCAAGTTGCAAACGACCCTGTTGTAGGCAAACCTGCAATTAAGGAAATGTTTGCAGGCGAATTTCAGACAGCCGAAATGACTTGTATTCCTGAAAACTTTTTTGAAGACGGGGAATGGGCAATTTTAGAATGGAAAGACCCAAATGGACTGCGTGGGTGCGGATTTTTCCAAATTAAGAACGATAAAATTGTATTTCAACGTGGCTATTGGGATAAACTCTCATTTTTAAAGCTCCACAATTTACCGATTGAATAAGATATGAATACTAAAATTATTTATTTATTGATCGGACAAAAAGGGAGTGGAAAATCCTTCATTGGAACTCTGATGGACAAGGAGTTTGGAATAAACTTCATCCGTGTGGAAGATTGGGCCAAGAAAATCAAGAAAGACAGAGATGTGGACAATGAAGCATACCTAAAACAAGTCTTTGAAGAAATTGAGAAAGGCATTCGCGAAAGTATAGTAGATAAAGATAAAATAGTTTTTGAATCAACTGGTTTGACAGAATATTTTGACCAAATGATTCAGAGTTTAAGACGAGATTTTCGGGTGAATACAATTGGTGTTTATGCAGACAGCGCAATTTGTTTGGAGAGAATCAAATCCAGAGACCAGGATATTCATATTAACGTTTCTGACGACCAGGTTCTGATGATAAACGCCAAAGTCAGAGAAAGAAATTTTGAAACTGACTTTTTAATAATCAATGAAAATAAATCTGAGAAAGAACTTATCAATGTAATTGGAAAAAGTATTGGGCAGACGATTGACAAATAAGACTGAAATAAAAGCCCGAACCGCTAACAAGGTATTGCCAAAAGCGGGGGTGACGGGTTTCTATGACACTTTTGTGCTTAACCGAACTTTAGTTTTTCAAATCAACAGTAGTGCTGAAACGCCCCGCCTTCGGCAATACCCAAACCGTTAGTGGCAAGCAATGACGCCCATCTTGTGGAATTCGGTGAACTCTGTATCTTATTTAAAAACTAATGACTAGACTTCAACTGCTGACAAATATTTTAATTTCTATAATCATATTTTCAAGTTGCAGCCAAAAGGATAACCAGATTGATATTGACAAAGCTTTGTCAAACACAGCTTCTAAATTTCCGCAGCTTCCAAAAAGACAAAGTGACTATTATAAACTTATACGTAGTGTAACAATAGGCGACAATGGCGTTGAACTTCAGTTACGTTCAATGCCGGACACATTAGACGACCCACAAAAAATTATTATTGTAATCAATAAGGCTAAACAACTTTATGTAATTCCACTTTTTTCAAACACCTATCACGACTATTGGAATTTTCAATTTGACAGCGTACTTAGTTCAGTAAAACCAACGAATACGACCTTTGAAAAAGAATTGAAAAATTGCTTGACACAACTCAATCTTTACGACACTTTAGGAACTGCAGGAAAAGTAATCAATGAAATGCTTGTTTCATTATTGCAATGCCAGCAAGTGACAGACACCGACAGTTTAAATCTACATTCTGTAGCTTTGACAAACAACTATAATTTACCTTATGAAGACAGCGACAGTTGCTTTAAAAGACTTCAAGAAAATTGGCATGAAATGAAAAAGGACTTTTATCCGGAAGATTACATAATTAATTACAATACATATTGGGACAAGGGAAACAACCGGGTGTATCAGTTTGACTTTAAGAATTTCAGTCGTAAGCAAAAACTTGAATTCACAATAAAGAACTATCGGTTGGACTGCGTTTATCAAATGCTTAATCTTTGACGACCTAATTTGCCTGCCACTAACATTCGCATTGGTTATAGCAGGGCGGAACGAATGAACATCATCTTTTGTTCTCTATTGAGCAGTGGTACAGGCAGAAAATACACTATTGAACATTTGTACTTAATCTGTACTTTAGTGCTTATATCGGCTGACGTTCGGGCTGAAGGTACACTGAATTCCCTGCCATCACCAATGCGTTAACCGTTGGCATCAATAATTTTCAACCTCACTTATTCAAACATAATTCTTGACAAACTTTTTTAAACTAAACTTCCGGCTGACAAGACAGACCTTAAATATTAGTGTGTTCTTGCTGACAATTATTTTATTATCCTGTAACAACAACTCTACTATGGACAAAAAATATAGCGAACTCACCGAAAAAGATTATGAGCATAAGGTTGACACAGTGGACGGTGAAGAAATATATTTCAAAACTGCTGTGTCAGCCAGTATTCCGCAAGACTTTACCGATCTTGACACGGCACAAAAATTATTTATAAAACATTCTTTAGAAGGTGCAGACACTTTGATAAGAAAACATCAACCTAATTCAAGCATTGACAATTATACGCCACAGACACTTGACAGTCTTATTGATTTGTGGAACGCTGACAGTACGCAATTTACTTGTTCAGAAAATTATTTTGTAAACACTATTGGTACAGCGTTCGGACAATTTATGGTTAAGACTTACAAAATGAAGTGGACAATAGTAACAGACGAATATGGAACAGACTATGCAACGACAATTCCAGAACTTCGCCTATCAAACTTTCCTTTGAATTCAGTTGTGAAAGCAATTGAACAAAAAAGAGAGGGTTCATTACAACAGATTTCTTTGATAACAAAAAGACAAATCGGAGAGCTAAAGAAAGAAAAGTAGTTTAATGCTCGTGGACTATTACTGCTGCCAACATGGGGTTTTATGCAAGGCTGGCTGGACGTTGTATCAATCGGCATTTTATCGCTATTGTACTTTTGTACCAACTGGACGTTCATTGCTGTACTTTTTATTGTTAACTTCAACTTTAGTAATTTTATTGGGCAGCGGTTCCGGGCTTGACGTTAAAAATTCCAGCCCTGCATAAAGCCCTGTTCGTTAGCAGCAACCCGTTGAACAACCATTATCACGGATAAATAAATGGAAAATAATTTCACAATACCACAATCACCTTTAATCAAAGACTCTGTGTGTTCATTTTGGCAAACCCACAGACACAACAGCCCATCTTTGAGAGAAACCATCATCCCAAAGGGAGTTGTTGAAATTATTTTCAGTTTTGAACCCACTAAATTGTATGCAAGAATAGAAAACCAATCTCTGACCATTCCAAGATGTTTTGTTCAGGGTTTTCATACCTTCCCTGTTCAATTGTATCTAGCAGACAGCCAAACTTTTTTTGGAGTAGTTTTATCTCCAACTGCTGTAAAACATATTTTCCATTTTCATCCTATGGAATTTACCAACTGTGTTATTGATTTAACTTTGGTGGACACTTCTTTTTACTCTCTTTGGCACCACTTAGGAGAGCAAGATAGTTTTAATGACAGAATAAAAACCTTTACAGCGTGGCTAATAGAAAGACTTCCCCAACTTACCGATAGGGAAAAGACATTTAATAACTTTTTAAATACACATAGCGACACTCACCTGTCAGTTTCAGATATAGCAAGCCATTTTTGCTATTCACCCAAACAACTTTCAAGAAAACTGTATGAGCTTACCGGAATGAATACAGAGCAAACCTTGCTTTACAAAAAATATTTACAGGCTGTTCATCTCATGCACTATTCTGAATTATCACTCACAAATATTGCTTATAGTTGTCATTTTTATGACCAGTCACACTTTATTAGAACATTTAAATCTTTAAGTCAACTCGCTCCTAAAGAATACCGTCAAAGGAAAAGCCATACTGAAGGACACATTTTTGAGAATGTCCTTTAAATACAATTTTTCTCTTTCCCCAAGGTTCATTTTTGCAACTAAAAAAGAAATATGAAACAGTTGTTTTTATTTGCATCAATAGCACTGGCAAGCGGACTGCTATTTACCAACATCTTTAATTCCATGGTTGACGCAAAATCGTGGGGGGCTGATATTCCTAAATCTATTGAAACAGCAAGGGAATACTTTAAGACAGTAAACCCCGCAAACTTTTTCAGGATATTTTCCCCCATCAATCAGGTATTAGGATTATTAGCGCTGATCTTATTTTGGAAAGCTTCTGCAACCGTCAGAATTTATTTAGGAATTGCGCTGGTATTATATGTGCTGGGTGATGTATTCACTTTTGCTTATTTCTATCCAAGGAATGACATCATGTTTAAAGAACCTTTAACCGATATTGACACTGTCAGGAAAGCATGGACAGGGTGGAACTCTATGAACTGGTTAAGGTCTTTTATTCTGTTTGCAGGGCTGCTATTTTCTTTTATGGCATTGCACAAGATTTACACGACAAAGTAACATACTGAGCAAAGCTTAATGAAGGCTGCTGCTAACAAGGTATTGCCAAAAGCGGGGCGGAACGGCTTCGATTGGGCTTATGTGCAAAATTCAATATTCGTTCTTCGATTGAACTTTTGTGGTAAAAATCCCCGCCTTCGGCAATACTCAAAACGTTAGCGGTAATTTTAGGCGACAAAGCAAACTCAGACAGACAGGAAATAAACAATTAAAATATGGAGGGCTTAATTTCAGCAGACAGATTTCACAGCAGAAAACCAATAAGTTATTCGGTTGCTGAACAGTTGCTTGAAATGCCTCGACTTAAAGTCATTCAATTTCACGACATCAAACCTGACGAAACAACTCTTAAGGTTTTAAATGACGTAATTTTAAAAAAGAGAAAAGACATAACACTTAGGGTTTACGGTTACCCAGACACTTGGGCTGACATAAGTTTCTTAAATCTCCTTCCCGACTTAGAAAGGTTTGACTGGGACACAGCGGTGTTCGGTTCTTTTGAGCCGCTTTATAAGTTAAACAAGCTTGTTCATCTTGGACTTGGTTTCACACAACCCAAGCCAAAAATCAGTTTAAAATTTATTGCCGATTTTAAAGACAACTTAGAAAGCTTAAATCTTGAAGGCGATTACAAAGATTTTTTGACAACTATTCCATTACTTAAAAATCTAAAAACACTTTGGCTTGTATCAACTAAACTAAAGGGCTTTGACTTCTTGCAAGGACTACCTTTGGAAACACTTGGAAACTACGGAGGAAGAGTTGAAAGTTTTGAGTTTCTACCAAACATTCAAACCCTAAAAAAATTATGGATTAAGACAAATTCAAAAATTGAGAACATTGACTTCATTGAGCAATTGCCAAATCTTGAGGACATTGAACTTCAATATGTCGCCAAGGTTACACGATTTCCAAAATGCGACCATCTCAAGCATCTAAAGAGAATATTTGCTTTTGAGTGTAACAGACTTGAAGATATTAGTGAAGTGAAGAAGCTGAAAAATTGTGCTATACATATTTCAGGAAAGAAATTAGCAGG